>CAVYOB010000048.1:0-261846 GCA_963769925.1 uncultured Prolixibacteraceae bacterium
GTTTTTATGTATTGCGGAAAAGGTTATAAAAATATCCATACTCAAACAATATCTTCACCGGATAAAAATAGAATATGTTTTGATTTAAACGATTCACAAATAGAGATATTGTCGTTTTTTACTACAAAAAAAACCGACTCTAGTTACAGAATCGGTTTTAATAAAGTTGGCAGCGACCTACTCTCCCACTGTTACGCAGTACCATCGGCGCTGGCGGGCTTAACTTCTCTGTTCGGAATGGGAAGAGGTGGTGCCCCGCCGCTATAGCCACCTAAAATCGTTAATGGCTTGTTTTTACATTGCTCTCTGGCAATAAAACCACTCTTAAATACCTTTAGGCAATTGGGAAAAAAATACAACAAACTTTTATCATAAATCAACACCTTCCTCTCTGCAAGGAATCTCACACACTTGTAGAAAGTCTTCGGGCAATTAGTACTGCTCGGCTACGGACGTTACCGCCCTTACACCTGCAGCCTATCAACGTAGTCGTCTCCTACGGCCCTTAATGGAGATCTCATCTTGAGGTGAGCTTCGCGCTTAGATGCTTTCAGCGCTTATCTCATCCGGGCATAGCTACCCAGCGATGCAGCTGGCGCCACAACTGGTACACTAGCGGCCTGTCCAACGCGGTCCTCTCGTACTAGCGTCAGGTCCTCTCAAATCTCCTACGCCCACAACAGATAGGGACCGAACTGTCTCACGACGTTCTGAACCCAGCTCGCGTGCCACTTTAATCGGCGAACAGCCGAACCCTTGGGACCTTCTCCAGCCCCAGGATGTGACGAGCCGACATCGAGGTGCCAAACCGCTCCGTCGATATGAGCTCTTGGGAGCGATCAGCCTGTTATCCCCGGAGTACCTTTTATCCTTTGAGCGATGGCCCTTCCATACGGAACCACCGGATCACTATGCTCTAGTTTCCTACCTGATCGACCCGTCGGTCTCACAGTCAAGCGCGCTTATACCATTATGCTCTGTTGGCGGTTACCAATCGCCATGAGCGCACCTTTAGAAGCCTCCGTTACTCTTTTGGAGGCGACCACCCCAGTCAAACTACCCACCACGCAATGTCTCCCGCTTGTGCGGGATTAGGCGCCAAGTAAGCAAAGGGACGTATTTCAAGGTTGGCTCCCCGATTCCTGGCGAAACCGGTTCATAGCCTCCGTCCTATCCTACACATCACTTACCCAGAGTCAATGCGAAGCTGCAGTAAAGGTTCACGGGGTCTTTCCGTCCCGTTGCGGGTAAACGGCATCTTCACCGTTACTACAATTTCACCGAGCTCACGGCCGAGACAGTGCCCAGATCGTTACACCATTCGTGCAGGTCGGAACTTACCCGACAAGGAATTTCGCTACCTTAGGACCGTTATAGTTACGGCCGCCGTTTACCGGGGCTTCATTTCAGGCCTTCTCTTGCGATAAGCCCCCCACTTAACCTTCCGGCACCGGGCAGGTGTCAGGCCATATACATCATCTTTCGATTTAGCATAGCCCTGTGTTTTTGATAAACAGTCGCCTGGGCCATTTCTCTGCGGCCCCGCCTGAGCGGGGCTCCCCTTCTCCCGAAGTTACGGGGTAATTTTGCCTAGTTCCTTAGCCGTGAATCACTCGAGCGCCTCAGGATTCTCTCCTTGACTACCTGTGTCGGTTTGCGGTACGGGCCGCTATACTCGCTTTTCTTGGAAGTAAGTTCAATGCTTCGCTTCGCCCGAAGGCTAAGCTCAACGTACTATTCCGTCAGTACCTAGCACCTACATCACTCCGTCACTTTTGTTGTATAGCGGGCGCAGGAATATTAACCCGCTTGCCATCGGCTTCCCCCTTCGGGTACACCTTAGGTCCCGGCTTACCCTGATCCGATTAGCGTTGATCAGGAAACCTTAGTCTATCGGCGTGCCGGTTTCCCACCGGCATTATCGTTACTTATGCCTACATTTGCTTTTCCAATTGCTCCAGTAGTGCTCACGCACAACCTTCAACACCATTGGAATGCTCCCCTACCAGACTGCCTTTTGGCAGAATCCATAGCTTCGGTGATATGCTTATGCCCGATTATTATCCATGCCCAGTCGCTCGACTAGTGAGCTGTTACGCACTCTTTAAATGAATGGCTGCTTCCAAGCCAACATCCTAGCTGTCGCTGCAACCGGACCTCGTTTGTTCAACTTAGCATATACTTGGGGACCTTAGCTGATGGTCTGGGTTCTTTCCCTTTCGGACACGGACCTTAGCACCCATGCCCTCACTCCTGTGAAACATTTTACAGCATTCGGAGTTTGTCTGGATTTGATAGGCGGCGAAGCCCTCGCATCCAATCAGTAGCTCTACCTCTGCAAAACTATCACAAGGCTGCACCTAAATGCATTTCGGGGAGTACGAGCTATCTCCCAGTTTGATTAGCCTTTCACCCCTACCCACAGCTCATCCAAAGACTTTTCAACGTCTCCTGGTTCGGTCCTCCATGATGTGTTACCATCACTTCAACCTGGCCATGGGTAGATCACAAGGTTTCGCGTCTAGCGCCACTGACTCTGATCGCCCTATTCAGACTCGCTTTCGCTTCGGGTACGGACCTTAAGTCCTTAGCCTTGCCAGTGACGACTAACTCGTAGGCTCATTATGCAAAAGGCACGCTGTCATTCCGCTAGGCGGAACTCCAACCGCTTGTAGGCGCACGGTTTCAGGTACTATTTCACTCCCCTGTTCGGGGTGCTTTTCACCTTTCCCTCACGGTACTTGTTCGCTATCGGTCTCTCAGGAGTATTTAGCCTTACCGGATGGTCCCGGCAGTTTCAGACAGGATTCCTCGTGTCCCGCCATACTCAGGGTACTGCTAGGATGGTATTTCTTTCGTGTACGGGACTGTCACCCCCTTTGGTCGGCTTTTCCAAAACCGTTCCACTTCAAAATACTTCTCCATGTCGCAGCCCTACAACCCCAACATTGCCAAAACAACATTGGTTTGGGCTTTTCCCGTTTCGCTCGCCACTACTCCGGGAATCACTTTTGTTTTCTTTTCCTGTGGGTAATGAGATGTTTCAGTTCCCCACGTTCGCCTCCAGGTTACCCTGGATATCCCTAAAATTAAGGATGGGTTGCCCCATTCGGGTATCTGCGGATCGGTTCGTATTTGCCAATCCCCGCAGCTTTTCGCAGCTTGTCACGCCCTTCTTCGCCTCTGAGAGCCAAGGCATCCTCCGTACGCCCTTAGTAACTTTCTTTTTCGTGAGAATCCTTACTTAGATTCTTCCTGTTGTTTACTCGTTTGTCGTATTCTTATGATTTGACTCATTATTTTCCCAACATGCCAAAGAACTTTATCAGCCAGTAGTGAGTAGTTAGTACATAGTACTCAGTACTTCTACCGCTAAACGTAGATAATTAAGGAATCGAACCTTATCTTTTTCAGGCACCAGCCTTATCTCTTGACAGCCTCAAGTTGCAGGTTCCATATTCCAGGTCCTTGCTTTTATGTAAACTTGTCCTGCCTTTTCATTATTTCAATCTCTTTTTGAACGCTTTGCCACTTTTTTAAAGTGTGGCGCACTTTTGTCTTTCGACTTTTTCTCTCTTTCTCATGACTCACTACTAATGACTCATGTCTCTTTGTGGAGAATAAGGGAGTCGAACCCTTGACCTCTAGAATGCAAATCTAGCGCTCTAGCCAACTGAGCTAATCCCCCAAGTCTTTCAAGTTCAAAGTTTAAAGTTAAAAGTCAAAAGTGTTCCTGCATCAACTTTCGCTGTTTGCCTTCTTACTTTTGCCTTTTGCCTTGTTTTACTTTTGCCTTGAGCAGTAGTCCCGCCCAGACTTGAACTGGGGACCCCTACATTATCAGTGTAGTACTCTAACCAGCTGAGCTACGGGACTCTATCTCGTAGAGTTCCGTATTTCGAGTTTAAAGTTTCGAGTTGCTCTTTTTTTGAACTTTGAACTTTAAACTTTGAACTCTATCTCTATATCTTAAAAAGCAAGGACCAAAATTGTCAATCCCATTGTTTGTCGACATCCAGGCTCCAGAAAGGAGGTGTTCCAGCCACACCTTCCGGTACGGCTACCTTGTTACGACTTAACCCCAGTCACTGGTTTTACCCTAGGCCGCTCCTTACGGTGGCAGACTTCAGGCACCCCCAGCTCCCATGGTTTGACGGGCGGTGTGTACAAGGCCCGGGAACGTATTCACCGGATCATGGCTGATATCCGATTACTAGCGAATCCAACTTCATGGAGTCGGGTTGCAGACTCCAATCCGAACTGGGACCGGCTTTCGAGATTAGCATCACATCGCTGTGTAGCTGCCCTTTGTACCGGCCATTGTAACACGTGTGTAGCCCTGGACATAAGGGCCGTGCTGATTTGACGTCATCCCCACCTTCCTCTCACCTTACGGTGGCAGTCTCGCTAGAGTCCCCGGCTCTACCCGCTGGCAACTAACGATAAGGGTTGCGCTCGTTATGGGACTTAACCCGACACCTCACGGCACGAGCTGACGACAACCATGCAGCACCTTGTAAATAGCCCCGAAGGGAAAGGGTATTTCTACCCTATGCAATCTACATTTAAGCCCAGGTAAGGTTCCTCGCGTATCATCGAATTAAACCACATGTTCCTCCGCTTGTGCGGGCCCCCGTCAATTCCTTTGAGTTTCAACCTTGCGATCGTACTCCCCAGGTGGATCACTTAATGCTTTCGCTCAGCCGCTTACTGTATATCGCAAACAGCGAGTGATCATCGTTTACAGCGTGGACTACCAGGGTATCTAATCCTGTTCGCTCCCCACGCTTTCGTGCCTCAGCGTCAATGATGGCTTAGTAAGCTGCCTTCGCAATCGGCGTTCTGTGTCATATCTATGCATTTCACCGCTACACAACACATTCCGCCTACCTCAACCATATTCAAGACCTGCAGTATCAATGGCAATTCTACCGTTAAGCGGCAGCATTTCACCACTGACTTACAAGCCCGCCTGCGCACCCTTTAAACCCAATGAATCCGGATAACGCTTGCATCCTCCGTATTACCGCGGCTGCTGGCACGGAGTTAGCCGATGCTTATTCCTACTATACCGGCAACTGTCTACACGTAGACAGGTTTCTTCTAGTAGAAAAGCAGTTTACAACCCGTAGGGCCGTCATCCTGCACGCGGGATGGCTGGTTCAGCCTTCCGGCCATTGACCAATATTCCTCACTGCTGCCTCCCGTAGGAGTCTGGGCCGTGTCTCAGTCCCAGTGTGGGGGGTAATCCTCTCAGAACCCCTAAGGATCGTCGCCTAGGTGAGCCGTTACCTCACCTACTAGCTAATCCTACGCATGCCCATCTTATGCCACCGAAGTTTTAATCAACAAACCAGGAGATCCGTTGATACTATGGGGTATTAATCCACGTTTCCATGGGCTATCCCCCTGCATAAGGCAGGTTGCATACGCGTTACGCACCCGTCCGCCGCTCTCACCCCCGAAGGGGATGCCCGCTCGACTTGCATGTGTTAAGCCTCCCGCTAGCGTTCATCCTGAGCCAGGATCAAACTCTCCGTTGTAATTATAAAAAGTTTAATGCTCTTTCGCCCATTGGATGTCTCTCAAGAAATCAACAAAGTTGGTACACCTTGCTTCTTTTTTTTGTGCTTCAAAATTTTAAAGAACTCGCGTAAAAAAACCAGCACAATCCGTCTCCTTTTTCACTTTCAAATGCTGGCAATATTTCTTACTATTATTATGAACTTCCCCTTACGGGGCGGCAAAGATAATCACTATTTATTTCTTGCCAAAAAAATAATGACTTTTTTTCTCAATTATTATCCCTGTACCTTCATCGATTATCCTACATCCCTCATTACTAAAACCTCACCACCTCTAACCAAATCCAGTATCCCAAAAATTCTATGAACTCCACCCCTTATCAAAAGCGTGCGCAAAAGTAATTACTCTTTTGATCTGCACAAATGAATTCAACAAAAAATTATAAAAATTGTTTCTATCAAATCTTAAAACCCTGCAAATCAATACTATCTATGTGTTAATTTTTTAAAAATCCTTAACACTGCTGCAAAAAAAATAATTTCTTCAAAATATGTTGTTTGTTTTCATTGGCTATATTTAACCAAGTAAGAACACCACCTCACTTTAGAAAGGTAATATTCCTTAAGATTAACATTCAACAAACATTATATAATATTGTATAACAAGGTATTAATTAATCATTTAGAATATTTCAAAATAAACCACCGACTCAATTACCATTTACAACTATTCCTGTTTATTTTTGTTATCTCATCAAACATGTGAATTCAGAAAAATTACAGATAATACTTGTGATGAAAAAAGTTAAAGAATTGAAAAACCTGAGTTTCTTAGCCGCACTTATACTTTTTTCCTGTTCAAATCTGCAACAAGGTTCAACAGGAATGGCGGGTCAAATAAAAGAATACCTGGTACAGGAAGTTACTCCTACCGACATTACTCTTTACCAGGATTTTCCTACATCGCTTCAGGGTGAACAAACTGTGGAAATTCGCCCCCGTGTAGCCGGATACATAGAAGAAATTATGGTTGACGAAGGTGATCTCGTAAAAAAAGGACAAATTCTTTTTAAATTGAATGCCAACGATATTCAGGCACAGGTTCGTTCGGCCGAAGCTCAGGTTAAAGTAGCCGAAGCTCAGGTAGCTACGGCAAAAATAAATGTAGAAAAAACCAAACCGTTGGTAGAAAAAGATATTATCAGTTCATTTGATCTGGAATCTGTTGAAACCAGTCTTAAGGCAGCCGAAGCACAATTGGCCCAGGCAAGAGCAAATGTAGCCAATGCAAAAGCCAATTTAGAATATACAATAATTACTAGCCCGACAAATGGAATAATCGGGAATTTCCCCTATCGGGTGGGGAGTTTAGTCAGCAGTTCTGTTGCACAGCCATTAACAACAGTTTCCAACACTATGACAATGCGGGCATATTTCTCGATGAATGAAACAGATTTTCTGCAAATGATAAGAAATTTGGAAGGAAAAACTACCCAGGAAAAACTGGAAAAATTGCCAATGGTTGAATTAGTACTTCCTGATAATTCAGTTTACAAAAACAAAGGAAAGATTGAAACTGCCAGCGGAATTGTAGATCAACAAACCGGAGCAATTAATATTCGTGCCGCATTTCCCAATCCTGAGGGTGACCTACGATCCGGTGGAAGCGGCCGTGTCAGGCTCCCTAAAGTATATCATTCGGTATTAACTGTCCCGCAAAGTGCCGCATTCGATATTCAGGGGAAGCATTTTGTTTATGTTGTGAATTCTGAAAACAAAGTGGTAAATACTGCTATTGATGTTTTGGCAGGTAACCTAAAAAATCTTTATGTAGTTACTTCCGGCTTAAAACCAGGTGATAAAATTGTTATTCAGGGAATTACAGGACTGCGCGATGGCATGGAAATAAAACCGAAACTGGCAGTACCGCAGCAAACAGAAGCTAATGTTCAACATCCGGACAACAAATAATTTAATGCACTTTCAATTATGTTTAAGATATTTATAGAAAGACCGGTTTTATCAACTGTTATTTCAATCATTATGGTAATTCTGGGGATTTTGGGGCTGGCAACCCTTCCCATTGAACAGTATCCTGATATCGCCCCTCCAACCATAAGGGTAAATGCGAACTACACGGGTGCCGATGCTCAGACTGTACTTAACAGTGTGGTGACCCCTCTTGAAGAACAAATTAACGGGGTTGAAGACATGATTTATATGAATTCAACAGCCAGCAATAACGGCTCCGCCAGCATCGAAGTTTATTTTAAACAAGGAACAAATCCTGATATGGCTGCAGTTAATGTTCAAAACAGGGTTGCGCGGGCAACTGCGCTATTACCGGCTGAAGTTACACGCGCAGGAGTAATAACTGCAAAACGCCAGAACAACATGTTGATGGTGTTTTCCTTATATAGTAAAGATGGAAAATACGATGAAACATTCCTTCAAAACTATTCAAAAATAAACCTGTTACCTCAAGTTCAGCGTATTAACGGTGTAGGTGAAGCCATGGTTTTCGGAGCCAAGGATTATTCTATGAGAATATGGCTGAAACCGGATGTTATGTCAAGTTACAACTTAATACCTTCAGACATTGTAGCCGCATTAAATGCCCAAAACCTTGAGGCAGCTCCGGGACGTTTCGGACAACAAAACGACCAAAGTTATGAATACGTAATTCGTTATAAAGGGAAACTCACTCAACCCAAAGAGTTTGAAAACATAGTAATTAAAGCCGACGAGAACGGGAATGTTTTACGTTTGAGGGACGTGGCCAGGGTAGAAATGGGATCGTTGAGTTACGACCGAATTACACAAACACAGGGAGAACCCGGCATCGCCATGGCAATTTTTCAAGCTGCAGGGTCAAATGCACGTGAAGTAATACTTGAAGCACAGCAAGTATTAAAAGAGGCATCAAAGTCATTTCCTCCGGGAATCGACTATGTTGTAATAATGAATACCAATGAATTTTTAGATGCCTCCATAACAAAGGTGTTACATACATTGCTGGAAGCTTTTATCCTGGTATTTATTGTAGTTTTTGTATTTCTTCAAAATTTCAGGGCAACTTTAATTCCGGCCATAGCAGTTCCGGTTTCTATAATAGGTACCTTTTTCTTCCTGAACCTGTTTGGCTTTACAATTAACTTATTAACCCTGTTTGCATTGGTTCTGGCAATTGGAATTGTGGTTGATGATGCAATTGTGGTTGTTGAAGCCGTTCATGCCAAACTTGACAAGGGGGCAAAAAATGCCCGCGTTGCATCTATTTCAGCTATGAGTGAGATATCAGTTGCTATTATTTCCATTACGCTGGTTATGGCTGCAGTTTTTGTTCCGGTTACATTTATTACAGGAACTACAGGGGTATTTTACCGCCAGTTTGGGATTACACTAACTGTTGCCATTATTCTTTCTGCTATTAATGCATTAACGTTAAGTCCTGCACTTTGTGCTCTTTTTCTAAAACCTCATAAAAAAGAAATGGAAGAGCACAGTACATTTATGAGGCGTTTTTATACAGCATTTGACACTGCTTTTGAAACGATGACCGGAAAGTACAAAAAGATTACCCATTTTTTTATTGACAAAAGATGGATGGCTATGATGCTGATTTTGGCTTTTGTTGTAACATTGGGTATTCTGATGAAAACCACATCAACTGGTTTTGTGCCAACCGAGGATACCGGTCGGATGTTTATTGATATTGCCATGCCGCCTGCTACTTCTGCAGAGAAAACAATTGAAGTAGCTAAACAAATAGATGAAATAATTAAAAATGTACCGGAAATTTATTCACGTAGTGTGATTTCAGGATTTTCTTTCCTTGGAGGAACCGGAAGTTCGTATGCTATGGTACTTGCGAGTCTGAAACCTTTCGACGAGAGAAAAGGAAAAGGACAGGATATAAACAGCATTGTGCAAAAAATGTATATGCTTACCTCACAAATTAAAGATGCCCGTATAGTTATTTTTTCTCCGCCGATGGTTCCGGGATTTAGTATTACCGGAGGATTCGAGCTGAAGCTGGAAGATAAAACCGGTGGGGACATTCACCGGTTTGAAAATGTGGCAAATGATTTCCTTGGAGCTTTAAACCAACGTCCTGAAATTCAATATGCCCGCACATCGTTTAATACAGGATTTCCTCAATATAAAATTGATGTAGATCCTGCACGTTGTATGCGGTCAGGGTTGCAGGTAAGTTCAGTTCTTTCGGCAATGCAGGGTTACATAGGTGGTTATTATGCTTCCGACTTTAACCGGTTCGGTAAACAATACCGTGTAATGGTACAGTCAGAAGCGCAGTTTCGCGGGAATCCTGAAGACCTTAATAATATAAAGGTTAGAACAGCAAGCGGAGAAATGGCTCCGATTACAGAATTCATTACATTAACACGGGTTTACGGGCCGGAGAGTATCAACCGTTTCAACATGTACAATGCCATTTCGGTAAACGGAGCACCAAATCCTGGTTTTAGTTCAGGAGATGCAATAGCCGCGGTCAGACAGGTTGCTGCAACTCATCTTCCAACCGGCTTCGATTATGAATTTTCAGGGATTACGCGGGAAGAAATCAGTGCAGGTAATCAAACCATTCTTATCTTTATTCTGAGTTTGATTTTTGTATATTTCTTCTTGTCGGCACAATACGAAAGTTATATTCTGCCGCTGTCCATTATTGTTTCTTTACCGATCGGAATTACCGGAGCTTTCATTTTTGCACGGATCATGGGGGTTGAAAACAATATCTTCCTGCAAATATCTCTTATCATGCTAATTGGCCTGCTGGCTAAAAATGCCATTTTAATTGTAGAGTTTGCACGACAACGACGGGAGGTGGGAATGAGCATTATACAGGCAGCAGTTGAAGGTGCTACAGCAAGGCTACGTCCCATTTTAATGACCTCTTTTGCGTTTATTGTCGGGTTAATTCCATTGGTCGTTGGCGGAGGTGTTGGTGCCAACGGAAACCGATCTATCGGTACGGGTGCAGTTGGTGGTATGTTTATTGGTACGATGATAGGAATTCTTGTTATTCCTTCCATGTTTGTTGTCTTCCAGACACTGGATGAAAAAGTAAAAAAACCGAAAGGAAAAGAGATTTCAGAAATAAATAGCCTGGGTAATGCAGATTAAAGGATGTAAAGAATGAAAACAAAATTGACAAAAAAAATATTGCTCATTGCCGGAGTGTCAATTCTGCTTTTTTCTTGCAGCAGTTATAAACATTATCAAAGGAGCCAAAACATTACTGATGGTTTGTATGGAGATTACCAAACTGGTGGAACAAATCTTTCGAACGAAAACTGGCAAGATCTTTTTAATGATCCAATTCTGGATAGTTTAATTGCTGAAGGATTAAGAAATAATCTTGATTTACAGGCTGCTATTCAGCGTGTGCGGATAGCAGAAGCCGGTTTTTATCAAAGCAGAGCAGCACTTGCTCCCACTCTTTCTGCCCAGGCCGGGCATACACACGCACGAAATTCAGAATCAACGAATCCAAATGGACCACGCGAATATTATGGCTCACAGGTGATGTTGCAAAGCAGTTGGGAAATCGATTTCTGGGGAAAACTGAACAGTGCAAAAAAAGCTGCCTATGCCAACTACTTGTCAACTGATGCCGCACACAAAGCTGTTCAAACACGACTAATTGCCAACATTGCTTCGGTTTACTATAGTTTAATTTCCCTGGACAGTAAACTTCAGATAACAAAAGAAACGGTAAAAAACAATGCAGAACTGGTTGAAACATTAAAAATCCTTAAGGATCAGGGAAGAGTTACCGGAGCAGCCGTTGTTCAAAGTGAAGCAACCCGTTATGCCACTGAAGTTACTACTCCGGATATCGAACAGCAAATCAAGGAAAACGAAAATACACTTTGCCTACTTCTGGGAAGGACTCCCGGAACGATAAAACGCGGAAAACTTCGGGAACAAAAGGCAAATGAAATGCTTTCCATCGGTGTTCCTTCCGAATTATTGGATAACCGACCGGATGTTATGCAGGCGGAATATAATGTGATCAGTGCTTATGAAATGACCAACAATGCCAAAGCTTATTTTTATCCTTCGGTAACACTGACGGCTGATGCCGGGTTCGAAGCGGTGAAATTTAAGGACCTGTTTGATCCGGGATCGATTGCTGCCAATGTTTTTGGAGGATTAGTTGAGCCAATCTTTAATAAAAGGATTAATAAAACACGCCTGGAAATAGCCAAAGCACAGCAAACGGAAGCTTTGTTGAACTTTAAAAACACTTTACTAAATGCTGGTGCTGAAGTTACCGATGCACTTGCCCTTTATGATTCAGCATCTCAGAAAATTGAACTTCGGAAAAAACAGCTTGATGCCCTTGAAAAGTCGGTAAGCTTTACTAAAGAATTGTTAACATATGGCTCGGCAACATATACTGAGGTTTTAATTGCACAGCAAAGTTTACTTCATGCTCAATTAAATGATATCAACGACCACATTCAGCAACTAAACGCAGTTGTTTCGTTGTACAGGGCTCTCGGTGGAGGATGGAAATAATTTTCGACTTTTATTCAAAACGGTTTTCCCAGAAATAATTGGAAGGATCACATTCCTGAAAACCCGCTTTTTTATACAGATTTTGTGCTTTGTAATTGTCGTGGCGCACTTCAAGATTTATTCGGCAGTAGCCTTTTTCACGGGCATAATTTTCAATTGCTTGTAAAAGGAACAGGCCTACACCTCTTTTTCTAAATTTCGGAGATACAATAAAATCGTGAATATTAATCAGCGGTTTAGCTTTCCATGTTGAAAAATTTAAGTTGCAGTTGGCAAGTGCAGCAAACTCTTCACCAATACAAACAAAAAAGCCCAAATACCCGGAATGCTTTCTTAGTCCCTCAACGATCTTTGGGCCCAAATTCTCAGGCATTTCTTTACCAATTCCCATTTCATCGAGCATATAATCATTTAATAAATGAATTAATGCCTCGTGATGCTTTTCATTTTTTAAATCTACCTCAACAATTCTTTTCTCTTCCATATACAATTACATCTCTGAGCTTTCAATATTATATTTTTCCAACGGGTTAACAAAGTTCGCAAGGATATTTTTTCAGACAGGTTATAAATAATTGGTTCTGAAAAACAATTTTATTGCTGCTAAACTTCATAAATTGTTATAAATTAGCCGTCAAATTTTAAACGAAAAACAGTGTCGAAAAATCTGGTTATAATCCCAACCTACAACGAAAAAGAGAATGCAGAGAAAATGATTCGCAAGGTTTTTTCACTAAAAACACCTTTTCATTTATTAATTGTAGAAGACAACTCGCCCGACGGAACGGCTGAAATTATTAAACGACTGATGAAAGAATTCCCCGAACACCTTCATATATTGGAACGAAAGGGAAAACTTGGTTTAGGGACGGCCTATATTGCAGGTTTTAAATGGGCGCTGGAAAATAACTTCGATTATGTTTTTGAGATGGATTGTGATTTCTCGCATAATCCCGACGATTTAGTAAGGCTTCATGAAGCAGTTGTTAACGGCGCCGATGTTGCAATTGGATCCCGGTACATTTCAGGAATAAATGTGGTTAACTGGCCCTTGGGAAGAGTACTGATGTCGTATTTTGCATCGATGTATGTAAGAATTGTTACCGGCATGAGTATTAAAGATACTACTGCCGGATTTGTAGGGTACCGACGAAAAGTGCTCGAAACAATTGATTTTGATAAAATTAAACTTATTGGTTACGGATTCCAGGTTGAGATGAAATTTACAGCATGGAAATTTGGGTTTAATATTCAGGAAGTTTCCATCGTGTTTACCGATCGGCAGGAAGGTACTTCAAAAATGAGCGGCGGAATATTTAACGAAGCTCTTTGGGGAGTGCTTAAAATGAAAATCAGGAGTTGGTCAACTGAATATGAGAAGAAAGATTAAAACTAATTTTGAAGATTTACGAATTGTTTATATAGGTTGCTTTGGCAGCCTTTTTTTGTTTAATTAAGCTAATTCAGAAATGAATACTTTACCTTTGTGTAAAGGTACCAATTTGATATAAGTCCCAATTTCTCCTAATGAATTCAATTTGCTGCCTAAATAAATAAAAAATTTTAGCCGTATGAAAAAACTGATCAAAGATGCCACGATTATAAATGAAGGATTAAAGTATAAAGGAAGTGTTTTAATAAACGGTGAACGAATTGAAAAAATCTTTCCGCATGTTATTCCGGCCGGATTTGATTCTTCCAATGTTGAGATTATAGACGCAGCGGGACTTTATTTAATTCCCGGAGTTATCGATGATCAGGTACATTTTAGAGAGCCAGGGTTAACCTACAAAGGTGATTTAACTACTGAAAGCCGCGCTGCTGTTGCCGGAGGAGTTACTACCTACATGGAAATGCCGAATACGATTCCCCAAGCTGTAACTCAGGAATTACTGGAAGAAAAATACAAACGTGCTTCGGAGGTTTCGGCAGCCAATTATTCCTTTTACATGGGAACCACCAACAATAATCTCGATGAAGTATTTAAAAACTGATCCTTCAAAGGTTTGCGGAATTAAAATTTTCATGGGTTCCTCAACCGGAAATATGCTGGTTGACGATGAAAATACGCTTTCTGAAATATTTAAAAATGCGCCAACCCTGGTTGCCACTCATTGCGAAGACGAAGCAACTATTCAAAAAAATAGCGAAATTGCCCGTCAACGTTATGGTGAAAATGTTCCTATTTCGCGTCATTCACATATCCGTAGCGATGAAGCCTGTTATATTTCTTCGTCAAAAGCAGTAAATCTGGCCTCGAAATTCGACACCCGACTGCATATTCTTCATTTGTCAACCGCAAAAGAAATGAGCCTCTTCGAGGCTGGAAAAGTCTCGGACAAAAAAATCACTGCCGAAGTTTGTGTTCATCATCTTTGGTTCGACGAACTAGACTATATAAAACTTGGTACCCGAATAAAATGGAACCCTTCTATAAAAAGTATTAAAGATAAGGAAGCACTTTGGGAAGCGTTGCTCGCCGATAAAATTGATGTTATCGCTACTGACCATGCCCCGCATTCGTTGGAAGAAAAAAACAACAGTTATTTCAAAGCACCGTCAGGTGGACCGTTGGTGCAACATTCGCTCGTAGCTATGCTCGAAATGAGTAAAAAAGGTTTTATTTCCGTTGAGAAAGTAATACAGAAAATGTGTCATGCACCGGCAGATTTATTTAGAATTGATCGGCGCGGGTATATCCGTGAAGGTTATTTTGCCGATCTGGTATTAATCGATCCAAACCAAAGCTGGATAGTTTCTCCGAAAAATATTTTATACAAATGTGGCTGGTCGCCGTTCGAAGGAGTAGAATTTTCTCACAAAATAGTATCGACATTTATGAATGGAAATTTGGCCTTTTCAGGTGAAAAGGTTCTGGGTTCCGTTTTGGGAAAGAGAATCTTATTAAACCAATAAACTTTTATATGTTAAGAAGTCAGTTATTAGTTATGTTCAGGTGCATTAAATACACCGATATTTGAAATAACCGGACATGCTTTTGCATCGACAATATTTAACCTAAGCTTTGAAGCAGTAATATTGGGGAAGCGTAATATTCGCTTTCTTCCTATGGTTGTCTTTCTGGCTAACTGTTTCCATTCATCTCCAACCAAAGCCTCAAGTGTAAATGCCTTCACCCGCTGTCCTAAACGAATATCTTCCTGAACAATAAATCGATTAAATTCTGTGGGATCGCTAAAATCAATGGTTAACGATGCTGATTTAACATTATCATCAGTAGCCCAGTAGGTTTCCGGGTTATTGTCATTAACATTTTCAGCTTTATATTTTTTTGAATTACCGCGGTAACTGGTTGCTGAAACCTCTTTACCAAGCACGAGATTATTAGCGAAATCTGTTTTTATTGCTTCCGCCAGCTTTTTTAATTGTCGCACATCATTTTCATTTATCAGGCCGCGTTTGTCAACCGGGAGGTTCAACAAAAATGACGCATTGCGACCAACAGAATGGTAATAAATGTCGAGCAACTGTTGCAACGATTTTACTTTATCATCTTCCGCCGAATGATAAAACCAACCGGGACGTATTGACACATCCACTTCGGCAGGTACCCAGCCAGTGCCATTTTCCTGTCCCTGCTGAAGAAATTTCAGATCGGAAACCACACCGGGAGCAAATTCATTTCGATTTAAAGTACTCCAGTTGGTCTCTCCTGCCCATCCCTGTTCATTACCAACCCAGCGAATATCCGGTCCTGCATCACTGAACATGCAGGCCATTGGCTGAAGTTCCCGAACAATTTTTCTTGTATTCTCCCAATCATAATAAGTTTTACGATCTATACGACGTTCCTCGTTAGCTCCTCCATAATACCCGGTTCCGCCGTTTGCGCCATCAAACCAAATTTCAAAAATATCTCCATAATTGGTAAGTAATTCACGAAGCTGATTTCTATAATATGTGATGTATTCAGGCTTTCCGTAGTCTGCATTATTACGATCCCACGGCGAAAGGTAAATTCCCATTTTTAAACCATATTCCTTACAGGCTTCAGATAATTCACGAACAACATCTCCTTTTCCATTTCTCCATGGGGAATTTTTTACTGAATGTTCAGTAAACTTCGATGGCCACAAGCAAAATCCATCATGATGTTTGGCTGTAAGAATAATACCTTTCATTCCAGCTTCTTTACAAACCCTGGCCCACTGCCGACAGTCCAGATCGGTCGGATTAAACAATTTCGGGTCTTCATCACCAAACCCCCACTCCTTGTCTGTAAACGTGTTCATATTAAAATGTACAAAAGCGTAAAACTCCATTTTGTGCCACACAAGTTGGCGCCCCGACGGGACAGGTAAAACAGGTTCGGGTGGAGTAACCGATGAACAGGAAATCAGAAAGGCTACTGAACATATAACTATGCGTAGTTTTATCTCATTGAAATCATTTAACATAAACAAAGAATTAAATTCGCGAGTAAAGCTACAAATATAAATGTTTAATATTTTCAGTAATCTCACTTCTCTTTTATGAGCAAACGTTAAAAATCGAAATTGTTTTAAATAAGACCTTTTACTACTTTTTTCGTTGAAATGGGATGAATTGTCCCAAACAGAGAACGAATACTACAATTAAAAATATCTTTATACAATTGATTTACAAATAGTTAAATCAAATGGCATATATATTGCTTACTTCACGCAACGCTTAATACAAAATTTGAATATAAATACGGAGGATGCAAAAATGCAAAAATTTTACTTTGAAATTGAAAATTTAAGTCCTAATTTGCGGTAAAAATTAGCTAACCGAAATTAACAGAAGATAAAAAATAAGGGTTATTTTTTTATTCTTTCTGCAATTTCCAAAGCAATTAATTACGTGCAAATTTGGCTTTTCAACCAAGATCTGCGCATCAGCATTTTCCTTAAGAAAAAAATGAAATGTACTTTAAAGAACTAGCAATATGAAAAATTCTTTACACACGCAAAAAACATTACATGTTCGACGTAATTTTTTCATTGAGTTGATTGAAAGCAAAAAGTTTTCGCTCTTTTTGTTTTTCTTGCTAATCTATGGATTTGCAATCGGACAGATTGATGGGCTTTCGATTTCGAAGACTGGTCCTGCTGAAGGCGATCCAGGTGAGTTAGTCACTTACACCATTACGTTCAATAATACTTCTGCAACCATAGCAAGTAATGCAACTGTTGTTGAGCAATTGCCTGCAGCGGATTATTTTACTTTTGTATCAGCATCTGACGGTGGTGTATGGAATTCAACCGCCAGAACTGTCACCTGGACAAAATCACAGGTTCCTGTTTTGGGCTTTCTTTCGGTTCAGGAAAAGTCGGTAACCGTAATTGGCTACCTGGGACGCACTGGTTGGGTCGGACCAAAATATAATCTTAATGGTTATTATATGCCGGATACTCTTGTTACTTTTGACGATAGTGCAACAATAACGAATTCCGGATTTAACCCTGTATCTACAACTTTTACCACAACTGTCAGAGAACATTGCGGGCCTTATATATCACCAGAACTACAAGGTGTTGTAAAATCAAGTGGCGGATCATTTACAATTTATCAATATGTTGTTTCTAATTCCGGAAATATTAGTGATAAATTTACTATCACTGCAACCGAGGGTACAGGACCCAATCAAAGTACAGGAACAATTCTTCGTGAAATTTTAGATGAAAATCTGGTAGGACAAACAGGAACTGTAGCAAGTCCAACCTGGACAACACCTTATATTGCACCCGGAGGTTCGTATGTTTTTTACGTTAAAATTTATATCAATCAGTCTCCGGCTAATCGTTGGGATTATACCAATATAAACATACAATCTAATTTTTCAAACGATCCGGATTGTAGTGTCTCAAGTGATATTAAAACCTTTATTTTAAATCCAAAGGGGCCAGCGTTTTCTTTTAACAAAATTGATTATCCTGATCCTATAGAAGCTGGGGATACATTAACTTACCGTTTGTTTATTGCTAACTCTGGTGATATTGCCAATGATGTTGTTCTTACAGAAAATTATGATGATGTAAGAGTAGATTTTATTTCAGCAACACCCGCACCAACTAGTGGCGACAACATTTGGGACCTTGGTGCTATTGGTACAGAATCTGTTCAGGTTGAAATTAAAGTTTTGGTGCATAATGATATTAATGATGGACAAACAATTACTAATAATGCATCAATTAATTATGTTTATGGTTCAAATAATTCTTCATCAGGATCAAAAACAGCATCTGCGGTAACAGAAGTTAAATCATCTCCAGATCTGCAGATAACAAAAACTGCAAATATAGCAACAGCTTTGCCTGGTGATGAAGTGGAATATACAATTAAGGTAAAAAATATTGGTAATTACACGGCTAATGGCGTTTCTATAACTGATGACTATGACCAATCATATATTGTCATTAATACGTCTAGTATAAATAATGGTGGATTTGCTGATTCGGACAATATATATTGGGCAAACTTTGGAAGCTTAACACCAGACGAAGAAAAAGTATTTACCTACACCGGTACAATAAAAGATGCTTCTACATTTTCTAATATAGCAACAGCAGTAAATAATACTGCATCCGTTACTTTATCTCCAGCTTCAGCAGATATTAATTTATCAAATAATACTGCTTCAGAAACAGTGTTGGTTACACTGCTTCCTGATTTAAAGATTACTAAAACAGGACCTGATCCTGCTTATTTCGGTACTGATTTTTCTTATACTTTAACCATTGAAAACATTGGATTAACCGAAGCAACTACTGTAATGGCAGAAGATGAATTGCCATCAGGAGTAACATTTGTATCTGCTTCTGACGGTGGAACAGAATCCGCTGGTGTTGTTACCTGGAATATAGGCACTCTGGCAGTTGGGGCTTCTGTAACCCGCACTGTAACTGTTCATGCTTCATGTATAGAAGAAGATGAACTGACCAATTCAGCAAGTGTTTATACAACCGGTAATTTAAATGAACCGGATTTTGATAATAATGAAACAACTTTTACGCATGAAATAAAAGATAATATTAGCCCAACAATATCTTGCCCAGGAAATATTACTCAAACTGCCGATGCTGATGTTTGCGGTGCAATTGTGACTTTTGAAGCCACTGCTACTGATAACTGCTCGGCTGTTGTTACTTACAGTCAGGACCCGGGTACTTTATTCCCGGTTGGAACAACAACTGTTACTGCTACAGCTACTGACCCGGCTGGTAATACTGATGTTTGCTCATTTACAGTTACCGTAACTGATGACCAGGCACCTGCCGTTACTTGCCCAGGAAATATTACTCAAACTGCCGATGCTGATGTTTGCGGTGCAATTGTGACTTTTGAAGCCACTGCTACTGATAACTGCTCGGCTGTTGTTACTTACAGTCAGGACCCGGGTACTTTATTCCCGGTTGGAACAACAACTGTTACTGCTACAGCTACTGACCCGGCTGGTAATACCGATGTTTGCTCATTTACAGTTACCGTAACTGATGACCAGGCACCTGCCGTTACTTGCCCAGGAAATATTACTCAAACTGCCGATGCTGATGTTTGCGGTGCAATTGTGACTTTTGAAGCCACTGCTACTGATAACTGCTCGGCTGTTGTTACTTACAGTCAGGACCCGGGTACTTTATTCCCGGTTGGAACAACAACTGTTACTGCTACAGCTACTGACCCGGCTGGTAATACTGATGTTTGCTCATTTACAGTTACCGTAACTGATGACCAGGCACCTGCCGTTACTTGCCCGGGAAATATTACTCAAACTGCCGATGCTGATGTTTGCGGTGCAATTGTGACTTTTGAAGCCACTGCTACTGATAACTGCTCGGCTGTTGTTACTTACAGTCAGGACCCGGGTACTTTATTCCCGGTTGGAACAACAACTGTTACTGCTACAGCTACTGACCCGGCTGGTAATACTGATGTTTGCTCATTTACAGTTACCGTAACTGATGACCAGGCACCTGCCGTTACTTGCCCAGGAAATATTACTCAAACTGCCGATGCTGATGTTTGCGGTGCAATTGTGACTTTTGAAGCCACTGCTACTGATAACTGCTCGGCTGTTGTTACTTACAGTCAGGACCCGGGTACTTTATTCCCGGTTGGAACAACAACTGTTACTGCTACAGCTACTGACCCGGCTGGTAATACCGATGTTTGCTCATTTACAGTTACCGTAACTGATGACCAGGCACCTGCCATTACTTGCCCGGGAAATATTACTCAAACTGCCGATGCTGATGTTTGCGGTGCAATTGTGACTTTTGAAGCCACTGCTACTGATAACTGCTCGGCTGTTGTTACTTACAGTCAGGACCCGGGTACTTTATTCCCGGTTGGAACAACAACTGTTACTGCTACAGCTACTGACCCGGCTGGTAATACCGATGTTTGCTCATTTACAGTTACCGTAACTGATGACCAGGCACCTGCCATTACTTGCCCGGGAAATATTACTCAAACTGCCGATGCTGATGTTTGCGGTGCAATTGTGACTTTTGAAGCCACTGCTACTGATAACTGCTCGGCTGTTGTTACTTACAGTCAGGACCCGGGTACTTTATTCCCGGTTGGAACAACAACTGTTACTGCTACAGCTACTGACCCGGCTGGTAATACTGATGTTTGCTCATTTACAGTTACCGTAACTGATGACCAGGCACCTGCCGTTACTTGCCCAGGAAATATTACTCAAACTGCCGATGCTGATGTTTGCGGTGCAATTGTGACTTTTGAAGCCACTGCTACTGATAACTGCTCGGCTGTTGTTACTTACAGTCAGGACCCGGGTACTTTATTCCCGGTTGGAACAACAACTGTTACTGCTACAGCTACTGACCCGGCTGGTAATACTGATGTTTGCTCATTTACAGTTACCGTAACTGATGACCAGGCACCTGCCGTTACTTGCCCAGGAAATATTACTCAAACTGCCGATGCTGATGTTTGCGGTGCAATTGTGACTTTTGAAGCCACTGCTACTGATAACTGCTCGGCTGTTGTTACTTACAGTCAGGACCCGGGTACTTTATTCCCGGTTGGAACAACAACTGTTACTGCTACGGCTACTGACCCGGCTGGTAATACCGATGTTTGCTCATTTACAGTTACCGTAACTGATGACCAGGCACCTGCCATTACTTGCCCAGGAAATATTACTCAAACTGCCGATGCTGATGTTTGCGGTGCAATTGTGACTTTTGAAGCCACTGCTACTGATAACTGCTCGGCTGTTGTTACTTACAGTCAGGACCCGGGTACTTTATTCCCGGTTGGAACAACAACTGTTACTGCCACGGCTACTGACCCGGCTGGTAATACCGATGTTTGCTCATTTACAGTTACCGTAACTGATGACCAGGCACCTGCCGTTACTTGCCCAGGAAATATTACTCAAACTGCCGATGCTGATGTTTGCGGTGCAATTGTGACTTTTGAAGCCACTGCTACTGATAACTGCTCGGCTGTTGTTACTTACAGTCAGGACCCGGGTACTTTATTCCCGGTTGGAACAACAACTGTTACTGCTACAGCTACTGACCCGGCTGGTAATACTGATGTTTGCTCATTTACAGTTACCGTAACTGATGACCAGGCACCTGCCATTACTTGCCCAGGAAATATTACTCAAACTGCCGATGCTGATGTTTGCGGTGCAATTGTGACTTTTGAAGCCACTGCTACTGATAACTGCTCGGCTGTTGTTACTTACAGTCAGGACCCGGGTACTTTATTCCCGGTTGGAACAACAACTGTTACTGCTACAGCTACTGACCCGGCTGGTAATACTGATGTTTGCTCATTTACAGTTACCGTAACTGATGACCAGGCACCTGCCGTTACTTGCCCAGGAAATATTACTCAAACTGCCGATGCTGATGTTTGCGGTGCAATTGTGACTTTTGAAGCCACTGCTACTGATAACTGCTCGGCTGTTGTTACTTACAGTCAGGACCCGGGTACTTTATTCCCGGTTGGAACAACAACTGTTACTGCTACAGCTACTGACCCGGCTGGTAATACTGATGTTTGCTCATTTACAGTTACCGTAACTGATGACCAGGCACCTGCCGTTACTTGCCCAGGAAATATTACTCAAACTGCCGATGCTGATGTTTGCGGTGCAATTGTGACTTTTGAAGCCACTGCTACTGATAACTGCTCGGCTGTTGTTACTTACAGTCAGGACCCGGGTACTTTATTCCCGGTTGGAACAACAACTGTTACTGCTACAGCTACTGACCCGGCTGGTAATACTGATGTTTGCTCATTTACAGTTACCGTAACTGATGACCAGGCACCTGCCGTTACTTGCCCGGGAAATATTACTCAAACTGCCGATGCTGATGTTTGCGGTGCAATTGTGACTTTTGAAGCCACTGCTACTGATAACTGCTCGGCTGTTGTTACTTACAGTCAGGACCCGGGTACTTTATTCCCGGTTGGAACAACAACTGTTACTGCTACAGCTACTGACCCGGCTGGTAATACCGATGTTTGCTCATTTACAGTTACCGTAACTGATGACCAGGCACCTGCCGTTACTTGCCCGGGAAATATTACTCAAACTGCCGATGCTGATGTTTGCGGTGCAATTGTGACTTTTGAAGCCACTGCTACTGATAACTGCTCGGCTGTTGTTACTTACAGTCAGGACCCGGGTACTTTATTCCCGGTTGGAACAACAACTGTTACTGCTACAGCTACTGACCCGGCTGGTAATACCGATGTTTGCTCATTTACAGTTACCGTAACTGATGACCAGGCACCTGCCATTACTTGCCCGGGAAATATTACTCAAACTGCCGATGCTGATGTTTGCGGTGCAATTGTGACTTTTGAAGCCACTGCTACTGATAACTGCTCGGCTGTTGTTACTTACAGTCAGGACCCGGGTACTTTATTCCCGGTTGGAACAACAACTGTTACTGCTACAGCTACTGACCCGGCTGGTAATACTGATGTTTGCTCATTTACAGTTACCGTAACTGATGACCAAAATCCAACAGCCAGTAATCCGGAGCCAATCAACGTTGAATGTATAGGCGATGTGCCATCTCCAGACATATCTGTAGTTACCGATGCAGATGACAATTGTTCTGTTAATGTTGCTTTTGTTTCGGATGTTAGCGATGGTAAGTCTTGCCCTGAAACAATTACACGTACCTACAGTGTAACAGATGCAGCAGGAAATTCAATTAGCGTTATTCAGACCATTACGGTTAAAGATATTACTGCTCCGATAGCACCAAATGCACCTGCAGATGTTACTGTTCAACTTGATTCAGATGTACCTGCAGCAGTAGATTTAACTGCTGTTGATAACTGCGACGGAGATATTACAGTTAGTCCAACTGAGGTTACAACTCCTGGCGCCTGTGCAAACAGCCTTGAAATAGTTCGCACGTGGACATTTGTTGATGCCTGTGGAAATAGCAGTAGTGTTAGTCAGACAATCAGAGTAAACGACAATACTCCTCCTGTTCCGCCGACAGCACCCGAAAACTTAACTGTTCAGTGTTCTGGCAATATTCCTGTTGCTGAAGAATTATATGCGCAGGATAATGATGGAAATCAAATTCTGGGTGTTCTTACAGAAGTTGTAACACCTGGAAGTTGTGTAAATAATTATACTTTATTTCGCACATGGACTTTCACAGATGAATGTGGAAACAGTGCAAGCATTAATCAAACAATTACAGTTAACGATAATATTGCTCCTGAACTGAATATTCCTGCTGATGTTTCTGTTGAATGTGATGCTGTTCCTGCTCAGCCTGTTATCGGTGAAGACATCACTGCTACTGACAACTGCGACAACGATGTTGAAATCACTTTCAGCGAAGTTCGTACTGATGGTGATTGCGACAACTCATATACTTTAACACGTACATGGACAGCTACTGATAACTGTGGTAACTCTTCCAGCGAAAGCCAGGTAATTACAGTCTCTGATACTCAGGCTCCTGTTTTGGCTGGAATCCCGGTTAATGCTTCTGCTGAATGTGATGCTGTTCCTGCTCAGCCTGTTATTGGTGAAGATATCACTGCTACTGACAACTGCGACAACGATGTTGAAATCACTTTCAGCGAAGTTCGTACTGATGGCGATTGCGACAACTCATATACTTTAACACGTACATGGACAGCTACTGATAACTGTGGTAACTCTTCCAGCGAAAGCCAGGTAATTACAGTTTCTGATACTCAGGCTCCTGTTTTGGCTGGAATCCCGGTTGATGCTTCTGCTGAATGTGATGCTGTTCCTGCTCAGCCTGTTATCGGTGAAGATATCACTGCTACTGACAACTGCGACAACGATGTTGAAATCACTTTCAGCGAAGTTCGTACTGATGGCGGTTGCGACAACTCATATACTTTAACACGTACATGGACAGCTACTGATAACTGTGGTAACTCTTCCAGCGAAAGCCAGGTAATTACAGTCTCTGATACTCAGGCTCCTGTTTTGGCTGGAATCCCGGTTGATGCTTCTGCTGAATGTGATGCTGTTCCTGCTCAGCCTGTTATTGGTGAAGATATCACTGCTACTGACAACTGCGACAACGATGTTGAAATCACTTTCAGCGAAGTTCGTACTGATGGTGATTGCGACAACTCATATACTTTAACACGTACATGGACAGCTACTGATAACTGTGGTAACTCTTCCAGCGAAAGCCAGGTAATTACAGTCTCTGATACTCAGGCTCCTGTTTTGGCTGGAATCCCGGTTGATGCTTCTGCTGAATGTGATGCTGTTCCTGCTCAGCCTGTTATTGGTGAAGATATCACTGCTACTGACAACTGCGACAACGATGTTGAAATCACTTTCAGCGAAGTTCGTACTGATGGCGGTTGCGACAACTCATATACTTTAACACGTACATGGACAGCTACTGATAACTGTGGTAACTCTTCCAGCGAAAGCCAGGTAATTACAGTCTCTGATACTCAGGCTCCTGTTTTGGCTGGAATCCCGGTTGATGCTTCTGCTGAATGTGATGCTGTTCCTGCTCAGCCTGTTATTGGTGAAGATATCACTGCTACTGACAACTGCGACAACGATGTTGAAATCACTTTCAGCGAAGTTCGTACTGATGGCGATTGCGACAACTCATATACTTTAACACGTACATGGACAGCTACTGATAACTGTGGTAACTCTTCCAGCGAAAGCCAGGTAATTACAGTCTCTGATACTCAGGCTCCTGTTTTGGCTGGAATCCCGGTTGATGCTTCTGCTGAATGTGATGCTGTTCCTGCTCAGCCTGTTATTGGTGAAGATATCACTGCTACTGACAACTGCGACAACGATGTTGAAATCACTTTCAGCGAAGTTCGTACTGATGGTGATTGCGACAACTCATATACTTTAACACGTACATGGACAGCTACTGATAACTGTGGTAACTCTTCCAGCGGAAGCCAGGTAATTACAGTTTCTGATACTCAAGCTCCTGTTTTGGCTGTACCGGCTGATGTAATTGTTTCAAATAATAGTGAAGTTCCGGAAGTAGGTTCTGCTACTGCTACTGACAACTGTGATGACAATGTTACAGTTGAATATATAGGAGAACAAAGAACAAACGGCGACTGTGATTCATATACATTAACAAGAACATGGACTGCTACTGACAACTGTGGCAACTCAACAACCAAAAGTCAGACAATTACAGTCAACGATGAGTCAGCTCCGGTAATTACTAAAAATGCATCAAACAAAACTGTTGAATGTGACGGAAACGGAAATACTGCAGCTTTAAGTGCATGGTTGGCAAATCATGGAGGAGCAACAGTTGCAACTGAAGGTGGGTTAACCTGGAGTAATAATTACAGTGGCCTTTCCAATGGTTGTGGTTCAACTGGTAGTGCAACGGTTACCTTCACTGTATCTGATGCATGTGGAAACAAAGCAATTACAAGAGCTACTTTCTCAATTGTGGACAATACTGCTCCAGTTATTACTGCTCAGGCTGAAAATCAGACTGTAGAATGTGATGGACAAGGAAACCTTAGTGCATTGAATACCTGGTTGAGAAATCATGGAGGAGCTGCAGCTACTGATAATTGTGGAAATATATCCTGGAGTAATAATTTCAACGGACTAAGTAATGGTTGTGGATCAACTGGTAGTGCAACGGTTACATTCACTGTATCTGATGCATGTGGAAACAAAGCAATTACAAGAGCTACTTTCTCAATTGTGGACAATACTGCTCCAGTTATTACTGCTCAGGCTGAAAATCAGACTGTAGAATGTGATGGTCAGGGTAATACTGACGATCTTCAGGCATGGTTAGATTCAAATGGTGGTGCAACAGCAACCGATAATTGCGGTGGTGTTTCCTGGAGCAATGATTTTGAAAGTTTAACTTCTGCTGACTGTGGTTCTACGGTAACAGTAACATTTATTGCCAGAGATGATTGCGGAAACACTGTAACAACATCTGCAACATTTACCATTGAAGATACTACAGCACCTGAAATAATTTCTGAAGCTGTTAACAAAACAGTTGAGTGCGACGGACAGGGTAATACCGATGAATTGCAGGCATGGCTTGAATCAAATGGTGATGCTTCTGCAACAGATATTTGTGGAGCTGTTACCTGGACCAATGATTTTGAAACACTGGTTGCCGGAAGTTGTGGTGCTACTGGAACTGCTTCTGTAACATTTACTGCAACAGATGAATGTGGTAATTCAACTTCAACGGTAGCAACATTTACTATTGAAGATACTACTTCTCCTGAAATATCGGTTCAGGCTGAAGATCAGACGGTAGAATGTGACGGTAATGGAAACACTGATGCTTTGAACGCATGGTTGGAAAGCAACGGTGGTGCTGTTGCAAGCGATGTTTGCGGAACAGTAACCTGGACCAACGATTTCACTGCATTAAGTGATGATTGTGGTGCAACAGGCGCTGCTACCGTAACATTTACCGCTACCGATGAATGTGGAAATGCTTCTACAACAACTGCAACCTTCAAAATTGAGGATACTACTGCGCCAGTTATGAATTGCAACGCTATATCAGTTTACCTGGGTGAAAACGGAATGTATGATCTTACCGCTGAAGATATTGCAGCAATTGCCGGAAATGTAACCGACAACTGTACTTCTGCAGACGCTATCGACGTTCAGGTTTCACAATCTACATTTGGATGTGGTGATTCTGGTGCTGACGGAGTAATGGTTACTGTTACAGCAACCGACCTTTGCGGAAACAGTTCCGAATGCCACGTGGCAATTGGAGTTATTGACACAATCGCGCCGGTTGCAAACTGTAAAGAAGTTATTGGACAACTGGATAATAACGGAATTTTCACCCTTACTTCTGAAGGCGTAAATGATGGTTCGATTGACAACTGTGCAATTGACACGATGTACATTGATAAATACCAGTTCTCATGCGATGATCTGGGTGAAAACGAAGTAACTTTAACTGTTGTTGATATTCACGGTAACGAAAGCACCTGTACTGCAACAGTGGTAGTTGAATCAGGTTCTTACGATTGTGGTGGAACTCCGATTGTCACAGAACCAGATGAATTGACAATAGTTTATTGTCGTGCTGACCAGGCAAGTGGCCAATTGAACCTGTTTGACAATGATAGTGGATTCACTCCTGACGATGTTACTATGACAGTTTCCAACTTACCGGAAAATGTAAATGTAAATACTGCTGACGGTACAATGACTTACAACGGTAATAATTCGGGAGATACGACGCTCACATTTACCTACACCGTATGTCACAATGTGAACACAAATAACTGCTCTACCGCTGAAGTTACCATTCATATATTGGTTGACAGCGACTGTGACGGAATTGCGGATGATGTTGACATCGATGATGACAACGATGGAATTCTGATATAAATGAAGATAATCGTTTAGTTGATACAGATGGTGATGGCATTCCGAACAGTCTTGATATTGACTCAGATAATGACGGAATTCCTGATAACATTGAATGGCAGGCAGAAAGTAATTACATTGCTCCTTCAGGTATTGATGCCAATGCAAACGGATGGGATGATGCATATGATAACACAATTGGTGGAACTTATTATGATGCAACGCAAACAGATACTGACGGGAGACCTGACTACCTGGATACTGATACTGATGCCGATGACATTGATGATATTATTGAAGGTAATGATGCTAATTTTGACCAAATAGCTGACTTCCAGATGGATGGGAAAGACTCTGATGGCGATGGGCTAGACGATGCATATGATACTATCGACTTCTTAACAAGTTCAACCAAGTATTTGAATGCAACTGGTAGCAGAGCACCTCTTCAGGATTGGGATAATAATAATCTAAGAGACTGGAGAGATCCAGTTCCAGTTATTCCACCAGGACCTAAAGTTCAAACAGAAGACCTGTTTATTCCAAATGGTTTTTCACCAAACGGAGATGGGATCAACGACTACTTCGTCATCACTTACTATGCTTTATTCGATGATGGATCATATACTGATCACCTTGAAGGCTCAACTTTTGAAGACTTGTATCCAGATGCAAAAATTAGAAATCTATAACCGCTGGGGCAGACTGGTTTACCGACAGGAACACTATGGAAACACCTCAGTACACGGTACTACTGACGCCTGGTGGGATGGACGTCCCAACGCAGGAGTGAATATTGGGAAAGACAAACTGCCACCGGGAACGTACTATTACATCCTGTACTTTAACGATGGGAATTAACGAAACCAACAGCAGGATTTGTATTCCTTAACCGATAATTAATGTTTAATCTGAAAAAATTTAGAACAATGAAAATCAAATTAAATATCATAAAGAGTTTTGGGATTCTGCTTCTGGTTATTGCCGGGTTAAACGTTAACGGTCAACAGGATCCAATGTACACACAGTACATGTTCAACACACAAACCATTAACCCTGCTTATGCAGGAACATGGGAGTCGCTAAGTTTCATGGTACTTGCCCGCCAGCAATGGTCGGGATTGGATGGTGCACCACAAACTTACACTTTTTCGATGCAGGCACCATTGAAAAACGAAAGAGTTGCCCTGGGACTGAATGTTATCAGTGATAAAGTCGGGCTTGAAAAACGTTTCTATGTGTTTGCCGACTATTCATACCTGGTTCCAATGAACGAAAAAGTAAATCTCAGAATGGGACTAAAAGGAGGTGTTACCAATTATTCAAACGATCTGATGGGATACACTACAAATCCTGAAGGTTCAGGAGTGAATGACCCTGCATTCCAGGGTGAAATAGACCGGAAATTAATGCCCAACTTTGGAGTAGGCGCATTTTTGTTTAGCAAAGACTTCTATGTAGGTTTTTCGGTTCCAAAGATTTTGAACAATGAATTTGATGATAATATCAATAATTTATCAGTTAGTTCAGAATTCCGTCATTATTTTCTGATGGCAGGAATGGTATTTAATTTGGGTGAGAACCTGAAGTTCAAACCTACTATGCTGACCAAAGCTTCCTTTACTTCAGAATCCAGTGGCCCGGTTCAATTGGACGTGACAGCTAATTTCCTGATTAAAGAGAAGTTCTGGCTTGGGGCAACATATCGCCCGGGTGATGCGTTTGGATTTATTGCACAATGGATTATTGATAGTAAATTGAGAGTTGGTTATTCTTATGATTATACTACTTCCAATTTAAGAAAATTTGAAAATGGAACACACGAGATCATGATTTCTTATGAACTTAGATTTTTAGATAAGGAATTTACGTCTCCGCGTTATTTTTAATATAAATGATTGGTTTAATCAAAACCCAAAGTCCAGCCTCTGTTGTTGGTCTTTGGGTTTTTCTTTTTTATGCGAATTTACAATTTCATCAATTTCGGGCAAACAGCGACCACACGACGTACCTGCTCTGGTATGATCCTGAATATCACGCGTCGAGGATGCCCCTTTTTCAAGTGAGGCTTTAATTTCACGCTCATCAACTAAATTACAAATACAAACCAAACGATTAGCCATATTCTTACAGTTAGGTTATTGTCTCAGTAACTTCAAAAAGTTAAAAAACACTTCGGTTTCAACCCTTATTCACGATTGAAATAAGTGCAACATACCAATTTATTACAAAACAGAATTCTTATTTCGCCAAAATCCGGTTCTCCGTAAAAACTTTTATTTTACGATAAATTTCAATAACCAGATCATTTTTAGGAAGGGTACTGTAAATAATTTCCAGATATCGGTTTTTCAGCAGATATTCAATCGTGGTCCGGTAATTAATATCAAAAACCCACGACAATTGCATCACTTTTACATCCAGTTCCGAAGCAACATTCTTTTTCGAAACCAGTTTCCCGGCCAGCACTTCTTTTGAAACATTAGCCGAAACCGAACTTCCTTTTGGCAATTCCCATGTTAATGTATGGTTGGGAGTAGAATTTCTTTTCGAATAATAATCGGAAAGGACCCTCAAAATATCAATTTTATCCGCATCGCGAAGTAATTTGGCAAATACTAATTCCTGTTCAGATAAGCCATCCTGAATTTTAAGCTTATTGTGGTTTTGAACAGCCACCAGAATAAGTTTTTTTAAATCAGGCTCTATATCTTCCAGGAAAGATCCTTCCTCAATTATTTTAACAGCAAAATCGGCATGGTCAACCGACTTCTCATCGTGAAATGTATCGTATTCTTTGAGTTGCTGAAATCGTCCGACATCATGTAACAATCCTGCCAGGAAAGCAACCTGACTTTGCTCTTCAGTAAATTCAAGTTTCTCTGCCAGCAACAATGTTAAATCAGCCACCCGAAGTGAATGATCCTTTTTAATTTCAAAATTTCTTTTTTGATTTTCAGTAAGTTCCTTAAATGATTCTACATAACTTTCAAACTTACTGATTGAGACGCTAACCCACTCTTTCATTTTACTCCTTCGTTACACAAAGGCAAATTTAACGAATACCATCATACCATAATTATGCAGGGGGCCTCATATTTTTATCAACATTTAATATTATTTGATGTTAAAATATAATATGCAGTTAAAACGTAATTTTATTATTTTTGCAGCACACTTATTAAACAGGTCCCATAGTTCAATGGATAGAATGTAAGATTCCGGTTCTTATGATCTGGGTTCGAGTCCCGGTGGGATCACGGTTTAAAATAACAATCCGCTATAAATTAAATATTTACAGCGGATTTATTTTTTAGCGACGTCTGTCTTTGCACCAAATATGCTCTTGGGGCTTAATATTCTATTCCGTTACCTCGAATTTAACTTTTTGGTTATTTACAATTACATAATAATCTCCGGTTTCAAGGAACTTTTTCCCGTCAGAATCAACATAACTCAAGTCACGCATCGGATCAATCTCAAATGTGTAGGTTGCTTTGGCTCCCGGTGCAAGTTCTTTCTTTTCAAAGTATTTCAATTCTTTCATTGGACGGGAAATTGAACAGGCAGGATCGGAAATATACCATAAAACTGTTTCGCTGCCGGCTTTGTTCTCCCGAATTAGTCACTTCCACTTCAACCGTTAGTTTTTCATTCTTTTTAATTTTTTCAGATGAAAGTTTCAGATTGTCCGTAGTCAAAAGTTGTATAACTTAAACCATGTCCCAGCCAATATAATGGTTCAGTAGGAATATCCTGGTATTTGCCTGAATTTGGCCGTGCACTTTGGCGCATGTCGTAATAAATTGGTATTTGTCCGGTAGTTAGCGGAAAAGTTATCGACAATTTTCCGGAAGGATTAATCCGTCCTGATAATATTCCGGCAATGGCCGATCCTCCTGCAACTCCGGGTTGCCAAATTTCAACAATTGCATCAGCCAGTGGCTCAAGTGCTGCCAGTCCCAGCGGACGTCCATTGGAAAGAATCAGCACAATTGGTTTTCCGGTTTTTTTTAATTCCTGAACCAGTTTTTCCTGAATAGCCGGCAATGAAATGGTTGACCGTGATGCATTCTCACCACTCCATCCTTTTTTTTCACCCAAACAAACCAGCACAATATCCGATTGTTTTGCCGCTGCCATTGCTTCTTGAAAATAACTGTTCATCATCTCCGTCAAAATCACATCCTTGTGCAATATTGAAAGTTACATTTCCAAATTCTTTTTCCAGTCCTTCGTTAATTGATTCAACATCTTTTGCATCTCCGTGAGCCGACCAGGAACCTAATAAATCATCTTTATCCTTAGCCAAGGGACCAATAAGCGCAATTTGCTTGATCTGACGAGTTTATTGGTAGTGTTACTTCATTGTTTTTCAATAATACCATCGATTCGGCTGCAAGCTTTTCTGCAATCGCTTTGCTTTCCGGCTTAAGATATCTTGCAGTTTCATCAACCACAGTAGTATATGGCTTGTCGAATAGACCCAACCGAAACTTAACCCGAAGAATACGACTAACCGCATCGTCAATTGCATCCATTGAAATTTTTCCTTCTTCGATTAATTGCTTCAAATTCTGAACATAAATTTTGTCGGTCATATCCATTTCAACTCCTGCTGTAAAAGCCTTGTAACAAGCCTCTTTACGATCGGCTGCCACACCTTGTGCAATCAACTGATCAACTGCTCCCCAGTCGGAAACAACAAAACCGTCGTGTTTCCAGCGATTTTTAAGTATTTCGGTAAGTATATAATGGTTTGATGTGGCAGGAACTCCGCTGATGTCATTAAAAGCACTCATAAGAGTTGCGGCCCCGGCTTCAACACAGGCTTCGTACGGAGGCAAATATGTTTCCCAAAGCGATTGTGCGGAAATTTCGGAATAGTGGTAGTCACGACCACCTTCAGATCTTCCATAACCTACATAATGTTTAAGACAGGCTGCAACTGAATATGGGTCGGATAAATTTTCACCCTGGTACCCTTTTACAGTAGCTACTCCGAATATTGAGTTCACGTAAGGATCTTCACCATAACCTTCGGCAACACGTCCCCAGCGGCCATCGCGGGCAACATCGATCATGGGCGAAAATGTCCAGTCAACGCCCGATTGTTTTGCTTCTTTAGCGGCAACTTTAGCAGCTTTGGTTACCAGTTCCGGATCCCATGAACAAGCCTGAGCCAGTGAGATAGGATAAACCGTCCGAAAACCATGAATAACATCGTATCCAAAAAGGATCGGTATTCCCAGGCGTGATTCTTCCATCGCCTTTTTCTGAATAGCATTCCTGAAAACAGGGTCGTCACCAAAATAAATTAAAGAACCAATTTCTGCAGGAATTGATTTGGTTGCTTCTCCAATGTTATTAATATTATCATTTCTTCCGGCAGTATATTGATTGAGTTGGAGAATTTTTTCATCAAGATTCATTTTGGGAACCAGGTCTTTAACGCGAGCTTCCACAGAAGCATTTTTATCTTTGTAAACAGGTTTCTCGTTTTGCGCGGTAAGTGAAAATTGCGTAGTAAGGAATGCCACAAAAAGTAATAAAATTTGTTTCATAGGATTAGTTTTTACTATTATTAAAATTTGTACGGTTTAGGCCCCAAATATAGTAAGCTTTAGCAATGTAATTGCAGTTCCAATTTAAACTTTATAAATCTTTAGACATTCTTAGTTGAAATTTACCTCGAATTAAAAAAATTGATTCCGCCTTTGCTAATAATGACAAAATGCGGAATCGATATCAGAGAATTATTTATGTTTAATTAAACAAGCGTCTCAATAACTCCGTCAACAATACCATATTTTAGCGATTCTTCCGCTGACATCCAGTGGTCCCGATTAAAATCTTTTATTACCTTTTCTACAGGCTGGCCACAATTATCGGCCAATATTTTGGCTCCCAGATTCCGTGTTTTTATTATCTCATCCATCTGTATCTCAATGTCGGCAGCAGTTCCCTGTGCACCACCACTTGGCTGGTGAATCATAACCCTGGCGTGCGGAAGAACAAACCTTCTTCCTTTTGCACCTGCTGATAGCAAAATAGCTCCCATTGACGCGGCAAGCCCGGAGCAAACTGTTGAAACAGGACTTGAAAGCCCTTTAATTGCGTCGTATATTGCAAAGCCCGATGTTACATATCCTCCGGGGCTATTTATAATTAACTGAATTTCAGTTTGAGGCGCAATCATATCCAGATAAAGTAATCTTTCCACAACATGTTTTGCCGATTTATCATCAACTTTTCCCCATAAAAACACTTTCCGTTCGTTTAGTATTTTGGAATCAATAATGTCCTGAAGCTTTAAATTTTCCATTGTTTATTATTTATTTAATTTTTAGTACATCTCTTTTTACCAGAATGATTTCTCGAAACATCTGCATTACAAATTCCTGCCCAATGAAAATTTTACACTTTTCGTAAGACATTTTGGCATTCAGAAATAATTCGGAATAAAATATACGAAAAATAATAGCATCCAAATAAATATTATGTTTCCACTTTACGGATTGATAGTAAACCTGAGTTGTGATATGGTATATTTCTTTAAATTTGCATGAACACGTGCAAAAATGAATAAGGATCTTTCTCAAATAAAGGACTATTTCAAAATTGAAAAACTACGAAACGACAAGCAGATTGTTGTTTTCTTGGTTTGTTTGCTAATTGCAACCACACTATGGTTTTTAAATGCTTTAAGCAAAGATTATACAACCACAATTTCCTATCCGGTTAAATACATCAATCCACCTAAAAATCGATTTTTAGCGAATAAACCGCCTGCAAAATTCGATCTTAAAGTAGAGGCACATGGGTTCACCTTATTAAGACATAAACTTAGTTTATCCTTTTCTCCTATAGTGCTGAACATTACCAATATCACAAAAGGCATAGAACCCGAATCAGGAACTTATACTATTTACAGCTCCGGACTAATTCGTCGTATTTCTGACCAAATTAGCAATGAAATAAAAGTATCGGAAGTACAACCTGAATTTTTTGAACTGGTGCTCGATAGCTTAAAATCCAAAATGATTCCGGTAAGATTTAATATCGTTACGGAATTCAAACCTGAATTTAATTTGAAGAAACCAATCTTTTCTATCCCAGAAAAAGTGAAGATAACTGGGCCATCAAGTGCATTAGATACGATAAATTCGATTGCAACCAAAGTAAAAAGTTTTTATAAGATCGGTGCAGATATCCAAAAAGAAGTTGAACTGATTGAACCGGAAGGTATAACGGTAACTCCCAAAAAGGTTGAATTAAGAATAGAGGTTGAGAAATTTACCGAGAAAGAACTGAACATCCCTATTAAAGTTCTGAACAAACCTAAAAATGCAACAGTAAAACTTTTTCCATCCGAGATTAAAGTACTTTTCGCTGTTGGATTGAGTGAATTCGATAAAATAAAATCTTCCGATTTTTCAGCGTCGGTTGATTATGACAGTATAAAAAGCGGCTCTGAATATCTTAATATCAGCATCGATAAAAAACCACCTCTGAACCAATTGATAAGGGTTACCCCGGAAAAAGTAGAATTTCTGATCGAAAACAATTAAGGCGATAAAACCCGGAGCAAATGACAATTAAAGTGGGTATAACAGGAGGTATTGGAAGTGGCAAATCAACCGTTTGCCGGATTTTCAAAATGTTGGATGTTCCTGTTTTTGAAGCAGACGCAGTTGCAAGGCAGCTGATGAACTCTAGGCCGGAAATAAAAAATGAACTCATTCGCCTGTTTGGAAATGAAATTTATACCTCTGATCAGGGACTTAACCGAAAGAAACTTGCTGAAATTATATTTAACGACGATATTCAAAGGGAGAAGGTAAATCAGGTTGTTCATCCGGTTGTAAGAGTCGAATTCTTAAAATGGATGGAACGTCAGCATGCGGCGTATATAATCCATGAGGCAGCCATTTTGTTTGAAAGCGGTTTTTATCAAATGATGGATCTTACAATTTTAGTCACTGCTCCTGAAGAAATGCGAATTGATCGGGTTGCAACAAGAGATGGAATTGCGCCCGAAAAGGTTAGAGAAAGAATGGAAAAACAATGGTCTGATTCTGAAAAAAGAAAACTGGCCAGCTTTGAACTGGTGAATGATGATCATGAGCTTATTATTCCGAAAATTTTAATAATAGACAAAAACTTAAAGGTATATGGCAAAATTTGGTAAATGGATTGGAGGCGGACTTGGATGGGCATTTGGAGGCCCCATCGGTGGAATTCTTGGTTTTATGGTTGGCTCCATGTTTGATGGTGGCTCTGAAGCTTACCAAAAGGCGTCACAAACCGGGTATTCAGGAAGAACAACTACCGGTGGTTATGTTATGAGTTTACTGGTTTTAGTAGCTGCCGTTATGAAAGCCGACGGTAAGATTTTGAAATCGGAACTCGATTACGTAAAAAAATTCATGGTTCATAATTTTGGCGAAGCATCGGCAACCGAAGCTATAAAAATGCTCCGTGATTTGTTGAACCAGACCATACCCGTAAATGAAGTCTGCAGGCAAATCCAACAAAACATGAATTATTCGGCCAGGTTACAACTGTTGCATTTTCTTTATGGGATTGCGCAAGCCGATGGCGAGGTAGATCCCAGAGAAAAAGATTTAATCAGTTTGATCGGTCGTGAAATGGGAATCTCCGGAAGCGATTTAGACTCTATCCAGGCCATGTTTGTTCCCAATACCGATGGCGATTATAAAATTCTGGAAATTGAACGAAGCGCAACTGACGAAGAAGTGAAAAAAGCTTACCGAAGAATGGCTATGAAATATCACCCGGACAAAGTAAGCCACCTTGGACAAGATTTTCAGAAAGCTGCCCACGAAAAGTTCCAAAAGGTAAACCAGGCGTACGAAAACATTAAGAAAGAACGTAAATTTGCCTGATCAGTTTTTGTCACCAACCAAATGAAGATTATTTCTACCAACATAGGTTCTCCGGTAACATTTTCGTGGAGAGGAAGAGAAGTGGCAACAGGCCTGTTTAAATATCCCGTCTCCTCCCCTGTTTTTCTTGAAAAGGAAGATGTTGTTAATGATAATGTTATCGATCGCAGATTTCACGGAGGGGTTGACAAAGCCTGTTATTTATATTCGGCTGATCATTATGAATACTGGAAAACTGTTTATCCAAAAATAGAAATGAAATTTGGCATGTTTGGTGAAAACTTAACGATTAAAGGACTTGACGAATCCAGCATTAATATTGGCGATATCTTTAAAATCGGGGGTGCAGTTGTTCAGGTAACACAGCCACGTCAACCCTGCTTTAAATTGGATTTTCGCTTTGGAAATTCATCCATGATAAAAAAATTTGTTGAATCAGGATATCCCGGAGTTTATCTGCGCATATTGAATCCCGGAGAAATAAAAACGGGCGACGAAATGGTGCTAACCAAACGTAATAAATCGCTGTCGGTTCAAAAAGTTTTTGAATTACTTTATGCCAAAGAGTTTCAAAAAGAAGCTGTAGAAACAATCATCAATGATCCTTTTTTGGCTGAAAGTTGTCGAAGGGATTTATCCAAACGATGGAATCTCACTTCTGATATCTAACCTTGAAAATGAACACCCGAAAAAATAAATCACAAACGGCGCGATTACTTCAATCTTTTGGCAAATTAAAAACTGATCCCTTTAATTTCGATTTAATTGAACGGTATTTCCGAAAAAAAGACAACGCCGGCGCACTGCAAATAATTTCTGACCGGATTTGTAACGATCTGGATATTCATGAGTTATTTATGTTTATCGACCGGACTCATTCAAAAGTCGGGCAACAATATCTGTACAATAAGCTTCGCACTATTCCGGCAAACAACCTGGTGCAAAATACTGAAAATGAGAAACTGGTTGAACTGTTTTCAAAGAATGACGATTTCAGAATTTCCGTACAGAAGAATCTTGTAAAATTAAATAAAGAGGAAACCTCTTACATAACAGCTCTTTTTCAGGAAGAGCATTTAAAACCTCCAAAATGGTTTTTTATCACCAAGGTTTTATCTTTTACAAGTCTTCTTTCACTTTTACTAATCCCTTTCAATCCGGCAGTTATATTTATTTTTTTCGGAGTGTTTTTAATTAATATGGGAATTCATTTGTGGAACAAACGTAACCTTTATCAATATCTTGATTCAATTCCACAACTTTTGAAACTTGTATATGTAGCCCGTGAATTATTTAAAAATGAAAGCTTAAAACCCCTGAATCCTAACCTTACAAAATGTTTAAATATTGCCGACAAGATCAAGAACCGAATGGCATTCTTTAAGATGGAGGCCAAATTGGAAGGCGATTTACAAGCCTTATTATGGGGATTTTTCGAATTGTTGAAAATAATATTCCTGCTCGAACCCATACTTTTGTTTGGTGTATTAAAACAACTCAATACAAAAAGAAAGGAGATCGAGGAAATTTTTGTTTTTACGGGTGAAGTTGATTTTTTAGTGTCCATGGCTTCGTTGCGAGAAGGTTTGAATACATTCTGCATTCCCAAAATTGTAACCGGCGAAAAATACTTTGAAGCGAAAAATATTTATCACCCCCTAATTTCTAACTGTGTTGAAAATAGCATTCAAATAGATGGTAAATCGGTGCTTTTAACCGGCTCAAATATGTCGGGAAAAACTTCATTTATAAGAACAATTGGTATCAATGTAATAACAGGATTAACAATCAATACTTGTTTTGCCGAACATTTCTCAATGCAGAGAATGAGGGTATTTTCAGCTATTCGTATCAGCGATGATTTAATGAATGACAAAAGCTACTATTTCGAAGAAGTTTTAACCATCAAATCCATGATCGATGAAAGTGAAAACGAAACACCCGGCTTGTTTTTACTGGATGAAATTTTTAAAGGCACCAATACTATTGAACGTATTTCTGCAGGGAAAGCTGTTCTGTCGTCATTAAACAAAAATAACAACATTGTATTTGTTTCTACTCACGATATTGAGTTGGCTGATTTGTTGAAAAATGAATTTGCACTTTATCATTTCAGTGAAAAAGTCAATCATAAAACGGTTGATTTCGATTATAAAATAAAAGATGGAAAACTGACGAACAGAAACGCCATCCGGATACTTCAGATAAATAATTATCCTGAAAATGTTATTGAGGAGGCTTATAAAATTTCAAAGATATTGGACTTAAATCCTGCTCGCGGTAAAATAGAATAGTTATATAAAGGTTCAAAGGACTTCCGCAAAACGGAAATCCTTCTAAAGAATTAATCACGCTATTTTGGAGTCTTCACTTTCACAACCTTCGCGGTATTCTGCGATTATCTTTTTAACATCCGAAGGAGAAACACGTCCGTGAACTTTCTCGCCAACGGTTACAACGGGGGCAAGTCCGCAGGCACCAACACAACGCAAGCAGTTGATTGAGAACTTTCCGTCGCTGGTCGATTCACCCACTTCAACTTTTAACTGACGTTTAAATTCTGCAAGTACTTGTTCCGCTCCGCGCACATAACAAGCAGTACCCATGCAAATCGAGATCGGAAACTCGCCTTGAGGAATCATTGTGAAAAAGCTGTAAAAAGTTACTACCCCATAAACCCGGGCAACCGATGTTTTAAGTTCGCGGGCTACTACTTCCTGCACTTCAGCAGGCAAATAACCTAACTTTCCCTGTATCTGGTGCAGTACATTAATCAGCTCACTTTCCTTGTTGTCATGCTGGGCACATATTTCCTGAATAAGACTGATTGTATTTTCTGCTAATTTTATTTTTGGCATTTTATTTAGACTTTTAGACATTAGACAATTAGTAGTTAGAAAACTTCAAAAAAGCTATTCAGTGCGATCAAAGTATTCTGTATGAAGTAAATGATGAGCCTTTTCACTCATTGGGCTTCCTAGAAATTCCTTGTACAGCTCGATGATATAAGGATTTTCGTGGGATTTCCGAATAGTTTTGTTTTTATCTTCCCGGTAAATCGCCATCTGGCGTTTTTTAAGTACTTCTGCATTCCCGTGATGATATGGCTGTCCACCACCGCCAATACACCCCCCCGGGCAACTCATGATTTCAATGGCGTGAAATTCGCTTTTCCCGGCCTGAATGTCTTCCAGAAGTTTTCTTGCGTTTCCAAGTCCGTGTGCAATTCCAATGTTCAGAGTTAATCCGTTAAAGTCGATGGTTGCCTTGCGAATGCCTTCCATGCCACGCAACTCTTCAAAATCAATTTTTGGAAGGTCCTTTTTCGTGTGCAATTCATACGCTGTTCTCACTGCCGCTTCAATAACACCACCTGTTGTTCCAAAAATCACTGCTGCCCCACTCGACTCTCCAAGTGGATTATCAAAATCTTCGTTTGGCAAGGTTCTGAATTCTATATTTGAGATTTTGATCAGAGCAGCCAGTTCCCGTGTTGTAATTGAATAATCCACGTCCGGGTTTCCGTTTACTTTAAATTCATCTCTTCCGCGTTCGTATTTTTTCGCCACACAAGGCATAATTGAAACCACCACCAAATCTTCTCTCTGAACGCCAATTTTATCAGCAAAATACGTTTTTGCAATCGAACCAAACATTTGTTGCGGCGAACGTGCTGTTGAAGGTATATCTTTCATTCCGGGAAATTGATGTTCAAAAAACTTTACCCATGCCGGGCAACACGACGTTAAAATCGGGAGTTTAACTTCTGTGTCACCAGCCAAATGTTTTTGCAGTCGTGAAAGTAATTCAGTGCCTTCTTCCATTATGGTAAGATCGGCGGCAAAATCGGTATCAAAAATGTAATCAAATCCCAGTCTGCGTAAAGCAGCCGCCAGTTTTCCGGTAACCAATGTACCCGGTTCCATCCCGAATTCTTCACCCAGTGCAGCACGAACTGCCGGCGCCGTTTGTACGATAACAGTTTTTGATGGATCTGAAAGTGCGCGAATAACATGGCCTGTTTCATCTACCTCGGTTAAAGCGCCGGTTGGACATACAGCCACACACTGTCCGCAATAAGTGCAAACTGAATGGTCGAGATTCATCTCAAAAGCAGGAGAAACAACAGAGTTAAATCCACGGTATATCGCTGAAAGCACCCCAACTGTCTGAACTTCATTACACATCATTTCACACCGGCGACACATAATACATTTATCTACTTCACGAATAATAGCAGGAGAAGTATCTTCACGGTAATGCGACTGTTCTCCCTGGTAATGCAACTCGCGAATCCCAAGTTTATGCGCCATGTCCTGCAATTCACAATTACCCGATTTGGCACAGATCAGGCAGTCGGAAGGATGATCGGAAAGAATAAGTTCCATCACCGTACGCCGTGCGTTAATTGCCCGAATAGAATGAGTATTAATTACCATTCCTTCGTTAGCTTCTGTACAACAGGCTGGTGCCAGGTTCCTGCGACCTTCAACTTCAACCACACAAATCCGGCAACCTCCGGGTTTGTTTTCAATATTTAAATCATCCAGTTTCATGTGGCATAGCGTGGGAACATCAATTCCGATTCCTGCTGCTGCTTCCAAAATTGTGGTTCCTTTTTTTACCACAACCGTTTTGTTATCTATAGTTAGATTTATTGTATCCATGTTTTCTGATTATGTTAAGGTTATGGCGTTGAATTTACATTTTTCGAAACAAGCTCCACATTTTATACACAACGATTGGTCGATGTAATGCGGCATGCGGCGTTCGCCGGAAATAGCCCCGACCGGACAATTTCTGAAACAAAGGGTACAACCTGTGCAGAGATCTTCAACGATTTGGTATTTCAACAATGATTTGCACTGCCCTGCCGGACATTTTCCCTGGTTTACATGTGCCAGATACTCATCTTCAAAATTCAAAATGGTTGAAAGAACCGGATTTGGTGACGACTGTCCAAGTCCGCACAGTGAAGTATCCTTAATTACATTACTCAAAACCCGCAATCTTTCGATATCTGCAAGAGTTCCCTTGCCTTCAGTAATCTTCTCCAAAATTTCGTGCAGTCGTTTATTGCCAATTCTGCAGGGTGCGCATTTCCCACATGATTCTTCCAATGTAAATTCGAGATAAAATTTGGCAATTGAAACCATGCAATCGTTTTCATCCATAACGATCATTCCGCCTGATCCCATCATAGAGCCGGCCGCAATCAAATTGTCATAATCAATTGGAGTATCCAGAAATTTTTTGGTCAGGCAACCACCTGAAGGTCCGCCTGTTTGAACCGATTTAAATTCTTTTCCGTCTTTAATACCACCGCCGATTTCAAAAATCACTTCCCGCAAAGTTGTTCCCATTGGAACTTCAACTAATCCAACATTATTTACTTTCCCTGCAAGTGCAAAAACCTTGGTACCCTTCGATTTTTCTGTCCCAATTTTATTAAACCAGTTGGCACCTTTATTTAAAATAACAGGAACATTGGCCAGTGTTTCCACATTGTTAACGTTAGTCGGCTTTTTCATATAACCTTCAACCGATGGAAACGGAGGCTTAAAAGTTGGTTCCCCACGCAATCCTTCCATCGAATGAATTAAGGCAGTTTCTTCGCCGCAAACAAAAGCACCCGCACCATATCGTAATTGAATTTTGAAATTAAAACCGGTTCCCAGAATATCACTCCCCAGCAAACCATATTCTTCGGCTTGTTTAATCGCAAGTTTTAAACGTTCAATAGCAAGCGGATATTCCGCCCTGATATATATTAACCCGGCATCAGCGCCAATACAGTAGCCGCAAATTGCCATTGCTTCGAGCACCGCGTGGGGATCACCTTCCAAAATTGAACGATCCATAAATGCACCCGGGTCACCTTCGTCGGCATTGCAAACTACATATTTTTGATCAGCTTCAGATTTCCGGGTAATTTCCCATTTTAGTCCGGTAGGAAAACCACCACCGCCACGGCCACGTAAACCGGAATCTTTTATTTCTTCAATCACTTCCTGAGGATTAAGCTCGGTCAGGCATTTACCAAGCGCCAGATATCCATCGCGGGCAATATATTCATCAATACTTTCGGGATTTATAAATCCGCAATTCCTGAGCGCTATCCGGATCTGAGTTATTTTTTCGGTCATAATAAAGGTTATTGCAGGTTAATCAACGGTTCTGAATGAAATTGTCATTTCCCCTTCAACAGGCTCACCTCGTAAAATATAAAGCTGAACAATCTCTTTTGCTCTCTTTTTATCGACAAAACCAAAAATTTTGGGTTTTTCATTGGGTTTTAAAACTTCTACCATCGGTTCTGCATAGCAATACCCTAAACAACCCGTCGGTTTAATTTGGGCGTCAACAGCCTGTTGTTCACATTCTTCTTCCAGCACTTTTAAAATTTCTTTAGCACCAGATGCAATTCCACAGGTTGACATGCCAATTTTAATCTGAACTACAGGTTCTGGATTTAATTCGGGATGAATAAGCAGCCTATTCTTCTCCCTTATTTCCTTTAATTCGGAAACAGAATGAATTTTTGTCATCTATAAAATCGGTTAGTAATTGTTGTTTTTAGCAAAAGTGCAATTATATATGTGCCTGAATTTTAAAACTATGATATAAATTACCATTCTAAAAAACTGTTATAAAACATTAAAACAGGCAGGTAAATTACTCTTTTACAACTACAAAGATATAATAAGCAAATAACAGAAAGCAACTTTTTAACCGATTTAAAGAATGTTTTAAAAAGATTTAAAATGAGTTGATATAACATGCAAATTTCACTAATTTTCGGATTTATAACCGATAACATTCCTGCCCATGATTTACGATAAAAATTCATCCTCATCGGGAAATAATGAATCGCCCGATTTTTATCAAAAAATAATTGATGCATTGCCCACTCCGATTTTTTATCGTGATATGAACGGTGTTTATCTTATGTGTAACAAGGCACATGAAAAATTTACCGGCAGACCCAAGGAAAATATCATTGGTAAGTCAGTCTTTGAAATTCACACGCGAGAGATGGCCGAAATATATTCAAGCAAAGATCAGGAATTGCTGGCCAACCCGGATGTACAGGTTTACGAAACGCAGGTAAAACACACCGATGGAACGACTCACCATGTAGTTATGAATAAAGCCGTTATCAGGGATAATGCAAAAGAGATTACAGGAATTGTAGGTTCAATCAATGATATTACGGAACTTAAAAAAACGGAAGTTCGTTTGAAAAAGGCACAGGAATCGATGGAGGTTTCTTCACATATGATGCACAAAATCAATGTTGGTATCTTAATGATGGATAGCCACTTTAAGGTAATTGATTCAAATGAGAGTTTTGCCAAATTGATGGGGGAAGAAACGACAGAGCTATTCGAAACCATTCCGGGGTTAAGAGGTGCCGATGTAAATATGCTTGTACCTGAAGTTATTTTCAAAATGTTGTCCAGTATTTTATCCTCCGGCGAAGAAATGCTTGAACGCGACCTGAAATTTCAAAATAAATTACTGCATGTTTCTGTAGTAACGTTATACAAAAACAAGGTGGTTGGAACCGTTATACGTGATATGTCGGCGCCGGTACTGGTACGCGACGAAATCATCAATCGTGCACAACGTATCAACAGGCAAAATATCGATACAGTACAAAAAATTGCCCAGCTGCTTGGAGAAAATGCTGCTGAAACTGAAGAACTTTTAAACTCAATCATTCAAAGCTACCGCTATGGTGATGACGTATGACCCGGAATATCACGTTGAAATCGACGTTCAGCAAAAAAAGCCAAAAGGTGAGATTGCCTGCGGCGATGTCTTTCAGTCAAACATTATCAGGGAAGAAGGACGGACCATTCTGGTATTGAGTGATGGAATCGGGCATGGAATAAAAGCCAACGTACTGGCAACACTTACCGCTGCCATGGCACTGAAGTATACCCAGTTTCATACCAAGCCCGAAGTTGCAGCCGGAATTATTATGAATGCGCTTCCGAAAAGTAGCGATGGCAAAGAACGATATGCAACTTTCACTATTATTGAACTGGAAACGGACGGGCAGGTTAAAATTATTAATTATGATAATCCCCCGGTTCTTATTGTGCGAAATGGGAAACCTTTTCAACCAAAAGAATATGAACTCAATATAAGGGGTGAAGAAAATTTGGGAAAATTACTGCGATGCCGTGAATTTGTTGCAAGTAAAGAAGATCGCTTAATATTTATGTCAGATGGTGTGCCACAATCGGGGCTGGAGAATAATAAATATGTAATGGGCTGGGGAATGGAAAACATTGAAGAATTTGCAATGAACCAAATCAGCCGGATGCCGGATATTTCAGCAACGAGGCTGGCACGGAAGATTATTAATCAAACCGACATGAATGATAATTTCGCCGTGAGAGATGATGCAACATGCGGAGTAATCTATTTTCGGGAGCCGCGCAAATTTATGCTCATTACGGGTCCGCCATTTTATAAAATCAAAGATTTTGATTTTGCCGGAAGAATAAGAAATTTTAAGGGTAAGAAAATTATTTGCGGAGGAACTACAGCCGAGATTATTGCCAGGGAATTAAATATTGAAGTTGAAATTCAACACCGCCCAAAAGAGGTTAACGCATTGCCGCCAAGTGCAAAAATGGATGGATTTGAAATGGTAACAGAAGGAATCCTTACGCTTGGGAAAGTAGAAGAAATTCTGGAAAACTACAATAGTGAAACATTACTCGATGATTCGCCTCCTGAGGAAATTGTAAAACTACTGCTTCAGCACGATGTTATCGACATCATTGTTGGAACCCGTATTAACTGGGCCCACCAGGATCCTGAACAGCCGTTGGAACTGGAACTACGTAAAATTGTGGTAAAACGCATTGTTAAGATTCTGATCCATAAATTTTTCAAGAAGGTTATTGTTGAGTATGTGTAACCTTTTCATAGTTATTCACGCTATTAACATTGTTTAGTTTTTTTTCATCCAAATTAATACTGTTTATTCCGAACTTAGTATCTGAAATTATTATTAGCCATGAAAAAACCACTACTTGTTGCATTGCTGATTTTATTTGCCTGCGATGCATTCCCGCAGCAAAAAGAAATCCATGTTCAGGGATTGGTAGTTAGTCCCGACAAAATTCCCGTATCAGATGCTTATGTTATCAACTTTCGCAGTCAAAATAAAGATGTTACCCGCGGTAACGGAGTCTTCGATGTATGGGTGCTTCCAAGCGATACACTTATAATAACACATGTAACATTTTTGCGTAAAAAAGTAACGGTATTCGAATTAATGAAAAATCCCGTGATCCAGCTTGAACCGGATACGATAAGTCTCAATCAGGTGGATGTTTTATCCAAAGGGAAAACTGATATTGAGCGGGCAATAGAAAATGTTCAGCAAATAAATTTTGATCCGAGGCCAAAGGTAACAGATGTTTATAATGAATCGGAACGAATGACACAACTTCTGAATACCGAAAACAGAGTTGAACGGGCAAGAGCCAATTCTCTGAATTATGAATTTTCACCCTCCGAAGTCATCGGGAAAATAGTTGACAGGATAAAATTAAGGAAGAGAGCCAGCGAATACTCATCAACAAAAAAAGACACAATAAAACAGGGACCTTAATGATCCCTGCTTTCCTTTTATTCTTTAGTTTGAATTCTTCTTTTGCTATCTCCTGTCAACCAGCAGTTTCTTTATGATATGTGTTCCTTCAAAGTCGATGTGAACAATGTACATTCCCGATACTTTATCCGACATATCAAACTTCATCGTCCCTGTTGCTGAGAAGTGTTTTTGAAGTATTACTCTTCCTGTAATATCCATCACCGAAAGTTGTACTTCCCCGATATTGTTTGAATTCATGTCAATGTTCACTGCTCCCCTGGTCGGGTTCGGGTACATCGTTACTTCAAACTCGCCTGCGCCAATGTCCTGTACACTTACCGGGTAACCTTCAACACATAGCGTAAATGTATCTGTTGCCATAGCCCCGTCTTTATCAAAAGCCTGAACTAATATATTGACACATCCTGTATCTGCAAGCGTGGGGATGCCTGTCAATTTGTACTCGGTACCTGTTACTTCTGTTTTAATCCACCCGGGTAAATCAGATCCATCTTCCAAAAGAATATCCAAATTCAGCATTGTATCGTCAATGTCATTAAAAATCTCACCAAGTACTGAACTTAATGTAATGTCCCATGGATAGGATGCATTCACCTTTTGGTCAGGTATTGGATTTACAAGATATGGCGGATCGTTGACAGGTATTACTGTTACCACAAAGGTATCTTTTGTTGTGGCCCCTTCACTGTCTTCAATGGTTACTGTAATGGTATCTGTTCCGTTCATGTCTGGCGCTATCATCAGTGTTAGCATTCCTGTTTCATTAGGTGAGGTGTAATCTACCATGATTCCTGTAATTAGTTCTGCATTGGTATGATCTGTCATTACTGTCAGGTCCTGGTTTCTCAGTACATCGCCATCCGTGATACCTGTCAGCGGTACTTCAATCGCTGTGGTATCCTCATATGTCATTACGTCTTCCACCGGATTCAGTGTTGGTGGATCGTTTTCCATATCTACTCCCACGGTAAAGGTTTGCATTGTTTCTCCCCCTTCACTGTCGGTTACCTTGACTGTCACGGTATCTGTTCCGCTCATATTGGGAACAAAGTACAATGATACCATTCCGCTTGAATCGGCTGAGGTATAATCAACTCCTATACTGTCAACCAAGTACGGGTTGGTGTGCGTTGCCGTTACCATCAAATCCTGTGGCTGGCAGTCACCCCCGTCCGAGATTCCTGTCAACGGAATTTCTATCCCTGATGCATGGGAAAACAGATTAACATCTGAAACCATATCAATCGTTGGAGGAAGGTTATCTGATGTTACTGTTACATTAAACGATACTACCAGTGAATCGCCCGTGTAAGGATTAGTCAGCAACCATTTCTCGGTTGTGGTTCCTATCGGGAACATACCATCAGGGCCTAAACCTTCCAGTTGCTTTACTTCTGTACATTTGTTCGATGGGGTCATATCCGGGTAGGTAATCGTTGTTCCGCACTCTCCTGCCCCGACGGTTACTTCCATATCTTCTACCGAAGTTGCCAGATGTAGTCCGAATGTATCCATTACATTAGCCAATGCCCAGCTCCTGGTTTCATTCCCTGATTCGTCAGTAGCTATTACCTGTATCTTTTGGTTATCGCCTATATTATAGCACCTAAAACCGGATGGATTAAAGCTGAACTGTATATCTTCCGGTGCAGTGATATTATCTGTTGTTCCTGAGGTCAGCGCCTGCTTTTCTGCATCGGTTAACATGTGCTGTCCATCTGCTCCCAGGTAAACTTTGATCTTGTGTGTTATTAGTTTTGGCGCAATGCCATCAGAAATTGTAACTTGCGAAGTGCAGGTGGAGGTATTGCCGCTTTTATCAACCACCGTAAGTTCTACAGGAATGGTCATCCCGAAATCAGCAGCAGAAAAATCATAACGATCGAGGTACATCGTATCGATAGCATCATTGTCTGTTGAACCACCATCTATTTGTGCGGCAGTAATTGATGCATCTCCATTTTGATCAAGGGCAATAGTTAAATCCTGGCAAACAGTAACTGGGGGTACATTGTCAATTCCATTACCTTTTAAAAAGAAACTATAGTTGGATTCATCCGGGTCATTAGAGAAAAGTACCACATTTATTAATTTATTTCCTAATGCTGTCGGTTTAAAGGAGTATTTAAAACTAGTTGAATCTAAAGGAAATATAGTTGAATTCATACCAGAGAGATTCCATAGAAAATGTGTTAAATCTCCAGATATAGTTGTTATATATATGCTTAAATCCGCATTTCCTTCATTTAATATATAAATGGTAGTATCGGATTGCGCCCCGATATTCACATCACCGAAAAAGATTGTATCTCCAATATTGACGTAGTTTCCTCCAGCTTTTAAAGCGATGTCGGGCACAGGTGGAATGACTGAAATGGCAAAATTACCGGAAGCTGTCTGAACGCCACCATTGGCTGTTCCATCACCATCATTGAGTGTTAGCGTAAATGTTCTTGCACCGATACCAGTTGGTGCGGAATAAGCTAATGCCCGGATGAGTGCCTGTATTCTGGCATTTGTGGCATCTGCTGTATTAAAAGTGATTAACAGTTCATAACCGGTTGTTAGGGTATCTTTAAATTGAGTCACAATACCTATTGGAACACCCCCGACTGCAATTGTTTCATTCTTGGCAATTGTTCCGTCTCCTCCTGAAGTGACACTTGTTCCATTAACTGAAAAAGAATCATCCTTTATATAAGTATGTGGATCTATTATTAGACTTCCCCCGTTGTAATCAGGCGAGTCAACATTTGTAACTGTGGCATCATCCAGTCCTGTTAAATTTTGGGCACCTGCTCCTGCTGTTACTTTACTGCTGTTATCGCCAAAAACACCAACAACAACAGGAGGATCATTAACAGCTGCAATATTCACGTTTACTGTGCCGAGCGTTACATCGGTTCCACCGCCTGTTCCAGTATTGCCATTGTCGTTTAACATGATGGTAAGTACATCGGCCGCAGTGCCATTTACATTCGGTGCCCCGGTATAAAGAATATTGGTGGGAGTACTCAGGTAAGAGTTTATGTATGAAATTGGACCAGCAATTATTATTTTGCCTGTAGCGTTTCCGCCGAAAGCAAGACCTATAGCATTAGCCATGGTCATTGTACCTGATGCAGCCGAAATAGTTAATGTGACGTTGCCGGTTCCAGCATCCGTATCACTGAGGGTCATGCTCGAAAGATCGAGATCACCGGCAATGTCTTCAGTTTCAGAAACGGTTGTCGGTATTTCCCAGGCGGTCGGATCGTCGTTGACCGCTGTTACGCTAACGGTTTTTGTGCCGGTGTTACTATCGACAGAACCGTCGTTGGCGGTAAAGCTTACCGTTCGGTTGGAGGAGTTTGGCGTATCGGAGATATTCTTGAAGATTACAGCTCTAAATGCCGCTTGCCATTCCGCTAAAGTTGCCGTTGCTCCAGATGAGGTCATTGTCAGTATACCGTTAAAAGAGTTGTAGATTGCAGCGATGTTTCCCATTGTACTACCATCGTTGGTGAATGTCAGAGCATCTTCAGTATTGTGTAAATTCCCGATAATTGCAACGGTTGCGCTTAACAGGGTGTTGTCGTCAACGTCAGTTACTGTGATACCGCTGTCAATAACTACTGGTGTACTGGCCACATTATTTCCTTCGATGAAACTTGTTGTGCCGCCAGAAGTGGTGATGATGGGAGGATCATTTACTGCAGTAATGTTAATGTTTATTGTTCCCAAAGTAATATCGCTACCACCGCCTGTGCCGGTATTGCCATTGTCGTTTAACTTGATGGTAAGCACATCGGCCGCAGTGCCATTTACATTCGATGCACCGGTATAAAGAATGTTGAAGGGAATACTCAAGTAAATATTTAAATTTGAAATTGTTCCTGTAATTTTTATCGTACCTGAAGCATTTCCGGAGAAACTAAGACCTGCAGCGGCGGCCATTGCCATTGTCCCGGTTTGGGCTGAAATAGTCAATGTGATATTCCCACTTCCGGCATCAACATCACTGAGCGTGATTGAAGAAAGATCGAGATTACCTGCTATGTCTTCAGTTTCAGTAACACTTGCCGGCAGTCCGGTTGCCGTTGGGTTGTCATTGACTGCGGTGATGTCTATATTTACTGTCGCCGGTGTGCCATCTTGAATTCCATCATTGGGTGTGATGGTAAGAGTGGCTACTGCTGTCCCATTTGCGTTTGAGGCACCGGTGTATTTTATATTAGAAGGCGTATCCAAATACGTATTGATATTTGCAGCGGTTCCGGCAAGTGTCAATGTTCCGGTTCCAGATCCTCCAATGGTAACACTTCCACCTGAAGTAGCAGCCAGTGTACCGGCAGAGGCTGCAATGCTTACGGTTAATGCGTCGCCATCAGCATCAGCAAAGGTTGTTGATGACAGGTCGATATTGCTGGCTATATCTTCATCTGAAGTAACCGAAGAGGGGGCGCCTGTTACTGTTGGAGCATTGTTGGGTGAGGTTACTTGAATGACATAGTCTTCAAATTCACCATATCCGATGTAGCACTGGTAATCGCCTGAGCCACCGGGGCTGTCTGCATCCAACATAACCCGCATATAAATATACCCGGGGGAAGCAGTCACCGGAACTGTAATAGTTCCTGTAAGTGTTTTATTGCCCGTTCCGCTATAAGCATTCCAGACTATTCCTTGTTCCCCGGTATCGATGGTGGGTACTCCTGATGTCCCCAGGTCATTGTCCTGGTTCCAGTCGAAATAGACTCCGACATATTGGAAGGAAAGATCATCACCGTTCACGGTAATTGAAATCGGATACGTCTGTCCGGGGGTCACAACTCCCGGAGCTACCGCGGGGGTAGTCCTTCCGTAATCAACATGCCACCCGTCTGGTCCGGAAGTATTATTAATTCCCGCAAATGTTACGTTGACGATGTAATCGTTGTAAGCGTAATGACCTCCGGATGGAGAACCTTCGGTAGCAACAACATCCAATGGAGATGGCGTTTGCGCATCTGAACGACCCGCATTAAAAATTGTAAGCAACACGAATGAAATAAAAAAAGTAAATGTTTTCATATAATTAGAATTTTATAGTTATATCTTTTACAAAATTTTCATACTGATTTCCATCAACTTATGATTAACAGTACCTAAAGTATTTTGTTTATTTTCAAGTAAGCTTTGATTTGAAGTATTTTAGCCTTTTACAGCCACTCGAAACACTTTAAAAAAATCCTTTTCAACAACTCCTTAACGTTCAACCAGTGTTTTCATCTGAAAAAATTTGAAATTATTTTGAGGCAATTTTAAACATTACGTAATTTAAGACCCTTTTGTCTGTATATGAAATATTTTAACATATTATTTGTTAAGTGAGTTTAAAAAAACAGGATCTATAGAAATGATCCCTGTTCTCTTGTTATTTTTTAGTTTGAATGTTTCTTTTGTTATCTCCTGTCAACCAGAAGTTTCTTTATGATATGAGTTCCTCCAAAGTCAATATGGACGATATACATTCCCGATACCTTATCCGACATGTCAAACTTCATCGTTTCGGCTGCTGAATACTTTTTCTGTAGTACCACTCTTCCTGTAATGTCCATTACCGAAAGTTGTACATCACTGATAGTGTTTGAATTCATATCAACAGTGACTGCTCCCCTGGTCGGGTTTGGGTACATTGTTACTTCAAACTCCCCTGCCCCAATGTCCTGTACACTTACCGGGTAGCCTTTTACACACAGTTGGAAGGTGTCACTCGCTGTGGCCCCCGATGTGTCGGTTGCCATCACTACTATATTTACACATCCTGTGTCGGCTATCATCGGTGTCAGGAATAACGTGTCCCCTGTTATCATTGCCCATGATGGTAGTGTATCTGTCCCTTCAACCATAACATCGATCATCAAAATCGTGTCATCGATATCGCCAAACATTTCTCCCGGGACTGAACCTACCGGTAGTTTTAACTCCTGCCCGGCATTGATCTCCTGGTCTGCTATCGGCGTTATAAGGTATGGCGCATCGTTTACAGGCATTACCGTTACCAAAAACGTATCTTTTGTTGTAGCCCCTTCACTGTCTTCAACGGTTACAGTAACCGTATCTGTTCCGTTCATATCAGGAGCTATCATCAGTGTCAGCATTCCTGTTTCATCAGGTGAGGTGTAATCTACCATAATACCTGTTATCAGGCTTGTATTGGTGTGATTTGCTGTTACTGTAAGTCTCTGGTCTCTCAGTGCATCACCATCGGTAATCCCTGTCAACGGTACTTCAATCGCTGTGGTATCTTCATACGTCATTACATCTTCCACCGGGTTCAGTGTTGGTGGATCATTTTCCATGTCAACTCCCACGGTAAAGGTTTGCATCGTTTCTCCCCCTTCACTGTCGGTTACCGTGACTGTAACGGTATCTGTTCCGCTCATATCGGGTACAAAGTGCAGTGATCACCATTCCGCTTGAATCGGCTGAAGTATAATCAACTCCTATACTGTCAACCAAGCCCGGGTTGGTATGCGTTGCCGTTACCATCAAATCCTGTGGCTGGCAGTCGCCTCCGTCTGAGATTCCTGTCAATGGTACTTCTATCCCTGATGCATTGGAAAACAGGTTAACATCTGAAACCATATCAAGCGTCGGTGGAAGGTTATCGGCGTTAACGGTTACATTAAACGATACTACCAGTGAATCGCCCGTGTAAAGATTAGTCAGTAACCATTTCTCGGTTGTAGTTCCTATCGGGAACATGCCATCAGGGCCTAAACCTTCCAGTTGCTTTACTTCTGTACACTTGTTCGATGGGGTCATGTCAGGGTAAGCAATTGTTGTTTCACACGCTCCTACCCCGGCGGTTACTTCCATATCTTCTAACGAAGTTGCCAGATGTAGTCCGAATGTATCCATTACATTGGCCAATGCCCAGCTTCTCGATTCGTTCCCCGCTTTATCGGTGGCTGTTACCTGTATCTTTTTATTGTCACCTACATCGTAACACCCAAAACCGGCTGGATTAAAGCTAAACTGTATATCTTCAGGTGCAGTGACATTATCCGTTGTTCCAGCGGTCAGTGCCTGCTTTTCAACATCGGTTAACATATGCTGTCCGTCAGCTCCCAAATAGACCTTGATCTTGTGCGTTATTAGTTTCGGAGCAATGTTATCTGTAATCGTCACCTGTGAAGTACAAGTGGAAGTATTGCCCGCTATAATCGGATACTGTTAACTTAACTGGAAAGGTCATCCCGAAATCAGCCACAGAAAAATCATAACGGTCAAGGTACATCGTATCGATATTACAATTATCTGTTGATCCTCCATCGACCTGAGTGGCAGTAATGCTAACATTTCCTGTTCCATCCAAAGAAATAGCTGTATTTTGACATACTGCTACAGGTGAAACGGTATCCAGTATATTAATAAAATCATTTTTAGTAATTGTTCTGGAACAACCATCCAGATCGGTAACAGTTAAGCTTACATCGAAAGTATCAGAGGTTAAGAACACATGTGAAGGATTTTGCACATTACTGGTGTTTCCATCTCCAAAATTCCACGACCAGCTGAGTGATTGGAGCACCTGAAGTCGTTTCATCTTTAAAGACAACTGTTGCAGGTGGACAAGTTACCGGTGCTGAGGTAATATTAAAGTCAACATCAGGACCAATAACCTGTACATAACTGGTCCGGTTTTTTGTGTTTGTACATCCACTTGATAAGGTCACAGTAAGCTGTACCGTATAGACCCCTGGATTTTGATATGTGTAAGAAGGGTCTTGCTCTGTTGAAGTTCCTCCATCTCCGAAATCCCAATCCCATCCTATAATTGTTGCAGGGCCATTAACAGATGAATTATCGGTAAAATCTACTGACAAAGGACCACAACCGAATAGCGTATTGCCTGTAAAGTCAGCACTGGCTATGGAAATATTAACAGTATCTTTATAAGAATCACTAACGCCAATTACGGTATCAGTAATGGTTAATTGTACAATAAATTGCCCGGCACTTGTATAAGTATGAATCGGGTTTTGAGCAGTGGAATGATTGCCGTCGCCAAAATCCCAGTACCATGTATCCGGTAATAGAGACTGATCGGTAAAGAATACAGTATGAGGAACAGTACATCCAATCTTAGGGGTTGCAGAGAATTTTGCATCTACCGGTGATCCGGCAGCTGCATCAATTGTAACTGAAAGCCCTGAAGAGGCGCTACTTGTATTTCCAGCTATATCGGTAGCAGTAGCAGTGATTGATATGTGTTCCGTACGAAACCGAAGAACTTGTGTGAAAGGTCCAGTTTCCTGATCCATCTGTTGTGGTTGTCCCTAAAGTACCGTCAACAGATGAAATAATTGTAATTGTACTATTTGTCTCAGCCGTTCCTGTAAAATCCGGTTTAGTTGCACTGGTGTAATTATCAGTCGACGAAGTTCCTGTATCCGTGCCATCGGTCAGATCCGGAGTTGATGGAGCCGCCGGGGCCGATGTATCAACAGTTATTGAAAGTCCGGAAGAAGCAGAACTTGTATTCCCTGCTGCATCGGTTGCTGTCGCAGTAATTGTATGGGTACCGGACGTAATTGAACCAGAGGTAAACGACCAGTTTCCACTGCCATCTGCAGTCGTTGTTCCTAAAGTACCATCCACGGAAGAAATCACGGCAACTGTTGAGTTAGCCTCAGCAGTCCCATTAAATGTCGGTGTATTGTCGTTGGTTATATTATCCGTGCTTGACAAACCTGAATCAGAACCTGCTGCCAGATCAGGAGTTGATGGAGCCGCCGGGGCCGAAGTATCTATAGTTATTGAAAGTCCGGAAGAAGCAGAACTTGTATTCCCTGCTGCATCAGTTGCTGTAGCAGTAATTGTATGGGTGCCGGACGTAATTGAACCAGAAGTAAACAACCAGTTTCCACTGCCATCTGCTGTTGTTGTTCCTAATGTACCATCAACGGAAGAAATCACTGTAACTGTTGAGTTGGCTTCTGCAGTGCCAGTAAATGTAGGAGTATTATCATATGTTATATTATCTGATGGAAGAAGCCTGAATCAGAACCGGCTGCAAAATCAGGTGTAGAAGGTGCAGAAGGAGCCGATAAATCCATAATTTAAGTATCGGTAGCTGCACTGCTCGTATTCCCTGCGGCATCGGTCAGGTAACTGAAACAGTAATTGTACCTTGTGTAAAGGATAAACAAGAGGCTGATTAACTGTTTGGTTAGAGCTGGTGACAGTGCCATTGCTGCTGATTGAACCACCACCTCCATCAGAAGTAAATATGTAGTTGTAGGTTGTACCTACCTCAGCTCCGCTAAAGGTGAATGCTACAGTAGTATTATTTCCATCCTTGATTGGACTGGGTGAAATAGTGACGGTAAAGCCATTGGTGCTTCAGTATCTACTGTATGGTATCACCGGCTGTAAAGCCTCCGCTTATTGCATTACCAGCGCCATCAGCAATTAAAGTTCCACTTGAATTGAAATCGAGACTCAGTGTAGGTTCCTGAAACTGATCCTACTATAACCGTATAGCTTGAGCCGCTTCCTGTTTTGCCTGTTATGCTTCGGTATCTCCTGAACCATCTACAGTGAAATCTGGAGCATCCACACTTGATAACATTTTCGCTAAAATGATACGAAAAGATTTCACTTGTAATATATGTTGCCGGGTACCGGATACAGAAATACTGTTAACTGTTGGGGCTACCGCATCAACTAATACTCCTGATGTACTTCCTACACTATTTAAAGTAAGATTGGCATCATCCCCAACATTATCTTTTAGGGTACCTCCATTTTCGGATAATGATTCCAACAGTAATTCCATCCGTATCAAGATCACCGGACTGCACAGTATAGCGGAATAATAAAGCCGATGTACCACTTCCGCTAATGTATTCTGCCTGCTGTGTGGTACTTCCGATAGTTAACGAAAGCTGTGGAGTTCCACCTGTAGTGGTAACCGTTACATTTTTGCTAAAATTAATCGTAAAATCTAAATTCTGGTCAGCTACATAGGTATCGCTGGCAGGAACAGAAACACTGGAAACAGAAGGCGGAGTATTCAACCCCGTTCCCTGAATATTAAATGTAAATGGATTCTCATTACTATCATTATTTGCCATTGAAATCGTTGCAGTACGTAATCCTGTACCTGAAGGATCAAAAGTAATGTCGAAAGTAGTTGAACCATCTACTGCAATTGATGAAGAAGGAGTGGAGCATACCAAAAAATCAGCAGAATTCGTCCCGGTAACTGAAATATAAGGAGAAGCACCTGTTAATGAGAGCGCTGTACTTCCTAAATTGTTTATTGTAAATATTTTGGTAATGGTAGCACCTGTTGTGTATGCAGATCCCATTGCTGTATTATTGGATGTTTCAGGTACTGTTTCACCATTATAAATTACAATATCGTTTCCTGTCACCTCAATTTCTGCTAAATAATACGTAATCTTAGGTGTTCCTGTACCTGATTCAAGTCCCCAACTTGTTATTTTTACCGGTGAAGGATTATCACTGTTTGTATTTGAGAAGAAACTTGATGCAGCATCATCAGTGTCATTATCTATTTCCCAGTATCGTGAATTATCTGTCCAAGTATCATTATAAACATAATAACCCGATGTATTTTTCCAATAAGGAAATTCAAAAAGTATTCCCTGGTAAGTATAAGTTCCATTAGCCCCAGAGGGTGTTGTAACACCTGAAACTACAATATCTTCCGGAATCATCCCACATCCCCTGTTTTAAAATCGTATGGACTTTCATCAGGGTCGTTACTATTGATAGCAACATCAGCCTCTCTGGTCCCTTCCGATGAAGGATCAAAAGTAATTTGGAATGTAGTTGAATCGCCCGCTGCAATGGTAGATGAAGGTGAACTTGTTAATGTGAAATCACTTGCATCAGTTCCTGTTATATTAACTGATGAAATGTTAACCTGAGCCCCACCGGTATTTTTAATCTTAAAAGTACGCGTTCTTGAGCCCAAGATACTTCAACAGTGTTAAAATCAGTATGGTCGGAATATGACGGTGACACGTCGTCATCAGCTATTATAATATTATTACCTACTAAAGTTACATCCGGAACAGGATTGGCATGAACAATAACCGGATCGCCCCCTATTGATCCCACCGTATTTTTGTCCCATCCGGTCAATCGAACAGGCCACGTTGCTTCCGATGAATAATAGAAAAGAGAATTGTCATTATCATCCGATGTATCGATATCCAAGTTCCAATATTGTGTTCCACTGTATTCATCGTTAAATAAATAATAGGAGGCTGTTTCATGTTTCCAATAAGGAAAACCAAACATTACTCCCTGGTAAACATAATTTCCATTTGCAGCTGAAGGATTTGTAATTCCTGAAATTGCTAAATTATCAGGTACAAATCCCCAGCCTTTAATATCGAATGTATACGGATTATTGTTTATATCATCACTACTAACAGATACTGTTGCATATCGGTTGCCCTGGCCCGCCGGATCAAAAGTAATGGTAAAAGTAGTAGTAGCTCCTATAGCCACAGTTGATGAAGGTGAACCGGTTACTGTAAATTCTGATGCATTAGCACCATTAATTGCAACACCGGTAATGTTTAAAACAGTACCACCCCGATTTTCAATGGTAAAAATCCGGTTTTCTGTACTACCTGTTAATTCGGCTGACCCAAAATGCGTATGATCACCAAAAGAAGGAGAAGAATCTCCATTAGATATGAGTAATGAATTTCCTTTAATACCAATTTTAGTGACACCTACCTGGGCAATAATTGGCGAACCAGTTCCGGTATCGGTATCCCATTGCGTTGCATTGACGGGAGTCGAATCATCAGGGTTCTGATTTGAATAAAACAGAACCGAAGCGTCATCTGTATCGGTGTCAATGTTCCAATAAAATGAATTTGTTGAAAATTCATGGTAATAGATGTAGTAGTTTTCGGTTTCATGTTTCCAAGAATCGTATCCATTTACCGTTCCGTTTGGTATATAAGTACCATTTGCGGCTGACGGACTTGTAATTCCATTTACGATTAAATTAACTGCAAAAGTGGAATTTGTAAATAGAACGATTGAACTAAGAATAAGTAAACTTCTTAGATAGCAAAGTAAAAAAATTTTCATGCTTTTTATATTTATGATTTAATGTGAATCTTGTGTAAAGAATTTGAGTCATAATCACAATAATTCTTTTAATATTGAATTGTGCCTCAGGTTTAACAATATGTTATTCCGTTTGTTTAAAATTTTTATGATTTTAACATTATCATTTTATCGTCTAAAATTTCTCAGAACTGTTAATACTAATCCGACATTCCAGATCAAATAAAAATCATTTGTTCATATAAAAAATGAAATGAATTTATAATTTGAGGTAATTTTATACTGATACAGTGTAATATCTTTTTATCTGTTTAAAAGCATCTTAACTTATAATTTGTTAAATAGATACAAAAAAAACAGGGACCTGAATGATCCCTGTTCTTCCTAACTACCTTTTCTATATTATACCATCGGATATTTCTTGAAAATTGCTTCCGATTTCATCAGAATATCAACATACTGAGCCCGTTGATATGCAAATGGATCTTTCATATTTTTCCTTGAAAGTTTTCCCCTGAAATCATCCAGTGTTTTATACTCTTTTTCATCCATCCATTGGTTCAGTTCAATAAGAATATCGGAAACCACCGACGGCTGATTTTTATAAATTGTACTTACCATTTGAACAGCATCGGCACCGGCAAGAATCATTTTAATTACATCTTTTGCATTATAAATCCCACGGCTTACACAAATACTTCCATCCAAATTTCCATAAAACAATCCTGCATAACGCAAACTTATCATATGATCTTTCGGATTACTCAATTCCCACGGATAGTAATATTCTTCTTTTTCGATATCGATTTCGGGCTGAAAAAACCGGTTGAATAAAACATAAGCATCGGCACCGGCTTCATCAACTTTTTTAATAAAATTGAGTGGGTTGGTATAAAACAGACTTATTTTTACACTTACAGGAATATTTACCGCCTTTTTCACCGCTTTTACAATCTGAACCTGCTTTTCTTCCATCGACTGTCCGGTAACTTCAAAATATCCGGGAATTGCATACAAATTGATTTCCAATCCATCAACACCGGTTTTTTCCAGTTCCTTGGCATATTCAACCCAGGTAGGTTCATAAATGGCATTTAAACTGGCAAATACCGGAACATTAACACTTTTTTTCAGTTTTTCAACATTATATAAATGTTCTTTGGGACCGGCATGTGCAAGCTCGGGAAAAGATGCTCCATTTCGGCATTTCGTATTCATATTCGTTCAATTCTTCATCCATTTGAAGGTTTTCCAGCTGAATTTGCTCTTCAAACAGAGAACGATAAACAATTGCCCCGATTCCGGCATCTTCAATTTGTTTTATTGTTTCGGGTTTTGTTACCAGATTGCATGCTCCAAGAATTAGAGGGTTTTTAAGTTTTATACCCATGTAGGTTGTTGATAAATCTGCCATAATATATTGATTTTTATTGATTTTATCTGTTTTTATATAAAAGAACTAAAAATAGAAATATTTTGTTCAAGAATCAATCTAAATTTTATTGATATTCTTTAAATAATGAAAAAGCAAACTATTTTAATTTTAATTGAATATTAGTCAGATATCTCAATTTCAGACATTTTCCATACATATCTCTAATGTTTCACTGATGAAATCACTGATGAAGTTTATACAAAAAAACCATTCGAAAAAATGAATGGCTTTTATATAACTTTCAAATTAATTTTACAATAAACTTAAAGTAACAGTTAATCCAGCCATTACAACTGAAACCATTGTCATAAGTTTAATAAGAATATTCAAAGAAGGACCAGAAGTATCTTTAAACGGATCGCCAACGGTATCGCCAACAACACCAGCTTTATGTGCTTCACTTCCTTTTCCGCCGTAATTTCCTTTTTCAATGAATTTTTTAGCATTATCCCATGCACCACCGGCATTATTCATAAATACTGCCAATGTAAAACCAGCTGTTAAACCACCAGCCAAAAGACCAATAACACCTGCAACTCCCATTGTTGCACCAACAACAACCGGAACAATAATAGCAACCAGTGAAGGAAGCAACATTTCTTTTTGTGCGCCTTTGGTTGAAATTTCAACACATTTTGCATATTCCGGAGTAGCAGTACCTTCCAAAATACCTTTAATTTCGCGGAACTGGCGACGAACTTCATCAACCATAGCACCGGCAGCACGACCAACAGCTTTCATCGTCATTGCACTAAAAACAAATGCCATCATTGAACCAAGAAATAAACCACCCAAAAATAATGGATTGAAAAGAGTAATATCATAAGCGGCTGCGAGATCTTTAACTGAAGCAGTTGAAATTTGAACTGCTTTCATACCTTCGTGTACGGCAGGAGCAATATCATTATAAAATACATATTCACCTTTTGTGATAAATCCTTCACCTGCTTTTGCAATTTTGCCAAACCATAACCTTACTTCTTCCATATAGGCAGAAATAAGTGCCATTGCAGTAAGTGCAGCCGAACCAATGGCAAAACCTTTACCGGTTGCAGCAGTTGTATTTCCCAGCATATCCAAAGCATCGGTACTTTCACGAACTTCTGGAGGTAATTCTGCCATTTCAGCATTTCCACCTGCATTGTCAGCAATTGGTCCAAAAGCATCGGTTGCCAAAGTAATACCTAAGGTTGAAAGCATACCTACAGCAGCAAAACCAATTCCGTAAACACCCATGGCAAAATGAGTAGCCCCGCCAGCAGCCCAGAAAGATCCCATAATTCCCAAGAACAATGGTTACAACCGGAATCCAGGTTGAATACATACCAACAGCCAAACCATCAATAATGGTTGTTGCTGGTCCTTGTTGTGCTTGTTTTGCAATACCTTTTGTAGGTTTGTATTCATCAGAAGTAAAATATTCTGTAGCCTGACCAATAATAACACCAGCGGCCAAACCAATAACCACAGCGCCAAATACACCCCAGGTTACCCAACCAATGATAAGCCATTCCAGCCATGGCAACCAAAATTAGTACTGAACTTCCACCGGTTCCAAGTAACAATGCATTCAACAGATTTTTCTGAGTAGCAGATTCTTTTGCACGAACCATAAAAATTCCTACAATTGAAAGAATAATACCAATGGCAGCAACAATCATTGGAGCAATAACTGCTTTAACAGGATCAATATTCAAATCAGACAATGCAATTGCAGGTAAAGCAGCACCTAATGCAGCCGTTGCCAAAATAGAACCTGCATAACTTTCATAAAGGTCGGCTCCCATACCGGCAACATCACCTACATTATCACCAACATTATCAGCAATTGTTGCAGGGTTACGCGGGTCATCTTCAGGAATACCGGCTTCAACTTTACCAACAAGGTCGGCACCAACATCGGCAGCTTTTGTATAAATACCACCACCAACACGGGCAAACAAAGCCTGGGTAGAAGCACCCATTCCGAAAGTTAACATGGTGGTAGTAATTTCAATTAATTTTTGGGTTTCAGTTGATTCCGGGATGAACAAAGTGTAAGTCCAAAAAATGTCAAACCGTTTTCCATATGTTCCGGAGTAAAAATCACATAATTTAAAATCAAATACCATGCAGCAATATCAAGCAATGCAAAACCAACAACAACCAATCCCATTACAGCTCCACTCCTGAATGCAACCTGTAATCCTTTATTTAATGATTGTGATGCACCATGTGCGGTACTGGCAGAAGCATAAGTCGCTGTTTTCATTCCTAAAAACCCGCACAAACCAGAAAAAAAACCACCGGTTAAAAAGGCAACTGGTACAAATGGATTCTGAACTCCAAAATAGGCCATAATGCCCAACAAAATCGCAAAATGATAAAAACAATTCCGACAACTTTGTACTGTCTTTTCAGATAAGCCATTGCACCTTCTCGAACATATTGTGCAATTTCTTTCATCCGGTCAGTACCTTCTGAATTTTTCATCATCGATTTGAAGAAAATCCAGGCAAACACCAATGCCAAAATGGAGGCAATTGGAACTAATAAGAAAATGTTACTCATAAGTTGATAATTTTTATGTAACTGCTGTTACGGTTTAGATTTAAAATATACTTTTTGAATATTTATATTCTTTATCTCAGTTTGATTTCAGGTCGTTTTTATTAAAAAAAAATTTCCAGCAGACAAAGATAAATTTAAAAATGAAATGCTAAAGATTTGGAGACCTGTTAAAGAATAGATTGAAAATAAATTAACAAATGCCCGTTAACTATTCTCATTCTAAATAAGTTGCTCAAAGAACCGAATACAAGCCTATTATTCAAAAGTAAAACAAAAGAACCGGTAATAAATTACATGTAATGGATAGATGGTTATGGTGAATGGTTTCAAAAAATTTCATCTAGGGATTTTATTCCTTTATATTCGGTAACTAATGAATTCTTTTATTAACTTTTGGCAACATTAGAATAGTTTACAAGATATTAACCTTATACATTTTAATTTCCTATGATGTGTCTGTTTTTGGTCTGATTATTTTAACATTACTAATTCAACGGGTTTTAGTGAAGATTTCAGTGGTTTTTTCAATTTCTCCTACTCTGAAAAGGAAGATAAAATTAGACTTGAAGTTGAACAGCTGGACAAGGAGTTTCTTTATGTGTCGTCGCTGGCAACAGGAGTGGGCTCCAATGATTTGGGCCTCGACCGCGGAAAACTCACCGGCACAAAAGTGGTAAAATTTATAAAGGCCGGAAATAAACTATTACTGGTTCAACCCAATTACGATTATAGGGCATCGAGCGAAAACAGCGACGAAGTAAAAGCAGTAGACAATGCATTTGCGGTATCTGTGCTGTGGGGATTTAAAATTGAGAAAGAGGAAAACGGCAAAATTTATGTCGATGCCACTGAGTTTTTTCTGCAGGATGCAGCCGGTGTTTCATCAACATTGCAACGCAGCAAAGAAGGGAATTACAAAATTGATAAATCACGTTCGGCCATTTACCAGCCCGGATTAAAAAGCTTTCCGAAAAACAGCGAATTTGAAGCTATTGTTACTTTTACCGGCGATGCCACCGGAAGATTTGTACGAACGGTAACCCCAACAGTCAAACTCCATAACCATTCATATTCATCATTCTTTTATTGAATTGCCCGATGACAACTACAAACCACGCGTTTTTGATCCGCGGGCCGGATACTTTTCTACCACGTACATGGACTATGCAACTCCTTTTGATGAACCGATAACCCAACGTTTTATCGCCGCCACCGACTTGAAAAGAAAGACCCTGATGCAAAAATCAGCGAACCTGTGGAACCCATTATTTATTATGTTGATCGCGGAACTCCGGAACCCGTTAAATCAGCTTTAATTGAAGGAGCAAGCTGGTGGAGCCAGGCTTTTGAAGCAGCAGGGTTTAAAAATGCATTTATTGTAAAAGAAATGCCGGAAGGGGCCGACATGCAGGATGTGCGTTACAACACCATTCAGTGGGTACACCGTTCAACACGGGGCTGGTCATATGGTTCAACAGTATCTGATCCGCGAACCGGCGAAATTTTAAAAGGACATGTAACGCTCGGTTCTTTGCGCATCCGCCAGGATTTTATGATTGCACAGGGATTACTTTCACCCTACGGGAAAGATAAAAAAGAGGTTGAAAAAGCCAAAGAAATGGCACTGGCACGAATCAGGCAACTTGCGGCGCATGAGGTGGGACATACACTCGGACTGGCACATGCCTACAGCTCAAGTGCTGAAAACCGTGGTTCGGTAATGGATTACCCGCAACCGCTTATAAAAATTAAAAATGGCAAACTCGATTTTTCGGATGCGTACGATGACAAAATTGGCGAATGGGACAAAGTGGCCATTAATTATGGTTACCGGGAATTTTCAAACGAGGAAAAAGAAAAAGAAGGTTTGCAGAAAATAATAAAAGACTACCTAAAAGATGGCCGGACTTTTTTTTCTGACCGAACTTCGGCAGGTGGAATTCAGCCCTATACCAGCCAGTGGGACAATGGTAAAAATCCATCTGAAGAGTTGGAGCGAATGATGGAAATCAGGAAGATTGCACTAAACAATTTTGGCGAAAACACCATTCCCGAAGGTACCCCTTTTGCAACGCTGGAAGATATTTTGGTTCCGGTGTATTATTACCACCGCTACCAGGTTACAGCCGCTGCAAAAACCATTGGCGGTTTAAACTACCGTTACGCGGTTAAAGGTGACGGACAAGTGATTACCGAATTTATTTCGCCTGAAGACCAGGAAAAAGCGTTACAGGTTTTGTTAAAAACAATCTCCCCTGAAGAACTAAAAATACCTGAAAAATTGGTTCAGATGATTCCGCCCAAACCCATGGGCTATGGCCGAAGTTCGGCCGAAAATATTCAATCAAATACCGGATTAACATTCGACCCGCTAAGCGCTGCTGAAGCCCTGACAAATATGGTTTTGAGCGAATTACTGAATCCGCAGCGGGCACAACGTTTAATTGAATATCATGGAAGAAATGCCAGCCAGCCTGGGTTTATAAAAATCCTTGATGCGCTTGTTGCGGCTACATGGCAAAAATCATCGGAAACGGAATTGAAGGGGAATTGCGAAAAGTGGTGAATAACGCTTTGCTCATCAACTTTATGCAATTGGCGTTAAACAACAGCGCTACTCCTGAAGTAAAAGCGTTGACCTGGCAAAAAATTCAGGAGATAAAAACCATTGCAGCAGATAAAAGCAATTCAGTGTCTGATTCCGGGTTAAAGGCGCATTACAGTTACGCCGTTCATCAAATTGATCGGTTTAATACAAATCCTGAAAAATACAAAGACATACAACCCGAAATGCCACCACAGGGTGCGCCAATCGGGATGGATTAAAAACAATTTTCAGCTATACATTTTCTTGTTTTATCTCATCTCCCCGGTTTAAAGAAAACATGGACAACCATAACTTTGACTATTTATCAAAAAAATACAACATTGTCTTTAAAGTAAAAATACTGAGCTTTTGAGGAAATCCCAATTAACCGGTTCATAATATTTTTGATGTAAACACTGAATACTTATTAAACGTGGGCCATGAAAAAGAAGCTTCTTCATGACCATTTGGATTATTATGAAAACCAGTTTTGTCGTATTATTATTTTTTGTGCCCCAATTATTATTAAGTTGTTTTTCCATATTCGTTCCTGAAAAAAGAAGATTTTTCCAGGAACGGTCAGGCAGAATGGAATTTAATTTTGACGCAACAACTCGTTTTTTATAGCCGATGGATCGGAATGAATGATGGGGAAAAATTCCTTTGTGGGAGGTGTTTGGCTGTGGGGAGAATAAATAAATTTGACCCATAGGGCTTTATGTCCATGTAATGAGAGAAAAATAAAGTTTTCCATCAGAAAAATATGGCGTTCTCAGGATTTGAAGAAGAGAAACTCAAAAAACAACTCATACATTGGGGCCATTTTTACTTCCAGATTGGATTATGGAGTAAAAACATGACTTACGGTATTGATGGCATTATTAATTTGTTTAAAGAAACTTATTTAAAAGTAAATCTTGCACAATCGTATGATTCCGAGGATTCTATTTCCAATTCCGGATTATTTAGATGGCAGGAACAGAATTTACCTGCAGTTGGAAGATCGGTTAAAAAAAGGGTTTAATTATTCATTAAGTTATTCTCAGGTGGATAAAACTTATAACCCTGGTATTGGTTTTGAATCAAGGTACAATTTCAAATCTATTGGAGATCGTGTTTCGTATGCATGGATTCCCAAACAAGAGTTCCTTAATTATATTCTATTTGAAATCAAGGCAAAAGCATTTTATCAAGGTTCTACAAATCAATTGGAAAGTTATTTCATCACTCCCCTAATACAATTTAATACGAATAATTCCAGTGGATTTTCATTAAATTATACCAGGTCTTATGATAACCCTAAAAAGGAATTTAAACTTAATTCTGTTATAGTAATAAGTCCAAAGAAATATTATAACAATGAATTTGATTTGACTTATAAAACCTCAGATGTTAAATTTTTGAAATCGGATTTTACTATTAAACTTGGCTCCTATTACGGAGGGAAACTATTTTCCGGAACCATAAATCCTGTTTACGTTGTATCAAAATTTTTGACCCTTAGTGGATTTTATCAATTCAATCAGATTCGATTTACCAATTCAAATGATTATGTATCGCATTTAGCCCGGCTAAAAGTTGCCACTGCTTTTAATGTTAAACTTAGCGTTAACTCATTTATTCAATATAATTCAACTGATAAGGTTAGTAATATAAATCTTCGGTTATGCTATAACTTCAGGGATGGAAATGACTTTTATTTTGTTTACAATGAGATGATAAAAGGCCTGGGAGAAGCCAGTTTGAATTTACCTGCATCTTTGTCCCGAACTTTTATCTTAAAATATATTCATACTTTACAGATTAGCCGCTAGAAATAAATACTTGGTTGTCTTAATATGTTTTATTAATTTGCATATCATAAAAACTTTCCAGTTAATGATTAATACCTATGATGACATAAAAGCTCACCCGGATACTTTTAAACAGCTTTCTGTAAGGGATTTACTTTTCGTACATTACAGGTGTCCGCAGATAGAAAGATTTGAGCAATTATATAATCATTATAACCAATTTACTTTTTCATTGAAAGGAGAAAGAATTTTACATCAGGGGGAAAAATCGTGGAAAGTAACACCTCAAACATCTTATTTTCAACGTAAAACAGCGTATGTTCAGGAAGTAACGGATGCGAAGAATTGGGAAGTACTTGTTTTTCATATTCCGGATGAATTTCTGATCCAATTTGCCAACGAATTCTTGGATAATTTGTCGGTCAGGAAATTACCTGAATTGACAAACGAAATGTTCATTAAGATAGATCTAAACGAGTTGACAAAAACTTATTTTTATAGTATGATTCCCTATTTCAAACAAAAAGTTCCGCCATCAGAAAAATTGCTTGAATTAAAATTTAAGGAACTTCTCTTAAATGTTTTAGCCAATTCGTCAAATAAACAATTACTCGCATATATTCTACATCTTAACGACGATATTAAGACCCCTATTTGGCAGGTAATGGAAAAAAATTACACGTATAATCTAACCCTAAAAGAATATGCCCGAATTTCAAGTCGCAGTCTGGCTTCATTTAAAAGGGAGTTTTTTGAATATTACCATACAACGCCTGGAAAATGGTTAACCAACAAACGACTTTCACATGCGAGGATGTTGTTAAAAATGACAAATCAAAGTATTTCTGAAATTGCATTTAACTCCGGATTCGAAAATATCACACTTTAGCAGGATTTTTAAAGAAAAATTTGGAGTTCCCCGCTTCCGTTTAGAAAAAAACAGATGTCTCTTTTATGATTATAAAATAGAATAGAGACAATATTATCCTTAAAGTATAAAAACTGAACTTTTAAGACAAGTAGATTCAACTGAATCAATATAACTTCATAGAAGATTACAATATAACATTAATGATCAATAATCTAAGGAGGGTATTATCATGGAAAAAGAAATCGTAGATTATTTCAGGTCAAGCCTGCATGGCCAGCTTATTTTGCCTGGCGATGCGGACTATGATGAAGCACGAAAAGTGTGGAATGGAATGATAGACAAACATCCCGCACTGATCGTTCGCTGTGCTGAAGAAACCGATGTAATTAGTGCCGTTAACTTTGCGCGGACACAAAATTTATTAGTTGCTGTTCGTGGTGGTGGACACAATGTTGCAGGTTTTGGTACATGCGATGAAGGCATTGTAATCGACCTGTCGCAAATGAAGAAAATTGAAGTTAACACAGCGGAGCGTACTGCACGAGCTCAGGCCGGCTTAACATGGGGCGAATTTGACAAAGCTACACAGGAACATAACCTGGCAACGACAGGCGGCCTCGTTAGCACCACCGGTATTGCCGGCTTTACGCTTGGTGGTGGCTTTGGATGGCTTGTGCGAAAGCATGGGCTGACCGTGGATAACCTGCTTTCTGTGGATATGGTACTGGCAAATGGACAGCGAACTGACTGCCAGTCCATCGGAAAATGCAGACCTCTTCTGGGGTGTTGCGGCGGCGGCGGAAACTTTGGTATCGTTACTTCATTCCAGTACCAACTTCACAAAGTTGGGCCTATTGTTTATGGTGGAGCTGTCTTTTATCCTGTTGAAAGAGCCAGAGAACTCTTGACAATTTTATCGCGAATGGACACCGACAATGCCCGACGAACTCTCCACAATGGTCGCGTTTCTCACTGCGCCGCCAGAGCCTTTCGTTCCCAAAGAGCTGGTGGGAACACCAATGATTGCACTAGCACTTTGTTATGCAGGATCGGCTGAAGATGGCGAGCAGGCAATTAAACCACTTCGCAATTTTATTCAGCCCAAAATTGATGTGATCGGACATATCCTTATCTTGGACTGCAAACCATGTTCGATGCGACTGCGCCGAAAGGGATTCATGCTTACTGGAAGACTGAAAATTTCAACGACTTAAGCGATGATGCCATCAATGTTTTGATTGAGCACTGCCGCAAAAATGAAATCGCTTTCGCATTTTGCAGCAGTTCACATCCATAACTGGGGAGGCGCTATTAAGCGTGCAGATAAAGACGTAACTTCGTTTGCTCACCGGGACGCAAATTATGTGATGAATATTATTGGTCTTTGGATGGAACATGAGAATGCCGATGAACATATTGCCTGGACGCGCGATTTCTCAAAAGCAATACAACCATTTTCGACTGGTCAAGCATATCTTAACTTTCTGGGCGATGAGGGCGCGGCGCGCGTCAAAGCGGCTTACGACGCGACAAGGTACGAGCGATTGGTTGCATTGAAGAACAAGTATGATCCCACGAATCTGTTTCGGTTCAATCAGAATATCAAGCCTTCAGTGTAATAGCACCGTATAATAATCAGTACAGAGCTTAATCGTCAGAAAAAGGATTCCATCTTTCTTTGACGGTAAAAAAATAGAAATGGAATCCCTCTGGAATAAATCAAAAAAATAGGGAACGTCTGAAAACAAACGCCCCTCACACTAATTTTTAATTATAACAAACTCAAACAAGAAGATTCAATATTTATTCCAACTCTCCCTCACTCCCTCTCTACGCTTAGAGAGGGACGATCCCGAGCACTCGGGATCAGGGTGAGTTAGTTTTTACTATTCTGTTGAATCAGTTGAAGATTCGTCCTGCCTCTCCGTTTTTTCACCACTTCGTTGTTTGCCAAAATAATTTCTTCAACTGTGCGGGCAAAAGCACCATCGGCAGGCTGATCAAATTGGGCCATAACTTTCAGGTAAGGAACCAACTGGTTGTTGATAATATTTATTACCACCTTTTTTATTCCGGAAGCATTTTCAAGCCTACCTTTTTCAACACAGGTGGTTTCAAAGGCTACCCGTGTATTTTCAAAATTGGTTTGGGCAGTTTGAAGTGCGGAAATATACTCGCTGCACTGGGGTACAAGTGCAATATTGGCCTGCTGCTTGGGTTTGGAGTAATCCTTCAATAACGAATTAACCAGCGAACTTTCCATAGTGTAACTCTCATCTTTCATAGCCAAACCATATTTGTCAAAAATATCCAGCAAACTGAGGGCTGCTTTTTGTATTTGTGCATCCGGATGATGCGAAAAACTTACCAGCAGGTAAAACAACCCGGTAATTTTTTCGTCGTGTACTTCAGCATAGGTTTGCTGTTCGCTTTTTGCTTTCAGGCGGTTGATGCCTACGAAAGCAGGGTTGACTGATGTTGTATCGGATCAAAAAATTGAAACCACACAGGTTCTCATTAAAAAAGCGATGGTAAAATCAGAGTCGACAAGACCGGTTTATATTTCTTTTGATGAATATTCCGGCGGTTTTGGAGGATTATCCAGTTCATTGCTACTTGCTCAACATCTGAATTCATTTATCCGTCACGCCAATGTGGTAAGAATGGCCAACTTAACAATGATTACAAGCCTGGTTGGAAACAGTCCTGAAGGTGACTTTAAAAATTCCAATTATTATACTTTTTATATTTTCTCAAACAATGCGCTGGGTATTTCGCTCAATGTTCACACGGATTGTGGCAGTTACGACAATGAGGTATTTAAAAACATACCCAATCTGGATGTTACCGCAGTGCTGAATGAGTCGGCAAAAAAAGTAATTGTTAATGTTGTAAACAGAAGTGAAACGAAAGACATTGAAACAAGTATCGATCTGCAAACCGGTGATTTTACAGGAAAAGCCACGGTAAATCTTAGCCAAATTCAAAGTTTTATGTACAGATACACCTTTGGGAATATTGGACAGCTGTTCCACGCGCCAAAAAGAGCGGACACGGGACGTATCCAGATTGTACCGTAAATCGCCAAATATCTGATTTTTTAAAAGGAATTGACACACAACTTGATTTTGCTTTGAGGCTAATGGAATAATACCCGTAATCGACCAGGCAACTATTCTTGTACTAACCGTTCAAGCAACCTTAGCAATGAATCAAAGCCTTCCGATGTTTCCCGTCCATTAAGACGGTGAGTGGTTTATCAAACACTACATGTTTAATATATTCAGTTTCCTTCACCACTTTTTGTTGCGTCAATGCTTCCAGTTTCAACTTTGATTTTTTTGAATTGTACGGAACTGAAAAGTAGCCAACATTCATTGAAGTAACGTTATGAAAAAAGTGCGATCCAAGAGAAGCATCCAAATGGAAACCGGGTAAACCGATTTCAACAATGATATGCGCCTTTGAGATATTTGCCCAATACACCGGAATTCCGGTATATGGATCGCGTGACCCCCAGCGTCCGGGACCGATAAGAATATATTCCTTCCCAGCTGCTTCCATTTCCCGGTTGAATTCGCCAATTTCACGTGCCATTTGTTTGGTTTGCATTTTATCGAATTTTCCGGGTCAACATAAATCACATCCCTGATACTTTCTATTTTTCCATTTCCCATTCCTTGTTCTGCATACATAAAAATATTATCGTCTTCTACCTGTGTCCAGGTCAATTTCAACCTGTTCCTCAATTCTAATCAGCGGCTTTATCTGTAGCAAATAGAAAGTGGGCAGTTTGTTTTCTGCCGGTTCAAGGTCAACTGCATATTCAATTTCCACCGGCGATCCCATGGCTTCTTTAAATAGTTTCAGCAACATTTGAAGTGTTTCAGCCAATGGCAAATAATCATATTTCAAAATATTGGCAAAATTTACAACAAGCGGACCTTTATCATAAACTCCCGGGAATAAGCATATCATTTTCCGTATCATACGTTGATGCACAATGATCGAGTGTTCCGTCGGGCTGCGCTTCTTTTATTCTGAATCTTTTAATGGAAGCATCTTCTCCATTCAAAACCAGGTCTGGAGTTGAGTTGGAAAGATCGAGTGCGTAAAACCCTTTTTGTGAATCGCGAACCTGATCGCCTACAGAAGTTGGATTGATGTTTGGATATTGCGGACAAAAACGATAGGAATTCTCGCCCCCAACCACATACATTCCCAGGCCAACTGCAGCTACCGAGAAACCATCTTCAGGTTTCATATAAGAAATTGGATAATAGTTATACGATTGCGCTACACCGGAAACCGTCGGGTAATATTTTTCATTGTAATTATGACCAATCACCTCCTGAATAATAACTGCCATTCGCTCTTCTTCAATTTTATAATTCACTGCCTCGAAGTATGCTTGCGCAGTATCGGTAAAAATACTGGTGTAAACCAGTTTTATTGCCGTTTCCAGTTGCTGGTAACGTACTTCGGGATCAGGATGATTATTTGGAATCAGGTAAGTGGCATAAACACCGGAAAACGGTTGCAATAACGAATCTTCGAATAAACCAGAAGATCTTACTGCCAGTGGTTCTTGCATTTCTTTCAGGTACTCACGAAGTCTGCGTTTAATTTTTTCATCAAATTCTGATTCAAGAAAATGAACCCGAATTGATTCAAAATCATTTAGTGAATAAATATCATCGTAAAGATTATTAGTCTCAATAAACTTTTCAAACTCAAGGGCCCCTAAAACTGCCGTTGACGGAATTCGGATGTTCAGATTGGGAACCAGCTTTTTAAAATCTATGTTTTCAATAATGTGGCAGATGAAAGCTATTCCTCGACCTTTCCCTCCAAGTGATCCTTTTGCCAGCCGAACTACCATTTGATTGGAATGTACCAGTGCTGGATTGAAATTTACGATCGTTCCTTTGAGCTTTTCAAATCTTACTTCCCTGAAAACGTTGAGGCAAAAATCCCGGAGTTCTTCCGCCGATTTGAAATCCTGGGTTTGTATCGGCCTTAGTCGTTCAGCCATATTGATTTCTCCCCTGGCCATTAACCAAGTTGAAAACGAATTCCGGCTTCCGTGATACAGCAACGCATCCGCAGGAATCTCCCGAAACATCCGCTGAAACTTCTCCAGATTTTGTGCTTCTCCCAGCGGTTTTCCATCCTGCCCTTTAAAAATAAAGTTTCCAAATCCCAACCGGCGATACAAAAAATTAAGAATGTCCATCGACAAACTTTCTGAATTTTTATTGATGAAATCTGCGTCTACTTCTTTTGCCCTGCTTGCATTTGTAATATCGTGCGACTGCAGTAAAAGCGGTATTGGAAACCGGAAGTTCTCTTTGGCATATTTCAGCAATTCAAAGCCGGCATCATCATCGTCAACGCCATTTCTTTCAAATTTAACGTCAGAAATTACACACAAAATATACCGTCTGTAACTATGAATAATTCGGACAGCCTCTTCGTAGGTACTTACTAAAATCACTTTTGGACGAGCCCTCATTTTCAGAATTTTATGCAGTTCATCGGCGGCGTCTTCCTTCACCAGTATCTGCGTCTGAGTCATCACAGTGGTATAAAGCATCGGCAAATAACGCGAATAGTACTGAATGCTGTCTTCTACCAAAAGTATTACACGCACATTACCGTTTTGCGTATCGCGGGCTACATTTTTTTTGTCCTCGATATATTTGATCATGGCCAGGAAAACATTGGAATTTCCGTTCCAGACAAATATCCGGTCAATAAAATTCAGGTTTTTCCCTTCCGCCTGAAAATACGGAAGATCAGCATTATTATTTACCAACAAGAGCAATGGAGCATTGGGACGTAATTCACTAATGTCCCTTGCTGTATCAATAGCTGCACTTTTATCAACTCCGGCCATCACAATAATGATGTCAAAGTCCATGTGCTTAAGCGTTAGAATTGCATCCTGCTTTGAGTTTACACTGGTAAAACGAGGCGCCGCATATAAATTCAACTGCAGATATTCACCAAAAATCTTATCGCTGAACTGGCCTTCACGAACAATGGAATAAGAATCGTACAAGTTAGCAATCAACAGAACTTCTTTAACCTTGGTTGGCATTAGTTCCTGAAAAATATCCCGATCGGTTTTTCTCCGTTTATATAAATTTGTCAGTGTAATTTCGTCAAAATCCATAATGAAATTTTAAAGTGTTGAATTTAGCCAAAATTTATGTGACGAAACAGGACATTGACTAGTTTAGGTGTTTTTTGCAAAAAAGAAATCCCGAAGAAAATTCCCCGGGACTTTGATTTTATAATATCAAGTTAATTTCGAATGAAACACGCTAAGCGTTTTCAATCCACTAAGCGCATATTTAATCCAGTTTATGAATAACGAGTCCTGACCGAAGTTTTGGTTCAAACCAGGTAGTTTTCGGCGGCATAATATTTCCACTGTCAGCTATATTAATCAATTGTTGCATCGAAACCGGGAACAATGCAAAAGCCGCTTTCATTTTTCCTGAATCTACTCTTTTCTGTAGTTCTTTTAATCCTCGGATTCCCCCAACAAAATCTATTCTGGTTGATGTTCTTAGATCTTTAATATCCAGAATCGGATCCAAAACTTGCTTTGATAAAATCGTAACATCAAGAACACCAATTGGATCTGCATCATCAAAAGTACCAGGTTTTGCATTTAATTTGTACCAACTTCCTGAAAGGTACATCCCAAATTCATGCAAATTCTCCGGTTTAAATATTTTACTTCCAATTTTTTTTAACGAAAATCCTTTCCCCAATTCATTTAAAAATTCATCATCTGTCAGACCATTCAAATCAGTTACAACGCGATTGTAATCAATAATTTGCAACTGATCATCAGGAAAGTGAACAGCCATAAAATAGTTATACTCTTCATTCCCGGTGTAATTTGGATTCTGAGCTGTTTTTTCCAGTCCGATTCTTGCTGCAGCAGCAGTTCGGTGATGCCCGTCGGCCACATAAGTAAATGGAACTTTTTCAGCAAAAAGTTGTTCAATGCGTCGGTTTAAATCGGGATTTTTAATCACCCAAAAATGATGGCCAAAACCATCTTCGGCAACAAAATCATATTCAGCTTCGTTTTCTGAAACCACTTTATTTACAATTTCATCGATTTCGGGAACGGCACGGTAAGCAAAGAACACCGGTTCAATATTGGCGTTCAGATACCGTGTAAGTACCATCCTGTCATCTTCTTTTTCAGGCCGTGTAAGTTCATGTTTTTTTATGATCCCGTTTTCATAATCTGAGCAAGCTGCTGCACCAACAATCCCATACTGGGTTTTCTCATTCATGGTTTGTGCATAAATATAATATTGAGGTACTTCATCCTCTACCAGCCAGCCTTTGTTTTGAAACTTTTCAAAATTTTCTACTGCTTTATTATAAACCTCTGCAGAATGAATATCTTCCACACCGGGTAATTCAATTTCAGCCTTTGTAATACGCAGCAACGATTTTTCCTTGCCTTCAGCCATTAATGCAGCTTCTTCAGAATTCATTACATCATAAGGCAGACAAGCCAGTTCTTCAACAACATTTTTTGGCGGCCTCAGCCCTTTAAATGGTTTTATTATTGCCATTTTTAAATTTTTAGATTTTAGAATAGATAAAAGACATTCAAAAATATAAATCAGATTTGATTATTTTATCTACAAATAACATATTTCTTCTTTGATTTCTCCCTTTCGAGGGGATATTAAATGGGGGCTATTATTTATTCACCTGAAAAGTACAATCTCCTTTTTCAAAAAACTCAACTATTTGTTCTGCTGCTGCAACACCAGCATTTATATTGGCTTCTGCGGTTTGCGCACCTGCTTTCTTAGGCGTAAAAAAGAAACGTCCCTTAAATTTCTCCTCGAAAATATTTACACAATCAGGCGTAACATCAGCCATGTATTTTATGCCTGGCTTTTCTTTCATGACTCTCACCAGGTCAGGTTCATTGATTACCTCTTTTCGGGCAGTATTTACAATAATGCTTCCGTCTTTCAAATGTTTCAGTACCTCGTAACTTACCGATTTGATATGCTCTCCCCGTGCCGGAACATGAATGGAAACAACATCACTCTTTTCATATAACTGCTCAAGCGAGTTAGTAACTTTCAACCCGATTGCTGCCGCCGCATGTTTACTATATCGCGTATAAACGATTACTTTCATTCCCAGTGCACGTGCAATACGGAAAACATTACGGGCCACAAAACCAAAACCATGTAATCCAAGAGTCCTTCCGCGAAGTTCGCCTCCCGGGTTTCCACTAAACATTTCACGAATGCCAAATATGGCCATTCCAACTGCCAGTTCGGCAACGGCATTTGCATTTTGCCCCGGAGTATTCATTACAACCACTCTGTGATTTGTGGCTTCTTCGAGATTAATGTTATCGAAACCTGCACCGGCACGAACTACAATTTTAAGGTTCTCCGCATGATCAAAAACCTCATTGTCAATAATATCACTTCGAACGATCAAAGCTTCTGCATCAACTGCCGCTTCAAGTAACTCATTCTTCGACATATAACTCTCAAGAAATTCGACCTCGTAACCGGCTTTATGGAATACTTTACTAATTTTTCTTACTGCTTCAGATGCAAATGGTTTTTCAGTGGCTACTAATATTTTTCTCATACTCAATTTTTAATTCGAAAAAAATGCAGGATGTTGGTCCCGCATTTCCTTATTATATTTTTTATGCAAGTTTCATCTTTTCAAATTCCTGCATACAATCTACCAGTGCCTGTACACTTTCTTTTGGCATGGCATTGTAAATCGAAGCTCTGAACCCGCCAACTGACCGGTGTCCTTTAATCCCTACCATTCCTTTTGATGTGGCAAATGAAAGGAATTCAGCTTCGAGCGATGCATATTCAAGCGTCATTACAAAAGTTACATTCATTAGCGAACGGTCTGCAATATGAGGCACCGTACATTCGAAAAGCTTGTTTCGGTCGATTTCATTATACAAAATAGCAGCTTTGTCAGCATTTATTCGTTCGATCGCTTCTACCCCACCAAGTTCTTTAAGCCACCGCAAGGTTTGCAAACTGGCATACACCGGAAGTGTTGACGGGGTATTGAACATGGAGCCGCTATCAATATGTGTCTGGTAATTAAGCATGGTTGGAATTGGCCGTTCAACTTTCCCTAAAGCTTCATTTTTTATAATTACCAGTGTAGCTCCTGAAGGTCCAAGATTTTTTTGCGCTCCGGCATAAATCAGGTCATATTTTGAAATATCAACAGGACAGCTGAAAATATCGGATGACATATCAGCAACCAATGGAACGTCAACTTTTGGGGTATTTACCCTGGTTCCAAAAATGGTGTTATTGCTTGTATAGTGAAGATAACTTACATCAGCCGGTACCTCAAAATTTTTCGGGATATAATTAAAGTTGGCATCTTCTGACGATGCTACAACTACAACTTCTCCTAAAAATTTGGCTTCTTTAATTGCTTTTTTTGACCATGCTCCGGTATTTAAATATGCAGCTTTTTTATTCATCAAATTATACGGTGCCATTAAAAACTGTGTACTCGCGCCTCCCTGCAGAAAAAGAACCGAGTATCCATCGGGTACATTTAAAAGCTCTTTTACCAACGCTTGTGCTTCATCCATAACAGCAACAAATTCTTTGCTTCGATGAGATATTTCCATTACTGATAGACCGGTACCGGCAAAATCCTTTACTGCTTCAGCAGTCTTTTCAATCGTAAACTGCGGCAATATAGATGGCCCGGCATAAAAATTGTGTTTCTTCATTTTTACAACAAATTAAAGGTGAACGACATAATACCATTTCCGTTGCAAACGCATGACAAAGTTCGTGATTAGTTGATGGTTTGCAGATGAGAAAAATCAATATATCAAATTAAAAATTGAGTTTTATAACATTAAATTCCTTCAAAGATAAATGACAAAACTCATTCTCCATATATTTTTAATTTAAAATTCAGAATTGATTTCAATTATTTTACATCTCATTAAAAATCAATTACCAACCCTTGTTTTGTTATCTCAACAAAAGCGAAACAAAAAAGGCCACCAATATGGCAGCCTGTATCATTTTTATTAATCCGTTATTCTAAATGAAAGGAACTTTTACGATTTCAGCAGGAATTGCTTTATTACGAATCTGTACAAAAATTTGTGTTCCGAAAGCAGAATATTCTTTAGCAACATAACCCATTCCAATTCCCTGATTCAGCACAGGCGACATAGTTCCTGAGGTAACATGCCCAATTTTAGTTCCTTCTGCATTCACCAGGTCGTAACCGTGGCGTGGAATTCCTCTTTCCCGCATAACAAAACCGCGTAACCGGCGTGTAACGCCTTCATTTTTCTGCATAGTAAGAAACTCACGGTCAATGTATTGCCTGCCGTTATTAAATTTGGTTATCCAGCCTAATCCGGCTTCAATAGGTGAAGTTGTATCATCAATATCATTTCCATATAAACAGTATCCCATTTCCAGCCGTAAAGTATCGCGGGCTGCCAGGCCAATTGGTTTTATTCCGAATTCTGCACCGGCTTCAAAAACAGCATTCCAAATCTTTTCAGCTTCAGAATTGTAGAAGTAGAGTTCAAAACCACCTGCCCCAGTATAACCTGTGGCAGAGATTATTACATCTTTTACACCTGCTATTTCACCGGTAACGAATGTGTAATATTTTATTTCTGAAAGATTAACTGATGTCAGTTTTTGCAATGTTGTAGTTGCTTTTGGCCCCTGAACTGCCAACTGGCTGATGTGATCAGATGAGTTTTCAAGCTCAGCACCTAAATTATTCTGACTCACAACCCAGTTCCAGTCTTTTTCAATATTGGCGGCATTAACAACCAGCATATATTTTTCCGGCTCGTAACAATAAACAAGCAAATCATCCACAATTCCGCCTTTCCCGTTTGGGAAACAGGTATATTGTGCCTGCCCTGGGCTTAAAAGGGTCGGGTCGTTTGATGTTATTCTTTTAATCAAATTCAGCGCGTGTGGCCCCTTAACCCAAAATTCTCCCATATGCGAAACATCAAAAACTCCCACGGCCTCGCGAACCGTCATATGTTCATCCTTTATTCCGCTATATTCAATGGGCATCTGGTAACCGGCAAATTCCACCATCTTTGCCCCCAACTTTTTATGTATCTGATTAAACGCTGTAACCTTCATTTCCGAATAAATTAATTTTCACAAAACTATGGATTCAAATATAGCTTACACATGAAATAAATCAGCGTTTGCAGAAAAGAATTATTAACAATATTTTATTAAATTGCAATCCATTATCAGAAACCATGCAAGAACAAAACCAAATTGTAAATCTGAGTCAAATCGATCAGATTTCAGCAGGCGACCCTACTTTTAAAAACGAAATGATAGGAATTTTCACAAGCCAAATTCCTGAATTTTTAGAGAATATTCAGGCTTTTTGGGAAAAGGATGAAATGGAAAATCTCGCCCGGGAAGTACACACGGCAAAATCATCGGTATTGATTTTCGGAATGGAAGATACAGGTAAAAACCTAAAAACGATTCAGCTCCTTGCTGAAAATAATGACAAGGAAGAAATCCCTGCTTTATTGGATATGGTTGAAAAAGATTTGAGTGATGCCTTAAACTACTTGAATGATCTGATAAAAAGTCAATAAATATTTTTCAATTATTATGATTAATGAAACCGTCGGCTGGATCGGAAATATTCTGTTTGCCATTTGCGGGCTTCCACAGGTAGTAAAAACTTTCCGGTCAAAAAGCGTAAAAGATTTGAGTGTGCTATTTTTATGGCTGTGGTTTGGAGGTGAACTGCTTACATTTTATTACATTGTTGTTGGCGACCTGGAAACAGGCTCACTCCATTTTCCACTTTATTTTAATTATGTGGTAAACGTTTTTATGGCCTGTTTCCTGATCTATGCCAAATATGTTTATCCGAAAAAGTTTGCAGAACTTAATTCTTAAAGATCAGTTCGCCACCTTTTACATCGATTACAATTATTTTGCTCTTATCTACCGAACCTCCCAAAATCCTCTTCGAAAGTTCGTTCAGTACATAACGTTGCAGAATCCGTTTTACTGGTCGGGCGCCAAAATGAGGTTCGTAACCAATGTTGGCCAACCAATTAACTGCAGCCGGCGTAATTTCAATTTTAATATCGGTTCCTGATAAACGTTTCAACACCTGTGCAAACTGCATGCGTACAATTTCAGTTATGTTTTCCCGGGTCAGCGGCTTGAATACAATGGTTTCATCTATCCGGTTTAAAAATTCAGGGCGAATAGTTTGCCTTAACAAACCCATCAAGTGATATTTTAATTTATCCATGTCGGGCAATTCACCGTCAGTATTTGCCAAATCGATGCTTTCCTGAATAAGTTGCGATCCCAGGTTGGAAGTCATAATAATTATTGTGTTTTTGAAATTTACTGTCCTTCCTTTATTATCCGTTAATCGTCCGTCATCCAGTACCTGTAACAAAACATTAAAAACATCCGGGTGTGCTTTTTCAATTTCATCAAAGAGAATTACAGAATAAGGTTTGTGACGAACCGCTTCCGTAAGTTGGCCCCCCTCATCATATCCAACATAACCGGGAGGACTACCGATCAACCTTGTAACCGAGAATTTTTCCTGGTATTCAGACATGTCGATTCGCGTAATCATGTTCTCGTCGTCGAACAAATATTCCGCCAGTGCCTTTGCCAATTCAGTTTTCCCAACACCGGTCGATCCAAGAAAAATAAATGATCCGATGGGACGATTGGCATCCTGCAACCCTGCCCTGCTACGCCGGACTGCATCAGAAACGGCTTCAATAGCTTCTTCCTGACCAACGACTCTTTTATGTAATTCGTCCTCCATCTGAAGCAATTTCTCGCGTTCACTCTGCATCATTTTCGAAACCGGTATTCCGGTCCATCTAGCAACTACTTCAGCAATGTCTTCGCTGTCCACTTCTTCCTTGATCAGGCTCTCCCCTTCTTTCATCTGATCCAGTTCTTTTTTCAGCCTGTCAATTTCTTTTTCTGCCTCTTTAACCCTGCCATAACGTAACTCTGCCACGCGTTCATAATTTCCCTGGCGCTCTGCCTCTTCCGCTTCTCTCCGGTAATCTTCTATCTCCAGCTTCTTTTTCTGAATATTATCAATTACCGATTTTTCAGATTGCCATTTAGCCCGTAATCTCGACTGCTCTTCTTTCAGATTCGAAATTTCTTCACTCAATGCTGAAAGTTTTTTGGTGTCTTTCTCACGTTTAATTGCTTCACGTTCAATTTCGAGTTGTTTGACGCGACGTTCAATTTCATCCAACTCTTCAGGAACAGAATCCATTTCCAGCCGCAGTTTCGCGGCAGCTTCATCCATTAAATCGATGGCTTTATCGGGCAAAAACCTGTCGCTGATATACCGCTGTGACAATTCTACCGACGCAATAATTGCATCATCTTTTATCCTGACTTTGTGATGATTTTCATACCTTTCTTTTATTCCGCGAAGAATGGAAATTGCGCTCAATGTGTCGGGTTCATCCACATGAATTACCTGGAAACGCCGCTCAAGCGCTTTATCTTTTTCGAAATATTTTTGATACTCGCTAAGCGTTGTAGCCCCTATTGCACGAAGTTCGCCACGGGCAAGAGCAGGTTTCAAAATGTTTGCTGCATCCATCGCACCTTCACTTTTCCCGGCACCAACCAGCGTGTGAATTTCATCGATAAACAAAACTACTTCCTCATTGCTTTGGATAACTTCGTTTACCACAGCCTTTAAACGCTCTTCAAATTCACCTTTATATTTTGCACCTGCAATAAGCGCTCCCATGTCCAGCGAAAAAACCTGCTTCGATTTCAGGTTTTCAGGCACATCTCCGCGAACAATTCTATGAGCCAACCCCTCAGCAATCGCAGTTTTCCCGGTACCCGGTTCACCAATCAGAATCGGGTTGTTTTTTGTCCTTCTCGACAATATTTGCAAAATGCGTCGAATTTCATCGTCCCTGCCAATGACCGGATCAAGTTTCCCGGAACGAGCTCTTTCATTTAAATTCAATGCAAAACGGTTTAGTGAGTTGAATTTATCTTCTGCCGTTTGACTATCAACTTTGGAACCTTTCCTCAAATCCTGAATAGCTGCCTTTAGTTCTTTTTTGGATATACCATTATCTTTCATCATCTGGCTAACCGAATCACCGGCATCAAGCAGAGCCAGTAAAATATGCTCAACCGATACAAACTGGTCACCCATTTCCTGTGCCAGTCCGACTGATTTCTGTAAAACACGATTTGCGGCATTCGACAGGTACTGTTCGCCACCCGTAACCCTGGGATAAGATTCTATAATCTTATCTACTGCTTGCTGAAAAACTGCAACATCAACTCCAAGCTTTTTGAGCAAAAAACCAGTAACATTTTCAGCCGAATAAAACAGACCTTTAAAAATATGGCCCGTTTCAATGGCCTGCTGATTGTTACCTTGTGCTATTTGGAAACCATGTTGAATAGCTTCCTGCGCTTTAATTGTGAAATTATTTAAATTAATCATAACTCTTTCTTCTTTAAGCAAATACACGAATCAAAAAACAAGCCATAACTTACTGAATGTCAGCATGTCATAAAACCAAACAAATAAGTGAAAAATTAACCTGAAATGGAAAAGGTGTGCTGAAAATCTGGCAGAAAACAAAGAAGCAAGAATAAAATTATTCTTGCTTCTTTAACCTAACCCAATCTATTTTCTATGAAAAAACACTTTACAATGAAACTTTCATACAAAAATAATACAGAAATAAGTTAACGCATCTGAATCAAAGTTAAAGAATGTTAATACTTCATAATCAAAAAGATAAACATAAAATAATAATCCTGAACTGCCTCAGAATGCGTATATTTAAAGCTCTTTCAAAAGAAATAATATTTAGACCACAACTTGTTGCAGAGGATTTTTAAAAAATGAACTTTTATTAAAGGAATTGTAAAAAATAATACACGAATATTAAGCAGAAATTACACATACCTTAATTTCAGCATTATAATAGCTGATCTTTTCGTAGAAAGGAAAAATAAAATTACTTTAGCAGCCCGAAAAAAAGAAGATTCAAAATTTCAAATACAAATAACTAAAAAATATAATTTATGGCTAAACATGTATATACCTTTGGCGGCGGCCATGCAGAAGGTAAAGCAGACATGAAAAACCTCCTTGGAGGTAAAGGAGCAAACCTTGCTGAGATGAACTTAATCGGAGTACCTGTTCCTCCGGGATTTACAATTACTACTGAAGTTTGTACTATGTATAATGAACAGGGACAGGATGCTACATTTGAACTTATTAAAGCTGAAGTTGAAGCGGCTGTTTTGCATGTGGAAAAACTTACTGATACAAAATTTGGAGACAAAGAAAATCCATGTCTTGTATCCGTTCGATCAGGTGCGAGAGCTTCAATGCCGGGAATGATGGATACAGTCCTTAACCTTGGTATGAACGAAGATGCTGTTGAAGCTATTGCAAATAAATCAGGAAACTCACGTTTTGCATGGGATTCATATCGACGGTTTGTACAAATGTACGGCGATGTAGTTATGGATATGAAACCAGCGAGCAAAGAGGAAATCGATCCTTTTGAAGAAATAATAGATGGATTAAAAGAAGAAAAAGGTATCCAATTAGATACTGATTTCACCACCGATGATTTAAAAGAATTGGTTGCACGTTTTAAAGCTGCAGTAAAAAAAGTTACTGGAAAAGATTTTCCAACTGATCCATGGGAACAATTATGGGGTGCTGTTGCTGCAGTTTTCGGAAGTTGGAATAATCCTCGTGCAATATATTACCGTAGAATGGAACAAATTCCTGATGAGTGGGGAACTGCTGTAAATGTTCAGGCCATGGTTTTTGGCAACATGGGTGACACATCGGCTACTGGTGTTGCATTTACTCGTGATGCCGGTACTGGTGAAGATATTTTCAACGGTGAATATTTGATTAATGCTCAAGGTGAAGACGTTGTTGCTGGTATTCGTACACCACAGCAAATTACACTTGAAGGTTCAAAAAGATGGGCTGCTTTACAAGGAATTAGTGAGGAAGAAAGAGCTTCAAAATACCCTTCTCTTGGAAGAAGCAATGCCAGAACTTTATAAACAACTGAATGAAACTCAGCAAAAACTGGAAGATCATTACAGTGATATGCAGGACATGGAATTTACCATTCAGGAAGGCAAATTATGGTTATTACAAACCCGTAACGGAAAACGTACTGGTGCTGCAATGGTAAAATTGCTATCGATATGCTGGAAGAAGGCCGAATTGATGAAAAAACTGCTTTAAATCGTGTTGATGCTGCGAAATTGGACGAATTACTTCATCCGGTTTTTGATACTGCTGCTATGAAAACAGCGACTGTTTTGGCAAAAGGGTTGCCCGCATCTCCGGGGGCTGCAACAGGTCAGGTTGTTTTCTTTGCCGATGAAGCTGCAAAAATATCCTGCAGTCTGTTTTAGTTCGTACCGAAACTTCTCCTGAAGATTTGGAAGGAATGAACATTGCAAAAGGAATTTTAACTGCTCGTGGTGGAATGACTTCACACGCTGCTGTTGTTGCCCGTGGAATGGGTAAATGTTGTGTATCGGGTGCAGGTACTGTAAAAATAAATTACAAAACCCGCGTAATGAATATCGATGGAAAAGAATTTCAAGAAGGAGACTGGATTTCGTTAAATGGACTACCGGTGAAGTATATGAAGGTAAAGTAGCCACGATGGATCCTGAAATGAGTGGCGATTTTGCAAAAATCATGAATTTGGCTGACAAAATTCACACGCATGAAAGTTCGTACCAACGCCGACACTCCTCACGATGCAAAAGTTGCACGCGAATTTGGTGCTGAAGGAATTGGACTTTGCCGCACAGAGCACATGTTTTTTGAAGGTGAAAGAATTAAAGCGATGCGCGAAATGATACTTGCTACAGAAGAAGTTGAAAGACGAAAAGCATTAGATAAATTATTGCCTTACCAGCGCGAAGATTTCGAAGGAATTCTTGAAGCAATGGCTGGGTTATGGTGTAACTATTCGTTTACTTGATCCACCGTTACACGAATTTGTTCCTCACGAAGAAGCCAATCAGAAAGAAATGGCTGACGAAATGGGAATTTCTGTTGAAGAAGTAAAAGCATTGTTGAAGATCTTCATGAATTCAACCCGATGCTTAGGTCACCGTGGTTGCCGTTTGGGAAATACCTATCCTGAAATTACAGAAATGCAGGCACGTGCTATTATTGAAGCTGCAGTTAATTTAAAACAAAAAGGTGTTGATGCACGTCCTGAAATTATGGTTCCGCTTAATTGGTACCGTAAAAGAATTAAAAATGCAGGCTGATATTATTAACTCAACTGCTAAAAAGGTTTTTGAAGAAAAAGGTAGCAACATTGATTATTTGGTTGGAACCATGATCGAGATTCCACGTGCAGCTATTACTGCTGATCAAGATTGCTGAAGTAGCTGAATTTTTCTCATTTGGAACGAACGATCTTAACCCAGATGACTTTTGGTTATTCACGTGACGATGCAGGTAAATTCTTACCTATTTACATTGAAAAAGGCATCCTGAAAAACGATCCTTTCCAGGTTCTTGACCAGGAAGGTGTTGGACAAGTTGTAAAAATGGGTGTTGAAAAAGGACGTAGCGTTAAACCAAATTTAAAGATTGGAATTTGTGGCGAACATGGAGGAGAACCTTCTTCAGTAAAATTCTGCGACAGTGTTGGAATGAACTATGTAAGTTGTTCACCTTACCGTGTGCCAATTGCACGTTTAGCAGCTGCACAGGCAAATTTGAAATAAAGATTAACAAATCGATACTTGAAAAGCCGTTCAAATTGAACGGCTTTTTTATTTTCAAATCTTAATACAGGTATTTCTACGTACAAAAATTGCGTATAAACACTCTTTTTTTTTTGTAGTTAATACCTGAACTTTGATACAGTAAATTAATTTATAAATGCAAGTTTCCTTTCTAATGAATTTACTCTCTTACACGAGTATAACCTTTTACTGGAGTTTAGTCGGGTTTCGGTGACCTATCCAAAAACGTCTCTCCCGATACCGGAACCGGCAGACAAAATGAGGTTTACGGAATATCCGTTGGGGTCTCTTGGTAGAGGCTCCTTTTTTTATATATCAATTAGTTTATTTTTAACGGCATATAAAACAAGACCAGCCATATTTTTTGTCTGTGTCTTACTTAGTAATTTGGCGCGGTAACCTTCAACGGTCCGAACAGAAAGATATAGTTGTTCGGCAATTTCTGCTGCTGTGAGCTCTTTGCAAATCAGGCGTAAAACCTCATGTTCCCGTGTAGTAAGTTTTATATCGTCCGATTTCTGTTCCATTTTATTATTAAAAAGCCCTTTCATTATCATCGTTGAAATGCTGTCAGAAAAATAAAAATCATTTTGAATTACCTTTCTCAGTGCAAGTTCCATTTCATCAGGTTCAGCACTTTTTAGTAAATACCCATTAACACCTTCCTGAATCAAATGCGCAATCATTTGCTGGTCGTCTTCCATGGTAAGAATAATGACTTTTATTTCAGGATAGAGATTTTTTATTTCCTTATGTACTTCGGGGCCATCCATTACCGGCATACGAAGGTCAAGTAAAATAACAAGCGGTTTTGGATCAGTAATCTTTAATAATTCGAGGAGTTCAAGTCCATTACCTGCCTCTCCTATCACTTCAATAAAATCAAAATCGGAAAGCAGTGCTGCAATACCTTTTCGAAAAAGTTTATGGTCATCAGTGATTATTACTCCAGCTTTTCCCCGGTTCATTTTAAACTATTGTATTTAAACATATAAATGCTGAAGTTCCTTTCCCAATATTCGATTTCATTTTAAACTTTGCCTTTAGCAATTGTGTACGGCTTTCCAGGTTTTTTAATCCCAGACCCGTATTCATTTTCTCATCCATATTAAATCCTTTACCGTTGTCGTTGTAGGCTACACAAACACAATTCCCTTCAAATTTAAGTGTAATTGTAATTCGGTCTGCTTCCGCATACTTAAGCGAGTTATTTAGTAATTCCTGGATTATTCGAAATAACGCCAGTTCTTTTTCGCTGTCAAAACGAAACTGCTCTCCTATTTTGTAATATTCAACAACGACAGCATCTGCTTTGTTTACCCAGTTCCCCAATTCCTGTAATGCATTAAACAACCCAAGTTTTTCAAGCGAAGGAGGTAGCAATGCCCTTGATATCCTTCTTACCTGCGTAATCACATCATCGAGATATGACTTTGTTTCAACTACTATATTTATGGAATCGGGTTCAACAGATTTTTTTTCCAACCGTCCGACATTCAATTTTACTACCGAAAGCATAGCTCCTACTTCATCGTGCAAATCCTGTGCTACCCGCCGGCGTTCTTTTTCCTGGGCAAATATGGTATTTTGTAATAATCGTTCCTGCTGCGCTGCTTTTACTTCGTTTAGTTCAACCTGCTTTTTTAACAACCTTTTCTGATAGGTTATAAAAAAGAAAAAAATAGCGGCTGCCAGTAGCACCATCCCAAAAGTACCAATAAAATAGACTATTACTATTTCATTACTCTCCACAGATGAAAATAAGTTAAGTTTTAAAATTTGTATTTCTCCTAGTTACCTAAAGCCATGCTAAGATAATCAACAAAAGTTAATTCAAAGAATTGCGGTTATGAAAACTATAATTGTAATCCGGATATTTAAATGGAATTCTTTTTATTGATTGGCCTGCACACGATAAATCCAACGGTTATTAAAATGTAAAATATTGCGTTAAGAGCGGAGAAATAAATCAGGGCGAACAAAATATAAATAACAGAACTGATGGTTCGTGGCACAGACGGATATTTGTAAATACTTTGGATAAAAAAGGAATTAATCAGATAAAAAATTTCATAAAAAAAACAACAGCATAAATAACCTTTGTATTAATAAACCCTTTAAAAATAATACTAAAATAAAAACCTAAAATCAGAAACGTAATAAAACCTTACAAATGACTGGAAGGCATTGTATTTTTTATACCTGCAAGCTTGATGAATAATCCAACTGTAATTTCGTTTAATGTTCCGTATGTTACAAACAAGTAGATTAAACGAATCGGTGTGTTAAACCATTTGAATCTAAACAAACCAAGAATGAATGGTAAAAGTATTGGTGTCCAGTTGTAATCAATAAACGATATGTAAAACTTTCTTAATTATTGTTGTTTTGGGATTTTTCAAATTCTGTAACATTTTAAATTCGTTAAGCTGAAGTTCTGATTTATTTCAAGTTTGAACGGTATCTTCTTGCCACAAAAAAACCAGCTGAAATTATCAGGTAAAAAGTAATATCAAGTACTTCGTATAAATGCTGTAATGATTTTGCGACTTCCCTTGAATAATTTAGTATTTCATTGAACAAAATGATGTGAAAAAAGATACCTGCAAAATATAAAAGCATGGCAAAATTTATCCAAACTACAGGAACCTTCCAGATATTATCATATTTGACCTCTACAAGTATTTTATAAAAGAGAATAATAGAAAACGTTAGTAATATTATGCCTTCCAATGCCCTTGAAATATTGGGATAAACATGAAGTTCCCCAATAAACAATGTGTCTGTTAACAGATAAGCTTCAAAAAGGACAATAATTGCTAAAATGATATTCTTTTTAACAAACCCTTTTAACTCCTCTCGGAAAAATAAAGACAGGAACAGAAATTCCAGTATGATATAAATATGCAATTCAGGCATATTATTTTCTATATGTCTGAATTTGATAGCAATGTTCATTCCCAATTCTGTAAAAAAAGCAAATCCCGCAAAAATCACTAAAAATTTAAAGCCTTTATTAAGGTAACGGAAAGAATATAGACCAGAAGCGAAAGCAATTGCACAAACAAGTATTCCGATTAAAAAAATTATTGGCATTTTATAAAATAAAGTCTGAATTACAGAGATTTTCTTGATGCTAAAAAATACCCGAAATTTTTATTTAATAAGCTTCTCTATTCTGATGAGATTATAGTAAACCACTTTATAAAACCAGATCAAACAGTTAATAAAAATAAAATATCTATTTAGGTATTGTAAATACTTCTTTCATCACAGTATGGAGGGCACTCTGGCATAAAATCAAACACTTCTGAAGTATCCGTCACGGCTCTGGTATCCGCAACACCACTATAAATCATAAGGCTCATTTTTTTTGAAATACCAAAATTGATTTCTGCTTCTTTTTTATTTTGTGACATAAATATATCGTGTAGCTCAAATTTTGTCATCAAATATCCATTTGGATAAATGTATTGTCTTTCACCGGCCGATTCGTCTTCCGAGTCCAGTATACCTGAGCGCCATTTCCTATATCTTCTGATACATTCGATTACTTCCTGTGTTTTCTCTGAATAATTTTCGTTGGGCATATTTAACTTAAATACCGGTGTTTCATAATCGGCATAAACATCACCACTTCCTAATAGAAAAGATGAAACTGCAAACGCACATAACTCATATTTTTCTTCCTTTTTGTCTGCCTCCAAACCTAAGTATATCCTTACCCGGTTTTCGTTTTCACCCGCTAAATTCAAATAAGTTTCCTTTTGAAGGATAATTTTAGGGATCTTTAAATTAAAGGTTTTATTTTTCTCTTCACTGAAGTTTTTTCTCCAGTTTTTTGCCTGGTTGTCCGGTAATTGATCTCGTTTTAATTTTGATCCCATAATTTTTTATTTTGGTGATTAATTAAAGTTTAAAAATAGCGGAATATTTTCATAAAAACGCAAATTCAGTTATATAACATAAACAAAAATTAAAAAAATAACAGAACTCCCAAAAGGTGGTAGTCCTGTTATCCGATTCAAAAAAATAATTTGGTATTAGTTATTGGATTAAAACATGAATCCATTATTGGAGAACGATACATCGATGGCAAAATATCTTTCGGGATAATGGATCATATGAAATCCAAAATTATCATATTCAAAAAACAAGTTTCCTACTCTAAAATAAAGATAACCGTTAATATAGACACGTTCATAATCTCCGGGAATATAGTCGAAAACCATTCCGTAAGGCATATCAACAAGGACATAACCAATTCCCCTGTGATACCTAAAAAAGTGCCCGTCGTAACAATAGTAGTTAATATGATTGTGAACAAACACCGGCGGAGGATTTATAAACCGCCGGATAACGTTACCATAAACCGGATGATGATAATAATATTTGTGATACCGGTAAGAATACGGATTGTAATTCCGGTAATAATCCCTCCAGCTATAAAAATTCCACCGATAATTTTCCCAGCTGCTATTCCAATGTTTATAGTGAATGTAATCGTAATTACGATAAAATCTTTTATCAGTATGATTATAATTCATCTTTCCGGGACGATCTCTTCCTGTCCAGTAAGAATTACTCCCATGATAATTTCTGTTGGGTATGTAACGCCGGTCGTTTTCATCCAACCGGTATTTTTCCCGGTTGCTTCTGTTCAAATTGTTATCTCTCCCGGCTCGGGAATTTCCAGGATCTGTTCTAATAACATTTGAGGAACGATTACGCGTGTTGTCGGAATAAGTTTCATTTCTTCTGTTATCAGATGAAACCCGGTTATTTACTGTTGAACCGGAAGTGTTTCTGTTGGAGTTACGATTCGTCCGGTAATTTGACTTACTCTCATCTGTTCTTCTGTTCTGATTGATCGTTACAGAATTTTCACGATTGGAACGATTATTCATCTGGAATGTCCGGTCAGATTTATTTCTGCTTGATGTTTCATTTCTTTTTTGAGAATCTGAAGATGCTGGATTGCGTTTTATCTGAGTCGATTTTCTGATTGTTCTCTCAGAAGAACGGGAACGCGCTTCGTTATTTCTATTCGTATTTTTCTTTTCAACCGACTTCTTTCTACTGTCCTCGCTTTTAAGAACCCTTTCGTTTTTGCTTTTCTCTGAAGAAGTTGTACGTCGCTGTGCCGTTGCGGAGGTGGTTGTTGCTGTAATAACTGCCGCCAGAGTAATCATCGTTGCAAGCAGTCTGAATTTAATTGTTTTCATGACTTCACTTTTAATAAATTGCTTTACTCTTTAGGCGCCTTAAAAAAACTAGTACTGTTAAAAAAATTAACAAAGGATGTGCCAAAAAAATAAACACAACTTTAAATTATTAAATGGACAATAGCATTGATTACAATTCAATTTTTTTTTATGGTATTTCTATCTAATTTTGCAGCGTTTTATAATTTACGTATGTCCAGAATTCTTGCAATTGATTATGGTAGAAAAAGAACCGGGTTCGCTGTAAGTGACCCGTTGCAGCTAATAGCCAACAGGTTAACTACCATAGCCACGCAAAATATCTGGGACTTTCTTGCTGATTATTTTAAAAAAGAGGAAGTAGAAACAGTTGTTGTCGGTTATCCGCGGCAAATGAACAACGAAGCCTCTGAAGCTGTTAGATACATTAATCCGTTCCTAAAGAAATTTCAGCAAAAGTATCCTGAGATTAAACTGGAACTACAGGATGAAAGATTTACCTCGAAAATAGCTTTTCAAAGCATGATCGACGGTGGAGTAAAAAAACAAAAGAGGCAGGACAAAGCGATGGTTGACGCAGTAAGTGCAACCATTATCCTGCAAGGGTATTTAGAACAAAAAAGAAATAGTAAGATATAGATGAAATACGCAGTTACTGTTTACGGAGATTCAATATTAAGGCAAAGGGCAAAAGAGGTTTCCCCTGACATGGAAGGATTAAAAGAAATAATTGAAAACATGTGGGAAACCATGTATTATTCTGATGGAGTGGGTTTGGCCGCTCCACAAGTTGGTATGTCAATCCGGATATTTATTGTTGACGCAAGTCCTTATGCCGAAGAAGAACCTGAACTGAAAGACTTTAAAAAAGTATTCATTAACCCGGAAGTTATCGAAATTAGTGGTGATGAATGGATTATGAATGAAGGATGTTTAAGTTTGCCTGAAATCAGGGAAGATATAACGCGTCCGGACGCAGTTCACATTAAGTATTTTGATGAGAATTTTGTTGAACACGACGAAATTTTTAAAGGTTATTCAGGCCGGGTCATTCAGCACGAATACGATCATTTGGAAGGTAAATTATTTATTGATTATTTATCACCATTACGGAAACGCCTGCTTAAAAGTAAGCTTACCAGTATTGCTCTTGGTAAGGTTCAACCCCATTACAAAATAAAAGTTCCCGTGCGTTAAATGTAACCCGCTCCCGATTTTTAACGTTTGATGGAATATTATCTTCCTTCAAACAGATAAAATTGGAAAGAACGATTCAGAATATCCCCTTTTTGCGACTTGCATTTGTATTGGCAAGTGGAATTTTTTTCGGTTCCCTTGTACCGGTTTTAATCCTTTCTTTTACACTGCCGGTATTGATTATCCTTTCAATCATTATTTTAGGCATTAATATTAAATATTCATTCCGTCTGCAGACAGTTTTCGGAATGGGAGTTAATTTGTTTTTCCTGGTTACAGGCATCCTCGTTTACCAGGCATACAATCAAAAACCTGAGTTTTATAAAAACGGGAATTTTGTAGCAACACTAATGGAAGTACCACAGGAAAAAGCCAATTCTTTCAAAGCAGTTGCAGAAATTAAATCATTTATTCGGAATGATACTGTTTTCTCAACTCATGAACAAATAATCATCTATTTCTCTAAAGAGATGGATATTGAAAAACTTCCACCAGGGAGTATTATCTTTTTCCACACTAATCCTCAACCGATCAAAAACTTTGGAAATCCCTATGAATTTGATTACCGGAAATACCTTGAAAGAAAGAAAATTTATCGCCAGGTTTATCTCGATAAACAAAACTGGATAAAATCAGGATATACTGAGAATTCCTTAGCAATTTTAGCAGAAAAGACGCGGCAAAGGTTACTCAATATCTACCAAAAACTTCCCATTGATAAAAAGGAATTGGAGATATTGTCTGCTTTGACACTTGGTGATAAACGGGATCTCGATCCTGAAACCAAACATGTATTTTCATCCGCAGGTGCTATGCATGTACTTGCAGTTTCAGGCTTACATGTCGGTATTATATTCTGGATTATTGTTTTACTCCTTGGATATTTAAGAAAACAAAAAAGCGGTCGCATTATTTTTACCGCTATTTCCATTGCTACGCTTTGGGGTTTTGCTTTTATCACCGGCCTTTCTCCTTCCGTAACGAGAGCAACTGCTATGTTTAGCATCTTTATTGTTGGCGAAATGCTACAACGAAAATCAAATGTTTATAACTCGCTGGCGGCTTCTGCTTTTTTTCTTTTACTTTTCAATCCAAATAATTTATTCGGAGCCGGATTTCAACTCTCTTACTGTGCTGTTTTCGGAATAGTTTATCTTCAGCCTAAAATCAGTTCATTTTTAAAAATAAAAAACAAAATCGTTCAATTTTTTTGGAATTTGTTTACTGTTTCAGTTGCTGCTCAAATAGCTACTGTTCCGTTTACCCTGTATTATTTTGGCCAGTTCCCAACCTATTTTTGGATCACTAATATCATCATTATCCCCATGGTAATGATTCTGATTCCATTAGGTATTTTTCTACTAATTGTTTCCGGAATTCCTGTTCTGTCCAATATTATTGCAACAATTATCAATTTAATGATAAAATCGGCCTACTATCTTCTCAGTCACATTCAACAACTACCCTCTTCTGTCCTTCACACTTCAATTTCTCAGGTTCAGTTAATATTTATCCTTATTCCAATACTGGCACTTTTTCTATTATTGAAAGCAAAACGAATTTTTTATCTGTATTTAATTTTTATTGGGATATTATTTTTGATTTCTACATTTATTTACCACAGCATCAACAACTTAAACAAAAATGAATTAATTATTTACAACAATTCAAAGAATGCTACGCTCGAACTAATTCATTGTAAGTTCAACTTTGTTATATCAGAAAAAAATATAAATCCAGATGATCAGATCCAAAAAGCTATTGCACAAACAACGCTAAAAAGAGGATTAAAATCGCCTCAATTTTTTACTCTTAATGATACAGTAATAAACCACAGTCTCTTTCTGGAAAACGGTATTGTCTATTTTGAAGGAAAAACAATTTTGTTTGAAAGCGTTCAAAAATATTTATGGGAAATTGCTAAACCTGATTTTATCGTCAACCCAATCCAATTAAGTGATACTGGTCGATACAACAAAAAAGCTGAAATAATTATAACGAACAAAAGATTTATTCCGAATCCCAATAAATACAAAACCAAATTCCACAATACAATTTTTGAAACAGCATTTAGAAAAATTTGGTAACTTTCTAAATTAATTCAATCTTTAGTCCGGCAGTTAAATTTTATGATTTTCATGGAATTTAGGAAGTTAATAGCTTATTTTGCCGAACTAAAATATAGAGGCTACAGATGAAAGTTGTTATTGCAGGTGCCGGCGAGGTAGGCACACACTTGGCAAAAATGTTAACCGAAGAAAATCATGATATTGTTTTACTTGATGATTCTCAGGAAAAATTATCGATTATCAGTAACGATGTTGATCTAATGACAGTGGTTGGATCGGCACATTCTTTTAGCGATTTAAAGAATACCGAACTGCAGAAGGCTGATCTTTTTATTGCTGTCACTCCTTTTGAAGAAAGAAACGTTCTTGCCTGCTCTATGGCATCATATCTGGGAGTTGGAAGAACAATTGCAAGAATAAATAATTCAGAATATCTAAAGGAGAATTACCGGCAGAAGTTAAAAAATATGGGGATCGACGAACTGATTTACCCTGAAAGTCTGGCGGCAAAAGAAATTGTGGCATCAATAAAACAGACGGGGACTCGTCAGTTAATTGAATTTTCCAATGGGAAACTTTTGCTGATGGGGATTAAAGTTCGTGACAACGCCCCTATTTTAAATAAAACATTTGAAGACCTTTCTGCTGAATTCAACCAAATACTGGTTGTAGCCATCAATCGTGATAACACTACTATAATTCCTAATGGTTCCGATTCAGTGAGAGACGGTGACATTGTTTTCTTCGTAACGACCCGTGCAGAACAACAGGAACTTTTTGATTTAACAGGGAAAAAAGTGTTTGGCGTTAAAAACATTATGTTTTTGGGTGGCAGCCGTGTTGCACAAAAAGCAATTGAAAAACTGGGAGATCAGTATCGAATAAAAGTTATTGAAAACAGCCTTGAAAGATGTCAGAAAATTGCTGACAAGTTTGGGAAAGCGCTTGTAATTCACGGCGATGGAAGAAATGTTAACCTGTTGAAAGAGGAAGGAATCGAGAATATGGATGCCTTTGTAGCTACCACAGGGAATTCAGAAACAAATATTCTGAGCTGTCACCTTGCAAAGTCGTTCGGAGTGAAACGAACAGTAGCCGAGGTAGAAAATCTGGCTTTCATGGGACTGGCAGAAAAAATGGATATTGGTAGCATTATCAATAAAAAGTTGAATGCGGCAAGTTATATTTACCGGTTTACTTTGAATGCTGAAATTTCCAAGGTAAAATGTCTTACAGCTTCGGATGCAGAGGTTTTTGAGTTTATTGCCAAACAGGATGCAAAAATTACTCAAAAACCGATTAAAGATCTTGATTTTCCTGAAGAAGCAAAAATCGGGGGGATAATACGTGGAAATGTGGGTTACGTTGCACATGGATACACCCAGATTCAGGTTGGAGATAAAGTGGTTGTATTTACACTTCCTACAGGTATAAAAAAATTGGAAAAATATTTCAAATAAATAACCGGCAATCGTTACCGTTGAATGAATTTTAAAATTATATTCAGAGTACTCGGATTTTTGCTTATTGTTGAGGGTATTGCCATGTTTCTGGCATTACTCGTTTCGATGATTTACAATGAACATGATTTAAATTCATTTCTTATTTCCGCTCTCATCAATACAGGAATTGGGAGCCTTATTGTTTTAAGTACTCAAAAAGCCAATAAAGATATCGGGAAACGTGAAGGTTTTATTATTGTTTCACTCGTCTGGATCATATTTTCTTTTTTTGGTAGTTTGCCTTTTATTTTAAGCGGTTCAATCCCAAATTTCACCAATGCCTTTTTCGAAACCATGTCTGGTTTTACAACAACCGGCTCGTCTATTTTAGATAATATTGAAGCGCTTCCTCATGGAATGTTGTTTTGGCGTAGCATTATTCAATGGCTTGGAGGCATGGGAATCATTGTTTTATCGCTGGCTATTTTGCCGGTATTTGGAATTGGCGGAATGCAGCTGTTTGTTGCTGAAGTTCCCGGACCGACACCCGATAAAATAAGTCCGAGAATACGCCAGACAGCAAAAACACTTTGGGTTATTTACCTTGGGTTTACAGTAGCTGAAACATTACTGCTTTGGATTGGAGGAATGAGCATATTCGACTCCGTATGTCATTCATTCACAACCATGGCAACCGGTGGTTTTTCTACCAAACAGGCAAGTATTGCTCACTGGCAGTCACCTTTTATTCACTATGTGATAACCATTTTTATGTTTTTTGCCGGGACTAATTTCACACTTTCTTATTTGGCCATCAGAGGAAAATTCAGGTCTGTGCTTCGCGATGAAGAATTTAAATATTACTCCTTTTTTGTCATTGGATTTACATTGATAGTTTTTATCGGACTGCTCCTTACAACACATCTGGGTATTGAAACTGCTTTCCGTGATTCGCTGTTTCAGGTGGTTTCTATTATTACCACTACCGGTTATGCAACTGCCGATTATTTAACGTGGACGCCTGTTTTAACAATTCTTATTTTTTCCCTCTTCTTTTTTGGTGGCTCAGCCGGATCAACAGGTGGAGGAATAAAAATAATGAGAATTGTATTACTCTTCAAAAACAGCTACTATGAGTTACGTCGGCTTATTCACCCACACGCAGTGATCCCGGTAAAGTTTAACAGGCATTCCGTTGACGCAAAGATTATTACCAATGTACTGGCATTTTTTATGCTTTATTTTGTGATTTTTGGCATAAGCACAGTCGTATTTACCCTGATAGAACCTGACATGGAATCATCGATGGGAGCCGTTGCTACTTGTCTGGGAAATATTGGACCTGGACTGGGAAAAGTAGGACCTGCTGAAAATTTCATGTTTATAAAACCTGTGGGAAAATGGTTCTTATCGTTTCTGATGTTACTTGGTCGATTGGAATTATTTACAGTGCTGGTACTCTTCTCACCTACTTTCTGGAAAAAATAATCCGGGATTAAAATTCAAGAGTTCCTTTTCCAGCCCTCACAATTTCAATATCATTTCCTGTACAATCAACTATGGTTGACGGAGTTAATTTACCAGGGCCGCCGTCAATTACAACATCAACGGTTTCTTTGTACTTTTCATAAATCAATTCAGGATCCGTAGTATATTCCAGTATTTCATCCTCATCGTGAATCGATGTTGACATGATTGGATTTCCAAGTTCAGCAACTATTTCCCGGATAATATTATTGTCTGGAATCCTTATACCAACAGTTTTTTTCTTTCCTTTAAAAAATTTGGGAACATTATTATTGGCATCGAGAATAAAAGTAAACGGACCAGGCAAGTTCTTCCTGATCAGCTTAAAAATTGAATTATTAATTGGCTTTGTATAAATCGACAACTGGCTAAAATCGTTACAAATAAAAGAGAAATTGCTTTTTTCAACTTTTATCTCTTTCATCCGGGCAACCTTTTCCACTGCCCTTGCATTGGTAATGTCACACCCCATCCCGTAAACCGTATCGGTAGGATATATAATGATACCACCATCTCGCAAAATATCGACAATTTTTCGAATTTCACGGGGATTTGGATTTTCGTTGAACAGCCTTACCAGCATTTATTTTTTAAATTAGCCGCACAAAAATAGTTTTTTGTTTCTATTTGAACAATTATTGTCTTTAAATGAAAATTGAACTGGTTATCACATCCGACGGATCGCACACCCTGTATCTCCCCGAGATGAACGAACAATACCATTCACTCAACGGGGCAATTACCGAATCAATGCACGTATATATTGAAAACGGATTTCTACAAAATAAGAATCAAAGTTCAGTGATTTTCGAAGTAGGTTTTGGCACTGGATTAAACGCATTGCTAACGTCAATACACGCAAAAAAGACAAAGAAACATACCGTGTATTATTCCATTGAAAAATTTCCGCTAGATGAAATTCTTGTAAATCAATTGAATTACGGACAAATTATTTCTGAAGAAGCGCAACAAGTATTTAGGAATTTGCATGAATGCAAATGGAACACAACAGTTAGGGTAAATTCTTATTTTGAGATACATAAACTGAACGACGATTTAAAATCCTGTATTCTCGAAGATATTCTACCTTTTGATGTGGTTTATTACGATGCTTTTGGCCCCGAAAAACAACCCGAAATGTGGAAACCCGATATTTTTCGTAAAATTGCCGACCACACAAATACTGGCGGAATTATTGTAACATACAGCGCCAAAGGTGAAGTACGACGTCAAATGGCAAGTGCTGGTTTCGCTATGGAACGGCTTCTCGGTCCCCCCGGGAAAAAACAAATGTTACGCGGAATAAAAGGAGGATCATTTACTTAATTGCAAAAAATTAAACTATCTTCGCAGCCTTTAATAGAAATAAGAGGAAGAAATATGTCTGAAAAAAAATTGGAAGGCGATCTCAACCAATTCAGTTATGCATTAGGAATGAGCATTGCCGGAAATCTTATTCAATCAGGAGTTAAAACAATCCATCCGGAATCATTCACCGCTGCTATTCGTGACGCTTTCACAGGTGTTAAACCGCAACTTCAACCCCAGGAAGCGAACCAGATTCTGGAAAAATTTTTAAATGACGTAAACAAAGAACAGGGTGCCGGAAACCTGGAAGAAGGAAGAGAATTTCTTGAAAATAATAGAAAAAAGGAAGGTGTTATTGAATTATCCAGTGGATTACAGTACGAAATTTTAAATAAAGGAGACGGTGATATCCCAACGCTTTCCGACCAGGTAAAATGTCATTATCATGGCACATTGATTGACGGAACAGTTTTCGACAGTTCTGTACAGCGTGGAACACCTGCTGTTTTCCCTGTAAACGGTGTTATCAAAGGTTGGGTTGAAGCACTTCAGCTGATGTCAACCGGTTCAAAATGGAAGTTATATGTCCCGTCGGAACTGGCATACGGAAAACAGGGAGCCGGTGGCGCCATTGGCCCAAACACAACACTTATTTTTGATGTGGAATTATTGGAAATCATTTAAATAGAAGTGAATCATGAAAAAAAGTATTATTTATTTGCTGGCAATTGGAGTTCTGTTCGCCAGCGCCTCATGCAACCAGAATAGTACCCCAAAAGTAAAACTGGAAACCAATATCGACTCGGTAAGTTATGCTATCGGAGTTCTTGTTGGTAATAACAATTTGCAGCAGTTAAAAAATGCCCCTTCAGGAGATGAAATTAATGTTGATATTATGTCAGCGGCTTTTGCTGCAAGTTCTGCCAAGGGAGATGTAAAACTAACTGATGATGAAGCTAACACATTAATACGTAATTTCTTCCAAAATGCAAGCAAAAAATTAGCACAGAAAAACCTGGAAGAAGGAAATGCATTCCTTGAAAGCAACAAAGCCCGCGAAGGTGTTGTAACTACCGATAGCGGTTTGCAGTATGAAGTAATTACTGAAGGTACCGGTCCAAAACCAAAAGCTACCGACCGTGTTCAGGTTAATTATACGGGAACTTTAATTGACGGTACAGTATTCGACAGTTCAGCTGACAGTGGCAAACCTGCTGAATTTGGAGTGAACCAGGTAATCAAGGGTTGGTCAGAAGCACTGCAGTTAATGCCTGTCGGCTCAAAATGGAAAATTTATATTCCTGCAAATCTGGGTTACGGCGAACGTAGTTACGGAGCTAAAATAGGGCCTAATTGCGCACTGATTTTCGAAGTTGAATTACTTGAAATAGTAAAATAAGTTCCACTTCATTTGTGGATAAAAAACCCTTTGTAAATTTTTTTGCAAAGGGTTTCTTTTTTACTTTTAACCGCAACGTTGTTTGGCATTAACCAACAATTTCAAAGCAAAATAAAATGGCATTAAGTGTAAAAGGAAAAGTCGATAAAATCTTAAAACCTGAGTCGGGAGTTAGCAGGGCAGGCAATCAATGGAACAAACAGGAATTTGTAATTGAAACCGATGAACAATTTCCGCGGAAAGTGTGTTTCACCCTGTTCGGTGATAAAACCTCGTTGATTGAAGGGCTGACAGAGGGCGAAGAAGTGGAAGTTTCATTTAACCTGGAATCCAGGGAATTTAACGGAAAGTGGTTCCACAACATTAATGCCTGGAAAATTGACAAATCAACAGAAGCTACGGTCCCTGATTTGCCTCCGGAATATTCCTCAGAAGACATTCCACCGGAACCAGACGATGAAATTACCGACGACCTTCCGTTTTAAAAAATGATGTCATTTCGATCTCGATTTATTGGGAGAGAAATCTAAATTAATGAACAGATTTCTCTCATTTATTCATCAGATTCAAAATTGCTCCTTAATTTTCACGGGTAAATACTGGGTTGCCAGGTTTAGATAAATTTGAATTAAAATAGTAACCTTCATAATTGAAAGCCTGCAAATCAGACACGTCAGTGATATTATTATCCAAAACAAAACGGGTCATCAATCCACGCGCTTTCTTGGCAAAAAACGAGATCATCATATATTCTCCATTCTTCATTTCTTTAAAATCGGGCGTAACAACTTTAGCTTTTAATTTTTTGGTGTCGACACTTTTAAAATACTCCTTTGAGGCAAGGTTTACCAAAACATTACTTCCTGATTCTGACAATGCTTCTTTGACCTTTTTTGTTAGAGAAGGATTCCAGAATTCATAAAGATTTTTAGACCGGTAATATTTTAACCGGGTTCCCATTTCCAACCGATAGGGCTGAATTAAATCGAGAGGCTTTAAAATGCCGTACAGACCAGACAAAATTCTAACGCGTGTCTGTGCCAGCACCAATTGCTCTTCCGACAAAGAATCCGCCTGTAAGCCCTGGTAAACATCGCCATTAAAAGCCATTACTGCCTGTTTGGAATTCTCAGGTGTAAAAGGTAAATGCCAGGTTTGATAACGCTGAAAATTCAATTCCCCCAAATCTTTTGAGATGCTCATTAATTTCGAGATTTGTTTCGGGCTCATTTTTTTGAGTCTCTCTGCCAGTTTTACTGATTCATCCAACATTTCTGGTATTGTATAACTGGGGGTAACAGGTGGCGTATCAAAATCCAACGATTTGGCCGGCGAAATAACAATTAGCATGTTTTTTGAGTTTTATTTCAAAGTTAACAGAAAAACAGGATAATGGTTTAAAGCCTTTTATGGTTAAAGGATTTTTAATTCATGCGTTTTTAAAAGGAATGTTTTTTTTTATGATATAACCTAATTACACAAAATCATTCTAAATTTAGAAGCTAAAATCAGCATCAATGAAAATTCATGTTACAAAAGGAAACGGCGAAAAAGTAGTTTTTGATCCTGACAAGTTAAAACAAGCGCTGGAATCATCAGGTGCAGGAAGAAGTGAACAGGAAAAAATTATCCACCAGGTTACACAGAAACTGTACGACGGAATTCCAACCGGTAAAATATACCGGATGGCATTTGACTTGCTAAAGAAGCAATCGCATAAAATGGCGGGGCGTTATAAACTAAAAAATGCCATTATGGAACTGGGACCAACCGGTTTTCCATTCGAAAAATTTGTAGGAAAGATATTTGAATCAATGGGATACAAAACTGAAACCGGTGTTATTGTACAGGGCAAATGTGTGTCGCATGAAGTGGATGTGGTTGCCCGTAAACCGGAAGAAATGCTAATGATTGAGTGTAAATTTCACAGTGACAACTTAACGAAAAGCAGTGTTCAGGTGCCACTATATATACATTCACGGTTTCAGGATGTAAAAGCTACCTGGGAAAAAGAATACGGAGAAAATATCCGTTACCGCGGAGGTGTGGTTACCAACACCCGTTTTAGTGACGATGCTGTGAATTACGGTAATTGTGCTGGATTAATGGTCATTTCATGGGATTATCCTTCCGGTAATGGACTAAAACAACGAATCGACAAAGCTGGCCTACATCCTGTTACTTCACTTATTTCATTAACAAAAAACCAGAAACAGCAGGTACTTGAAAAAGGAATAGTACTTTGCAGTGAGTTAAGAGAAAAACAAAATGTGCTGAAAGAGATCGGTATCCAGGAAAGACAAATTGAAAAAATTCTGCGTGAAGCAGAGAATTTGGTTAAAGGTTAAAAGGACAAAACCGAAACAAAACTTTCTGAATTATTTCCCCATGCTGTCGACATTCCATGGGTAGTGTTTTCTGATCACACAAAATGATCCTTCATTGCCGTTAGAAAGATCCGCTTCAAACAAAATTTGCGATTGGTCCGCTGCATAAGGCTCAATAAATTTGATCAGGTAATTTTGCGTCACAATTCCTTCAATATCAATTTCCAAATCATACAAACAATTACAATTGCACAAAGCATTTGATTCACATTCCTGAATCATAATCGTATCGCCGTTCAACGAGGTTTGAATAAATAAACTATCGGGTCAGCAATTAAACCCCGCATTAATATGTTTTAAAGTCAACCGATTATTTTCAGTGTCGAAGTAATATTCAACGCAAGATAAAACTATCCGCAGTATTTTCTGCATCCAAAGAAGATTTCAGTCCTCTTTTACAATCTGAGACATTTATCAAATTTGCTGAAAATTCAAGCGTTTGTAACGTAATGTCACTTCCCTTCTCATTTTCGCAACTTATCAAAACAGAAATTCCGCTTAAAAGGAACAAAATCAGGCATGAATAAATGGTCATTTTCATGATAAATGGTTTTTTTGAAATACCCTAAACAGGCCTGTCTTTAATTCGAATATTTGGCTTTCTATTTTATGATGTATTTTTATCGTAAATGGTTGCTTGCATCCCTGTTCATTCCACTTCGGCAAAAAGTATCGCGTAATTGTGACCATATTTCTTCACACATTTTGGACAATATGCATAATGGATAAAGTAGTCCTTCGCCTTTTGGGCTTTTCCTGTCAAATAAGTTTGCATCTCCTTTATAAATTTTGGAGCTGCATTATATGGTCCGTCAAATACCCTGGCCTCAAACTCTCCGGAGAGGGATGTATTTTCAGCACCTTCAACCGGTTTTGTTACGCTCATATACATTTCCGAACGAAACGGAGTCGGGTCACGGAACATCAACAGAAATTCTTCTTTGGATGGATCAGCTTTTGATGCAAGAACCTGTTTATACATTTTTGTAACTTTCTTGCCTATCATTGACGGAAGCGGCATGTGAAAAAATGTAGGAATAGATTCCTTAATAAATAGTTTATTATCCCAGTTAAACGTTTTTTTGTCCCAGGTTTCAGGTACAAATTTTGGGCAACATTCATCGTTTTGATTATTCATAGCAGTTGATTTTTGTTTTGGAAATAAGATACGAAATAACTGCCTGAAATGCAATAAGATATTACACAAATCCACCTACAAACATAATAAGTATTTTAAGCTAATACCAATCGATTATCCCCAAAAATCATCATGGGTAAAAAGAATCACAAAAAATATTTTACATATGGTGGCAAAATAAACTCACCAACCTTTACCGGGACTGGATAATCATTTTCTTTGTAACCGAAAATCCGTCGGTCTTTAATGTATAAAAATAATTGCCCTGAGGAAGATTACCTGAGTTAAAGACAATGATATGTTTTCCGGCACTATATTTTTTCCCGGCAAGTTCGGCAACTTCAATACCGAATATGTTAAATACTTTTAGCGAAACATAATTTTGTTGAGAAATCTCAAACGAGATGTTTGTTTTATCCCTGAAAGGATTTGGATAATTCTGTTCTAATTCATATCCTTTAGCTGAATTAATATCGCTAATTTTGGTTGTATTATTCGACAAACAGGAGTTCTCTGCTTTTTCACCTTTTCCTGTTGGTATCGTTAAATTATTCGAAATACAGATTTTATCGAGTTTAGCACCTTCTTCCCTGTAAGCAATGGTCAGCAAATGTTCTCCTGATGCCAGATCATATGTATTCATTTTTTTCCATTGCCACCCTACAGTCACCAAACTGTTACACGTCACAAAATCTCCATTGTCAAATTTCAACCAGTATGAGTCTTCACTGGAACTAAAACAATTCATTAATCCATAGACATAGTAGGTTGAATCAATATCTATTGTAAAAGGAATTTCAATTGCAGCTTCACTGCCTGCCGGCGCTGACGTAGTACTTTGAATACCTGATTTTACTGTAACATACTTTCCACCTGAAACTGTTGCATCAAGAACAACATCCCAGTCCGAACCGATTGTTGCACATTCGGGCTCAAAATAAAACGACTGAATGCGTGTTGAATCGGGAGTTGTTTCCTGTTCCTCGAGGTCAGAAACATCATAACCCATCAATGATAACATTTGGATTGCATAGCGTTTTCCAAGTTCTCTGTAACCTGCTGAATTAAAATGAAGATTATCCGAGGCATCGGTACAGCCACTGGAAGAAATAACATACGAATTGGGAATCGTTTGCGGAAGTTTCGCAATAATGGTATTCATGCTCGCACACACTCCTCCCTGATCGGCATTTACAACCTCACCCGCTAGTAAAGGGACTGAATCAGGGTCAAGATCAAGATCATTAATAAGATCATCATAGACTTTTTTGACTTTTGAAGGCCACGCGTTGTCACCAGTATTCGATTCGCCCTGATGCATCAAAAAACCTTTAATGACACCATTTTGTTGTGCCAGTTTAGCCATTTCCACCAGACGCCCGTAAGGATTTCCGCCATACTCGTTTATAATATTTGTCATCCACGATTCTACCGTTGCCGCATATGTTTGATAGTTGTCTTTGTCAAACAACTCTATTTTGCAGCCGGCAACAGACACATTTACAATACCAACCCGAATACTGTCGGGAAGTTTTTTCACCATTGTTCTTCCAAAGTAATCAGCTGGAGAAAGACCTGACCAGCATCTTGTTAACGGAGGAACTGCCGGGTACCAGTTTCCTTGTGTTCTGCCCAGGTTGGAGCAACTGACTGCTTCAAGCACCTGAAAACGGCTATCGACAGTTTTGTCTTGAGATTCAATAGTTCCCTGCCCTTCCATGTTGGATTGCCCAAAGCAGAGATAAATATAAAAATTAGGATCGTGCGAAAAACAATTTATAGTCAGCAAAAATGATCCGATAAGTAAGATTAGCTCTTTTATTTTCATGTTTCAAATATATTCTTTTACTTTTTATTTCCAGATTTTTATGTCAAATATGCCAGTAAAGTAAGCTGTTCAAAATAAAGTTTCTTTTACAAAGACTTACATTTCAGTTTTGACAGTGCATTAGTGCCTTTGTACATTGACCACATTACACGGATACAAATAAAATTATCCGTCGATCACCAAATAATCGACTAATATTAAATTTCACAAACATTGATTGGATTCGGTTAACAAACTCTAAATAAAATTCCTGCCAACGAAAACAGAACCAAGTACATTCCGGCCTCGATAGCCGGTAATTTCAGGGAACGGCTGGCAAATAAATAGGTACCTGCCATAGCAGGCAGAATCCAGATAAACGAAATGAGTAGCCCCATGTGCAATCCTTGTAAAGCTCCGATTCCGGCAGTTACAGCATTCAAGCCTGCCAGGGCAAGAAAGTGCACTACCGCGGTTCCACCAAAAATTAACGGAACATTTATTTTGCGACCATCATCGTAGTGGTTTTCCTTTTTCCATATTTTACCAAATAAAAATGGTTGATGCCAGGCAAAGCCAAGCACAAACGATAATATGGTCATAACGATTACTGGCAACCAGTGAATATTTGCCATTAAGCTATGTGGATCCATGATCTAGTTTTAAAATTAATTTACGAAGATAAATATTAAAATACACCGATCTATACGCAAATTACTTTTGAGTTGTAAATTTATAAACGACAGGTTATTAAATATAAACGAAGGATGAAATAAAATTATCATTCATTTAAGCCATCAAATGCTAAAATCCACTTTTTATTTGTTGATCAATTTCTTCTTTTGATCGTTCAATCTTTTTCCGCTTCGCACCTGAATTTAATTGGTAACTGATTCGAAGCCACAAAGGAAAAGCAGATAATCTCAAATGTCCTTCGTAATGGCTGGAAAAATCTGTTGCCTTGATTTCTGAAGCCTGGTAAATGAAATTCCTGGTAAAAGGCAAAGCAGTTAAAGCACCAACTTTAAACTTGTTTTTAAACATTTTATCGACAGGAAATAAAGTACAAGCATTCCGCAATATGAGTTATCCTGAATATTGGATCTTTGGTGTTGAATACTGAAAAATAGCCGAAAATGCCAGATCGTTTTTTAAAGAAAGAACTGAAGAAAAGCCTGGCTCAAAAACCAGTTCATTGCGGTTTTTCATACCTGCCTGCGCAGCAAATTCGTTGCCGGATGTTGACATATTGTAAAGTCGAATAACCGGATTAAATGTCACCGGTCCTGCCTTTACAGTAGCCAGAAACTGTCCCCCCCACTGCTGTATTGTTCCCAGGTTTTGCATTTGCGTTTTGAAAACATTTGCATCGCTAATGACTGTGAGGTTATTCAAAACATCGTCAACCCGATCATAAAATAACTTTACTGAAAAGAAATTTGATTTTGCCTGAACGGTATGTTCCAATGAAATATTGGTAACAAACTCTGGTTTTAACATCGGATTACCAACAGTAACAGCGTATGCATTGTCAGTGGAGGTAAACGAATTTAACTGGTAAACGGATGGTCGGTTTAACGTGCGGTTAAAAGCCGCCTTTATGTTTTGTTGTGAATTTAACTTATAGCTAAACGTAAAATAGGGTAAAACAGTAAATATCGATTTTTCTTTGCCATTTCTTATTTCAGATTTTGAATCTTCCAACCGAAAGCCGCCATTAATACTGGTCTTATCCTGTTTATAATTAAAAGTTATATAAGTGGCAAATATCCTGTCGGTGTATGAAAAATCAGCTGAATGTTTATCATTCATTCTCTGATATTTAACCTTGACACCAGTATTTACAGTAAACTTTTCACCCATCGGCAAAGTAAGATCGGTTTTAGCACTAAAGGCATTTTGTTTCGGATTTTGCTTATTAAAATAAGATGTTGATGCGGGGTTCATTTCATTGGGAATATATGATGTGGTATTTGTGGCATCCAGATAAAAATGGCTGAAGTCAAATGCAATCTCACTGCCTTTCTCATTAAAAATGTGTTTGTAATAGAGTGAATTGAAAATCCCGGTATTTCTGTCCTTTTCCTTTCGCTGCGCGATCCATTCGCTTGTTTCGGCGCCGGTGACCTCAACCAGAACATCGCCATTCTGTTCGTAGGAATACGGATTAATAAAACCATAAAAATTAAACTGGTTTTTATCGTTCAGAAAATAATCAAGTCCATAATGAAACTGGTGGTAAATATTTCGTTGGCGTACGCTTTGTACGGAAGAAATACTGGTAACATCAATTCCATCCCACATCTTCCGGTACACGCATTCATCGATATTCTCATAATTGATTTCGCCATTATACGACGCAAAAAGGTTCACTTTTTTAAACCCGTAATTTATGCTCATGGCCGGGTACAGAAAAATCTCTGATTCGGAAGTTGGCAGTTCAATATGCATATTACCGCTGACACCAGCCTTTTTCTCTTTTTTCAGGATAATGTTGATTACCCCGGTGATATTGCTATCGTAACCCGAAGGTGGCGTATTAATTACTTCCACTTTATCAATCTGTCCCGGGCTTAACTGGCTGACATAATTTTTACTGCGTTCAATGCCATCAACATAAATCAGAATATTGGTGCTTCCTTCCAGCGAAATATTTTGCTTTAAATCGACCTGAATCCCGGGAATATATTTTAGGACCTCAGTCCCGGTGCCTGCAACATCGAGTATTTTCTTATTCACATAAAAAACAGTCTTGTCGCTTTCCGATTTCCCTTTAATTCGGTCTCCTACTATCACAGCCTCATCAATAAGAAACATGGAATCGCGTAAAACTATTTCACCCGCATCAGTAATTTTATTTTCTGACACCTCTATAATTTCGGAAACAAGTTTATAGCCCACTGAAGAAACCATAAGTCTGAACTTTCCAGTTTGCACAGGTCCAAGACTAAATATACCGTTTTCATTACTCATGGTACCCACATTTGATGACGATTTCAAATCAGAGTCAGGAAATAGTACCACACTTGCAAAAGGTATCGGTTGGTTATTTCCGTCGATCACTTTTCCAGAAACGGATTGATTATCCTGAGCTTGAATAGTTGAAACGATTAAAATATAAATTGCAAGTAGAACAATGATTTGTTTCTTCGGATATTTTAACCCATTTGATTTATTTTCCATGACGCATAAATTTTAATACTACGTACAAATGGAATGATAATCAGTGGACTTAGCAATTTACTGGGATACTTGACAAAGATTTGTTACCAGTGGAAAAGCAGGGGAAAAATCTGGTATGGAATGTAACTTTTTTGTGACGAAATGCTATCTGAATTTCCGGATCAGTTCATCAACTGTTTGGGTGTTTTGCCGTGAAACAGGAATCTCTTCATCTGATCCACTAAATTTTAGCCGGTATCCAAGCGAGTTTCCTTTTTTCGAAGCAACCTTTTTAACATTTACAATAAATGCCCTGTGTGTCCGCACAAAAAACGGGATTTCCGACAACTGTTGTTCAATATTGCTGATGGAATTCCGGATCACTACTTTTTTAAATTTCTCCGGTTCTTTCAAATGAAAGACAACATAATTACCATCAGATTCGGCATAAATAAACTGACTGGGGTAGAACTCCAATTCTTCCTTCTTTAACTGGGAAATGATTTGAATTAATTCTTCCATTTGTTGTGTTCCGGAAGATTGATTTTCAGTCTTAAACTCTTGTGCAACTTCGGTGGCGTATAAATGACGAATATTTGATAACGTAAAAAACATCACCGGAATAATACCAACCAACACTACCCTGTAAACAGCATCAAAAAATGTTGGAAAGTTCCAGCGATCTGCTGGTTCTTCCATTATAAAACCTGCGAAATAGATTGAAATTCCCGCTACCAGCAAGATAATTCCTGCTGACTTTAATTCCTTTGAGAATGTCCATCTTTTTTCTTTTGAGAAGCAGTTTGTACGATTTAAAGCAAAGGCCAGAATCATCACAGGAATTGATGACATTAACTGATACAAAAACATGGTAACAATAAAACTAAAATCGCCGGACTCACGCACTTTTAATGGTCTGTAAAGGATTAAAAAAAGAAATAGTGACAAAGCAAATAATAGTGTCCCGTAAACAGGTTTCCTGACTATAAAATTCTGAGGATATGTTTTCTGCAGTAATTTATTTATTCTTGCTAACATACATTCTAATTGCTACGGAAGTACAACAGTAGTTGACTCTGTTTTAAATATCTCAGACACAAAATTAAAAGTGAAAATTTGAATTTGGTTTAAAACTTTGAATTTTCTTTCATGCATTTCATTTTTGCTTATCATTTACCTGTTTTGCTGAAGCGAATTAATCGCCTGTTGAATTCCCGCCCTGTCCTGATCTGAAATTCCCTTAGTTTTTAATGCATTTTGATACAATTTCAATGCATCTTGTTTTTTCCCGTCGCGAATGTAAATATCAGACAAAAAGCCAACGGCAGTCAAATATTCAGGATGAGTTTTAATGATCGCTTTGAGTGTTTTTTCGGCCTGAGCTTTTTGATTATCCTGGTACAGATAATACGCCAGTGTATAAGCATATTTTGGCTCATCGGGATTTGCCTCAGTTGCAATCTGAGCGTAACGGATTGCATCTTTTATATTGTGTGCTGCACTGATTACACTGAGATTATATGCGGCCACTGCCTGTTTTGGATTGGCTTTCAAAGCGATTTCAAGCGCTTTTGCTGCTTCATCCATTTTCCCTTGTTCCGCCAGTAAGAGACCAAGATTCAGATTGGCTGCTTCATTGTCAGGATCAATGGAAATTGCCTTGTTTAAATTTTCTTCGGCTTTTGCCGGATTACCCACATAAGAATAAAGAACACTGCTGTTGATTAGCGGCATCAGTGCATCGGGATACAAGCGAACAGCAGTTTCGTAAGAATTGAGAGCTTTACTGTTTTCTCCCTGGTTTTGGTAATATAATCCAAGATTATAGTGAGAACTCCAGTCATCGGGCCGGGTAACAATGGAATTCATATATTCTTCTGTAGCTTTAGCAACCAGTTGCTTCTCAGCTTCAGTAAATGCCTCCACCGGAAAAGTTGACAGCGAAGACGCGGCTGCAATACGCACCACGCGATATTCATCGCTACAAGCTTTAAGCAATGCTTGTTTGGCGGCATCAGTAATATTTCCCATTAAACCCGCTGCAGCCGAAGAACGTACCATCGACGATTTACTGTTCAGCGCACCAATTATTACCGGCCATTTCTTTTCATCCGTACAATTATTGAGAATACGTACAAACGATGCAATCACCAGTTCATTTAATTTTTCTTCCTTAACATAATTCAACACCTTATCAAGGTTTTTCCAGTCATTGGAACGAGATTCCCCCAAAACCGTTGCCCATTTTATCGTTGCTTCCTGGTAGTTTCCGTTTTTACGTTTCTTTACAATATTGTTAGCCCACTCGGGCGTTTTATCCTTATGACAAATGTTACACGCATTTGGTGACCCGAATTTAATGGTTGCTTCGGGCATTGGCGACCGGAACGAATGATCGCTGCGAACCATTTTGCCGAATTCAGTTTTAGGCATGTGGCAATTAATACAAACAGCTCCTGTACTTCCTGCTTTGTGACCTGAATGCTCCACTACGCTTTCCACCTTATCTTCGTGGCATTTTTTGCAGGCGTCATTTGGATTGTCTTTAAAACGATCCCGTCCACTGGAAGTGTGGCACATTACACAATGCAGTTGTCCTGACTGATTACATGGATTCATCATCCATCCCGTGTAAGTATAATTCTCACCTAAATCACGACCATCGGGATAAAAGTCATCATCTTCCAAACCCGTCAGATTATAATTGTCGAAAAAGCGATCGCCGGGTGTGTAGCTCGAAGTAATCGGATGCATTTTAGCATGACACGGAGCACATGCCCAATTGTGTTGTGCAGTAGTAAATACTTTGGTCGAGATTAGCCCCAGTTTCTTCGCCTTCTCCCCTTCTTTTAAATTTTTAAATATTTTAATGTGTTCTGTAGCCGGTCCGTGGCAGGTTTCGCAGTTAATTCCCGGTTCTTTCCAGGTTGACTTGTAAGAATCAGAAGCCAGATCGAAATTATTTTTCAACTGGCTTACATGGCAGCTGTAGCAAGAGGTATTGAATGTATATTGCCTGTCTTTCCAGGGAAGAGCCTCATCTTCCTGTATTCCCTGAGGAAAATGCCTCATCGCCGATTCCGGATTATTATACCAGATTTTCTTATGCACGTCGTATGCCAGCGGGATGGTTTGCAGCTTTCCCTGTTCCAGTGGCGTAAGAAAATAGTACACGTTTTTGCCTCCCAGCGCCCAAACTACATCGTAATCTTTTTCTTTATTCCCGTTTTTTTCAACCATAGTCATGGTCGATTCACTAGTTTTAACCCGGTAAGTTTTCCCTTCCAATGAAAAGTCACCGCTTGCCGGAATCTCAGCGGCTTTAATAAAATCTGCATCAACTTGCTGCATCGCTTTTCCGTGATGAGAAGGCGACCAAAGATCATAAAAATGCTGGTGGCACTCTTTACAGTTTTCCGATCCGGCATACTCATTGGTCATCACAGAACCTTTTTTCTGTGTACAGGAAACTATTGTAATCGACAGGAAAATAAAAACTATGAACCAACTATTCCAACGCATCTTTTCACCTTTATTTGCACAAATATTGAAATAATAAAATAAAGTTTGAAGTTATTCCCGATGTTTTTGTCTATCCAAATCTTGTCAGTTCTGATCTTCATCAAACAGAAAATAATGTTAAATAACTCAGAATGGCTATCTTTACTGCTTCTGAAAAAAATTGTCATGAAGATTGGAATACTCCGCGAAGGCAAAATACCACCTGACAAAAGGGTTCCGCTAACTCCGGATCAATGTGCCGAAGTACAACAAAAGTTTCCTGATGTTTCAGTAATTGTACAGCCCAGTTCGATTCGTTGTTTTAACGATGATGAATACCGCTCAAAAGGAATAACTATTGATGAAGATGTTACCGGATGTGATGTGTTATTAGGCGTAAAAGAGGTACAGATTAGCGATTTTATTCCAGGGAAAATTTACCTGTTTTTCTCTCATACCATAAAAAAGCAAAAATATAACCGAAAACTGCTGCAAACAGTTCTCGAGAAAGAAATACAGTTGGTAGATTACGAAGTATTGACCGATAAAAACGGTTTTCGTATTATCGGATTTGGGCGTTTTGCCGGACTGGTTGGCGCATACAACGGATTACGCGCTTACGGATTACGCAACAAATTGTTCGATCTAAAACCGGCTCACTTATGTTTCGACATGAATGAAATGCTTCATCAACTGGACTGTATTAAACTTCCCCCAATAAAAATAGCACTGACCGGAGACGGCCGTGTTGCAGGCGGTGTGTTGGAAGTAATGAATTATATGAAACTGGAAAGGCTTTCTCCTGCGGAGTATATTTCGAGAACTTATCCTGAACCGGTTTATGCACAACTGCTACCTGAAAATTATGTCAGAAGAAAAGATTTCTCGCCTTTCGACCTGATGCATTTTTTTAATCATCCGGAGATGTATGATAATGCATTTCTACCTTTTGCAAAAACGACTGATTTGTTGATTGCATCAGCTTACTGGGATCCGAAAGCACCTGTTTTATTCACGCCCCGGGATATGAAGGAGAACGATTTCCGTATCAGTGTAATTTCGGATATTACCTGTGATATTGAGGGTTCAATTCCATCAACAAAAAAAGCATCTGATATCGATGATCCGTTTTATGATTATAATCCTGAAACTGATGAAATGGAAACAGCATTTTCATCATCGAAAAACATTTCTGTACAGGCTGTAGATAATTTGCCTTGCGAATTACCTAAAGATGCTTCGGAGGATTTTGGACGTAACTTGATCGACAAGGTTTTTCCAAGCCTTCTTGTAAACGACACGGATGGAATTATTGAACGAGCCTCGATTACGAAGAATGGCAAATTAACCTCCCGTTTTTCTTATTTACAGGATTTTGCTGACGGAAAATAAAAAAGGCTGCCATTTCCGGCAGCCCCTCAAGTGGCGTTTATTTTTTTACAAACTTCTTTGGCGAAACAAACAGTTTCTTTGCCTTGTCGGGACTGTTAAACCGTGTCCCGGGATTCTGATCACTTTCAAGATAAAAATGATCGACATCCAAATAATAACCTGTTACTTTTATCGGAGTCATTGCTACCCCACCTTCTATTACTACCTGATGCGTTGACGGAATTCCGGGTTTTGTATCATCAAATTTACTATCCGAAAGATGTGAAATCGAACTCAAATAAGTAGAAACGGAAAGCGAATCAGCTGGCTGATCATTTAGCATCCATTTACCATCAACTTTTTTCAGAACAAAAGAACTGTCAGCCGGGTAAGTAAACGTCAGTTTATTCCAGTCGGCCGAAGTAGATTTAATAATATTCTTATCCCGGAATGAATTCAGGTTTCGGTTAAACGACATTCCAAGCATTCCGTTAACTCCGTAAACTTCTTTTTCACCGGTAAGACGGAGGTATGAAGTCATATTACGAGGTTGCGAAAAGCTGAATTTTCCAATAATTACATCGGCTAGCACTTTCGACCCGCTGAGTAATTTAACATGGGTTCCAAGGCTGTCGGTAACTTCATACTGTTTCCAGCGATCTTTCCCAGTTGCAACCACACTTTCCGGTTTCACATTGTTTAACTGGGTGATAAGATTACGGGCTACTGTTGGATCAGCATTATATTTTTTACCGTCACTTTCTACCTGCCAAACATCATTTTCTTTAACCAGGTTAATCGTTTTTCCCTTTGCTGCTTTGGGTTGTAATTCAATCCCGGTAATATCATCCGCATTTACTTCAACCAAAACTTTCTTAAAGGTGCGGTTTCCTTTTTTAATGTCCATAAACTCAACCAGCGCAACCAAAACCAGTAAAACGGCAAATATTACCCCCAGTGTCTTTATACTTATTTTTCGATACATAATCTCTTGTTTTTAAGTTGATTAATGGTTATAATCTTCATTTCTGCGCTTGTGGCTGATAACCCGGTTACGTTGCATCCGGAATAAGCCATAAATTACAATCAGTAATACCGGAAGTATCATATTCAGCCATTTCAGGAAATTTTTCTTTCCATCATCAATCTGGTCAAGCATCCGCGAAGTAACTCCTCTTGTTCTCAATCCAATCAGACCGGTATCATCCGATAGCCAGTCAATTGCATTAACAAACAGGTTTACATTATCCGGTGATATTTGTTTTGCCTGTTGCCCCTGGCCGTTAACAGGAAAATCGCCGTCGCCAAAAACAATCAATTTGGCACCATTACCACCATTAATTTTCCCTTCAAGTACAGCACCAGCAACTATATTTTTACGTGGGAAATCAGCATCACTCCATTTCTTTTCAATATTAAAATAAACCGGGGTATTCTGAACATTCGATTTTTCGGAACTCATCACCAGTGGCGTAAAATGTAAAGTTGTATCACCTGTGTAATCAATGGAACTGGCAAATTGCATGATCACCGTTTCAAGTCCCTTAGTAACAGGATGATCCGCAAAATGGGTAAAAATCGGAAGGTACGGAAACGTTACCTGCGAAGTAAACTGAAAAACTCCCTGTCGTTGAACCACGCTCACCTTTCCGCAATTGGCATCTACAATAAAATCACTGTTCACATGAATACCTTTTTTGTCGAGCCACGATTCAAGTCCGGTATTCACTGCAACTCCCATTGCTTTGCTCATGTCTCCGTTCACCCTGTTGATCCCGATTACCATATTACCGCCACCGGCTAAATAGTCGTCCAGCATTTTTAAATGTTCCGGCGGAAAAGAATCTGTTGGAGCAAACAATACCAGTGTTTTATATTTGGGCAGATAAGTAGAATCTGTAAGATTCACTCCTTCCACCGCATTTAATACACTAAGTTCAGGCATTGCCTGCGAAAACATGGAAGTTGTTGCTTCGCCGTGCCCCTGGATAAATCCAACCAGATTTTTGTTATCGGAAACCAGTTTTTTTATTCCTGATGACAAGGCATATTCCATAGCCGAGCCCGGTTGAATAAATGGAATGACATCATTTTTTTCGCCATATTTAATCACTGCACCAAGAAATGCTTTCTTTTGTACCGATTGGTCTTTTTCCCGCACATTAATTACTACCGGCGAAATGCCTTTTTGCATCGCCTCCTGTTCTGCCATCTGGTCTTTATTCGGATTGACAAACTCATAAATTACTTTCCCACGGGAGCGAGTCCCGTATTCGGCAAGTAGTTTTTTGAATTCTACCCGCACCTGATCGATATTCGGAGGCAATCCTTCCGAGAAATATGCTGTTACCGTTACCGGATCAGTTAATTCCTTTAAAATATCTTTTGTAGCATTGCTGAGGGTATATCGTTTATCTGAAGTGAAATCAAAACGAAAAAAATAACGACTTGCAAGAATATTCACAAGAATGATAATTCCTGCCACCAGCGCCAGATAAACCAATATCGATTTTTTCTGCTTCATAACAATACGTTTTTAATTTACGGTTCTTTTTACCAGGTTTACTTCGGCTACAGTAATGCCTAAAAAAATCAGTGAGAGGAAATAAATAATGTCTTTCGAATCGACAACACCTCTCGAAATAGATTCAAAATGAGTTGAAAGGCTCAGGTAGTTTAATACCGTAGCAGCAAGTCCTGACATATTGGAGGCAAGAAATCCGAAAATAATATGAAAAAACACACCAATAAACAATGCCAGCAAAAAGGCAACGATCTGGTTATTCGTTAAACTACTGGCAAATAAACCGATGCTGATGTAAGCGCTGCTCATAAGAATCAATCCAAGATAGCCAGTCCACACGGCACCGTGATCGATTGGCCCCAGTGACCAAACCGTGAAATAATACGGAAGTGTGAGTGCCAGCGCAACCATAATCAGAATTAATGTTGCAAGAAATTTTCCCCAAATGACCTGCCATTCTGAAATGGGTTTGGTAAGTAACATCTCTATCGTTCCCGATTTATTTTCTTCGGCAATTTGTTTCATTGTCAAAGCAGGTATAAAAAAGAACAGTGTCCAGAATGCGATTCCAAAAAATGACTGCAAACTGGCTTGATTTACAAAAAAAATGTCGCTACCGTATAACCAGGTAAATAATCCGCTGATGGTTAAAAAAACCACGATCATAATGTAGGCGATCAGTGAATCGAAAAATGATTGCAACTCACGCCTTGTAATTATCCAAATTTGTTTCATGTTTTAATTTTTTGTGACTTCCCTGAAAATATCTTCCAACTTGGTTTCAATAGGAGTTAATTGCTGAATATACCATCCTTTTTGCACGCACAAGTCAAAAATTGACTGGGCTGATTCTTGCCCCGGATGCGATTGAATCTCGAAGATTGTCTCTTCTTGTCCGTTGAAATCAACCAATGCTATTGTAGGAAGTTGTTTTAAAGCTTCAAAAGCTTCATTCCGCGATGCATTTCCTATTTGTACGTGCAGTAATTCGTTTCCCTGCGCCTGTCTTCGAAGTTCTTCAGAAGTACCATTGGCTACTATCTTTCCATTATTAATGATCAGAATGCGGTCGCAGGTAGCTTCTACTTCAGCCAGAATATGCGAACTTAAAATCACGGTTTTTTCATGGCCAATCCTTTTTATAAGCTCCCTGATCTCTACAATTTGGTTTGGATCAAGTCCGGTTGTCGGCTCATCCAGGATCAATACTTCCGGGTTATGAATCATCGCCTGCGCCAGACCAACCCGCTGTTTGAATCCCTTTGAAAGTTCCCTGATCTTTTTGTGTTTTTCGGATTTTAACCCGCAAACCCTGACCATTTCAGTTACCCGCTCTACGACCTTTGAAGGATCAATTCCCTGCACTCCTGCCACAAAATTTAAGTAATCAATAACAGGCATGTCCTGGTAAAGCGGATTGTGCTCCGGAAGATACCCGATATATCGTTTTACTTTCTCCGGCTCATTGTTTACTGAAATACCACCAACCTGAATATCACCTTTGTTAGTGGCCAGATAACCGGTTATGGCTTTCATTGTGGTTGTTTTCCCTGCACCGTTGGGACCCAAAAACCCGAGAATTTCACCCGTCTTCACCTGGAAACTCAGATTGTCCACCGCTGCTTGGGATCCGTACATTTTTGTAATTCCATCTACATGTATATCCATAAGAAAAAGATTATTTTTTTCGGGGGCATGAATTTATAAAAATCGCTTTTGTGGTGAATCCGATTATTGCCCGCATTAACACAATTTAACTGCCCTTTATAATAAGTTAACATAATTTAAGCGCTGGTTAAAATTCCGGTAACCAATTTTTATGATTTCCTTTTTTCTGCCAAACAATCCCTGATTACCCATGAATTTCAAACAAATGATTATATAAAGAAAAACGCCACCTGAAAACATCAGACGACGCTTTTAACATCAATTATGAAAATCTTATTTTATGAGTTCAACACTCCTTTTTACGAATTTATCCAAATCGGCTCCTTTTAACATTCCATTGGCAAGCAGAGCAAGATCCACCATTTGTTTGGCCAGTTTATTGTTTTTACCAAAAGCAGTTAACTTTTCGCGCTTCTCTTCTTCCAGCTTTGCAAGATCATTATTCAACGCTTCCAGTTTTTCTTTTTCAGCTTGAGGAATCTCCTCATCTTTCTTCCCCTTCTGAGCTTCTTCCACCGATTTAGTTTCTGCTTTTTTAGCTTCAATATCGCCATTCAGTTTTTCCAGTTTGGTTCCCAGTTTTTTGTTTTTAGCTTCCAAAACTTTTTCCACCAGCGGATGTTCAACATTTACAACCAAATTTAAACTTTCGGGCAGGTCGCCATAAATATTCATTCCTCCCTGAACAGCGCTCATATCTTTCATTCGCCGCATAAATTCGCTCCTTGTAATTACCATTGGGGAACCTTCCTCACCCAAATGCTGGAAATCGACGATAAAAGAATAGTCTTTATTTTCAGGACAAACCGCCTGGAAAACCGGCGAAAGCTCCTGTTTTTCTTCAAAACTAAGTTCTTTGGTAGTATCGTCCTTTTTGATCAGGTTCTCAACCACGTCAGAATCAACACGAACAAAACGTTTATCAGTATATTTCTGCTCAAATTTATTGATTACATGCGGGGCAAGAACGTCATCCAGAATCAAAACATCGTACCCTTTATTTTTTGCTGTTTCAATAAATGTAAATTGTTCTTCCAGGTTGGTAGCATATAAATGAACCAGGTTATTGTCTTTATCCGTCTGACTTTCTTTGATCAGTTTTTCATATTCTTCAAAAGTGAAATATTTCCCTTCTGTATTTTTAAATAGATAGAAGTTTATCGCGCGATCGTAAAATTTCTCTTCTGTCAGCATTCCATATTCAATAAAGATCTTGAGGTCATCCCACTTTTTCTCAAATTCAGCACGATCATCCTTAAATATTTGGTTCAAACGGTCAGCCACTTTTTTGTTGATATGACTGCTGATCTTTTTCACGTTCGAATCGCTTTGCAGATATGATCGGGAAACATTCAATGGAATATCAGGTGAATCAATCACACCGTGAAGAAGTGTCAGGAATTCAGGTACAATTCCTTCCACCGAATCAGTAACGAATACCTGGTTACTAAATAATTGTATCTTATTTTTCTGAACTTCAAAGTTGCTTTTGATTTTCGGGAAATACAAAATACCGGTCAGGTTAAACGGGTAATCCACATTCAGATGAATATAAAACAGCGGATCTTCCGCCATTGGGTACAACCGGTGATAAAAGTTTTTATAGTCTTCATCCTTAAGATCAGCAGGAGCTTTTGTCCATGCCGGTGAAACATCATTCACCTGGTTATCTTCTGCAGTTTCAACTTCCTTACCTTCTTTCCATTCTTTTTTCTTACCAAAAACTACCGGAATTGGAAGGAACCGGCAATATTTTTCAAGAATATCTGAAATTTTGTGATCATCCAAAAAACCTTTTTCTTCCTCACTGATGTACATTATAATATCGGTACCTACTGTGTCCTTTTCGATTTCATCCAGCGTGAATTCAGGCGTACCTGTACAACTCCATTTTACTGCTTTGGCGCCTTCCTGATACGATTTGGTAACGATTTCAACTTTCTCAGAAACCATAAACGAACTATAGAATCCAAGTCCAAAATGCCCTATAATAGCATTGGCGTCGTCTTTATATTTTTCAAGAAATTCATTGGCGCCCGAAAAGGCAATTTGGTTAATGTACTTTTCGATCTCTTCAGCAGTCATGCCGATTCCGTTGTCCGAAACAGTAATAGCTTTGGCTTTTTTGTCCAATTTAACTACCACTTCTGCGTTAGAAACATCACCGGAATACTCACCTTTTGATGCCAGTGTTTTTAATTTCTGCGTTGCGTCAACTGCATTTGAAATAATTTCCCTCAGAAAGATATCATGATCTGAATACAAGAATTTTTTAATAATCGGGAATAAATTTTCACTGGTAACTCCAATTTTTCCTGTCTGCATAATTATTCTGTTTTTATTATGATTTATTCTGTTTGCGCGGCTAAAATCAAACAACATGCCATTCGCTGTTTGTGACGATTTGTCATTTTAAATTTGATCCAGAAAGTAAATTATGTCGTAATCATGATATTTTTCCTTTATTTTAAAGGTTCAAAGTGTATTACTTTGTGTCGTATTTAAAAAGTGTTTTTTATGAGTCAGTTGGAGAAGTACTTTAAATCGTTCAGGGAAAACATTATTGGAATTAATGAAACCTTTGTTTCGCCGTATGGTGAAAAGAAGATCGTTTATTGCGACTGGATTGCCAGTGGCCGACTGTATGCCCCAATTGAAGAGAAGCTCTCAAAAACCATTGGTCCGTTTGTTGGGAACACGCATACCGAAACCAGTGAAACGGGTACGCGGATGACCAAAGCTTATCACAAATCACATCAGATCATAAAAAAACATGTGAATGCAGGCCCTAACGATGTTATTATAACTGCAGGTTCAGGAATGACTGCCGTAATTAATAAATTTCAGCGAATTTTAGGTTTAAAATACTGTGGAAAAGTCAGCGGGAAGAGTTGTATTATTGATCGTGAACGACCTGTGGTTTTTATTACGCACATGGAACACCACTCCAACCAAACTTCGTGGTACGAAACCAATGCCGATGTGGTAGTGATTGAACCTGCCGATGGTTTATTGGTTGAACCCGAAAATCTGAGAAAAGCACTGGAAGAATATAAAGAACGACCATTTAAAATTGGCTCTTTTACGGCCTGTTCAAATGTTACCGGAGTGCGAACACCCTTTTATGAACTGGCCAAAATTATGCATGAATACGGTGGCGTTTGTTTTATCGATTTTGCAGCATCGGCACCATACGATAAAATCGACATGCACCCTGAAAATCCAATGCAGAAACTTGATGCAGTAATGTTTTCGCCGCATAAATTCCTTGGTGGTCCCGGAACTTCAGGAGTACTGATTTTTGATGCCTCAATGTATAATAATGAAGTTCCTGACAATCCTGGTGGAGGAACTGTCGACTGGACAAATCCGTGGGGAAAATATAAATATGTAGATGATATTGAAGCACGCGAAGATGGTGGAACACCGGGATTTCTGCAATCTATCAGAGCTGCTCTTTGTTTTGATTTGAAAGATAAAATGGGAACCGAAAACATTCAAAAGCGTGAGGAAGAACTTCTTGAACTGGCATTTAAAGGACTTGATGAAATTAAAGGTCTCAAAATTCTTGCTGATAATGTGCGTGATCGGCTGGGCGTAATTTCTTTTTACATTGAAAATATTCATTACAACCTGGTGGTTCAGTTACTCAATGACAAATACGGAATCCAAACCCGTGGCGGATGTGCCTGTGCCGGAACCTATGGACATTTTATGCTGGAAGTAACTTATGAAAAATCACAGGAGATTACCGACATGATCAATCATGGTGACATGTCCGAAAAACCAGGCTGGATACGCTGGTCACTCCATCCTACTATGACCAATGCAGAAGTTGACCTGATGATCACTGCCCTTAAAGATATTGTTGCTAATATAGATTTTTATAAAGAGGATTACTATCACGTTGAACGAACGAATGTTTTCAGGCATAAAAATCAGCCGGTGTTTGATAGTGTTATGAATGATTGGTTCATCCTTTAAACTTTTCAACAATTCTATTGTTCTTCAACTCCGGTAGTTTTAAATTTGCATAAAAACCATTCATCAATGTCGAAGAAATTTAATACCGGTTTAGTACTCAGTGGCGGAGGAACCCGTGGATTCGCCCATCTTGGAATTATTGCAGCTCTTTTTGATCACGGTATAAAACCCGATGTTATTTCAGCAGTAAGCGCCGGCGCCATTGTTGGCGCCTTAATTGCAGGTGGAAAAAAACCGGAGGAGATACATCAAATTCTGAAAAAAGGTGGCTTTTTTAAATATACCAAACTGCATCTTCCTGTTGATGGGTTACTAAAATTAGATGGATTAAAGGAAGTTTTGGAGGAAGAAATCGATGTGAAAAATATCGAAGATCTGGAAATTCCAATGTTTATTGCGGTTTCAAATTTAAACAAAGGAGAAGTAGAGTACGTCAGTAATGGACCATTAATTGAAACAATCCTGGCTTCTTCGTCAATTCCAATTCTTTTTTCACCTGTAAAGTTGAATGGCAATCTTTATGTTGACGGAGGATTATTGGATAATGTTCCTATAAATCCAATAAGCGAAAAATGTGAAAAATTAATTGTATCCAATATCAGCCCCATACATCCGAGGTCCAATATTAAAAACTTAATACAAATAACCTCACGTACATTTTATATGAGCGTAAATCCCAACACCAATAAAATCCGAAAAAACTCTTGGCTTTACATTGAACCCGAGGGAATTGACGAATACGAAATATTAAGTCGCACTCATGCCGATGAACTCTATGAACTGGGATATAAAACAGCAAAAAAAGTGCTTGATAATCAGCTAGTATAGTCATGAAAACAACCTAAAATTACTTTTGGTTAATTCCTAATCAATTATAATCTTCTCTTAAAATTACAAGTAGCACCCCAAACACCTGAAAACACCTTTAAATTAGATTGTTTATAAATTGAGCATTTTCAAATAAAACTCAATTTTGTCATTTCTGAATTCGTGTAAATGCCTAAATTTGCAAACTGTAAATTGCAAAAACAACCGGATCACGAAAACTGACATCAAACATAAAGGGTTTGTAAAAGAAGTAGGTGAAAATTCGCTCATAGTAAATATCGTCAATCAATCGGCCTGCTCTACTTGTCATGCTCAGGGCGCTTGCACTGTTGCTGATTTTCAGGATAAAGAAATCGAAATTTCGCATTTTACCAAAGGGTATGCTCCCGGCCAGGAAGTCACTGTTGTATTCAGGGAATCGCAAGGGTTTACAGCCTTGTTTTACGGTTATATTCTTCCCTTTCTTTTGGTACTGGCAGTACTGATTATTATGACTTTGGTTTCCGATAACGAATTGCTGGGCGGCCTGTTGGCATTAGCTGTTCTGATACCCTATTATATAACATTATATTTTTTTCGGCATTTATTAAAAAAAGTTTTCAAATTCGAACTCGAAGAAATCAATTAAAATGAGTATTACCGTTATATATACTATTGCCACTTTGAGTGTAATTGGAACATCGGCAGCGGTGATCCTGTTTTTTGTTGCTCAAAAATTTAAAGTAATTGAAGATCCGCGGATCGACCATGTGGAAGAGGCACTGCCAAGCGCCAACTGTGGAGGATGCGGATTTGCCGGTTGCCGGGCATTTGCTGAGGCGTGTGTAAAAGCCGACAATTTGGATGACTTGAACTGCCCCGTAGGTGGCAATGAAACCATGGGAAATGTAGCTTCGATTTTAGGGTTGGAAGCAGTAAAAAAAGAGCCGCGTGTGGCTTACATCCGTTGTAACGGGACTTGCGACCACCGGCCTAAAACAAGCAATTTCGACGGTGCTGGCACCTGTGCTATTGCCTCATCTATTTATAGTGGAGAATCAGATTGCCAGTATGGGTGCCTTGGTTACGGTGATTGTGTTGACGCTTGTGATTTTGATGCCATTGACCTGCGCGAAGGAATGGGAGTTCCGTTGATTTTGGATGACAAATGCGTGGCTTGCGGCGCTTGTGTGGATGCTTGTCCGAAAAATCTGATTGAAATGCGGAAACGGTATCCGAGAGACAGGAAGATTGTTGTAGCATGCAGAAACGAAGACAAAGGTGGCATTGCACGAAAAGCTTGTTCAGTGGCCTGTATCGGCTGCAGTAAATGTGAAAAAGAATGTAAGTTCGACGCTATTACCATTGAAAACAACCTGGCATTTATTGATTCCGATAAGTGTAAGTTATGTCGTAAGTGTGTTTCGGTTTGTCCGACAAATTCGATCCTTGAACTTAATTTTCCTCCCCGGAAAATTGTGAAAGAAGAAAAAGAAGAGTGTAGTACACCAAATTAATACAGGATGCTAAAAACGTTCAAACTTGGCGGAGTACATCCTCCCGAAAATAAATTATCTGCTGACAAAAAGATAGAAGAATTACCGCTTCCAACATCAGTTTTTATTCCGGTTGCCCAACATATTGGCGCTCCTGCAACACCTGTTGTAAACAAAGGCGACGAGGTTAAAGTGGGACAAATTATTGCAAAAAGCAGCAGTTTTGTTTCTACAAACATTCATTCCTCGGTTTCAGGGAAAGTTAAAAAAGTGGATTTTGCTGCTGACAGCTCCGGATATCCGAAACAAGGGATTTTCATTGATATGGTTGGTGATGAATGGATCGAAGACATTGATCGCTCTGAGGATTTAAAAGAGAAATTTGATTTGGATGGTCAGCAAATCATTCAGAAGATACAGGATGCCGGTATTGTTGGATTAGGAGGTGCAACTTTCCCTACACACGTAAAACTGGTTCCACCAAAAGGAATGAAAGCCAATGTTTTGCTGATCAACGGCGTTGAATGTGAACCATATTTAACTTCTGATCATCGGTTGATGCTGGAAAAAGGTGATGAAATTTTGGTTGGAACCCGATTGCTGATGAAAGCCCTGAATGTGGAAAAGGCAGTCATCGGAATTGAAAATAATAAACCTGACGCGATTCAGTTACTGACAGAGAAATCAAAAAAATACAACGGCATTAGTGTAGAGACTTTAAAAGTTAAATATCCACAGGGAGGTGAAAAACAATTGATAAAAGCGGTCACCGGCAAGGAAGTTCCTTCCGGGGGATTACCAATTGCCGTTGGCGCTGTAGTAAGCAATGTGGGCACTGCGTTTGCTGTTTACGAAGCTATTCAGAAAAATAAACCACTATTTGAACGTGTGGTAACTGTTACCGGAAAAGGCGTTTCAAAACCAGGTAACTTCAAAGTAAGAATTGGTACTCCCACAACTGAATTGGTAGAAGCAGCAGGAGGATTACCTGAAAATACAGGCAAAATAATCAGCGGCGGACCCATGATGGGAAAAGCCGTTGCTTCGCTGAACATTCCTGTAACCAAGGGAACTTCGGGTATTTTGTTAATGCCTGAAAAAGAATCGAAAAGAGAAGAATACATTGAATGTATCCGTTGCTCAAGGTGTGTTTCGGTATGTCCGATGGGACTTGAACCATATTTACTGATGACACTGGGAGAAAAACAAATCTTCGACCGTGCAGAAAAAGAGCGTGTTCTTGACTGTATCGAGTGTGGATCATGTAGTTACACTTGTCCGTCAAACCGACCATTATTGGATTATATCCGTTTTGGAAAAGCAAAAGTTGGGCAGATAGTACGTTCAAGAAAAAAATAAAATGAAAAAATAAATTCCGGTTTGTCATTTCGCGGATGAAGCAGGAATCCGATTCTTTTTGATTGAGATTTCTCAGTCATACTTCCATCGAAATGACAGAACTAAGGAATTAACAAAAACAACAAACTGAGAATGAGCAATCTGTTTACCGTATCTCCTTCGCCGCACGTTCACGCGGACGATTCAACACGGAAAATCATGTACCGCGTTGTATATGCTTTAATCCCGGCGTTGTTGTGGTCAGTCTTTGTATTTGGCCTCGATGCGCTTCGGGTAACATTAATTGCAGTGGCTGCATGTCTTGCATTTGAATATATCATTCAGAAATACCTGTTAAAAGTAACTCCATCCATCACTGACGGATCAGCTTTGATAACCGGTATTTTAATTGCATTTAATGTTCCGTCGGGCATTCCCTGGTGGATTATAATTATAGGTTCGCTGGCAGCCGTCGGAATTGGCAAACTATCGTTTGGCGGACTTGGAAATAATATTTTTAATCCGGCTTTGGTAGGCAGGGTTTTCCTGTTGATCTCTTTTCCGGTGCAAATGACGTCGTGGCCAGTAAATCATCGAAGTGGCATCGATGCTGTAACCTCAGCTACACCTCTTGGAATTATAAAAGAAGGTATTCTTAACAGTACACCGATTTCTGAAATTGCACATAAACTGCCGTCAGCAATGGATATGCTTTTTGGGAATATCGGAGGTTCCTTGGGTGAAATTTCGGCGCTGTTATTGATCATTGGCGGATTGTACATGCTCTTTACAAAAACAATAACCTGGCATATTCCTGTATCGATTATTGCCACAGTTGCTTTGGTTGCTACTATTTTCTGGCTGATCAATCCAAATGAATATATTAACCCGGTTTATCATGTGTTAAGCGGTGGTTTAATGTTAGGAGCGATTTTTATGGCCACCGACATGGTTACATCGCCGATGAATCCAAAAGGGCAGCTAATTTATGGCGTTGGAATAGGGATAATTACAATTAGTATCAGACTTTGGGGAGCTTATCCTGAAGGAATTTCATTCGCCATATTGATCATGAATGCAGTTACCCCGCTCATTAACACGTATGTAAAACCAAAACGATTTGGAGGGAATTAAGATGGCAAAACGTGAATCATCATTTATAAATATGGTAGTAACATTATTACTTGTTACTGCTATTTCGGCCACTGCTCTCGGATTTGTTTACGATCTGACCAAAGATGCCATTGAAGCTGCAAAATTAAAGGCGCAGGCTGAAGCCATTGCCAAAGTACTACCACCATACGATACATTGGGAAAATCATTTAAAGTTGCGGCAGAAGACGGTAATGACAGCCTGGAATTTTTCCCCGCTTACAAAGGAAATGAAATGGTAGGAGTAGCTATAAAAACATTTACGAAGAAGGGGTTTAGTGGTTATTTTTCCGTGATGGTAGGAATTGATGAATCCGGTAACTTCTGTGGGTACGAAGTTCTGGAACATTCTGAAACCCCCGGATTGGGATCTAAAATGGTTACCTGGTTTAAAAATCCCGATAAACCAAATCAGGATGTGATCGGGAAAAATCCAAAAACTACCCGCTTTACGGTTACCAAAGATGGTGGTGATATTGATGCCATGACAGCCTCAACAATCACTTCAAGAGCTTTTCTTGATGCAATGAGAAGAGCTTACGAAGCATATGAAAAAACAACATTACAAGCAACTTCCGAAACAAACGGAAATTAAATATTGTGCCATGAGTCAGTGGAAGAATTTTACAAAAGGATTTATAAAGAGAACCCGGTATTTGTATTGGTACTGGGTATGTGTCCTACGTTGGGAGTTACTTCATCAGCCATTAACGGATTAGGCATGGGACTTGCTACAACATTTGTGCTAATGATGTCGAACATTGCCGTTTCGCTGGTCAAAAATGTGATTCCTGAAAAAGTTCGAATACCGAGTTTCATTGTAATTATAGCATCGTTTGTAACCATCGTGCAGTTAACTATGCAAGCCTATGTTCCATCGCTATACAAAAGTCTTGGAATATTTATTCCGCTTATCGTAGTAAACTGCATTGTACTGGGGCGTGCAGAAGCTTTTGCTTCAAAAAACAATATCGTTTCTTCAGCCATCGACGGGCTTGGGATTGGGTTAGGTTTCACATTTGCACTTTTGTTACTTGGCAGCATTCGCGAAATACTGGGTAGTGGAAAAATTTTCAACTTTACAATATATCACGAAAATTATGTTACACTGCTTTTTGTGCTGGCACCAGGAGCATTTATTGTGCTGGGCTATTTAATTGCTCTTATTAACCGTATCAATAAGAAAAGTTAGGAGGAATAAGAAATGAGTTACATTATAATTATCATATCGGCCGTATTAGTTAACAACATTGTGTTGATGCAGTTTTTGGGAATCTGTCCGTTTCTGGGGGTTTCTAAAAGAATTTCTACAGCAGCAGGAATGGCCGGTGCTGTTGCTTTTGTAATGGTTCTGGCAACTATTGTTACTTACCTGATCCAAAATTACATATTAAACCGGCTTGGATTGGCTTATTTGCAAACCATCGCTTTTATTCTGGTAATTGCATCGCTGGTGCAGTTGGTTGAGATTATCCTTAAAAAAGTGAGTCCGGCTTTGTATCAGGCGCTGGGAATTTTTCTTCCACTTATAACAACTAATTGTGCAATTTTAGGAGTAGCTATTTTGACCATCCAAAAAGAATTTAATTTAATGGAAGGTGTGGTTTATGCCATTTCAAATGCTATTGGTTTTGGACTTGCGCTTACCATTTTTGCCGGTATTCGCGAACATCTTGATCTTCAGAATATACCAAAAGGGCTGAAAGGAACGCCGATTGCCTTAATAACAGCAGGAATTCTGGCCATGGCGTTTATGGGTTTCTCAGGACTGGTTTAGCAAAACAGTATTTAGCTATCCATTATTGAATAGCCCTGAATATTTGCACGCGGGAATTAATTTTCTGTTTCCGATTTAACTGCCAAGTGATGCTTTAATCGTGATGCAATTCATCCGTGTGAACAAATTCTTCTCCTGTAAAATTAACTATTTGAGTAATTTTTGCTGTTGAACGAAAACGCGGTGGTATAATAAATTTTGCATCCTCTTTATTTTCAACCTCAACAATCAGCCAGGCTTTGTGTTCTCCATCCATGCACCCCCAGTCGGCATGGGTTAAAAAGTGAGAACCTGTTTCAAGAAAAATTTTAATCGCCTCATCACATGCATGTTTGCCAGAACCATGCGGTACTTCAATCAGATACTTGTTCATATCAATTTCCTCCTAAATTTGTAATGATTACTTTAATAAATATCAACACACTCATGGTTTCACAACGAACATTTAAACAGGAACAATCATTTTCCAGAATTGTTTTCCAAATCTATTTCCATATGGCTGGTTATTAACGAGATCGTATCCCTGAAATGTATCATCAAGATAAAATTCTTTTTAAACAAAAAACTTATTAATAATCTGCTTATTTTTATTGCAAAACCAATTTATGACTCAACTAAAAACCAAGAGATTTCCAAAATCAAGAATTACCACTATTGATGTTGGCCAGCTGGCTCGCAGCAAACATCATGTTACTGCTTTGCTGGAAATTGATGTAACAGACAGCCGTCAAAGAATTAAAAACTATAAAAAGGAGATTGCCAAAATTTCTTTCACAGCCTGGTTGATAAAAGCCATTTGTACTACGATTAAAAAAAATCCGTCGATTACAGCGTTTCTCAGGGGTAAAAGAAATCTGGTAATTTTTGATGATATCAATGTTTCTGTTATTGTTGAAAAAGAATTAAACGGGGAAAGAGTTCCCATTCCTCTTTTAATAGAAAAGGCAAATGAAAAAAGCATTGAATTATTGACCCAGCTAATTTCAGACTCAAAAGATAATGTACTGGATAAAAACGAGATTGTTCTTCAAAGAAAAACGACAAAAACAGAACAGTTATATTATTATTTACCTGGTTTTATCCGTCGATTTATCTGGCATTTCATGCTAAAACATCCAAAAATTATCTTCAAAAAGATGGGAAATGTTTCCGTCACTTCAGTTGGGGCTACGGGAAAAGTGAATGGCTGGTTTATTCCATTTTCGGTTCATCCGATTTGTTTCGGCATAAATTCGATAATAAAAAAACCGGTAGTAAGAAACGATAAAATAGAAATAAGGGAAATCATGAATATGACTTTACTTTTGGATCACGATGTTATTGATGGTGCACCTATGGCACGTTTTGTTAAAGAATTGGTAAAGAATATTGAAAAAGGGATTCTCTTGTAAAATTTTACACTAACCTTTAAAATAAAGCTGAATGTGCGATAATTTATTATTCTTTATTCTACTTTTAAAAAGAAAATCTAGGTGCTATATATTAATAATATTAAATTCTTTTAAAATTCAACCAAATTATAATGAAACATTTTGTTCTCCTATTAATTCTTGTTGCCACTTCATATTTTGCTAAATCGCAATATCTTAATGGAACGGTTATTAGCGATTCATTGTACTCTAAAAATCTGGAAAATGATTTTGGAGAAAATCCAACCCGTGCAGTAGCAGTTTATCTTCCTCCAGGATATAATGAAAGTACAAAGAGTTATCCCGTAATATATTTTCTTCATGGCTTTACCGGAGATGAAAGAATGATGAATTTTACAGCCACTCTTCTCGATTTTGCCATTGCCACAAAAAGAATCAGGCCATTTATTATGGTTATCCCGAATGAGAAAACAACTTACGATGGTAGTTTTTACAGTAACACGGGTATATTTGGAAACTGGGAAGATTTTACCGCTTATGATTTGGTGGAATATATGGACAAGAACTATCGGACAATAGCTAATAAAAACAGTCGCGGGATTACTGGTCACAGTATGGGTGGATACGGAGCAATAAAAATTGCCATGCATCATCCCGATATCTTTAGCAGTGTTTATGCATTGAGTCCAGGAGCATTAACCATTGTAAGGGAGTACGGTCCTAACAGCAATACATACAAAGATTTTGCGAACATTAAAACTGTGGAAGAACTGACAAGAAACTATTTTTGTAAAGTTATTGTCGCATTTGGTAAATCATGGTCGCCAAATCCAAATAAACCACCATTTTACTGTGATGTTCCTTTTGAGTACAATAACGGAGAATTAACAGTAAATCCTGATGTTTTAAAGAAATGGTATGCCAACATGCCGCTGCATATGATTGAAGATAATCTGGAAAACCTAAAAAAATTAAAAGCTATAAAATTTGACTGGGGAAGAAATTCTGGCGATCGTTTTACGCTACAAAACATGTTATTTAGTCAACGCCTTGAAAATGTCGGGATAAAACATTTTGCTGAGGAATACATCGGTACCCACACGAATAACATCTATACAAAAGATGGCCGATTAACACAACAAATGCTGCCATTTTTCGATTTCTATCTTGATTTTGAAGAATGAAATTCTTCCTGTTTATATTACTATTGCTGAGTTAAAGTTTTTATAAAACTAATTTTCAGTCAGACAAAGACGATGAATTGCAAAACTCCTTAAAGGAATACATTCAGCCCGGCATCGTTCATTTCTCCAATGATGGTGGAACTCTCACTGGAAAAACACTCGTCCTTTGAAGCACGGGTATATCTCATTAATGTAAATACAAAAAAAACAAATCTCTATATTTGATGAAAAATATTCACCAATGAATAAACTATTTATTCTTTTATATTCTCTGGTTTTATGCGGACTTCTCTCCTGTAACGGTGCTGGCAAAACAAGCGAAATGATAAAAGCTATCGAAAAGACAGATAGCTGTAAAGCGGACCCGAACAACACCTACGAAGTGTATATTCCTGCAAGAAATAATGCTGATGAAAAACTGCCGTTGCTGGTAATTATCGATGCACACGGAAGTGGTAAATTCGCTTTAAACAAATTCAAACAGGGAGCTGATCAGTACCCGGCGATAATTGTTGCTTCAGATTTTATTAAAAACGGATTTGTAAATTACACAGGAGCGATTCAAACTTTAATTGAAGATGTTCGTCAAAAATACCCGGCAGGTGAAACACTTTTTATGTCCGGCTTTTCCGGAGGCGCCAGAATGACTCTGGAATATGGCATTAACCATCAACTCAACGGGGTGATTTTATGTGGGGCATTAGCAAATGCCGGCCAGATTCATGCACTCAGTTGCCCTGTAATTTCAATTTCAGGAATGGACGACTTCAATTTTATAGAAACGGCTCAATACCTTTTTCAGGAACAACTGGCCCCGGGAAACCTTAAAATAGAATTGACCAATGCCTCCCACAACTGGCCCGACAGTCAGATGCTAACCAACGCTTTTGGCTTTCTCTGGTTATCACGCCAGACCACAGATATTCCCGTTCCAACTAAATCGCAACTTGACGATTACTGCAAGAATCAGCAAAAAAGAATTGATTCACTAAAGAACCAGGGAGATTGGTTAAAAGCAACTCTAATTGCATGGAATATGTCTTCCACTGCACCCTTCAACAGCGATAAAACATTTGCCTCGATTTATAAAAGTTTGAAATCCAGTTCTGATTATGCCAGCCAGATGTCACAGTTGAGAAATTCTCTTAACACAGAAATCAAAGCGCGCCAGCCCTACATAAATGCTTTCACAACAAAAGACAGCATGTGGTGGAAAAATGAGATCAGAATCATCAACAAAAGAATTGAGACAGAACAAGATTCTTTTACAGTTGAAATGTACCGAAGAATAAAAGGATTTCTGGGAATCGCCTGCTATTCACTTGGCAACCAGGACATAAAGGTGAAAAATACAGAAAAGCTAAATAAAATTGTACCCGTTTATCGAATGTTGGAGCCGGAAAACCCATATGTATTTTATTTCTCCGCCTTCCCATATTTTTGGAAAGGAAATTCCCAGGCAACCATTTCTTTATTAAAAAAAGCTTTAGACGAAGGTTTTACAGATATTAGTCAGCTGAAAACGGATTTTCCTGAATCTATCACATCAAAGCTTGATTTGAAAAATAATTGAAATCAATAACCACTAGAAAGGGCCAAATTGACGATCTGTCGGAACTTCAACAGTTATTTGCAGAAACTGTGTCGAATATTTGTAAATCAGATTATAACAACAAACAAATTGAAGCGTGGATTTCAAGTATAGAGAACAAGCAACGCTGGCACGATATATTAACAAAGCAATTTGTGTTGGTTGCCCTCGACAAAGATAAAATTACAGGATTTTGTACCCTGGATGACGGAAATTATATTGATCTTCTTTATGTCCACAAAGATTATCAGCGACAAGGTGTCGCGCGTAAACTTTATGATAACATTGAAAAAGAAGCAAAAAAACAAAACCAAACTAAATTAACAGCTGACGCTAGTATAACCGCAAAATCTTTTTTTGAGGGGCTTGGATTCAAAATGCTAAAAGAACAGACGGTGAAAATAAAAGATGTAGAATTAACCAACTTCAAGATGATAAAAGACATTAAATAAAACATTCCTTAATGTCTTACTTTTTCTGATCTTTAAATACCATGAAACCGAAGTCATTTCTTTTTTACTTAAGAGCCTTTTCAGTATAATTAATACGAACGCCGTAATCTTCTACAACCAGGTTCAACCCTAACATTGGACGCGTATTTTTTTCACCTTTCACTTTGCCTGATAAAACGTCTTTACTTAATGTGATCATATCATCAACCCTTTGTTTTGTTTCCGGGTTATTACCAAAATAATGTCCCGGATAAAGAAATTTGATACCATCCTTCTCCATTATTGCACTCATCTTTTTGCAGGTAGCAATAAGCGTTGAAAAATCGAGCGTCAAAAGCAGATTTCCCGAACCAAATGAATCGCCACTGAATCCGTAACCGGCTTTTTTATCGATAAGTGTTATTGAACCGGGTGTGTGACCTGGCGTAAAAATGACTTCCAGTTGACGTCCTCCAAGATCAATGATTTGTCCATCTTTCAGGAATTTTACCTTTCCCTTGTAGTTGGGCATCATTTGCGGGATATTTATTGTGTCTGCAGCGTTAATATACAATTCGGGGAAATAACCGGTTGAACCAACGTGATCGGAATGCACATGCGTTGCAACCAACATGATTGGTTTGCTCGTAATGGAGGCCACAATTTTGTCTAAATCCTTGATCTTTGTCCCGGCATCAATTAAAACAGCTTTATCGTTTCCTTCCACCAGATACAAACTTTCATTGAAAACCAAATGCCCGGTACCAACCCAGGTATGCTCATATATCTGGTGAAAAACAACATCATCTCCCTTGTAAATTTCTTTCCCTCCGATCTGTGAATCTTCAGTTTGGGCAAATAATGCTACCTGAAAAATTATTACAATAATAAACGAAGACACTATTCTTTTCATAAATCATAAATTTAGTTATTAATTTTAACCTGTTCAATATAAAAACCTGAAGATAACATAAAATGGAAAAAGAAATTCTCATCGTTAAAAATATACCCCGCGAGGGGCCGGGACTTTTAGAAGAAGAACTAAAGAATCACAATATTAAATACACTATTATTGATCTTGATCAGGGAGAAAATTTTCCTTCTCCTGAAAATTATGGGGCTGTTGTTGTTTTTGGTGGACCTGACAGCGCCAATGATAAAAACAGCAAAATAAAAAATGAATTAACCCGAATTCAGGAGACGATTAAATCAAATATTCCTTATCTCGGCATTTGTCTTGGCTTTCAAACGCTGGTTAAGGCTGTCGGTGGCAAAGTGGTAAAAAGTACGGTTAAAGAGGTTGGTTTTATTGATCCGGAAGGCAATAATTTTAACATTGAGCTTACTAATGAAGGGAGAAAAGATCAACTGTTTAAGGGCCTTGACAACTCATTTAAAGTTTTTCATCTTCATGGAGAAACCGTTGAACTTACTGAAAATATGATTCTCCTTGCCACCGGAAAATTTTGCAATAATCAAATTGCAAAGATTGGAACAAATGCTTATGGTATTCAGTGTCACTTTGAGCTCACCCCGGAAATGTTTGAAACCTGGACCAATACGGATTTGGATTTATTGCAACTTGACAAAAACCAACTCAAAACTGATTTTGAAACCATTCATGAAGATTATACAAAAATCGGGCGACAGCTTTTTAGAAACTTTCTGGATATTGCCGGGTTTTGATCAATTTCCGGCAAAAAGTCGTCCCTGCCAGGTATTGCGCTCTTTCAAACGTTTTTCAACACGAGCAACAAATTCAAAATTTTTCAGTCCCCAACGCGGTGCAATAAGCAGTTCAGGTGGTGCCTGACTGATAAAACGTTCAACAATAATGTTCGGATTTAATAATTCCAGGTAATCTACGACCAAATCCACATATTCATCGGTACTGAAAATTTTAAATTGCCCCGGATCTTTTTCATATTCTTTTTCCAGTACGGTTCCCCTGTGAATCTGAAGTTGGTGAAGTTTTAAGTTATTAACCGGCAGTTGTGAAATAACCCGTGCCTGTTCGAGCCAGTCGTTGCGCGTTTCTCCGGGAAGTCCTAAAATCAGGTGCGCCCCGTTGTTAATTCCCCGCCGACTTGTCTCTTCCAGTGCCCAAACCGACTCTTCAAAAGTGTGCCCCCGGTTAATACGCTCCAAAGTTTCATCGAGATGTGATTCAAGCCCAAATTCCAGCATCACGTAAACCTTTTCGCTCAGTTCTTCCAGGTAATCCAGTAACGGTTCATTAATGGCATCGGGCCGGGTAGAAATTACAAGCCCGATAATTTTAGGATGTTGCAGCGCTTCTTCATACAATTTTTTCAGATCTTCCAACGGCGCCCAGGTACTTGTGTATGCCTGAAAATAGGCCAGGAATTTCATGGCAGCATATTTCTTTGAAAAAAAACGGATACCCTGTTCAATCTGTTCGGTTACACTTTTTTCAAGATTACAATAAGTAGGTTTAAAGGTTTTGTTGTTACAGTAAGTACATCCCCCCCTGCCCTTTGTTCCATCGCGGTTAGGGCAGGTAAAACCAGCATCTACTGACACTTTCTGAACCCGTTCCGAAAAGACTTTTCTAAAATAGGTCGAAAAGTCATTGTATCTTTTTGCGTGTCCCCAAACAAAATTATTGCTCTTCATCAACAATTTTTTGCACCGCGAAGGTAGGTAAAAAACTGAACAGCAGCATTTATCTTTTAGGGTGTTGAAAAAATATTGAAAACTTTAATCTTTAATTCCCTGTTACGTGTTACACTTTATAAATCTTATTTCTACTTTTAGTAACATCTAAATTTCCAATTCATGTTTTCTACAAAAGACAAACAGCAGATTGAAAAAAGAGGCAGCCAATTAAACACTGTAATTGCACAAATTGAAAATTTCAAAACCGGATTTCCGTTTTTACATATCGAAAAAGCCGCTACTGTTGGTGACGGCATTGTAAAGCTAAGCGAAGAGGATATTGGGAAAGATATTGCTGTATACGACGACAAAGTATCTACAGGAATACAGCCGGTAAAGTTTATCCCGGCATCCGGTGCCGCCAGCCGTATGTTCAAGGCTCTGTTTGAAGCGCTGGAAACCTTTGAAAAAGGAGTACCTGCCAGCCAGGTATTACAACAAAACAAAGCTGCAAGTCAGTTTATTAATGAGTTGGATAAGTTTGCATTTTCTGAAGAACTAAAAACTATTGTACAAAAAAAAGGTGCCGACTGGAACGAAAATAATAAAATCGACTTTTTACTTAATTCAAAAGGATTGAATTATGGTGCACTGCCAAAAGGACTTTTGAAATTTCATACCTACTCTTCGGGAAACAGAACACCTTTTGAAGAGCATCTGGTTGAAGGGGCTCTGTATTCCACCGATAAAAATGGAAAAGCACGTCTTCATTTTACCGTTTCACCGGAACATCAGCAGGGTTTTGAAAAGCTTTTGAAAGAGGTGAAATCGACCTATGAAAATGAGTTGAAGGTTTCTTTCGACGTTTCATTCAGTCAGCAAAAACCTTCTACCGATACGATTGCTGTAGATCATGTCAACGAGCCGTTTCGTGAAAATGATGGCAGCCTGCTTTTTCGCCCGGGTGGTCACGGTGCACTTATTGAGAACCTTAACGATCTTGACGCAGACATTATCTTTATTAAAAACATTGATAATGTGGTCCCTGATCGGTTAAAAGAAGCTACAGTGAGATATAAAAAAGCACTGGCGGGCCATTTATTAAAAGTACAGGAGATTTTGTTTTTCTATCAGGAAGAACTAAACGAAAAACATTATGTGGCACTCGACCACGCTTTTCTGGCAGCTGCTTCCAATTTCCTTGAAAACACGTTAAATATTGTGCCCCCTGAAAGCCAGTATTACACAGAAAAAGAGGAGTTGTACTATTATCTGAGGGAAAAACTTAATCGCCCGCTGCGTATTTGCGGGATGGTAAAAAATGAAGGCGAACCGGGAGGCGGACCGTTCTGGGCAAATAATAGCGACGGAACAATTTCATTGCAGGTAGCCGAAAGTGTACAAATCGATCCATCAAATATCGATCAGCAAAATATTGCTAAACATGCTACGCATTTTAACCCGGTTGACCTGGTTTGTGCGGTGAAAAATTATAAAAGAGAAAAATACGATTTAACAAAGTTTACAGATCCTGCTACAGGTTTTATTTCGATCAAATCGAAAGACGGGAAAGAACTGAAAGCACAGGAGCTTCCGGGATTGTGGAATGGTGCTATGAGTAACTGGAACACCCTGTTTGTTGAGGTACCGGTAAGTACTTTCAATCCGGTGAAGACTGTAAACGATTTGTTACGTGAACAACACCTGGAATAATAATTGTTTTGTATTTCCCGGTGAATTACTAATTTCGCAAACTGATTTATTGGTTAATGAAGGAAGAAAAAAACAAATCCCGTGATGAAGGAAATGTTGGAGCAGTGGACCTTTTTAAACGTTCGCTGATATCGGGAAGAGCAAGGTATTTTGATGTTTCTGAATTTGAAGAAATTGTTGAACAGTTGATGGAAGAAGGCGATCTTCAGTCTTCAGAAATTGCTGCGAAACAAGGAATACAAATTCACCCCAACGCAGTTCCGTTACAATTAAAATATGCCCAGATTCTGTTGAATAAAGGCATGTACAAAAAATCGCTCAAATACATCCTGTTTGCAGAAAAAATTGATGCAAAAAATCCCGATGTACACTTGATGAAAGGTTCTGCCCGCATGATAATGGGGTATGAGGATCAAGCGTTGCTCTCTTTCCGAAAAGCCATTAAATATGCCAGTACCGATCTTGACGAAATTCTTTATCAAATTGGATCGTCGTATGTCCAGGTGGGTGAAATTCAGAAAGCGATTTACTATTTCGAGAAAGCTGTAAAAGCCAACCCACAAAACGACCAGGTGTTGTACGACCTTGGATTCTTCCATGAACAGGAAGGTAACGCAGGGCAAAGTATCAAATTTTACGACAAATATCTCGACATCGATCCTTTTAACCAGTATGTTTGGTTTAATATGGGAACGGTATATAATAAAATCGAAAAACACGCCAAAGCGATCGAGGCTTATGAATTTGCTTTTGCAATAGACGACCAGTTTTACATGACATTATTCAACATGGGAAACGCTTATGCCAACGCCGGCGATTTTCAAAAAGCAATCGAAAAGTACAACGAGTTTATTGAAAAAGAGCCTGAAAATGATGACGCATATTGCTACATCGGTGAATGTTTCCTGAATCTGGAAGACCATGAACAGTCGGAAAAAAGTTACCGAACAGCTATTAAAATCAATCCCAAAAATGACACCGGCTGGTTCGGGATCGGGCTAATAAAATGGGTACAGCAGGACTATGAAGCAAGTGTGGAATATATTCAAAAGGCGATCGATATTGATGATCTGAATCCGGAGTACTGGTTAACACTGGGTAAAGTTCATCACGATTTCGAAGGTAAAGTTAGCGCAGTTAATGCGCTGAAAAAAGCGACCCGACTGGAACCCGAAAACAGCGAAATCTGGCTGACATGGGCTGAAGTTTATGTCACCTTCAAGGAAGTAGAAAATGCTGTGAGGATATTGAACAAAGCTATTCAAAACAATGAGGACGTGGTATTAAAATACCGGTTAGTAGCGTTGTTACTTCAAAAAAGAAAGTCGAAAGAAGCTTTTAAATTGCTGGAAACCGCAATGAATCAAAATTTTGAAGAAATTGAATTTCTTTACACGGTTTATCCAAAAGCATTGAAAAATAAAAAGCTGCAGAAAATTGTAGAGCAGTTTAAAAAAGCTAATGCCTTGGATTAATTGCTCTACAATTTAAGTTCGCATTTAATTTACTTCAGTTTTGTAATACTTCAAATGGTATTTTCAGTCTCAGTGAAATATTCCTGCCGGGATCATTCAACCCCACTTCCTTTAAGGTTGATAAATGGTCAATGTATTTTGTATCCATAAGGTTATTTGCGCTAATATTTACAGAAACATATTGATTATTCACCTTTATATTTCCTCCTAAACTTAGGTCAACCAGATTATAGCCTTTTGTTGGCGTTTCATCGGGAGCTGCATTGTTTTGGTCAAAAGCCAAACTGTTGTTTAATGAAACAAATGCATTTTTCAGAAACAATAGTTTTTCTTTTTCTACATGAATTTCAAACCGCAATTTGTTAGCAGGAATAAAAGGAAGATAATCACCATTCTCCTGTTTCCCGGTAACGGAAGAGAAAGTTGCTTTTAAATGAAGCCATTTAAAACTCCCGGGATGAAAATGAACACCAGCTTCGCCGCCATACAAAGTTGAATTTGTTTGCATGTACCTGTAAATATTTATTCCGGATGTTGTTTTTTCTCCTGTAGGTGAAATAAATATATAATTGTTGATCAGGTTGTAGAATCCTGCAACATCGAAAGTTATGTTGTCTTTGTGTAAATGCAGGCTCAAATCAGATTCATACGAATTTTCTGGAATTAGATTATTATCGCCAATCTCGTAACGTAATTCATGCTGACCATTTGAAGTAAGTTCAGCAAGGTTGGGAGTACGATAAGCCGCAGCTATATTTGCCCTCAAAAATAAGTCTTCGGAAATATTATAAACGGCTCCAAAAGAACCACTAAAACTTCCAAATGACCTGGAAACTGGAGCACGGTAAGTACTATCGCCGGGAGTCCCGACTGCCTGAGATTCAATTGTTTTATAATCATATCGAACGCCGGTTTGCAATGTCAACTTTTCCAGAATATTAAACTGAACCAGGCCAAACCCGGAATAATTGCTTGTTGTGGCATTAGGTAAAAGTATGGTTTCCCGGTCATTCAGGTTTGTATTTTTTTGATTGAATCCCTGGAAACCAACAATGTATTCTGAATTCTCTTTGGCTGGCAAATGCAATTTTGCCTCATAAGTTAATGTAGCCAGTTGCATTTGTAGTTCATAAACTCCTGCATCGGCAAAATGGGTCAGCTCTGTATTCTGGTAAGCCGAATTAATGTCAAGTTTAAAGTTGCCCAAATACAGTTTATTTTGAGACGAAAGCAAATGGGTATTAAACTCCTGGTACCAAATTTTATTTTTCCTGCCTCTTGTTGTTATAGCCTCAATTGCTCCATCTTCAACTAACCCCAGCTTTTCATTATTGAAATCATAATAAATTTTAAATGTTCCAATTTTATCGGTAAAGCCGGCATTGGTTTTCAGCGAAAAATCGTTAAATCGCGAATTTGGGGCAAAAGCGCCTCCCCCCTGAAGAAAATCGGCATCACTTTTCTGTCCTGCCCTGATTCCACCAAAGAATTTTCGTGATGCCCCTTTCATTCCTAAATCATTGGTTACCCCAAGTGTGTTTGAGAATAACTGCAAGTTGTAATCACCTACGATACTGCCAATAGGCGCTGGCTTTTCTTTAATAAAATTAACAACACCGCCAATAGCATCCGAGCCGTATAACAATGAAGCCGGCCCTTTTATCACTTCAATATCCTGAATTCCAAATTCATCAATTCCAAGCGGGTGGTGATCTGAATACTGGTAATTTTCAAAACGAACACCGTTATTCAAAACCAAAATATCGTTCATTGAAAGCCCGCGAATAACCGGTTTTGAAACACCGCTTCCTTTTGAAATCATATCTACTCCCGGAATTTCCCTGAGTACATCAGTAAAATTGGGCGTACTTTTAACATCCAATGGATCAAGCTTTAACATTTCAATTTTCACTGCATTTTCGTGTTGCGTTGAGTTATAACCACCCGAAACAACTATCTCCTCCGTTTCTACGGGAGTTTGTTTCAGGCTAATATTTAGTTTTACACTATTCCCGCTTAAATCAAGCGTTTTTATGTCGTTACTGTAACCTATAAACGAAAATTGAATTTTGATTCTTCCATTGGGCAGATTCACCAATTCATAGTTTCCATTTTCATCAGAAACTGTTCCTTTATTCAAATCGGGAACAAAAACCGCTGCACCAGGAAGTGGTTCATTATTTAAATCAGTTATTTTTCCTTGTATTGTATTCTGTGCGTTGGTAAAATGATACAATAGCATCATCATGAAAATGAGATAAATGCTTTTCATTTTTAATATGTAATAAATTATTTTCGACAATTTGTTAATTAACCCTTATTTGGGATTGATCTTCAAGCTTGCCGATAAGGTGGTGCACGCAATAAAAAGGAATATTTTTCAAGGATAGAATGATCGGAGGATTTATAATTATTGTAGTAATGTATAACAAGTTGATTACTTGCTATATGAATGACATTATCTGCTGAAGAAAAAACCGAAAACTCAAAACTACATATATTGCATTTTTTATGAAATACATGTAAATGTTGTTCGCCCTTTGCTTTACAGACAAATAGCTCGTGATGATGTACAAGCTTAACACTTGCAGGAAAAATAAAAATCAGGAGCAGCGAAAGAGAAATAATATTTTTAAGCCTTCCCTTCATAAAACCGTTTGTTCAGTCAAGGTATTTCGCATAAAGAAACATTTAAATATAAATTAAGTTTACGACCGGCTTTTAAAAACCAAATTTTGTTATTTAAGAATTAAGCAAATAGTAAGATAACAAGTTACTTCCAGTATTCAAATATTTTCCCATTCTTACCAAAAATAGGGTCTTTTGAAGGCAATTTTACGTTCAAAATATTTTGTCTCGTTCTTTTCAATTCTTCCTGCTTTCCGTAATTCATATCCCATATTTGTCCATCGGGGTATGCACCAACAACCGCAAAACCATCACCGGAATCAATCTTTTTATGTGCAGTTCCAACAGGAAGAACTACTAAATCACCTTTTTCAATCCGCACAGTATCATTGCCAGGTCCCCCCAATTGAACAACGGCCCAACCGCCATAAACTCCAAGTGCTTCATGAGCAGTAGAATGATAGTGATGGAAACTGTAAATTCCGTTTCGCCATGAGCCTTTCCAATTATTTTCTACCAGCGTTTTCTCAATTACTGAAGCCGGATTTGCAGCACCTGAAAAATCAAATACATTTTTATAAATTAGTACCGGCAGTTTAGAATTATTGGGGAAATTCTCGTTTTCCTTCAACTGTAAAGTCTTTATTTCAGAATTCTTATTTACTTGAGCATTAGTTTGTATCATACAAGAAATAAAGATTATGATTAAACAATTTCTTAAATTCATTACTGCGATTTTAGCTTTTTACTTTTCCTAACAATTTATGGTAAGTTTTTGTTATTCTCTATAAATTGAAAATTGATTATTGTATATTCGATATTGGAAATTTTCAACAATTCAACAAACACATAAATCCTACAACATGAATAGAAAATATGATCTGGAAGAAAGGTTAATTGATTTTGTTTTATTAATTGATGAAATAATTGAAAATCTTCCCCCTACTAAATTAGCAAATCACCTTTCTGGACAAATGGTACGAAGCGGTACATCACCTGCACTTAATTATGGGGAAGCGCAATCAGCAGAATCTCAAAAAGATTTTATACATAAAATGCAGATTATTTTGAAAGAGTTAAGAGAAACCAGAATTATACTTAAAATAATTACAAAAAACCTTTGTTAAAAACAAAACCGGTTGAACCAGTTCTTATAGAGAATGAAGAATTAATTGCCATATTTGCACAAAGTGTAAAAACAGCAAGGTCGAAATTATAAATTCTGAAAATTGGATATTGTTTTTTCTATAATACTAATTATTATAAAATCTTCAATGACCAATATTCAATAATGAATATTCAACAATCAAAATGAACAAAACAATAAAAGATTATCTGGTATTGGCCTTAAAAGGAATGGGAATGGGTGCAGCAAATGTTGTCCCCGGTGTATCGGGTGGTACAATTGCACTTATTACCGGAATTTTTCAAAAGCTCATTAATTCAATTAAAGCATTTGATTTAACAGCTTTAAAATATTTGTTTTCCGGTAAATTTAAAAAACTGGCACAGCACATTAATCTCGACTTTCTGATAGCCGTATTTGCAGGAATAGTAATTAGTATTTTATCAGTTGCAAAATTATTTGGGTTTTTAATGGACCACTACCCGGTTTATTTATGGTCATTTTTCTTCGGATTAATTCTGTCTTCCATTTTTTTTGTAGGAAAAACTATTGACAAATGGGATGTCTCAGCAATTATTAGTTTAATCATTGGAACTGCCATTGCCGGTTCATTTATGGTATTAAAACCTGCCTCCGAAAATGCTTCTGTCATTTACTTGTTTTTTTGTGGAATTATTGCCGCATGCAGCATGATTTTACCAGGATTGAGCGGCTCTTTTGTACTTATTTTATTGGGCAACTATCGTTTGGTAATGATTGATGCTGTTAATAATTTAGATTTCATGATTTTACTACCTGTTGTAGTTGGTGCCGGAGTTGGACTAATTGCATTCTCTCATTTTTTAGTCTGGGTATTTGAGAAATACAAAAATCAAACAATAGCTCTTCTTAGTGGATTCATTTTAGGCTCAACAGGTCTGCTTTGGCCCTGGAAAAATAATATTTATTTGAGAGATGAACTGGGAAACTTAATTGTAAAACATGGGAAAAATGTATTAAAAGGTTATGAATGGGTACTACCTCAACATTTTAATACTGAAGTTGTTCTGGCTATTGTATTTGTAGTTGTTGGAATTATTACTATATGGTTGACAGAATATTTGGCAGCAAAACAAGAAAATAATTAATCATAAAGATAATGAAGCAATACGGATTAATTGGATATCCACTCACCCATTCATTTTCCAAACGTTTTTTTTCTGAAAAGTTTGAAAAAGAGAACATTGATTCAACATACAATAATTTTGAGATTGATACTATTCAAAAATTTCCGGAAATCATTAGAAACAATCCTAAATTAATTGGATTGAATGTTACCATTCCATACAAAGAACAGGTAATTCCGTTCCTCGATGAATTAAATGATTCGGCAAAAGAAATTGGTGCGGTGAATACCGTAAAAATCATACGAACCGACTCAGGAATTCATTTAAAAGGCTTCAATACTGACACTTATGGCTTTGAGACATCATTGAAACCTTTTCTGAAAGCTCATCATAAAAAAGCTCTTATTCTGGGAACCGGTGGTGCATCGAAAGCATTGAAATTTGTACTGAAAAAGCTTGACATTGAATTCATTTCCGCTTCCATCGAAGAGTTGAAGGAAAACGAAATCAGGTACAAACAAATTGATCATAAAATGATGGAAGAAAGGTTATTGATCATCAATGCAACTCCGCTGGGAACTTATCCTAAAGTAGATACATTTCCAACTATTCCATACGAGTTTATTACCGAAAAACATTTGCTCTTCGACCTGGTTTACAACCCTGAAGTAACTCAATTTATGGCTAAAGGAAAAGCAAAGGGAGCATCTGTAAAAAACGGATACGAAATGCTTTTGGGACAAGCAGTAAGATCATATGAAATCTGGAATGCTTAAGAATGAGTGTTCAGTCAGATTCAGTGTTCAGTTAAATAAAAGTTAATACACAAAATCTTTTATTTACAGCTAAAAGAAATGGAAAAGAAAAAAATTTTATTTGTCTGTCTTGGAAATATTTGCCGCTCACCCAGTGCCGAAGCGGTTTTTACCGGTCTTGTAAAATCACGTGGTCTTGAATCAGAATTTGAGATTGACTCGGCAGGTACTTCAGGATGGCACGTTGGGGAACAAGCTGATCAGCGTATGCAAAAACATGCCGTTAAACGTGGCTACAACCTGACAAGCATTTCCCGAAAATTCAATCCAAACATTGATTTCGATCATTTCGATTATATCATCGGTATGGACGATGACAATATTCGTTCGTTGAAAAATATGGCCAGAAACAAAGCGAATCTTTCAAAAATATATAAGATGACTTATTTTGCTTCATCAACAGAATACGATGAAGTTCCTGACCCATACTATGGCGGTGAACAAGGTTTTGAACTGGTACTTGATTTGCTGGAAGATGCTTGCGAAGGTCTGTTGAAGAAAATTGATTAAACCATTTTAATCCTCAGTAATAGAACATTCGGAACGGAGAGTTGTTTTTTATTCAAAGTGGTATAAAAACGTGGCGATCACATCGTAGGCCGGCTTTTTCTGACCTTCGATCTCTACTACAATTTTCACTTGTATTTTTGCAATTCCCCTCAGATTTTTGATGCTATGCAGTGAAACCCGCGCACGAATTCGGTCATTTACCAGAACTGGCTGCTGAAAACGCAGGTTTTCTATCCCGTAGTTCACAATCATCTTTACATTACGAACATCAACAATGGAATACCACATATACGTAAGCATCGAGAGTGTCAGATACCCGTGAGCAATAGTAGTTTTAAACGGGGATTCTTTTGCCGCACGGTCCGGGATCAGTATGAATCCATTGATGATCGATTGTGGCATCTGCAAATTTATTTATTTGGTCCTGAGTAATCGTGATATAATCCGAAACACCTAATTCTTTTCCGGCCAGGGATTCAAACTCTTCGTAATTATTGATGATTCGTTTTTCCATGATCGAAATTTTGTAAACTGCAAAATAAACGCTTTATATTGTTAATGACTACGCTTTTTTCCTCAAACCATTAAATATTGGATTTTACTAACCTACTAAAAACGAATTTTCAGCCCTATTGTTCCAATTTTAAATACAAACAGGTTTTACAGATTATTTTCTCACCTTTGTGGCTTCATGTTACCGTCATGAGAAACATTTTAAAATCTACTATATTTTTAGCCATCCTTGCTTGCTTGCTCTGGTCAACAGCGTTTGCCGGAGTAAAAATAGGACTCCAGTATAACACACCATTTCAATTTGCCGGTATTCGCTTTACAATCTCCGGATTAATAATCTTTTTTTATTTTGGAAAGCCACACCGTTTTTGGGCTGAAGTAAGATCTAATTTCGGATTTGTTTTACTTATCGCTGTAGTACAGATATTCACACAGTATGCTTTATTTTACAGTGGCATGAACCTGGTTCCGGGCGCATTGGGTGCCATGGTTATTGGTTCTTCCCCATTATTCATTGCCATCGTTGCCCATTTTTCATTTAAAAACGATAAAATGACTCCTTTAAAAACAGGTAGTATTTTAATCGGCGTAATAGGAATTGCAGTTATAACGCTTGGGCGAACTCAGATTGAAATGCGTAGTAATCTGGAACTGATTGGCATTGGATTGCTTTTGATAAATAACATTGTTTCAGGCTATTCCAATGTACTGGTTGCAAAAAGTAAATCATCAATTTCTCCGGTGGTATTAAGCTCTGCATCCCTGACAATAGGTGGATTAATGCTTTTCATTTTATCGATTCCAGTAGAAGGGATAAACACTGGGCCATTCCCGGTAAAATATTACATTGCACTTGGCTGGCTCAGTTTTTTGTCAGCCGCTGCTATAACAATATGGTATTCATTACTAAAACGCCCGGGAGTAAAAGTTTCGTTACTAAATGTTTGGAAATTTCTAATACCTGTGTCAGGTGCAGTTCTGAGCTGGATCCTCATCAAAGAGGAAAAACCGGATTTAATTTCCATTGTCGGAATGGGAATTATCGCTGTTTCGTTGCTTGCGCTAAATTACGCCAACATAAAAGGGCAAAAAGAAAAAACCGGTGTATAAAACCCGTTTTCCAAAATATCTGCTACTCATCAAGAACAAGCAGCTCAACTTTTCTGAAATCCGTTGGTGCGCCTTCTGCCTGCAACGAAATAGTTCCCTTTGACAGGATTAAGTTGCCATCTGCCGGAATCAGTTTCTGTGCAATTGTATCTTTGGGATCGAGCTGTGGTTTTTCATAATGCAGCACTTCCTCACCGTTAACAAAATGACGAATGATTTCGCCGCCGTGTACTTCAACTTCAGCGGTCACCCACTGATCGCCATTATATGTTTTTGATTTCGAATTCGTACAATGTTGTTCTATGAGTTTTCCATCCATCTCGATATTGGTTCCGGGTGTGCATACATTCAATGTTGGTCGTTCACCGGTTCCGCTTCCTCCAAGTAATTGCGCTTCAATAGACACCGGGAAATCCTGGTCAAGCCCCATAGATTCAGCACTCTGCCCATGCAACATAAGCCCGTTATTTCTGTATGCCCAGGAAGGAGCGCCTACCACCTGCTCTCCCACAAAACGGTATTCTACCCGAAGTTTGTAATGCGAAAACACCCCTTTATAAAAGATATGGCCGAACTGTCCATTCCATCCATTCCAATTATCATAACGAACACGCAAAAGTCCGTCTTCCACGCGAAACGTATTGTTTAAATTGTAACCCAGTTCATGACCCTTAAATTTGATCTGCCAGTCGTTTAAATCTTTCCCGTTAAACAACTGAATCCATTTTTTACCTGATTTTTTCGTTTCGGCAGTTTGTTTCGGTTTCTGACCGCAAGCAGTAAAAAGCATGGCAACGATCAACAAAACAATTGTATTTCTCTGATTTAGTATGTACATATTATCGATTTTAGTTAATTCAGTTTTGGTGAAATAAAGGTAAAATAAATTCTGAAAAACAGAGATTTAAACAAATTATTCTAATTTTAACCAACATTAATTACAACACTAAACCTGATGAATATGAAATCTGCAAAAACAATTAATTTATCTAATAACACTTCGTTGGCTCCAGGTCTGAAATTTACATATCTGCTGTTTTTATTTTTGGTTCTTACTTTTCCTGCAGAATTGTACGCTTCGATAGGAATTAAGGCAAAATTCATTCAACCATATGTAAAACCGGAAGTTAACGTTGTTTTTCAAAATACTAAGTCAGTAAAAAAATATGAAAAACTGGAACTACATGTTGATCTCAAAAACGTTAGTTTTAAAAATCCTTATGATCCTGCAGATATCGATTTGTATGCAGAGTTTGACACTCCTTCCGGCAAAAAAATCAGAATCAATGGTTTTTATGACAACTTTAAAGGAGCCGATCAGTGGAAAATAAGATTTTCTCCCAATGAAACGGGCAAATACAAATACCAGGTTTTTGTAGTTAACTCTGGCGAAACAGGAAAATCGCCGGTCTCTGAATTCACCGCAATTGAATCTGATCATCATGGCTGGATAAGACCTTCAGAGAAAAATCTTCATTATTTTCAGTACGATGACGGAACCAGTTTTTATGCTGTAGGAGTTTACTCTCCATGGCGAAATAACCAAAATCGTTTTGACACTTATGCAAAATACCATGCCAATCTTTTGGCAATCTGGGACATTACATACGGTGGTTTTGTTAATGGGAATGGTTTAATTGAGGAAGAACTGGGCCGATACAATCAGAAAAAACTTGGAATGATTGACTCCATGTTGTCTATCCTGGAAAAAGATAATGTCAAACTAATGTACGCCATTTGGCCGCATGATCTCTTCTCGGCAACAGTTTGGGCCGCCCAGTGGAAACAGAATCCATACAACAAACTCGTTGATGTTGAAGATGTTTATAGTGATTCATTGGTTTGGAAATATCAAAAACAAAAATATCGTTACCTGATAGCACGCTTTGCACACAGCCGCAGCTGGGGAATATGGGAGTTGATCAATGAAATGAATGGTACTGATGGCTGGGCAAAAGGCCGACACGATGATTGTTACAAGTGGGTGGAAAAATCGCATCAGTATTTTAAAGAAAATGATCCTTATCATCATCCGACAACAGCGTCCTTCAGTGGAGGTTTTACTGAATACAGAGAGAAGCTCTATACATTGAACGATATTCCAAACATTCATATGTACCCGGCACAAGGCTGGCCCAAAAAATATGCGGATAACAAAATGCGAAGTGCCATGTACAACTACGCCTGGGCAAGTCGCCGGTTTTGGGATAATTTTGAAAAGCCCGCCATTTTTGGAGAAGCAGGTGCCGACCTGGCATTTTATAAGCCAAAAGAACCTGAATATCATGTCGCTTATCATAACCAAATATGGGCATGCTTAACGAACGGATTGGCTTCAACACCCGTTTGGTGGGATTATCCTGTTTTGAATGAACAAGATTGGAATAGCCTGATGCATCTGTCTGATTTTGTTTCAGATATTGATTTTGCTAACCAAATGTATCAACCTGAGAATGTGGAATCGGATAAGGCTGACATTTTTTTAATGAAGGCAGGTGCTACCGCTTTTGGCTGGCTGAGAACAATTAACGGAGAGAATGCAGCTGGTATAAAATTTTCAATTCCAAATTCAGATAATGAGAAATTTGCGATTGAATGGTACGATACATGGACAGGTAAAACGATTAAATCGGAAAGCGTTTCTGCAAAAAACAACACTCTTGAACTGGTTGTTCCTTCACAAAATGAAAATCAGGCTGACATAGCCTTTAAGATTAAAAGCTTGTAGATCAGAGATGTAAATTCATTATTTCTAAAAGACAGCTATTGCTTTTGTTAAATTTTAACCATCTGGTTAAATATTTTGGTTAAAATATTTGGTTAATAAATTCTATTGTCCTATTTTTGACCAGTTGGTTAAATCAAACAGTTAAATCATTTGGTAAAATGACAGAATCAAAAAAAGACAATACAGAGGATAAAATTCTGGGTGCAGCTCAAACCGTGTTCATACGAAAAGGCATGGATGGGGCCAGGATGCAGGAAATTGCCGATGAAGCAGGCATAAATAAAGCACTGCTTCATTACTATTTCAGGACTAAAGAAAAATTGTTCAGCGCTATTTTTAGCAAAGTATTTATGCAAATTCTACCCAACCTGATGATGATGGTTCATTCTGAATATTCAATTGAGGAAAAGCTGGAAATATTTCTTGATAAATATATCGACCTGTTATTAAAAAATCCATTTCTCCCAACCTTTATTTTGAAAGAAATGAACCGTGACCCGGGTTTTCTGGCTACTGTTTTAAAAAGTAGCGGTGTTAATCCAAAAGAGATTTTTAACATGTTTGAAAGGGAAATGGATGCGGGAGAAATAAGAAGAATGGATCCCCGGGACCTGTTTGTAAACATACTTGCCCTGTGTATTTTCCCTATTGCTGCTAAACCATTGTTGAACATTATGCTGTTTGATAATAACAAGAAAGAATACAATGATTTTCTACGAAAAAGAAAAGAGACTATAAAAGACTTCATTCTAAATTCAATTCTGATAAAATGAGAAAGCTACTTATCATACTATTTCTGCCCGTACAAATGGCATTTGGACAGCAGGCGATTTCGCTTGATTCGTGTTATAATTGGGCGCGTGAAAATTACCCTAATTTAAAACAGGCTGATATCTGGCAGGAAATTACGTCGTTAAAAAAGGAAAATGTAAAAACAAATTACCTCCCGCAACTTACATTAAACGGACAGGCAACTTACCAGTCGGCTGTTACAAAAGTCGATGTTTCAATGCCAGGAATAACCATTCCTTCGGTTTCAAAAGACCAGTATAAGGCTTACGCTGAAGTTAAACAAAGCATTTGGGACGGCGGCATCTCAGAAGCCTCTTCCAAACTGGAGGACGCTATTTTACAAAGTAATCTCAGTCAGTTAGAAGTAGAAATGTATAAACTTAACAACCAGGTTTCGCAAGCATTTTTTACAGCATTGGCAATCGATCAGCAAAAAGATGTACTCGCTGCTCAAAAAGAAGTTTTAAAGGAAAAACTGAAAGCCGCTCAGTCCGGCATTCGAAACCAGGTGGTTGAAAAATCTGCTGCATTGGCTTTGAAAGCTGAAATTCTGAATATAGAGCAAAATGAAATCCAACTCGATGCAGGCAAGAAAACTGCCCTGAATATGCTTTCTATTCTTACAGGGAAAAATATAAACTCCGGCTCAGAATTAGATTATAAACCTGCTCAACCAAATAATAACGAAGGGTTTCAGCGACCGGAAAATGAACTTTTCTTCGCTCAAAAAACACAGCTTCAGTTTCAAAGTGATGTGCTTGCCAAAAGCAGAAATCCGAAAGTTTTTGGGTTTGGACAAGCAGGTTATGGCAAACCAGGGTTAAATATGCTGAAAGATAAATTCGACACTTATTATTTAGTCGGTGTTGGTCTTTCGTGGAATGCATTTGACTGGAAGAAAACAAGCCGGCAAAAACAAATTCTTCAGTTACAATCGCAAATGATTTCGCAACAGGAAGAAACATTTAACCAAAACATGGAACTGCTACTGACACAACAGGAAGAACAAATCAATAAACTTGAAAAATTATTGGATTCCGACTCAAAAATGGTTACACTTCGATCTGAAATATCCCAAACATCTGCCTCAAAGCTGGAAAATGGAACAATTACAACATCAGATTATATTCAGGATGTCCAGGCCGAAACAATTGCAAAACTTAATATCAAAATTCACCGGACTCAGCTAAATGAATCTAGAGAAAAATACAATTTAATTAAAGGCAAAAAATAATCGTGTTCAGTAAATAGGACAGAAATTCAAACAGAAAAAGATTAAAGCAAAATACTATGAAAAGAAATTTAATCATCTCACTACTTTCCGTTCTGCTTTTTAGCTGCAGCAGCAACGATGAACAATCGGATGCATACGGGAATTTCGAAACTGACGATGTTATTGTATCATCTGAATCAGCAGGTAAAATTCTGCAATTCGATGTTGAAAAGGGACAAAAAGTTGAAGCCGGTCAGGTGGTAGCTATTATCGATACGGTGCATTTAGAGCTTCAGATTAAACAAATTGATTCGCAGAAAGATGCTGTAAAAGCCAGAAGACAATCGATTCAATCTCAGATCAATGTCCTTCGTCAACAAAAGAAAAACCTGGAAGTCAATGAAGCACGTATTCAGAAAATGCTAAAAGACAGCGCTGCAACACAAAAACAACTCGATGATATTACAGGCCAGATCGATGTTATTGAAAAACAGATTGAAAGCACGGAAACACAGTTCACTTCCGTAAACAAGGAACTTGAGGTGCTTGATGCTCAGCGTGCTATTGCAGTGGACCAAAAAAATCGTTGTACAATTACATCACCTGTTTCGGGAACAATTTTGGAAACTTATGCTGAACAGGGTGAGTTAACTACACCCGGGAAAGCTTTGTATAAACTGGCAAACCTGAACGAACTTAACCTTAAAGTTTATGTTAGCGGGGCACAGCTTCCAAATGTTAAAATCGGGCAGGAAGTAAAGGTAATCATCGATAAATCTGAAACTGAAAATCAAACACTCAGTGGAAAAGTGATTTGGATTTCTTCAGAAGCCGAATTTACCCCTAAAATCATCCAGACAAAAGAAGAACGTGTTAAACTGGTTTACGCAGTAAAAGTAGCCGTTAAAAACGATGGCACTTTAAAAATAGGTATGCCGGGAGAAGTTAGATGGGAATAGACTGTGTTCAAAGTTTAAAATTCAAAGTTTAAAGTGACGTGATAAATATAAGTCAATTATCAAAATCCTACGACGACGTTCGGGCGATAAAAGAGGTTTCGCTAAACGTAAATGAAGGTGAACTATTTGGGTTGATTGGTCCTGACGGAGCAGGAAAAACCACTTTAATGCGAATTCTAACAACTTTGCTTGTACCTGATTCCGGGGAATCAAAAATGAACGGACTGGATGTGGTTAAGGATTTCAAAAGAATAAGGCGTATTGTTGGTTATATGCCTGGTCGGTTTTCGTTGTATCAGGATTTAAGTGTGGAAGAAAATCTTAACTTTTTTGCTACGGTTTTTGGAACTACAGTAGAAGAAAATTACGACCTCATCCGCGATATATATTATCAAATTGAACCTTTTAAAACCCGGCGTGCAGGAAAACTTTCTGGTGGGATGAAACAAAAGCTGGCATTGTCGTGTGCCCTGATTCACAAACCTAAAATCCTGGTACTCGACGAGCCAACCACTGGTGTTGACGCAGTGTCCCGGAAAGAATTCTGGGAGATGCTGAAAAATCTTCAAAAAAAAGGGATAACAATTATGGTTTCAACACCTTACATGGATGAAGCTAATCTTTGCGACCGCGTTGCACTGATCCAAAAAGGACAAATTCTGGATATCGATTCACCCCAACGAATTACGGAGAAATTTCCACGAAGAATTATCCAGGTTCGTTCTGATGAAATGTACCGGCTGATCAATGATTTACGTGCGTATGAAAAAGCCGAATCTGTTTATGCTTTTGGTCAGTTTGCACACTTTACCGGAATTGAAGATGATGTGGAAACCAGCGAACTTGACAGCTATTTGGAAAGTAAGCACCATAAAAATGTACTGGTAGAAGAAATTGTTCCCGGAATTGAAGATGTTTTTATGAATTTAATGAAAGCCTCTCCCGCCCTCTCCAAAGGAGAGGAGTATTAAAAACAGAGAATACATGATAGAAGAAATACAGCATAAAAGTGATTTTTTTCCCACTGGGGGAAATCCCGACAGGGAAAGCGGGCCAATAATAACTGTAAAAAATCTGGTCAAAAAGTTCGGCTCGTTCACCGCAAACGATGACCTCTCTTTTGATGTTTATAAAGGTGAAATCTTTGGTTTCCTGGGAGCGAACGGAGCAGGAAAAACAACGGCGATCCGTATTCTATGCGGACTGTCCTCTCCTACTTCAGGCGAGGTTAAAATAGCTGGCTTCGATATTTACCGCGAGACGGAAAAAATCAAGAAGAACATCGGTTATATGAGTCAGAAATTTTCGCTGTATGAAGACCTTACTGTTTCGGAAAATATTCAGTTGTATGCGGGTATTTACGGAATATCGCCAAAAAAAAGGAAAGAAAAAGAGGCTGAACTTCTGAAAAAACTGGAAATGGAAAGCGCACGGAAAAAACTGATTGCCGGACTTCCTTTAGGGTGGAAACAAAAGCTGGCTTTTTCTGTGGCAATATTTCACGAGCCTAAAATCGTTTTTTTGGATGAACCAACAGGTGGAGTTGATCCGGTGACACGCCGCAAATTCTGGGACTTGATTTATGAAGCGGCACATAACGGTATTACCGTATTTGTGACGACACACTACATGGATGAAGCTGAATACTGTGATCGCGTTTCGATTATGGAAGCTGGAAAAATAGAGGCATTGGATACGCCGGCGAAGTTGAAAGAGAAGTACAATGCAAAAAATATGGACGAAGTGTTTTTACAAATAGCTCGTTAGCTTATTAATACTGTCATTTCGAACGAGGTGAGAAATCTATTGCAATTAAAAGATGAGATTTCTCAGTCGTACCTTCTTCGAAATGACTGAAATATGACAATATGAAACAACTGAGATCTTTTATAAAAAAAGAATTCTTTCACATTTTTCGCGATCCGCGGACAATGTTGATCCTGTTTGGAATTCCAATTGCCCAACTGCTAATTTTCGGAACAGTAATTAAAAGTGAGATACAGGATGTACACATCGCTATTTACGATCAGTCGAAAGATGAAACTACGCAACAGATTTCAAATAAACTATTATCGTCAGGGTACTTTATTTTGGATGAAAACCTGGAAAATATCAATGACGTTGATGGCATCTTCAAAAAAGGAAAAGTAAGGGAAGTTATTGTCTTTGAGAACGATTTTGGGCAGCAGCTGATCAAGGAAGGAAAAGCAAATGTACAGCTCATTGCTGACGCATCCGACCCGAATATGGCAAGACTGGTTATTTCATACACCACAGGTATTATGAATGACTACGTAAAAAAAATGTATCCAAATCTGCAAATGCCTCTTGAAATTAAGCCGGAAGTTCGGATGTATTTCAACGAAGAAATGAAAAGTGCTTACATGTTTGTTCCTGGGGTAATGGCGCTCATTTTAATGCTCATTTCAGCCATGATGACTTCCATTTCCATTACCCGCGAAAAGGAATTGGGAACTATGGAAATACTGCTGGTTTCGCCGTTACGCCCGGTGCAGATTATTGTAGGGAAAGTATTGCCATACCTTATTCTTTCCGTTGTAAATGCTTTTGTTATTGTATTAATTGGGCGCTTTATTTTTGACGTTCCAATCACCGGGAGTTTTATCTTGCTAATGCTGGAAACGGTACTTTTTATCCTGATGGCACTGTGTCTGGGCATTTTAATTTCGACAGTCGCAAAAAACCAAATGACGGCCATGTTTATCTCAATGATCGGACTGATGTTGCCAACCATTATTCTTTCCGGTTTTATTTACCCGATTGAAAATATGCCAATTGTTTTGCAGGTTGTAAGTCATGCCATGCCAGCCCGTTATTTCGTTACCATCATTCGTGCAATTATGCTCAAAGGGGTGGGAATACTTTTCGTTTGGAAAGAGACCATTATATTAATTGGAATGACGTTGTTTTTTATTGCATTAAGTGTAAGAAAGTTTAAAATTAGGTTGGAATAGTTGTAAAGTATTGTCATTTCGAACACGGTGAGAAATCTGCTTCAAAATTACAGATTCCTCCTCTTTCCTCGTCGGAATGACATATTATAAAATTTTAAAGATAAAATTATGCGAACAATTCGCTATATATTACAAAAAGAATTCCGGCAGATATTTCGGAATAAGACAATGCTCCCAATGATTTTTGGTATGCCACTGCTGCAAATGCTTATCCTGGTTTTTGCTGCTACGTTCGACATGAAAAAAATCGATATGGTGGTGGTTGACAAAGATCTTTCAACAACTTCGCGCGAGCTGATTGCCAAGTTCGATGCCATTCCATTTTATCACCTTGAGCATGCAGTGCCTGACGCAACTTTTGGCGAAGATATGCTATTGTCAGGAGGCGCAGATGCAGTTCTGGTTATCCCGGCAAATATGGAACGCAACCTCATCCGCAACAACAAAACTCAACTGCAATTGTTGGTAAATGCTATTGACGGGAACTCAGCACAGCTTATCTATTCCTACTCATCGAGGATCATTGGCAACTTTAACAAAAACATGATTTCCAAATGGAAAAGAATACCGGAATTTAGTCCGCCAGGTGAGCTTAAAATCTCCGAAAGCTACTGGTACAATCCCGAACTTGACTATCACTGGTTTATGGCTCCGGGAATTCTAGCTGTTTTGGTGACTGTGATAGGAATGTTTATGTCGGGAATGAACCTGGTGCGGGAAAAGGAAATTGGAACTATCGAACAGTTAAATGTTACGCCGGTAAAAAAATACCAGTTTATCATCGGTAAACTAATACCGTTTTGGGTGATTGCGTTATTCGATTTATCATTTGGCCTTTTTATTGCCTGGCTGGTATTCGACCTTCCAATTGTTGGAAACCTACTGGTTTTATTCACATTTGCAAGTGTGTTTCTTCTGGGTGCGCTAGGGCTCGGACTGTTTATTTCAACCGTAAGCGACACGCAGCAGCAAGTCATGCTTGTCAGCTTCTTTTTTATGATGGTTTTTATAATGATGGGAGGAATTTTTACGCCGGTGGAAAGTATGCCACACTGGGCACAGGTTATCGACAGGGCTAACCCGATGTATTATTTTATGCGGATCATGCGAAATGTGGTACTAAAAGGCTCAGGATTTCTTGACCTCCTGGAAGAATTTATTTCACTGGTCGTATTAGGAGTTACTTTTTTAGGGCTGGCAATCTGGAGGTACAGGAAGACGATTTAGTTGGCAGTATTCATTTGCAATTACCAGATGCACTTTCGCAGTTGAGAGCAGGCTAAATCCAACACAGGAGCCAATTCCTATGCCACCGGCTTTTTTAAAGAAATCTTTTCTGTCCATGAAATCTGGTATTTAGTTTGTTTTCTGAATCTTCGTTATAAGTTGAGATTTACTATTTTGCCCTGTACTTATTTTCAAAACATAAAGCCCTGATTTTAATTCGCTCGTGTCAATATTTAACTTCCGATCTTTTGATGTTTTTCTAATTAATAATTTTCCATTTAAGTCAACGATTACATTTGTTTCCTGTCGCTCGCGATCAATTATTTGCTTCACCTTTACAAAATTATCGAGTTGCCCATGTACATCGTTTACATAGAAAATTGTAAGTTGTTTGGGTCCCTGCAGCTGATCATCATCCTTTGAGCATGAACTCAATAAAACAAAAGCAAACGCCAGAATTCTTATCCAGTATCTCATCCACCAAAGATAGAGATACAATACCATAAGCAGCAACTATGTTTTGTATGTTCTAAAAAAGGATTCTATCAGGAATCACAGGTTATTCGTTATTTCTGCAAGTTTTAAAGTAGTTTTCCAGTTCCGGGTTGTAGCTACAACTTTTAATTTATTTTCAAAAAGATTGTTACTCAGCTTTGAATTTCCGTATCCGTTCGGGCAATACATATAAACAGCTTCATCGCTAAACATAATTTCTTCCCTGCCCGATTTTTTGCTTAATATTGATTCCCTGTCGTAGCTTCCCGGTTTTGTTTGTAAAAAAGTTACATGCAGAAACTGAGATTCTTTTGTAGGATTATCCTTAAATGGATTAGTATGAATAATTCTTTCCAGTTTTTCGGGAGTGAGAATTATTACGCTAACGTCCATTCCAAAATCAGATTTAATCCTGTCCTGAATCATTTTTTCTAATACATTGGGCTTTTCAATCTGATATTGAAAAAAGACATTTCCGCTTTGAATGTAAGTACTTACATTTTTGAAGCCCATTTTTTCAATCATTTTTCTCAGATCTGCCATTTCAAGGGTCTTTCCCCCAATATTTATTCCGCGAAGAATTGAGATATAAGTTTCCATTTTTACCGGTTTTAAATAGAAACAGCATTGTTGAACGTAATGTTTAGTGAATTATTTTTACTTATTTTAGAGCAGCGAAATTAATCTGCCAATAAAAAATAATCAACTATGGATTCAGAAATCAACCCAATGGAACAGCCGGTAGCAGCTGAAAAGAAAAACCTTGAAATAACCGGAGATATTAATAAGTACCTTGATTCGGCATCAAAATGGAGTAAATTTCTTGCCATACTTGGCTTTGTGTTTATTGGAATAATGGTGGTAGCCGGCTTTATAATGAGTATTGCAATGTCCTTTCTTCCTTTTGGACAAAATAACTTTTTCCCGTTTCCACCTTTTTTGTTTGGCCTTATTTATCTGGTTATAGCAGCAATTTACCTTTTACCATTGCTTTATCTTTTTCGTTTTTCTACATATATTCAAAGAGCTTTGGCCACAGGTAATCAAAATTTGCTGGCATCGGCATTTAAGAATCTGAAAGCGCATTACAAATTTATTGCGATATTTATAATTGTAATGTTTTGCCTCTATATTGTAATGATGTTTGTGATGGTTTTTGTTGGTTTCTTCACCGAGATGACCTCCGGGATTTCCAATATGAATGTTTAACTCTGGAAGTCCTGAACTTTGAAAATTCGACAATTATTCACTTCTGAATTACCGTGTATTTTTTCAGAGAATCAGGAATAAGTTTATTGTTTTTACAGGCATAATTATTCTTTCGGATAAAGTTGTTAAGTTCCGCTTTTAAATCTGCCCTTGATGATTGTTCTTTCAATGGTTCTATATCCAGATCCTTGTAAATCTGGTAAATCACGTCATTAGCAAGCATCTTTTCTTTATCAACAAAATCGAGCAACTCATTTTTATTACGCATCAATGGATATGCATTTTTGCTTCTGAAATCTACATTGTCATCCAGACCATGTCCGATCCATGCAGCAACTTTGGGGCGTGATATCACTTTTTCACCATCAAGCAAAGCCACAAACGACGGTGTAATATCAAAATGAGTGACAATGGAAGAGAATTTCCGGGCTTCTTTTAACATGGGAGAGTAAATAATCAGCGGCACATGAAACCGGTCGAGTTGCGTACTTATAGGAATTTCCGGCATCCGATGGTCACCGGTGATTACAAAAATGGTGTTTTTAAACTGCTGCAATTTTTGAAACTCCTTAAAGAAATACTTTATAGACTCATCAAAATACAGGATGGTTGAGAATTGTTTCTCATAACCGAGAATAAACCTACGCGTTTTATCGGATAGTTCGAGCTTATCCATCCGCTTCTTAAATTCTGAAATATAATATTCCTGGTTAGGAATATTAAATGGATCATGCATGGCTAGTGTCAAAATCACATCCATTCGGGGTTTGAGTGTGTCGGATTTAACCTCCTGTAAATAACACCTGAATATTTCCCTGTCGCCGTATCCCCAGGAAAATCCCTCCGCGGTTTCAGGTAACCTTTCATATCCATCGACAAACTCTCTTCCGTCAATTATTTTATCAATTCCCTGCCGATTTAGAAATACCGACATGTTATCGAATTCGGCTTCCCCGCCATACGTAAAAGAACTGCTGTAACCGGCCTCCTTTTTCAACAGGCTGATCAAACTGATATGATCGGGCATATTATCTCCTAGTTCAGCAAAACCTTTTTCTCCGAATGGCACTGATGCCAGCGTTGAAGGAAGAACCTCAAATGTACGCCCTGAGGTACTCAGACAGTTTTCCCAGTAAAGACTTTTTTCCATCAGAGAATCGATAAATGGTGTAAAACTCCCCAGGTAGGCTCCTTCTCCGCTGTAAGCACGTCCGAGACTTTCAACAATTATAAAAACAATGTTTGGAGGCGTTCCATCCAATTCAAAATATTTTCCTAATATTTCGGGAGTAGTTTCTTTATGAAGAAACGGGTAATCTTCATCGATATAAGTAAAAGCATTTGTTCCCGGTGAAGCCACTGTCTTGAGTGTATATGGCTGGTCGTTTATTTTCCCCATGTACAAATAACGCCGAACCGTGCTTTCAGCAAAAAAATTCAGCTTGTTGGCAGCAGCAAACATGCTAAACTCATTATTAAAATTCGCCGGCTGAGGTCTATATATTTTCAGTGGAAGCAGCGAAGCAAACATAAAAACAGCAAACACGGCAAGTATCCAGGGTTTAATTTTGAAGTACACATGTTTAATAAAAACCCTTACCATGTAAGCTAAAAAGAGTGCCATGAAAACCAGCGGCAGAACATTAAATTTCCCGGAACTTTGAACTGCAAATTTGATTTCGGAAAATGAATAACCAAATAAATCGGCACCAAGCGGAACATGTGAGGTTGAAAAATATTTTAGCAAAAGCATATCAGCCAGAATAATTAAAACAGAAAATACGATGAAAAAAATTCGGGCTGATTTTTGACTAAACCACGCAATAATTATAAAAGGCAGCATTAAAATTGCCGAAACCCGCAAATAAAGAATAAGATCGAATTTTAATCCGGCAAGCAAATAAGGAAAAGTCCCGGGAGGATAATTGTAGTAGATGGAAGTAAATATCAATTCATACAAACGGACTATCAGAATCATTAAAGCCAGAATAAAGCTTAAGCTTATAAACCGCCGTAATGACCTGACAATAAGATTTGCTGAATCGATAAATTTACCCATAAATTCAATTAAAACAATCTTGAAAAACCGATATCAAAAGTATAATAACCTGAATATTTTCCTTGCAATCGTTCTTCGCTGTTTACAATTACTGCTGTATTCAATATCCAAACATGCTTAAAAATATGATTGAATTCGGTCCTCAGCGAACGTGTTTTTAACGTCAGATTTGCTTCCGACTCCAACAGATTTCTTCTGTCGTCGGGGGAAACACCGTAACCTGCCCGCAAACCAATATAATTTTCAGCATCTGAAAAATATCGCCTTGCCGATAAAAAGCCGGATACTGAAGTTCCATTTGCGTTGGGAGTAACATAAGATCGCAAAGAAATCCAGTAATTACCTAAATATTTCCCCAATGTTGCGGTATAAATATCAACACCCGATGCACTAAAATCGAGATAGCGAAGACCAACAGACCCCTCGAAAGCATGCGGAAAATTATGATACCATTCGGCACCGACCCGATTTTTGGGAAACAATCCGTCGCTGGAAAATCCATAATTTAAATAGACATAATTATTTTCTCCTATTTTTGGATAGGCATCCATTTCATACTGTAAACCCTGCTCCCCAAACCGGTGGGCGAAATTTACTCGGGCTATTACCGTTCCTATTTTTGTCTTCCTTCCGTAAGACAGCGCTACCAGATGCCAGGGATCGCGATTAAAGTCCTGATCAAATAAATCTAAAGTATAAACCAGTTTAAAGTTGTTCTTCATCAATTCCAACCTGTACTCTTTCAACTTCAAAATAAAGTCAGGCTGTTTCGGATTGTTCTGAAGAAAATCTTCCAGAACCTTTACCGCTTCTTCATATTTTTCTTCACTGTATAAAATCTTCGCTTTTTTTAATGCAAATGAATTTGCTTTTGGATCAATCGCCAGGGCATCATCACAATACTCAATTGCTTTATCATTTTTATCTGCCCAAAATTCAACATCCGAAAGCGCATCGTAGGCTTCCATGTTCCCCGGATTCTGAACCAGAACATTTTTCAACACCACCCGTGCTGAATCATATTTCCCGTCCCAGGCAAAAGTTCGTCCCACCAGCAAAGCAACGTCTGAATTAAAACCTTCTGACAGAATTTTCAAGCAAATATCCCGAGCTTTTTCATGTTCACCGTTAAACGCATATTTTCTTGCCTCTTCAAAAGTTTGCGCAAAAGTGTTGTTTAGGAATCCTGTCAACAGTAAAACGGTCAACACCAAACCAGCCCTGATATTTATTTTGCTTAGCATTTTTACTTGTTCTTTTTATATTTTGGCGTTTCAAATCCCGATCTTGTCATTTTTCCCCAGGCTTTTTTCTTACGGATAAAATAATCGTAATTTCCACGAAGTCCCCAGTAAACGATCAGCGGATGGTAGAAAAAAGGTTCCAGCCAGGAAGTCATCAAAAGCTTAATTATCATTCGTTTTTTCTTGTAACGGTTATAAGCAAGATGATCAAAAAGTATAGCATAAGTTGAAAACGTTATGGCAAAGAAATAGACAAAACACAACATAACATAAAAGAACGACCAGCTGGCCATCCCCAACAATGCAATTAAAATAAAGTATAAAATGCCTGAGAATTCAATAATTGGTGCCAACCACTCAAAAAATACCCAGTACGGATGTGAAACCATTCCCATAAATCCATACTTCGGATTAAAGAAAATATTCCGGTGAAGCATAATTGTATCAATCGTTCCGCGTGTCCACCGGTTTCGTTGCGAACCTAAAACTTTTAGTGTTGAAGGAGCTTCCGTCCAGCAAAGTGGGTCGGAGATATAAACCACTTTGTATTTTTGGTTGTGATCGGCCATGTATTTTCTCATGCGAACCACCAATTCCATATCTTCGCCAACCGTTTTTGTATAATATCCACCACAATTAATGACAACTTCTTTGTCGAAAAGCCCCAATGCCCCCGAAATAAGTAGAAGCCCGTCGAGACGGCTCCAGGCAAGCCTTCCCATTAGAAAAGAGCGGCTATATTCAATCACCTGGCAACGCGGCAAAAATTTGTCAGGGACATTTACTTCAACAAGATGACCATTTTCTATTACACATGAATTGGCAATCTGGATAACGCCACCCGCCGCAATAACTTTTTTATCGGTTTCTTCAAAAAATGGCTTAATCAGTTTTTTCAACGCATGTGGATCAATGATTGAATCAACATCAATTGAAATAAAGTAATCTCCTTTGGCTACATTAATTCCAGCATTAAGCGCATCTGCTTTTCCACCATTTAATTTATCAATTACAGTCAAGTTGGAATACGCTTTCATCCGCGACTTATAAATCCCACAAATTTCCTGGCATTTAATTTTGTAATCGATAGCATAAGGCACTTTCTCAAGCTCAAACGCTTCAATTGTTTTTTCCAGCGAATCGTCTTTACTACCGTCATTAATAACAATAATTTCAAAATTCTGATAATAAAGCCCAAGCAGTGCTTTAATATTATCTACAATGGTAAGTGATTCATTATAAGCAGGTGCAAGCAGCGAAATCATCGGCGCAAATGGAGAAGAAAGCAGTGCATCATAATCAGTGGTTTTTGCTTCACGAACATTTTTTATCAATTCTTTGCCGGAAACAATTGCAAGCCAAAAATAAAAACCAAATATGCTAATTGCATATATCAGGAATAAGGTTTCTATTATTGTTTTAATTGTATTCATCATCTAATTTCTTGGATCGGTTATGTGCGCAATCAACAATTCAATTTCCGGCACTTCATTATTGTCCAATTGCATTAACTTTTCCCTGCTTTCAGAACCCATATAGTACATTGAACGACAAGCCTCGGTTTTTAAAGACATTGTCCCTGTTTTCATTATTTCTTCCAGGAAATCAAAATCCCCTGTCGTCCCTATATTTTTTAACGCTTTTATAATTTCAACCTTATTTTTCAAGGTCTCCTTTTCATATTTACTTTTTAGCAACTCATTACTATCATACAAACGAAGATCATCTATTGCTTTGTAAGCAAGAAAACGGGTTTCTTCCATTTCATTTTCAACCATCTTTACAACTTCGGAAACAGTTTCCAACTGCTGATAATACGTTATCATCCTCAAACTAAAATTCCGGATGTTATAATGGTTGAAGTTTAAAAACTGTCCAAAAGAAGGAACCTGGAGCTGATGCAATCGAATAAGATTAAAAGCAGATAACTGTGTCCATCTTGTAAACGGCTTCTCAAGATTATAAAAGAAATTAAACGGAGTTTCAGGGTTTAGCCTTATATATGCTGTCTGAGCTTCTGCCCTTACATAATCGTTTGGATCGTTTATAAGTTTTTCAACAATACCTTTTGCACCTTCAGGATATAAATGTATTAGCTCGATTATCCCTCTAACTTTTTTATGGTTATAATATGAATTGGCTAATTTTTGCGAATCATTGTTGAGTCCCAATTTTGTATAGATTTCAGGAATAAAATGTTCCAGTTCACCTTTAAAATTCGACTTAAAGTTCATGAGAACAGAAATTAATATTTTTCTGTTTGCTTTTTTATTATTCCTCTTTAGTTTAACTGTGGCAGAATCCCAGTCGATACTTCCAAACATATAAGCGAGCAAAACCTCCTCATACATTTTGCTGTAAATTTTCTCAAATCTTCCTTTATAATTCTTTCTTTTGACAGTAGTATTTAGAATGACAAAAACCCCGGCAATATTTATAATGAAAAAAAGAACGAGTAAAACAAAAAGCAATATTACTGGATATTCAAATGATTTTTCAACAACCGAAAGATATATCAATCTTAACTTTACAGGAAGATGATTGTTGCCATACTCAATCAATCTGTTTTTTAATCTCGAAATTTCATCCTTTTTTAAAAATATTCCCAGGATTGAATTTTTCCCATTCTCTTTTACCTTTTTATCTAAAGGTATTTCTGATTGATCGACTTCTCTATTTTTATCTTTATCTTCCTGTTCCGAATTAGTTTGCTGAACTGCTATTACAGAACCTGCAGCTATAAATAAACTATTGTTTAATGAATTTGAAAAATTCTGATATTTAAAAGATGGCGCTTTCTGGTTAATATTCTTTTGCAGGAAACTTTGAATAGATTTTTTTTGCATTGCCACACAATTTGTTGATAATGACAATAGCATGGCGATGCAAACAAAAAAAAAGCATTTAGGTATCAACTTTACAAACGTAAATTTGACAATTCCCATTTATTCAGATTTAGTAATTGAACCAACAGGTATAAAAATACTATTTTTTAGCAGACAATAGTTTCCTTACCCGAATATTAAGTTCAATTAAGCTAAATGGTTTAACCATATAATCATCGGCGCCCATATCAAAAGCTTTTAAAACATTTTCTTCAGCTCCGGCTGCCGATAAAACCATGATTGGAATAAGGCTTTTGCTGTTGCTATTTAGCCTTGAAATTACTTCCAGCCCGTTTACGTTGGGCATGTACAAATCAGTGATAATCAAATCTACCTGGTTACTTTCCAGTTTTGTCATACAGTCTTTACCATCTTCGGCTTTGATAATATCATAACCTTCGCGTGAAAGACTGTGTGCTACTGTCTCCAGAATTAATCTGTTGTCTTCTGCCACTAAAATCCGCTTCATAATAATACATTTTAGTAAAACAATTAAAACACAGACTGCAACTTTTAGCATTTACACCCATCGACTGTATTCACCATCGAATACAGGCATACGAGTAAAACCCTGTTAATTTTTTCTAATACGTTATAATTAAGAATTGCGTCCTTTGCTACAAAAATAGATTTTTTTTATTACAAATTACACTTTACTGCTCTTTTTCAGTAATATGCTTAGAAAACAATAGGAAAATTTGAAGAATTCCATAAGGCTTTTTGTAATAATGTATTATTAATACAATTTGTCGATACCAAAAACAGAAAAACAATTATTGAACCTTACATATAATCTTTGTTTAGCGATTGAACTTTTACTATTTTAGGCAGCCAAATTTCGTTGTAATGAGACAATTAATTTTATATTCAATTATTATACTTATCCAATTTTTGTCAATTTCTGCTTATAGCCAGCAAACGGCAAATATTAATCAGAAGAAACCCAAAGTTGTTGTAGGAATTGTTGTTGAAAATATGCGTCCCGATTACATTCAACGTTACTGGAATAAATTTGAAGGTAACGGATTTAAAAAAATCTATTCCAACGGAACTGTTTGCACCAACGTTCATCTTACACAGCATGTACAAAATTATGCCAGCGGTACAGCAACGCTTTTTACCGGTGTTTCTCCATCAATTCACGGTATAATAAATAAAACCTGGTACGACCGGTTAAAAGAAAAAGAAGTTGACTGCACAGAAGACGATTATTATTTTACGGTGGGCGCCGATACCAAAGCAGGAAACGCATCGCCGGGAAAATTGCTTTCAAATACAATTACTGACGCATTGAAAATATATTCGCAGGGAAAATCAAAAGTTTTTAGCGCTGCAGTGAATCGGGAATCGGCTGTTTTTTCTGCCGGTCATGCTGCTGATGCTGCTTACTGGTTTGATGTTGAAAGCGGGCGAATGGTTTCCAGTTCCTTTTATGTCAGTACTTTCCCTGATTGGGTGCGTCTTTTCAACAGCGAAAATTATGCTGAAGTTTACAGCTATCGTACCTGGACACCTCTCCTTCCTGAAAAAGATTATACAGAAAGTTTGCAAGATGATTATCTTTTGGAAAAAGGGTATTTCGGGCAATTCAACACATTTCCCCACTCCATTAACAAATACTTAAAAAAAACCGAAGATTTTCGCCCTTTTAAGACCACTCCTTCAGCCAATTTAATGATTAAGGATTTTATATTGAAATTAATGGATAATGAAGATATTGGAAGCGATAACTATACCGATTTTGTAACTGCTGTTTTTTCTTCAATGGATTATGAAAATAATTCGTTTGGTCCGGCTTCGCTCGAAATGGAAGATATTTATCTAACTCTCGATAAATATATTGCAGAACTGATAAGCACCACAGAAAAGAAATATGGCAAAGGAAATGTGCTTTTCTTTTTAACAGCCAATACATCGGCATCATACCCGGTAGAGTATTTAAAAGAAGAATTTCATTTGCCCGTTGATTATTTTAATGTTGAAAGTGCAATGGCTCTGCTAACCTCGTACCTGAATATTACCTACGGTGAAGAAAAGTGGATCGAATATTACTCGGATCAGGAAGTTTATTTAAACCACACGTTGATCAAAAAGAAAGGGCTCGACTTAAACGAAATGCGCGATGCAGCTTCCGAGTTTATCAATCAGTTTGAAGGAGTTCAGGTTTCGTTGCCATCGTACCAGTTGGAGCAGGGAAATTCTGCTAACGGAATACTGACGCCACTTTATAAAACTTATGCTAAAGGCCGTTCCGGAGATCTTCTTTACCTGCTGAAAGAGGGCTGGCAACCTGCCTACAAATTTAAAAAAGTGAATTATACCGACCAGTCGCATATTCCATTAGTTTTTTATGGCACAAACATTAAATCACAGGTTATGAAAGAAAATTACGATGCTACCGATCTTGTTACTACACTATCCGAACTTTTGCAAATTCCTGCACCCGACAAATGTTTGGGAAGAATTATTGATCAATTGTGAAAAAATGATATACGCCGTTATTAAAATTTAAATAACCGCCATTTAGAATTGCTCTCAGATGTCGCTTTTGAGGCCTGAATAACATCCTCCTTTTTGGCGATATCTTTTGGATCAGGAACCGGTTTTAGTTTAATCGTCAAAACAGTATCTTTTTTAATTGTCATTTGTTTCGAAAAATCCTTAAAGCCGTCGAATGTAGCAGTAAGTTTAATTGTTCCGGGAGGAAGCATTAAATGGTAAAAACCATTCTTATCAGATAACGTCCCGATAGTTGATACTGATTCATAAATATTTACATTTTCAAGATAATTACCGTTTTTCTCACTGGTTACAAATCCTGTTACTGTTATATATTGAGCTATTCCAGTAAAAGGGGAAAAAATAATAACAAAAAGAATACTGTTGAAGAATGTTGTTTTCATCTGATTAACATTATTAATTGTTCTTCGGCTATTAGTAAGAACATAAAAATTTTAAAAAGGTTGCTTTTATTTCGAACTATTTTTTCATTTTTTCCAGAACATCTTTTAGTTAACAATTATTTAACCTTATTTAGACAAAGTAAAAGCACAAAACTGATGCCGAAAGTTACATTTTGACACAAAAAGAAGATAAAAATCATACTATTTAAACTTTTCGAAATTATTTCCGCAGACAAACTCCAAACATGCTCTATAACAGTCATGTTAAGCAACATCTTATACTTTTCATATTAACCATGTGTTTAATTTTGCAACCAACAACAACACTAATAACGAAAAACAACTTCAACGAAATGACCTTGCCTTAGGTGGCGTTCTATTTAACAATAAGAATTACTAACCGATTTTATAATACAATTCTATTTTATGAATTCCATACCAACATTAATCAAAGACCTCGCCGACCAGTACGGCAGAAAAAGGGAAAGCCTGTTACCCATAATGCAGGGGGTGATTGAACAGGAAAATTTTCTGTCGGAGTATTCCATGATTGAGATTGCACGTGAGATGGAAATTCCGGCATCCGAAGTTTACGGAACAGCTACTTTTTACTCTTTCATCGATACGGAACCTGTAGGTAGATATACCATCCGGATTTGCAAAACCATCACCTGTGCTATGAAAGGAAAAAACCAGGTACTTTTTGCAATCCAGGACATGCTAAAAATCAAATTGGGTGAAACAACGCCTGACAAACGATTCTCTTTATTAGAGACCAATTGCCTCGGATGGTGCCATAAAGCACCGGCAATAATGATCAACAATGAAGTGTACACCGAACTCACGCCTGAAAAGGTGCGGGAAATACTTACGGACTATATGAAACAAAACGGTCAAATCTGAAAAAAAGAGAATCATGGCAAATTCACATCAATTAAAAAGGGTAGATTTTATCTTCAGAAATGAGAATGATTGGGAAAGAGTTCTGTCGAATACCCTGAAAAAGAAACCCCAGGAACTTATTAACGAACTTATTAGCTCAGAATTAAAGGGACGCGGCGGCGCAGGATTTCCAACCGGATTAAAATGGAAATTGACAGCGGAAGCAAAAAGCGATGAGAAATATATTATTTGTAATGCCGACGAAGGAGAACCTGGAACATTTAAGGACCGTGAAATTTTAACGAAAGTACCTTACAAAGTACTAACTGCCATGGCAGTTTGCGGCCATGTTATCGGTGCTAAACAAGGATTTATTTACCTAAGAGGTGAATACAGATTTCTAGTAGATGAATTAAATAAAGAAATCGAAGAATTTCATTACTACTGCAATGAGATCAATTTCGATTTTAAAATTTCCATTTTCATGGGCAGTGGCGCTTATATTTGCGGTGAAGAAACAGCCCTGATGGAATCGATGGAAGGGAAACGTGGTGAGCCGCGGAACAAACCGCCATTTCCATCACAATCAGGTTACCTGGGAATGCCTACCGTAATTAACAATGTAGAAACGCTGGTTCATACTTTTACCATTTTTAAATATGGTTCCAAAAAATTCTACGACCTGGGAGTTCAGTACTCTCGTGGCACCAAATTGTTCTCTGTATCAGGTGATACTCCAAAACCAGGAATTTATGAACTGGAACTCGGTATGAGTTTACAGGATTTTGTTTATGAGTTTGGAGACGGCGATACCAAGGCTGTTCAGGTCGGAGGTGCTTCCGGATTTCTTGTTCCACGCAAAAAATTTAAAGATGCGGCTATCGGATTTAAAGGAAAACTAACCGGTATATCATTACCTACCGGAGGTTCTATGATGCTTTTCAATAGTTCAAGATCGATGTTTAACGTAATGGATAACTATCTTGAATTTTTCAGGGAAGAATCGTGCGGACAGTGTACACCGTGCCGCGTCGGATGCCAGCAATTGTTACTGGGAATCAAGGCAGTAAAACGGGGAGAAAAACCAGCTTCTTACCTTGACAAGTTGCTACGTTTAACCGAAACCATGCAACTTACCGCTAAATGCGGACTTGGTCAGTCAGTGGCTAATTCTTTCTCTTCCATAGTTGAAAATTTCCGCGAAGAAATGATTTACTAACATCACGAAAAAGAAAAAAATGGCAAATAAAGTTAATATAACACTCAATGGTTTTCCCATTGAAATTGAAAAAGGAAAAACAATTCTTCAGGCAGCGGAAGAAAGTGGAATTACAATCCCAACGCTTTGTTATCATAAGGACCTCTGTGTTGCTGGAAATTGTCGCGTGTGTATCGTTGAGGTCATTGGTCAGAGCAGGCTTTCGGCATCTTGCGCAACTCCATGCGAAGAAGGCATGGAAATTCTTACGAATAGTCTGAAGGTTCGAAATTCAAGAAAGCACATTATCGAATTGCTTTTGTCGGAACACAATGCCGACTGTACCAAGTGCTACCGAAACGGGAATTGTGAGTTACAGAAACTAGCTTCGGAATACAAAATAATGACCCAGGATTTTATAGAACTGGTGCCGCTAAAGAAAATGACAATCGACAACTTTTCGCCTTCGATTATAAAAGACGACAGTAAGTGTATTCGTTGTCAGCGATGTGTGCGTACCTGTGCTGAGATACAGGGAGTAAATGCCTTAACAGTAGCTCACAAAGGTGATAAAATGAAAATTACCACTTTCTTTGAAAAATACATGCGCGACGTAGTTTGCACCAACTGCGGACAATGTGTTAACCACTGCCCAACCGGGGCGCTGGTCGAAAAAAATTATATTGAAGAGGTGTGGGAAGCCATTGCAAATCCGAACAAACATGTTGTAGTACAAACAGCACCCGCAGTGCGTATCGGGCTGGGAGAAGAACTCGGTATGAAACCCGGATCTCGTGTAACAGGAAAAATGGTAGCTGCTTTAAAACGTTTGGGATTTGACTCCGTTCTTGATACCGATTTTACAGCCGACCTTACCATTATGGAAGAAGGAACTGAACTGCTAACCCGGCTGAAAAAAGCGCTGGTTGATAAAGACAAAACAGTTCAACTTCCTATGGCTACTTCATGCTCACCAGGATGGATCAAATACATTGAACACATGTATCCTGAACACCTGGGAAATCTTTCCACATGTAAATCTCCGCAACAAATGTTTGGAGCGCTGGTGAAAACTTATTACGCCAAAGCCAGGAACCTGGATCCGGAAAATATCGTCTCTGTCTCCATAATGCCCTGTACAGCGAAAAAATTCGAAGCTTACCGTCCGGAAATGCACGACAGCGGATTTCGCGATGTTGATTATGTTTTAACCACTCGTGAATTGGCAATTCTGATCAAGCAAGCGGGGCTCGATTTTAATAAAATTGAACCGATGAAATATGATCGTCTGATGGGTGAATCAACGGGTGCAGCAGTAATTTTCGGAGCTACCGGCGGTGTTATGGAAGCGGCGTTAAGAACTGCTTATGAACTGGTTACTGGTCGTGAAGTGCCATTTAAGAACCTGAATATTGAACCGGTTCGCGGTATGGATGGAATTAGGGAAACCAGTATAAAAATTGAAAATCCGCTTAAAGAGTGGCAGTTTCTCGATGGTGTAGAACTAAAATGTGCAGTTGCTCATGGTTTAATTAATGCCAAAAAAGTGATGGATCTGGTTAAGTCCGGAGAATCAAGCTATCATTTTATTGAATTTATGGCTTGTCCAGGTGGATGTCTCGGTGGCGGCGGACAACCAATTCCAACCAACCCGGAAATAAGGAAGAAAAGAATGGAAGCCATTTATGCCGAAGACAGTGACCTACCAATACGGAAATCGCATGAAAATCCGGAAGTTGCCAAGTTGTACAAAGACTTCCTGAAAGAACCACTGGGAGAAATATCGCACCATTTATTGCATACAAAATATACAAAACGACAACGGTATTAAAACCCAGAAATCAACTAATCAATCAAAAAATCCGGTATCTTTGATACTGGATTTTTTGATTTCTGTCATGTACTCATTAACATTTAAAACACCGGTTGGTTACCTGGAACTTTCTTCAAATGAAACCGCATTAACTTCTGTTTCTTTTGTTGAGTCGGCAAAAAAGCCGAGTAAAAAACTTCCTGGCATATTACTGAGTGCAAAGCAACAATTGAAGGAGTATTTTTCCGGTACCCGGAAAGATTTTGAACTTGTACTAAAACCTGAAGGAACCGAATTTCAGTTGAAAGTTTGGGATGAAATATCAAAAATCAACTTTGGAGAAACTGCTTCTTACCTCGATATTGCTAAAGCTACAGGGTCACCAAAAAATACCCGTGCTATTGGGCTTGCCAATGGAAAGAATCCAATCCCTATTATTATTCCCTGCCATCGTGTAATCGGCTCAAACGGAAAGCTTACCGGATATGCCGGCGGCATTTATAAAAAACGATGGCTGTTAAAGCACGAACTTGACCATTCGTCCAAACAAGACCTACTGTTTTAGCCCCTTTCATTCTCGCTCAGAAAACGACTGTCCCATATTCGGACAACCCCACACACAGCAATAAAATATTAATTTGCTGGAAAACAGCAATTTATGATCTTTGGTTTAGTATTTGATTTTCTTTTACTAAACTCTAGGGAAATTAAAAATTCGGGAAAATTTTTAAGGGGTCCTTCCTAAAGATGGAATCTGAAAAAGATTCCATCTTTTTTTTATCCTAATGATTTTACACAATTTGTTATCTTCACCAAAATTTTTTGACATGAAATATTTGGCAAGTTTTATATTTATCCTGTTCGCTTCTTCTTTATTTTCTCAGGAAAGGTATTCAGCCTTTTTATTCGATGAAGTAAATACAGAAACATACACTTATGCAACAAAAGACGGTGAAAACCTTGATCTTGATATTTACCTTCCCTCTTCCGACACTGCAACACAAAGAGCAACAATAATTTATGTTCATGGCGGAGGATTTTCTGAAGGAGAGAGAAACACGGAAGAAATTAAGGATTTTTGCAAACAAATGGCAGGTTACGGTTATGTGGTTGCATCCATTTCGTACCGTTTAACAAGAAAAGATAAACCCGAAGGTTTTGGCTGCAATTGTCCTGCGTATGAAAAGTTAAATACGTTTCAGGCTGCAACGGAAGATATTCAGGATGCCTCATTTTTCCTTATTCAACACCGTGAACAGTTTTCCATCGACCCGCAGAGGATTATACTTGCAGGAAGCAGTGCAGGTGCAGAAGCAGTGTTGATGACAGGCTACAAACCACCGTATTGTTACGGACTGGATTCAGGGCCGGTATCGTTTGCAGGTGTAATAAGTATGGCAGGCGCTGTAACAGATACCATGAGTATATACAACGAATCGGCTATCCCATCGATGTTTTTTCACGGGACTGATGATAACCTGGTGCCTTATGCCACAGCACCACATCATTATTGCGATAAAGGTACACCCGGATATTTGATCATGTATGGTCCATACACCATTGCACAGAAACTGGATGAACTGGAAGTTCCTTATTGGTTACATACAATTTGCGGAGGTGGTCACGAAGTTGCTACTACTCCAATGACTGATTATTTCGACGAAATTGTAGATTTCTGTTATTATTTTGTCATCAAACATGAAAAAGAATCCAGGAAAACAATAACTAAAGGTATTCAGAAAAATAAGGATTTTGAACAATTCAATTTCTGTTCGGAATAAGAACTCAGATTTTAAAACGCTATAACATCATGAAAAAAAGTCTTCTGCTGTTTTTTGTTATTCTCCCGACAATTCTTTTATCTCAACAGATGAACATCATTACTTTCAATATTCGGTATAATACCTCAAACGACGGGCTTAATTCCTGGCCAAACCGGGTTGAGATGGTCACCGGCTTATTGAAATTTCATGATGCTGATATTTTCGGAATGCAGGAAGCTTTGATTGGACAAATTGAAGATGTACAAAAAAATCTTCCTGACTACGAATGGTTCGGAGTTGGACGGGACGACGGTAAAAAAGCAGGTGAGTTTTCACCGATATTCTTTCGTAAATCAAAATTCATATTGCTTGATCATGGAACGTTCTGGCTTTCTGAAACTCCCGAAAAGCCAAGTAAAGGTTGGGATGCAGCTTTAAACCGAATTGTTACCTGGGGGAAATTTCAATCTAAAGTCACCGGAAAGCAATTCCTGATATTTAATACGCATTTTGACCACATTGGTGTTGAAGCCCGTAAAAACTCTGCAGCACTGATCAGGAAGAAAATCGAGGAAATGACCGAGAATAAAAATCTGCCCGTTATTCTGACCGGAGATTTCAACCTGACTCCTGACGAGGAACCGATAAAACTGATAAAAAAATATATGGTTGACAGTCGCGAAGTTTCAGAGCAGCCGCCTTATGGTCCGGTTGGTACTTTTACCGGGTTCGATTTAAATGCTGACCTAACCAGTAGGAGAATTGACTATGTTTTTACCCATGGGGGTGTTAAAGTACTGAAATATGCAGCTTTGACAGATTTTTATGATCACCGGTTTCCTTCCGATCATTTACCGGTTTTTGTAACCATTGTGCTAAAATAATTAATCCGAATCTTCCAACTCAAAAATTTCATTTACCGGCTTCTCAAACACTTCAGATATTTTCAATGCCAATACTGTGGATGGGACATAACGCCCGGTTTCAATCGAATTAACAGTTTGTCGTGAAACACCAATTAATTTTGCCAAATCATCCTGAGTTAGATCTTTTATCGCGCGTTCTATTTTTAGTCGGTTTTTCAAATCTCTTTCTTATTGGATAAGTATTTTGTTGTATAAAAATACGAGAGTGCTGAAACAAGTGCAATTCCCAAAAAAATCAACACAAATACATCATCTTTCATAATAAAAGAAGTAAACACCTTACTTCCTTTCAAAGCACCGTAAATAATCAAAATGGCTACAAAAGAAATAAAAGCATAGACAAACGCCTTTAAACGAATCTGTTCCGAGAATTCATCTTCTTTTCTCTCTTTTGAGAAAAGAATCAAAAACAAAGCAAAATTAATGTTTGCCAAAAGGAAGTAATTCCGCGATTCTTCCAAACGAAACAAAAGCAATGTTATGCACACGGACACAACAATCAAGCCTGCCCCTAACCATTTAAACCAGTAAGGAAATAAATCCAGCCGTAACCTAAAAACATCATACGATTTACCTGCTTTTGGGCAACAACCAACCTATTAAAAAGGTGAAAACTACAGCCAGGACAATAGGATAGATATCGAGAAAACTCATTATTTTATTTTTTATATCCGTATTTTGTATAATAGAAATATGAGAGGTAAACGATCAATGTAGCATCAAACATCATCATAAACGAAACGAAAAGAATCTTTTGAAAATGAATCAGGGCTAATAATCTCAAATGAAGAAAATACACCAACCAAGAAAGAACAACGAAATTATGGAAACATACATTGCTTTTATCCTGATCTGAACTGCATATTCATCTTCATTCTTTTCTTTTGAAAAGGCTATTTGCAGCAATCCAAAGTACATCCCTGATAGCAGAAAAGTGTTTGTACTCGGATTAAAATTGCCTTCAGCTATTGAATAAACTGATATAAAGATCAGCCAGCCAATTCCAACAAATTTCCACCAATAAGGAAGTAAATGAGGATTGAGCTTAAACACATCAAAAGTTCTCCTTCCTGTCCGGAAAAAAACGAAGAAGAATAATAAAATACGATACGATTAAAATTGTTCCGATTATTGCTTCCATTTGTAAACTTTACTTTTCAATATGTCAAATATACTTTACATTTATTAAAATGACAAGTTTCCTTTACATTTTTTTGATTTGTTTTTTAAAGAGGATTTCCATTTTCTTAGTTGAATGTTAGAAAAAGCAGGTCAGTTCATCATCAATGCAGCAAATTTTATTTGGGGAATCCCGGTTTTGATCCTGCTACTTGGCGGAGGTTTTTATTTTCTTATTTATTCAAGATTGGTTCCGTTGCGCTATTTTGGCCATGCATTAAAAATTCTTACCGGCCGGTATGATGATCCTAATGAACCCGGGCAACTAAAACATTACCAGGCACTTTCAACTGCCTTGGCCGGCACAGTTGGAATGGGAAATGTTAGTGGTGTTGCGGTTGCAATTACAATGGGCGGCCCCGGTGCTATTTTCTGGATGTGGATTTCTGCATCTGCTTGGTGTTAGCACTAAATTTTTTACCTGCTCGCTTGCGGTGATGTTCCGGGGAAAAGATTCTGCCGGAGAAATACAAGGTGGCCCCATGTATTTTATTACCGAAGGGCTGGGTAAGAACTGGAAACCACTTGCCCTGTTTTTCTCTGTTGTCGGACTTATCGGTGTCTCTCCGCTATTCCAGGCTAACCAATTAACACAAATGATCAGCGACGTTATTCTGGTTCCGAATAATATTCCGGACTCATTTCAATCCAACTTAATTACCGGAATCATCATTTCTTTAATTGTTGGATTAGTCGTTTTAGGTGGAATCAGGCGAATAGGAAAGGTTACCGGCAGCCTGGTTCCGGTAATGGTAGTCGTTTATGTGGTTACCGTTTTATACATTATTTTTAGTCATGCCAACGAAATCATCCCGGCATTTAAAACCATTTTTACAGATGCTTTCTCAGGTCAGGCGGTTGTTGGAGGATCACTGGGAGCAGTAATTATTACCGGGGTCCGAAGAGCCGCATTTTCGAACGAAGCCGGACTGGGAACTGCCCCAATGGCGCATGGCGCGGCAAAAACAAGCGAACCTATTCGCGAAGGTTTGGTTGCAATGCTTGGACCAATTATCGATACCATTATTGTGTGTACTATGACAGCTTTGGCTATTATTATTACTAACTCATGGATAGGAACTTCAGCAGACGGGGTTACACTTACGGCTAACGCATTTGAGGCCTCAATTCCTGTCATCGGAAAATACATTCTTGCAGTTTGCGTCATCTTCTTTGCCATGTCAACCATGTTTGCCTTTCCGTATTACGGAGTTAAGTGTCTCGGATTTATTGCAGGGGCAAAATACCAGTACATTTACAACTACATTTTTGTAATTGTGGTTGTTATTGGCGCTGTCTCCAACCTGCGTGTCATCATTGGGCTGATTGATATTTCATTTGCTATGATGGCATTTCCAACTGTTATTTCTGCTGTTGCTCTTTCACCACATGTTCGCAGGGCATCGAAAAAATATTTCGATAAGCTAAAACTGGAAAGATAACTCTGTTCTGTTTATTCCGTATATTGATCAAAAATTGATTGTTATGAAAACTCCTGATCTTAAGGCTATTGAACATGCTTTTTATTCTGATGGATTTCAATTGGGAATGAAAGTTGGAAGTTCTCCGTCGAAAATGGCCATTTCAAATGCCGTTCAGGAATTATTTCAACTTGTGGACACAATGATCGATTCATTTTCTGAGTATGCCATTCAGCAACAACAAAAAATCGATTGTAAAAAAGGATGTTCGTGGTGTTGTTTCCAGCCTGTTTTTGCACTGGATTATGAACTGGAGTACTTCAATTCATTTATTTCAAAAAAAATTTCAGCATCGAAACTGGCAAGCATTAGGGAAAAAGCCAAAAAGAAAAGAGAAAAACTACAGGGACTGGATAACAAAGCACTTTTATACTCAAAATATGTCTGCCCTTTGCTTGAAAATGGGGTCTGCTTAGCTTATGATGCGCGGCCGGTTGCCTGCCGAATTTATCTTTCCTCCGACGTAAATTCCTGTGTTAAGTTTTATCATGATCCAGAAACTGAAGATAGTTACCCGGTCTTGCTTAATTTCCCGATGCATATTGGCAGGATAATTAACGAAGGTTTTAAAAATGCGCTAAAGACCAGTGGAATCTCACCGAAGGAGTTTCGAATCGAAGAAAAACTTTAAGAATCAACTCCCTCCATTTTAACTCCAACCGCTTTAAACTTCTCTTCCATTATTTCTGATGAAACAGGCCTGCCGCTCTTTGTAAGAACCGCCGTTACACGTGCATTAATCATCAACTTCTCATCAGCTTTTCTTAAAATTTGCTGGTCAAAAATGATGCGTAGCCGCCCTTGTTTACCCATCTTGAGTTGAACAAGAAAATCGTCGCCCGGACGAAGTGGAAATTTATAATCTATCTCTGCGCGGATTACTACTACATCAATTCCTTCGTTATGGAGCTGCGCAAAATCAATTCCGGCATAATTCAGAAATTTATGGCGACAGTGTTCAAGATAATTCTGATAAACCGAGTTGTTTACAATTCCCTGAATATCACACTCATAATCACGTACCTGTATTTCCAGCTCAAAGTCGAAGTTTTTCATTTACATATTATTAATTGTCATTTCGAATGAAATGAGAAATCTATTACTTTCTGAATATGGATGAGATTTCTCTCCCAATCAAAATTGGGAGAGAAATGAAAGTTTTTTCGATTTCGTCAATTTAATTTGCTGAATAAACCAGCTTTGGATAGCCGCCAAACAATTTTACAAAAAACCGATGAAAAGCGTGCGGACCCGTTACCGGATCAATAAACATAAACATACATTTCTTATAAATTAAAGGAATACCCGCTTCCTCAATAGCTTTTACAGCTTCCGGTGTTTCAGATTTCTGTTGGATCCAGATCATTTTAACGCCTTTTTTCAGGGAAGCATCTACCACTTGTTGTGTCTCAGATTTTGGTGTAACAATAAAAAGATGTGTAACATGGTCTGGTAAATCGGCAACCGATTTGTAGCATTGAATTCCCTGAATTTCATCTGCATTTGGATTAACAGGATACAGGTCAAATCCTTTTTCTTTTAGCTCTTTGAACACCGCTCCTCCAAACTTTTTGGGGTTACGCGATGCTCCGGCAACCGCGATTCTTTTTGGTTCCAGAAATTTTTGGATTTCATTTAAGGTTGTCATTTTCAGGTTATTTATTTGATGTAAAAATCGAGTAGCTTTTTGTCCTCAAGAAATCCTTCCAAATGATCGCCCACTTTTACAGGCCCAACACCTGCAGGAGTTCCGGTATAAATTAAATCGCCAATTTTTAACGTCACATATTTTGAAACATGTGAAATAATCTCCTCGAAATCAAAAATCATCAGGTCCGACTTTCCCTTTTGAACCGTATCCCCATTAACGTTTAACGAGAAGAAAATAGATTCCTGCACCGGGAAAACTGCTTTGTCAATAAAAGTGCTGCTAATAACAGCCGACTGATCGAAAGCTTTGGCCTTTTCCCATGGCAACCCTTTTTCTTTCAATTTGCGCTGGACATCACGCGCAGTGAAATCAATTCCCAGTCCTATTTCATCGAAATACCTATGTGCAAAACGCTTTTCAATGTTTTTCCCCAACCGGTTGATTTTAATTACCAGTTCAATCTCGTGATGTATTTCTTTAGTCCAGTTTGGAATATAAAAAGGTTCGTTATTTCGTAACAGCGCGGAATCGGGTTTCATAAAAAAAACCGGTTCTTCGGGTATATCATTATTTAACTCCTTTGCATGTTCAACATAATTCCTTCCGATACAAATGATTTTCATATTTTGCAATTCAACTTTTCAAATTATTTCAACAAACAAAAGCCAAAATTAAGTTTTCATTTATTCATCATTCTGAACTTAATCTGTGTAAGCACCTTTTTGGTGTACAACGGAAATTCACTGTTAAGTATCCAGCTAAAGTAACCGGGTTGCTCTTCCAGCACTTTTTCCACCGGGATTCCTTTGTTTTTGCCAAAATTAAATACCTCTACCCCATTTTCGTCATAAACAATTCTTCCAACAAAATCCACATTTCTGTCATAAGAAGAAAAACCACTAAGCTTCTCAATATCGTTAACAATAGGCACCGATTTATTCCCTTCATTGTCCTGATATGTTACTCCCTGATATATATCAAGCTGAGCTTTCAACACATCGTAAGTGGCACGTACATCCGCCATTGCACTGTGAGCATCCACTAATTCTTTCTTGCAATAAAACCGGTAAGCTGCAGACAATGTACGTTTTTCCATTTTATGAAAAATAGCCTGCACATCAATAAATTTATGTTTTTTCATATCTACATCTAAATCGGCACGAAGAAATTCTTCCGCCAGCAAGGGAATGTCGAACCGGTTGGAATTAAAACCTCCCAGGTCGCAACCTTCCAGAAATTTCGCCAGGTTTTTGGCTGCTTCTTTAAAAGTTGGTTCGTCTTTTACATCCTCATCGTAAATCCCGTGAATTCTTGATGATTCTTCAGGAATTGGTACTTCAGGATTAATACGCATCTGCAAATCCTCTTCCCGCCCATCAGGAAATATTTTTAAAAGAGCAATTTCAACAATGCGGTCCGTAACAACATTTACACCTGTAGTTTCAAGATCGAGAAAAACAACCGGGTTCTTTAAATTAAGTAACATAAGCTAATATTAAAAAAGAAAAGGCATCCTAAAAACCTGCGTAATTTTGTTTTTCGGATACCTTTCAAAATTATTTTATTTGGATTTAAGCGTTGATCATCATTGGCATCAACAGCATCAACATATCTTCGTCCTCATCATCTGTGTCGGCCGGCAAGTATAATCCTGCCCGAGTCGGATCACTTAGTTCCACCTGTACATCTCCGGTTGAGATGTTAGTAAGTATTTCCTGCAGAAATGTCGATTTAAATCCGATTTCTATTTCATCACCCTCATAATCGCAATTTAAGCGCTCAACAGCCGAAATGGAGAAATCTATATCCTGTGCTGAAACCACCAACTGGTTATCATTGATGTTCAGTTTTATCAGGTTACTAGCCTGGTTCGAGAATACCGAAACCCTTTTCACTGTGTTGAAAAAGTTCAGCCTGTCAATCACCATTTTGTTTGGATTATTGGCCGGTATAACCGAATTATAACTCGGATAATTTCCTTCCACCAAACGACAGATCAGGTTGTAATTACTTAAAGCAAAAAACGCATTTTTATCATCAAACTCCACTTTTACATCAAATTCCTCTTTGGGCAACAGGTTTTTTAGTAAGCTTGCCGGTTTTTTAGGTAGTATGAATGAAGATTCAAATTCTGCTTTAGCATCAGTGCGACGGTAACGTACCAGTTTATGTGCATCGGAAGCAACAAAACTCATATACTGGGGTGACAGTTCAACAAAAATACCGTTCATTACCGGGCGAAGTTCATCGTCGGCAGTTGCAAAAAGGGTTTTTTCAATTCCTTTTCTCAGCGCCACATGACTTACGTTTATTGAAGATGCACCCTCTTCATCTATTTCCGGCAGTTCAGGAAAATCTTCTGCATTTTGTCCCATAATGCTGTATTTTCCGTTGTCAGAAAAAATTTCAACATTGAATGAGTCCGCATCAATCTGGAACGTAAGTGGTTGTTCCGGAAATTCCTTTAAAGTATCGATAAACAGTTTTGCAGGTACAGCAACGGATCCTTTCCCTTCCACATTATCCAGTTCCATATTGGTAATGAGAGTTGATTCCAGATCAGAAGCCGTAATAGTTAGTTTGTTTTCGTCAAGTTGAAACAGGAAATTATCCAGAATAGGCATCGTGCTCTTGCTGCTGATAACCCTGCTCAACGCGGACAAATGGCTTAATAACTCGGTACTTGAGACAACAAATTTCATAGGTATCTAATTTAATTTTTTAGCGTTTGAACTCAAACAATGAATCATGTTCGACTTATAAAATCTAAGTACACGAATATACAAACTTTAATCATATATACCTATTCACCAAAGTTGGATTTTTAAAGGATTTATGAACGGCTGTAACGCGACTTACGAACAATATTATATACTACCCCGATGACCAGCATCAGTAAAACCGGGACGACTACATTAATCCATTGCCAACGGGTTTTTTCCTCGCGAAGTTTTACTTTGTCGAGCAACCGTAACTGGAAAGTCCGGGCACGTAATTGCATAATTCCCAGGTCATCATTCAAATAATACATCATATTCATCAGGAATTCTTTGTTCCCGAAAGTCCTTTTCGAAACCCGGTCATACCCCAGTTCCTGAATCTTTGGTGGATGAGTGGAATAATTTACTTTGTTTGCAATTATTCCTGCATCGGCAATTACGACCATTTTTGTTGGTTTACTTCTGGTAATTAGCGATTGCTCTGATATTCCAAGGTTATCAACCATCCTGTTTTGAAAAACAGAGGTAAATTCTCCTTCAAGCAAAACTCCAACAGGTATAAATGATTTGGTGAAGAGCTGTCGTGCAGGCGGATTTTCAATATTGCGAAGGCTAACCGAAGAAGGTGATTTTACTTCGCGCGCATACGGTGATGTTGTGAGAATAATCGATTTTTTGACATCTTTTACTCCGGTAACGGTGTCAACGGAAGATACAAATTCAGAGTAAATTTTATTTAGGTTCCTACTCATTGGATTATTGTCGGAAGGGATAAGAAGTGGAGAATAATACCATGGAAATAATTGCCACTGGGGATTGCTGCCAACTGGCGCAACATTTACACGAATCTCTGCACAAACAACATCCTGTAGTAATTCGTAATTTAATCTCACTCCGTATTTAAATAGTTGGTCACCCAGGTTAATATCGCGTGGAAAAGCATAGGTCTGGTATCCATTGGAAAGACTGTCAAGACTGACTTGAACCGGGTCGATCAGCCAAACTACTTTTCCTCCCCGCATAATGTACTGATCGATGAAAAGTTTGTCTTTTTCGGGAAAAGGTGTAGTTGGTCCTGCAACAATCAAAATATCAGGATCTTTTTCCGTTCCCAGTTCGTCTGCTTTTACCCATTTTGTCATGAACTCGGATGAAAGAGCATCAGTAAAATCCTTTACTTCCCACATATTAAATTCCCCCTGCCCTTCCACAAAAGCGACCACTGTTCGTTTGGTTCTCAATAACTTTTGAAAAGCAGAAACCAGTTCAAATTCGACATTTTCAAACGAATGATTAAAGTTTACTTCATAAGAAAAATCGGAATTATTTTGCAGAAAATTGACGGCAATTTCTTTTGTTCCCAACCGAATTATTGCCCCAGGGAAAATATAACGGGAACTCACGCCCTCATCAGATTTCTTATTAAAACTAATTGGTTTTATCCCTTTTCTTATTAGCTGAGATTGGAATTCATTACGCTTTTCAGTATTTGCAAACGCATAAGGATCAGTTATTTTGACCCTGATTGGTTTTTGCGCATACACATTCAATACAGCTATTTTTTCAATAATTTCTTTTTGAAGTTCCCGCAAACCAGGTTCCAGTTCACCGGACAAATACAATTCGACTTCAACCGGCTGATTGATTTCAGATGCAATTTCCACACTTATCTTTGAAAGAGAAAAACGTTTGTCGGCTGTTAAATCGATTCTGAAAAGGAAAAATGATGAAACATAAAACAAAGCAATCATTCCGGCGAAAAACACAATCAAACTTCTGAAGATCCTCCGATTATGCCGGCTACCTGAACGTAAAAATTTAGCAGTAAGAAAAAGAAAAACCAATGTCATTCCCAGAAAATAAATCATATCGCGCATATCGACCACTCCCCGTGAAATGGACTGGTAATGACTTTCTATACTCAACCAGGATAAGAGTTGCTCAAAAAGATAGGGAACACCCGATGAACCAATAAAATTGAACCCGAGATAAAAAACAAACGAAATGGCCATTGCCAGGATAAAAGCCACAATTTGATTATCAGTGCGGGAAGAAGCGAAAACTCCAATTGCCACATAAATAGCTGCCAGGAAAAACAGACCAATGAATGATCCCCAGGTTGCACCAACGTCGATGCTTCCTACCGGTTCGCCCAGCAGATAAACCGACAGAAAATAAAGCAACGTCGGCAATAGTGATAAAACAACCAGAAAAAGTCCGGCAAGAAACTTTGCCAGCACCAGTTTCATATCCGAGACAGGATGTGTGAGTAAAATCTCGAGGGTCCCGCTTCGTTTTTCATCAGCAAAAAAACGCATCGTAATTGCCGGAACAAGAAAAAGATACAACCACGGCGCCAGTGAAAAAAGCCCCTGCAACGTAGCATAACCGCTATCCGGAATATTGTAATTTCCCGGAAAAACCCAAAGAAAAAGCCCGGTAACCAATAAAAATACTATCACCACCAGGTATCCGATCAAAGATCCGAGAAATATTTTTATTTCTTTTTTAAACAGACTAAACATCTATTATATCTTTTCTTCAGAAAGATAAATTCAATTCTGAAGTAATTCGATCATTTTTTGGGCTGCCCGTTCCGAACAGCCCGGATCACCCATCATTGTCTCCAACTTTTGATAATCACCAATAATGTTGGATCGATAATTATTATCGTACAACAACTTATTCATTTCATTCTTAATGTTCTTCAGGGTCATCTTTTTTTGAATGAGTTCTACAACAAATTCTTTATTCATAATTATATTTGGTAACGCAACACCAACCGTTTTTATTACAAAGTTGCGCATTATCAAGTCAACCAGCCAGCCACCTTCCACTTTATAAATCACGGTTTGAGGGACTTCAAACAAAGCGGTTTCAAGTGCTGCTGTTCCTGATGCAACCAGTGCCGTGTGGGCGTTATTCAATAAATCGTATGTTTGATCATAAATCAATTTCAAACCGGAATTATTGAGAAAAGTTTTATAAAGTCCATCTCCGACACTTTTTACACCCGCTACTACAAACTGAAAATCAGGGAACAAACGGGCAGTCTTCACCATCAGGGGAAGTGTCCGCTTAATCTCCTGCACCCTGCTTCCTGCCAACAACGCAACAACCGGACGTTCATCCAATCGGTTATTTTTTGAAAAGTCTATTTTTGATTGTGCTTTCTTCCTGAATTCAGAAATGGAATCCATTAACGGATTTCCAACATAATGAACTTTGAAGTTATAGCGCGCATAAAATTCCGTTTCAAACGGGAAAATAGTAAACATCTCATCTACATTTTCCTTAATCTTTTTTACCCTATAGGTTTTCCATGCCCAGATTTTGGGGGAAATGTAATAAAACACTTTTATGTTGTTCCGTTTGGCAAATTCAGCAATTCGAAGGTTAAAGCCCGGATAATCAATAAGTATAACAACATCTGTACGAAAATTAAGCAGATCGGACTTGCAAAGCGCCATATTCCTTTTTATGGTACGCAAATTCAGCAACACATTTACAATTCCCATAAAAGCCATTTCACGATAATGTTTTACCAATGTACCACCAACATTCTGCATGAGGTCGCCACCAAAAAAACGAAACTCAGCTGCAGGGTCAGCAGCCTTTAACTTTTTCATCAGATTAGATCCGTGCAAATCACCCGATGCTTCTCCTGCCACCAGATAATATTTCATACTATATCATTTTTGATATCAGGACTACAAAAGCATAAATAATGGTTGCCCCAAGAATACCACGCGCCGCTTTTTCGTATTTCGCCCTTATAAATCCCATAAAAACAATGCTGTTTACGAAAACACACAAGGTTCCTAGTTTAATGAGCGCATGAAGTTTCCATAAGCTTTCAGCATATTGGACAAATGAAATGTTTTGATTTGCTACCAGGTAAACGATAAAAAATACCAAAACAGGCACAATAAAACCAATTAAAAAACCGATTCCGGTGTGATCGAGTTTGTTCTTTTTTCGTCGCTGCATTAAAATTTCCAGTTTTGAATTTCTTCCATGGTTTTGTAACAGGTCATATCAACGGTAACGGGAACCACCGAAACAAAATTGTTTCTAATTGCATATATGTCTGTTTCACTGGCATCTTCCTCAAAATTCTTAAAATATCCAGAAAGCCAGTGGTAATCACGACCATGCGGATCGGTACGCTTTTCAAATTCTTCTACCCATTTTCCATGTGTTTGCCGACAAACTTTAATACCCTTTGGTTTCCCTTTTGGAATATTCACATTTAAACATGTAAAAGGCGGCAGGCCGTTTTCACGCACGGTTTGAAAGACCCGCGCGACAATTATCTTGGCTTTTGAAAAATCGGCTTCGCTGCTGTAATCATCAAGGGAAAAACCCATGGAAGGTACACCGTGTAAACTCCCCTCAATAGCTGCCCCCATGGTGCCGCTGTATAAAATACTAATGGAAGAATTTGCCCCGTGATTGATGCCTGACACCACAAAATCGGGCTTACGTGGCAGCAGATTGTTAAAACTTAGTTTCACAATGTCAACCGGTGTTCCATTGCATTTGTATGTTTCAACGCCAAGAATTTTTTCTGAAGGCGCAGCCCTGAGCGGTTGATCAACTGTGATGGCACACGATTTTCCGGACATTGGAGTTTCTGAAGAAATAACCACAACATCTCCAAATAACTGAATAACTTCCACCAATTCGTGCAGTCCACGGGCATGAATACCATCGTCGTTGGTAACTAATATTAATGGATTGTCCGACATATTTTCCTGCTTAGACGGCAAAGATAATCATTATTGGCTTGCAAGTAATTTTTGATTTGTATTTCCACAATTAATTTTAAAACAGGAATCAATTTGAAATAGCTCGGCTATTCGGCTGGAATAAAACTGATTTTTTCTTAATTTGAACGCGGAAATTAGGCTAACTAAAAAATCCAAAAACAATGAATGTTAATAATCCGGTTCGACGACCAGCTTTTTTAAGCGCTTTATGTGTATTGACTTTTCTCGGCAGTGGCCTGGCATTTTTTATGTATTTTATTGCTGCCCTGTTTTTTAAAGACGCTTCGGAATTTATTATCAAATATTCTCGCTGGAGTTCAACAGAAGCCATATCGCCATTGTATTTTACACTGCTTATGGCATTAAATGCCATTTCATTAACCGGAGCAATTCGTATGTGGAAACTCCACCGCGATGGATTTTTACTTTATGTTTTATCACAGTTGATCATCGTTTTTCTGCCAATGATCTGGATTGATGCTCAGGCTGTTTCAGTGTCAAATGCCATTTTCACCGTTATTTTTATTGTCGGATACGGATTGAATTTCAGAAGATTCTCTAAATAATTTATTTTGTTTGAATGAGATTGAAATTTGTTAATCTCGTTTAATCAGCTTTTTTGTAATCAGTCCTTTTTCAGTTTGGAACTGTATCAGGTACCATCCGGGAACTAGTTGTGAAACATCAATTTTATTCTTTGTTATCGGAACTTCCAATTTCTGACCAACCGAATTAACAATCTGAATTCCTGGATTCTTATCATTAGAACAAATAAAGTAAACCTTATTTCGCGCCGGATTTGGAAAGATCTGCACGTCATTTTCTGTGTTACTTATCAATGAGCTGTTCACGCTACTTGTACATCCGGCAAATCCAACAATTTTATCCCATAAATCGAGTTTGGCTGTTCTTATACCACAACTTGTACCATCGGGAGTGGCTTTTAATTCAAGATAACAATCTCCTTCAGCAGAATATTCCGGCCAGTTTTCCAGACCATCGCCATTTGGATTTCCGGTTCTTGCAAAATTCACCCAGTAATTAAGCAGTACATTTTGAAGACTGTCGTCCTGTGGCTGAGGATAGAATTTCCCCAAGAGCGTATTTTCCCAGTTATTAAACAGATACAACAATTCCATTCCATGATACGAACCATATTTTTCCAATTGCGAAATTGAATGGTGGTAGGTTAAAAAATACCTCCAAACCGATTCATTTTGGTTCAGACTCAAGCATTGTGCTGTCCTTCTAACCGGCGAAGTAAATTGGGAATCGCTAAGAATTCCAACATATGATTTCCAGGCCTCGTCATTAGTGTTTCCGGGAGGATACAAGGCAAGTATTTGCGAACGATATTGTTCAGGAATAAGGGTTTGGACCAGTAAGTTCAACATGGAAGGGGTAACAACTGCAGGAGCCGTAATACTCACTTCATCGGCATTTGAACCGATAATAACCGGAACTTTATTGTATTCACCCGATTGCACTTTGTTCATCGGAAGATCAGTAAAAACCTCCCCATCCAAAACCGGGCGCCAATTAGGCTGAACAAATCCGCCTTGCAATGGACTTTCCTGCGATTTCACCAGTGAATCAGCAGGTATTCCCCGCATTGCTGTTATTTTCTCGGCGTTTGTTCCTGCTGGCTCATACTGATCGACAAATTCAATTCCTTTTGATTCAGCATCGTTATATAAACTAACCACCGGCGCAGCGCTTTGAATGACTGCGCGACTGAATAAACCTGAGGCAAGCGGGGAAACCAGCAAATCCCCAACATCAACACCTCCCGCACTTTCGCCAAAAATCATCACCTTATTTGGGTCGCCGCCAAAAGCTGTAATATTTTTTTGTACCCATTTTAATGCAAGTATCTGATCCAAAATTCCATAATTTCCTGAAACTCCGTTTTCATTTTCAGCATCGAGTCCGGGGTGCACCAAAAAGCCAAGTGGCCCCAACCGGTATTGAATTGTTACAACAACTGCATTACCTCGTTCAGCCATATTTTTGCCATCGTACATAATCGTTCCACTTGCTTCCTGACTTGCACCACCCTGCTGATTGCCACCGCCATGAATAAAAACCATTACCGGCAAATTACCCGACTTCCAATTGCGGCGTCCAAACATTCAGATAAAGACAATCTTCATCACCTTCGATTGTTGAAGTTGTATCGCCCTGCGTCAAATTTTTTTTGAGGACAGACAGGCGAAAATTCAGTAGTATTCAGTACTTCCTGCCATTCTGCAGGTTCTTTCGGTGCTTTCCAGCGCAAGTCACCAACCGGCGGTGTTGCAAACGGAATTCCCAGAAATTCATAAACATGTCCGTTCATTTTCCCCTGGATAGGTCCGGAACTAATGTTAACGGTCTGAGCCCGGGTTTCGAGAATAACAAGGAAAAATATTAGTAGCAAATAAATCGTTTTTTGTATCATCGGGTTATTGTTCGTGTTTAAGATTCTGGAACAGTCTCAAATTTACAATTTCAATATTGAATATTATTGATTTTCAACAAAAAAACCGCACCAAGCGGCACGGTTTCTATTTTTTAAATTCATTATTTATATTATCCTAAATTCCCAGCATCAATTCTCCTGTATCTTTCCCGGCCGTAAGCATTCGCTCCGGATTTTCAATCATTTCTTTCACTTTTACCAGGAACCCTACTGAATCTTTTCCATCAATCACACGATGATCATAAGAAAGCGCCACATACATCATCGGGCGAATAACAATCTGGCCGTCAACTGCAACCGGACGTTCCAGAATATTGTGCATTCCCAGAATTGCTGACTGTGGCGGATTAATAATAGGTGTTGAAAGTAACGATCCAAAAACCCCGCCGTTAGTAATGGTAAATGTTCCGCCTGTAAGTTCTTCTACAGATATTTTTTTGGTACGTGCTTTTTCTGCCAGTTCCTTAATTTCAAGCTCGATTTCAGGTATTGATTTACTTTCAGCGTTGCGGACAATCGGAACCATTAATCCTTTTGGAGTTGATACTGCGATTCCTACATCCACAAAACGGGGCGACACAATCTCATCGACATCTAGTTGTGCATTTATCATTGGATAAAAATCCATCGCTACAGCAACTGCCTTTGTGAAGAATGACATGAATCCGAGTTTAAATCCATGTTTTTCAATGAATTTTTGCTGATACTTTGACCGCAGATTAATTACAAAACTCATATCGATTTCATTGAAAGTGGTCAACATAGCTGTTTCGTTTTTCACCGAAACCAACCGTTCGCTCAACTTTCTCCGCAAACTCGACATTTTTTCGCGATCAATTTCACGTGAAGCCTCTTTCTGTTGAATAAGCGGCGCAGAAGAACTGGTTTTTGGCAAGTTAACTACTGCTTCCACCTCTTTTTTCCCGATCCGTTTTAGCCCGTTGATTACGTCCTCAACCGAAAGATCAAGTTCTTTCATCATTTCTTTAGCCACTGAAGTAACTTTTACCTTTTCAAAGCCCGGAGCTGAAGCCTCAACTTTTGCAGGTTCCTTTTTGGGTTCAGGCTTCTCTTCCTTCACAACTTCTTTCTTTGGTTCTTCCGCCTTTTTATCGGGTGTAGCAGCAGGAGCTTTTACACTTGTATCAATAGAACCAACTACCTGACCTACAGGCACAGTTTCACCTTCTGCTGCTTTAAACGAAATTTTTCCACCTTCAGCAGCAACAATGGTAAGCGTTGCCTTGTCAGATTCAATTTCTGCAATTTCCTGGTCTTTGGCAACCACTGCACCGTCTTCAACAAGCCATGAACCGATTTCGACTTCAGTAATAGATTCTCCCGGACTGGGAACTTTAATTTCTATGATCATTATATTAATTTTAAACCAAGTACTTTAATTTTTCGAAGTCACTGCTTCTTTTTTTATAAAAACGGTTTTCAGAATATTTTCCAGCCCCCTTTTATGTATTTCCATCAACCCTACCGCGGGACTTGCGCTTTCCTTCCGCGAGGCATTTTTAAATCCGAGATGCCCAAGTTTCCGGTTGATAAACGGCCATGCACCCATATTTTCCGGCTCGTCCTGCGCCCAAATCAATTCTTCTGAATTCTTATATTTTCTCAATACTGCGCTAATTTGTTTGTCTGCAATGGGATAGATCTGCTCTATACGTACAATAGCAACATCCGTTAATCCATTTTCCACTTGGTATTTTTCCAAATCGTAATACAACCGACCTGTAGTGAAAACTACTTTTTTAACTTTCTTTGAATCGGCCATTGAGTCGTCAATAACTTCCATAAACTTTCCTTTTGCCAGATCTTCTAACTTCGATTGCACCATTGGATGACGCAACAGACTTTTTGGGGTAAAGATGATCAACGGCACGCGCGTATTCATTTTTACCTGGCGTCGTAACACATGAAACAAATTTGCCGGCGTGGTTGGCATAACAATTTGCATATTGTTGTTTGCCGAAAGTTCAAGAAATCTTTCCAAACGGGCGCTGGAATGTTCAGCCCCCTGCCCTTCAAAACCATGTGGTAAGAACAGTACAAGTCCGTTCATCAGACCCCATTTTTCAATACGCAGACGAAATATACTGGTCGATTATTACCTGGGCTACATTATGAAAATCTCCGAATTGGGCTTCCCAAATTGTCAGTCCGTGGGGACGCCCAAGTGCATAACCATATTCAAAACCCAATGCGGCATATTCCGACAATAAAGAATTATAAGCGTGAAATGGTGCCTGGTCTTTAGTAATATGTTTTAGCGGGAAATATTTTTCATCGGTACCTTCCACAACAAAAGCTGCATGACGATGTGCAAATGTTCCCCGTTCAGTATCCTGTCCGCTTAAACGAACCGCATGACCTTCAGTAACCAGTGTTCCGTAAGCAAGCAGTTCCGCCATTGCCCAGTCAAGACGGTCATCATGAATCATCATCCGCCGGTCAGACAAAATTCGGTTTACCTTGCTAAAAAACATCAACTCTTTAGGAAGGGTGTTCATTTTTTCTGCGATTTCTGTAAGCCTATTCTTTATCGACGCCGGTTTCAATCTCACAATTGATATTTTCCTTTTCGGGCATTTCGTATTTTTCATACTCCTTAATAAGGAATTTTCGTATCTTAACTTTTTCTATCTTCTCAGAATCTTTGTATTTCTCTTCCAGAAACTGATCAAATTCTTTCACCGCTTTTTTCGACGCTTCCAGAGTCATAATTCCCATTTTATCAAGCTTCCCTGCATAAATATCCCGTGGGTTGGAATGTTTTGAAATGATTTTGTAAAGCAATGGCTGGGTAAAACGGGGCTCATCGCCCTCATTATGACCATATTTCCGGTAGCAAAGAATATCAATAAAAACATCGTTATGCCACTTTTGGCGAAATTCCATGGCCAGTGTTATCGTATAGATCAATGCTTCCACATCGTCGCCGTTAACATGAAACACGGGAGAACGAGTCACTTTTGCAACATCGGTACAATAGGTACTCGAACGGGCCTCAAGATAATTGGTTGTAAAACCAACCTGATTATTAATGACCAGATGGATTGTACCACCTGTTTTATAACCTGGCAACTGCGACATTTGAATGGTTTCGTAAACCACTCCCTGCGCTGCAATGGCTGCGTCGCCGTGAATAATTATTGGTGCTGCTTTATTAAAATCCTTTTGATAAACCGAATCGATTTGCGAGCGGACCATCCCTTCTGCAATTGGGCCAACAGCTTCCAGATGAGAAGGATTAGGAACCAATTTTAGTTTTACTTTTTTCCCAAAGTCAGTCACCACTTCGTTTTCGTATCCCAGGTGATATTTAACATCACCCTGGGCAATATCATCCTCATATTCTTTCCCCGTAAATTCCTTAAAAATGCTTTCGTAGGGTTTTTCCAGAATATTTGCCAGAACATTTAATCGTCCACGATGTGCCATGCCGATCACAAACTCTTCAATACCCAGCTCAGCACCTCTTTCAATTACAGCATCCAGTGATGGGATTAACGCTTCAGCACCTTCCAGCGAAAACCGCTTTTGCCCGACAAATTTTTTGTGAATAAAATTTTCGAATCCCACAGCCAATTTCAGGTGATAGAAGAAATGTTTTCTTTTTTCGTCCGAAAACTCCTGCGTGTTCCGTGTACTTTCCATCCGTTGTTTTAACCACTGCATGACCTCCGGATGCCGCATATACACGTATTCCACACCGATGGAATGACAGTAGGTAGTTTCAAGATGTTCAACAATATCTTTCAGCTTTGCCGGTCCAATCCCGATTTCATTTCCCGCCTGAAAAACCGTTTCAAGATCTTTTTCTTCCAGCCCGAAATTTTCGATTGCCAGTGTTGGCATGTATTGCCGGCGAGTACGAACAGGATTTGTTTTTGTAAACAAATGTCCACGTTGCCTGTACCCGTGAATTAAATTTAGAATTGCAAATTCCTTATCTAAATTATCCAGCTTTACTCCTGATCCTTTATCCTTAAAATTGGTACGTGCTAATTCATATCCGGCAAAAAATTGCCGCCATGATTCATCAACCGATTCGGGGTTTTCAAGATACGTCTGATACATATCTTCGATGGCTGCCAGTTCCTGATTTCCTACAGAAGAAAATTTGTCCATGTTATACTTTTCGATAAAAGTGTTTTAGATATTGAAAAACAAAGCTAAAATTCTATTGTTTAGCAATTCCAACGATTTTACACTGCAAAGTTAGAGTTTTTAGGATTAATTGTTCGAACACAAATCCAATTAACCATAATTTATAGGAAATACTAAAAAATTCCCCGAAAAATATCATTTAAATCAAGAATCCATTTTATTCAAAAATATAATTGAATTTTTAAATGTTAAAGTGAATAAAGATTTATCCATATTTCGATTAAACATTTAAAATTTCTTAAAAAGTAACTAAAGTCACAATTATATCATCTTATCACTGTTACATTTATATTGGATTAGGATTTTAAACTCTTTTTGTATTCAATTGTTTTTATTTTATTTAATACCAATGCTATGAAAACAAATTTTACCAGTACAAACAAAAGCCTGCTAAACATATTATTCATTTTTTTAGTTATTTCTTCTTTGTCTTCATCCGGACAAACAAAATATGTTGTTCAGGTAACCAATAACAAATACACGCCTAAAGATTTAAGCATTCAGGTAGGTGATACAGTTGAGTGGCAGAATACAGAAGGGTATCATAATGTAAATGCCTCTCAGAGCATTTATCCTTCAAACCCTGAATCGTTTAGTAACACACTCGGATATGGTTGGACATTCAACCATGTGTTTAGCGCATCAGGAAAATACGATTACAGATGCGATGCCCACTATCAGCTTGGAATGGTTGGCACTGTTACCGTTTCAGGAGCTACCGCAAGCAAATTCACCGTAACAAATAATTTTTCAAAAGTGTTCCCCAATCCGGCACATGAGAAGTTTTTTATAGAAACGGGTGAATTTAGTTCTTCCGATGTTCAGGTAAGAATTTTTGATCTCACCGGGAAACTCAAATTTTCTAAAATATATCCAACAAGTGAAAAAATTGAAGTTAACATTCAACAACTGAATGAAGGAATTTATTTAGTAGAACTAAGTAACAACAGTAAAAGGCAAATGCTGAAGTTAATGAAAGAATAGCGCTGAACATCAATAAAACAAGTTTTAAAGTACGCGATAAACATAAAATAAAATGCTGAAAAGAATAATTTGGTCAGGACTTTTAACTCTGGTAGTTATTTCGTTACAAGCTCAGGATACAGAAAAAAATACCATTGAGAATGTTTTTAAAGGAACCAGATTCATCAACGGTCAGTCGGCAAACCTGGCAAGCGAAGGTGATTTGTTATTACAAATTCAACACCGGTTTGGGGATATTAGCCAGGGAATGTATGAATTCTTTGGCCTCGATCAGGCAAATATGCGGTTAGGATTTGAATACGGTTTTACAAAGAATTTTACTGCCGGAATTGGTAGAAGTAACTTTTTTAAAACTTACGATGCATCAGTAAAATTCAGGCTGGTTCAGCAAGCTGATAATTTCCCATTTACGGCAGTAGTATCTGCTGGAGGATCAGTTCCAACTGTTCGCAATTCTTTCCCGGAAGCACATAACAGTTTTTCTGATAAATTCTCATGGGATGCCCAGTTGCACTTGGCTAAAACGATTGGGATTCTGGGATTGCAGCTATCTCCCGGATATCTGCGCACAGGTTATTTGCTCACCGAAAACAATAGTTTTGAAATGGCTACTCTTGGTTTTGGAGGTTCGGTAAAACTGGCGAAAAAAGTTTCGTTAAACGTTGAATACCTCCATCCTTTTGAAGACAAACTTACGACGAAAGACCCGCTTTCATTTGGAATCGATTTGGCCACCGGAGGTCATCTTTTCCAATTATTATTTACCAATTCGCAAGGCATGTTTAATCAGGCGCTCTATACGAATGCATATGGTGGTGACTGGACCAAAGGACATATTTTCTTTGGCTTTAACCTGATACGTAAGTTTAAGCTCAAATACACAGATGAAGACTACTATTAAACAATTAAAAACACATTTAAGATAATTAATATGGAAAGGAAAGATTTTATAAAAAAAGTTGCTGTTGGTGGCAGTTTATTGTTAATAGCACCATCGTTTTTGGAATCGTGCTCAAACGGGAATAGCCTGACGGGTGGTGATCCGGTGATATCAGGTAATATTACAATAGATCTAACCAGTTCGGAATTTTCATCTTTGAATTCTGTGGGGGGCTATGTTTATAAGAATAACATTATTATTATTCGAACTGGTGATAATCAATATACCGCTCTCTCAAGTATTTGCACTCACCAGGGATGTATCGTTTCATACAACGCATCAACCAAACGGCTGCCATGTCCGTGTCACGGTTCAGTTTTTAGCATTACAGGGAGTGTTCTTAATGGTCCGGCATCAAGAAGCTTAAAAAAATACAATGTACAGGTTGACGGCAATTCTTTAGTTATAACTTAGCATTATTAAAAACGTTCAACTAACCAATCATCCATTAAACATCGAAGTAATTAAGCAATATTTTAATGTATATCCTTTGGGTTTTGCAAGAGGGTAAAAAATGATTATATTTTCAGTTCTGACAGAAAATATAAAAGCATGGAAAGTATAGATAACTTTTTACAACATAATATTTTTAAAATAGAGGACCATCAGATAAAAGTTTACTCACTGGTAATCTTTGTCCTCATTTTTATTGTCACCAAAATAATCATCTGGGTGATCAAAAAATGGATGTTTCGAAAACGCCGTGTGGTAAAGTACGATCAGGGTACAACTTATGCTGTTTTTCAAATCATTAAGTATGTTATCTGGGTTGTAGCGATTTCCGTTGCGCTTGATACTATTCAAATTAAAGTTACAGTCTTAATTGCAGGATCAGCAGCATTGTTGGTTGGAGTTGGCATGGGGCTGCAACAAACATTTAATGATATAGTCTCCGGATTTATTTTGCTATCTGAAAGAACAATAAAAATTAACGATGTGCTGGAAATCGACGGAGATATTGTACGCATCCAGAAAATAGGATTGAGAACCTCACAGGGCCTGAATCGGGATGAGATTTCAATTATTATTCCTAACTCATTAATCACAAATAATAAGGTAATTAACTGGAGCCATCAGGCAAGAAAAACCAGATTTAAAATAAATGTTGGCGTCGCTTACGGAAGCAATGTCGATCTGGTTATAAAAGTTCTGGAAGAAAGTGTTTTCGAACACCCCGAAATTAAGAACCAATACCATATTGAGGCTCGTTTAATAGAATTTAACAACTCTTCTCTTGATTTCCAGGTTTTGTTTTTCAGCGAAAATGTATTTCGAATAGAAAAAATTAAAGGTGAAATTCGAAAAATAATAAGCCGCAAGTTTGTCGAAAACGGTATTACAATTCCGTTCCCGCAAATGGACATTCATATGAAGAAAGAATAGAATATATGTGCACCTTACTTTATAAATTATTACTTTGGCATCAAATTCAATTTATTTAAAACAAATACAATAACAAACTGAAATACAACCAATAATTGTCACCACAATTTTATTTATGCAATTGATTTTCGAATTAAAAAAACGTTTAAATTTGAATCGTTTTTCATCACAAAAGAAATAGAAAATTAATCGCATTAATGGTCATAATCATTTGAAAGACTCAGAGCATAAAACAAATTATACTTCCGAAGGAAAAATGATTTTCCAGAAGAAGATTATATTATTCACCTGCCTCAATCAAATAATTTTTAAAAACACACATGAAGATAATGATTAGAAAATCAACGTCAGGAGACCTTGATTTTCTGGAAGAGTTGGAAACAAATTGTTTCTCTAAATTTCAACAAAGTTCAAGAAGAGTAATCAGATACAGTATTTCAAGTCCGTTTCAGAAAGTTATTATTGCTGAAATCAACGATAACAAAACAACAGTTAAAGCTGGCTCGGCAACCCTGTTTCCTTATTCCAAAACATTGCGTCTTTTTTCCATCGCAGTTTTACCCGGATTCCAGGGAAACGGCATCGGCAAACAGATTTTGGAATACATTCTTCAGTTTGCTAACAACAGCAAATTCGAGCGTATTTCGCTTGAAGTTCTCCAATCGGATAAAATGCTTATTCAGTTTTATAAAAGCTTTGGATTCAAAATTACAGAAGAATTACCCGAATATTATTCAAAAACTGAAAGCGGGGTTCGAATGGTTTTATCGCTGGATGAAAATGGAGAAAAACAAAGTATTTCAAATATTATTATTGTTCGTAATCCTAAAAGCTGGAACCTGGAAATTGAAGGTGTAAAGGTGGTTTCGTCACGGAGTTATATAACCGATCCTGAATTTCAATCGCTAAAGAATGTGCGGATATTTAATCTTAGTAATTCATACCAGTACCAGAAAATGGGTTACTATGTTTCGTTGCTTGCGTCGGCACGTGATCATCGCGTGATTCCTAATGTTACAACGCTTCGCGATTTTTCAAGCCTTGCATTAATCCGCTCTCTTTCAGGCTATATCGACGAAAGTATTCAGAAAAGCCTGAAACATGTTGAAAGCAACAAACTAAGTCTGTTTATCTATTTTGGTCAGTCCGTGAATCCCAAATTCAAACAGTTGGCACAGAAGTTATACCATTTATTTGAAGCCCCGTTATTGCAGATCGACTTTATTAAAACTGAAAAATGGATCATCCAAAAAGTTTCTCCTTTGAGTTTAAAAAAGGTTGATCCGGAACATATGGAAAAGGTACAGGAATTTGCCCGGGACTATTTTTCAAAAAAACGGTTTAGCCGTCCGCGTTTTAAAAACTATAAATACGACCTGGCAATTCTTGTAAATCCGCAGGAAAAAAATCCACCTTCGTGTCCCGATGCGTTGCAAAGCTTTAAGAAAGCTGCTGAAAAAATAGGGTTTTATGTAGAATTCATTACAAAAGAAGATATTAGCCAGCTTTCGGAATATGATGCTTTGTTTATCCGGGAAACAACAAATGTTAATGATCATACCTACCAGTTTTCGAGAACCGCTTATGCTGAAGGGTTGGTTGTAATAGACGATCCGTGGTCAATTTTGCGTTGCTCCAATAAAATATTCCAGGAAGAGCGAATGAAACAAAATAAAATCAAAACCCCGGCATCAATGATTTTGTCAAAATCGAATTATCACAACGCGCTTCCGATTAACCTTAATTTCCCGCTGGTATTAAAACAACCTGACAGTGCTTTTTCACTGGGAGTAGAAAAAGTTAATAATCGCGAAGAGCTAAATACTTCATTAAAAAAGCTTTTCCGATTGTCGGACCTGGTAATTGCACAGGAATTTTTACCTTCGGAATTTGACTGGAGGATCGGGGTACTTGACCAAATGCCTTTGTACGCCTGCAAATATTATATGGCCAAAGATCACTGGCAAATTTACGACTGGACTAGCGAAAACAAGGAAAACTGGGGTGAATCGGAAACATTTCCGATTGAGGATGTTCCTGAAATTGTTGTGAAAACAGCCGTAAAAGCAGCTTCGCTAATCGGCGACGGATTATATGGTGTTGACCTGAAAATGATAGGTGACCAGGTTTATGTGATTGAAATCAATGACAATCCGAATATTGATGAAGGGATTGAAGACAAAGTGCTAAAAGATGAACTGTATAATAAAATTATGCGATCTCTTTTCAACCGTATCGAAATTAACCGGAACATTGCGCAGTTTATTTCAATTTAATCAATATACAAACTATCAACATTTAAACAATTACAAGTGAAAGGTTTGTGCCTTTAATATTACTTATTACAACGATTTTTTACTGCCCTAAAAAAACATCTGGGATATAAACATAAAACAGCATTGTATTCTGAGACACCTCGGTATCCCAATACGGAAAGATATCTACAAGATACATATCGTAACTACCTATCGAATTAACGAATTTTACTGGAAGTTTATGGAAATTACTGAAAAACTTTTTGTGCCTGTTTTCGCTAAATTGAAGCACATTATAATCCATTGAATAGGTGTAATTATAGTAGTAGTCACTATATTTCTCATAATAGGCATTAAAATCATCATAACTGGTCATTAAATTATGAATCTCTTTTATTTCCGCACAGCGGCCATAAATTGCAGTATCCGTAACCGTTTCCGATCCTTTTGTAATTTCAAAAATCGCATAACTTACAGGAACAGTTCTTCTTAAATAAATAGTGTCGTCATACACAATTTTTTGCCCTGGGATATAATCACTAATATATTCATGGTCGTTAAAGCAATCACAAAGGTTCTTAGAATCTTCAGGATCAGTACGGTCAACCCAGCCACCTTTGTATTCCATTGAAACATTGTTAAGCGTGTCAAGTACTAGTCTGCGGTTTTCAAATAAATTTATATTCGGATAATTTTTCCAGGAACCTTCTTTATCAAACACGGTATCTTTATAGGATTCCGTAAAATAAGAGGCCGGATTATAAACCAGGGAATCGATATAAACAATCATTGTATCGTGGATGATCACCTGCTTATAAAACGAATCTGGTTCAGTGTTATCCTTCTTGTCACAGGATATTATCGCAACAGCAAATAATCCTGTAATGAATAACGAATTCAGCAGTTTCTTCATTTTTTTATTGAGTTAACACCAGTTTTTCCGTATAATATTTCCCTTCGGATTGAACATTGCAAATATAAATCCCCGGGTTAAGCCGTTGATGATTATCGGATGTTCCGTCCCAAACCAGTTCCCCGTTGCTGACAGTATTCCGGTAAACCAATCGTCCGTCCATCGTAAAAATACGAATTTCCATCGGTGCATAGTTATTGTTTTCCCAGGTAATTAACGTTTCATTTGAAAATGGGTTTGGATAAATCTTAAGTTTTTTCTGCTGTAAATTATCTGCGATATCCTGAACATCAGTAGTAATACTGTTTTCACGCCCTGGTGTCCCTAAATATACCAGCGAAGATTTCCACGAATCAGCTTTACTATTGTCGTAAGTAAAATGACGAAGTTCAAGCGTTGGCCCGTTTCCGTTAGGTTCGGTAACCCACGGTGATTCACTACCAAAGTACACCTCATCTACCAGTATCCCCACAGCGTCGTACAAACGAACCGCATCACCCGCGCTTCCTAATCCAAAATCGAAATCACCCACATAATTTGTTACATCGGGGAAAATAACAGAGAATTCTCCTGAGCTTCTGCATAAAACAAGATAGTCATTACTTTTCAGAACAGTATTTTCAGGAATTACAAAAGCATGTGCATCATCATCATCTTTCAATGTCCAACCGGAAATATCGATATCACTGTGTCCCCAGTTATAAATTTCAACCCAGTCTCCCGGATTATCATTTTCCGGTGAGTTATAATTAATTTCATTTATAGCAATGGTCTTACCATCATCATATGATTCTTCAAAGACAGCTTCAATTGCCGTTGATTTATCAATATTTAACTGGATGGTTTTATCCAGCATTGCGACACCATTGATCTTCCATTCTTTAAATTTATATCCTTTGTACGAATAAGCTGTTAAAGTAATTGGAATATCCTGAAAATACTGACCCGACCACAATTTACCAGATAATGTTAACGTATTAAGCTGGATAATTCCTGCATACGACGGTGAAGCGGAAACTCTTATTGCTTGAGATGCGGGCAAACTGAATTGCTGCTTAATAAAGTTTCTAATGTAAGTCACCCTTTGTGTTCCAAATGTTTTCATCGCCTGCACATTTCCATTCCATGACGACAATGATGGTGTGCCCCAGCGTTGGTAATTATTCTGAATTTCCGGACGAATAATATTGGCAATACTATCAATCCGATCAGTAACCGACTCGGCTACAAATGTGCTATTCATCATATCGGCAAACCGGTTGATAAACTTATTTTTAAATGAGTCGTTTTCCAGGAGTTTGCGTAAAACTAAAGTTGACCAGGGCGGATTAGGCCAACTGGGGCCATTTGTAGCTGTGGCAAAACTAACGGTATTGTAAGTGTAAGAGTTAACAAGCCCAAAACCGAAATCGGTGTCATACATAAGCCACCGCCATTTACCATCTACTGTTTGCGGTCTCCAGAATTTAATATTGTTCCCCGGCCAGTCGCCATTATTAAAATAAATCTCCGAAAGTTCGTAATCAATAAAATTGTCGATATCCATCATACCTGAAACTGCTTCAAAATTCTGATCCGATGCCATATTATTTTGATTCAGAAAGTTTAGAAGTTCCTGGTACTTTTCATTACTCCCCTCTAATACAGAGCCATTTCCTTCCAACATATCAATTTTCCCGGCATCAACTCCATGATTACTTTCAAGATAATCTTCGTTTATTTTTTCCCTCATATTCATGTGTCCCCAGTATTGGCCATTCAAATACACAATTGTTGGTTGAAATGTTGCAATATCGTTGTTCATTTTACTTGCCAAATCAGTCATAAATGCATCCCTGAAACGAGCACCACTATAGTCATTACCTGCATTTCGAAATACAAGTGATTTGAATTCTGTTATTGGTTTCGACTTAAAAAGCTGAACATTTTCCAGTACAGGATCGCCATATTCTTTTCTGAAAAATACTGCCAGCGATTTCTGCGGATGTGCACGGCTCCATGCACCAAATATTTTTATTCCGCAATTCATTGAAAACACAGAACTACCGTCAGTTCCAAACATTTCAATACTTGCAGGTTTTTCCCAATCTTCCCAGAAATTGGCTCCGAAATACGGATTTTCATTTTGGTAATCATCTCCGAGCACGTAAATACCAGTTTCATTGTCCCAAAGGTTTAATGAATCAGTTACAATAGAAACCACTGGTAAAGTTGGTTCGGAATCAAAAACATAAGTATGTGATACAATTTTGCTGGAAATGCCACCAGGTGCAAAAATCCTCGCCCTTACCGGCGTATTTTTATTAATAGTTACAGGTGCTGTATAAAGAGTACTTGTACTTGTAGGTTCTTTTCCGTCGAGTGTGAACCTGATCTCTTCTCCTTCGGCAACCCCGCTTAAAACCATTTGCGTAGGCGATGACAAGAACATTTCAACCGGAGAAAATTCGATTTCTCCTTTCACAAATCCTGTCAGGAACTCCCCGATATTAGGAGTTCCCGGTGTTGGTTCACTAAAAAAACCCAGTTTGTCTGGCTCATCAATATTTCTCCCATAAGAATATCCACCCGGAATAATATCAAATTTTAATGAATCAACGACTGACGAAGCAGTAGACAAATAAACAGTTTCACCTTCCGAAGAAAGTTTAAAATTAGTATGCGGATACAAAACAGGCAGATTTAAATAACTGGAAACTTTTGGTTGTTCAAACGGTTTAGTTGAACCGACGGTTAAAAACGGAATTCCGGTAAGATCTGAAGAACCGGCTCCTGTGTTGTGTACTTCAACCGCAAGCACATTTCCATCGTTTTTTAACAAATGTATGTAATCTGTAACGTCAAAAGCCTGAGGAGCCTGCCCATTGTAAATTAATGCCTCATGTAATGACGCAGTCTGATTCCAGGAAACGGCAGATCCAGGTTGGCCCATCTCAGCACGAGCTATTTCAACATTATTCAGATAAGCTACAAAGCCATCATCATAATCCATATGAAACCACATGGATTTGATCGTTTCAAGGTCATCGACAGAAAATTTATACCGCATAAAGACCGATAAGGTTCTTGCCGGAATTATTGTATTATCATCACCATCGCCGTAACCAATACCAGATGCTCCGCTACTCCATCCCGAATCATTGAATGTTTCCGTTTTCCATGTAACAGCAGTTGCACTCGTTGGTATAACATATTTCCATGTGTCTCCTAAATTGATTAAGGTTTTCCAATATACCGGAACCTGTGCACGATCTTTATCCGAAGCAAAGATCACCAAATATTGTTGTGGTGATAATGTCATATCAGGAAATTGCCATTTCATCTTGTCATCAGTATTATCACTTAAATAATACTCCGACAGATTTACTGTATTGTCTCCGGTATTTCTTATCTCGATCCAGTCGGGAGAGTCCCCGTCCTCATCATAAATGGTATTTGAATTCGATGACATGAGCTCATTGATCTGCAGACTCTGAGCGTTTGATTGAAAAAATAAACCGGCAATTAAAAGGGTTACCGGCATAATACGAAAGAATAGTTTCATTTTTAGTTAGTAAAGACCGCATCGCAAAATAGCAAAATAAAACAGCCGCATCCAACAAAAAAGTCCACTTTATACAGTTTGAAAACATTCTTAATAAGCTCCGATTTTCACTGAAGTCATTGAGAGAGAACCTGCAACATATTTGTCGTTAAAAAATTCGATGAAATCATCTTTCTCCTGCAATCCAAGTGCATAAATCAACGGGAAATAATGATCAGGTGTTGGAATTGCCATACGGGCTGCACTACCAAGATTCTGATAATCAATTAACGATTTATGATCACCCATCTCAATTTTATTTTTAAATATCTCATTCATCTCCTGCGCCCAATCGAAGCCATAATCAGGCGTGTTCATATTTTGCCAATCAACCATTCGAAGATTATGAACCATATTGCCGCTTCCCATAACAAGAATCCCTTTCTTCCGCAGCGAATTAAGTTCTTTTGCCAGTTGATAATGATAATCTGCCGGTTTGTAATAATCGATACTCAGCTGAATTATCGGCACATCAGCATCAGGGTACATTCGCTGAGCCACAACCCAGCAGCCATGATCCAGTCCCCAGTCGTGATTCAATCCTACATTTGTGCTTTTAACAATCGATAAAACTTCGTTTGCCAAAGCAGGATTTCCGGGGGCAGGATATTCTACTTCATATAATTCTTTTGGGAATCCCCCAAAATCATGAATTGTTCTGGGTTTAGGCATTGCCGTAACATGTGTACCCCGCGTTAGCCAGTGTGCCGAAATACAAACAACAGCATCGGGCTTTGGAATTTCTTTTCCCAACTGCACCCAGTAATCTGAAAATTCATTCGATTCTATCCCGTTCATCGGTGACCCGTGTCCTACAAACAACACCGGCATTTTCTTACTTCGTTCTTTAAGATTTCGTGAAAAACCAGCCAAATCATTTAATATCTTCATACCTACCTGTTATTCCTCCGGTTACCAATTGTATAAATGTTTTTCGAATCATTGGGTTTTATGCGACAACGTTCATTATAAAAACAAAAGGACCTGTCAAAGGTTTGAGTAGGCCCTTTCATTCACACCCTGTTTTCTGCTTGCTTTTCATTGCTCTACAGCTTCTAATTCAGTTTCTGCTACATTAGCCACCAATTCAAAAGCGATTTCAAAATCGTTATAAATCATATTATCTCCCAGTCCTTTGAAAAACGACCCTGATCCGTAGCGAATATCATACTTTGTACGGTCGATAGTTGCTTTTCCACTTGCTGTAAGTTTTGAATCATTTACTTCAACTTTTGCCGGGAAACTAATTTCATGAGTTATTCCCTTTATGGTAAGATTTCCTTTTACCATGTAATTTTCATCACCTTCGCCTACACTTTCAAGCGGTGTTAAATCATTAGCTACAAAAACTGCATAAGGATATTTTTCCACCGAAAAGAAATCTTCAGATTTCAGGTGTACCACTAATTTACTGTTCCAGGCAGAAACGGATAAATCACCATTGTCAATTGTCCTCATATCGAGTTTAATTCCAACAGCCAAAACCAACCCATCTTTTACAACTACTTCCCCATCCTCAAGGCTCACGTTTCCATGGTGCTGACCGGTAACTTTTTTGCCTGTCCAGGCTACGGTACTGAGTTCTTTATCTGCTTTGTAAAATACCTTTCCATCTTTCGCTCCATCTGCTATCGCTCCTGTTGAGAGCAATACGGAACCAACTGCTGCTAAACCAATTTGTTTCATTTTTTTCTGTTTTTTAAATTAATACACCACAAAATTAGGGTGCAGTAACACCGGAAAAAATGAACTAGTTTAAGAAAAACACACATCAGTCTTTTTCTCTGGCCATCTTAGAAAGAATCTTGCTTAAAAATTCAGGTGTGACACCCAAATAAGCTGAAATATGGTATTGTGGAAGGCGTTTGAGCAATTCCGGATAATGTGCACAAAGTTCTTTGTAATTCTGCTCGGCCGTATTTACAAGAATAGAAACCAGCCTTTGCTGAAGAAAAATATACGATTTCTTTAAATAATTTACGAAAGAAGAAAAGTTTCCTGTCAGGACATTCAAATTTTCATCGGTAATGGAATAAACCACACTCTTTTCCACCGCATCCAGAAAAAAGGATGTTTCATCGGGTGTAGCCAAATCGCCAATCCATTGATTTTCACGCGCAAAAAGGATATTAAACTCTTTGCCTGACGAATCAATAACATACATCCGAAGCAATCCCTTTTCAATAAAATAGTGACGTGTATTTTTTTCACCACTCCCAAAAATGAGTTGTTTCTTTTTAATAATTTCCCGACGAAACGATCTATTAATCAGGTCCTTTTCGGCATCGGTCAATTGCCGGTTGTAAATCCGTTCGTAATAATCAGTAATTTGTGTACAGCTTCCCATAGTTATTTTTAACAACCTTTTCTATCCAAAGTTTGTAAAAGCAATACTAAACTTAATTAAAGGCATTAAAGTACCTTAAACTTTTTAGTATTACCAAGCCAAATAGTTATCTTTATCGGCGAAATTTTAATCTAAATTAATAATCACATCCCTTTGGGGAATAAAAAACAAATCATGAGAAAAAATATATTATTGGCTGTTACAATGATTGCAGCCATTTTAATTACAGCTCCTTCGTTTGCACAAAAAGTAAATGAACTTTCAAAAAAAGAAAAAAAAGAAGGTTGGGTGCTGTTATTTAACGGCAAAAACTTCGATGGATGGAGGCAATGTAACGGAACAGCAATGCCAGCTAACTGGGTAATTGAAGACAATGCAATGAAAGTATCTATAAAAAAAGAAAATAATGAGGGCCAACCTTCGGGTGGCGACATTGTTTTTGGAGATAAAAAGTTCAAAAATTTTGAATTATCAGTCGATTGGAAAGCCGGCAAAATGGCTAATTCAGGAATCTTTTACGATGTTCGGGAAGTGCCGGGCCAACCTATTTATTATGCGGCTCCGGAAATACAGATCCTTGATAACAAAGATGCCACAGATAATAAAGTTGCCAGCCATCTGGCAGGCTCGTTGTATGATATGATTGCTGCAGATCCGAGAACAGTTCATCCGGCCGGGAAATGGAATACATGTGTCATAAAAATGAAAGATGGAAAAGTTACGGTAAGCATGAACGGCACCGAGGTAGTAAAATATACGCAATGGACTCCCGAGTGGGACAAAATGGTGCAAAACAGCAAGTTCAAAGATTTTCCCGGGTTTACCGAAGGTATCTCCAAAGAAGGATTTATTGGGTTGCAGGATCATGGTTATACCGTTTGGTTTAGAAACATCAAAATTCGCGAACTTTAAAATATTATAACCTGGTTATAAACCTAATTTTTTAGATCACTAACACAAGCCCGACAAAAACTTTTTAACGGATATAAAACCTGTTCAAAATGAAACGAATTAATTTAATTATCTCCCTGTTCATACTATTTGCAGTGGCAGTTTCGTGCACTAATACAAAGCCGGGGGCTGACACAACCGATTATACACAGTTTGTGGATCCTTTAATTGGGAGTGGTTATCACGGACATGTCTTTGTGGGTGCTAATGTGCCGTTTGGGTTAGTGCAATTAGGCCCTAATAACGAAACCCAGGGATGGGACTGGTGCTCCGGGTATCATTATTCCGACTCAATTTTGATTGGGTTTGCTCATACCCATTTAAGTGGCACAGGAATTGGCGATTTGGGTGACCTGGTTTTTATGCCGGTGTCTGATGATTTTAAACCTGACCAAAACAAGAAGGTTCCTTATCCCTGGAAATCAACTTATTTGCACGACAAAGAAACGGTAAAACCAGGTTATTATGCACTTCATATCAACAGGTATAACATTGATGCAGAATTAACTGCCGGAGAACGGATTGGGTTTCATAAATATCAGTTTAACAATGATGGAAATTCGTTTCTAGTTATCGATTTAAAATATGGTACAGGATGGGATAAAATTACTAAAGGCCAAATTGAACAGGTAGATAAAAATACCGTACAGGGATTTCGTTTTTCAACCGGGTGGGCTCCCGATCAAAAAGTTTATTATTATACCCAGTTTTCAAAAGATATTAAAAGCTTTAAGATTCTGGCTTCCAATGATACAATTGGAAATATGACCGCTCTTATAGAATTTGAAGGAAATGGCGAACTGATGGCAAAAACTGCGATTTCACCTGTAAGTATCGATGGAGCAATAAATAATTTAAGTGCTGAGTTGAACGAACAAACCGGTCTGTGGAATTTTGATGCAGTTAAGGAATTGGCACATGATAAATGGAATAAAGAACTAGGAAAGATTTCAATAACAACGACGAACGAGGCAGATAAAAAAACATTCTATACGGCGTTATATCATACGATGATAGAACCTTCTTTATTTGATGATGTAACAGGAAAATACCGGGGTGCCGATCTTGACGTTCATGCTGATCCGGGACACAGAACCTACACTGTATTTTCGCTTTGGGATACCTACCGGGCAGCACACCCGTTGTACACACTCGTTCAACCCGACCGGGTAAATGATTTTGTAAACACCATGCTCGATATTTTTGATCAGCAGGGGAAATTACCGATCTGGCATCTTTGGGCAAACGAAACCAATACTATGGTTGGTTATCATGCTGTTCCAGTAATTGCCGACGCTTATCTGAAAGGATTTAAAGGCTTTGATGCTGAAAGAGCTTTTACAGCAATGAAAGCTTCGGCAATGCGTAATGAAAAAGGGCTGGACTATGTTAAATCGCAGGGGTTTATTCCGGCTGACTCACAGGTTGAATCGGTTGCACGCGCGCTGGAATATGCCATCGACGACTGGTGTATTGCAGCCATGGCCAAAGCAATGGGAAAAACGGATGATGCTGAATTGTTTTCAAAAAGAGCCAGGTACTATAAATTTTATTTCGATAAAAGTGACAATTTCATGAGGGGAAAAATGAGCGACGGAAGCTGGCGGACACCGTTCGACCCGATTTCATCACAGCACCGCGACGATGATTATTGTGAAGGAAATGCATGGCAATATACATGGCTGGTTCCGCAGGACGTGGAAGGACTGATCCAACTTTTTGGAAGCGAAGAAGCTTTTATTACAAAACTTGACAGTCTGTTCACAATTAGCTCAAATCAGGTCGAAGGCGCTTCATCAGATATTTCCGGTTTAATCGGTCAGTATGCACACGGAAATGAGCCAAGTCACCACACTACTTATTTATTTGCTTATGCCGGACAACAATGGAAAACGGCACAATTAGTACGCGAAATCTGCAAAACCATGTATACCGACAAAAACGACGGTTTATGCGGCAACGAAGATTGTGGCCAGATGTCTGCCTGGTATGTTTTGTCATCCATGGGATTTTACCCCGTTAATCCGGCGGCTGGAGCTTTTGTTTTTGGCAGCCCGCTGTTCGATGAAGCTGAAATTCATCTCCCCGATGGAAAATCTTTCAAAATAGTTGCTGAATATAACAGCCCGGTTAACCTGTTCATTCAGTCGGCAGAGCTGAATGGTGAACTTTATGAAAAAAGTTTTATTACCTACAAAGAAATTATGAATGGCGGCACTTTAAAACTGGTAATGGGCAAAAACCCAAATCCGGAATTTGGCGCCGCTCCTGAAAACCGCCCAAAATCAATGGTTTATTGATTTATTAAAAAGAAAAATATTCCTTTGCGTTCTTTGTGTAAATGCTGTGTCCTCTGTGGTTAAAAAATATAGAAATCGTAAAAACAGCAGAGTAAATCGCAGAGATCTCAAAGATTTTAAATAAGCAAAATGAAATACTCATCTATTTTAATTTTATTAATATTTCTGTTTAGTTGCAACAATTCACGTAAAGATACCTTGAAAAGCACTTCAACAGAAAATCTAACCGACCTTGTAAATCCTTTGATGGGAACGGATTCGGATTATTCATTGTCAAACGGGAATACTTACCCGGCAATTGCACGGCCATGGGGAATGAATTTCTGGACGCCGCAAACCGGCAAAATGGGCAATGGCTGGGGATATACTTATGATGCCTATAAAATTCGAGGGATCAAACAAACGCACCAACCCAGCCCTTGGATTAACGACTATGCAGCATTTTCGTTTTTACCCGAAACCGGGGAATTAAAAATAAATGAGGATGAGCGCGCATCGTGGTTTTCGCACAAAGCTGAAATTGCCAAACCTTTCTATTACAAAGTATATCTGGCTGATTACGATGTTACCGCAGAAGTAACACCTACTGACCGCGCTGCTATTTTCCGTTTTACTTTTCCTGATAATAAAAATTCTTACCTGTTATTAGATGCATTTAATGGTGGTTCTTCGGTAAAGATCATTCCTGAAGAGCATAAAATTGTCGGTTATTGCCAAAATAATCATGGTGGCGTTTCGGATAATTTCCATAATTATTTTGTAGCCGTTTTTGATAAGGATTTTGAAATCACCAAAACCTGGAAAGAAGATGACTTAACGGATACAAAAGAGGCCACTGGATTTCATACCGGGGCAGTTATCGGGTTCAAAACAAAAAAAGGAGAAAAAGTACATGTAAAAGTGGCCTCATCTTTTATCAGTCCGGAGCAGGCTGAACTTAACCTTAACCGTGAAATTGGAAATAAATCTTTTGATGATATTTATAATGAAGGAGAAGCCATTTGGGAAAAAGAACTTTCAAAAATAAAGGTAGAAGGTGGCACCGATATACAATGCCGCACATTTTATTCGAGTCTTTACCGGGTTTTACTTTTCCCGCGCAAGTTTTTCGAGATCAATGCCAATAATGAAGTCGTTCACTATAGTCCGTATAATGGGAAAGTTCTTCCCGGCCATCTTTTCACCGACAACGGTTTTTGGGATACTTTTCGGGCAGTTTTCCCATTTTTTACACTAATGTACCCCGACCTGAATGCACAAATCATGGAAGGACTGGCCAACACTTACAAAGAAAGCGGATGGTTACCTGAGTGGGCAAGTCCGGGGCACCGTAGTTGTATGATCGGCTCCAACTCTGCATCATTGATTGCTGACTCATATTTAAAAGGAATTAGAGGATATGATATTGATACGCTTTACAAAGCCATTTTGAAAAACACCGAAAACTGGATGGAAAATATCAAATCCGTAGGTCGTTTTGGCGCTGATTATTACAATAAGCTGGGCTACATTCCTTACAATGTTGACATCAACGAAAATGTTGCACGTACGCTGGAATATGCCTACGATGATTTTTGTATTTGGAAGCTGGCCGAAAAACTGGGGCGTCCTCAGGAGGAGATTGATCTTTTCAAAAAACGGGCTCGTAACTACCGGAATGTTTTCGATCCAAGCCATAACCTGATGCGCGGCAAAAACGAAGATGGCACTTTTCAGTCGCCGTTTAGCCCGTATAAATGGGGCGACGCATTTACCGAAGGGAACAGCTGGCACTACACCTGGAGCGTTTTTCAGGATATTGAAGGGCTAAAAGAATTGATGGGTGGCGACAAAAATTTTGTTTCGATGCTCGACTCTGTATTTGTAGTTCCTCCTATTTTTGACGATTCCTATTACGGTGGTACCATCCATGAAATCAGGGAAATGCAGATTGCCGGCATGGGAAATTATGCGCACGGCAACCAGCCAATTCAGCACATGATTTACCTGTACAATTACTCAAGCCAACCGTGGAAAGCACAGCAACACGTTCGCGAGGTGCTTACAAAATTGTACAATCCCCAGTCAGATGGTTACTGCGGAGACGAAGATAACGGCCAAACTTCTGCATGGTATGTTTTCAGTGCCATGGGATTTTACCCCGTTTGCCCGGGTGCCGGACAGTATGTTTTTGGAGCGCCGCTGTTTAATAAAATCACGTTGCGGCTTGAAAACGGAAATACATTTGTTATTCACGCTGATAATAATTCAAAAGAGAATCTATATGTTGAAGATGTGAAATTGAATGGGGCTGAATGGAATAAAAACTATATCTCGCACGAAGCTTTACAAGCTGGTGGCAAACTGGATTTCACCATGTCGGCAATACCAAATAAAAACAGAGGTACCGATAAAGAAAGCTGGCCATATTCAATGACAAACGAGGAAGAATAGATTGAGTTCAGAGTTAAGCGTTTCCAGTTCGGAACCTGCCTGAACGAGACAATCGGACAGGTTAAAATAATTCTAAATAAAAGAGATTCCTCACGTAAATTAACAGATAGAATCTCTTATTTTATTTTTCAGCATAATCGATAATAGATTCGGTTACATCGTAAATATAATCACCCATTTTTTCCGATTCGGAAAAAATATCTTTATACAATGTTCCTATCTGATAAGAGTATTTTTCATTTTCAATATCTTTTACATGCTCTTTCCGAAGTTTGTCTCTTAACCGGTTAATTTTCTTTTCAATTGTTTCTACTGCAATATTATCCACTTCGTAAGTATTTTTATTCAAATTTTCAATCATTACATCCATCGCCTTTTCCACAAGAGCAAACATTTCCTGATGTTCTTTTTCATTTCAGGCGTAAGTTTTTCTTTTTTATCGTGGGTACGGTACATTGCCCGTGCAATATTAAGACAAGAATCTCCAATACTTTCAATTTCATCCACAATACGAAGCATAGAACTGATATTTCTTGACGACTGTCGACTCAACTCACCTTCAGCCACTTTGGTAAGGTATTTGGCAATCGACATTTCAATTTCATCACTTTTATCTTCGCCAATTTCAACCTTTTCAAATTGTTTCAGAAATTTACGTTCTTTTGTTTCATTAAGCATATTGCTTTAAGCGACCAAATAATTTTTTTGTTTGCTGTGCATATACAATTATTTCTTTTTTGGCCTGAAACAGAGACAATTCGCTGGTACTAAGCATACCAAACTTAATATAACTCAGTTTAAATTCGTGTTCTTCTTCTCTTTCAGGAACTATTCTTTGCACCAGGTTAACCAAATACTTAATAAACCATATTTGAAGCAAAACATTTAATATGTTAAAAAATGAATGAAAAAATGACAATGCAATGGGAATTGAACTGGCATTGGTGAAGGCCGAATTTCCTGAAACTGAATGGGTAATTGAATCAACTCCTTTCAAAAAAAGGAGAAAATACAGACAGCACCCAAATCACCCCAACAACATTAAACAGAAAATGAATTCGTGCCGCTCTTTTTGCCGAAGAATTTGCAACTACGGCAGCAAGATTAGCAGTTATTGTGGTTCCGATATTCTCACCTAATACCATAGCTGCAGCATTATCAAAACTAATCCAGCCGTTATTACACATTACAAGTGTTAAAGCCATAGTAGCACTAGATGACTGAATGACAACTGTTAACAAAGTTCCTATAATCAGAAAAATGATATTTGTGCCAAATCCCATTCCTGTAAAATGTTTTATAAACCCAAGGATTTCAGGGTTATCACCAATATTTGGGACACTTGATTTTCAGACTTTCCAAACCAATAAAAAGCAAGGCAAAACCAACCAAAACCTCTCCCCAGGATTGATTACGGCTTTTTTTTGAAAAAATCAACGGAAACCCAATGCCTATAATCGGAAAAGCCAGGATACTCATTTTAACTTTAAATCCGAGAATTGAAATGATCCAGGCAGTAACTGTTGTTCCAATATTTGCCCCCATTATTACACCAACAGATTCTGTTAGTGTTAATAATCCGGCATTTACAAAACTCACAATCATTACCGTGGTGGCACTTGAAGATTGAATGATTGCAGTAATCGACAGCCCGGTAAAAACACCCATAAACTTATTGGAGGTCATGGCAGCCAAAAAGTTACGCAGTTTTCCACCCGCTACTTTTTGCAATGCTTCACTCATTAGTTTCATCCCGTAAAGAAATAATCCCAAAGCTCCGATTAATGTCAGGAAATCAAGTAAAGTATAGTTCATTGTCAGGTCAATTTTTTCAACCATCGAAAATAACGATAATCAGAATTAATGATCTAAAAAAATACCACTAACTTTTCAAAGGTTTTAAACAAGATTTTTTGAATTGGCGGGTAAATGTCTGCAAGAAACTATTTTCCAGGCATTTTCAGTTCCTGAATCTCAACTTTCAAGTCTTCCAGATTTTTGAGAATATCTCTCATTACCGGGTTTGAAGCCGAAGAGTTTCGAAGCTCCTCTTCCCGCAATCCGAGCACCGTATCCAAACGGCCCAAAATCAGCGAAATAACAAAAAAAGCGATGAACATCAGAGGTATGAAAAGCAATGAATTCTCAAAAATAAATGTCCCGACTGATGTGTCTTTGTAAGCTTTTAAAAACACAAATCCAATCATAAAAAACTGGATATAGCCAATATACATCCTGGCCCTGTCAACATAAATTTTCCAACGGATAAGCGATTTTCTGTCTGTTTTGATTTTTTTCATGTGGATATATTTTACGATATGAAACACAATATGAATGTTTTACATAACGTGAAATTCCGGATATTATTTGAAAGCTTCGATATAAACCATTCTGCCATTCACGCAGCTCTTTACGTTAACACCTCGTGGCAGACGAGGTGCGGCGATTGTTAATCACAAAAAACGAAAACAGGCATGTAAAAAAATCATTTAAAGCTAAACTACCCTATTAATTCAACTGAGTATTTATTTATCGCCTTTTGATTTATAAGTTTTCACAATAATTGCGTGCTGTCAGAAATACAAATCCGGTAACGTTAGGATGTTTTTCAAGATTTTTTCGTTTATCCCAAAGCTTAATCATAATCTCCTGAACAACATCTTCCGCACTTTCTTTATTTCCAAGTATTCGTGTAACCATTGGATAGATGCGCTCTGACAATGAAACTACTTTGTCTTTGAAATCCGTTGTATTCATATTCATAATGAATAACGACATTTTTTAAATCGCATAACAGAATTATTTTGATTGGATGAACAGAGAAATGCTTCTGAGAATAAGTCCCAACTCGTTAATGCATTTATTATCAACATGTTTTATTAAAGATAGCTAATGAGGTCATATAGAAATTCATCTTGTAGCTTGAGGCTTGAAGCGAAAAGTCTCATCCATTCACCATTGGAATCACTTTTTCACCAATTAATTCGATTGATTTCATCAGTTGTTTGTGCGTCAGGCCGCCACTATCCATTTGAAAAGTAAAACGAGAGATTCCACCCAAAGCTTCGCTGTGTCGCAGTATTTTTTCTGCCACCTCTTCTACATCGCCAATAACCAATGCACCCCGCGGGCCGGTTTGTAAATTATAATGCGATTGAGTTACAGGCCCCCAGCCCCGCTCTTTTCCAATTTGTGTAAACATCTCTGCATACCCCGGAAAATAATCTTCCCTTGCCTGGTAACCATTTTCAGCAACATAACCCAGCGAGTGTAAACCCACTTTTAATTTTTCCGGTGAATGACCTGCTTTTTCACCCGATTCGCGATAAAGGTCAATCAACGGACGAAAACGATGTGTTTCGCCACCAATAACAGCCACCATAAGCGGAAGTCCCAGTTCACCGGCGCGTGCAAAAGACGCTGGCGTACCACCAACACCAAGCCATATCGGGAAGGGATGCTGCAATGGTCGCGGAAAAACAGATTGATTAACAAGTGCAGGTCGAAATTTCCCCGACCAGTTGACCACTTCATTATCGCGTATCTGCAGAAGAAGTTTAAGCTTTTCAGCAAAAAGAGCATTATAATCCTGCAAATCGAACCCAAATAACGGAAATGCTTCGATAAATGATCCTCGTCCAACCACCATTTCAGCCCGCCCTTTCGAAATCAAATCAATGGTAGCAAAACTTTCAAATACCCGAACCGGATCTGCTGCGCTTAAAACCGTAACTGCACTGGTTAATTTTATTTTTTTAGTACGTGATGCCGCTGCTGCCAGAATTATGGGTGATGCTGAATCAAGAAACTCTTTCCGGTGATGCTCGCCCAAACCAAAAACATGTAGTCCGGCCTGATCAGCAAGCTCAATCCTTTCAAGTAACTCGCCAAGGGCAATAGAGTTATCCAGAGCCCGGTCTGTTTCATTACTTTTAGGCGCTGCAGCAAATGTGTCTATTCCTATTTCCATAACCGTTGCTTTTACCGGTCCTTTTCATCGCTCATGAAGTAACTCAATGCCCCGGAAGGACATCTGTTGATCTGCGCCTTCAACTCCTCAATTGTGGCATTCTCCGGCTTAATCCACGGCCGTTCCTTTGTGTTATAAACCTTTGGCAATGTTCGTACACAAACACCTGAATGTTTGCATATATCTGGTTTCCAAACAACTGTCAACTCACCATTTGAATAATATTTTACAATTTCTTTTCCCATTACCTGATATTTTAATCTTTATCAGCCAAAACCTGCCACTCAGGGTGCCGCTTGAGATATTTTTTTACAAACGGACAAAGTGGAATGAGTTTCAATCCTCTTTTCTGAATATCCTCCAGTACCTTCTTCACCAAAATACTGGCAATACCTTTTCTACCCAATTCTAATGGTACCTCTGTGTGTATTAAATAGATTTTGTCACCAGACATTTGATACACTATTCTAGGTATATACGCATCAATATGAAACTCATATTGTTTAGCGGCTTCATTATTTATTAATTCATAATCCATTTCACTCTTTCTCCTCAATTAAAATTCCCATTTTCCCCATTCTGTAATCGCGAATAGCTTCAAATATTTCGGTTGTAGTATTCATTACAAAGGGGCCTTGTTGGGTAACTTTTTCGTTTATTGGTTTTCCAGCCAGAAGCAAAAACTGAGTATCAGTAACGGCTGAAATCTCTGTTATTCCCGATTCATTATCTAACACTACCAGGCTTTCCTCATCTACTTTCCCGTAACCTGTTATCCGCACAGTTCCGCGAATTATGTACAACATCACGTTAAACAACTCAGGCAGATGATATGTTTGCCCCCCTCCCTCTTTTGCTGTGCTCCAGATAATCAGTAATTCCGTTTCGGATTTTATTCTGCTTTGTAAATCATTGTATTTGCCGGCAATCAATTTGTTTGAAATCTTTTCGTCTGCCGAAGTAAAAACCGGCATATCGGTTTCAGCAAGAAACTGGTACTTTGGCTCCTGCATTTTTTTACCGGCAGGTGTGTTTATCCAAAGCTGAATGATTTCCTGTGTTCCATTTCTTTCGGCCAATGCTCGTGAAGGACGTTCGCTGTGTATAATCCCAGCCCCGGCATGCATCCACTGTACTTCGCCCTGTTTTGCAATATGACTGTTCCCTCGGCTATCACGGTGATGGACCTCACCCTCCACAACAAAAGTAACAGGCGAAAATCCCCGGTGCGGATGTGGCCCTATTCCCTGGTGAAGTGCCGGCGCATCTTCTCTGTAAGTAAATTTTGCATGGTGCAACAGCAAAAACGGATCTACCTGTTCCACATTATTTGTAGGTAAAGCTTGTTTTAACGGAACTCCTCCCATATCAATATCATAGGCTGGGATCAGATATTTCACCTTTCTGTACATCTCAATTCCTTTCTATTAATTTACTGCAAATTTAGAAGGAATCTAAATAATATAAATTGAACTTGTTTAAGTAAGTCAACTTTCTCTATAATTTATTGTTGATTGTATTGAACTCAAAAAACTATAACAATGGAAAACAATGTTGTTGGCTGGTTTGAAATACCGGCAGAAAATATGGACAGAGCTATCGCTTTTTATGAAAAAGTGCTCGACCTAAAACTTAGTCGTAATAAAATGGGGCCGCTTGATATGGCCTGGTTTCCATGGCTGGAAGACAAACCCGGTTCACGGGAACTATAGTCCATCATCCCGAGTATTACAAACCTTCTACAGATGGGGTTCTGGTTTATCTTACAGCACATTCAGGTGATTTGACAAATGAGTTGTCGCGTGTTGAAGCTGCCGGTGGAAAAGTCCTTCAACCCAAAACTAAAATTTCGGATGAATACGGTTTTATGGCGCTAATCATTGATAGCGAAGGAAACCGTATAGCATTGCATTCAAGAGGTTAATTGTTGATAAAATATTTGGTGCAAAAAGTGGAGCTGAATCAAAAATCAGGCTTCACTTTTTTTATAATCAGCTTTTTCCAGCCATTCTTTGTTGATATGCATTCCCCACCCCGGCTCATCAGATATTGATGCTTTACCATCGACAATTTTTATTTTCGTTCCAAAAATCTTTTCAGCCTCTTTATTTACTCCTTCTTCGGTTTCGATAGAATATTCAAGATATTTTTCCGCGTTTGGAATAGCACATAAAAGATGAAGTGCAAATAATGTAACAATCCCATGATTTGCAGAATGCGGAACACAGGTCAGCCCGACTTCTTCAGCCAATTTAGAAACACGCATTGTTCTTGTAATTCCTCCCAAATACAAAACGTCCGGCTGTGTGATATCAACAGCTTTCATATTGATCATTCTTCTCCATTGTGCCATTTCGTTGTCCTGTTCGCCGCCCGAAACTGAAACATTAACAGCATCAGTAACTTCTTTTGTCCATTCCAACTCCCACCACGGACACGGTTCTTCATACTGGAATATTTTATTTTGTTCCAACATTCGGCCAACTTCGATGGCTTTATCCGGAGTATAACAACTGTTAGCGTCAACCAATAAATCTGCATTCCAGCCAATAGCTTTTCTTACTGTTGGTACTATTTTCTCTGTGCGCCCCGGACTTGCATCTCTATTTCTACCCGTCGAACTTCCAATTCTTATTTTAAAAGCTTTAAACCCATATTTTTGCTGAAGTTCTACAATTCGTCTTGATTCATCTTCAGGCGAAATATCGCGGCGCATACTTGAACCGTAAGCAAGATGCGTATGTGTTTTTGCGCCAAGTAAATCCGCTACCGGCTTTTCTTTAATCCTACCGTACAAATCCCAGATTGCCGTATCAATTCCTCCCAGTGCACGATTAACATAAGACCACGGAAACTTATGGTTAAACTCAACTGCCCGGTCACTTAATTCATCGATTTTTGAGGGATCTTTCCCAAGGAAAAACGATGCAACTTTCCGATGTAATACCAATGCTGAAATATCAGCATCGTAAGTTGCAATTTGTCCCCACCCAAACTTCCCGTCATCGGTAGTAGCTTTTACCAGGCTGAATGATCCTTTTGTAAATGTTTCAATGGACTTTATTTTCAGGCCCTCATCAATTATTTTGAAATCTTTATAATCAGCCGTTCTTCCCTGGTGATAATATTGTTTTTCATCCTGTAAAGAAAATGACTGCAGAGGAACAGTACTCGCTGCCAAAGCCACAGCCCCTGTGTTTTTGATAAAATTTCTACGTTTCATTAGTTTAGTTTAAGTACAAAAATTCTGGTGTTATTTTATTTCAATTTTGAAAACCTGTTTTGTTTTTGGTGTTATTTTAAACCGGTTATCAATTCTTGATCCCATAATCCAGACTATTTTTTCACCGCTACATAAAATCCAGGCATTTTCTTTTTCATGTAAGGGAATTTTCTCGTCGATAAAAAAATCGCTGACCTTTTTGAAGCCTGTCATCCCGAGCGGTTGAAAATAGTCGCCCTGCTTCCATTTCCGAATAAGCAACGGGAACTCAAGTTGATTAAGATCGAGACAAGCAGTTTTTGGACTTTTAATAATCTTGAAACCTTCAGAAGAAAGTTTTTCAATGTTTATATCAAGTGGTTCAAATAACTCAATATCATCCTTTTCAATATAGTAAATCCGCTCGTCGCGTTCCTCCAAAGATGTTATAAACAGTTGCTCACGATCTTTTACCACACGGTGAGTTTTTGAATAAAACTGTTTACCCGAATCGGTCTCCAGGCTATTGTAAATTTCGCCTGTAACAACCGGATTAAAATTAAATTCAGATAAATTTCAAAAAGCAAAACTTTAGGAAAAGGTGTTGCTTTCAACAATTCTATTTCGATGGTATGATCATTCTTTTCAACGGAGAGTACTTTCTCCTTCTCCTTATTAAGGTAACCGGTATAAACCTGTTCAGCTTCTTTTAAATTATCGATACTGTTCAGTAAGTTTTTTCTGAATGAAGGGTTTAGTTCCGTAAACAAAGGTAAAATTTGATGACGCAGAAAGTTTCGTTGATAACACTACTTCATTGTTGCTTGAATCTTCCCGGAATTCAATAAAATTTTCACGAGCAAATTCATCAATTTCCTGTCTGCCGATAAAAAGCAGCGGGCGAATAATTTTGCCACTTTTTTCTTTGATTCCGGTAAGTCCCTTTATTCCGGTTTTCCGGGAAAGATTCAAAAAGAAGGTTTCGATCAAATCATCCTGATGATGAGCTGTTGCAATAAAATCGTACTGATTCTCCGAACGTATTTTCTCGAAATACTCGTAACGAAGTTCACGGGCTGCCATTTCAATGGAAATACCATTGATTTTCACATATTCTTCTGTTTCGAATTTTTGAAAGAAAGCAGGCACTCCGTGTGTAAGAACTTGCTGCTTTACAAATTCTTCGTCGCCATCCGACTCTTCTTCCCTAAGCTGAAAATTACAATGAACAACGCCGTATTCAAATTCCGATTTTTCAAAAAGATGTAAAAGAACCATGCTGTCGATTCCTCCGCTAACCGCCAGCAACACTTTCTGATTCGGCTCAAAAAGTTGCTTTTCTTTTACAAATTCAAAAAATCGGTCGAGCATTCTAATTTACTTTTCCAACCAGTTGAGCGATGTTCAAAATAACTTCCACTGCTTTTACCATCGATGGAATTGGAACAAACTCGAAAGGCCCGTGAAAATTGTGTCCTCCGGCAAAAACATTCGGACACGGTAAGCCGTCGTACGAAAGTCTTGCACCATCGGTGCCTCCCCGAATTGCCTTAACTTTTGGCTTCACCCCTGCCTGTTCCATCGCTTTCATAGCAATATCGACTATATGCATAACGGGTTCAATTTTCTTGCGCATGTTGTAATAACTGTCACTCAGTTCAAGTTTTACAAGATCTTTGCCTATCTCAAGATTAGTGACTTGTACAATTTGTTTCAGCAATTTTTTCTTTTCTTCAAATTTATCGAAATCATGATCCCGGATCAGCATTAACAATTCAGCTTTTTCAACATTACCCGTTACATGGAAAGAAGATGGTAAAAACCCTCATATTTTTCGGTGTGTTCGGGTCGTTGATTCGGTGGCAGCATTGAAATAATTTTATGTGCCACCAACAATGCGTTGATCATTTTGTTTTTGGCAGCACCCGGATGTACACTTCTTCCCTGAACAACGATTTTTGCAGAAGCTGCATTAAAATTTTCAAATTCGAGTTCGCCAATTTCGCCACCATCAAGCGTGTAAGCAAAATCGGCACCGAATTTTTTCACATCAAAATGATCGGTACCTTTCCCGATTTCCTCATCGGGTGTAAATCCCAACCTTATTTTCCCATGCTTTATTTTATCATTCTTCAATAACATTTCTGCAGCCGTAACAATTTCAGCAACACCCGCTTTATCGTCGGCACCAAGCAAAGTAGTTCCATCTGCTGTAATAATTGATTGTCCTTTATATTGCACAATTTCAGGGAATTCTGCAGGATCAATTGCCACTCCATTTTTAAGTTGTACAGCCATTCCATCATAATTCTCAATGATCTGCGGCTGAACATTCTCACCCGAGAAATCCGGACTTGTATCCACATGAGCAATAAATCCAACTACTGGAGCCTTGCTGTCAACATTAGCAGGAATCGTTGCAGTAACATAACTATACTTGTCCATTTCAACTTCACTCAAACCAATTTCCTTTAATTCAGCAACTAGTTTTTTCATAAAACCAGTCTGCCGTTCTGTGCTTGGATATGTTTCACTTAATGGATCGGATGTGGTATATTCTTTCGCGTACCGGATAAATCTTTCTACTACTTTTTCCATTTTCTATTTATTTATTCATTTTTTACTGAACACTGCGACTGTAAACTGCTAACTGAAATTAAATATCATCAGAATTAAAACTAAACCCCAGACGTTTACCTGTTACCATTTTTGAATGCGTCATTTTCTCGCGCATTTGATCAACCGTGGCCATCTTTATTTGATCATAAGGAGGGACCAATAAATCGAATTCAATACTATATTCAATAGCTGTTTCAATTATTTGACGCAAAATTCCGGGGGAAACTGTATCAACGGCAAAATCTTTTACTACTTCATCCGACTGTCGTTTTCCTTCTACAAAAAAGTGATTATCCTTGTTGATAAAAATCCGTGCCACAAGATATCCCAAATCGTTGACCCGGTTATACTTGAACGAATCGGCCAGAAAATTATAAATATTGATAACACCACAATAGCAACGCAATGTATCTTCTTTTATATAGGGCATTTTCCAAACCGGATGTTTATCATCGAATTCAAAAACATTGGAGTGCATGCTAAAAACAAGTATATCACCACCTATTATAAATTCTGCCTCAAATGCTCCTTTGTCTTTAAATACTGGGAACAAAGACGGAGATACTTTTTCCTTGACCAGGTTAATGTAATTCTGCTCCAGATCTTTCAACACTTTTTTAAGAATTACAAAGGTTTGCCGGGTGTTTTCATATACTTTTTGTTTAACAGTGGATTTAATTGCATAAGCCTCCATCATGGATTCACGAACTTCCTTTTCGGTCATTTTTCAGCAGTTTTAATTTTGATCAGTTTTTACCGGAATAATTTTCGTTATTCAGCATTTAAAAATACACAAAGCAAATTTCATATAAAAAGAAAGCAGCCCTTTTGAGCTGCTTCCCCATGAAATATTTTTGTTTTTAATAGGCCAATGCAAATAAAACCCTACGTTTTGACGGTTTCCCGGAATAGATACAAACGCCCTCTTCCTCTTCAAAATCCAAGGGTAAACAGCGAATGGTTGCTTTGGTTTCAGCTTTAATTCTTTCTTCGGTTTCAGAAGTTCCATCCCAGTGTGCAAGTATAAATCCACCATTGTTTTTAAGCACTTCTTTAAATTCGTCGTAAGTGTCAACTTTCACGGTGTTTGTTTCCCTCAAATCAAACGCTTTTTTATAAATATTTTGTTGAATTTCTTCCAGCAGGTTTTGAATATAATTTTCGATACCATCAAAGGCAACTACACTCTTCTCTAATGTATCGCGACGCGCTACCTCCACCGTACCATTTTCAAGGTCGCGTGGTCCCATTGCCAGCCGAACCGGCACTCCTTTCAGTTCATACTCAGCAAATTTCCATCCCGGTTTTTTATTGTCGTTGTCATCAAATTTCACAGCAATTCCCTTTGCCCTTAGTTTTGACATAATATCCTGCACTTTTTCAGAGATTGAAGCCAATTGATCTTCTTTTTTATAAATAGGCACAATTACTACTTGAAACGGGGCCAGTTTCGGTGGAAGCACTAAGCCATTATCATCGGAATGAGCCATTATCAGCGCTCCTACAAGACGGGTTGATGCCCCCCATGATGTAGCCCATACATACTCTTCTTTACCTTCTTTACTTGTGAACCGTACATCGAATGCTTTTGCAAAGTTCTGTCCCAAAAAGTGTGATGTTCCTGACTGCAAAGCTTTTCCATCCTGCATTAACGCTTCAATTGAATAGGTATCCAAAGCACCGGCAAAACGCTCATTCTCCGATTTTAAACCTTTAATAACAGGAAGAGCCATATAATTTTCCGCAAAATCAGCATACACATTTATCATTCTTTCGGTCTCATCAATCGCTTCCTGTCGGGTTTCGTGCGCTGTGTGTCCTTCCTGCCATAAAAATTCAGAAGTCCGTAAAAAAAGTCGTGTACGCATTTCCCAGCGAACAACATTTGCCCACTGGTTAATAAGAATTGGCAAGTCACGATATGATTGTATCCAGTTTTTATATGTATTCCAGATTATAGTTTCCGATGTTGGACGTACTATTAATTCTTCTTCAAGTTTTGCCTCCGGATCGACAACAATGCCTCCGTTAATTTCATCATTTTTTAACCTGTAATGCGTCACAACGGCACACTCTTTGGCAAACCCCTCAACATGAGCTGCTTCTTTACTAAAAAAGGATTTTGGGATGAACAACGGAAAGTAAGCATTTACGTGTCCGGTTTCTTTAAACATACGGTCAAGTTCGGCCTGCATTTTTTCCCAAATAGCATAACCATAGGGTTTTATAACCATACAACCTCTTACAGCTGAATTTTCTGCCAGATCAGCCTTTATTACCAGATCCTGGTACCACTGCGAGTAATTCTCTCTTCGCGATGTTAATTCTTTAGCCATTACTTATAATTTGGTACAGATTTTGCAACAAATAATTTAAATTTTGAGTTTACAAAGAAAGTAATTATTATTGATATAAAATAAACGGAGGACGAGTAATGAAATCAAGACTTACATACATTGGAATAGTAGCACTTTTTTTAAGTGCATGCTCTACCGGCTCTTACGTAACCAGTTCGTACCCAGATGATATTTACTTCAATCCGGGTGATGTTCCACCTCCTGTTGTTGCCGAAGGAAAACCTGCAGAGGAACCTGCAAAGAAAGCAGAAAAAGAAAAATCCGGCGAAAAGCTTATTATCAGCCAGATCGAAAAAAATGATGATGGTTCAAATACCATGAACAATTACATTTTCGATGGAACTGAAAAGGATGCTGATGCCTTACGTTACAATATGGACCAGATGGATATGCAAGATAGCGACACTACCGTTTATTACAATGATGATGAAATGAAATATGTAATCAACAATTATTATGACGGTGATGACCTTGATTTTGGATACCGGATCCGCAGATTTCATGACCCGTTCTTTTATGACCCGTTTTACTGGGATAGCTGGTATTACGACCCATGGTATTCCTGGGGTGGTTATTACCCAGGTTGGTCAATGAATTGGAATATGGGTTTTTATGATCCGTGGTACAGTTGGGGGTTTGGTTATCCTTATTCATACGGTTGGGGTTATCCATATTATAGCTGGAGATATCCTTATTATGGTTGGGGTTATCCGTCGTATTATTCATGGGGAGGAGGAGGCTATTACTCCGGGTACAACTCATATCCGTATTATGGGAGAGCTAATAATGATAACTATAGGTATGGTAGGAGGACCACAGGAACAACGAATATAGATAGAAGCGCCAGTAGAAGAAGTGCCTCAACACCTGCTACTACATCAGCCATTAACAGAAGTGTAACAAAAAGCGGAGCTGTTGAATCAAGACGATCAACTCAGTCAAATTCAAGAGTTGCTGTGAGCAGAAATGCTACTCAATCCGGCGAAAATTCTGCAAGAGTGTTAACAGAAAGGAGAAGGGCCACAACAGGGAATATTACGCGTTCTGCAAATGAAAAAAATCAAAGTTTGACCCGTTCTACGCAAAGCTACACGCGTCCTGGGACTAGTATCCAGAGCAGAAATTACACCCGACCCAGTACAACTGCTAATAAATCAAGTTATACGAAACCAAGGGTAGTAACAAATAGTACTACTAACAATACAAGATACTCTGCACCAAGAACTACTTCAAATTATAATCGGTCGTACCGGACAAACTCAACGTATATAAGAAGTTCCAGTAATGGGAGTTCATCCAGAAGTTACCGTGCTCCATCTTCTTCGTCGAGAGTTCAAAGTTATAGCAGCTATCCTTCAAGGAGTAGCTATAGCAGTGGTTCATCGTCCGTTTCAAGAAGTAGTTCGTCTTACTCTTCAGGTAGTAGTTCTGGTAGTGTGCGAAGCAGTGGTGGATCATCAGGCTCCAGGAGTTCTTCCGGGGGTTCTTCAAGAAGTGGTGGTGGAGGTCGTAGGTAAATAAGAGTCCTTAATAGAATCAAGAATAAAAACATAAAATTATATGCCATGAGACGATATTTTATTTTGATCTCCATCCTTTTGTTATTGCCAGGTTTTGGGATGGCACAGAATTTTGCCGATGCTTTTCGCTTATCCTTTAATCAGATTCAGGGAACAGCTCGTTCTGCTGGAATGGGTAACGCATTTGGGGCATTAGGTGGCGATTTTACTTCATTGTCTATTAATCCTGCGGGAAGCGCTATTTATCAATCAGGTGAGTTTGTATTCACACCGGGATACTATATCAATAAATCTGAAATGTCATTGGGAGGTTCCAGTTATATGGATAACGAACAGAAATTCTCATTAAATAACCTGGGAATTGTAGGTTCCTTCAGAACTAATGGATCGGATGCAGGTATTGTAAATATTAGTTATGGTATCGGATATAATCGTCTTGCCAATTTTAACAACAGTGCTTTTGCAAACGTGAGCCAATCTGGAGTTTCCTGGTTAGATGATATTACGGCTTATGCAAATACAGAGGCTCTTACAAATAATTATTTAAACCAGGCAATAGGAGATGTTCAATATCGGGATTGGCCAACTAAACTGGCATGGGATACATATCTTATTGATCCTGTTACTGACAATAACGGAAATGCGATTGATGGTCAGTACCAAAGTCTGTTATATCCAAACGAGAAAGTCGATCAACGCAAAACATTTATACAAAGCGGACGAATTGACGAATATGTTTTCAACCTGGGCTTAAATTTCAATTATAAATTTTACCTCGGAGGAACGTTGGGATTGCACGATCTAAATTACAGGAATAATACAACTTACGAAGAATTTTTGAGTGATAATGATTCTTATCAGTACATGGATGATTATTCGATGAATGGAACTGGATTAAATTTTAAAATCGGAGCAATTTACAGGCCTGTCCAAAATTTACGTTTGGGATTGGCTTTTCACTCTCCAACGTTTTATTCAATTAAAGATGAGTCAGTATTAACAATGGAATCACGGTTGGCTCAAAATTATAATAACTCAGGAGGCAATCATTACGACTATGACTTCAATACCCCGCTAAAAGTAGTAATGAGTGGAGCTGTAGTGTTTAATAAAAAGGGACTTCTCAGTCTTGATGCTGAGTATATGGATTATAGTACAATGCGCTTCCGTAGAGGAGGAAATGGTTCAGATAACTTTAATAATTTGAACTCGCTAATGGGTGATAATTTTAAAAGTGTCGTTAATCTTCGAATGGGTGGAGAATACAAATTGACAAATAATTTTGCCCTACGCGCCGGATATGAACTTTACGGTAACCCATTTAAAAGTACATTAGATTCACAATCTACATTAACTAATAATGTTTCTGTTGTATCAGGTGGGTTCGGTTATTCAGTAAATAATTTTTCCGTTAATGTAGCTTATACCAATTCTCTTTTGAATATTTCGGATGGAAATGTTCAGCCGAATTATTATCAGGTTGACAGGAAAAACACAAATCAGAATATTTTAGTCACACTAGGTTTCAGGTTATAATAAAACAAGATTTTTTAGCATATAAAGGCACAATCCTACTGATTGTGCCTTTATTATTTTCGTAAAATTTATTCTTTTAGTATCGCCGAACTAAAATCATTTTTTTTCTTATGTTTGTTTGCACCTAACTAAATTAAAGAATCATGATTCTTCTCATTTCTTTAGTTCTATTCTATTTTTTAGTACCCATATTACTGATTTATCTTTGCAAAATCTCTTCGTTTCTTAAACGTTTGGGAGCAGTGGTATTAGCTTATGCATTCGGACTTGTCGCCGGGAATACAGGAATTATCCCATCGCCGGGTAAAGAATTCAGGCAGTTTTTAATGTCGGATCCGTCCTTGCCCAATGATGTTATTCATAAATTAATTGAAAACGGGCAACTGCAGCAAAGTGATTTACTGGTCAACCAGATATTATCTATACAGGATATCATTTTAACAGTTACCATTGGTGTAGCCATCCCACTTTTACTTTTTTCTCTCGATCTTCGAAAATGGTTGAAACTGGCAAAAGGAGCTTTTCTTTCATTAACACTTGCACTGGTATCTTTAATTATCGTAGTTTTCGTTGGATATTATCTCTTCCATTCAAAAATTGAACAATCACCAGTAGTTGCCGGCATGCTTGTAGGAGTATATACAGGAGGTACTGTAAACCTGGCAGCAATTGGGAAAGCCCTGGGAGTTAACCAGGATATATACATACTTACGCATACATCAGACCTTATAATTGGTACGGTAGCGCTTTTGTTTTTAATGACGGTTGCACAGCGTTTATTTCATACCTTCCTGCCAAAATTTTCAATGATACATAAAGCAGAAAACCTGATGCAACTGGAAGAAGAAAACAACGATATGGAAAATTATGATAGGTTGTTTCAAAGAAAAGGATTTCCGGATATACTTAAAGCGCTTGGAATTGCTGTTTTTATATTTGCTGTGGGTGGAGGGATCAGTTTTCTGTTTCCTAAACCCGATAATACAACGGTAGCTATTCTGATGATAACAACCCTGGCATTGATTGGATCGTTATTTAAACAAATAAACAGATTGAAAAATAGTTTTCAACTGGGGATGTATTTAATCATTATATTTTCACTCGTTATCTCATCGAAAGCGAATCTTTCAGAAATGTTCTATGAATTTGAAACTGCAAAATTCATTTTCTTTTATGTGTTATTTGTGGTTTTTGGATCCATGGCAGTGCACCTGGTATTGTCCCGAATATTTAAGGTTGATGCAGATACAACCATTATAGCAATAACTGCATTAACTTATTCCCCACCTTTTGTACCGACAGTTGCCGGCGCTATTAAAAATAAAAACGTCATTATTTCGGGTTTGGCTATTGGAATTCTGGGATATGCTTTTGGTTCTTACCTGGGAATATTTATCGGATCTATTTTGTAATTATTGCTTCGCGGATTTCATTCCAGTTTTTTCAGCAATTGATCTTTGTAACTTTGACTTACAGGAATTTTATGATTTCCAACTTTAACCTGGTTTCCCTCTACATAATCCACTTTCGGAATTGAAATAACATATGACTTATGAATGCGTTCAAACTGATGTTCAGGCAATTGCTGCAACATTTCTTTTAACGTACCATGAACCATAAGCGTTCTTTCTTCAGAAACAAACCTTACATAATCGCCCTGTGCTTCAAGATAAAGTATATCACTAAAATCTACTTTGTAACTTTTTTTGTTGGCTCGTAACATTATATGTCCAACAGAAGCATTATTAACCCCCAGCTTTAAGGTAAATCGCTCCAAAATCCTGTTTACTGCTACTCTGAAACGTTCAAAAGAAACTGGTTTTAAAAGGTAGTCAACCGCTTCTACATCGAATCCTTCAATGGCATATTCGGAATAAGCTGAAACAAAAACAAACAGGGGAGCATCCTTTAATGATTTTACAAACCCGATTCCATTAAGGCGCGGCATATTAATATCAAGAAAAAGCAGATCAATATTTTCCTTCTTCAGCATCTCGCCTGCTTCAAGCGCATCATTACAAACGCCTTTCAGAATCAGCTCCGGGCAAGCTGAAACATAATCTACAATAACATCCTGAGAAAGAGGTTCGTCATCAACAACAAGACAATTTAATTGCATTACCGTTTATTTTGATTTGTCTTCCTGAATTATCGGTTAAATTTTTTCTTTTAGCTGTAAGTGCAAATGTACCCTGAAAGTTTTTTCATTATCATGGATCTTTAATAAATAAGATCCAGGATAGATTAATTCCAGACGTTTCTTCACATTCTCAATTCCAATGCCTTTATATTTCTTATCATTAACTTTTGCGGTTTCACCTTTGGAATTTTCAATTTCAAAATTTAATACTTTCCCTGATACTTCAATTTTAATTTTAACGAATGCATTTTCAGCACCACTTTTTAGCCCGTGTTTAAAACTATTTTCTACAAAAGGAAGAAAGATCAGCGGTGCTATTTTCTTTTCTTCAATATCTCCAACTACTTCCAAACTGATTTTTTCTTTTTCCACTGTTCTCAGATTCTGTAGTTCGATATAATTTCTGATCATTTCCACCTCTTTTGACAAGGGAATAAACTCATCTTCCGATTCATAAATAATGTGCCGCATTAAGTCGCTTAGCTGAATAATCTTTCCCGGTACCTGCGGTGAATTTTTCCGCGACAGGCTGTAAATACTGTTCAGCGAGTTGAACAAGAAATGTGGGTTAATCTGCGATTTCAATGCCTTTAATTCCGCCAATGTTTTTTCACTTTCAATTTCCTGCAAACGAAACCAACCACGCGCCAATCGTAATAAGCTGGTTATGAATATATAAATAACAAAATAAAGTGCTATATCGAAAAAGCTGTAATAGGCAATAAAATAGTATCCTGACAAAATATGATCGATCCAACTATCGAATAAAATGATGTAAAACCCGGAATCGGCAGCAATTGCCAGAAGTACAAAAATGCCGTATAAAAAGTACTTCCCTTTTTCAAGCAACAATGGGAAAAGTACACGCAGGTTGAAATAAACAATCAAAACGATCGGAACGTGAAATAAAGCCGTGTAAATCAGGTCAATCTCTTTTATTTCGGCTGAAACCTTTAAAATATTTAAAAGGATTAAAAACGAAAGGCACCAAAACAGGATGTGCTGAAATATCCTGTTTTTAAGTAAACTACCAAATATATATCTGATGCCTGTAACCATTTATTTTCGCGTAAGTACTACATCCAATCCATCTTTAAAAGCCTCTTCTGTATCCACATATTTAGTTACAAATTTTTGTAATTCACCCGGTTTTGCCGTAAGCAAAATATAATCGCCGTTATCTTCATGGTGTATCCTTATTTTATTGGATTCAATCAGCTTTTCCAGCCAATCCTGATCAAACCAATTGATTAACAATTCATCTTTATTCACGGTTAATTTAGCAAAAGTATGCACAGGCACAATGTGAAAATCCGCCAGGGTAAGATCTTTTTTATCCCCCAGAAAATCATCAAGGTAAAAATCTAAAAAATAGTATCCCCCAAGTTTCACTATATGAACGTCAAATTTAGAGATTAAAGAATCTTTATCAGAAACTACTAAAAAGTAAGAAGTACTATCAATTACACCTAATTCTTTTTTACCGATATTGGGATGTTGGAAAGACCAGCTTGTACCATCATCTTCCTGAAACCATTCTCCGGTTAAAATATCATTTGGAAACAAATCCCCTTTGGTATAAAGCGGATAAAAAGAATAGACTACACATCCCGAAAAAAGCAGGGTCACAATTGCAGCTGTTAAGATTTTTTTTGCTTTCATTTTGTTAAATTTTGAATTTATCCCAAAGCTAAATGAACAAAATTTCAAAATCTATTTTTTTCGTTGTGGTACTGTTTTTTGTCGTTGAAATTAAATTAAACCAATTTAAGGTTTTTAATAAAAAAATATCAACCCAATTTACTCTATTCGAAAATAAAAAAACATAAAAATCGAATGTTCAAATAAAAACAATACAATTGACTGATTTTCATTCAACAATAAATTTGTTATTTACAGTTGTTTTTTGTAAAATTTGATGTTTGCAACTAACTTTTCGACTTTATTGTCTGCACATACGTAGAATAAGAAAATAAGGGTTTTATACTTTTCGGTTAATCTTATCTATGAATTTATAAAACATTTCAATGATTCTTAATGTAAATCAACTTCAACTTAAATAACCAATGAAAAATTTAATACAAACCTTTCGGTTTTTTTTAACCTGTATTTCATTAATCCCCGTATTTATATTTTCGTGCTTACTTTCAACTACTGCTCAAAACACAAGTTGGCAAAGCAACGGGCCTTTCGGTGGCAGCATAACTTGTCTTGCACTTTCAAAATCAAATCCTGATATTTTATATGCCGGAACAAAAAGTGGCATATATAAATCAGAAAATGGTGGCGACAACTGGATCAAAACCAACTTTCCTGTTTATTATGAAGCAACTTCAATTGAGGTTCATACCACAAATTCGGATATTATTTTGGCAGGCACAAAACGCCAGGGAATTTACAGGAGTCAGAATGGTGGCCAAAGCTGGAAATATATGGGGTTAATGGATTTTATCATAAATACTATGACTGTTGATGAAAACAACCCGGATGTACTTTATTTTGGGACAGGAGATGAATTGACAGGCTCAGATATCGGGATTTATAAAGTTGTTGATGACTGGCAATCCGGAGGACCGATAAAATTTTGGGAAAGTTGGGGAGAATGTGGTTGGAAGAAAGTTTGTCAAATAGTGGTTGACCCCGATAGCTCAAACTGGATTTTTGCTGCTGGGATAAATAGTGGCTATTGCAGTAATTATGGAGGAATACTTATTAGCCAGGATGGTGGAGATTCGTGGACGAATAAAAACACGGGGTATGACAATAAAGTCTCTAATATCGCAATTACAAAAAACAGTCAAGGCGAAAGAACAATATTTATTTTGGATGGCGGTACATATACTTCAGGTAAAAATTTAAAACTGTTTAAATCAAATGACATGGGTGATTCGTGGCAGGAAGTTGTCAGCCCTTATTCAGGAGACTTAAATTCAGATGTTTTAATGACACATCCTGCAAATTCTAATTCAGTTATTATTGGTTCATATTCCAAGACAAAACCAATCTGGATTTACAATAATGAAACCGATACATGGAATTATATTAGCGGTAGCGGTTTCAACAACTCCTGTCTTGAAGTCAGTTCGGATGGCAATACTTTTTATATGACTACCTATCCAGGAGGAATACATAAATTTAATGCGATTGAAAACAAATGGAAAAAAATAAATATTGGTATTGATAATTCATATGTAAACGACTTGATTGTAACTCCGGAAAACTGTAACACCGTTTATGCTGCAACAGCGGAAGAAGAATTTCTCGTTAAAACAACTGATGCCGGAGCTACCTGGGAAATTAATCAAAGTAATATCGGCGCTTCATTCGATGTTTTAACTGTTGATCCAAATAATCCATCTGTTTTTTATGCAGGACTTAACACATCAATAAGCGGTTATTACCTTTTTAAAGGTCAAAATAATGGGCTATGGTGGACTGGTCCTATTAAATTTGTTGAATGTAAGGGTAATGCCTGCTATACAGAAATTACAGATATATTGGTTAAACCTGGTGATCCCAATTCAATACTGGTGAGTACTCAACCGTATTTTCTTTCAAGTGGATTAACTGGATTTGGAACCATTGCCCGTTCTACTGATGGTGGAACCAATTGGGATGAATTAATCCATGCACCCGGCTCAGCTATGGCAGTTGATCCGCAAAACCCTGATATTGTTTACATCGGGAAAGAAAGATCAGGTCAGGTTTTTAAAGTTGAAAATGCGTGGGAAAATCAGAAAGCTATAGATATAACTCCTGGTGAGGAAATTGACTGGATAAAAGAGATAAATGTTCAGGATGTTGCAGTCGATTATCAATCGAATGTTTTTGTGGCAACCGATAACGGGTTTTGGAGAAGAAGTGGGGAAATCTGGACAAAGCTAAATTGCCCAGCCGAAAACATTACCTCATTAGCCACTGATGATTCAAGAAATCCATCTTTGTTGTTTGCAGGGAGTGCTACCGATGGAATTTTTGTATCTAGTGACAGTGGAGATACCTGGATGACATTTAATGAAGGATTAGGTAATTTGAGCATAAGAAAACTGGTTGTCTGCAATGAAATGATTTATGCCGGAACAGAATATGGCGGTGTATGGTGCAGGGAAATTTCAGAAACCATTTCTCCAGCTTTTTTAACCCATAATACAGGGAATATGAAAATCTCTGTTTTTCAAAATGGTTCTATCGGTCATGCAGCACCTAACTGGACATACGGTGATGGTTTGATTTACAAAAATAATATCGATCCACTCTTTAATGCAGGTTTAATTTTTGGAACTTCTGAAAGAAGCTTTGTAAATGGTCAATTAGGATGTTTTGGGATTAACAGTGATTTTCAAAATTCCTCTCCAATTTCGGGATTTGAAACTATACCTGGAAATTGGGATCAGGTGACTAAGTCTGTCTTTAACGACCATTCTTCCCTTTCTCCCCTTGGAATCGAGGTTATTCAACGCTCTTATTCAAACAATGGGGAAGATATTTTACTACTCAAATATTCATTGAAGAACGAATCAGAAACCTTAAATGACATGTATGTTGGGTTATTTGCCGACTGGGATGTTGGGGGCGATGATTTCCACAGCCAAAACCTCGGTGGATTTGATATGTCAAGGAACCTGGTTTATCAGTATCTCGAAAATGGAAATCCAGATCAAAATTATTATGGAATTGTTGCACTGAGTGGAATTTCGGGAACACGAATTACTGGCCAAGGAAATCATTTATATATACGGGACTCTTCGTTTGTTTGGATTTCAACCATAAATAATACAGAAATAACAGAAGCGGGAGAATACAGGATGTGGATTGGATCGGGGCCATTTAATTTAAATACAGATGATAGCCAACTAGTTTATTTTGCCATTGTAGCAGGTTCAACCCTTGAAGAACTAAAGGAGAATGCTGATTTGGCTGCTCAAAAATACCAGGGACTTTTAACAGATATCAGCGTAAATCAAAAAGAGCAATCAGGATTTTATTTAAACCAGAATTATCCAAATCCATTCTCAAACCAAACAGAAATAGAGTATTCAATTCCTTATGATTGTAAAGTCCAACTTGACTTAATGAATATAGAGGGTATGAAAGTAAAAACGATGGTGTATGAAAATCAGATGGCTGGCAAATATAAAATAAGGTTAAATAAAAATAATCTGAATCCCGGTTTTTATTTATACCAACTAAGAGCGGATGTATTATTTACCAAGACAAAAAAAATGTTTATAAAATAAATATTAAAATTAATAATTACATAGAACTATTCTCTTCAATATGAATTCATCTATAAATTTTCGATTTACTTTTTGTTCACTGGCACAAATATCTTTTCTGATTTATATTTCGGTGCAGAATATTTATTCACAGAATATAGTTATTACAAACAACCAAATATTTAAGGATACAACAATCACTCTAACCGGAAATTTAATCATTAAGGAAAGTGGGAACCTGGAGTTGAACGGGATAACCCTTCAATTGAACTGCCAGTTTGATGGCCAATATAAAATTGAAGTGGAACCAGGTGGTGAATTATCGATCCTTGACAATTGTATTATCCGCGCTGTAAATCCGGATTTCCATTATGCTTTTTCAGTTCATGGATCTTCATTTACAATGAAGAATTCACGGTTAAGTGACGTGGGTTGGGGAGCAAAGGGAGAAGACGTGGGAACAGATCAGGAAAGATATTCCGGGGAGAAAGGTCTGTTTGTTGGTACAAAATCGGCATTCATCGATAACAACATTTTTTGCAATAACTATGTGGGTGTTATACTTGCAGATACTTCAATCATTTTTTCAAACAATCAGGTACATTCAAACATTGTACATGGTATTTATGTGAAAAACGGCGTTGAATGTCAGGTTATTAACAACTACGTCCAGCACGGTGAGGGCGATATGGGTAGTGCTCCTATAAGAATCAACCAGGGGCTAAATAATATTTTTACTGGCAACAACATTGTATCAAATATTCATACAGGGATTATTGAAACGTTCGATTCGAATGGGAATCGATTTGAAAATAACAACATTTCAGGATATGGTGTAGGGTTTATTTTAATGTTTCTCTCAAGTGATAATATTATTAAGGATAATGAAATCTCAGTGGATGAAGCAGGAATTATGGTTTGGGGGTGGAATAACCAGGTTTTGAACAATACCATAACAAACGATAAATTTCAGGTGAGTACTGGTATTTACATGGTATATTCTTATAACTCTTTAATAGAAAACAATATATTGACAAATATTGCCGGACCTGGAATTTTGGTAAGGCACAGTTCAAATAATAAAATTTGTCACAACCAGGTTTCTGCCCTGCCCTTCTCTTTTAATCTAGGACTTGAAATCTCAGGAATTTTCTTATATCGAAAATGTAGAGAAAATGTAATTGAACAAAACTCAATCAGCAATTTTCCCAGGGGAGTATCATTGTTTTACGAATGTGACAGTAACTATTTCACAAAAAATAATGTTTCCGATATTATATACGAAGGATTGATTCTGGACAAATCAAATTCAAATTTTATTTTCAATGATAATTCATTTAGCGGTTGTGGAAAAACAGATTTTAATAATGCTGAAAATTATTTAGATTACGCAGGAGAACTCCCTGCAGAAAACGGTGCTATTCATCCACCCGAAATTGAATCTACAGGATGGAACAATTTTAACGGGCATTTATTGGTTGACGGACAAACAGTCTATTTTTCAAATGCCACTGTTTCGAATGGAGACACATTAACTTTACGAAATATGACACTCATAACTGGCCGGACTGACCGGACCACAAATGGCGTTTCACAAATTGAAGTAAATTTTGGCGGAACTCTAATTCTTGATAACTGTAAATTCATACACGATTTATATGGGAATGGGTTTGTTTTCGCTGCAAGAGAAGGATCTACGTTAATCATGAAAAACTGCTCATTTTACGAATGTGGGCAGGAATGGTTGTCTGGAGGTATCCAAATATACAAAACAGAAAATTTCCTTATTGAAAACAATAATTTCTACGGTACAATTATTTCATTATATGAAACAGATGGGGGAATTATTACAGGTAATAAAATATACGATAGTTATACCGCATTGTGTCTTATAAATGTCAAAAATGTATCTATTACTGACAATTTAATCGATGGCTCTGCCGGGCATGCTATTATTGGAGGGATCTCCAATATATCGGTAATTAACAACACAATAAAAAACATTTGGGGAACGGGAATCCACATTTTTGGAACAAAAACAGCAATTATTGACGGAAATAAGATTATGAATATTCAGGAACCATTTGCTGCAATTCGAAGTTGGGGTGAAAATATTGTTGCCCAAAACAATGAAGTATCTAACTCTTATATGGGATTTACTGAGGGTGGATTTAAAGGCAGTGTTAAAAAGAATAAAGTTTCTGATTGTATAATTGGTATGTCAATGGAAGAAACAACCAATGTTGAAGAAAATATTGTTACTAATTGTATAAACGGAATTGAAGGAGATACCTTAAAGAACAATACAGTTACAAATTGTGGAATTGGTTTGGGGGGGAGTGTCTTATTAAGCAATTTGATTGACAGTTGCAGAATTGGAATATTAAACAGATACTATTCAGGTAAAATAGTACTTGCAACAAATAATCTGATCAGCAATTGTGATACAGGAATAGTCCTTGAACACCATGATAATATTTTTCATCACAACGACATAGTAAATAATAAACTTCAAGCCTTTAATGATGGTTATGGTAATTACTGGGATTTTGAAGGATATGGAAATTTCTGGAGTAATTATGCCGGTCCTGACGAAAATGGTGATGGAATTGGTGATATACCATTTATTGTACCTCCTGGATCTAGTCAGGATAATTTTCCGTTGTTATCACCCAATAAAATTGAATTTAAACCAGCTTTTATTGAAGTAACTCCCCAAAATATGATCCCCAACTCTTTTATGCCTGGCGATACAAATATTTTTATTACTCAATTTACTTTAATTCTAAATGACAACGATTCCGTTGAAACAGTTAACTGGTCGGGATTGCATCTTGACAGGATCGGGACTGGGGTTGACAGCGATATTTCATTAGTAAAAATTTGGAAAGATAATAATAGCGATGAAGAGCTTAATTGTATAACAGACACAGTTATTGGTGAAGGTAATTTTATATCCGGTTCAACACTTATTATGTTTTATAAGGCAGAAACTGTTACATTAAACGAACAAAACTATTTTATAACTTTTGACATCCCCGATGAAATATCGGCAACAGGAAATTCTTTAGGGATATCCTGCCCTGACAGCAGTCGTTTTATTTGTCCATATCCCGTAAAAGTTTTACAAAAAAATCTACCGTTTCAATCTGAACTTTATAAATTGTCGGCTATTAGTTTGAATTCAAATTCCTTCTTTATCAGCCAAAACTATCCTAATCCTTTTAGTAATAAAACAGAAATTTGTTATAGAATTGCGTACAAATGTTTAGTACAACTTGAGCTCTTTAATTCGCAGGGAGTAAGAATAAAATCTTTAACCAATAAGAAACAGGAAGCCGGAAGTTACACTGTTATAATTTATAATAATGAATTAAATCCGGGAATATATTTTTACAAATTGAATGCAGGAAAATTCACACAAACAAAAAAAATGGTCTTGTCGGAATAAATTTAGCCCAAAAAGCCCCCATTTATCCTATAACTTTGATTTTAGGATACACATATTAATGAATTCCAATTAATTATGGCTCTGAATAATAATCAGACACATATTTTTTGGAATAGACTCTATTTATTTCTCGAATCAATATTAAAACAGATAGTTTAAGCCAATATAAATTCCCATATTTTCACCGTCGCGTTTATCAGCTGCAAATCCGGTATCCAATTTCACAATAAATGTTTCATTCATAGCAATCCTCAAACCAGCGCCATAAGAATAGTGCATCTTTTCTGCATCGTTCTTAAAATCGGAAGATACATCAATAGTTGGTACGTTAGCAGTATTTACATCAATTTTATTGGTTACCATTCCAAAATCAAGAAAGCCATTCAAACCCAAATAAAAATTGTTATTACCGATCTGGAACCTTACGAATTTCCAACGAGCCTCAACATTTCCCAGGAAATAACCGTCGCCAACAACCCGGTTACGTAAAATCCCACGCAACGTACTTCCACCACCAAGACCTTCTGATGTAGCACTTCTTAATTCAGTAGTTAAAACCTGTGTTTGATAATAAAAAGGAGCATGTCCGGCAATGGTTGTCTGGTAATTCAGCCGGTATGCAAACGACAGATCTTTAGGGATTATTGTAAAATATTGCCGATGGGTTACACTTAATTTCATAAATGAACTTTCTGCTCCTAAAAATTCTGGTGCTCCTTCTAAAACAGCCTCTGTCCAAAGCCCTTTCATTGGGTTGTTTTTAAAGTCTCGCGTATCATAAACAATTCCTGCTTTTACCGTCGGTACAAAACCACCATTAGCTTCTTTCTGCGGAATAATTCCCCAATCGACATAATCGTCGTATAATCCCTTAATATTTGGCAATTTATCTTCTTCACTTTTTCCCTTATTTAATTTGTCAATATTGACAGCACCAATTTTGAAATTCAAAAGTGTTAATCCGGTTGACCACCGCAAATGTTCTCCTGAAAGTTTCCCCTGGAAGTCGGTTTTGAAACGGAACATTTTACGATCGTACTTGTAAAACATTCTCGAATGGTAGATATCCGTGGGCTGGTTATCGTCTGTCCAGCTTTCATTATAAACTGCATCATATCCGTTAAAACCATAGAAATCGTATGCCTGATCGGTTAAATAGCTTAAATCCACAAAAACCAGCATTCCTCTAATCAGTTTGTCCGAATCGTAGTAAAACCGGTTAATACCACTTCCTTTCGTAAATCTCGACACTTCAAAATACAAATGATGATCATATACCGGGAAACGACTTCCATCTCCGTAATTACTAATATCAATCAATCCGCCATACTGAAAACCAAGATCGGAGTCGAAAGTGATGGTAGGCAAAAGGCCACTTAATTTCCACCCCTGCTTTTTTACTTCATCTTGCGCATTTACATTTAAAAATAGGATGCAAACCATAAAGAAAAGGAACAGCTTTTTCATACGTTTATGTTTTAGTAAGATTGTTGAACCAGTCAATTCAACTGATTAAAGTTAGTTCTGTTTTTCAATGAACTAAGATATGAAAATTATTAATGAATAAAATACATCTATTTAAATGCATTAACTAGTACAATTCAAAGGGATTCCGTAATTCTGACAAAGTAAAAATCTTTAATTCTGATTCTTCACTTTGCATCGCATGAAAATGTTTTTATTTCCCTGAACAGATTTTAATCAGTTCTTCGCGTGGTTTTCCATCTCCGTCAACTAAACCAAAACTTCCACTTTTGTAATTCCAGTTAGCATAAGCAATTCCATTTTCTTCAAATAAATCGATCATATCCTGGTACCAGCGGTAAACATCTTCTTTGGGAGGTCCGGTAATTATTCCAAACTCTCCGCAGTAAAGTGGCAATTCAAGTTCTTTTGCTTTCTGAATTGGTTTTTGCCACTGTTCCCGTATCCACTCTTTATTAAACTCTTTACCTACCCATCGTTCAGCAGGCTCTTTCATTTCATCCGGCAAATTATCAAATTCTTCCAGTGTTAATATAACCCCGGGATAATGCACCGGGCCGGTGTAGTTTTTTTGATTCGTCCAGCTTGCATGCCAGTGCGTTAACAAAAAGGGCTCATAAAAATGAAAACTCAGAAGAATGTTTTTGTCGTTTTCGGGTACTTTCAACACATCAAATGTTTGAACCTGCTGCCACTTATTCGACCCGATTACAATTGTCCGTTTCGGTTCAAGTTTACGAATTGCTTTAATGGCGTTTGCAATTAAATTATTCCATTGTTCCGGATCGTCAGCAACTGCCTCGTTCATTAATTCGTAAGCCACCTGTGAATTCGGATATTTTGAAAGTGACTTGGAAAGATCGCGCCAAAAGTTGTAAAATTTTTCCTGCTCAGCCGGATCAGTCCATAATGGTTTAACCTCGGCATTAAAATGATGTGAACGTAAAATATGCAAATCGACAATAACACGCAGGTTACTTTCACCGCACCAGTCAATGCAATTTGTCATCAATTGAAAAGCGTCATCGTGGCGATTTCCGCTTTCATCCCACATCTGCTCCTCATCAATGGGTAAACGAATATGATCGAAGCCCATTTTAGCAATATTTTCCACATCCGATTTCGTAAAAAACTTTTCACGCTCTTCTCCTCTTGCATTACTTTGTGAAAGCCAGTGTGCAATATTGGTTCCCCTGAAGATTTTAAATTTATTGGTTTCTTTTCCCGGCTTTGGCTGGCAGGCAAACAACAAAGCTGCCAGTAAAATCAAAATTATTTTTTTCATTGAATTAAAGGTTTAGATGATTTATGTAATCAAAAATACACAATTCGGAATTTAAACCTAAAGTTTTCAGCTTTCATTTGCTCCAAAAGAAAAAGCCACCGGATAAGCACCGGTGGCTTTTGTCGAATACATTTCAGTTCAATAAATGACAATAATTACTGTCTGTTTATTGCCATTATTTAGCCCACCATAATTTTGTATCCTGTGCGTCAGGCCCCTGAGCTGCAACAGCTTTAGCATAGTTATCTCCATTCTGATTAGCTGCAGCGTTACCGTAACGCATTCTCTGCGGATAATGACCGTTGATGTCACCCAAACCATAAATATCCGGATCACTTACTCCCTGAGCCAGAACAGCAGGATAACCCAGATCTCTCACAACAGCCCAGGCTTCAAAACCATCGGTGTAAGACATAATCCAACGTTGAGTAGCTATTTTTGCCAGATTTTCATCTTTAGTACCGTTAAGCAATGCTTCCGGTTCGTTAGCCAAATAAGTATCAATATCGCCATCGCTTACATCCCATAGTTTCATTGCCTGTCGAATTCCTTCCTGGTATAAATCCTGAGCATTTCCAGTTGCACCGGCAATTCCTTTCAATACAGCCTCTGCTCTAAGGAAATAGGATTCAGCTGATGCCATGACCAACTCTGGTCTTATCGTACCATTGTTCTTTTTATTAATAATTACTTCAGCCGGAGTAGAAAAGAACTCATACTTAACATATGAATAAATTTTATCGTTCAAACGGGTTGGCTGTCCAACATAATACACATTCTCAGGCATTGTAATTTGTACATCACCACCGTCAAGATCAGTGCGTGTGTATTGAACACCTGCTTCATCCAGAACATTTAAAATAAAGTTCACACGTTTATCATGTTTGTCACCTTCAGGTCCGTCTGGTTTTTCAAGAACAACTGTTCCGCCAATTGCAGGTTTTGCATACTTTGACAATCTTGGGTCGTTGTTATCACGCAAAGCATCGATCAGAGTTTTGCCAACTGTCCACCATGCACCAATTCCGAAGTTATACCAAACATCGCCATAGCAAGCAGCAGTCCATTGCGAAATCACATCATCTTTTTGCATTAAAATATTATCTGAAGCACCATCTAATAACGGTGCATTTAATGCCTCAGAAATTGCACCTGAAGCGAATGTTGCACCAGACGCACCATATGCACGCATGGCAATACGAAGTTTCAATGTATTGGCCATCCTTTTCCATTGTTGCAAATCGCCATGACAATAAACATCGTTGTCCCCTACATCATCAACACCAATCCCTGTGCGGGTTGCGTCGCCAATAGTAGCCATAGCTTCATTTAATTCGCCGATTAATCCTTCATAAATGGTTTTCTGATCGTCGAATTTTGGTGTAACTATATCCGGATTAGTAGCTTCGGTATATGGAATCATACCAAAAATATCGGTGTACATCTGGAAGTATAACCCGCGCATTATCTGACCAATGGCATACATATACTGATTCTCAAATTCTCCACCTGTTGCAGTCATTTTCATAAAGTTATCCAAATCTCCAATATATCCGGCAAGCCAATCCCAGGCAGCATCGGTATAAGCACTGTTATAAGAATATCCTAATTCATCGGACCACCAACTTCCGTTCATCCCAAAACAGAATTGTCCGGCATATCGATCCGCATGAATTAATTGTGCTCTCCAGTAAGGATAACGATCCGGTGCATATAACTTAAATTCCGGTGTCGTCAGAAAGAATTTAGCACTTACTTCATCTTGTGTGAAAGAATCAGGCTTCGTGTTTATCTTATCAAAGTTTCCTGTACAGTTTGAAAGTAATGTAACTGCAACAATCGCTATGAATATTTTTATCGTATTTTTCATTTTCGTAAGCTTTTAAAATTTAATATTCACATTAAAACCTAAACTTCTTGCAGTTGGTAAATTGTACGACAAAATTCCTTGTGCATTATTCGCTGTACCCAAGCTTGCTTCAGGATCAACGTGATCAATCTTCTTATAAATAAAGAACAGGTTTCTGCCAATAAGACCAATATCTGCTCCTTTAATAAAAGAATTCTTCAAAACTGATGATGGTACCTTGTATGATAGTACGAATTCGCGCAACCGAATGTTTGTTTGAGAGAATACGAATTCAGAACCAATTCCTGAAACAGCCCCCCAATAATCCTGTCCACTAATTTTTGTCGTATTTGTTGTATACGAACCATCGTCCTGAAGAACAACTCCATCAACTACAATTCCATCTTCACGATACTTCAGTGTTTCCTGTTGTAACCACTTCCGACCAAAGCAGCATTGGTTCCTGAGTATATTTCTCCTCCAAATCGCCCATCAATAAGAAAGCGCAAAGAAAAATCTTTGTAGGTCAGCGTGTTGGTCAAACCGCCAATCCAGTTTGGCTGAGAATTTCCAAGATAAACCTTATCCGCTGAGGCCTGTGGCCTTCCGCTGGCATCAACAACTATTTGCCCCTGATCGTTGGTGCGCCATGTTGTTCCGTAAATATCGCCATATCCGCCACCCACAGTAGCCTGAATAGCAATATTTCCTGAATTGGTGGTATTCATTGGGTAACTTTCAAGACCTTCGATTAAGTCAACCAGCTTATTTTTATTCTTTGAGAAATTTGCTGAAATCTGCCATGAAAAGTCATCCGTTTTAACCGGAATACCCCCAACTAAAAGTTCAACACCTTTATTTGTCATTTCTCCTACATTTTCCCTGAAATAGCTATAACCAGTTGCCGGAGGAACCGGAACATCAAAAATCTGGTCTGTAGTTTTTATATTATACCAGGAAAAATCAAAGAACACACGATCGTTAATCATACTGCCTTCCAATCCTAATTCGAATGAGGCAATATTTTCAGGTTTTAAATCAGGATTGAATTTTACATTTGGGCGTGAAAGTTGTGTTAATCCCAAATATCCATCAGAAGCAAATTATAGTATGGGTATCAATTGATAAGGAGCTGTATCATTACCAACATTTGCCCAACCTGCCCTTACTTTCAGCAAATTAAACAAATTTGCATCGGGATCCAGTAAGTGGTTAACCAGGAATGAACCTGTTACCGACGGATAGAAATAAGAACGGTTCCCGGATGCTAATGTTGAAGACCAGTCGTTACGTCCGGTAACATCAAGATATATAAAGTTTTGATACGATAATGAAAGCTGACCATATAGTGAATTAATAATATGTTCCTGTAAAGGAGTGTAAGATGGTCGCTGAATAATTGCATTAGCAACAGTAGCACGTGTTGGAATTTTAAAATTTTCTCCCAAAATGCTCATTGCCTCCCAGGTTCTGTAAGAATGATTTCCTCCTAAGTTCAACGAAAAATTAATGTCTTCATTGATATCTTTATTAATCATAAAAAGGAAATCGGCATTCGTTTCGGAAGCCCGGTTATTGCTAAACGTCAACTGACCGGTTTGAAAATAATGGTTTCCCGGTTGATAAACGATTTCCGATTTTACATGTGTAACATCGGTACCAACGCGCGCAAATGCTGAAAGCCAGTCATTAAACTTGTAAGAAGCTTTTGCAAATCCCAGGAAGCGTTCTCTGTCCTCAAGGTTCCTGTCTTTATACAGCATCCAATATGGATTTGCACCTAAAGAACTATAAGACACCGAGTTAATCGACTCTTCAGGGATTTGATACGTTTTTAAATCCTGAATATCAACATTTCTGGGCATGGTTAACAGAAAAGCTAAAATACCTTCTGTTCCCGTTGAAATCCTGTTTTTGAGTTCCTGTTTAAAATAAGTTGCTTTCGCATCAAGCTTAAATTTGTCGGTTAAATCAATAACTGAACGCAGGTTAAAATTATGACTTCTCAAATTAGAATTAGGAATCATAGATTCGGTAGCATTATTAGTGTATGAAAAACGAACCGAATAATTGTCTCCACCACCGTCAAGTGCTAAAGTATTGATATATTGTCCACCTGTCCGGAAAAAATCTTTTACATTATCCGGTTGTGCTACATACGGGCGATTCTCTCCGGTGTAATATAATTGACTGCTTCCATCCATTTTGGGTCCCCATGAACTGGTCGAATTTTTTAGGTCGGCTACATTGCCAGGTATATTCATCTGCGACCCTTGTCCGTATTCGTTTTGATAATCCGGAAGAATCATTGGATTTTCGAAAGTAACATTTGAATTTACACTAATGCCTAACCCTTTACCACGAGTTCCTTTTTTGGTCGTAATAAGTAAAACTCCATTACCAGCGCGTGAGCCATAAAGGGCAGCAGCATTCGGGCCTTTAAGTACTGTAATAGATTCAATATCATCAGGGTTAATGTCAGTGATACCACCACCGGTTACAGTGCTATTATAAACACTGCCACCACTGTTTGATCCACTTGCATCAATTGGAATACCATCAACAACAATCAGCGGCTGATTATTTCCGGTAATCGAATTATTCCCCCTGATAATTACACGCGACCCGCCACCGGGTCCATTTGCCCCTTGAGTTACAACAACTCCGGCAACCTTTCCGATCAGCGAGTTGGCAGCATTGTTATCTTTCACCAATGAAACATCATCGCTGCCTACTTCAGTAACTGCATATCCCAGCGATTTTTTCTCTTTGGAAATGCCAAGAGCAGTAACAACCACTTCCTCCAAACCAATTTGGCTGGCTTTCATGGTTACGTCAACAGTTGAACGACCATTTACTGGTTCTTCAACAGTTTGCATTCCAACAAATGTGAATACAAGAACAGCATCAGAAGAAACCTTTAACGTGTAACCGCCATCAACATTTGTAATGGTTCCGTTGCTGGTTCCTTTTTCCAAAACAGTGACACCCGGAATCCCGGTGCCATCATCTCCGGTAACTGTACCGGTAACGGTTTGCTGCGCATAAGCTCCACCAATTAGTGAAAAGCACAGCGCAAATACTAACAGAATTTTTCGCATAGATTCGAATTTTAATAGTTAATTAGACAATCTCATATTTAATTTTACTTGACATGTCGCTAAATAACTGTTGGTACATCATTGCTGTTATACCAAGAAGTCCTGACTGCTCCCAATTCTCAGAGATAACAAGTTTTACATTTGAAGAAATTTGTTCCAGACAGTATTGGTTTAAAGCTTGCTGCACAGGGTTAAGCACAAACCGGTCTGCTTTCGAAATAACACCACCAATAACTATAACATCCGGATTCAGTAGCTGAACAGTAAATGACAATCCTTTTCCCAAAGCAATTCCTAACTGATTAAAAAGTTCGATAGAGAATTCATCGCCTGCAAGAGCTGCATTTACTATATCTTCCGGCTGCAAATCATCTAATCTTGTTTTGAATTTCTTGGTTAACTGCGAAACTTTTCCAGCTTTAATTCCCTCAGAAGCCTTTTTTACTAAAACATATGAAGAAGCAACCGTTTCCAGACAGCCCTTTTTCCCACAAATACATAACTCTCCCTCATCTACAAACTTGGCATGAGAAATTTCTCCGGCAAAACCGTTAGAACCGTTATATAATCTCCCATTCAAAATCATACCCATTCCAATCCCCCAGTTCCAGTTAATTATAACGGCATTGGCATGTCCTTTCGCGTTACCAAAAATATACTCACCGTAAGCCTGCATTCTTGCGTCGTTATTTACATAAACCATTTTCCCGAATTTCTCGTGCAACCTTTCTTTCACATTTCTGAATTCTTCATTTTTAATGGTATAATTAATGCCATTTTCTTCATCTACCAAACCGGGCATTGTTAGGCCTATCCCATAAATTCGTTCTTCATCAATTTTACTTTCATGGATAAGTTTTTGAGCAACATTATAAATCTTATCCACCAGTTTATCGTCATCGATATTAGTAGTAAAATAGGTAATGGGAGTTACAGTTTGGTTATGCGAATTGTAAATGGTTATTTTACCTCTGATATGCCCCAACTCACAGGCAATGATAAATACTGAACTATTTGACAGCCGAAATAATGCAGGTTTTCTTCCTCCGCTGGAAACTCCGGTACCCCCTGTTTCCACCATTTTTATCTCAGTAAGTTCATTTAAAAGTGCAAGCGCAGTAGGAAAACTTACGCCGAGACGGCTGGCAATTGTTTTGCCCGAGAGTGAATCGTACTTATACAAAAGATTAAGAATCTTCTTCTTTTGACGGTATTTCTTAAGTTCGTTCCCAGTCAGATTAGCCTTATTAATATCTTGTACAATGAGCATTTAGAGTAAATCTAAATAAAAACAATAATACAAGATAAGGTAACTTTTTAAATAAATCCAAATATTTGTTAAAATATTTTAATAAGTTTCCCTGGTTTATAAAATCACAGAAGCTTATATATTAGGTTTCCCTCACAAATTAAAAGAGATAAAACACTTTTAAATATCAACCTGTAAGCACTGTTAAAAAAGTAAGTAATTATTTATTCGGGTTGATCAAGAAATTAGTTTTTGCAGAATGAATTGACATTATTAAGATTGCAGAGAAAAAATTTGTAAACTTGCATTGAAGACCTGATTATTTCATCGCAAAACAGCAAATCATGAACCTTAATCTCATTAAACTGACTTTTATTTTATCAATAGCTTTTGCAACCGCATGCAATCCTGCTGACAAAGCAAAAAGTGAAAGGCCCAACATAATCTATATAATGAGTGATGATCATGCTTATCAGGCGATCAGCGCTTACGGTTTTGGACTTAACAAAACTCCTAATATCGACAGGCTGGCGAAAGAGGGCGCTATCTTTACAAGAGCATGTGTAACTAATTCACTTTGTGCCCCCAGCCGTGCTGTTTTGCTTACCGGAAAACACAGTTTCATAAACGGGAAAGTTGATAATGTTCAGCCTTTTAACTGGGACCAGCCTAATTTCCCAAAACTACTGCAAGCCAACGGTTACCAAACTGCAATGATTGGTAAAATCCATCTTGACGGAATCCCGCAGGGATTTGATTATTCAATGGTGCTGCCAGGCCAGGGAAATTATTATAATCCAGATTTTTTAATTGATGGGAAAAGGGTACGAAAAGAAGGCTATGTTACTGATATTATTACCAACACTGCACTTGACTGGCTGAAAAATAAACGGGATCCAAACAAGCCGTTTTGTTTGCTTTATCATCAAAAAGCGCCACACCGCGAATGGATGCCTGCCGAAAAGTATTACAAGCAGTACACAAAAATGAAGTTTAAGGAACCGGAAACACTTTTCGATGATTACGAGGGAAGAGGAACAGCTGCCAAAACACAGGAAATGAACATTTTGCTAAATCAGAACTGGGGCGGTGATTCCAAAATTTATCCCGATGTGATGGAAGAACTGGGGATTAAAGAAACTTCAAACTGGGGAATAAGGGCATTTCAAAATAATACCGGACGAATGAACGAAGAACAAAAAGCAGCGTGGGATTCCGTTTATCGTCCGCTTAACGAAGAGTTCAAAAAAATTTATCCTACGATAAAGTCGGATAAAAAAGCGCTGATGGAATGGCGCTACCAGCGATACATGCAGGATTACCTGGCATGCATTGCCTCGGTTGATGAAGGAGTAGGCGAATTACTCGACTACCTTGACAAAGCAGGGCTAGCCGATAATACCATTGTAGTTTATACATCAGATCAGGGTTTTTATTTGGGTGAACACGGTTGGTTCGATAAAAGGTTTATGTACAAAGAATCTTTACGCACACCTTTGCTGATCCGTTATCCAAAAGAAATTAAGCCTGGTACAAAAATCGACAAGCTGATTCAGAACCTCGATTTTGCACCTACTTTCCTTGACTATGCAGGCGTTAAAATTCCCGATGAGATGCAAGGTGAATCATTCAGGAACCTGAGTGCCGGCAAAACAAGCAAATTCCGTGATGCCATTTACTATACCTATTACGAATATCCGTCAATACACATGGTAAAACGGCATTATGGTATTGCTACTGAACGGTATAAACTCATTCATTTTTATTACGATATCGACGAGTGGGAATTGTACGACCTAAAAACGGATCCTAATGAAATGCATAATGTTTACGGTGAACCGGAATATGCTGATATTCAGAACACTTTGCATGAACAATTAGCTGATCTCAGGAAAAAATATGATGATAGTGATGAACTTGATCAGAAATATTTGAACGAATATCTCGAAGCTATAAAAAGATAATTTCAAGAGTTTCTTATTTGTATGAAAATATCAGGGTAGTAAACATAAAAACATTATAGATCAATAAAATCCAAAGTTATAAGCTAATAAGTTTCATACTTATTATGTTTAGGAAAGTTTAACCTTTTTTACCTGTTTTCAAGTGAACCCGGGAAAAAAATTTAACCCAGTTTTTATATCTTGCTGCGAATTTTATAATCAAATGGATCGGGTTGTTTTTCTTTTATTGTTTCTTGGCTTTTTTTTGCCGGGCATTTCCTCAACTTCTGCACAAACAACAGAAGTTGGCTTACAGCAGCCAGATACCACATTTATTTACCTGAAAGATTACGGGCTGGAAAAAACCAGGAAAAGAGACTGCACTGAGATCATCAACAAAGCATTAAAGGAAATAGATAATGATGTTCCTACTGTAATCCGGTTTAACCGCGGAGAATATAATTTTTATCCTGAAAACACCACAAAAAGGGAGTATTACGAATCGAATACTACTGACGTTAATCCACGCAAGTGTGCTGTTTTATTTGAAAACCAGAAAAATCTGGTTATTGATGGAAACGGCAGCACACTGATCTTTCATGAGCAAATGCAACCTTTTACATTTGATAACTGCCGGAATATTGTACTGAAGAATTTCAACATCGACTGGGAACAACCACTGACTGCGCAAGGGAAAGTAGTAAAAGTGAACAACGAATTTATTGAGTTAGCCATCGATTTGAAAGAATATCCATATCAAATAGACAACGGATTGCTGTATTTTAGGCTCAACAGAAACGAAAAAGAACGCTGGAAAAGTACCTTGGAATTTGATCGTGCAGACAGGTACATCGTTCCGCAAACCGGCGACTGGGGATGCTTGGGAAAAGGATGGGAAAATTACGTGGCCCAGGATATTATTCCGGGAGTTGTTCGTTTATATTACAACTTTTTACGCAAACCAGCCATTGGAAATTACCTGGTTTTTCGTCATGCTGAAAGAATTCATTCGGGTATTTTTATTCTGGAATCAAAAAATATAACGGTTGACAATGTAAATTTATATTATGCAGCTGGTCTTGGCGTTTTGGCACAGTTTAGTGAAAATCTCACATTTAACGGGTACAGAGCGATTCCGAACAAGGCAAAAAACAGGTATTTTGGAGGCGGTGACGACGGGCTGCAGGTTTCAAACTGTAAAGGACAGGTTACGGTTGAAAACTGTGAATTTGCCGGACTTATGGATGATCCGGTCAATATTCACGGGACCAGCGTTCAAATTGTTGAGAAAGTTTCTGACAACCAGTTAAAATGTCGTTTTATGCATCCCCAAAGCGTAGGATTGAATTGGGGACATCCGGGCGACAGCGTCCGTTTTATTGAAAACGAAATGATGAAAACTTTGGGAACCGGAATCATAGAAAGTTTTAAACCCGTGGATAGAAAAACTTTTATTTTAGTTTTTAAAGATAAAGTTCCACCCTCCCTGGAAGTTAAAGATGCCCTTGAAAACATCACATGGACGCCAAAGGTATTAATTACTGATTCGCAGTTTAAAAGCAGCAGGGCACGTGGAATTCTTGTCTCAACGCCCGGGAAAGTAGCAATAAAAAATAATGTGTTTGAATCGAGTGGCAGTGCTATTTTAATTGCCGGCGATGCCAACAACTGGTTTGAGTCGGGAGCTGTAACCGATGTACTGATTGAGAATAACGAATTCACGGACTTATGCAATACAAGTCCCTATCAGTTTTGTGAAGGAATAATCTCCATTTACCCGGAAATTCCGGTATTGAATGAAAACACACCGCAGTATCATAAAAATATCCGGATCATCAATAATCGCTTTCATCCGTTTGATTATTCCGTTCTTTTTGCTCGTTCTGTTGACGGACTAACTTTTGAAAATAACACCATTACAAGAAGCACCCGCTTTGAACCTTATCATTCAAGAAGATATACCTTTTCGTTTGAAGCTTGCAAAAAAGTATCGGTAAATAACAACACCTTTTCAGATGACGTGCTTGGAAAAAATATTCAATTAAAATGGATGCCCACAACTGAATTAAATTGTTCTCAGCCAGAACTCACAATAAAATCGATTAAAACTACCAAATAAACATGGTTCTCTAATAAATCCAGAATTTTAGCAAGAAAAAAAGGCAGGAAAAACCTGCCTTTAAAATATTGTTTGTCTTTGTAGTGTTGTATTAAGCATGAAACATTTACGTCATGCTGAATTTATTTCAGCATCTCATTGATAAATAGCAGATTCCGAAATATCCCGATAGCTATCGGAACGAAATGACGATCCGATAATATGCACTTGACACAACAGTAGTTATGCCACCTCTTTCCGGTTTTTGATTACCACCATTAAAATAATAAATGCCACGATAAGTATTAATGGTAATATCGACATATTGCGCAATGTAATTTGCGGCCCCGCGGTTTCAATCGATTTTCCCATAATAGGCAGTACCATTGATGTAGCAACAAAACCTGCTCCACCAAGAATTGACATTCCCAATGCTCCGCTTTTTGGAGTATATTCAGCTGCAGCACCAATCATAGTTGGCCAGAAATAACAAACGCCAATGGCAAAAACTGCTGCTGAAATTACAGTCGTCATTACCGGCCGTTTGAAACACTTAGCAACAACAATCCCGCAATTGAAAAAATAGCTGAGCCCAACAAAACTCCGGTTGGATTTAAACGGTGAATTAAACCTCCGGCAAAATAACGGCCAACTGCCATAATACCGGTAACAACCGCCAGAATAATCATTGGATGGATTCCATTTTCTGCCAATAAGAGCATTAATCCATTGAGTTGTTCCCAACTCGGTTGATGCAGTAAGCAGCATGCAGAAGAATATAAAAGGAAACAGTAAACTGATTTTATTAACCGATTTCCTTCAACAACTATTAAAACTGCAATAACTACCAACAATAATAAAGGCAATGCATTATTTGAAGTAATAGCATCAGAAATTGACGGAACATTGGCCACCAAAATCATAAAAATTACTGCCAGGGTAATGGTTACCGGTGCTCCAACATTCCGCATCATTTCTTTATAACTTACTCCGGATGCGACACGTTCGGTTTCAGGAATTTTCTGTCCAAAAAACAAAAATCCGTAAATGGCAAGCGGAATAAACAATAAACTTACCAGCACCTGCCATGGTAAATTCAATTGATCCATAATCAGGGCAGCCAGCAAACTTCCAATTACAATTCCACCCGGAAACCAAACATGAAACCGGTTCAGCATTTTTGATTTTTTATTGGGGAAAAGAGTTGTAACAAGCGGGTTACAAGCTGCTTCAACACTTCCGTTTCCCAAACCAATAAATACATTTGCAATAAACAGCGAGGTGTAATCTTTTGCCAACAACAATAAAATAATTCCAATCAAATGCATACCGAATGCCATCCAAACCACGGTTTTGGTTTTTACAATATCGATAAAATAGCCACCTGCAAACATGGCCACGGCAAAACCCCAGAAAGCCGGTCCAAATGCCCTGCCTACCTGTTCTGCTGATAATCCGTAATCATCGGTAAAAACACTTTCAATTCTTGCCCTGATTGCAAAGGTAATTGCAGTAACCAGCAACGCTAGACAAGCTGGCTACAAAAAGTCTTTTTTGATTTACATTGTTCCATAATTAGATTTAATTTTTACAGGTTTAATTCATATACGATTTAGATAATTTTTCTATTTACTTTTTCAGCTAAATAATTAATTGTCTGCAAAACAAGTTTTCTGTAATCTTCCGATTCGAACGATCGGTAATCATGGCCTGGCTGAAGATAAATAATTTTTGAAGAATTGAAATTATTCTCCCAGCCGATTATTCGGCTGCTTTTGGGATGATGTGTTTGAAGAAAGCGGAATAACATCATCCGAAACTCGTACATTTCCATAAACTTCATCAAACAACAACATGCTGAAAACCTTTGGTTACCGGGATGGTTTTTTACAGGTTGCATATAAACCCAAACATCGTGCTCATAAGTTGATTGTTCATTTTCCGGTACTGCCGGATTTTTTTCAATATATTTTCCTCCAATAATTTTTTCAAACAAATGCCAGTTTTGATAGGAAACAAGCGAATGATGCAGAAACAAAAATGGTTTTCCTGCTTTGGTCAATTTTACATATGCTTTTTTTTGCGTTTCCGAAATATCATTCCACATATCATAAAACACAAGCACATCAAAATCTTTGGCCAGATCTTTCACCAGTTTTTCATTTGCTTTTGGCTGCTGAAAATGCTCATATTCAATCCCCTCCAGAGCATCGAACAGTTGAAAAAACTGAATGGTATCGAACGCATGTCCTCCGGTAATCAGCATAATTTTAACCGGTTGTGCAAAAGAAAATAGTCCCGGAAAAAGGATTAGAAAGAGAATCAGGAATCGTTTCATTCGAATTGGTTTAGCATTACAGTTAAAATTGTTCATTCAATTTAATCATGAACCGATTTTTAATTTCACTTTTTAAAAATAACAAAATCATTCATTTTTGATTTCTTTTTCCCAAAAAATCAGCAACTTGAAATTCTTCTCTACAATATCATTTTCATTTTTTTTCGGTGCAAAAGCAACCCCTGCAAAATTCAGCTATCTTTAACCATTGTTTGACCTTTTAAAATGACAAAGCTCGGAAAGCGCATAAAAAAGCTGATTCTTTGGATGGTTATCATACTGTTAGTACTGATAACCGGAGCCGGAGTTTATGTGTATTCAATCGCTGAGAAAACGTTAAAACAAAAGCTTGAGACGTGGATTGATAATGAATCTAATCACTTATACAAGCTTACTTTTAATAATTTCAGCATAAAATTATTTCCGCTAACATTTTCAGTCAGTAATATTGATTTAACCACCAATGCGGAAACAGTTAAAAAGATACGGGAAGAATCGCCGGATAAAGTATTGTATGAATTTCATTCGAAGGAAATCAGTTTTCAGGGGATATTCTGGAAAGAATTTTGGAAAAACAAAACATTTCACTGTAAAAACCTTTCGATTTATGAACCTGAATTGGAACTTACTGGTGAGGATGTGCTGGAAACTGACTCCATAAAAATGTTCGACAGGTTGTTCAAGGCTATGCAACCCGTTTTCAGGGAAAACCTTAAAAAAGTGGCTTTTGATGAGATAAACCTGGTTAACGCCAATTACAAAATTTATGCATCGCCAGTTGACCTTTTCCAGACATCGAATGCCAAACATATTTCACTTACAATAAAAAAATTTGTTACTGACTCTTCCCTGATCTTCAATGAATCGAAGTTATTCGACAGTGACGATATTATCCTCAGGATGAACGACTTCAGCAACAACCTTGGCGACAGCCTGCACATGATCAGCATCGACACACTGGAATATTCGCTAAAAACTTCCGATATTTTTGCTCATGGATTTCACCTGTTTTACCGCCGCCCGATGACTAATAAAAATCTGTACGATGTTTTTGTGCCCAACCTGCACGTAAGGAGTAAAAGTATTACCCGATTTGCACTGAACGACTCGCTTGACATCGATTACCTGGAGTTCGATAATTCAACGATCAGATTTTACCAAAAGGAAAATCCGCCAAAAATTGAGCTTGAAGACCTGAACCGGTTTAACCTTTATTCGCTAATCCAAAACCAGTTCAGCAGTATTGAAGCAGACAGTTTCAGGTTGGTAAATGCAAATGTTGAAATATTTCACCAGCCTGATTTTAAAGCGTACAAGCAACATTTCAACTCGGTAAATGTATTACTTTACGACTTCAGGCTCGATTCCGTTTCTTCCCGCGACCCCAACCGGCTACTACACGCCAGGCAAATAAAAATGCAGGTAAATGGCTATGATTTAAGGTTGGAGGATAATATGCATGAATTCCGTGCCGATACTTTGTATGTATCTACCATTTCCAATTCTTTGAAGGCCCGGGATATTCAGATCTCACCGCTTTCTATTGACGGTGAAAAATCAAGGACCCAGTTAAATGTTCAGTGCAAAAAACTGGATATTGATAAGGTAAACCTGAAAATCCTGTATCATACGCGTACCCTCCCTACCCAATCAATTCTTGTAGATGAGCCGCAGGTACAGCTTACTTATAATGCCGAAATTGAAAAACCTAAGAAATCAAATGAAACAGGTATTTTTTTCGATCTGATCCAGGCTTATTTAAAAGGCGTTTATTCCAAAGTAGTTGTGGTTGAAAACGGATCGCTTCGTATTGAACATTTACAAAATAGTCGCGTGCAGGGATATTTCGAAACGGGATTTAACTTTGCCCTGTCAGGGTTTGCCCTTGATTCAGCCAGCATAAAAAAAACCGACAAATTCTTTTATGCCACCGACTTCGACCTGCGGTTTTCGAATTACCAGATGAAACTGGTGGATAATCTGCATAAAATTAATGTGGACAGCATTGCTATTTTAAGTACCGACCGAAAACTGGAAATTACCAACCTTCACCTTCAACCGGTGATAAGGAATGTTACCCAGGCCGATATGGAAAAATACAACCGATCGGAACTGTACAAAATTTTTGTTCCGAAAATCATTCTAAGTGGTGTTTTACTGCGTGATGCTTTCTTTTACAACAAACTAACCATGAACAGTTTCCGGATAGTAAACCCGGAAATTTATTTCGAGAATTTTGGTTCACTAAGGAAAAATACGGGAAACAGAAAATTTGAAGAGTTTTATCAACTGATATTCAATTATATCAATGATTTTAACATAAAAAACATCGCTGTTCCTAATGGGAAATTCACATGGGTAAACCACACCAAAAAGGGCAAAACCATTTCATTTGACAACGGTTTTTCGGCGCAACTGGATAATTTCAGGCTAAATGAAGCTGAACTAAATAAGAAACGCCTTTTATTCTCCGATAATTTTGATATTTCAGTGCTGGATCAGAACTTCCTTTTGTCCGACAGTGTGCATATACTTCATGCGGCAGAAATCAATCTTTCAACATTAAATAAAAGCGTGAGCATTAAAGATGCATCGTTGTACCCCGATATTAAATCGAAAAACTACAACAAGCTTACCACAACTTACCAGGTAGCAATTCCAGCTATTATACTGAACGATATCGATTTTTCAAAAGCTTACTGGTCGAAAGACCTGTTTCTTGATAAACTCGATCTTGATGATGCCAAATTTCGTATTTTCAGTAAAAAAGGTGTTGGCAAATCGCTCGATCTTAATAAGTTCGGAGTTCCTATGCCTGCCGAGATCCACCTGGTAAAAATTGACGAATTAAATATTAATAACGGGCAGGTGATAACTTATGAAGTTGACGGCAAGCAACAGCAGGCACAAAGTACTTTTAACATTGATCTGTTTCTGCCAAATGTTTCAGTGCAAAGCGACAATGAAAACCGCATCTCTTTTTCGGCAAGAAATCTTGTTTCCCGAATCACCAATTTTAATACACCGCTTGGGGACCGGCACAAAATGGATATCGAAAGCCTGAACTTCAACCGGAAAGAGAAAAAACTTGAAATTTCGGGTCTGAAAGTAACTCCAACCGGCCCGATCAACAACGGAAATACATTTTTAATCTCAGCTCCTGAACTTGTTTTTACCGGGTTTGATATCAATCAGGCGGTAGAAAAAAATAATTTTCTTTTTAATGAGATTTCAGTGACTGATCCTGTAATTGATATTAATGTTATCGATTCAGTTAAAGGCGACAAATACGAGTTCACTAAAAATCTCGATTTGTATCCTTACATTGAACCTTATGTAAACCGGCTGAAAATAAACAGGCTTAATTTGCAAAGGGTCGATCTCAGTTTTAACTGGTTTCAAAAAAAACTGGTGGACCGAAAATTCAATATCGATTTTAAAGATATTCTTATCGACGAAAACCGGCGCCCTGAAAACTTATTGCATGCCCGCGAATTTGAAGTAATAACCACCGGGTTACAAACCGAAAGTAAAGACGGAATGTATCGTTTTTCTGCCGACTCGCTTATTTTCAATTCAGCCCGGCACAATGTTTTGTTAAAAAACATCGCTGTAAAACCACTGTTAAGTGTGGAAGAATTCAACAGAAAATCAGTTTACCAGGCAGACTATGTGCATGTAAAGACAAATCAAATTGAAATAAAAGGAGTAAACGAAAGTCTGTGGCTGCAAAAAAACATCCTGGATGCAGATGCACTGGTGATCGGTAAAACCGATGCAGATATTTTCAGAAACAAGCGCTATCCCTTTAATGTGAACCAGCAACCACCTTGGCCGCAGGACCTGTTACACAAGATAAAACAACCTTTTGTTTTCGACTCGGTGATTCTCCAACCCTCAACATTAAAATACAGTGAATTAGGAGATATTTCAGATGAACCGGGGCAACTCAGTTTTAATCAACTTCATTTGCGTACCACAAGACTTACAAACCGGGCGGATCTGTTGAATAAAAATCCGTTTCTCACCGTTCGGGCCGATGCCAAAGTTTTGAACCGGTCTTTGCTTTCAGCAACATTTAATTTTGATCTGACTGCCAGTAATTATGCGCACACTGTAACCGGAAGCCTGCAACCCATGTCAATGAAACCTTTTAACGTAATGATTGAAAAAGCAGCGCCACTGTCAATAGAAACCGGGCAGATCAACCGTTTTGAATTTAACTTATCGCTGAACAATGAACGAGCAACAGGCGATCTATTATTTGGCTTCGACGATTTCAAAATCAATGTTCTTAACATTAATAATAATGAGAAACGAAAATCGAAACTGGCTACTTTCTGGGCCAACAGCATGGTACTTAACAACAAAAATCCAAAAGGTAAAGATGAACTGCAACCGGAGAAAATTGATTATAAGCGCGACGAACAGCGATCTATCATTAATTACTGGTGGAAAGCCATTTATTCGGGTGTTAAACATGCCATCGGAATTAAAGAAGAAAAATAAATCGTTATTTCCTGAATGAACTTATACCTCTGCCCCGGCGTTTTAAAAAATTAGTGTACATTTGAGTTTGCGAAAACATTAAATCAGATAGCCATGAAAAGAAACAATATCCTGATCAAAAGTCTCACTGTTCTGGTTTTTATTTCCCTGTTATCATCGTGCGATTTGCTGAACAAAAAAGATAATCCTGCACCAAACGATGAATATCTTGTGAGTTATGATAAGCAGAAAACCTACCTGTCTTCGCTGGTTAAACTTGGACTGGAACCGATGGTTAATCAATACCCGGAACTCCAACCGTTAATAGATCAAATGAAGCACAGCATTTCTGTTTATACCATATCTTATCTCACCACATTTAAAGGTGAATATGTAACAGCGTCGGGATTGGTTGCCGTACCAACCACCAGCGGCATACAGTTTCCGGTCATGAGTTTCCAGAACGGAACGAATACGCTGCATAGCATGGCACCTTCGTTAAATCCGGATTACGAGTTATACCTGATGCTGGAATTTGTGGCATCTACCGGTTTTATTGTTTCTGTTCCCGATTACCTGGGTTTTGGGGAGTCGGCAGATATGTTTCACCCTTACCTGGATAAAGAATCGACAGTACAAACGGTAACCGATATGTTGCGTGCGGTGAAAGAGCTTGTAAATAATCATCTGAATACAGAGATGAGTGACGACCTTTATATTACTGGGTATTCGCAAGGTGGCTGGGCAACCATGCAACTTCAAAAAGCCATTGAAACCCAGTATTCAACGGAATTCAATTTAAAAGCCAGTGCCTGTGGCGCCGGGCCTTACGATTTGAATTTCATCAACAACTATGTTCTTGAGCAAACCACCTATCCGATGCCTTATTTTTTGGGATATGTGTTCAACAGTTACATCAATCTTGGGCTGATTACCACCCCGCCTGCTGATGTGTTTAATGCTCCTTACGATACACTGATTACAACGTTGTATGACGGAACACGTTCGGGCGAAGAAATCAATGCTGAACTGACTACAAATGTTGCTGACCTCTTTACCGAAGATTACCGCAATAATGCAGATACCGATGAAAAATTTGCATCTATCATCAACAGTATGAGCGACAACAGTATTTCCGCATGGAACGCTGTAACTCCAATGATGATTCTGCACGGAACTGCTGATGAATTTGTTCCACCGCAGGTTTCACTGAATATTTATCAGGATTTCCTCACCAAAGGAGTAAGCCCTGATAAAGTAATTTATGTTCCCCCTTCCGGGGAGACACATACTTCAGGTATCATTCCGGCAGAGCTGGCATCAATTAAATGGTTCCTGGATTTAAAAGACGCAGCCCAATAAGCATAATCCGTTAACTTTTATTGCTTATTTATTCTCCACTTATTTCTAATAGGTGTATTGTATAAAATAACCCTAGTGACAATATCAAATGGTATTGAATTTATGTTTTTTTTAAAACCAAAACCCAAAATAAAACCTTGATTTCGTTTTTAACAATAAATGTTTACTTTTAAAATTCTTAAAAGCTTTTCAAAATGACTCAATCAGGCAAATTTCACCTTTCAATTTTCAAAAATTCCCGTTTGTCCCGCCGTTCATTTATTTCAAAATTTTTACCGGGACTTTTACTGAGTTTATTTATCCTTTCAGGATTTACCAATCCGGAATCAGAAACAATGCCCGCTTTGGCAGAAAAATGGGTTGGAACATGGAGTACTGCCCCGCAATTGGTTGAACCACGAAATATGCCACCGGCACCAGGATTGAGCAACAACACTTTACGGCAGATAGTTTGTATTTCCATCGGTGGTGAAAGTTTGAGGATGCGGTTTTCAAACGAATTCAGCAAAAGTCCGGTTACCATGAGAAACCGTTCAGATTGCAGTGTCAAAAGGAGGAAGTGCCATTGATGAATCAACCGTTAAAACATTGAAATTTAACAGGAAACAGGAAGTTACAATGAATCCGGAAGATGCAATTATTTCAGACCCTGTCGATTTCCATCTGGATCCAAGAATGGAAGTGGCTATCACTATTTGTTTTGGCGAAACTTCGCCCGACGTTACCGGGCACCCGGGATCACGTACCACTTCGTATCTGCTTACCGGAAACCATACTTCTCCTTCAACAGATTATACAGAAGCTGCCAAAACAGATCACTGGTATGTAATTAACGGCATCGATGTAAAAGCACCTGAATCTGCAGCTGCAGTAGCCATCCTTGGCAACTCCATCACCGATGGACGTGGATCGGGAACAAACAAACAGAATCGCTGGCCCGATGAATTGGCAAAGCGGCTACTGGAGAACCGTAGAACAAGGAATATTGCTGTCCTTAATATGGGTATTGGTGGGAATTGTGTCCTCCGGGGCGGACTGGGGCCTACTGCACTTAGTCGTTTCGACCGTGACATATTGAGGCAGGATGGTGTAAAATGGCTAATCATACTGGAAGGAGTAAATGACCTTGGTGGTACCCGAAACAGTGAAATGGCAGACCGTGTTGCCGATGGATTGATTGATGCCTATGGAAAAATGATTGATGATGCTCATGCGCAAGGCATTAAAGTTTATGGCGCTACCATTACACAAATTAAAAAGTCGTTTTATTATACAGACTATCGTGAAGAAGCCAGGCAGAAAGTAAATGTCTGGATCCGTTCCAGCGGTCGTTTTGATGCCGTAATTGATTTCGACAAAGTAATGGCCGATCCAGCCGATCCGGATGCACTTCTACCTGATGCCCAGTCAGGTGATTTCTTACATCCCAACGAACTGGGTTACCAAATGATGGGAGGTGCTGTTGATCTGAAATTATTTAAATAGGAACATTCAACTTTCGTACCGATAAATTCTTTCTTTTGTCTCCATATGAAGCAATAGTTCGTTTATTGGTTTAATTCTTACTAACGTAAAAATTACGTCTGATTTTCAGTGATTTGCAATCTCCTAAATTATTCATTTTTCCAATCATTTTTCTCCTTTTACGTTAGCGGTCAAAATCAATAGAATCTGTAAAAATTGATATTTCCCAGTACCTCAATTCGTGAGGTTCTTATGTGTGGAGTGTGGTAACGGTTGGTATATGTTGTGGATTTCGCAGAGCGTTTCTGTCCGAAGGACATAAAGGTCAAGAAAGGACCAGAGACAACGCACCTCACGAACCCACAATGCAATTTGCAAATTGTTATAGCCAGTATTTATCTATTTTTATTGGCTATATGTTTTGTCAAATTAATTTTTACTGTCTCATTTAATAATACAATTGGAATATCTACAAGGTCTATTGAATAAAAGAAAAGACTCTTGTCAGACGATGAATTATATAACAAGTCTACTGAGTAAAAATTCAATAGGCACGTTGCAAGAACAACATTACCCGCATTGTAAAATGTTAATTCTAGTTTATCTTGGTTATCACGGCCTGCTCTATATTTAAATTTTTTCTCTGCAAGATTTTTGCCGGAAACAAATTCAATGTGATACGATTGATAGCCATATCCCCATCCGGTTCCAAAATCAAAGTCACCATAAGATTTTCTTTCAGCTCTTTGGATTATTATCTGATTCATGGGGTTTAAATTAGTGGTGTCGGAAAAAAGTTGAAAATTTGTTTTAACTCCTCCTAAAGAGTCTTCCAAATTTTGAGCACTAATATTAAATAGCGATAATTGAAACATAACGAATAGGATCATTTTTGGTTTCATAGTTTTATTTTTGGTTTTAAAATAATTTGACTTGAAATGGAATTATAATTAAGAGTTTTGAGGTTGCTGCAAACAATAATTAAGCCAAGCCAGGAAAAGAAATTTAATTTTGTTTCAATATTGGCTATTATGGTTTGTATATTTTGTGGGGGCGGATTTCGAAGAGTGTCCGCAGGACGAAGACGGTCAGGAAAAGTGCCGAGACAATTCTGATAATCGGAACACTAACCCTGCATAACAATTTACAACTTGTTATGCATTCGTGCTTTCCCGGGTTTAAAAACTTTCAAATATGCTCATTTTTGTATTTGCAGTTTTATGGCGAATTTCTTTCGCTTCCGAATATTCACTGGAGTTCCACCACTCGTTGGCTCGTTGAACAGAAGGGAACTCCAACACCACAAGAATTTGCGACTGCCATTTACCTTCCAGATCCTCAGTAAGGCTGCCTCGCAGAACATATTTGCCACCATAAATTTCTATTGAAATTGGAGCCTTTTGAACATACTCTTTGAATCCTTCATGGTCTGTAATTGATAATTCAACAAAAACATAAGCTGCTATCGGACAATTTTTAAGGTGTTATTAATTCATTGCTTTTTATTTTGCATGCCGATAACGGCAGTCTGTCTAAAAACCCCGTTGCGTTGCAGTTATATAGTTTTGTTTTACAAAATTCAGGTTCAAAAGTGCATTTTTGGTTTCTTCAATCAATCGTTGCTTAAAGATAAGCAAACAGCATATAAATGGCTTCAATTGGTCAATATTTCGCCAAAATAATTGCACAATACTTTCCAGGTATTGCTTAAGTTCATTTAGCCCAATACGATTGATAAGCCGCCTCAGGTTGTAAGCTACCATTATAAATCCAAAGTCGGCACTTGCCCTATGCATCCCTTGTTTGGTGACAATATAGTTAAATCCCCACTGCCGTTTTATAGTTCCAAAAGGATGCTCAACTATTGCCTGCCTGCGTTTGTATAACTTTTCACTGTTCAATATTCGCTTTTGGTTGTTTTCAATATTTGTTGCAAACTCACTTCGTCTGACCTGTTTCCCATTTGCTGCCGATTTTGTACACAGTGGGCGTACTTCACACTTTTTGCATTTTGGAGTTGTATAGTTTCTGAAGCGATAAGCTATTTCTCCGTTGGGGTTTTTGGCAACATGCCAATAACCTGTGGTTCTCAGTGTATTTCCTTGCGGACAAGTGTAGGTGTCGGTTTCTGGGTTATAGTCAAAATGTTCTACATCGTAGTTAAGGTCAGGAGCATGAGAAGCCCCTGAAAAAGGAGGAATTGCAACGAGTGTGTTTATATTTAGTTCATCGACAATTGCAAGTTCTCTACCCGTATGATAACCTTTGTCGTAAAGTGCAGTAAAGTTGTTGTGTTGTAATATTGTTTTAGCCCTACGCAACATGTTTCCCATAGCCCTTTTATCATTGGTATTGGTTATTTTATAATCAATCGGGATATTATTTTTAGCATCAACGGTAGTTTGAGCAGAGTAAGATACCTCAGTAATATTATTACGCGTAATTTGATGTCGGCTGTCGGGGTCGGAAGTTGAGATTTGTGACTGCCCCGATTCTTTTAACTGTTGTTCCAGCTTTTTGTATCCTTTCTTGCGCCCGTTTTGTTTGTCTATTTCTTTCTTAATCTCGTCTTTGTCGCCATCGTTTTCAGCCAATGCCTTTTCATATTCCGAGAGTTTGTTTTCGATGTATTCCAGGTGGCGGTCTATCTTCTTTTGGTTAAAGTTGTTTTTCTTACTGTTCTGGGCACGAAGTTTTGTACTGTCACCAGCAATCAGTGTACCACCAATCAGGTTAAAGTGCCTGGCTATTTTAACGGTTTCCCGGAATACCTTTTTTATGGCTTTAGGATTATCTCGTCTGAAGTTAGAGATAGTATTATGGTCGGGCAGGAGGCTTTTTAGCAGCCACATTACTTCAATGTTTCGCTTGCATTCCTTTTCCAGTTTTCGGGATGAACGCACCTGGTTCAAATATCCATAAATGAATAGTTTCAATAAATCGGAAGGATGGTAAGCAGGTCTGCCATTTTCAATAAAATGGGTTTTAAATCCAAACTCATCCAGTTTGAGGCTATCAACAAAAACATCTATTAAACGAACTTCGTTTTCGGCATCAACAGCATCATTTAGTGAAACTGGGAAAAGGTAGGTTTGGTCTCTGTTTTGTCCTTGTATAAACTTCATGCCTGAAGTTACAAATGATTGTTTTTTAGTAGTGTTAATATGTGCTTTAGTTTTTAACAAAATAACGTTAGGTTTTTAGACAGTCTGACGG
>CAVYOB010000049.1:0-26352 GCA_963769925.1 uncultured Prolixibacteraceae bacterium
TGGGCATGCCTCCCTCCCATCGACAGGCCACTGACGGCTCTTGCATGACGGTCTTTTATTACACTATAGTTTTCTTCGACAAAAGGAACAATGTGTTTTTTAAACTCTTCATTTACCAAATCGAAAGTTAGCTCAGTATGCTGCGGATGCGAACGATTAACTAACTGGTTGTTTGGCATGGCAATAATCATTGGCTTGGCTTTTCCTTCAGCAATTAAATTATCCATAATAAAATTTACCTGACCGTGCATATACCATGTCTCGGCTAAATCACCTGAACCTCCTAACAAATAAAGCACAGGATATTTTTTCGATGGATCATATCCCGGAGGAGTATAAACCAGCATTTTACGTTCACCATTGGTAACAGTTGAATGATAATAATGCCAGTGAATAACTCCATGAGGAACATCTTTTGCATCGTAAAAATTAGGACCATCTCCATGCACCCACAGCATACTGAATGGTGGCATATTTGCCTGGCCTGTATAGGTATTATTTGGATCACACATGCGTACACCATCAACAGTAAGCCAATACAAATATATTTCGGGTTTCAATGGACCAATTTTACATGTCCAAATACCATCATCTCCTTTTACGAACGGAACCTGTTTGCGTGCATCATCGCCAACAAACATAGAGCCTGTTACGGTAACACTTAAGACATCAGGCCCTTTTAAACGGAAAATTACCGTATGATCGTCCATCACTTCCGGAGAAATTACACTTGCAGAAAACGGAACCAGATTTTCCTTATTCTTCATCGGGTCCCAGTCTTCGTTAATGTGCGCCTGTTGCGCTAAAATGATCTTTGCTAAAAAAAGCAATAATCCAATTAAAATAACACTCTGTTTTTTCATAAATCAAGTTTTTAAGGTTTATTATTTTATTTAGAATTCATTACGTTATGATACTCTTTTATTTTATATAAACTCCAGCTTAAAAATACCGCTGGCGGGAATCTCAAACTTATCCGATTGATCCCAATATTTATATTGTCCTCCCAATCCGGGCGCTCCTTTAATTTCAGCCTGAACCAGTTTCCCTTCTTTCCATTTCATATTGACTTCAAAGCCACCACGCGCTTTTAATCCCTTTACTTCCCCGTTTTTCCATTCGGCTGGCAAGGCAGGCAAAAATTCAATTTTATCTGCATGCGACTGTAAAAGCATTTCAGCAATACCGGCACAACCACCCATGTTTCCGTCGAGCTGAAATGGAGGATGCGCACAAAACAAGTTGGGGTAAGTGCCTCCACCATCTGAATAGTTAGTGCCTTTTGCGCCGGTAGGTCTTAATAAGTTTTTTAAAAGTTTATATGCACGATCTCCGTCTTTTAGCCGTGCCCAGAAGTTTATTTTCCAAGCCAATGACCAGCCTGTTCCATCATCACCGCGGGCATTTAAGCTTACTCTTGCTGCTTCTGCCAATTCAGGTGTTGTTTCCATGGTTATTTGTTTCCCCGGATAGAGCGCAAATAAATGTGATGCATGCCGGTGATGATCATTGGGATCATCCACATCTTCTTTCCATTCCTGTAACTGTCCCCATTTTCCAATGGTTGGAGGTAAAATCCGGTCGCGCACGGAAGTTGCCTGCGTTTTAAAAACATCATCATTTTTCAGTATTTCGCAGGCCTGAATGCAATTATTCAAAACATCCCAGGCAATCTGATGATCCATGGAAGCACCTTTTGATATTCCGCCATGTTCAGGCGAATACGATGGACTGGAAACCAAAAATCCATTTTCATCTTCCGTTAAATAATCCATCCAGAATAGAGCCGCTTCCTTCATTAACGGATAGGCAGTTTCTTTTAAAAAGGTTGTATCGCGGGTAAATGCAAAATGTTCCCATGCATGCTGACATAACCAGGCAGCGCCTCCGGGAAAAAATCCCCAAGGAAAATCCCAGCCAGTTGCCATATAACCAAATTCATTATTCATTGTATTTACAATCCAGCCACGCGCATTGAAAAAATCTTTTGCAGAAACCCGGCCAGGTTCAACAAGAGTTTGCATGTAATCAAATAACGGCAAATGACATTCATTCAGATTGGCAACTTCTGTCGGCCAGTAAAGCATTTCAAGGTTAATATTTGTATGATAATCACAGGTCCACGGAGGATTTGTGCTGTTGTTCCATTTCCCCTGAAGATTCATCGGCAATGTGCCTGGCCTCGATGCAGAAATCATCAGGTAGCGACTGTACTGAAAATAAATTTGCTCAAGACCAGGGTCATCAGTGCCCTCGGCAAATTCAATTAAACGACGATTGGTTGGAATTGAATCCCGCGTATTTTCTCCCAAATTAAGTTCAACTCTGTCATATAAATTCCGGTAATCTTTCAGGTGTTCTTTCCTGATTTTATTGTACGATTTCCCATTAATATTTGCCAGAATGTTCTTGTTCTCCGTCAAATAATCGTTCCCTTTATAAGTCGGATATTCAGGCAAATAATCCGTTGAAGCCACATGATAAATGGTTAGATTTTTTGCCCCGGAAATTATTATTTCTCCATTCACGAAACTTATTTTCCCATCACTCTCTATTATCAGGCAGGTTTCAAATTCCATTTTATTGTCAGCAACCTGACCTACAAATGAATACACATAGTTATCGAAAGTTTCTTTTAATTTAATATGCGGTGTTTTGAATTGAATTTTATACCCCGTTTTTGCACTGCTTTTAAAATGATAAACCAATATTTTTTGCGGATAATCACCAAAGTACGTCCGTTCAAAATGATCGCCATCCATTTCGTAGGAAACCTTTCCTTCACCGGTATTTAAATCAATTTCTCTTTTATATTTCGAAGGTTCTCCTGTTTTATCAATGCGAATAAACAAATCGCCCATGGTTTGCTGGGCGCCAAAATTATCTTCAACACCTGTTAGCTGTTTTTTTGCCAAACGATCTGCTTCAGTAAACTTTCCTTTATTTAATAGTTCACGTACTTCCGGCAAGTATTTCCAGGCATCTTTTCGATTACCAAAATTATAATCAGAACTTGCACCGGGGCCACCACTCCAGAGCGATCCTTCAGTAAACTGAATTTGTTCCTGATCAACACCGCCATAAAACATCGCACCCATATAACCATTACCAACGGGGAGCGCTTCTGTCATCCAATCAGTTGCAGGTGCTTTGTACCATAAACTCAAGTCGTTCTTTCCGTTATCAGAAGTTTTGCAACGAACAGATATAATAAATAATAGAATTAACAGGAAGTAAATTCTGATTTTCATAAGTTAGTTCATTCGTTTTAATGACTAAAAATACATTCTTTCCACTTAATCAGAAAATTAGTAACAAAAAAGCCGGAAGAAATTTACTCTTCCGGCTAATATTTTATTTTGTTCCTATTCTGAATTATTCTTCCACAAAGTAACGCAACTGGTCGAGCATAATCGGAACATCATCTTTATCCACTCCCTGTTTCAAAAGAAAACGGAGATCTTCATCAAATACTTCAAAAAATTCCCGTTCGGTGAAATCGGTTTTAGCAATTGATTTTTTATAAAACTCGAGCGCCAGCTTCCTTTTTCCTAAACTCCACTGAACATGTCCCATATTCATTAAATCGTGTTTGCTGGGCTCATCATCCACCAGCTTTTTGAAATACTTTAATGCTTGCTGTTTTTTACCAGTAACAAACGAACACCAGCCAATAGGACGCCAGACCTTTTTATTATCCGGTGCCAGGTATTCCACTTTAAAATAATACTTCAACGCTTCTTCAAACTGTTCCAATTCAAGATAGCAATGTCCAATATTCAATTCTGTATTTAAATCCTCTTCATTCAGATTTTCAGCCATTAAATAATATTCAAGAGCTTTTTGAGGTTCTTTAAGATTTCGGTAACAGAGCGCAATTTTCTTGAAATTCCATAAAAGATTTAAATCAAATAACTCTGCTTTTTGATATGCTTTAAGTGCTTTTTGAAAATCTCCGGCTTTTTGATAACAATACCCAAGTTTCTGGTAAAGCTCACCGTTTTTCTCATTAGTTAACATGTGTCTAAAAATCTCGGCAGCCTCCTCAAAATAGTTCTTTTTAAAATAATATTCGGCAATATTTCTGAGGATTTTATCGTCTTCTTTCAAAATATCACCCAGGATATTTTTATTATGGAAATCGAACCGCCAGCTAAACACATCTTCAAAATCGGCTTTACGCGGGTGAAGTTTATAAAACCGGTACAAATCCTGAATAACCTGGTTAGAAATAAAACCCGATTTTTTACCCGGATCAGTTAATTCCTCATCATTCTGCAATTCATTAAACTGGCTCATTTCCGCATTCATACCTTCAGCCATAAATTCACGGTTTTCGGGCGGAAGATTCTTTATGCTGAAACAAAACGAATATTTATCGGAGTTACATAAAATAGGCGCCATACTTATGGCTTCCATAAAACGATTCGCCGTTTTATCATCTTTGGGTAACTGCATGTCAACCTCAGGGTTTGCAGTAAAAAACGGCATAAACCAGTTATGAACCTCGTAAAAAAAAGGAAAACTCTTTAACATTGAGAACGACCCCATAAAAACATCAGCGCCTTCCATCTGAAGCTCTGAAAATTCTTCCATTTTATCCATAAACCCGGGAGAATCTTTAAATATTTCTTCCCATTCCGGGTTTTTATCGTCACTGGTCCCTTCATCCATCAAATCCTGCAAATTGATTTTGTCTTTCAGGTTTGGACTTATTTTTATCATTTCAGGAATGATTTCATCTTTGATTTTTTGCTGGATCTTTTCTGTTTCCCGGCTTCGAATAAATTGGATTATAACCCTTTCCAGATTTTGTTTAAATCCTGAATTTTCATTTAGTAATGTTAACCTACTGGTAACCGATGGATAAAAAGGTAAACGTTGGTCGTATTTATACAGATTAATAAGCACTCCTATCAATGCCCGCTGATTTATTTCGCTGTCATCATTTTCAAAAGCATCGAAAAGCATGTTGAACTTTGCCTCATCAAAATATCGCTGAAGGCTTAGCGTAACGGCTGAAACCATTAATGCCTTGTAATGTACATCTATTTGTTTGCTACTGATAAATTGATGAAATAACTCCTGATCGGCAACTTTTAGCTGATTTAAAAACCAAAAACGGTAAAAAAACTGTACTATTTTTTGCTGATAAATTATTGACTCATCAATTTTTGAACTGCTTTTTACATCGTTTTCTTCTGCTATGGAAATCAGTTCATTTTGTAAGTAATAATCTTCAAGTTCCTGAATGATTTCTTTTACATTTATATTTTCATTCAATGCAAAAGTTCTTTTCTTCTCAAATTCAATTGAAGGTGATTGTTTTTGACGAACAGTATCATAAATTTTATCTGTCAGTTCAAATGTTGAAACAATTAACTTCCGGTAAACTTTCTGCCGCTCAGGATCCTGAATTCCTTCTACGGTGTATTGCAACATGTAATTATAGGTTTGTTCCAGCGTGCGCCATTCATCCATATAAATCAGCATTCCACTTTCATTTATTAATTTCTCCAGTAAATCGAAAGCGGGTTTTAACCGGCGTCCGGCCAGATTTGTACAGATTTCCTTATATTTTATTTTAAGTTCCTGATCGGTCATAATATTCTTCTTATTCAAAATAGTTGTAATGAGCCAATCATCAAAAAACTATCCAAGAAATAAATTCAGATTTTTTGGCGTAAAACAATACTATTCCTGCCAAAATAACCACATTACGAGCTCATGATAATGAAATTGATAGAATAATTCCGCCGAAACTAAAACGTTTCTTTTAGTTTACACCATGCACATTCATTTCAAGGGTATAAACTCCTTTACGGGCAGTTATAAAAAGTATGTTCCGGTCTTTTCCGCCAAAACATAAATTTGAAGGTGTTTCGGGCACACTTATTTCCTTTATTAATTTGCCTTCAGGGGAATAAACCTGTACTCTTCTTAATGCCAGATAAATATTTCCCTTGTTATCGATTGTCATTCCATCCGCGCCTTGTTCAACAAACAATGTTTTTTCGGTGAGATCACCGTTGGATTCAATTTTGTATTTCCATATTTTTCTGCCGTACATATCTGACACATATAATGTTTTGCCATCAGGCGTACCAACAATTCCATTGGGCATCACATAATCCTCAATCACCCGTTTAATTTTTCCTTCCGGACTCAGATAATAAACTCCCCTTTTATCCTGTTCTTCTCCCCTTGCCGGATCCCAGTAATCACGCTTAAAATACGGATCGGAAAAATAAATTCCCCCATCGGCTCTTATCCAAACATCATTTGGTCCGTTCAGCAATTTTCCGTTATACTTTTCATATAGAACATGTATGTTTTTATTCTCATCGAAATATATCAACTGATTCTTTCCATCGGCGCAAGCGACCAAATGCCCCTTGTTGTCGAAATACATTCCGTTCGCCCGGTCTGTTCCCTCTTTATAAAGAGAAATTCCATTGTTTTCGTCCCACACATAAATCTTATCATTTGGCTGATCAGTAAAATACACTTTTCCATCTTTTGCAACAGCGGGACCTTCGGTAAAATCAAATGTATTTCCAGCCTGTTTTAATTCGGCACCTTTTGCAACAATATCTTCAACTTCCTGTGCTGATACAGAAACAAAAAGCAGTATTAACGCCATTAAGAATAAATTGAATTTCATGTTTTATTTGTTTTAAATACTTATTTAAAAATGAAGGTCATTAGTACTTCTGTAAATATGTTAAAATAATCAATAACCTGAAAAATAAATTATCTTAAAAATAGCTATTTCCGATTAATAAATTTTTTGCCCGACATCTTTAATTCAGTATTCACCACTCTTTTTCCGTCATTCAACCAAATAAAATTACCGGCTCATGCCATATTACATAATTTTAAACAAAAAACAGAAAACCATGGATTATAAAAATCTGACCGCACCATGCGGAAAAGACTGCTTCAATTGCCCGCTGTATATTGGCGAAGAAAACAAGGAAAACAGAGAAGCTTTTTTGAAAAGAAACAATATTTCTTTTGATAAATTTATGTGCAAAGGATGTCGCGACAATAATGGTTTTTGTCCTGGCCTTGAAATTCTTGGAATTGATGGCAATTGTAAAATGTACAAGTGTATTCAAGCTAAGAATGTGGAATTCTGCTTTGAATGTGATGAATTTCCCTGTCCTCGCCTGCAACCGCTTGCTGATCGTGCTGAAAGAGTTCCGCACGCCCTGAAAATTTTCAACCTCTGTATGATTCAGAAAATGGGAGTTGAAAAATGGGGCGCTGAACACTCAAAGAAAATCTTCACCGATTTTTATACCCGCAAACTTGATTCATGCATGTAAAAATCAATAATAATGAAAACAAAAAACTTGATCCCAATCATTAACGATACGATTTTCTCATCGGTTATTGATTTACTGAAACAGGTATTTCTGACTGTTAAATGGACATTTTTCTTTTTGAATCCCGTTATCCTGAGTTTCAAAAAAACACTGAACATTTTCCTGCATGTTGAACTTGCAGTTCTCTGATTTTAGAATTACTGAAATTCGAAAAAATATGAATAATCTGAAATACGGGAATAGAAATAAAACTATTAATTTGGCATCAACCAAAATCATCAAAATGAAGCTAGCCGAATTATTCACCATTACCCGTGATCCGGACCAATCCAACTCATGGATTAGCAGCCAGAAACATATATTATCCATTTTAACCATTGGTGGAATTGCAGTTATTCTGTTGTGGCAGGTTCTTGATAAATATTACGTTGAAGCCATTGATTATCGTCTGCCCTGGCTTCGGTGGATTACAATTTCCATTTTTAGTATTAACCTGATTCTTGGCCTGACCCGAAATGACGCACGTGCAATCAAACAACATCTGGTAGCAGGATTTTATCTGGGTACTACATTTTGTATGCTGCTAACAATGTTTACCGGTGCCAGCCAAAGCCCTTACTGGTTTGGCCTGTTCTTTATTATCGTGTCGTGGTTTGTATTGGTTCCCTATCAATTTCAGGGAAATGATTATTCACAGCTTTGTATTTGTATTGATGTTTATTCGCCGGCCAGTATGCCCAACAGGAGTTTAGGATTGTACATCACGAAATGGGCAAAATAATTTTTCTTTATTCAGTCACTTTAATTGTAAGTTTTTTTGCCGCTTACATCCGGAATCAGCTCGATGCATCAAACCTCAGAATAAAAAAGGAACTGGAACTTAAAAACATTGAGCTTAACGCAAAAAACAAGGAACTCAAAGAAATTCAGGCTTGTTCTCGATCAGGCACCAGGTGCGGTTTTTATCATGGATAAACATTCCAGATTTGAATACATAAATCCCTTTTTCACGCACATTTCAGGTTATACGGAAGAAGATCTTCTTCATAAAAATATTAACGACACGCTGTACAAAGGAATTACCGAAGTTCCGGAATCAAGAAAAGAAATTGTTTCGAAACTTGCAGAAGGAAAAAGCTGGCAGGGTGAACTGCTGACCATTCATAAGAACGGTGAGCAAATACTGGGCAAATACCATTGCAGCTCCATATAAAAATGAACAGAATGAAATCGATGGATTCATTGTCATTCAACAGGATATAACCGAGAAACGAGAAATTGAAAAGGCTTTACAGGAGAGTGAATTAAAATATAAAACACTGGTTGAAAATTCACTGGAAGGAATTACAATTATTCGCGACAACAGGATTTTGTTTGCCAATGATACTTTCTGTAAAATGCTCGGATACACTCGTGAAGAGTTATATAATATGCCATCGGTAAATACATTGCACCGGGATGACCATGAAAAAGCAATGAAAATTTCGGAAAGGAGAAAGAACAAAGATGCCTCGACAATCCACGAAGTATTTAAAATGGTTACCAAAAGCGGAGAAATTAAAGAATGTGAAACTTCTTCGACTTTTATTGAGTTTGATGGGCAGTGGGCAAGTTTTTTTACATCTCGTGATATTACTGAAAGCAGAAAAATGCAGGAAGCGTTGAAAAGAAGTGAACAGAAATATCGTGAGCTTTCAGAGATGTTGCCTCAAACGGTCTACGAACTGGATACCAGCGGGAACATCATTTATTTTAATCAAACCGGTTATAAACAATTCGGACTTGATGATTCTGACCTCGGGACTTCGGCATTCCGTTTTATTTCGCCGGAACAACATGAACAATTAAAACGGAACATTAAGAAAACACTGGAAGAAAAGAAAGCTACATCAGGAAATAAATATACTGCTGTGCGTAAAAACGGGGAAACTTTTCCGGCGATGACATTTACAGCTCCAATAATCTATCTTGGAGAAGTAGCAGGAATCCGGGGAATTATTCTTGACATGACAGATAATGTTGCCATGGAAAACGCACTTCTTGAAAGCGAGGAAAAATACCGGACATTGGTGGAGAATTCGCAGGACGGAATTATAATTGCACAAGATGGAAAATTCAAATTTGCGAACAGCGCCATGTGCCAGATGCTGGGATATACTCTGGATGAATATTACAATATGGACGGAGCAGATATTCTTCCTGAAAAGGAACGGGACCGAATTCTAAAAATTCATTCCGATCGGATGAAAGGGATAATTAAATCGATGAACTACTCATTACAATTGCTCACAAAAAATGGCGATATAATTGACGTGGAAGTTCATTCATCAACAGTGGAATATGAAGGTAAACCAGCTGCTTTTATGACATTGCATGATATTACGGAAAGTAAAAAAATGCAGCTTGCACTATTAGAAAGCGAAGAGAAATACCGAACCTTAATTGACAAAGCCCTGGACGGGATAATAATAACACAAAACGGACGGTTCAAATTTGTAAACCGTGCTTTTTGTGAAATGATGCAATATTCAGTGGAAGAATTAATCGGTCAATCTTATCTTGATTATGTTGAACCTGAAAATCACAATTTAATGCAATCGTATCACAAACGAAGAATGGCAGGAGAAGAATTTCAGGTTATGTATCGGAGTAAGATTAAACGAAAAGATGGTAAGTTTTTGCAGGTTGAACTTAACACACGAACTTCAGAATTCGACGGACAGCCGGCTGCTTTTATCATTACCCGCGACATTACTGAAAGGATTAAAACCGAGGAAGAACTGCGAATAGCAAAAGAAAAGCTGGAAGCGTTGAATCAAAATCTTGAAATCCGCATTCAGGAAAGTTCGTTGAAACTTACAGAAGCCAATACGCAACTTATCCGTTTGCAAAAAGAAAACTTGCAATCGCAATTCGAAGTGCTTCGCCAGCAAGTAAACCCACACTTTCTTTTCAACAGTTTAAATGTGCTGACTTCACTGATAAAACTTGAACCTGACCTGGCAGAGAAATTCACCGAACACCTTTCAAAAGTATATCGTTATGTGCTGGAAAATAAGGACAACGATTTGGTGAACTTAAACACGGAGCTTGACTTTCTGGATGCATACATCTTCCTGTTAAACATCCGTTTTATGGATAAAATAGAAGTCACAGTCTCTATTCCTGACGACAAGAAAGAACTGATGATATTACCACTTGCCTTACAGTTACTGATTGAAAATGCAATCAAACACAATTCAATGTCGAAAAAGAACCCATTGAAAATTGAAATTCACATTGATGAAAACAACATACTAAATGTGGTGAACAACCTGCAGGAAAGAGAGTCACACATGGCATCAACGGGCGTCGGATTAAAAAATATAGAACACCGTTATCATTTACTGGAAATGCCTGCCCCAAAATTTATAAAAACTGAAACGAGTTTTGTCGCTCAAATCCCTCTGAAAACTGAATAAATAAAATTTAAAATACAGACATGAGAATAGTAATCATTGAAGATGAAATGTATGCCGCCAAAAGGCTGGAAAATATGATCAAAGAATTTGATCTTAATATTGAAATTGCTGCGTGGCTTGAATCGGTAAGTGACTCAATTGAGTGGTTTAGTAATAATCCTGAACCGGATTTGATTTTTCTTGATATTCACCTGGAAGATAATCTGAGCTTTGCCATTTTTGAAAAAGTCAGTGTTTCGAGTCCCATTGTTTTTACGACCGCCACCGATGATTTAGCCATAAAAGCATTCACCACCAAAGGAATTGATTATCTGCATAAACCAATAGTGAAAAATGAGTTGATTGGTATGCTTGAAAAATACCTGAACTCAGACATCGATTACAGAAAGCCAATAGGTGCTGGATTCTTTAGTGAGATTTTTGACAGTAAATAAAATTGAATATGGAGTCACACTGAGCGAAGTCGAAGTGTGCTTTAACAGTCTTCGACTCCGCTCAGACTGACCCTAACGAACTTATCTTTTTATAACAATACAACCTATGAAAACCATAATTATTGAAGATGAACAACTGGCCGCACGCAGACTTGAAATGATGGTAAAAACCATTGATCCATCTATTGAGATTGTGGCAAAACTGGAATCAATAGCCGAGTCTGTAGAATGGTTCAAAAACAATGCTCATCCCGATCTGATTTTTCTGGATATTCATTTGGAAGATGGATTAAGCTTTTCCATTTTCGACCAGGTAAAAGTGAATGTCCCTATCATTTTCACTACTGCTTTTGATGAATATGCGATTAAAGCTTTTAAACTTAAAAGCATTGATTACCTGCTAAAACCAATTGTACAGGAAGATCTTGAACGAGCAATAAACAAATACCGCGACTGGGGTGAAACGCAGCAAATGGTAAACCTTACCGAACTTTACAAACTAATGTCTGTGAAAGAAAGAACCTATCGCGAACGTTACTCCGTTGTTGTCGGTCAGAAGCTAAAAAGTATTGATGTAAAAGACATTGCCTATTTTTTCTCAACCAGCGGAATCACATTTGTTGCCATGAATTCAAAAAGCCAGTATTCAGTCGATCAAAGTCTCGATAATCTTTTGGAAGAACTCGACCCAAAACAGTTTTTCAGGATCAACAGGCAATATTTGGTGAACCTGAATTCCATCGCCAACATTCATATATTTCCGAAAAGCCGGTTAAAACTGGAGCTGAACCCGCCTGTTAATGAAAGTATTTTCGTAAGTATCGACAAAGTTCCCGATTTCAAAAAATGGGTGGACGGGAAAAAGGATTAATTGAAAGATAAAGGATGAAGGATTAATTTGAATTGCAAAACATGAAACGGCCTTTTGAAATTTATATCCTCAGTTTTTTACTGCTATTCCTTTCAGCAGGAGCAATTTATGGCGGAGGCAGTTTAATTATATCGCCCGATGGAACATTGCTGCAAATGGACCCGAAATGGCTCGATTTAATTCCTTTCCCCAATTACCTGATTCCGGGAATTATTCTTTTTTCTGTTTTGGGGTTCTTTCCGTTAATTGCTCTTTTTGGATTGTTTTACAGAAAAAAAGTTCCCTTTTTCAATATTATCAATGTTTATTCTGATAAACACTGGGGTTGGACGTTTTCCCTTTACACAGGGATAATAAGCGTTGTTTGGATAATAGTTCAGCAAATAATGGCAGAATACTTTATTCTGCAATCAATTATTGCTGGCAACGGAATTTTAATCATTATCCTTACTTTAATTCCCCGCGTCCAGAAGTTCTATATCATCAACAGTATTTAATTTTTAAGAATCAGAACATAACTACTAATCCGGATTACAAATGAACAAACGATTTAAATGAAGAATAAATCACGTTTCTTTATCATTGCCTTAATTGGTTTGGTAAACTTTGGCCTGCATTTATTGTCAGGATTTAATTTTGAATACCACCGCGATGAATTGCTATATTTTTCATTTTGCAACCATTTGGATTTTGGATATGCCACATCCCCGCCTATTGTGGGATTCTTAGCTTTTATTTCAAAAAGCATTTTTGGCTACTCCATTATTTTCGGTCCGGTTTTTTCCTGCCCTGATAAGCGGAATGCTCGTGATTTTAAGCGCCCGGATGGCCAAAGAATTAAAAGGAAAATTTCAATCGCAGTTGCTTTCTGCCATTGGCGTTTCAGTGACCATGTTTCTTGCAACCGTTTACGGAATTTTCACCCCCTATTGTTTTGATATCTTTTTTTGGACACTCATACTATTTCTCTTCATCCGGTTTATAAATTCCGGGAAAAACAAATTCCTTATTCTTTTCGGAATTACAATTGGTTTTTCCATTCTGAACAAATACAACGTCATTTTTCTTCTGACAGCTGTTTTACTCGTGCTGGCCTTCACCAGACACCGGATGCTTTTTTCCAACAAATTCTTTTACATGGGTTTAGCTCTTGCTGTTACAATTGCATCACCAAATATTATCTGGCAAATCGGACATCAGCTCCCGGTTGTCAACCACATGAAAGAGTTAAAGGAAAGTCAGCTTGACAACGTGAAACACCTCGATTTTATAATTGAGCAACTAATTTTTTTATTGCCTTTCACATTTATTGTATTACCAGGAATCGTATTCTTTTTGATAAAGAAAGAATTCCGGGAATATCGAATGCTGCTATCCGTTTCCGCGGTGGTTTTACTTCTGTTTTTATTACTCAGGGGGAAAAGCATGTATGCGTCAGGACTTTACCCGTTTTTTATCGTCGTCGGTTCGCTGTTTGTAGAAAAAGTGTCCACCCGAAAAACACTGTTTATTTCCATTACCGGAGTGTTGGTTGTTTTATCGCTTTTACTGTTGCCACTGAGTTTACCCGTTTTTAAACCTGCCAAAATGGTTCGTTATTTTGATGCCTTTTCAAGCGCAACAGGAACAGATTTGCTTCGAAAAGACGAAGACGGCAATTTCAGAAAACTGCCACAAATTTATGCCGATATGCTTGGATGGAATGAAATAACCGAAAAAACCAGTGAAGCCTGGAATGCAGGTAAAAGATAAAAACAAAAGTTTTATTTTCTGTGCGAATTACGGACAGGCAGGTGCAATTAGTGTAATTGGAAAAAAATATGGATTACCTGAACCACTAAGTTTTAGCGAATCATTTCAATACTGGCTTCCGCAAAAATTTGATAACGGGATTAACGAGTTAGTTTACGTAATTGGCACAGATGCTTTGGACAGCGGCAATTTCAGGGACATGCAAAATTTCTTCAACGAAAAGGTGGAAATTGGTACCGTGGAAAATTGCTGGCGATAGAATACGGTACAAAAATTTACCTGTTCAAAAACCCAAAATCCAACTTTAACGAATTCTGGAAAGACCAAATCAAAGCATATTAAATTAATAATCTTAGCAAATAGAAAGAGAAATGATAAGCCAGAAATTAAAAAATGAATATATACTCATTGTTGCATTGATTGTCAATTTTGCGGTTAAAGTTCTTGCTGACTTTTATTCGGGTTTTCATGGTGATGAATTACTCCATATCGATGCCGGTAATCATTTGGCCTTCGGCTATATGGATTTTTCGCCTATAATCGCGTGGCTGGCCGGAATTCAAAACCTGTTTCATTCCGATTCTATTTTTGTAAATCATCTGTTTGTATATGTTGCTTCTGCGGTAATAATGTTGCTATGCGGACTAATTGTTATTGAACTTGGCGGAAAAAATCCGGCTTTAATAATTACCTTGTCGTGTTTACTTTTTTCACCCGGATTGCTAGCTTCAAGAGGACTTTTTCTTCCTGTTATTTTTGAGCAAACAACCTGGATACTATGCATTTACTGGTTGATAAAATTTCAGAATACTGAAGCATCAAAATACTTATACTTACTTCGCTATATCGGCTGCAATCGGATTTCTTTCCAAATACAGTATTGCGTTTTTATTGGCAGGAACCGGTATTTCCGTCTTACTATTTCAAACGAAACTAATCAGGCAAAAAAAGTTGTGGTTAGCTAGTTTTAATTTTTTTAATCATAATAATTCCAAATATCATCTGGCAAATAAAAAACGGTCTGCCGGTCTTTCATCATTTTTCAAAATTGTACGAAACACAACTCGACAAATCATCGGTTTTAAATGAACTGAAAAGTTTGTTTCTTATGCTAAATCCAATCTCGGCAGTTGTATGGATAAGCGGATTATTTATTGTGCCATTTTCCTCGAAATTCAAGAGTCAAAAAGTGGTATTATTTTCCCTGCTTTTTACCTTTCTTTTGTTGATTATTGCAAAAGGGAAAGCCTATTATTTTTTCCCTGTAATTCTTGGCATAATTCCCTTTGGCGCCGTTTTTCTCGAAACTCACCTGTTAAAAAGAAAATGGGTTGCATATAGTTATGTATCTCTACTGGCTTTGACAGGAATAATTCTCATGCCAAAAGCAGTCCCGGTTTTGCCGTTAAATACTTATCTAAAACTTTATTATCCCAGTAAAAGTGATACGGATAAAATTCCTTTGCCGTTTGAAAATTATTATTCAGCAGGAATATGGAATAAGATTCTTACTGAGGTAGATTCAACTTATTCCAAACTTCCTCCTGAAGAAAAAAACAATTGCCTGATCTGGGGAAGGCATTATTCACAGGCTGGAGGAATTAACCTGCTGGGAAGAAAATACGGATTACCAAAAGCATTTTCATTTCATAGTTCATATTACAACTGGGTTCCTGAATTTTCAAAAAATGTTACGGTTATTGTAATAAGTGATTTAAGCTGGGACACAGATCATTGGTTACAATATTTCGATGATGTAGAATTGATTGATGACATTGAAAACAGGTTTGCATCCGACAAAGAATGGGGTGTTCAGCATTTGTATTTATGCCGGGGAATTAAATACAATTCCAATGAGCTAAAACAAAAATTCAGGAATGAGATCTTTTAGTTTTAGGTTACCAAAACTTCCCGATTCTGATTATTTCAACTTTTTCCTTATTCATCTGTAAAAATCCGTCATTCATCCATTTATAATTTCTCAGCTGCTTTTATTGTAAGAAATTTGGGTAAGCAATGAAAACAGTTAAGCAACGTAAACAGTATTTAAACAAAATACATTATAACATGAAAACACAATTTTGTTGGTTAATCGTTTTTTTAATCATTTCTTTTCAACAGGGAACATTTGCTCAGGTAGTCTATCAATTGCCGGAAGAAATATCAGTTAAACACAATGAAATAAATGTTAGTGTTATACCACAAGTTGAATTAATTTCAATAGTCCAAACTATCGGTGAATACAATTCAGTTTTTGGATTTCTGATGACAAAAGATTCTTCGGAATACAAAACTGATGTCATAAAACAATTTACACCTTTTAAAAATCACCCCGCGGTGAAAATGTTCGATCGGTTAAGCCGGCAGCCAAGAATGCTCAACTTTAGCGCACCATCAAATATTATGCTTTTTACTGATAAATTGCTGAATTTAAGAAGCGATGTTGAGTTGGAAGAATTTGTGGTTAACCGAATTGGAGGAATTGATTCCCTTAACGTATTTCTCGACCTTTTACGAAATTTTGCCGTTGAATCTTCTTTCAATAAATTTTTTAACACCCACAAAACATATTATAATGAGGTCATTCAAAACACCGTTAAAAACCTGGGTGAAATCGATTACATTTCTGAACTGGAAACTTTCTACGGAAAAAAACAGAAATCATATAATATTGTTCTGGTAAGTCTTTACAGTTTTGTAGGTTATGGAAACTCGTTAATTTGTTTAAACGATCAGCGTGAAATTTACAATACAATGGGACCAAAGTCAGTTTCAGATAATGTTCCTTTTTTTGGAAATACAAATTACCTGAAATACATGATTCGCCATGAATTCAGTCACCCATTTATTAATCCGTTAACTGAAAAAAACTGGGATATCGTCAAGGACTTTTCATCAAATTACGATTTAATTCCTGATGTGGCCAAAAAAAATGTATGTGGCGATTGGCAGGAATGTATTAATGAGTTTACTGTGAGATCTGTAACAACATTTCTGGCCTTTTCAGCATCAGAGGAAATCGGTCAGGAAGCTTATGATAAAGAAAAATCCAAAGGGGTAAGTTATCTTGATAATTTGTTGGAAAATATTAGAATCTACCAGTCAAAAAGAACTCAATTCCCTGATTTTGAATCATACTATCCGGAAATACTTGAAACATTTAAGGAGTTGAAATAAAACAAACTGATTCTTTCACCAATCATATTATCATATTCAACATCGAATATTTGTCACTCAATAATTCAAATAAAGTCAATCGCAGAATAAATACAATTTTTGCTCTTATAAAATTAAAAACAAAAACTATGAAACCAGTTTCAATTAACTTTTGTGTATTAATCCTTCTTTTTTGTTCATTTACCATTTCAAATGCGCAAAAACCAGTTTCTGATAAAACTGAAAAGTTGCAAAGCTACATCTCTTCTTATGCCAACCAGGGAACTTTTAACGGTTCGGTGCTGATAGCCGAAAAAGGAAAAGTACTTTTATCGGAAGGATATGGATTTGCAAATATGGAATGGGAGGTCAAAAATACGCCCTCATCCAAATTCATTCTGGCTTCAATAACAAAAGTATTTACGGCCTCAACAATTATGAAACTGGTTGACCAGGGGAAAATATCTCTTGACACAAGATTATCGGATGTTTTAGAATGGTATCGAAAAGATACGGGAAACAAGGTTAACATCCGCCAACTTTTAAACCACACTTCAGGAATCCCGAATTATTTTGTATTGCGTGGAAAAACGGTTGACGATGTCATGAAAGAGTTTGGCAACGGCCCTATCGATAAACTTGACTTTGCAAAAAAATACTGTCAGGGCGATTTGGAATTCCAGCCGGGCACAAAATGGAATTATAATAACACGGCTTACTTTCTGTTGGGACTTATCATTGAAGAAGCGTCAGGTACGAGTTACGAAACGGCCTTACAAAACCTTATTTTCGACCCGCTGAGAATGACAAATTCTGGAGACATTCAACCAAATCAATACAAAGTTATTCCGGAGCTGGCGACTGGATATATGCACAATTTTACCGATTTTTCAAATCCACCCTACTGGAATATGTCAACCGCTTTTGCTGCCGGTTCTCTTTATTCAACAACCGAAGATTTACTGAAATTCGACAGGGCTTTGTACACTACTGATTTTTTATCGAAAACTTCGTTCGATGCCATGTTTACAGCAAACCTGAACAATTACGGATGTGGTATGGAAATACGCGAATCACCAATTGGAATTAACAAAGAAATGAAAAAAGTACGCACTCATGAAGGTTTTCTTTTCGCGTGGCACACCCGTTTTTATCAAATTCCTGACGACCAGTTGCTGGTTGTTATACTTAGCAACGGAGGAAGCGCCCCGCTCGAAAAAATGTTTAATGGAATTACTGATATTTATTATGGGCGTCCGGTGGAAAATATGAAACCTCTTGTAGCAAATCAGATTTGGCAAAGTCTGAAAACCAACTCACTAGAACAAACACTGAGAACTTTTGAAAAGAGATTTACAGATGAAACTTCGGAATGGGATTTTAGTGAATACGATTTAAACCGGCTTGGTTACGCTGTGCTTCTAAATGATAAAACATCCGCCAACATGATTTTCAGGTTCGTTACAATCCTTTATCCTAAATCGTGGAATGCATGGGACAGTCTGGGAGAAGGACTTGCAACAGCAGGCGATAAATCTGAAGCAATTATTGCCTATCGCAAATCTGTTGAAATCAACCCTGAAAATAAAGCAGGCATCGAAATGCTGAAAATACTGGAAAAGGAAAACTAAACTTCTTTCCTTTTCAGTTTTTAATATCCGTTATAAGTTTTAAGAGACACAATCTCAGATGCCTCTTTTTTGTTTAAAAGTTCATCACTTCCGTTTTTATATTCATTACTAAAAATCAGGTATTCATATTGAATTTTTTGCAACGCTCCGATTCAATAATGAAATTTGCATAGAGTAAAAACTAAAATAGTAAAGTCACTAAAAATTTAATGCGATGAAAACAACAATGATTACAGAGTTTGTAGAAATCAGGGTTTTGGAAACAGCAACAGACGAACAGCTTCTTGCAAAAGCCGAAGTCTTAAATGATTTCCTGAAAATGCAGGATGGCTATGTTGATGCAGAACTGTTGAAAGGAATTGAAAGAAATATATGGCGTTTTATTTTCCATTTCGAAAGCATGGAAAAAGTAAAAGCCATTGGCGAAAAAATGCGCAGTAGTGAAGAGTTTAATGATTTTAAAACGCTGATTGTTCCCGGTTCAATTGGTGTTACCTTTTTTCGTCAGGAAAGGAAATGGTAGCCAACTACAAACTGGTTGATGTAATGTATCCTATCAGGAAAAAATATTGATCATTTGAAGATATTTTCCTGATTTTTAAAATACCTGACCATCTATTGATCAGGTATTTTTACCTAATTTTATTTTGCAGTAAATCGTTTTTAAATTCTAAAAAAGCAACTTTCTTTTCACCCAAAAAATCTCTCATTCAGACATCTTGTCCATTCATCTTTTAAAATCCGTCATTCACTCGTTTTATTTTTTCATTCTGCTTTTTATGTGAGAAATTTGGGTAAGCAATGAAAACGGAAAACAATGAAAACAACAATCAACTATTCAATTCTTCTGGTGATGTTGATTTTCGCCGGAACCTATTATGTAAATGCTACCAATATTAATGTATCGGGAACGGGCAAAATCACTGGTAATATTCGAAATGCAACTTCCGATCTACCGCTGGGAAACGTAACAATTACGCTTTTTTTAACTTCGGATTCATCCATGGTTGCAGGAACAATCTCAGACAATTTCGGCAATTTCTACATTTCCATGTTGGACTCAGGCCAATATTACCTTGTGGTTAGCGAAAGCGGATTCGAAAAATTCCAAATTAGCCAAATCAAAATTCTTTCTGAAAATCCCAAAATTAATGTGGGAGAAGTTATGCTAAACCCGGTTTGTGAAGTCCGCAGAAAATCTAAAAACAGAAATTAATCAATTCTAAGCCATGAAATGAGATGAGAATGGAATTCACACCAAACGAAAATGATAATTAATCATGTGAATTCCATACGATGCCATAAATAACAAACAATTTTAATCGTATGAAAACAAAAACCATTTCACCACTTGGCCTTAGCATAACAGGGGCCGGGCCAAAAATCATGAGACCGATGATTTTGTTTTTAATCATCGGAATCGTAGTACAGTTTCTTTTCCCATCAGTCGTTTCACTTCCACTTTTAACCGAAAGCACATTGAAAAACGCCGGTTGGGTGCTAACGATATCCGGTGCATTTTTTTGGGTTTGGGCAGTTGTACAATTTACAATTGGATTTCCAAGAGGAAAACTTATTACTACAGGAGTTTATTCGCTTTCAAGAAACCCAATTTATGCCAGTTGGATTGTATTTATTCTTCCCGGACTTGCAGGAATTTGTAATAACTGGATTTTTTTCGTTTCAGCCATTGCCATGTTTATCGCACTGAAAATATACATTACTGCGGAAGAAAAGCAAATGTTGGAACACTTTGGTGATTCATATAAAGAATATACTAAAAAAGTAAATCGAATTATATAATGCATATATGAAATTAACTGCAAAAATTTTGCGGCCGGTATTCCTTTTTCTTATCATTGGAATTATCGTTGAGATATTTATTCCGCCATTGGTTTCTATTCCTTTTTTTATTGAAAATACGTTAAAGAATGCAGGATGGATTTTAATTATTCCAGGTATAATTTTTTGGGGTTGTGCCATTATCCAATTTGCATTGGGATTTCCAAAAGGCAAATTGATCACTACCGGTGTTTATTCCCTTTCGAGAAATCCAATCTACTCAAGATGGATCTTATTTATTCTTCCCGGACTTGCATTAATTTGTAATAACTGGATATTTCTCTTTATAAACAAGCAAAATTTACAGACATGGAAATTTTAATTAACAAATAAAATAGATATATAATGAAAAAAACTATTTCAATACTTACTAAAAATCCAATTTTATATTTCTTTTTACTATCATTTCTAATTTCTTGGATACTATGGATCCCATTACTTTATGGTCATTTTAAGTTAGGTTGGACAAATTGGGAAGGTAACTCCTGGACAAATTACAAGACCATGTTGGGGATATTAGGTTCTCTTGGACCAGCAATCTCTGCGATAATTATGACTTATTTAATTGATGGAAATCATGGTGTGAAAGTACTTTTAAAACGTGTTGTTCAATGGAGAGTAAATCTTTTATGGTGGTTAATAGGGTTTTATTTGTGGTGGGTAATATGTTCATTATTAGCAATAATTTTTAATTTAAAACCAATACAAAATATTACGTTAGGTTTTGCATATTCAATCATAAATATACCTGTATTGATATTTTTCCTCCAACTTCCTTTATTAATAGGTATGTTTGGTGAAGAGTTAGGATGGAGGGGATTTGCACTTCCAAAATTATTAGATAAATATGATCCAATAGTTTCAAGTATTATACTTGCTTTACCATGGATATTTTGGCATACTCCATTAGCTGTATTTCAAGATTGGCGAGGCAACATACCAATAGAGAATTTTCTGCTTAATTATGTATTAGTAATTTTTCCGTTGACTTTAATTTTTACTTGGTTTTTTCAAAAAACCAAAGGGAGTATATTGCTAGTTATCATATTCCACAAATCATTTAACTTAACTTTTAACGCTTATTTTTTAGCTTTAGGTTTAGATGAAAATGCAAGTAAAATAATACGGGATAAAACCATCATTGTACTATGGGTAATTGCTGTTATTATTACAATTTATTATTTATATAAGAAAAAGAATAAAAATTTATTTAGTATAGATTAAAGAATTTTGCCAACTCATAACATCGTGTAAAAATAAGGCGAGGCGCAGTGTATGTATGATAAGTAAACAAAAAAATATAAACCAACTACGGTCTGACAAGTTTGTCTGGATAACACCCATTCAATTTTTACAGGAGGACCATCGGCGGCAATTGTAATGGTCATTGTGTTGAAAATCTTCATCAAAGAGGAAGAGAAACGGATAAAGGAACATTTTGGCAATTCGTATAAAGAATATTTTGAAAAAGTAAACCGGATTATTTAATGTATTAATGAAAGGTGCAGGAAAAATATATTGGGTTCTCTTACTTATATTCAGCTTATTTGCTTCTGAAACTGGTTATTCCCAGTCAACTAATTTAAAAACTGAATGTAAATACAAAATCGGGTTAAGTTTCGAACCCGAAGAGAACAAACTTTCAGGAAAGGTTAAAATCATCCACCCTTCCGATTCCGTATTTGTTCTTGCAAAAGCATTAAAATTAATTTCTGTGGAAGCCGATGGGAAAGAGGTTCTTTTTACTTCTTTTACTCCGCTGGACTCAAATTCAAATGAATATTCCATCAACTTCCAACCTGAAAAATTGATAATTAATTATTCGGGGCAAATCAGGCAGGAAGATTTTCCAAAAACCATCAGTAATCTGAATATGGTTACTTCTGATCTGATTGAATTATCAGACCACATTGACTGGTACCCAAAACTAAAAAACTACTTGCAGCCGATTTATCACCTGAGTATCGATCTGCCGGAAAAATTTGAAATCGTTACCAATTGCACTAAAATAACAGAGACAAAAAACAGCGGACGAAATCTTACAACCTGGGAATCATCAGACGTTTACAGCATAACTTTGGTGGCTGCGCCGGAATTAAAAAAGTCAGTTCTATCAGAAAACGAACTGACCATTGAAATTTATTACAAAAGCCTGCCAGCGTCATACACCGATTCGATGAAAACCGATTTAATGAAAACCTGGAATTTTTATGAAAACCTTTACGGTGTTGCAGGTGCAAACAATAACCTAAGAGTTGTTTACTCTCCCCGAACTGCCGGAGGATATGCACGGGCACCGTTAATTGTAGTTTCTGAAAAATATGCATTGGAACAGCTTTCTGCTGCAAATGGCTATGCACGAGATTTCAGACTAAATGCACATGAAATGGCGCACTACTGGAGTAAAGCAAATCCTTCAACACCGGATGACTGGATAAATGAGGGTCTGGCTGAATTTTCAGCTTTGCTTGCTTCAGAGCAGTTAATCGGAAAAGATTTTTCTGATCTGCTTGTTGAAGAATATAAAGGAATTGTCTTTAACACACAAACTGATGTTTCAGTGCTGGAAACAAAAAGTGATTCATGGGAACGCGAAATCAACCGGTATTACAAGCCAACACTTTTATTAAACGACCTGAAGAAAAAATACGGTGACAGTCGGCTCAAAGAATTTTTTCATCTGCTTTACAAAAAATTTGCAGAATCAAAAGCAGCAAATACAAAGTTGTTTATTGATGCTTTAAATGAAACGTATGGACATGAAGAAGCAGAATCCTTTTTGAATGCCTTATCAGAAAAGAACTGGGTAAAGGAAATTTCAACGACTGCTATTGCTGACCTTGATACGGTAATCGTTGGAACCTGGGTTGGAAAACTCACCCAGTTTGGAACAACAACACAATTTGTTTTGAACGTAAAAACCACTGATAATGAGGTGGTAGCAACTCTTGACAGTCCGGATCAGAATGCATTTGACATTCCGGTTTCTGAATTTCGATTTACAGGCGAGAACGTATTTTTTCGGGTTGGTATTGCCAGCGCAACCTACACTGGCAAACTAAAAAGCGATAGAAACAGAATCATCGGAATCTGGAATCAACGAGATGTTGAATATATACTGGACATTTCAAAGCAATACAAAAAATAACATCTACAATTCTCTAAAAAAGAAATGAAATGGCTTTAGCAAATCAAAATAAAGAAATTTCGCAGATTGCCGGATTTGGTCTGAGTTCAGTGTATGTCAATATGTTCGGCATTCTGTTTTCAGGATTAATTTTCCCTGTTTTAACAATTATATTTCGACCACAGCCCGCATGGCAGGGACCGGAACTTTTTATTAAATCTTTTCACTGGATCCAGACAGCCACTTTTTTTTGTGGTTATTTTTTGGTGCTCGGCTCGCTGCTAACATTTATAACCCTTTACTTTTTGGCCAACCATGAAAAGAAAATCATTGCGTTTTCGGGGCTTGTCATAAACATCGTTTTTACGGCTGTGGTCTTTTTAAATTACATTATTCAAACTACTTACGTTCCGTTTCTGGCACTGAACAATCCACCGGAAGCTGAATATCTTTTGGCTACATTTAGCATGGCAAACGCCGGTTCTTTAGCATGGACACTTGAAATGTATGGTTGGGGAGGAATTGGCTTGTCATTCATTTTTATGGCGTTAACTTTCAACTCAAACAAATATGAACGTATTCTGCGTATTCTTTTTATCGTTAACGGAATAACCAGTGTTGGCGCCGCAATTCTTACCTCTGTCGACATGAAATGGATATTTTCACCAGCGGGTTTTTCAGCGTTAATTATCTGGAATGTACTTGTGCTTGTCATCGATATCTTTTTGATCCGTTATTTCAGGGAACGGAAGCTTCTTGAGGTAGCGTAACAATTTATCTTAAATAGCGTCATATTAAACAAGTAAAACACCAGTAAACCAATGACCATGAAATCAATCTGCACGTTACTATTTGTCCTTATGATACTGTTAAACTGCCGCGCACAGGAAAATAATCTTGTCAGTAACTCAAGTTACTCATCTGGTATTAAACAGGTAAAGGAAAGTGCAAATTTTGGATTGGTTTTTACCGGGCCATCACTGAATTACAGTCATTACCTGGCTTCCACAAACAACAACAGAACAATATGTATTGAAAATCAGATTGGCGCTGCAATTCCTTTCTCCAAAGGCATTCCGGCGCTCAGCATTCACCTGAAGCCAGCAGAAGTTTCTTATCTTTTCTATTGCAAAAAATGTAGAAATAAGTTATCAATAGGTCCGCTGCTAAAATTTGAATACGACTACACCCTTTATCCACAACTGCAATCTGCATTCGATTACTGGTTCACCAATTTCAGTTTGGGATTAAATAGTTCGTATAACTTTCACATTGCAAATCAGCTTTTTGAAACCCGTTTAAAACTTTCAGTATTCGGATTAACTTCCCGACAGCCAGATTACCGAAACCCTTATTTTTATGATATCGGTTTTAAATACGCCATTCAACATTCCAACTCCGGACTTGAGTTTTCCGGGCCAGGTAAGTATAACACCATTGATTTTGAAATTTCGTGGAAACCCAAACCTGCGTCACGTTTCACCTGGAATTATTGCTTTAATTATGCCGGTTATTATAAGAAACCTACTATTTCAATTGTGAGTCATAACATAAAACTAACGATTAACAAAAAGAACAAATCGTGATGAAAGCAAAATATGGTTTGATTTTATTCTTACTGTTTCTCACTTCATGCCTTTTTGAAGATGAATTAAAGAAACCTTTTGTTTCCTACTATCCAATGGAATTAAACGATGGATGGAATTTATCTACGCCTGAAAATGAAGGTATTGACGCGCAAATACTGTCACAGATTTATGCGGATTTCCATGCTGATCAGGACATTTGGCAGGCGCGCAGTTTACTCGTTTTCAGAAATGGAAAACTGATTGCAGAAAGCTACACCAAAGATGACAATGATCAGACAACACCAAGAGCAATCTGGAGTTGCACGAAACAAGTGATGGGTTTGCTTACCGGAATTGCACTGGAAAAAGGTTTGATCAATTCCGTAAATGACAGCATTAGCAAATATCTTCCTGAAACGGAGAAATATTCGGATAAGAAAAACATTACTATTGAACAACTTTTAACCATGAGTTCGGGAATTGAGTACAGCAACGACGGACTTTCCGGCCAATCTGCAGATGTGTTACGACAACTACCTGAAAATATTACCGAATTTATTCTGGCCCGCCCACTGGCACACAAACCCGGTGAAGTAAACTTTTATAAAGATGGCGATCCGCAACTTGTTTCCTGTGTTATTCAAAAAACCTGCGGAAAAAAGACCAGCGAATGGGCTGAAGATGTATTATTTAATCCGTTGCAAATAGAAAACCTGGATTGGATGGAATATAAAGACGGCACTACACTTGGCGGTTTTGGAATAATGACGACACCGCGTGAACTGGCAAAGTTCGGGCAACTTGTATTAGACAGCGGAATGTGGAAAGGAAATCAGCTTGTTAACAAAGCGTGGATTAAGGAAATGACAACAATAAGAGTTGAAGATTTGTATTCATACCAGTTTGGCTATTTATGGTGGAAAGACCGCAGCAGAAACATGACATACATGCACGGCCATGGCGGACAGTATGTTTGTATCATTCCGGATAAAAAACTGGTGGTGGTAATGACAGCAGAAGTGAATACCCAGGATGATTTTCAGTTTGGTAAAGAAGCTTTTGACTGGGTGGATAAAATTGTGGAAATTGCAAACTAAAAAGCAATCTCAATAATTTATTATTCCAACTTTCGTTTTTGAAATCAGATATCGGCTACAGATAAAAAACAAACATTTATTA
>CAVYOB010000050.1:0-33658 GCA_963769925.1 uncultured Prolixibacteraceae bacterium
AAAGAATCATAACGCGACGCAATTTGAGTTAATTCAAACTGAATAGAATCCTTTTCGGAATTCAAGCTGCCAACAATTTGCTGGTGTTGTTTCCGCTGGATAAAAAACAGCACAACTATAATTACCAGAATTATTGAAAGTGCAATAACAATGATATTATTTCGCACGTTCTTGCGATTGCCATTTTGTTGAACGGGAAACTCACTCATAGAAGAAGGATTACGTTGTTTTCATTAATGCGACAAAATTAATAATCTTTTATGCCTCATCAAATAAAATATAATATTCATGATCGTTCCAACAAATTTCTGTGTCCCGGATTCGATATTATTTTCTGATCTGATGTCCTAAATGAATAACTGATGTTTTAGAGAAGAGTAGTTAATAAAAATTGTCAGAAAATCAGCCCGATTAATTAGCCACTTTTTTTACTTCTTTTGAGAGTTCTTCCAATGAAGTATCAGCAAAAGCCAGCATTTCAGAAACAATTCCGTCATAATAATTTCTTACCAGTTTTGGACTGTCTTTCCCATCCGGATGGTTCACCCTTAATCGCAGCTCACGATGTTTCTGAATTACGTCACCAGCTATTTTCATCACTGCGTCGTTATCCACTTTACTGTTGTATTCCAACACATAGAAACAATCGTTCAACACCAGCGACATCAAAAGATCGATATCTTTTTTTAAATTTTTAATGCTTGCCATATTTTTCTGATTTGATTTTTAAAGGTACTGAAAAAACAAAGGTTAAAAGTTAATACTGAAATCTATTGGAACCACCACCCTGAATTGAATTCTGCATTTGCTGTGGTTTGTTTTGGTTCTCTTGTTCTTTTCGGGCTTTTTCCTCCGCCTCTTTACGTTTTTTCTCTTCCAGTTCAACATCGCGAATTTTCTTCACATAAGTTGGATCAGGTTTTACATCCCAGGTAATTTCTTCATCAAAATTAGAGCGTACTTTATGAACTTCGTTTACATAGGCAACTCTCTCCGGCTCAGTTTTGTCCTGGTAACTTCCGGTATCCCATTTACCATTGCCATTCTTATCATAAATAACTTTTATTCTTAATTTACCCGGAGCCAAATAATCAAACAGAACATCTCCGTCTTTATCAATCGATTTCTCATAAAGTACCTTTTCCTTGGCATCGTTTTGCACAAGCTGAACAATCATTGGCATTTCAACATTGGTAAGAACCATTTTTAGCGATCCGTAATAGTCGTCTTCGCGCGAAGTAAATTTTTTAATAAATTTTTTACTCGTTATTCCGTAAATATTTACACATGCTGCCGAATCAATTTCAAGTGTATATGCTGTTTCCGGCTCCCATTTATAATGAATGTTGTAAGTTCTCCAGGCAGATGTATCTTTTGCTATGCTGAAATTTAGTGGTCGTTCCAGTGTATCTTCAGTAAGATAAAGCTTCACCATTGTCTCATCAAATGACTTTATCGGTTCAGGTGCAACTATTTCTAAATCCTGGTTGAGTTCAATTTTAGGACCACTTAATGTGGTAGTCCAGTTAAACTGTTCAATTGGTTTTGGTTTATCCTCCTCCTCTTTGGGTCTTTTTTTGCGCTTGGAAATATCCAGAGTTTTGTCCGTAAAATCCATTTCAAGCGTATCTTTTTGAACATAAAGCTGCCCGGCAGTATCGAGTTGAAAATAAGAAACCTGCATTAACAATGTATCCATTTTTGTTACCATGGTATCAGCAATCCACATCACAAGCGAATCCACATTTTCGTCGTATTCAAGTTGATACCAGTTTTTTAGCACAGGCTTATAATTTAAAAGATGAACAGAAAACGTGTCCTTTACCGATTCATTAAATGCAAAAATGCATTTGTTCCGGGCTTCCCTTTCATCTCTTTTCAAATACTGATCATAAATATCTTCTGTAAACTGCCGCAGATAAAACGGGTCGGGGTGAAAGTGGGTGTGCCCGTAAACCAGAAACGAATCAACACCACTTACCAGAGTATCCAGTTCTTCTACATACTCGGCAGATGGTACAACAATTGAATCGACAAAAGCAATTTCTTCCGCACCTTCATCATATTTTAAATTGTTGTTGGCATCGTTTATCGAAAACAAGTGATATTTACCGGGTGCAATATTATCGATAAGGAAAATTCCGTTTTCATCGGTCTTTGCAATATAATCGGGAAGAAGCCGAAAAACAGCAGAATCATGTAAATTATGATGTAGCATAACCAAACCTTTTTCTTTTGGCTCCATATTAAATGCATTCATCACTCGCCCTGCTATTCGCAACGAATCGTAAACCGGCCCGGTACTAAAAGAAAACCGTAAATTTTTATATGGATTTTTCTCGTTATTGTCGGCAATAGAATTTTTAAAATCAAGCGAATACGTCGTACTGTCTTTCAAATCTTCATTAAATCCGATAACCAGAGATTTTGATTTTGTACGAATAGTTGGACGTTTGGCTAACGGCGGGGAAATCACCAAATCTTCCGAAATATCTTCGGTGTTAATATACTCGTTAAAAGTAAGTCGTACTTCGTCGCCTTTAAAATTTAATGCTGCAAATTTGGGGTTGGTTCCAATTAAAACAGGCGGAATTGTATCTTTCGGACCTCCGGTTGGCATCCCCAGATTGGCACAGGACGATATCACAACAACCCAAGTCAGTGCGGCTACAATAACGATTGGTATTTTTACTTTAATCCGCATAGTTTTTTCGGATTACAAACATACAAATTCCTGCAAACATTGAATGTTATGTGTTGTTAATTTAAAGACGAAGTATTTAAATAATCAAAAATAAGTTTTACTAGAAGAACGATCAATTAACGATTTACAAAAATTACCTTTGTTTACCAATAAAATCAGATATTTCTGTAACTACCGGCAGGTGATATAGATTTGAATTTTATAATAAATTAATCGCTCAAACCCGGCAATCCTCAAACGAAAAAGCTAACTTGTACAAAAATTATTTCAGGCATATTATGGCAAAAAACAAGAAGAAAAAAAGAGGTTTTAAAAAAATAAAATCAGGCACCTTTAACAAGAAAAAACTAAAAAATGCCATATTAACAGTTTTATATGAAGAACCCGGAAAGCTGTAAATTATAAACAGATTTCAGGTTGGCTGGGAATTAAGGACATGGAGACACGCAAACTGGTTAATGTTGTTTTGCAGGAACTGAAAGATGATGATTATCTGGATCAGGTTTCGCAAGGAAAATATAAACTGAAAGCAAAAACCGGCACAGTTACCGGCATTGTAGAACTTCAGCCACAGGGATTTGCATATGTCAACAGTGATGAAATTGAACGGCCGGTTTTGATTTCATCACGCAATCTGAAACATGCCATGGAAGGCGACAAAGTTCGCATTCGTCTATATGCCCGCCGCAAAAAACATGATCTGGAAGGAGAAGTGATCGAAATTATTGAAAGTGCAAAATCAGTTTTTGTAGGAACAGTACAAACATCGCGCAATTTTGCTTTTTTTATTCCTGCCAGGGAAAGTCGGGTTCGATATTTTTATTCCAATTGAAAAACTAAATGGTGCAAAAAACGGTCAGAAAGCCATTGCAGAAATTGTGGAATGGCCTCCAAATGCACGAAGTCCGTTTGGAGAAATTATAGAAGTTTTGGGTGATGCAGGCAATAATGATGCCGAAATGCATGCCATCCTGGCAGAGTTTGAATTGCCGCACAAATTTCCTGCGAATGTGGATAAAGCCGCAGAAAAAATTCCTGTTGGAAATTCCTGAAGAAGAAATCAAAAAGCGCCGTGATGTCAGAAATATTACAACATTTACAATCGATCCCGCTGATGCCAAAGATTTTGATGATGCGCTTTCATTGCAAAAACTCGAAAACGGGAACTGGGAAGTAGGCGTTCATATTGCCGATGTAACGCATTATGTTATTCCAAATTCCATGATTGAGGAAGAAGCGCGAAACCGGGCTACTTCGGTTTATCTTGTGGACCGTGTTGTGCCGATGCTTCCCGAACGACTTTCAAATGGCGTTTGCTCGCTGCGTCCCAATGAAGACAAACTCTGTTTTTCTGCCATTTTTGAAATGAATGAAAATGCCGAAGTTCGTAAACAATGGTTCGGAAAAACTGTTATTCATTCCAACCGCCGGTTTACTTACGAAGAAGCCCAGGAAATTATTGAAACCGGAGAAGGAGATTTTGCCGTTGAAATGCTTAAACTGGATGAGCTGGCCAAAAAATTAAGGGATAAACGGTTTAAAAAAGGTTCCATTGCTTTCGAAAGAATTGAAGTAAGATTTGAGATTGACGAAAAAGGAAAACCGATTTCGGTATTTTTTAAAGAGTCAAAAGATTCAAATAAACTGATTGAGGAATTTATGTTGCTTGCCAATAAAAGAGTAGCCGAATTTGTTGGGAAAAGGGACAAAGGCAAAACATCAAAAACTTTTGTTTACCGTATTCATGATAAACCCGATCCCGATAAACTGGATACCTTTAATTCGTTTATCCATCGTTTTGGTTATGGAATACAGCTAACAACTCCAATGCAATTGCCAGTTCGATGAATAAACTGCTGAATAATGTAAAAGGGAAAAAAGAACAGAATGTTTGAAACGCTGGCCATCAGGACAATGGCAAAAGCGGAATATTCAACCCGAAATATTGGTCACTACGGTCTTTCATTTGAATATTATACCCATTTCACGTCACCCATCCGCCGATATCCTGATATGATGGTACACCGCCTGCTCGAAAAATATCTGGCAGGCGGAAGATCGGTCAATGAACAGAAATATGAGGAACTTTGCCGTCATTCTTCCGATATGGAAACACGGGCAGCCAATGCTGAACGTGCTTCGATAAAATACAAACAGGTGGAATTTATGCAGGACCATATAGGTGAAATTTATCCGGGTGTTATTTCCGGAGTAACCGATTGGGGTATTTATGTTGAACTGGAAAACAAAATTGAAGGAATGGTTCCCATTCGTGAACTGGATGATGATTTTTATATTTTCGATGAGAAAAATTATGCGCTTGTTGGCAGACATCCAATAAAACCTATCAGCTTGGCGATGAGGTTAAGGTAAAAATATGGCGAACTAATCTGGAACGAAAACAACTGGATTTTTTACTGGTAGAAACAGAGAACTAAGATTGTTCTGAATTGTAAATCAAGATTCAACTGTTTAAAGGCGTTTTAGATATATTACCGCAGTTGTCGTCTGTAAAGTAAAAAATTCAAAATAGTTTTACGGGTGAAATAATTAGTTATATTTGCTTTGGTTTTTAATGCAGCTAAAGGGAAATAGAAAATGCAAATCAACACAAAACGGCAGCAAAAAAGATTCCAACAGAGAAAACATTTTAAAAATTGCCCGTGAAATTTTCAGCAAATACGGTTATAAAAAAACTACGCTCGACGACATTGCCAATGCGGTGCGAAAAGGGAAAAGTTCGTTTTATTATTATTTTAAAAGCAAGGAAGACTTGTTCCAGGCGGTAATAATGAAAGAAGTTGAAATTCTTGGCTACGAACTGGAAATTGTTATTAACCGAAATACTGACCCGGTTGATAAATTGCGCGACTATATTTTTACCAAAATAGAAACTTTCCGCAGTCTCGCCAATTTTTATCATGCCATTGAAAATGATATAACAGCTGTTGATTTTATTGAAGAAATAAAACATCGATACGAACAGGATGAAATCCGCATGATTAAACGAATTTTAATTGAAGGAGTTCGGAAAAATGAGTTTGAAATCTACGATTTTAACTTGGCTGCCATTGGAATTACAACGGCAATAAAAGGTCTGGAAATGCCACTTTCTGCCGGAAATTATGGTAACGTAAACCTGGAAAGCAGCGTTGATATCATCCTTAAAATTATTTGCTACGGAATAATGAAACGCTGATATTTCATCAGCACGTTTCTATCCTTGAAAATCAAATATTACCCCAACTAATAAACTGTTTTCGGTAATTAAAAATTTTGCCCAACCCGGGATTATTCAGATTTTAGATTTCAATTTACAACGTTTTTGAAATCTGAATTTCACGAATAAAATTCTCCGTGCGTACTGATATTCATTTAAATAAATTTGGCAATAAAACAGAATAAACTGAACTTTGATTCCGGTTAATTAAAAACGGTAATTAAAAGAACATTGTTATCCGTTTGAATTCTAAGACTTAATGATATGATTTTTGGAAAAGTTGACAATCCTGAACTGGTTGATTTTGCGATGCCCAAAGACCATCCACAAACAAAAGGAATTTTAAATGCCTCCAGAAACAGGAAAAAACTTCATGTGTCTGTGGGATGCGCAAAATGGAACCGAACTGATTTAAAAGGTTTTTATCCGCGGGGAACAAAAGATGAACTGGCGTACTATGCAACGCAGTTTAACAGTATTGAACTTAATGCTACATTTTATGGCATTCCTTCCATACAACAGGTTGAAACCTGGCGCGATAAAACTCCTGCAGATTTTAAATTCTTCCCAAAAATTACCAACTCTATCAGTCACTATAAAAGATTAAATGGCGTCGATTCTCTGGTCGATGAATATTGTTCCAACATTAGTAATTTCAGCACAAAACTCGGGATGGTTTTTCTTCAGTTGCACAATAACTTTACATACAAAGATTTTGACCGGTTGAAAAATTTTATTGAAAAATTTCCGGAAGGGATTCCTTTAGCCCTTGAATTAAGGAATAATTCCTGGTTTAACGACTTTGAAATCAGTGAAGAACTTTACAAATTCTTAGGTGCAAATAAAGTAACCAATATAATTGTTGACACTGCAGGTCGCAGAGATCTGTTACACATGCATTTAACTACGCCAACAGCATTCGTCAGGTATGTTGGTGCAAACCATCCGTCGGATTACACCCGTTTGGATGACTGGGTTGAAAGAGTAAAAGGATGGATGGATTACGGTCTTGAAAATCTCTACTTTTTTATTCATCAGAATATTGAAAAGGAATCACCACTGCTGGCTACCCATTTTATTAAGAATTTAAATGAAAAGTGCGGACTAAATGTAAGAGGACCAGGAAGTGGAGACTTAATTTAGTCATTACATACTGTAAAAAAAATACATTTCTAAGTGAAAAAGAAAGTAATAATAACCGGTGCGACCGGAATGATTGGAAAAGGTGTTTTGCTTGAATGCCTCGATCATGATTCTATTGATGAAGTACTTGTAATCGGCAGAAATCCGGGAGGAATGGATCACCTAAAATTAAAAGAGTTGATCCATAAAGACTTTACAGACTTCACAACCATTAAGGATCAACTTTCAGGATACGATGCCTGTTTTTTCTGCCTCGGTGTTAGCTCGGTCGGAATGAAAGAAGAACAATATAAACGAATTACTTATGATTTTACTTTGGCGCTGGCTAAAACACTTTATAAGATCAATCCTAAAATAACATTTAATTATGTTTCCGGCGAGAGTACTGATTCAACGGAAAAGGGGAAAGTGATGTGGGCAAGAGTAAAAGGTAACACCGAGAATAATTTGTTAAATATGGGATTTAAACAGGCATTTATGTTTCGTCCGGGCATAATAATTCCTTTAAGAGGAATTAAATCAAGAACAAAAGGTTACCAGTTTATGTATGATTATTTTATGTGGCTGGTTAAACTTATAAAATGGTTTTCACCAAACTCAGTTGTCACTACCACACAAATTGGATTAGCAATGATTAACAGCATGTTAAACGGATATTCCAAAAACATACTTCATCCAAAAGACATTATAATCTTATCAAATTGAACCTGTATTTTAGTTCAGGATTGTGCTTAAATACCTTAATATGAAAAATCCTGGAAACAAAATATTAATAAACGTTTTTAAACCTTGTCATCATTGGTTTATCGTGTTCCAGAATTTTTTCATCCAGTGAATCAGAATCTCCGAATTGTTTTTGCAGGATACGCAATTGAACTGTCAGTGAATCCACGACCTGCTTATAATTTGGATCATTATAAACATCCAGCATTTCGTTTGGATCTTTTTGCAAATCATACAATTCCCACTGGTCGATATCATAATAAAAATGGATCAGTTTGTACCGTTGCGTACGAATGCCATAATGCCGTTTTACCGCATGCCAACCGGGATATTCAAAATATTGATAATACACAGATTTTCTCCAGTCTTTCCGGTGTATTCGCCACTGAACAAAGGCACCAATGAAGTTCCCTGCATATAGTCTGGTTTAGGAACACCGGCAAGGTCTAGAAAGGTGGGGCCAAAATCCAGGTTTAAAGCCATTCCGTTGCTGACTGTTCCGGGTTTGATTTTTGCCGGGTAACGAATAAGCAATGGCGTACGGAACGATTGTTTGTACATAAACCGTTTATCAAACCAGCCATGTTCTCCCAGATACATTCCCTGGTCAGAAGTATAAACAATCATGCGTATTATCAAGCAGTCCAGCCTCTTTCAAATAACTCAGCAACCGTCCCACATTCCGGTCAACAGAGCGGATACACCGCAAGTAATCTTTGATATACCGCTGATATTTCCAGGTGACATATTCTTTGTGGGTCATCTTCGAGGTGTCTACTTTGGCATCTTCACTGGCATAAAACCGCAGAACTGTATTGCGTTGTGATGAATCCATGCGGGCAAGTTCGTTCCGCAAATCGTTAGTAGGTTCTTTTGCAGGATTAGTTGCATTGTATTTAAGGTCGTTAAACAGGTGCATGTTTTTGTCGATTTCCATCATTTGCTCGTGTGCAGCTTTTCCGCGTCCTGAATAATCGTCAAACAAAGTTGCCGGCACAGGAAGATCTTTACTAAATTCCTGAAAATCAGTCGGTGTCGGGCAGCCAGTCGCGATGAGGCGCTTTATTATGGATCATCAGGCAAAACGGGCTGTTTTTATCCCGTAGGTTTGAAAGCCAGTTAATTGCTTTGTCCATGGTAACGTTTGTAGCATATCCATGTGCACGTGCGGTATCGCCATTCGTAATAAACTGTCGGATTGTAATAATTTCCCTGACCGATCAGGATGGAAGAGTAATCAAAACCTTTAGGCTGATTGAGCAGATGCCATTTTCCTACAATAGCAGTTTGGTAGCCCGCCTTTTGCAATAGCATGGGGAAAGTAGTTATTCCTGAATTAATCCGCATTGAAAAAGAATTGTCCCGTGCACCCGTTCGATGGCTGTACTGACCGGTAAGAATTACAGCACGACTGGGGCTGCACAGGGAATTGGTAACAAAACATTCGTTGAATCTCAAACCTTCATTCGCAAGCCGGTCGATATTTGGTGTTTGAATTAGTGTATTACTGTAAGCACTTATGGCCTGATAGCCATGATCATCGCTCATAATAAATATGATATTAGGGTGTGTGGATTCCGGCGCCTTTGGAGTGCAGGCAAAGGATAAACTTAAAATCCACAACCCTACAGCCGCAATTGTTTTACCTTTAATTCGCTGAAATTTCATGATTTTATATTTTTATTTTATTTCTGCCAATTCACTTTCATTAATTGCACATCTCTTGAATTCGGGCCAACCATAATTTCAAAGTCTCCCGGCTCCCAATCGTATTTCAAATTGTAATTGTAAAATTTCAGATCATCAGGAGTAACATTAAAAGTTACTTTTTTTGTTTCCCCAGCCTTTAGCTCAATTTTCTGAAATCCTTTTAATTCTTTTACCGGCCGAGTAATCGATCCTACTAAATCCCGAATATAAAGCTGTACAACTTCTTTTCCATCATAATTCCCTGAGTTAGTTACCGGCACAGAAACCGTTAATGTTTTGTTCCCTTTTAACAAGGTGTCACTTAGTTGCATGTTACCGTAGTCAAATTTGGTATAACTCAATCCAAAGCCAAACGGATATACCGGATCGTTGGAAACATCCAGGTAATTTGAACGGAACTTAGTAAACCAGGCTCCTTTTGCCAATGGGCGGCCTGTATTTTTATGATTGTAATACAACGGAATCTGTCCAACATTTTGAGGCCAGGTCATTGTTAGTTTTCCACTTGGATTTACATTACCGAATAACACATCGGCAATCGCATCTCCGGCTTCCGTTCCACCAAACCAGACATTCAGAATGGCAGGAACATTTGCTTCCTCCCAGGGAATAGTCAGCGGTCGGCCAGTAAATAAAACCAAAACAACCGGCTTTCCGGTTTTTAGTAGTGCTTTCAGTAAATTCTCTTGTGTTTTCGGTAAATTAATGTTTGACCGGCTGGAGCTTTCACCACTCATTTCAGATGATTCACCTAAAGCAGCCACAATCACATCCGCTTTTTTTGCCACTTTAACAGCTTCTTTCAAAATAACTTCTGCAGGTCTTGAATCGCGATAAGTTGGTTTTCCAAAAACACTGACCCGTGCTTCCAACTCTGGATCCTCAAAAATATTGGCACCCCTGGCATACATCACTTTCACCTTATCGCTCGCTACATTTTTAATGCCCTGCATCAGCGAGATTGATTTCTCAAAATCGGCTGCCACACTCCATGTTCCGGGCATATTTTCTTTATTATCGGCTAAGGGTCCAATCAGCGCAATTGTTCCTTTCTTCTTTAATGGGAGAACCTGATTTTGGTTTTTCAGCAAAACAAAAGTCTGTGCTGCAATTTGTCGGGCCTCATTTTGGTTTTCATCCGTAAAAATTTCTGTTTTGGCCCGCTGAAGATCACAGTATCGATACGGGTCGTCAAACAAGCCAAGTTTGTATTTGGCCTCCAGTACCAGGCGGCAAGCCCGGTCAATTTCCTGTTGAGTTACTTTTCCTTCTTCCAACGATTTTTTTAGCGTAGTTAAAAATCCTTCGCCAACCATGTCCATATCAATCCCGGCTTTTAATGCTAAAGCTGAAACCGTTTGCAGGTCACCCAATCCATGTTCAGTCATTTCGTTGATAGCTGTAAAATCCGTCACTACAAAACCCTTAAACCCCCACTGGTCGCGTAAAACATTGGTCATAAGCCACTTGTTAGCACTGGCTGGAATACCATCTACTTCATTAAAAGAAGACATCACGCTTCCAACACCTGCATCAACTGCAGCTTTGTATGGCGGGAAATATTCATTGTACATGCGAATCCGGCTCATATCGGTTGTGTTGTAATCTCGTCCAGCTTCAGCTGCTCCATACAAAGCGTAGTGTTTTACGCAAGCCATAATCGTATTATTTTTAGTCAACGAATCTCCCTGGTAACCTTCCACCATTGCTTTGGCAATCTGAGAACCTAAATACGGATCTTCACCACTTCCTTCAGCAACACGCCCCCATCGTGGGTCACGGGCAATGTCAACCATCGGGGAGAATGTCCAGCAAATACCATCAGCACTGGCTTCCTGCGCCGAAATACGAGCAACCTTTTGAATCAGATCCATGTCCCAGGAACAGGACAAACCCAATGGAATAGGAAACACCGTTTGATAACCGTGAATAACATCCATCCCAAAAATTAGCGGAATTCCCAAACGACTTTCCTCAACAGCAACTTTTTGTACATCGCGGATTTTCTCAGCCGTTTTAATATTGAAAAGACCGCCGACCTCACCATTTTTTATTTTTTCTGCAATATTTGAACTGGAAGCTTGCCCGGTTGTAATATCACCAGCCCCGGGAAGATTTAACTGCCCCAGCTTTTCTTCCAATGTCATTTTCGACATTAAATTATCGACAAAAGCATCCATCTTAGATTTTTGATTTTGGGGTTGACATCCGGCTAAAATTAATACAAACAGAAAAAGTACAGCACTATGTTTCTTCATTTCTTTCATTTTTATTTGATCTCCAACGTTTTAAACCGATCGGAAACGCCATTCTCATTTATTGCTTCAATGGTAAAATAGTAAGTTTTCTGACTGTCCATCGCTTTAAACCAGTATTCATTCATTTCATAAACCATTACACAATTGTATAGTTTGTCAGGAGCAACTCCATAGTAAATATTATAAGCAAATGCATTGTCAACCGGTTGCCATCTGATCCAGGCGCTGCGTTTGTCTTTTTCGGTGCGCAAAACCATAAATGTTTTTACTGCTCCGGGTTTTTTGCCATTTCCATTCCCAAAAATCCGTAACCCACTGATGGCAAATTTGCCTGTTGGCATGTGTAAATTTTCCAGTTTAATGTACCTTGCCTGAACGGGTTCGGGTAATTCAACATATTCATGCGGAATATCCGTTTTGTTTTGGCTTTTATCTACAAGAACTTTCCATTTCTTACCATCAGTTGAACAATACAGTTTATACTGATGGTATTGCTCTCCACTGTTGACTTTTCCGAGATGATCATCCGCCACGTCCTGATCTGCATAATTAATTTGTACAGTATAAACCGTTGAAATATTTCCCAGATCAGACTGAATCCATTCTCCGGCATCACCGGTTTTTGCGCTCCACCAGGTTTTCATGCTTTCGTCGTTAGCATCGTTGGGATGATGCCCACCCAGAGTTGACGAAACTGTAATTGGCTTTTTATAATTCAGCAAATACCATTCAGGACGGGAAGTATTATGTTTTACGGCCTCATCAGGCAAATAGCAGGGGTAATCGCCAAAAGCAGTATTACACCACATTACATCATCTTTGTCAAAACCTGCAGGCCAAATTCCAATTCTTCGTTCAAAATTATTTTTCACCGAAAGCATAATCGTACTTACATGCCACCAGTTACCATAATTATCCTGAAAAGTAGAACCATGCCCGGCGCCTCTTGCAAAACCGCCAAGTTTCATGCTTAACGGATCCGATTGGTCCTGAAAGTTTCCTAAAGGTGATCCAAGCGGTCTATCGGCAACAGCAACACCATCGGCATACCCGCTAAATTCTGTACCCGGAGCGCCATATTGCAAATAATATTTGTTATTGTGTTTAGTCATCCAGGCGCCTTCTATAAACGGATCGAGGAAAGTGTTGTCCATGTATTCCCCAAATCGTTGCCATCCATAACGCCAATCGTGAAGAATATGCATTTCGCGCCGGGCCCCGATGGGTAAAAATGTCTTCCGGCTTAGTTCAACGCCATACAACGGATAAACATTACTGCTCCCATTGTACATATATAATTTACCATCGTCATCGGTGAAAAATGCAGGATCCCAACCACCAATAGCAAACGAATCAATAAGTGGTTTCCATTCATTGGCTTTGGGGTTGGTACTCATCCAGATTGAAAAGTTACTGGTATATGTTGAACCAAAAACAATCATTGTGTCACCCACGATACCCACTGCAGGAGCGCATAATTCATCGTATGTGCCGGTATTCCATGGACGTAAAAATTTTTTCGAAATAAAATTCCAGTGCAACATATCTTTACTCCACCAGTAACCCCACTGGTTTGTACTAAAAAGATATAAGTCGCCTTTATAATTTACGATTGCCGGATCTGCCGTGGCACGATGTCTGCCCCATTCACCAAAATTTGGAATAGGTGTATAACCATAATCGATATTAACAGGATTACAATACGTTTTTTGCTGAACAGGTTGGGCAGACACACTTGCATTAAAAAACAGTGAACCTGAGATAGCAACGTAAATAGTTAATATGACAAATTCTTTTTTCATGAAACGAATAATTTAGTCCTTTTAGATTACTGATCAGCATATTAGCATCAATCCTGTTTCAGAAATTTTGAGCACTTACAATTTATTCCATCCGTCAACTGAACCAGGTACATTCCGTTTTTTAAATTGGAAATATTGATTTCGGAATCTGTTGTCCCTCCCGTCAAAATTGTTTCTTTTACCAAATTCCCTTCACTGGAATACAATTTTACATAATATTTCCTGCTGGTTTTATTCTCTGGCAAATGAACAAACACCTTATTCTTCGCTGGATTAGGATAAACCTTAAACGATTCTGTCTTTAACTCCGGCATTACGGCAGTTGTATAATCAAATCCGAGTTTTTGAAGTCCAGCCTGAACATCCGAATCATTCATCACATTTTTCCACAAAAGTCCGGTTCGGTAATTTTCAATCATATCAATGATTGGCCCCTGGTCAATTCCCAGATAAGCTTTTTCCACCCAGTTAACATCATCATTAAACGCATCATAAGGACCATACTTCCCAAAAATATCAGCACCTCTTTCCCGATAAAAATATTTCAGTGCTTTCATCGATTCTTCCGGTGTGTAAGGCATACTGGCCAGTGCAGCCGTCGGACTGATTGTCCCGTTATCATTGTCCATTGGCCTGTGTGCCGTGTATCCGTACGGATCGTCACTGGCCGTTAATCCCCAGCATTTTTCGCCGTAATTTGTATGCCCCAACGGATTGTTTATCGCATACTTATAATGAATTTTTGCTGTATTTACATTCTCCTGCCAATAATCTGCATATTGATCTTTCAAGCCATTCGGATTTATTCCAAGAAATGAATAATGAATCCAGAACAAAGGGCCGCCCCAATTAGGCGAAAGATTAATTTCCAAACCATAATAAGTTCGCTTATACACTATGGCTCCGTTACGTGCCCAACCCTGGTCATAAACCACTTTAGGAATACCGTGCGTTGGTGAAGATGCAGCCATTAAGTAGGTAACGAGACATTCGTTCCAGCCGGTTACTTTCATATTTTTTTGAAATCCATAGTTGGGAGACCAGTGCCAGTATAGTACATTTTGACCTCCCTGGCGGTACCAGTCCCAATCAACCCCTTTCCACAACTGATCGGCTTTTTGGCGAATGGTAATTGATTTTTGATCATCACCTGTAAAATAATTTTTCAAGGCAATTAGTCCCTGGACCAGGTACGATGTTTCAACCAGGTCACCACCATCATCATCAGTAGAAAACGGCTGTGTTTTATAAGTATCGGCATTGTACCAGTGCGACCAGGCACCGTGATGACGATCGCAGTTTTCTAGAAAATTCAGGATCATCAGTATTCTGTCTTTTATTTCTTCCCGCGGTCTGTATTCCCTTTCGTAAGCCACAATCATCGCCAGCAATCCCATTCCGGTTGCTCCTGTAGCTGCAGTTGTTTCACTTCCGTTTGAACGTTCCAAAGCCATGCCGGTAGCCTGGTGTGCCCCTTCCCAGAAATAACGAAAAGTATAGCGTTCAAACATGTCAAGCAATTCATCATCGGTAAAATCTCTTATTACTGCTGATTTTTCATTATATGCCGACTCTTCTCCCTGGAAAAGTGTGACTATCCGGTAAATAACTGTTTTATTTTTCCCTTGTGCAGGAACAAAATCGAGATAATAATTATCGGCTGTCTCTGTTCTGATCTCAAAGTTTTGCCCGCCATCAAACGAAGCATAAATACGATAGGTTAATTTATCGGAAGGATATTCCCAATTCAGTTCGGCATGACTATCATATCCCTTTGCCGTGAAAACCGTAACCGGAGGAATTTCTCCAATACTTTTAAATGCAGTTATTTCGTCGATTAAAATTAACCGCGATGTATTGTTTTTTTCTGACTGATTGAAAATAATTCCTTTGACAGCGGCATAATCAAGTGAACTGTTTTCGCTGTCATTAAATAAAACTGACAAAGGAAATTTGATCTTGGTCCATTTGCCGGCTTCTATATCGGAATTATAATCGGAAAGTTTGTATAACTTAGAATTAACATCGCCTGAACTACTTATATTCACAGCCCTGATTCCAATTAAAGGCAATGCTTCAGCAGGAAAAGGATCGTTTGAATATACATAAAACGAAAGTGAATCCAGACCCGAAATATCAACCGTGGACCAATCACTTCTGTAAATTGTTGCTTTCCAGTTTCCGGCAAAAGAAGAGTAATAATTAAATTTTAAAGAAGTAGAACCTTTATAAGCTGTTGTTGAACACGGAACTTTATCATTGTATTGCGGCAATCCCGGTGGATGTGTAAATTCAAAAATACTCTCCCCCAGATTGTCTTTATCTACCAACCCCTGATCGTAAAAATCGGGACCAGTTCCATCCGAAAAAAAATATACTTCCTGCGAATTGCCAGTTTTATAAAGCAAAACCAATGAAATTAATACAAGAAAATATATTCTCATTTTATTGAAATTAATATTTGAACCCTAGTGTATTCAACCCGTTTTGAACATCTTTGTTTTTCATGAACAAGTTCCAAAGTAAACCGGAACGATAATTTTCCATCATTACCACAATAGGCCCCTGATCAATAGCCAGATATTTTTTCGGCCACCAGTTATAATCTTCACTAAATGCATCGTAAAAACCGTACGGTCCCATTAGTTTGTCACCCAAATCTTCATAAAAATGTCTGATTACCGGCATTACATCTTTGGGTGCATAAACAATGGAAGAAACTGCTGCCGTTGGTGCAATCACTCCCAAGTCAAACCCCGGTCTGTGACCGGCATATCCAACTTTTACGGATGCAGAATCAGGTTTTGGTTTTTCAGAAATTTGCCCTCTAAAATATTGCGCTGCCCCCGGCACGCTGTAACTAGCCGTTAATCCCCAACAATTTTCGCCGTAACCTTTATATCCAAGCTTATTTACAATACAATGTTCACGATTAATCATGGTTTGAGCCACATTGTTTTCCCAATAGTTCGCATATTCATCGGATAAATTTCTTGGATCAAGGCCAAGATAAGAATAATGTGCCCAAAACAGCGGACCGCCTTCTGCTTCCGCCCCGTTATGATTTAAAGGAAGTACATAACCATATTTTTCATGATGCCCTACTATTGCTCCATTTCTTGCCCATCCTTCATGATACGAAGCAGGATTAATTGCATGGGTTGGTGACGCTGCTCCAAGTATGTACATAATTAAACATTCATTGTATCCTTTTACAGGAAAGTCCATTTTCCATCCATAATCGGGTGACCAGTGCCAATACAACACATGTTCACCATCTTTCTGGTACCAGTCCCATTCCACTCCCTGCCAAAGTTGATCTATTTTTTCTGCCAATTTCTTTTCCCGTTCATTCCCATCAACAAAAAATTGTTTTACAGCAAGTAATCCCTGAACCATATAAGCTGTTTCGACCAGATCACCGCCATCGTCGTATTTGCTGAATGGTTTTACTTTCCCTGTTTCACCATTTAACCAGTGTGGCCAGGCCCCGTGAAACCGGTCTGCATGTTCGAGAAATGAAATAATTTTTTCGAAGCGCTCCAATCCCTGTTCCCGGGTAATAAAGCCACGGTGAATTCCTACAAGTATGGCCATTAATCCAAATCCACCACCACCAGTAGTAACAATGTTTTTATCATTTTGAGGATAGACTCCATCCACATTAAACCGCTCACGGGCCAACCCGGAGTTAGGTTCTGCCCCTTCCCAAAAATATTGAAAAGTGTAATACTGAACCGAATCAAGTAACTGATCGTCGGTAAGTTTTACAGAAACAGACTTTGTTTTTTGCCCGGCTAACTTGTTTTTATTTTGAGAAGAGCATGCAAATAAAATTGAAGGAAGTAAAATAATTGCTATAAAATTCTTCATGAGGTTGCTTTTTCAGGTGAAAATAATACCTGAGAATGATTCTCCTTTTTGGAAAAAGACTACCCGGAAATTTCCGGGTAATCTTTCTATTTAAAAATTACTAACTAAACTAAAAACTTTCTTAATTAATTTTCATCGGCCATAATTGCCTGTATTTCATCCTGTGAAAGTGCTTTATTAAAGAAACGAAGTTCATCCAATAAGCTTAAATCAGAGAAATGGCTCCATTCAGTAAAACGAGGTACCCCCGACATAATTGTGAGTAGATCGCAGCCTGTCCAGTCAATGCCGGTAAATGCGGAATTTGCAACTAATGTACCATCTTCGTAAACATCACATTCAGAATTTGATATTGTAAATGCAAAGAAATGCCACGTGTCAATAGTAGGATCGATATCAGCATTTGTATTGCCATCAACCCATGTATCAGCTGTACCGTTTCCGGCATTCAATTTAAATCGTTGCATGCCCGGACCTCCAACTTCGCGGAAAAACCGGAATCCACTGGTACGTAAATTCTGAACATCCGGATAATTGGCATTTTCAGTATCTTCCGGGCTCATAATCAGGATACCAGCACGATCAGGGACCGGATTAATTTTCATCCAGAAAACCGCACTGAATTCATTTCCCTGTAACCCATCTGTCGGGAATGTTAAATACGAATCTGTTGCACCGGCGTACGCCATTCCAATTTTCCCGTCAACATAAGTTGGCGAACCAACCGTAGTGGCACTCGTTGTTGAAATTTTATCCATGGCGTTGCCGTCAAAGGGCATATAGAAAATTTCCCCATCGTATTTTGGGACATAAGGTGAATCGTCGTTGATAACTCCCTGTATTTCTTCAGCGGTAAGTGCACGGTTAAAAATACGCAGGTTATCGTAGTGACTTAAATCAGAAAGATGGTTCCAATAGGTAAATGTAGGATCACCGGAACCAATGGACATTTCAGTACATCCGGTCCAGTCGATCGGACCTGACATGGTAGCTGTATTTACAGGAACGCCATCAATATACACGATATTTTCAGTCGGAGTTACAGTAATTGCTATATATACCCATTCGCCGATTTTTTGATCTACATATCCACCATCATTCCATACTTCTCCGCTTCCAGTGCCAACATTAAGTTTAATCTGCTGTGAATTGGAAGTTCCTTCCCTGAACAAACGGAAACCATTCATTCTTCCTGCATCATCGTCTGTTGAACCAACAGTCAAAATGCCAGCTCTGTCAGGAGAAGCATTAATTTTAACCCAAAGTCCAATCGTAAATTCCGAATTCTTTAAATTATCGATCGGGAACGTAAGATATGAATCCGTTGCTCCGGCATAGGCCATACTCCCTTCCAGTCCATCATCAGCAAAACCAGGATTTCCAACTACTCCTGCATTCTGGAAGTTAATCATATCCATGAAATCACCTTCAAACGGCATAAATAAAATTTCCCCGTTATATTTTGGAGTATAAGGCGAAACTTTTGAAATATTTATCGTTTTTGTTGTTGATTTTCCTTCAAGATCAGAAGCTGTAATCGAAATCACATGATTACCTAAACTTACATTATCATAGTTTACTGTTTCTAATGCCCGACGGTAATCTTTGTAACTTCCGGCTTTAAAACTTGCGATCTCAGTTCCATCAAATTTTACAGAGATATCACCAACTTCGATGTCATCTGTTACTTCAAAATTAATTGTTATTGAAGAAACCTCTTCAGGAAGTTTTATTTCATATCCTTCAGTAGGTGAATTGACTTTTACCACCGGAACTGACTGATCAGCACCGGGCGCAATTTTTGTGATAGGATCGATATAATCTTGCTTGCATGCATTGAACACCAACAGGGTCAATGCGAAAATTAATAATTTACTATATGTTTTCATTTCAATTCAGTTTTTATTGGATTCCATTTGCCAATTGTGGTAAGTTAGCTACCTGATCTGACGGGAAAGGTAAATAGGCTTTGTCCATTGTAAATGTTCTACTTGCATAGCTCAGCGCTGCCGTGTTTTGAGTTCTGATCATATCGAAAAACCGGATACCCCATTCGGTGCCCAGTTCAGCAAATTTTTCATCGAGCACCTGTTGTGTCGTCACACCGCTTAAATCACCTAAATCTGCGCGTTCCCGTACTGCATTCACAGCCTGATCAGCAGTCATTCCGATACTACTATTTGCGCCTCTTGTTAACGCTTCTGCATACATAAGCAACATTTCAGAATACCTGATCACAATGAGATTTTTGTTGCTTCCAGGAGCTGTTCTACCATCGATTAGTTCAGTCGAAGGCTGTATAAACTTTCCGCTTCCGAAATAAATTTTCGGGGCATTGTCATTAAATACATCTCCCTCCCGGTTTGTATTTGTGATCCAATCGGGAATTGTACCATAATCATTTTGCAATTTTGTTATGCCTGCCGGCGTAAATACAACGCTTGTCTCTAAACGAACTGTCTCGCCCCTGCCAAGCATAAACTCAATATATTTCAGACTGGGCTCATAGAAGCCCCATCCTGCTCCTGCTCCCGCAACTACAGGCGTCCAATTTCCAGTGCCATAAGGGGCGAACAAGTGATTAAAATTATCGCCCTGGCCCTGGCCAAAGTCAGAAAACTGGAATTCCAGAATGTTTTCATTATTCAATTTTCCGGCTTTCTTAAACAGATGATAATAATCTGACGACAAACTAAATTTACCGGAATTAATAATTTTAGCAGTGGCGTCAGCAACTCCCTGGTAATTTTCCATTTCCTGGTAAGCCATGGCCTGGATGGCATAAGCAGTGAATTGGGTAATTCCACCTTTAACATCAGTACGTTCATTAGGCCGTACAGCTGGCAAATCGGGGATTACGGCATTCATTTCATCCACAATATATTGCATTACATCTGCTTTATTGCTAACAGGATCATTCTGAATGTTGTCTACTTGATCAACGATAATACAACCTCCGAAGGTTTTGGCCAAAGTGAGGTATTCCCATGCCCTCATAACCCGGCATTCAGCAATGTACTGATTTACCAGCACATCATTGTTTACAGCAAGCCTGTATTTCTCAATTTCATCCATTTCTGTAAAAACATTAATTATGGCATCATACTGATGCTGCCAGAATGCATTGATGTTCCAATGACTTGCCTGGTAGCTGTAATTATCTTGTTCCTGCATTGGTGCCTGGTCACCTGCAGCATTGACATCGTCACCACGAATGCTGTATGTTATAGGCCCATCCCAGGTCTGGTCATAAAATTTGTAATAAGCACCTAAAAGCGGGAGAGTAATATTATCCCCGTTGGTATAATCCACACTGCTTGTAAAAGCTAAATCTTCAAACGGTGCATTCAACTTGTCATTGCAACTGTATACCGATAACATTAACAGCCCGCTTAGAAGTACAGGCAAGTAATAATGTATATTAAATATCTTTTTCATTTTCATCGATTTAGAATTTAAGATTTAGTCCAATTGTATAAACTGCTGCTACCGGATAAAACTGCCGGTCGATACCGTTAGGGACTTCCGGGCTAAACCCATTGTATTTAAATACAGTCAAAGGTTTCTCTGCAGTGACATAAATTTTTGCATTCGGCATATCTTTGCCAAACAATTTGGCTCCGTTTATATTATATGCCAGTTGGACATTTTGGATCCTGAAGAACGCTCCATCTTCAAGAAAATAATTGCTAAAATTCTGATCCCATCCTCTTCTCAACGCTGCTGCCGAAGGATAAAAATTGGAAGTTCCTTCTCCGTTCCATAATCCGTTCGCCAGGTTGGCATCAATATTTGTATCTGTGGTCCAGATCATTTCTCCCCGTTTACGGTTTAATATCTTATTCCCTCTTTGTCCCATGATATTCATTGAAAATTCAATATTCTTATAAGTCAGACCTAAATTGGCGCCATAAGTGAAATTCGGGAAATAAGAACCTAAAAATACTTTGTCTTTATCATCAATAACTCCGTCTCCTGCATCCGGCACCCCATCGTTGTTCGTGTCCACTGTTAGCTGGTCCCTAAACTTTAGGTCGCCCGGCACAAGGTTATTTGCAACGGCAATCGGATCAGCATTGACCTCATCCGGGGTCTGGTAAACACCAGCCACCTGGTATCCATAAAAAGAAAGTAATGGTTCACCAATCTGTGACCTCTGCCGAAATTCAGCCTGCCCTCCGTTAAGATATTCCTGACCATAAAGGTCGCGTACTTCATTTTTGAGTGTTGAAATATTGGCACCTAAGGTGTATTTTAGGTCATTCGCAATCTGACCATTCCAATTCAGTGCCAGTTCAAAACCAGAGTTTCTGATCACTCCAACGTTCCTCAGAACGCTTCCTGGCTGAAGTTTAAGATTAACAGGTATAGCTGCATTTTTTGTGTCCCTGATATAATAATCTGATTCAATACTTAAACTGGTTATTAAATAACCGGGCACTAAGACCAACATCTGTCCCTTCGACGGTTTCCCAACCCAGGTACCCAAACGTACTGGTGGTGGTTGTGGCATCTGTTTTTGTATCATCAATTGCCAGAAAGACAGAACTCGTTGTATTGGCTCCGGATTGCGAAGGTATTTTGTCATTTCCTAACCTTCCCCATCCACCTCTGAGTTTCAGGTAATCAATAAAATGTATGCATTTTGAAAAAGTTTTCCTCGGTAAGAACCCAACCGAGTCCAAAAGCAGGGAATGTTCCCCATTTTTCCTGGTATTTAGAGGTACCTTCCTGTCGCAGCGTAAAATAAGCCAAATATTTATCTTTATAGTTGTAAGCAACCCGACCGAAATAAGACAGACCATAATACCTGGTAGCTGCGTCATCAACTTTTTTTGATGATTCAGATTGAGACAGTCCAATGTACCATGAGTTTTCCTGAAGGGGTACATTTTCAGCATAACCATGTAAATAATCATACCATTCGTCTCTGTAAGAAGTTCCTAACATTACTGTAACGTTATGATCGCCGAAACTATCGTTATAAGTTAAGACATTATCAAGAAATTGATTGGTCTGCAATGCCCTGGCTGTTGAAAGAGTTGATAAAAGCCTGTTTTCACTACCATTTGGATTTGCAATATAAGGTAACCCAACATTTCTGTCTCTTGTGTACCCGATATTCGGAGGGGGTCCGAAAGATAAATTGTAGGTTGTTTTAAACGTCAGCTTTTTAGGAATAAATGTTATTTCACCGTAAACTCCGGTAAATATTTCCCGGATATCCTGCCTGTGGTTAGAATATGCGAGATCGAAAAATGGATTTTGATTGTCCCGGTAATTCATTAGCTGTGCAGTTGCGTAAGAACTTGGATAATTAACACCGGCTGCCACAAGCGCATTGTAGTTTTCCATGTCGTACACCGGCAGTATCGGAACAGCGTGATAAGCAGAAAACCAAGCTGAATTATTTGGGACATATTTAATTGCATTACTTAAATTAAGGTTCAAGCCCGTTTTTAACCAGCTGTTTGCCTGGTAATTAAATTTGCCACTAATATTAAGCCTTTGGTACGAGTTTTTTGTGTCCAACAATCCTTGTTGTTCATAATAACTCAGGCCCAGTGAATAGTCTAAATTCTGGCTTCCCCCCATAACGGTAAGCGAATGATTTTGCTGTCGCGCAGCAGGGCGCATAATTTCAGCATACCAGTCCGTATTCACATCCGGAATATTAGGGTTCACCCGGCTTCTACCATACCGTTGCATAGCATTCGCTATGTACTGAATATCTGTTGCAGATCCGGTTTGATTTATGTAGTTGACAAACTGTTCTGCATTAGCCATTTTGAGCACATTTTCCGGAACCTGCATTCCAATATATCCGTTATAGGTTATCGTTGATTTTTCACTCCTGGAACCTTTTTTGGTTGTTATCAAAACAACCCCATTGGCAGCCCTGACACCATAAATTGCTGAGGCTGATGCATCTTTCAAAACAGATACAGATTCAATATCAGACGGGTTCAGAAAATCGATGTTATCGAAATACATCCCGTCCACTACATACAAAGGATTTGAACCACTGGTGGTGGGGTAAGAACCGATTCCGCGGATTCGAATTGTCGGCGACCCCCCGGGTTCACCGTTACTCACTACCTGGAGTCCGGCCACTTTACCTTGCAGGGCTTGCATAGCCTGGCTTGTAGGTGTTTTAACAAGCTCGTCAGATTTAACCGTAGTAATGGAAGAAGTGAGGTCTTTTACTCTTTGTTGCCCATAACCAACAACAACAACCTCTTCCAATCCAACCACATCTTCTTTTAAGACAATGTTGATTACCGATTGGTTGTTAACCGCAACCTCCTGCGTTAAAAACCCAATATAGCTAAATACTAGTGTAGCTTGCGCAGGAACTGATAAGGAATAATTTCCATCAATATCAGTAACCGTACCATTGGTTGTACCTTTTATAGCTATGGTAACACCTGGCAATGTAGCTCCTTTATCGTCTTTAACATTACCGGTTACAGTAATATTTTCCTGGGAAAAAACAGTTAAAACAGATAATAGGAAAATAAGGTTAATGCATAGTTTTCGCATAATTTTTAATTTTGAATTAGTTTCATTGACTAAAATTACCGCAACAATAGAAGACTTAAGGGTTTTTAACTTCACTTCTGATTCACCACGGTAAAGTGAAGAACCATATTCAACTCATCATTACTTCACCATTGGAAAATTACAATACCATAACAGACACATTGTCAGGCAACTGACAAAAGAGGAGATGTGCATTTTTCTAAAATTTGATGTTTAATAAAACGTAATTATTTGGTACACATAAGAAACAAAAGACGTACATTTAACTGGAAGTTATGTTCAACGTAATAATGGAATCTGTGAATCGAAGAATACACCATATCAGATTTTCTTACAAAATTACTTTCACAATCATTTTCTTGCTATGTGGGTTTTTGTCAAATGCCAGCAAAAATATCAGCACAATTAATTATACGCCAAAAGATTATCATGCTGATCGACAAAACTGGTCGGTTAGCGCCGGACAAAACGGAAATATTTATTTTGCCAACAATTACGAAGGTCTTTTGGTGTTTGACGGAACTACTTGGAAAATATATAGTCCACCAAACAGATCTATTTTGAGATCGGTGAAAGTTTTTAATGATACAATAATCTATACCAGCGGATACATGGAATTAGGTTACTGGAAGCCGGATAAATTTGGTGATCTTAACTACTATTCTTTGACCAGTAAGGCAAAAAAATACCTTAAAACCAATAAGAATATAGAATTTTGGAACATAGCTATTCAAGACGATTATATTTATTTTCGTTCTTTCAACGATATTCTTGTTTTTCACGATGATTCGATCACTCCTATTTATCCCGATGGCACTGCTTCCGTAATGAACAGAGTAAATGACAAAGTTCTTTTTGCAACTCCTAAAGGCATTTTTCAGATTATTGGGACAACTGTAAAACCATTCATTGAAAGCGATTTCTTTACGAACAAACTGGTAAAATTTATTACTCCTTTTAACCAGGAAAAAATTCTTATTGGGACAGAAGGAAACGGAATTTTTATATGGGATGGGAAAAAATTAAGTGAGTGGAACAGCAAATGGACTGATTATTTCATAAAGAATCAACCTAACCGTAGTACTGTAACTCCTACCCAGGTAATAATCGGAACAATTGTTGACGGAATAGTGATTTTCGACCACAAAGGAAATCTTATTACTCAACTAAATGCCCAAAATGGATTGACCAGCAATACGGTTCTGGGAATTGGCACCGATCCATGGGATAATATCTGGCTTGCACTGGACGACGGGATCGCATTTATTTGTGATCGCCAAAAAAAAAGTTTTCAAATTGAAAAGATACCCGGAATTGGAGCCGTGTATGCAGCAGCTTTGTTAGACAGCAATTTGTATCTTGGCACTAACCAGGGACTTTTTGTCCGTCCGAAAGAAAACAATAACCGAAATGTTGAATTTGTTCCCGGAACACAGGATCAGGTTTGGAATTTAAAAATAATAGATGGTAAACTTTGGGCCGGCCACAACAGGGGGACATTTGAGGTTGATGGGAAAAATGCACATCTGATTTCTTCCTCACAACCAGGAGGATTTGCTATTAATGAAGACCCTTTAAACCCCGGACAACTCATTCAATGTACTTATTCAAGCCTGATAGTTTACAAAAAGGATAATGATAATTATCATTTCGATCATCGTATAAAAAATTTCGACGATTTGATCCAGTATATCGAAATTGACCATTTGGGAAACATCTGGCTGGGACACATGAGAAAAGCAGTTTATAAAGTTACCACAGATGATTCAAGAGATAGTGTTATAGCAAAACAGTATTATGGTAGTGATGTCTTCGGACAGGATCACTCGGTTCATGTTTTTAACGTTGAAAATCGCATTGTTTTTACCTCCGGCCGACAAATTTTCACCTATGACGATCTTACCGATACCATCATTCCTTATGTTTCATTAAACCGGGCGCTTGGAGAATTTGAATCATCTCACAGAATTATTGTCGCACCCGATCATCATTATTGGTTTGTTTCTGAAAATAATATCGGATTATTTAAGATCGAACATGATAGCGTTAAACTTATTAAAAATTATCCAACTGCTTTGTTCGACCCCCCCGTGGTAGATCGTTTTGAAAATATCCTTCCGACATCGGAAGTAACAGCGATTCTGTGTCTCCATAACGGTATTGCAAAACTTAATGCCAATATACAAGATCCTGTTGAACTTATGGGGCAGCATCTCCCATTACTGCGTCACGCCGAAATGTACAACAACCGGGGAAAGCTGAATTTAATTCCGCTTCATCAGCAAAATATAAAAATCAGGTATAATTTTCATAATCTAATGTTCCGGTTTTCGTTTCCTAAAATGGATGATCTTCCAATTCATTATCAATATATGATTACTGGAATTAATCCAAATTGGTCAGCAAAAACAACCATTCCTGAATTCAGAATTGAACGACTGCCGGCGGGGAAATATGATTTACAGGTAAAAGCCGTTGATTTATGGGGTAACGAAAGTAAAACTTTTAAATTTTCATTCGAGATTCTGCCGGTTTGGTACGCTTCAAAAACAGCTATTTCTGTTTATGTAATTTTGTTTGTCGCCATTCTTCTTTTTTTCCGTAGCTGGGGTATCAGGCAAACCAGAAGAAAAGAAAATCTTCAACACGAAAAAAGAGAAAAAGAGTTGATTCGGCTTCGAAATGAAAAACTGAATAACGAAATTCAGCACAAGAGTAAAGAGTTAGCCAGTTCTACAATGGCAATCATTAAAAAGAACGAATTTCTTTTAACCCTCAAAGATATTATCGACAATCAGAAACAAGAACTGGGATCACGCTTCCCGGATAAATATTACAGTTACTTAAACAACCGGATCGATGAGAATATTTCAAACCAGGATGACTGGCAAATTTTTGAAACCAATTTTGAACAGGCACATGAGCAATTTTTTCAGAAAATAAAAACGAAATATCCTGAACTGACTTCCAGTGATTTACGATTGTGTGCCTTCCTGCACATGAATTTGTCATCGAAAGAAATTGCTCCTCTGCTTGGAATTTCTGCCAGGGGAGTGGAAAACCATCGTTACCGTTTGCGAAAAAAAATGAACCTTGAACATGACGATAGCCTGATCGATGTAATTAACGGGATTTAATCGTCACAGGAAAGTTAATTTCTACAATACTACAGTTTTCTTTACAGGAATTGTTCCAAGTGCTTCTTCAACCTTAATTTTGCCATTTTTGTATTCCACGGTACCGAAACCGGTTTCAGTAGAAAGAAATGATTTGAAGTCACCTACCTGCGAATCGACATAAAGTGTCTTGTCAACAGCGTCGTAACGAACTCCGGTTAGCCCCTGAATTAACCCGTAACTTGCCATAGCACGGGCATACCAGTGTCCACATTCATATTCGTTAAACGGATTTCGAGTTCTTCCATCATATCTTTTTCGTACTTCGCGAACAATTTCGAGCCCCTTTTCAATTTCACCCTCACTCATTAAATGAGATGCTACCTGATACTCAATCCCGGTCCATACCTCGTTGCTGTAAACAAAAGGAAGCGTTAAAGCATCTCCATGAGGCCATGTGCAAAGCAGCAAGCCACCTTCTTTACCCAATGCATAGGAAGGACGTTGCGGGTTCACGTGATCTGACAAATCGGTTTTCAGGTTGTATTTATAAACTGAGTTTAAATGACTTGTTACTTTTGCCTCATCCAAAAAGCTTGGCAATCCGGCCATTTTCCCAATCCATGCACCTAAAATCCCATCCGACAAACAACCGTTGCCGTACTGATATTTTGGTCCTTCTTTTTGGAGAAGTGCAATTGCCTCAGGAGAATAATTCATATTAATACCTACTTTCGATGCTGTTACCGGGTCTGTTGCTTTCAGTCCTTTTACTTTAATTTTCTGAATAAAATATTCCCCATTAAACAGATCATTTTCAATGAAGTCTTTTCCTTTTTTCTTTAAAATCTGGTAAGCCGAAACATCGTCGCCGGCCGCTTTCCCCATCTCGATGATAGCAGTAAGAGCCCCTAAATAAAAACTGGTACACATTCCATCAGGACCCCAGAATTCAATATCGTATGTATTGTGATGTGGCTCTTCAACAACTCCTGTATGTTTAGGATCCCAGGTTGCAGTGCAATAATCCATACTTTGTTTGATACTTGGATACAATGATTTCATCCATTCCGTATTCCCTGAAATTCTCCATTCACGATAAGCTTTCATAATTCCACCCAACTGGCCGTCGGCAGCTGCATAAAAACCATGGCCAATGTCATTTTTAATGGGTAAACTTGACCGAAATGTCTGATGACCTTCAGTATTCTGACTAAATTCAAACTCGGTTTCACGCAACGAACGTTCCAACGCAGGGAAAAGATGCGGTATAGCCTGGGCGTAGTTCCAAACATGTGTGCACGAACCGTAACAGCAACCGGCATTATCGTGACAGCCTTCCCAGGCCCATAGCTTACCATTCTTTTGTCGCAAAACCGTAGGTGATTTAAGAATCGTAAGATTTGCCGCAACAGCTTCAGTTACTTCGGATGGCAAACTTGTATTATAAAATGTATTAGAGAATAATTCCGATTTTTGACGCAACTCGTCATAATTCATTCGCCAGTAAAGAACTACATTGTCGATGCAGCAGAATTTTGAGGTATACCACGGCTGATAATATGAAGAACTTAAATCGCAGCATCCGGTGGCAGGATCGCAACCCGCCAACTCAGTTTTAACCTGCTCATTCGAAACAGGTCCCAAACCAACACGCAAATTTGAATAAGGCACAAACCAGCTCATCATCAAACGAACAGTTTTTTCTTCACCGGGTTTCAGTGTAAACGGAACGTACAAAGAAGCCCCGGGAGAGTTTTCTGTTGTAGTATCAGCCTGAAAAGTAAAATCGGTAACATCTTTCCACAAAACAGTTCTTGAATCGAACCAGCCACCTCGGAACCAGCATAAATCAGTGATTGTATTTGGGTCATCGCAGAATATGGCAAAATCACCTCTGAAGTGAGGCTGATCAGGCAAAGCATCCTGATGCAGGATAATGCCTCCGTCAAATCCTGAAATTAAATGTCCTTTTTTATATTGTCCGCCCCATGCACTGGGAACTGCCATTCGCATAAAATTTTCAGAATGAAAGGAGAAACAGGCTTCCTGTGTTTTACTGCTTGTATTTTTAAAATGATATTCCAGTGCGCCAACCGGCAAACTCGAATTATCTTCATCGGTTGGAATAAATGGGCTCCAGCCGGTTACTGAAACATCCATGGGAATATCTTTATCCTCCAGATTTATTTCCCCAAAAGGAAATTTTGTTTCAAAAGTTGCTTTTTCAAACCTTGGGTAACCATAACTTCTTTCACCCGCTCCGTTTCCTGTGTTAGGATTTCCAAAAACCTTCCACGAGGGAACAGGTCCTTCCAAAACTTTAGCTCCGTTTTGCAATCCCTTTATTGAAAGGGCTGCCATCATAAAAGGCTCATTATAAATATCCGGATGATTTCTTACTGACATGTGTGAGATGGCTCCGGTACCCTCCAGACAAAACATTCCAGCACCAATTCCTCCGATTGGAAATGCCAGTCGGTTTAAATACTCGCCCTGATAAACCGAATTGAAATCTCTTTCATTGTTTTTGAATCCCTCTTTCTGACAGGAGAAAAGAATAACCAAAAACAGGATAGTTAAGGTTAGTAGTTTTAGTTTCATGGTTGTTTATTTTATTGAAGGTACGGCAAAAGCGTCTTCTCCCAGATATCATAACCCTTTTTCTTCATGTGTAATCCATCGTTCAGAAAAATATCCTGAAAAACAATTCCGTTGTTATCTAACATTGAGTCCCAGACATCGGCAAAATCAATATTGTCATTCTTTTTGCTGCAATATCGGTTCATTTTTTTATTGAACTTTTCGTATTTCTTTTTCAGATCCCAGCGGGCAATACTGGGTTTGGGTGAAATGAAAATCACTTTTGTTGCCGGTAAATCAACCCTGACTTTTTTCACAAAAGTTTTAAAGTCTTTATAAACCGCTGAAATCTTTTTGTCTCCGGCTAAATCATTATCGCCTTCATAAACAAAAAGATAATCAGGTTTTTGCTTTGTTATCAGTTGATTATAAAAATAAAGCAAATCACTGAATTGCGATCCACCGAAGCCATTATTGATGACATTGAATTGCGGAAAATAATCAGCTACATCTTTCCACATCCGGATGCTTGAACTCCCGGCAAATACTACCAGTTTTTTTTCGGGATTAAAATTGTATTCCTGGTTATATAACTTGTCAACCTCATCTTTAAAACGATTGGCATTTTGTGCATTGGAAATAATAAAACTGAGTAAGAGGGCTCCGACAAATAGAAATTTAAAATATACTTTTTGTGGCATAGCAGATTAGATTATTAAATTTTGAAATTCAAATATAAAAAATCAAGAATGAAAGAATCTTAAATAAGTAATATAGTTTAATAAGATATTTCTTATTACATGTTTGACCAAATTTTAACTCCTTTTTTCTTTTTCCTTTATCAATTCAGTATTATTGAGATAGATTATATTTTTAGAGAATAATGCTTCAATCTTTTTAATTGCGATTGAAGTGCCGAGAAGTTGTATTTTCTACAACTTGATCAAAAATCCAAAGCATCCCATGATATTCAATCACCTTTGATTTTGCAAAATTTCTAACTGCTTTATCACTACTAATAACTGTTGCACTTAATTTTTCGGCTAGATAAATAACAGTTTTGTCATTTTCAGACAGCGATTTCGGAAATTTAATTTTCCGTATTTCTACTTTTTCCTGAGATGTCAGGTTATGAATTGTAAGTTTTCCAACAGAATTATAAGCTTTTAATATTTCCTTCTGTTCAGAATAAAGCTCATTGTACACATCCAGCGAAGTATGAATTTCAATCGGGAGCTTAAAGAATTCAGAGGTTAACCGTAATTCAATAAGGTCAATGAATATGCATGCATCTGTTACAGCTAATTTCATCCTACCTTTAAAGTTTTTGAACGGAATTCCGCAAGCTTCATGTTATTTAATGATGCTGCTTTGCTCATGGAAATAATATCTTCTGACAATGCCCTAAATATCAATTGGTCAAACCGATTTGATTCCTCCTTTCCCTCATATTCATAAGGCTCATCAACTTTCCATCCCATTTGATTGATATATCTGTAATAATAACTCTTATAGCTATTTGAGATAATATTTAAATCTGATAATCTGTAAATTATTGCCTGTATTGAGATACCGTATTGTTCTTTTAAGAATCCGAGTTCTTGTATAGAAATCTTATTTCTTTTATCACCAAGCTCCTTGATGACAGCAGCCTCAGGAAGTAACATCGCACCTGCAAATCTATAACAAAACTGTTCTTCAGTTTTTTCATCAATATTTTCATCAAGAGGTAACAGCAAATGACCTAATTCGTGAAAAGCAGTTAATCTCTTCCTGTCCATTTTTGATTCAAACTTTGCTTTGTTTAAGACAATCACCGGAATTTCCTTGCCATTTACCCAGGTTTGTAAACCATCAAAAGCATCGCCTGCATCAAGCTCAATTATTTTTATATTCTTTTCTTCCAAAAGTTCAGAAACATTGTAAATCGGATCTAATCCCAAATCCCATTCTTTGCGTAATTTTTTAGCATATTCTTCAACTTGTTGGAGATTAAATATCTTTGGAAATTCGGGAATTGGATCCTCGAAAACTTTCTTTATTCCTAAAATTTCTTCCAATTCCAGATATCTTGATAGAATTTCTCTGGTATGTTCAATTACGCTGTTCTGTTCTTTTGACGAATATCTCACTAATTTTCTGAATCTAACTTCTCCAAGTTCAACAATAGTTTCACGGGAAAAATAGTCGGGTCTTACGTTTAAGGCTTCACATAAGAGTTCCATCATTTCACTATCTGGTAAAACTTCCCCTTTCTCATATTTGTGTAAAGCTTGCCGGGTAACTTTATTATTAAGAATATCTGACAGATCTTGCAATGAAAATCCATTCATCAAACGGGCAGATTTAAATCGTTCCGCAAATAGTTGGTTCATAGAAATTATTTTTAAAGTTTACAAAATGAGAAATTAAAATAGAACTGATTATTTGCAATTTAGTTTTAAATACATACAATCATAATTTAGCGCTTTTAATATCAACAACAAATAAACATTGTTTCTGTTAAAAACTTTCCGCTTCAAATTTACATTTTTAGTTGACAAGACAAAATTAAAATATATATATTTGTAAACTAATTTATGAATTTTTAACAAAAAATACAAAATAAATAATAATAAAATGCTGATAATAAAACAATAAAAAAACCCAATTGATATTGGCACTATCAATTGGGCCTTGGGATAAAATGTTTGCGACAACATTACTGAGGCTTATCACCTCTTTAATATCCCTTTTAGTTTAAATATAAGACAAATGTAGTAAAAATCATTTTGCTACACAACACTCATTAAGTGCCTGGTTAGGTGCGCCCTCCATACTAACTTAAAATCGTAAGTGGGTTATTATAAACTTCATTAAAAATAAATAAAATGAAGAATTTAAATTTTAAGATTAATAATCAAAATTATTCTTGGCCCAAACAATATATTACTGGCGCCGAGGTAAAAGAATTAGGTAGTATTCCTAATGAAGAACTGCTTTTTCTGGAAATCAAAAAGCCCTGGGAAGATGAATTGATTGAAAATCACGAAGAGGTCGATTTAGCCCGTCCGGGAATTGAACGTTTCTATTCAAAAAAACAAGATGACCATCTTCCATTTATTATTTATGTTAACGGGAAAGAGAAACCTTGGAATCATAGAAAAATTAGTTACGAACAGGTTGCCAAAATTGCATTTCCAAACTATTCTGAAAATAGTCAGACTGTTTACACTGTTACTTTTACCGATGGTCCGGGACAAAATCCTGAAGGTTCAATGGTGAAAGGTGATAAAGTTTTTGTTACAAATAAAATGAAATTCAATGTCACTGCAACTAATAAAGGGTAGTCCTGATTTGAAGCAACTCAGGGATGAAGGATTCGAAATGGAAATCAAAGGTGGATATTTACTTATCCACCAGATTCCTTTCGTTAATCATTCAAAAGAAATCAAGCGAGGAACGCTTGCAAGTGTTCTTGATTTAGCTAACAATGAAATAACGGTAAAACCGCGTTCTCACGTAATTTATTTCTCTGGCGATTACCCTTGTAATAAAGATGGTTCGCCAATTGAGGGAATAAGACATTCTTCTGCAAATCAAAAGCTTGTGGATGGAATTGAAGTAAATCACACGTTTTCTAATAAGCCACCAAATGGTTATCCCAACTACTATGAGAAAATTTCTCGTTATGTAGAAATTATCTCTGCTCCGGCAAAATCAATAAATCCCTCCTTAACTGAAAAAACGTTTAAAGTCATTGTTGATGAAAATGAAGGTTCATGTTTCAAATATATTGACACAAACTCAAGCAGGGCTAATATTGAAAATATCAATTCGAAGCTGAAGGAACAGAAAATTGCGATAATCGGTTTGGGAGGCACCGGTGCCTATATTTTGGATTTAATAGCAAAAGCTCCGGTAAAAGAAATCCACTTGTACGATGGTAATACTTTTTATTACATAATGCATTCCGCTCGCCTGGAGCAGCTTCCATTTCAGTT
>CAVYOB010000051.1:0-32513 GCA_963769925.1 uncultured Prolixibacteraceae bacterium
AGTGAATCGTAACGCGACACAATTTGAGTTAATTCAAACTGAATGGAATCCTTTTCGGAATTCAAGCTGCCGACAATTTGCTGGTGTTGCTTCCGCTGGATAAAAAACAGTACAACTATAATAACCAGAATTACTGAAAGTGCAATAACAATGATATTATTTCGCACGTTCTTTCGGTTGCCATTTTGTTGAACGGGAAACTCACTCATAGCTGAAGAATTACGTTGTTTTCAATCATGCAACAAAATTAATAATCTTTTATGCCTCATCAAATAAAATATAATATTCATGATCGTTCCAACAAATTTCAGTGTCCCAGATTTAATATTGTTTTCTGATCTGACGTCCTAAATGAATAACCGATGTTTTAAGAGAAGAGCAGGAAATAAAAATTGTCAGGAAATCAGTCCGATTAATTAGCCACTTTTTTTACTTCTTTTGAGAGTTCTTCCAATGAATTATCAGCAAAGGTCAGCATTTCGGAAACAATTCCGTCATAATGTTTTTTTGCCAGTTTAGGATTATCCTTCCCGTCAGGATGGTTGACCCTTAACCGCAGTTCGCGATGCTTCCGGATTACATCACCGGCTATTTTCATCACTGCGTCACTATCCACTTTACTGTTGTATTCCAGTACGTAAAAACAATCGTTCAACACCAGCGACATCAAAAGATCGATATCTTTTTTTAAGTTTTTAATGCTTGCCATATTTTTCTGATTTGATTTTTAAAGATACTGAAAAAAACAAGGCTAAAAATTACTGCCGAAATCTATTGGAACCGCCCCCCTGAATTAAATTCTGCATTTGCTGTGGTTGGTTTTGATTCTGTTGTTCTTGTCGTGCTTTTCCCTCTGCTTCTTTACGTCGTTTCTCTTCCAATTCAATATCACTGATTTTCTTCACGTATGTTGGATTGGGTTTTACATCCCATGTAATTTCTTCATCAAAATTAGAACGAACTTTATGAATTTCATTTACGTAGGCAACTCTCTCAGGCTCTATTTTATCCTGATAACTTCCCGTGTCCCATTTTCCGTTACCATTTTTATCATAAATAACTTTTACTTTTAACTTCCCCGGAGCCAAATAATCAAACAAAACGCTTCCGTCTTTATCCAACGATTTCTCATAAAGAACCTTTTCCCTGGCATCATTTTGCACAAGCTGAACAATCATTGGCATTTCAACATTAGTAAGAATCATTTTTAGTGATCCGTAATAGTCATCTTCGCGCGAAGTAAATTTTTTGATAAATTTCTTGCTCGTTATACCATAAATATTGATACATGCTGCCGAATCAATTTCAAGCGTATATGCTGTTTCAGGCTCCCACTTGTAATGAATGTTGTATGTTCTCCATGCAGATGTATCTTTTGTTAAGCTGAAATTCAACGGCCGTTTTAGTGTATCATCGGTAAGAAAGAGGTTTACCATTTTGCTGTCAAAAAACTTTATCGGTTCAGGTGAAATAATCGCCACATCCTGGTTAAGTTCAATCTTTGGCCCGCTTAACGAAGTATTCCAGTTAAATTGTTCGATTGGTTTGGGCTTATTTTCCTCATCTTTCGGTCTTTTTTTCCGTTTGGAAAAGTCTGTAACCTTATCTTTAAAATCCATCTCAAGTGTATCTTTATGAACATAAAGTTGGTTAGCCGAGTCTAATTGAAAATAGGCAACTTCCATCAACAATGTATCCATTCTTGCTACAGTTGTATCAGCAATCCACAACACCAGCGAATCCACATTTTCGTTATATTCCAACTGGTACCAATTTTTCAGTTCTGGATTATAGTTTACAAGCTTAACGGAAAACGTGTCTTTCACCGATTCATTAAAAGCAAAAATGCATTTGTTCCTTGATTCTCTTTCGTCTCTTTTCAGATACTGAACAAAAATATCTTCGGTAAACTGTCGCAGATAAAAAGGATCGGGATAAAAGTGAGTGTGACCGTAAACTAGGAACGAATCAACACCGCTGACTAATGTATCCAGTTCTTCAACAAACTCGGCGGAAGGAACAACAATGGAATCGACAAAGGCAATTTCTTCTGCACCCTCGTCATATTTTAAATTATTATTGGCATCGTTTATCGAAAACAGGTGGTATTTGCCGGGAGCTATGTTATCGATAAAGAAAATCCCGTTTTTATCTGTTTTTGCAATATAATCGGGACGAAGCCTGAAAACCGCTGAATCATGTAAATTGCGATGCAACATTACAAGACCTTTGTCTTTAGGTTCCATGTTAAACGCGTTCATAACTCTTCCCGCTATTCGCAGTGAATCATAAACCGGCCCGGTGCTAAAAGAAAACCGCAGGTTTTTATATGGATTTTTCTCGTTATTATCGGCCACTGAATTTTTAAAATCGAGAGAGTACGTTGTACTGTCCTTCAGATCCTCGTTAAATCCGATAATCAGGGATTTTGATTTTGTCCGAATAGTTGGACGTTCAGTTAATGGTGGCGAAACTACCAGATTTTCTGAAATATCTTCCGTATTAATATATTCGTTGAAGGTAAAACGTACATCGTGGCCTTTAAAATTTAAAGCTGCAAATTTAGGGCTGGTTTCTACCAAAACCGGCGGAATTGTATCTTTAGGACCTCCGGTTGGCATCCCCAGATTGGCGCACGAAGAAACTACAACAACCCAAGCCAGTGCAGCTACAATAACGATTGGTATTTTTCCTTTGATCCTCATTGTTTTTTCGGATTACAAACATACAAATTCCTGTAAACTTTGGATGTTATGTGTTGTTAATTTAAAAGCGAAGTATTTAAATAAACAAAAATATGTTTTACCTGAAGAACAAATCAAATAACGATTTACAAAAATTACCTTTGTTCATCAACAAAATCAGTTATTTCTGCAACTACCGGCAGGTGATATAGATTTGAATTTTACAATAAATTAATCGCTCAAACCCGGCAATCCTCAAACGAAAAAGCTAACTTGTACGAAAATTATTTCAGGCATATTATGGCAAAAAACAAGAAGAAAAAAAGAGGTTTAAAAAAAATAAAATCAGGCACCTTTAACAAGAAAAAACTAAAAAATGCCATATTAACACTCCTCTATGAAGAACCCGGAAAGGCTGTGAATTACAAACAGATTTCAGGTTGGCTGGGAATTAAGGACATGGAGACCCGCAAACTGATTAATGTGGTTTTACAGGAACTGAAAGATGATGATTACCTGGAACAAATTTCGCGTGGAAAATATAAACTGAAAGCAAAAACCGGTACAGCTGTCGGAATTGTAGAACCTCAACCACAGGGATTTGCATATGTTAACAGTGAGGAAATGGAACGCCCGGTTCTCGTTTCATCCCGTAATCTGAAACATGCAATGGAAGGCGATAAAGTTCGCATTCGTCTATATGCCCGCCGTAAAAAACATGATCTGGAAGGAGAAGTGATCGAAATTCTGGAAAGGGCAAAATCAGTTTTTGTTGGAACAGTAGAAACCTCGCGGAATTTTGCCTTTCTCATTCCTGCAGGGAAAGTCGGGTTCGATATTTTTATTCCCCTTGAAAAACTAAACGGTGCAAAAAATGGTCAGAAAGCCATTGCAGAAATCGTGGAATGGCCGCCGAATGCTCGTAGTCCATTTGGGAAAGTGATAGAAGTTTTGGGCGATGTAGGAAATAATGACGCCGAAATGCATGCTATCCTGGCCGAGTTTGAATTACCGCACAAATTTCCTGCGAATGTTGACAAAGCCGCAGAAAAGATTCCGTTGGAAATTCCTGAAGAGGAAATCAAAAAACGCCGTGACGTCAGAAACATTACAACATTTACAATAGATCCCGTTGATGCCAAGGATTTTGACGATGCTCTTTCGCTACGAAAACTTGAAAACGGGAACTGGGAAGTTGGCGTTCATATTGCCGATGTAACGCACTATGTTGTTCCGAATTCAATTATAGAAGATGAAGCCCGCAACCGTGCTACTTCTGTGTATCTTGTTGACCGTGTTGTGCCGATGCTTCCTGAACGTCTTTCAAACGGCGTCTGTTCACTTCGTCCCAATGAAGATAAGCTCTGCTTTTCTGCCATTTTTGAGTTGAATGAACATGCCGAAGTTCGGAAACAATGGTTCGGAAAAACGGTTATTCACTCGAACCGCCGGTTTACTTACGAGGAGGCTCAGCAAATTATTGAGACCGGTGAAGGGGATTTTGCTTTTGAAATGCTTACTCTGGATTCGCTGGCTAAAAAATTACGCGACCACAGGTTTAAACTGGGTTCCATTGCTTTCGATCGCATTGAGGTTAGATTTGAAATTGATGAAACTGGAAAACCAATTTCGGTATTTTTTAAAGAGTCAAAAGATTCGAACCAACTGATTGAGGAATTTATGCTGCTTGCCAATAAAAAAGTAGCCGAATCTGTTGGAAAAAGGGACAAGGGCAAAACACCAAAAACTTTTGTTTACCGTATTCACGACAAACCCGATGGCGATAAACTGGTTTCATTTAATTCGTTTATTCATCGTTTTGGTTATGGAATACAGTTAACAACTCCTAAAGCAATTGCCAGTTCGCTTAACCAACTGCTGAATAATGTAAAAGGAAAAAAAGAACAGAACCTGTTTGAAACCCTGGCTATCAGGGCAATGGCAAAAGCAGCCTACTCTACCCGAAATATTGGTCATTACGGTCTTTCCTTTGAATATTATACGCATTTCACGTCTCCAATCCGGCGATATCCTGATATGATGGTTCATCGCCTGCTCGAAAAATACCTTGCTGGCGGAAGATCGGTCAATGAACAGAAGTACGAAGAACTCTGCAAACATTCTTCCGATATGGAAACACGGGCAGCCAATGCTGAACGTGCTTCGGTAAAATACAAGCAGGTTGAGTTCATGCAGGACAAAATCGGACAAATTTATTCCGGGGCTATTTCCGGAGTAACCGACTGGGGTATTTATATTGAACTGGAAAACAAAATTGAAGGCATGGTTCCCATTCGTGAACTGGATGATGACTTTTATATTTTCGATGAAAAGAATTTCGCGCTTGTAGGGAGACACTCCAACAAAACCTATCAGCTTGGCGATGAAGTTAAGGTAAAAATATGGAGAACTAACCTGGAACGAAAACAACTGGATTTTTTACTTGTACCAGCTGATAATTAAGATTGTTCTGAATTGTAACATCAAGATTCATACTATTTTAAGGCATTTTAGATATATTACCGCAGTTGTCGTCTGTAAAGTTTAAATGTTCAAAATAGTTTTACGGGTGAAATATTTAGTTATATTTGCTTTGGTTTTTTATGCAGCTAAAGGGAAATAGAAAATGCAAATCAACACAACCAACGGGAGCAAAAAAGATTCCAACAGAGAAAACATTTTAAAAATTGCTCGCGAAATTTTCAGTAAATACGGTTATAAAAAAACAACGCTTGACGATATTGCAAACGCTGTACGTAAAGGAAAAAGTTCGTTATATTATTATTTCAAAAGCAAGGAAGACTTGTTCCATGCGGTAATAATGAAAGAAGTTGAAATTCTTGGCTACGAACTTGAAATTGTTATTAATCGAAATACTGACCCCGTTGATAAATTGCGCGACTATATTCTTACCAAAATAAAAACTTTCCGCGGCCTCGCCAATTTTTATCACGCCATTGAAAATGATATTACAGCTGTTGGCTTTATTGAAGATATAAAGCATCGTTACGATCAGGATGAAATCAGGATGATTAAAAGAATTCTAATTGAAGGCGTACGGAAAAATGAGTTTGAAATTTACGATTTCAACTTGGCAGCCATAGGAATTACCATGGCAATAAAAGGCCTTGAAATGCCACTTTCTGCCGGATTTTATGGTAACGTAAACCTGGAAAGCAGCGTTGATATCATCCTTAAAATTATTTGCTACGGAATTATGAAACGCTGATATTTCATCAGCATGTTTCTATCCCTGAAAACCAAATATTACCCCAACTAATAAACTGTTTTCGGCAATTAAAAAATTTTGTCCAACCCGGGATTATTCAGCTTTCAGATTTCAATTCACAACGTTTTTGAAATCTGAGTTTAACGAATAAAATTCTCCATGCGTACTGACATTCATTTAAATAAATTTGGCAATAAAACAGAATAAACTGAACTTTGATTCCGGTTAATTAAAAACGGTAATAAAAAGAACATTGTTATCCGTTTGAATTCTAAGACTTAATGATATGATTTTTGGAAAAGTTGACAATCCTGAACTGGTAGATTTTGCGATGCCCAAAGACCATCCACAAACAAAAGGAATTTTAAATGGCTCAAGAAACAGGAAAAAACTTCATGTATATGTGGGATGTGCAAAATGGAACAGAACTGATTTAAAAGGTTTTTATCCGTGGGGAACAAAAGATGAACTGGAGTATTACGCAACGCAATTTAACAGCATTGAACTAAACGCTACATTTTATGGTATTCCTCCCATACAACAGGTTGAAACCTGGCGCGATAAAACTCCTGCCGATTTTAAATTCTTCCCTAAAATCACCAACTCCATCAGTCACTATAAAAGATTAAAGGGTGTTGATGTACTGGTTGATGAATATTGTTCAAACATAAGTAATTTCAGCACAAAACTCGGGATGGTTTTTCTTCAGTTGCACGATAATTTTTCCTATAAGGATTTTGACCGGTTGAAAGATTTTATTGAAAACTTTCCCGAAGGAATCCCGCTAGCTCTCGAATTAAGGAATAATTCATGGTTTAACGACTTTGAGATCAGCGAGGAACTTTACAAATTTTTGGGTGAAAATAAAGTAACCAATATAATTGTTGACACTGCAGGCCGCAGAGATCTGTTACACATGCATTTAACTACACCAACAGCATTTGTGCGTTATGTTGGGGCAAACCATCCGTCGGATTATAACCGTTTGGACGATTGGGTTGAACGAGTAAAAGTTTGGATGGATTACGGCCTTGAAAACCTCTATTTTTTTATTCATCAGAATATTGAAAAAGAGTCTCCACTTTTAGCAACTCATTTTATTAAGAATTTAAATGAAAAGTGCGGACTAAATGTAAGAGGACCGGGAAGTGAAGGCTAATTCTAATTCATTGTATTCTAAAAAATAAGTGCGTTCCCAAGTGAAAAAGAAAGTAATAATAACCGGTGCGACCGGAATGATTGGAAAAGGTGTTCTGCTTGAATGCCTTGATCATGATTCTATTGATGAAGTACTTGTAATCGGCAGAAACCCGGTAAGGATGGATCACCCAAAATTAAAAGAGTTGATTCATAAAGATTTTAGTGATTTCATAAACATTCAGGATCATCTTTCGGGATACGATACCTGTTTTTTCTGTTTAGGCATTAGTTCAGTTGGTATGAAGGAAAAACAATACAAACGGATTACATATGATTTTACATTGACCCTGGCCAAAACACTTTATGAAATCAACCCCAAAATGACATTTAATTATGTTTCCGGCGAGAGCACTGATTCAACAGAAAAAGGACGTGCAATGTGGGCAAGAGTAAAAGGTAAAACCGAGAATGACTTGTTAAACATGGCATTTAAACAGGCATTTATGTTTCGTCCGGGCATAATAATTCCTTTAAGAGGAATTAAATCGAGAACAAAAGGTTATCAGTTTATGTATGATTATTTTATGTGGCTGGTTAAACTTATTAAATGGTTTTCACCAAACTCAGTTGTTACTAAAACACAAATCGGATTGGCAATGATTAACAGCATGTCAAAAGGATATCCAAAAACCATACTTCACCCAAAAGACATAATAATCTTATCAAAATGAACCCGTATTTTTATTCAGAATTGTATTTATAAATTGAAGCTCCTCACAGCAACCCGATTGAACGGGGAGACGAGGAGTCTGATTTCGTCACGGACTTTTTTAGTGTTTTGTTCGCTAACCCTGGGGCAGAGCCAACGGGAAATGCGTCCACCGGAATTCAATTTTAATAAATTCTTACCAGTTTTTGAATTCATAAAATAGCCCCTATACCCTGTTAACATTAACAATGGTAACTTTTCTGGTGTTAAAATTTGAATTGATAGTAATTACATTTTAATATTCGTAAATTTACAGAAATGTTAAAATCACCATTTTGAAATTTTAATGCACAACAAACAAATAATAAATATTCTAATCGCCAGCGAATTTGTTGTTTTCCGTACCGGATTAAAATCGCTGTTTGAAAAAGAAAGTTCATTTTCAATTGCAGGTGAAGTAACCAACTTGAATGAAATTTTTAATAATATCAGTAAATCAAAACCTGATATTATTATCATTAATCTTGATCTTCAACCCGAATCACTGAATTCACTTTGCAATAACATTCATTTTAAATATCCTAATGTTTCAATTTTACTTTTTTTGAAAGAAACCACTGATATTTCAATAACTGATTTAATAATTAACGGTGGTGTAAAAGGAATCATTTGGGAGGAGAATGCCTCGGATGATTTTATTGAAGCCGTAAGATGCGTTGCAAATGGCGGTTCATTTTTTGAAGATTCCAGGAATTGCAGAATAAACTGTCACATGGCGCATAAACTATGTGAAAACTTTGAGGTAAGTAATATAGATGAATTGCTCAGTAGCAGAGAGATTGAGGTTTTAAAACTGATTGGGAACGGGAAATCGTATGGGAAAATAGCTGAAGAATTAATGATAAGCAGACGAACGGTTGAAACTCATAAAAACCATTTGATCGTTAAACTCAATTTAAAAAGTAAATATGAACTGATTCGGTATGCACTGAATAGTTTTTAAATGTAACAATTTCAAATTTTCCTTTTTCCTGAGGAATTACTTTACATAACATTTATGAACCCCATAAACTGCTGTCAGTAGTATTACTGATAAAATACGCTGAACTACGCATTGATAAGAGGCATCAATAGCTCTACCTTTACATTGTTCTAAAAAACCCTTTATTTGAATTAATAACCATGAAAAAAATAAAATGAAAACATTAAGTTTAATTATTTCTGCAGTATTTTGTGCACTAACTATTTGGTCACAAAACACTATCCCTTTAATCGGGGACAAGGCTCCTTCTTTTGAAGCAAATACCACTACCGGGAAATTAATATTCCCCGACGATTTTGGAAACAATTGGAAAATATTGTTTAGTCATCCACGAGATTTTACCCCAGTATGTTCATCAGAGATTTTCCAATTAGCACAAATGCAGGAAGATTTTGCTGCCCTTGGGGTTAAAGTTGCAATTATTTCAACCGATGATATTACAACTCATCAACGATGGAAAAAATCTATTGAAGATATTGACCAGGATGGTATAAAACCTGTAACAATTGATTTTCCATTGATTGACGATTTCAATAGCAATATTTCCAGAATGTACGGAATGATACATAAAGAAAACGGAAATGTGAAAGACGTCAGAGGTGTCTTTATTATTGATCCGAATAATACAATAGAAGCTATTGTTTTTTACCCGATGAAAGTCGGAAGAAACATGGAAGAAATAAAACGGGCAATAATTGCTCTTCAGACAGTAAATACACATGAGTCAACGCCTGTAAACTGGAAACCCGGTGACGACATGTTAATGGCTGCTTCTCCGCATTTAAATCCTTCGTTAACCGATAGCACTGAAATACGCAGGCTATATTATAATGTGGGACCTATAATGTGGTATAAAAGAGGGGAATACAGCACAAATCCCTTTGTTATTAAAGAATAACGCTTTAAGAAATATTAAAATCGGATATAAAACAGGTTTTTATATCCGCTGAATTTAAAGAGTTAAAGAATCTTCCCCCAAAGAAGTTTGACTGTAAGAAGAGGCTGATCTTTTTGATCAGCCTCTTCAACGTTAATAATAAAATTTCAGCAAAAATACTTCTGAAATAAAATTTATGCCTTTATCCTTTTTCTTATTTTACCAGATAGATTTTTAAATAATCATGCCTTGACTTAATTAAAGAAAGTATTAATAAACATTTTTAAACCTATCCATCATCGGTTTATCATGTTCCAGAATTTTTTCATCCAGTGAATCAGAATCACCGAATTGTTTTTGCAGGATACGCAATTGAACGGTCAATGAATCCCTGACTTGCTGATAAGCGGGATCGTTGTAAACATCCAGCATCTCGTTTGGATCCTTTTGCAGATCATACAATTCCCACTGGTTAATATCATAATAAAAATGGATCAGTTTGTACCGTTGCGTACGAATGCCATAATGCCGTTTTACCGCATGCCAACCCGGATATTCAAAATATTGATAATACACAGATTTTCTCCAGCTTTCCGGTGTTTCGCCACTGAACAAAGGTACTAAAGAAGTTCCCTGCATATAATCTGGCTTGGGAACTCCGGCAAGGTCTAAAAAGGTGGGTGCAAAATCCAGGTTTAAAGCCATTTCGTTGCTGACTGTTCCGGGTTTTATTTTTGCAGGGTAACGAATAAGCAACGGTGTACGGAACGATTGTTTGTACATAAATCGTTTGTCAAACCAGCCATGCTCTCCCAAATACATTCCCTGGTCGGAGGTATAAACGATCAGGGTATTGTCAAGCAGACCAGCCTCTTTCAAATAATCCAGCAACCGTCCCACATTTCGGTCAACAGAGCGGATACATCTTAGGTAATCTTTTATATACCGCTGATATTTCCAGGTAACGTATTCTTTGTGGGTCATTTTCGAGGTATCTACTTTGGCATCTTCACTGGCATAAAACCGCAGAATTGTATTGCGTTGTGATGAATCCATACGAGCAAGTTCGTTCCGCAGATCATTAGTTGGTTCTTTTGCAGGGTTAGTCGCATTGTATTTCAGATCGTTAAAAAGGTGCATGTTTTTGTCGATTTCCATCATTTGTTCGTGCGCAGCTTTTCCACGCCCTGAATAATCATCAAACAAAGTAGCAGGCACAGGCAGGTCCTTACTAAAATCCCGCAAATCGGTAGTATCTGGCAACCAGTCGCGATGGGGCGCTTTATTATGGATCATCAAGCAAAACGGGCTATTTTTATCCCTTAGATTTGAAAGCCAGTTAATCGCTTTGTCCATAGTTACATTAGTAGCATATCCGTGCACACGAGCAGTGTCCCCATTAGTGATAAATTCCGGATTATAATAACTCCCCTGACCGATTAAAATAGAAGAGTAATCAAAACCTTTTGGTTTGTTGAGTAGGTGCCATTTACCGACAATTGCAGTTTGATAACCTGCTTTTTGCAATAGCATGGGGAAAGTAGTTATTCCTGAATTAATCCGCATTGAAAAAGAGTTGTCCCTTGCTCCTGTTCGATGACTGTACTGACCAGTAAGAATAACAGCACGGCTGGGACTACACAAAGAATTGGCAACAAAACAGTCGTTGAATCTTAGTCCTTCATTTGCAAGACGGTCGATATTTGGTGTTTGAATTAGTGTATTATTGTAAGAACTTATGGCCTGGTAACCATGATCATCGCTCATAATAAATATGATATTAGGATGTGTGGATTCCGGCGCTTTTGGAGTGCAGGCAAAGGATAAACTTAAAATCCACAACCCTACAGCTGCAATTGTTTTACCTTTAAGTTGCTGAAATTTCATGATTTAACATTTTTATTTTATTTCTGCCAATTCACTTTCATTAATTGCACATCTCTTGAATTCGGGCCAACCATAATTTCAAAGTCTCCCGGTTCCCAGTCGTATTTCAAATTATAGTTGTAAAATTTCAGATCTTCCGGAGTAACATTGAAAGTTACTTTTTTTGTTTCCCCAGCCTTTAGCTCCATTTTCTGAAATCCTTTTAATTCTTTTACCGGCCGTGTAACCGATCCCACTAAATCCCGAATATAAAGCTGTACAACTTCTTTTCCATTATAACTCCCGGAATTAGTTATCGGCACAGAAACCGTTAATGTTTCGTCACCTTTCAACAAAGTGTCACTTAATTGCATGTTACCGTAGTCAAATTTGGAATAGCTCAATCCAAAGCCAAACGGATACACCGGATCGTTGGAAACATCCAGATAGTTTGAACGGAACTTTGTAAACCAGGCTCCTTTTGCGAGCGGTCGACCGGTATTTTTATGATTGTAATACAGCGGAATCTGTCCTACACTTTGAGGCCAGGTCATTGATAGTTTTCCACTTGGATTGACATTACCGAATAACACATCAGCGATGGCATTTCCAGCTTCAGTTCCACCAAACCAGACATTCAGAATGGCAGGAACATTTGCTTCTTCCCAGGGAATAGTCAGCGGTCGACCAGTGAATAAAACCAAAACAACCGGCTTTCCGGTTTTCAGCAGTGCTTTCAGTAAATTTTCCTGTGTTTCCGGTAAATTAATATTTGACCGACTGGAACTTTCCCCACTCATTTCTGATGATTCACCCAATGCTGCCACAATCACATCCGCTTTTTTGGCCACATTAACAGCTTCTTTCAAAATAACTTCTGCGGGTCTCGAATCACGATAAGTCGGTTTACCAAAAACACTGACTCGGGCTTCCAATTTGGGATCCTCAAATATATTGGCGCCCTTGGCATAAACCACTTTCACCTGATTGCCGGCCACATTTTTAATGCCCTGTATTAACGAAATTGATTTTTCAAAATCAGCTGCCACACTCCATGTTCCGGGCATATTCTCTTTATTATCGGCTAAAGGTCCAATCAAGGCAATTGTTCCTTTTTTCTTTAGCGGGAGAACCTGCTTTTCATTTTTCAGCAGAACAAATGACTGTGCTGCAATTTGCCGGGCTTCATTTCGGTTTTCATCTGTAAATATCTCTGTTTTGGCACGTTGAAGATTACAATATCGATATGGATCGTCAAACAAACCCAACTTGTATTTGGCCTCCAGTACCAGGCGGCAAGCCCGGTCAATTTCCTGTTGAGTTACTTTCCCTTCTTCCAACGATTTTTTCAGCGTAGTTAAAAATCCTTCACCAACCATGTCAATGTCAATGCCGGCTTTTAAAGCCAAGGCTGAAACGGTTTGCAGGTCACCTAATCCATGTTCAGTCATTTCGTTGATAGCTGTAAAATCCGTCACAACAAAACCCTTAAACCCCCATTGATCGCGCAAAACATTGGTCATAAGCCACTTATTAGCACTAGCCGGAATACCATCTACTTCATTAAAAGAAGACATCACACTTCCCACACCAGCATCTACTGCAGCTTTATAAGGAGGAAAATATTCATTATACATACGAATGTGGCTCATATCGGTTGTGTTGTAATCTCGTCCAGCTTCAGCTGCTCCATATAAAGCGTAGTGTTTTACGCAAGCCATAATCGTATTATTTTCTGTCAGTGAATCTCCCTGGTAACCTTCCACCATTGCTTTTGAAATCTGAGAACCTAAATACGGATCTTCGCCACTTCCTTCAGCAACACGCCCCCATCGTGGGTCACGAGCAATGTCAACCATCGGTGAAAATGTCCAGCAAATACCGTCAGCGCTGGCTTCTTGTGCTGAAATGCGTGCAACCTTGTGAATCAAATTCATGTCCCACGAACAGGACAGTCCGAGTGGTATGGGAAATACTGTTTTATAACCATGAATAACATCCATGCCAAAAATCAATGGAATTCCCAAACGACTTTCCTCAACAGCAACTTTTTGAACATCACGGATTTTCTCAGCCGTTTTAATATTGAAAAGCCCGCCGACCTCACCATTTTTTATTTTTTCTGCAATATTTGAACTGGAAGCCTGACCGGTGGTAATATCACCAGCCCCGGGAAGATTCAACTGCCCCAGCTTTTCTTCCAATGTCATTTTCGACATTAAATTATCGACAAAAGCATCCATCTTAGATTTTTGATTTTGGGGTTGACATCCGGCTAAGATCAATACAAACAAAAAAAGCACAGCACTATGTTTCTTCATTTCTTTCATTTTTATTTGACTTCCAGCGTTTTAAACCGATCGGAAACGCCATTCTCATTTATTGCTTCAATGGTAAAATAGTAAGTTTTCTGACTGTCCATCGCTTTAAACCAGTATTCATTCATTTCATAAACCATTACACAATTGTATAGTTTGTCAGGAGCAACTCCATAGTAAATATTATAAGCAAAAGCATTGTCAACCGGTTGCCATCTGATCCAGGCACTGCGTTTGTCTTTTTCGGTGCGCAAAACCATAAATGTTTTTACTGCGTCGGGTTTTTCACCATTTCCATTCCCAAAAATCCGTAACCCACTGATGGCAAATTTGCCTGTTGGCATGTGTAAATTTTCCAGTTTAATGTATTTTGCCTGAACTGGCTTAGGAAATTCAACATATTCATGCGGAATATCCGTTTTGTTCTGACTTTTATCTACCAAAACTTTCCATTTCTTCCCGTCTGTTGAATAGTACAATTTATACTGATGGTATTGTTCTCCACCGTTTATTTTTCCCAGGTGATCATCCGCTACATCCTGATCTGCATAATTAATTTGTACCGCGTAAACGGTTGAAACATTTCCCAGATCAGACTGAATCCATTCTCCGGAACTACCGGTTTTTGCACTCCACCAGGTTTTCATGCTTTCGTCGTTAGCATCGTTGGGATGATGCCCACCCAGAGTTGACGAAACTGTAATTGGCTTTTTATAATTCAGCAAATACCATTCAGGACGGGAAGTATTATGTTTTACGGCCTCATCAGGCAAATAGCAGGGGTAATCGCCAAAAGCAGTATTACACCACATTACATCATCTTTGTCAAAACCTGCAGGCCAAATTCCAATTCTTCGTTCAAAATTATTTTTCACCGAAAGCATAATCGTACTTACATGCCACCAGTTACCATAATTATCCTGAAAAGTAGAACCATGCCCGGCGCCTCTTGCAAAACCGCCAAGTTTCATGCTTAACGGATCCGATTGGTCCTGAAAGTTTCCTAAAGGTGATCCAAGCGGTCTATCGGCAACAGCAACACCATCGGCATACCCGCTAAATTCTGTACCCGGAGCGCCATATTGCAAATAATATTTGTTATTGTGTTTAGTCATCCAGGCGCCTTCTATAAACGGATCGAGGAAAGTGTTGTCCATGTATTCCCCAAATCGTTGCCATCCATAACGCCAATCGTGAAGAATATGCATTTCGCGCCGGGCCCCGATGGGTAAAAATGTCTTCCGGCTTAGTTCAACGCCATACAACGGATAAACATTACTGCTCCCATTGTACATATATAATTTACCATCGTCATCGGTGAAAAATGCCGGATCCCAACCACCAATAGCAAACGAATCAATAAGTGGTTTCCATTCATTGGCTTTGGGGTTGGTACTCATCCAGATTGAAAAGTTACTGGTATATGTTGAACCAAAAACAATCATTGTGTCACCCACGATACCCACTGCAGGAGCGCATAATTCATCGTATGTGCCGGTATTCCATGGACGTAAAAATTTTTTCGAAATAAAATTCCAGTGCAACATATCTTTACTCCACCAGTAACCCCACTGGTTTGTACTAAAAAGATATAAGTCGCCTTTATAATTTACGATTGCCGGATCTGCCGTGGCACGATGTCTGCCCCATTCACCAAAATTTGGAATAGGTGTATAACCATAATCGATATTAACAGGATTACAATACGTTTTTTGCTGAACAGGTTGGGCAGACACACTTGCATTAAAAAACAGTGAACCTGAGATAGCAACGTAAATAGTTAATATGACAAATTCTTTTTTCATGAAACGAATAATTTAGTCCTTTTAGATTACTGATCAGCATATTAGCATCAATCCTGTTTCAGAAATTTTGAGCACTTACAATTTATTCCATCCGTCAACTGAACCAGGTACATTCCGTTTTTTAAATTGGAAATATTGATTTCGGAATCTGTTGTCCCTCCCGTCAAAATTGTTTCTTTTACCAAATTCCCTTCACTGGAATACAATTTTACATAATATTTCCTGCTGGTTTTATTCTCTGGCAAATGAACAAACACCTTATTCTTCGCTGGATTAGGATAAACCTTAAACGATTCTGTCTTTAACTCCGGCATTACGGCAGTAGTATAATCAAATCCGAGTTTTTGAAGTCCAGCCTGAACATCCGAATCATTCATCACATTTTTCCACAAAAGCCCCGTTCTGTAATTTTCAATCATATCAATGATTGGCCCCTGGTCAATTCCCAGATAAGCTTTTTCCACCCAGTTAACATCATCATTGAACGCATCATAAGGACCATACTTTCCAAAAATATCAGCACCTCTTTCCCGATAAAAATATTTAAGTGCTTTTATTGATTCTTCCGGTGTGTAAGGCATACTGGCCAGCGCCGCCGTCGGACTGATTGTCCCGTTATCATTATCCATTGGCCTGTGTGCCGTGTATCCGAACGGATCGTCGCTAGCCGTTAAACCCCAGCATTTTTCGCTGTAATTTGTATGTCCCAACGGATTGTTTATCGCATACTTATAATGAATTTTTGCTGTATTTACATTCTCCTGCCAATAATCTGCATATTGATCTTTCAAACCATTCGGATTTATTCCAAGAAATGAATAATGAATCCAGAACAAAGGGCCGCCCCAATTAGGCGAAAGATTAATTTCCAAACCATAATAAGTTCGCTTATACAATATGGCTCCGTTGCGTGCCCAACCCTGGTCATAAACCACTTTAGGAATACCGTGTGTTGGTGAAGATGCAGCCATTAAGTAGGTAACGAGACATTCGTTCCAGCCGGTTACTTTCATATTTTTTTGAAATCCATAGTTAGGAGACCAGTGCCAGTACAGCACATTTTGTCCTCCCTGCCGGTACCAGTCCCAATCAACTCCTTTCCACAACTGATCGGCTTTTTGGCGAATGGTAATTGATTTTTGATCATCACCTGTAAAATAATTTTTCAAGGCAATTAGTCCCTGGACCAGGTACGATGTTTCAACAAGGTCACCGCCGTCATCATCAGGAGAAAAAGACTGTGTTTTATAAGTATCGGCATTGTACCAGTGTGACCAGGCACCGTGATGACGATCGCAGTTTTCTATAAAATTCAGGATCATCAGTATCCTGTCTTTTATTTCTTCCCGCGGTTTGTATTCCCGTTCGTAAGCCACAATCATTGCCAGCAGTCCCATTCCTGTTGCTCCTGTAGCTGCAGTTGTTTCACTTCCATTTGAACGTTCCAAAGCCATGCCGGTAGCCTGGTGTGCTCCTTCCCAAAAATAGCGGAAAGTGTAGCGTTCAAACATATCCAGTAATTCATCATCAGTGAAATCTCTTATTACTGCTGATTTTTCATTATATGCCGACTCTTCTCCCTGGAAAAGTGTGACTATCCGGTAAATAACTGTTTTATTTCTCCCTTCTGCAGGAACAAAATCGAGATAATAATTATCGGTTGTCTCCGTCCTGATCTCGAAGTTTTGCCCTCCATCAAACGAAGCATAAATGCGATAGGTTAATTTATCGGAAGGATATTCCCAGTTCAGTTCGGCATGACTATCATATCCCACCGCCGAGAAAACTGTAACCGGAGGTATAACTCCAATACTTTTAAATGCTGTTATTTCATCGATTAAAATTAACCGCGATGTATTGTTTTTTTCCGACTGATTGAAAATAATTCCTTTAACAGCGGAATAATCAAGTGAACTGTTTTCGCTGTCATTAAAAATAATTGACAAAGGAAATTTGATCTTAGTCCATTTCCCTGCTTCTATATCAGAATTATAATTGGAAATATTATACAAATTGGAATTAACATCACCTGAGCCACTTATATTCGCAGCCCTGATTCCAATTAAAGGCAACGCTTCAGCAGGTAACGGATCATTTGAATATATATAAAACAAAAGTGAATCCAGACCGGAAATATCAGCTGAGGACCAATCACTTCTGTAAATTGTCGCTTTCCAGTTTCCGTTTTCAGAAGAGAAATAATTGAATTTTAAAGAAGTGGAACCTTTGTATGCAGTGGTTGAACACGGTACTTTATCGTTGTATTGTGGCAATTCGGGCGGATAAGTATATTCAAAAGTACTTTCACCGAGATTGCTTTTATCCACAATTCCCTGGTCGTAAAAAGTAGGGCCAGTTCCTTCCGAAAAAAAATATACTTCCTGCGAATTTCCTGCTTTATAAAACAAGACCAGTGAAACGAAAACAAGAAAATATATTTTCATTTTATTGAATTTAATATTTGAAACCAAGTGTATTCAGTCCGTTCTGTACATCTTCGTTTTTCATGAACAAGTTCCAAAGTAAACCGGATCGATAATTTTCAATCATCACCACAATAGGACCCTGATCGATTGAAAGATATTTTTTTGGCCACCAGTTATAATCTTCACTGAAAGCATCATAAAAACCGTATGGCCCCATCAGTTTGTCGCCCAAATCTTCATAAAAGTGCCTGATTACCGGCATTACATCTTTTGGTGCATAAACTATTGATGACAATGCCGCTGTTGGTGCAATTACTCCTAAGTCAAAGCCTGGTCTGTGTCCTGCATAACCGACTTGAGTTGAAGCAGAATCAGGAACTGGTTTTTCCGAAATCTGCCCCCTGAAATATTGTGCAGCACCCGGTACGCTGTAACTGGCAGTTAATCCCCAGCAATTTTCGCCGTAACCTTTATAACCCAGCTTATTTTCAATACAATGCTGACGATTAATCATTGTTTGTGCCACATTGTTTTCCCAATAGTTCGCATATTCATCGGATAAATTTCTTGGATCAAGACCAAGATAAGAATAATGTGCCCAGAACAACGGACCGCCTTCCGCTTCAGCCCCGTTGTGATTTAAGGGTAGAACATAACCATATTTTTCATGATGTCCCACTATGCCTCCATTTCTTGCCCATCCTTCATGATACGAGGCAGGATTAATGGCGTGAGTTGGCGACGATGCTCCAAGGATGTACATAATTAAACATTCATTGTAGCCTCTTACAGGAAAGTCCATTTTCCATCCATAATCTGGGGACCAGTGCCAATATAATACGTGTTCACCATTTTTTTGATGCCAGTCCCATTCTACCCCCTTCCAAAGTTGATCTATTCTCTCTGCTAATTTTTTTTCACGTTCATTACCATTCTGAAAAAATTGTTTAACAGCAAGCAGCCCCTGAGCCAGATAAGCTGTTTCAACAAGGTCACCACCGTCGTCGTATTTGCTAAATGGTTTTACTTTCCCTGTTTCGCCGTTTAACCAGTGTGGCCAAACACCGTGAAACCGATCTGCACGTTCAAGAAATGAGATAATTTTCTCATAACGTTCCAATCCTTGTTCGCGGGTGATAAATTCCCGATGTATTCCTACCAAAATGGCCATTAATCCAAATCCACCGCCACCGGTAGTTACAATATTTTTATCATTTTGAGGATAAATTCCGTCCATGTTAAACCGTTCACGGGCCAACCCCGAATTGGGTTCTGCTCCTTCCCAAAAATATTGAAATGTATAATACTGAACCGAATCAAGCAGCTGATCATCAGTGAGTTTTACAGAAACAGACTTTGTTTTTTGTTCAGCAGACTTGTTATTATTTTGAGAAGAGCACGCAAATAAAATTGAAGGAAGTAAAATAATGGTTATAAAATTTTTCATGAGGTTGTTTTTTCAGGTGAAAATGATACCTGAGAACTATTCTCTTTAGGAGAAAGACCACCCGGAAATTTCCGGGTAATCTTTCTATTTTAAAAATTACTAACTAAACTAAAAACTATCTTAAATTAATTTGCATCGGCCATAATCGCCTGTATTTCATCCTGTGAAAGTGCTTTATTGAAGAAACGAAGTTCATCCAATAAGCTTAAATCAGAGAAATGGCTCCATTCAGTAAAACGAGGTACCCCTGACATAATTGTTAGTAGATCGCATCCCGTCCAGTCAATGCCGGTAAATGCGGAATTTGCAACTAATGTACCATCTTCGTAAACATCACATTCAGAATTTGATATTGTAAATGCAAAGAAATGCCACGTGTCAATAGTAGGATCGATATCAGCATTTGTATTGCCATCAACCCACGTATCAGCTGTACCGTTTCCGGCATTCAATTTAAATCGTTGCATGCCCGGACCTCCAACTTCGCGGAAAAATCTGAATCCACTTGTACGTAAATTCTGAACATCCGGATAATTTGCATTTTCTGTATCTTCCGGGCTCATAATCAGGATACCGGCACGATCCGGATCCGGGTTAATTTTCATCCAGAACACAGCACTGAATTCATTTCCCTGTAATCCATCCGTCGGGAATGTTAAATACGAATCTGTTGCTCCGGCGTACGCCATTCCAATTTTCCCGTCAACATAAGTTGGCGAACCAACCGTAGTGGCGCTAGTTGTTGAAATCTTATCCATTGCACTACCTTCAAATGGCATATAGAAAATTTCCCCATCGTATTTTGGAACATAAGGTGAATCGTCGTTGATTACTCCCTGTATTTCTTCGGCAGTCAAAGCCCGGTTAAAAATACGCAGATTGTCGTAGTGACTTAAATCAGAAAGGTGATTCCAATAAGTAAATGTTGGATCACCAGAACCAATGGACATTTCAGTACATCCAGTCCAGTCAATCGGACCGGACATGGTAGCATTATTTACAGGAACGCCATCTATGTAAACTATATTTTCAGTAGGAGTAACTGTAATTGCTATATATACCCATTCGCCGATTTTTTGATCTACAAATCCACCATCATTCCATACTTCTCCACTTCCGGTACCAACATTAAGTTTAATCTGTTGAGAACCAGAACTTCCTTCTCTCAACAAACGGAAACCATTCATTCTTCCTGCATCATCGTCTGTTGAACCAACAGTCAAAATACCAGCTCTGTCAGGAGAAGCATCAATTTTAACCCATAGTCCGATAGTAAATTCTGAATTCTTTAAATTATCGATCGGAAAAGTGAGGTATGAATCAGTCGCTCCGGCATAAGCTTTGCTTCCTTCCAGTCCATCATCAGCAAAACCGGGATTTCCAACTACTCCGGCATTCTGGAAGCTAATCATTTCCATAAAGTCTCCTTCAAACGGCATAAAGAAAATTTCCCCGTTATATTTTGGAGTATATGGCGAAACTTTTGAAATATTTATCGTTTTGGTTGTTGATTTTCCTTCAAGATCAGAAGCTGCAATTGAAATGACGTGATTACCTAAACTTACATTATCATAGTTTACTATCTCTAATGCCCGACGGTAATCTTTGTAACTTCCGGCTTTAAAACTTGCTATCTCAGTTCCATCAAATTTTACAGAGATGTCACCAACTTCGATGTCATCTGTTACTTCAAAATTAATTGATATTGAAGAAACCTCCTCGGGAAGTTTTATTTCATATCCTTCAGTAGGCGAACTAACTGTCACCACCGGAGCAGATTGATCAGCGCCTGGCGCTACCTTTGTGATAGGATCAATATAATCTTGCTTACATGCATTGAATATAAAAAGACTCAATGCAAAAATTATTAATATGCTATATTTTTTCATTTCAATTCTTTTTTATTGGATTCCATCTGCGAGTTGTGGTAATTGTGCTATTTGAGCTGACGGGAAAGGTAAATAGGCTTTGTCCATTGTAAATGTTCTGCCTGCATAACTTAGAGCGTCAGTATTCTTGGTTCTTATCATGTCGAAGAAACGGATACCCCATTCTGTTGCCAGTTCTGCAAATTTTTCATCAAGTACTTGTTGGGTGGTTACACCACTCAGGGTACCTAAACCAGCACGTCCTCTTACTGAATTCACTGCCTGGTCAGCACTCATTCCGATGCTACTTGTTGCACCTCTTGTCAACGCTTCTGCATACATCAATAATATTTCAGAATACCTGATCACAATGAAATTCTTATTACTTCCCGGATCCGTTCTTCCTGTTATCAATTCAGTAGAAGGTTGAATAAATTTTCCACTTCCGAATTTCAGACGGGGAGTGTTATTAAATACGTCGCCCTCCCTGTTTTTATTGGAGATCCAATCAGGAAGTGTACCGTATTCATTTTGAAGTTGAGTTATACCATCCGGAGTAAATATAACACTAGTTTCAAGACGAACAGTTTCACCCCTATCCAGCATGAACTCAACGTACTTCAGGGTAGGCTCGTAAAAGCCCCATCCAGCTCCGGCACCGGTAACAACAGGAGTCCAGGCCCCGGTACCGTATGGGGCAAACAGGTGATTAAAACTATCGCCCTGTCCCTGTCCAAAGTCTGAGAACTGGAACTCCAGAATGTTTTCGTCATTCAATTTTCCGGCAGTTTTAAACAGGTGGTAAAAGTCTTGTGACAACTTATAATCACCCGAGTTGATAATCGCCGAAGTAGCATCTGCAACCCCCTGATAATTTTCCATCTCCTGATAGGCCATTGCCTGAATGGCATAAGCCGTGTATTTTGTGATTCCACCTTTAATATCTACCCGTTTGTTTGGGTTCATATCGGGCAATAATGGTATCACCGCATTCATTTCATCCACTATGTATCGCATCACATCAGCCTTATTGCTAACCGATGTATTTTGAATATTGTCCAGTTGATCAATTACAATACAGCCACCGAAAGTCTTGGCTAACGTAAGATACTCCCAGGCCCTCATAACCTTGCACTCAGCAATATACTGATCTGCCAATGCATCATTATTCGCAGCAGGCCTGTATTTGTTGATTTCATCTATTTCTGTGAAAATATTGACTATTACATCGTACTGATGTTCCCATAATGCGTTGATGTTCCAATGGCTTGCCTGATAACTATACTGATCCTGCTCCTGCATTGGTGCCTGATCACCTGCAGGATTAACATCATCTCCACGAATACTATATGTTATAGGTCCGTCCCAGGTACGGTCATAAAACAGATAATAAGCTCCCATAAGAGGCAGGATCATGTTTTCACCCTTTGTATAATCTACATCGCTTGTAAATGCCTCATCCTCAAAAGGCGCATTCAACTTGTCGGTACAACTGAATACCGGTAACATTAACAGCCCGCTTATAAATAGTGGCAAGTAATAATGTGTATTAAATATCTTTTTAATTTTCATCTTTCTGGAATTTAAAATTTAAGATTTAGTCCAATTGTATAAACTGCTGCTACCGGATAGAACTGACGGTCAATTCCGTTAGGTACTTCCGGGCTAAATCCATTATACTTAAACACGGTCAAAGGTTTCTCGGCAGTGAGGGAAATCCTCGCATCTGGCATATCTGTGCCGAACAATTTTGCTCCGTTTATATTATATGCAAGCTGGACATTTTGTATTCTGAAGAATGCACCGTCTTCGAGAAAGTAATCGCTAAAATTTTGGTCCCAGCCACGCCTTAAGGCTGCAGCGGAAGGATATTTATTGGAAGTTCCTTCTCCGTTCCACAGTCCATTTGCAAGGTTTGCATCAATGTTTGTATCATTAGTCCAGATGATTTCCCCCCTTTTCCTGTTAAGTATCTTATTCCCTCTTTGTCCCATAATATTCATTGAAAAATCGAAATTTTTATAAGACAATCCAAGATTACCGCCATAAGTCAAATCAGGGAAATAGGATCCCAAAAATACTTTATCATTATCATCAATGACGCCATCTCCTGCATCAGGAATTCCGTCATTGTTTGTGTCCACTGTTAACTGATCTCTAAACTTTAAATCGCCCGGGACAAGGTTATTAGCAACAGCAATTGGATCAGCAGCAATTTCAGAATTATTCTGATAAACACCTGCTACCTGATATCCATAAAATGACAGCAACGGTTCACCAATCTGAGACCGTTGGCGGAATTCAGCCTGTCCTCCATTAATATATTCTTGTCCGTAAAGGTCACGGATTTCATTTTTAAGTGTTGACATATTGATCCCAAGGGTATACTTAAAATCCTTTGAAATTTCACCGTTCCAGTTTAAAGCCAGCTCAAATCCGGAATTTCTTATCACTCCTACATTCCTCAGGACGCTTCCTGGTTGAAGTTTGAGAGCAACAGGGATAGCTGCATTTTTAGTATCCCGGATGTAATAATCCGATTCAATACTCAAACGATTGTCAAATAATCTGGCACTAAGACCAACGTCCGTCCCTGAAACAGTCTCCCATCCCAGGTAACCAAACGTGCTGGTAGTAGTTGTACCATCTACTTTGGTATCATTAATAGCCAGGAAAACCGGGTTGGTTGTATTAGCTCCATCCTGCCTTGCAATTTTATCATTTCCAAGTTGTCCCCAGCCGCCTCTAAGTTTCAGGTAACTGATAATGTTTGAATTTTTAAGAAAGTTTTCTTCCGACAATACCCAGCCAAGTCCAAATGCCGGAAATGTACCCCATTTTTCCTGGTATTTAGAGGTACCTTCCTGTCGTAGAGTAAAATACGCGAGGTATTTACCCTGGAAGTTATAAGCAACACGGCCGAAATAAGATATCCCATAAATTCTTTCTGCATTATCATCAACTTGTTTTGATGATTCAGATTGAGATTGTCCTATATACCAGGAATTTTCATTAAGAGGAATATCCTGGGCTGAACCTGTCAAAAAATCATACCACTCATCCCTGTATGATGATCCCAACATCACCGTCACGTTATGGTCCCCAAAATTATCGGTATAGGTCAAAATATTGTCGATAAATTGATTTGATTGTAGTGTTCTAGATGATGTAATGCTTGACAAATCCCTGTGCGTATCATTTGTAATATAATAGGGCAAGCCAACATTTCTATCTTTTAAAAACATTAGAGATACATTGTAGTTTGTTTTGAATGTCAATTTATTGGGAATTAGCGATATCTCACCATAAATTCCGGTAAATACCTTGTTAATGTCTTGCCTGTGGTCGGCATAAGCCAGATCTAAGAATGGATTTTGTGCCCCCCGATAATGTAAAAGTTGTGCGCTTGAGTAAGAACTTGCATAAGGAGTTTTGGCATCAACAAGCTCATTGTAATTTTCCATATCGTAAACCGGCAATATCGGAACAGCGTGATATGCGTCAAACCAGGCTGCATCATTTGCTATATATTTAATTCCTTTACTTAAATTTAAATTCAAGCCAACTTTTAACCAATTATTTACCTTTTGATCAAGATTCCCTCTTACATTAAACCGTTCATAAGAATTCTTGGTCTTTAATAAACCTTCCTGATCGAAATAACTTACACCCAAAGAATAGTCTGTATCTTTATCACCTCCCATAACGCTAAGTGCATGGTTTTGTTGTCGTGCTGCAGGGTGCATAATTTCTGCGTACCAGTCTGTATTAACATCAGGTACATTCGGGTTCACGCGGCTCCTGCCATACCGTTGCATTGCATTAGCTACATATGCTAAATCAGCAGCAGCTCCAATTTGATTTACATAGTTGACAAACTGCTCAGCATTCGCCATTTGCAAAACATTCTGCGGTACTTGCATCCCAATATAACCTTCATAAGTTATTTTGGATTTGGTATTCATGGAGCCTTTTTTAGTAGTTATCAGAACGACACCATTAGCAGCTCTTACCCCATAAATTGCTGATGCTGATGCATCTTTTAAAACAGACAAGGTTTCAATGTCAGATGGATTCAGGAAGTCGATGTTATCGAAATACATTCCGTCAACAACATATAACGGACTTGAATTACTACTGGAGGGAAATGATCCAATACCCCTGATCCTAACTGTTGGTTCACCACCAGGAGCGCCTGCATTTACAACTTGTACACCCGCAATCTTTCCCTGTAACGCTTGCATTGCCTGACCCGAAGGTGATTTGACAAGTTCATCAGATTTTACTGTTGCAATGGAAGACGTGAGGTCTTTTACTTTTTGTTGCCCGTAACCAACAACGACAACCTCTTCCAATCCAACTACATCTTCCTTTAAATCAATGTTGATTACCGTTTGGTTGTTAACCGCAACCTCCTGGGTTAAATACCCGATGTAGCTGAATACTAAAGTAGCTTGCGCAGGTACTGATAAGGAATAATTTCCATCAATATCAGTAATGGTACCATTAGACGTACCTTTTACTAATATCGAAACACCTGGCAATGTTGCCCCACTATCGTCTTTAACGTTACCGGTTACGGTAATATTTTCCTGGGAAAACACAGTTAAAACAGATAACAGGAAAATGAGGTTAATGCATAGTTTTCGCATAATGTATAATTTTGAATTAGTTTTAATTAAAATTAGCGCAATAATAGAAGACTTGATGGTTTTTAACTTCACTTCTAATTCACCATATAAAGTGAAGGACATTATTCAACTCATCATTACTTCACCATTTTAAAAAAGCAAAAAACAAATAGCCATATAATCAGAACTTTAACAAAAACACACCAATACTATTTTCTTAAATCTTATGTTTAAGAAAACCTATCTTTTTGATGCTCGTAAGAAACAAAAGACTTACATTTAAAAAGGAATTTGTTCAACATAATAAAAAGAACTGTGAATTTGAGGATTCCCTTAACCAGATTTATATCGATAGTATTTGCAATTATTCTTTTGCTGAATGGATTTTTATCTAAAGCTGCTGAAGATTTCAGCACAATATATTATACCCCTAAGGATTATCACGCTGATAGACAAAACTGGTCAGTTTGTGCCGGCATGAATGGAAACATCTATTTTGCCAACAATTACGAAGGTCTTTTAGTATTCGACGGTACTACCTGGAAAATCCATAATTCTCCCAACAGGTCTGTTTTACGATCGGTAAAAATGATTAACGACTCTATAATCTATACCGGTGGATATATGGAGTTAGGATACTGGAAATCAGATGAATTTGGAAATCTCAACTATCACTCATTGTTCGGGAAAGCAAAAAAATACCTGACCAATACCAATAACCCTGAATTCTGGAACATTTCTATCCGTAACGATTATGTTTATTTTCGATCGTTCAATGATATACTTGTTTACCATAACGATTCTATCATTCCTATTCCTCTGACCAGCACCGTTTCGGTTATGAACAAAGTAAACGACATGGTATTATTTGCTACATCAAACGGAATATTTAAAATTGTAGATACAACTGTAGAACCGTTTATTATAAGTGATTTTTTCAACCAGAAACCGGTAAGATTTATCATCCCGTTTGATAGCAAAAAAATTCTTATTGGTACTGAAGAACATGGAATTTTTCTTTGGGACGGAAAACAGTTGCATGAATGGAACAGCTCCTGGACAACATATTTTGTAAAAAACAGGCCAAACCGGGGTATGCTTACACAAAATAACCAGGTTGTTATTGGTACGATAGGTGACGGTGTAGTCATTTTTGATCAAAACGGAAAGCTGGTTGCACATATAAATGCTCAAAATGGATTGCCCAGCAATACGGTTTTGGGAATTACAACAGATCCCTGGCAAAATATCTGGCTTGCCCTTGATGATGGTATAGCATTTATTTGTAATAATAACGATAAGAGTTTTCATATCGAAAAGATACCTGGAATCGGGGCTGTATATGACGCTGCTTTGTTAGACAGCAATTTGTATCTTGGTACCAACCAGGGGCTATTTGTCCGCCCAAAAGGAAAAAATAACCAGGATGTTGAATTTGTTTCCGGAACGCAGGATCAGGTATGGAGTCTAAAAGCAATCGATAGAAAACTTTGGGCCGGACATAATCAGGGAACATTTGAAATCGATGGGACAAAAGCACATCTTGTTTCCACGCAAAGCGGAGGATTCGCTATTGCCCGGGATCCTTTTAACAATGATCGGCTTATTCAGTGCACCTATGACAGTCTGGTTGTATATCAAAAGGAAAATGGCCATTTTCGGATCAATCACAGAATAAATGGGTTTAATGATTTAATACAGTACATTGAAATTGATCATCACGGAAATATCTGGCTTGGGCACATGCGCCGGGCAGTGTATAAAATAGTTACTGACGACCAGCGGGAAAATGTACTGCAAAAAGAATATTACGGAGCGGAAGTTTTCGGACAGGATCAGTCAGTTCATGTTTTTAAAGTGGAAAATCGGATTGTTTTTACTACCTACCAACAAATTTATACCTACGATGACCTAACAGATTCTATTGTCCCTTTTGACAAGCTTAATCAGAAGTTGGGAAAATTTGCAAGTTCACATAGGATTATTGCCGCCCCGGATCATCATTATTGGTTTATTAACAAAAACAATATCGGATTATTTAAAATATTTCAGGATAGTGTATTACTTATTGAGGACTATCCTACCGCATTATTTGATCCTCCGGTAGTTGATCGTTTTGAAAATATTTTTCCTCTATCAGAGACCAAAGCAATTCTTTGTTTGCATAATGGCATTGCAAAACTCGATGCTTCCATTGAAGATCCTGATGATCTGGTTGGGCAATTTCACCCAATACTACGTCATGCTGAAATGTATAACAACCGTGAAAAATTGAGCTTAATTCGGCTCGATAAACAAAACATAAAAATCGGATACAATTTTCATAATCTGTTATTTCAGTTCTCATTTCCAAAAACGAATGATCTTCCTATCCATTATCAATATCTAATCAGTGGAATTAATCCTAATTGGTCAACCAAAACAACTACTCCTGAATTCAGAATCGAACGATTACCTGCAGGAAAATATGAATTACAAGTGAAAGCCGTTGACTTATGGGGCAACGAAAGTAATCCTTTCAAATTTTCTTTTGAGATTTTACCCATTTGGTATGCTTCAAAAACAGCAATTTCAATTTATATAATTTTGTTTGTTGCCATCCTTCTTTTTTTTAGGGGCTGGGGTATAAGACAAACCCGGAGAAAAGAAAAACTTCAGCATGAAAAAAGAGAAAAAGAATTGATTCGTCTTCGTAATGAAAAACTAAACATTGAGGTACAACATAAAAGCAGGGAATTGGCCAGTACTACCATGGCTATTATCAAAAAAAACGAATTTCTGTTAAACATAAAAGAGACAATCGTAAAACAGAAGAGGGACCTTGGCTCGCGTTTCCCGGATAAATATTACACTTACCTGAACAATAAGATCGATGAAAATATTTCAAATCAGGATGACTGGCAAATTTTTGAGACCAATTTCGAACAGGCACACGAACAGTTCTTTCAAAAAATAAAAGGAAGATATCCTGAGCTCACTTCCAGTGATTTACGATTGTGTGCTTTTCTTCGCATGAATCTATCATCAAAAGAAGTTGCACCATTACTGGGAATTTCCGTAAGAGGGGTGGAAAATCACCGCTATCGTCTGCGCAAAAAAATGAACCTTGAACATGACGATAGCCTGATCGATGTAATTACCGAAATTTAATGTATGTAAAAAGAATTATAATTTTACATTACTATGGTCTTCTTTACAGGAATTGTTCCAAGTGCTTCTTCGATTTTTACTTTTCCGTTTCTATATTCCACTGTACCAAATCCTGTATCGGTAGAAAGAAATGAAGTAAAGTCGCCTATTTTTGAATCCACATATAATACCTGATCAACAGCATCGTAGCGAACACCCGTCAAACCCTGTAATAATCCATAACTTGCCATTGCCCGGGCATACCAATGACCACATTCGTATTCATTAAACGGATTACGTATTCTTCCGTCATATCTTTTACGTACTTCACGAACAATTTCGAGTCCTTTTTCAACTTCACCCTCACTCATTAAATGAGATGCTACCTGGTATTCAATCCCGGTCCATACCTCGCTACTATAAACAAACGGAAGCGTTAAAGCATCTCCATGAGGCCAGGTACAAAGCAGCAAGCCACCGTCTTTCCCCAGTCCAAACGATGGACGTTGCGGATTCACATGATCTGTTAAATCGGTCTTTAAATTGTATTTATAAACTGAATTTAAATGGCTCGTAACTTTCTCTTCATCCAGAAAGCTTGGTAATCCTGCCATTTTCCCTATCCAGGCCCCTAAAATACCATCCGATAAACATCCGTTTCCATATTGGTATTTTGGGCCTTCTTTCTGGAGAAGTGCAACAGCCTCCGGTGAATAATCCATATTAATTCCAATCTTTGAAGCGGTTACCGGGTCGGTTGCTTCCAATCCTTCAACGGTTATTTTTTGAATAAAATATTCCCCATTGTAAAGCTCATCTTCAATAAAATTCTTTCCTTTTCTCTTCAAAATCTGGTACATTGAAATATCATCACCGGCAACTTTCCCCATTTCAATAATTGCAGTTAATGCTCCCAAATAAAAACTGGTACACATTCCATCAGGACCCCAGAATTCAATATCATAAGTATTATGATGGGGTTCTTCAACAATGCCCTTGTGTTTCGGATCCCAGGTTGCAATACAATAATCCATGCTTTGTTTTACGCTTGGATATAACGATTTCATCCATTCGGTATCTCCCGAAATCCGCCATTCCCGGTAAGCTTTCATAATGCCACCTAACTGTCCGTCGGCAGCAGCATAAAAACCATGTCCAATATCGTTTTTAATGGGTAAGCTGGAACGAAATGTTTGATGTCCTTCTTTATTCTGGCTAAGCTCAAATTCGGTTTCGCGCAACGAACGTTCCAGGGCTGGAAACAAATGAGAAATTGCCTGTGCATAGTTCCAAACATGAGTACACGACCCGTAACAGCAACCTGCATTATCGTAACAGCCTTCCCAAGCCCACAACTTTCCGTTCTTTTGTCGTAAGACTGTCGGTGATTTTAAAATGGTAAGATTTGCTGCAACAGCTTCTGTCACTTCCGGAGGCAAACTTGTATTATAAAATGTTTTTGAGAATAATTCCGATTTTTGACGCAATTCATCATAATTCATCCGCCAGTAGAGAACAACGTTGTCGATGCAACAAAATTTTGATGTGTACCATGGCTGGTAATAAGAAGAACTTAAATCGCAACATCCGGTTGCCGGGTCACAACCTGCCAGCTCAGTTTTTACCTGTTCATTAGAAACCGGTCCCAAACCAACACGTAAATTTGAATACGGCACAAACCAACTCATCATAAGGCGCACCGTTTTTTCTTCGCCAGGTTTTAGAGTAAAAGGAACATATAATGAAGCACCGGGAGAATTCTCTGTAGTTGTATCGGCTTTAAAAGTAAATTCAGAAATGTCTTTCCACAAAACAGTTCTTGAGTCGAACCAGCCCCCCCGAAACCAGCATAAATCAGTGATTGTATTCGGGTCGTCGCAAAATATGGCAAAATCTCCCCTGAAATGAGGTTGGTCAGGTAAAGCATCCTGATGCAAAATAATTCCTCCGTCAAATCCGGAAAATGAATCTTTCTTTTTGTTTTGTCCCTGCCATTCTCTAGGGACTGCCATACGCATAAAATTTTCAGTATGAAAAGAAAAACAGGCTTCCTGGGTTTTTCCACTGGTGTTCTTAAAGTGATATTCCAATGCACCTACCGGCATACTTGAATTATCCTCATCAGTTGGAATAAAGGGGCTCCAACCGGTAACCGAAACATTCATCGGAATATCTTTATCTTCCAGATTTACTTTCCCAAACGGAAACTTTGTTTCAAACGATGCTTTTTCAAAACGAGGAAAACCATAACTTCTTTCGCCAGCCCCATTGCCTGTATTTGGATTTCCAAATATTTTCCACTTAGGTACAGGACCTTCCAAAACTTTCGCACCATTTTCCAACCCTTTTATCGAAAGTGCCGCCATCATAAAAGGCTCATTATAAACTTCCGGATGATTTCTCACCGACATATGCGAAATGGCCCCGGTACCTTCCAAACAAAACATTCCCGCACCAATTCCTCCAATTGGAAATGCCAGCCGGTTTAAATACTCGCCCTGATAAACTGAGTTGAAATCTCTTTCATTGTTTTTGAATCCCTCTTTCTGACAGGAAAAAAGAATAACCAAAAACAGGATTGTTAAGGTTAGTAGTTTTAGTTTCATGGTTGTATTATTTTATTTAAGATAAGGCAAAAGTACTTTCTCCCAAATATCATAACCCTTCTTTTTCATGTGTAATCCATCATTTAGAAAAATATCCTGAAAAACAACACCTTTGCTATCCAACATAGGATCCCAGACATCTGCAAATTCAATGTTATCCTTTTTTTTGTCGCAGTATCGGTTCATTTTTTTGTTGAACTTTTCGTATTTCTTTTTCAGATTCCAGCGGGCTATGCTTGGTTTGGGCGAAATAAAAATCACTTTTGTTGCCGGCAAATCAACCTTAACTTTCTTTATAAAAGTTTTAAAGTCTTTGTATACTTCCGAAATCTTTTTATCTCCGGCTAAATCATTATCGCCTTCATAAACAAAAAGGTAATCAGGCTTTTGTTTGGTTATCAGCTGGTTATAGAAATATAGTAAATCACTGAATTGCGACCCGCCAAAGCCATTATTAATGACATTAAATTGCGGAAAATAATCAGCTACATCTTTCCACATCCGAATGCTGGAACTCCCGGCAAACACAACAAGCTTTTTATCTGGACTAAAATTGTACTCCTGATTATAAAGCTTATCAACTTCATCTTTAAAATGATCCGATTCCTGAGCATTTGATATTGTAAATCCAAACAGCAGTAGTACAGCAAGTAGAAATTTTAAATTGAACTTCATTTTGAATTAAAAATTTGTTGCGGTTTATAATTTTTTGATTTTAAAAACTTTGATTATTTCA
>CAVYOB010000052.1:0-8285 GCA_963769925.1 uncultured Prolixibacteraceae bacterium
CTTTAAGTTCATCGATTAATTCGGAATTCAATTCTGAAAAGTTATTGACAAAATTTAACGGGTTCTGTATCTCATGTGCAATTCCGGCAGTGAGTTCTCCGAGTGAAGCATTTTTTCAGACTGGATGAGTTGCTGCTGTGTTAACTTTAATTCGTTGAGCGCACCTTGCAGGGTTTCATATGACTGGGCATTATATAGAGCTGCGGATGTGTATGAGGCCAGCGTTTTTAAAATATCCAGATGGTATTTTGTATAGGCATTTTTACTAAACGACTGAACCGAAATAAGCCCGATAATTTTATTCTTAACCTGCAGTGGAAGATAAATTCACGATATAGACTTTTGGGAATGCTTCCATCTTCAAGGGCAGCCGATTTTAATACCGTTAAATCAATATCCTTCAGATACGTCGAGAACTCCTTTTCAATGTCATTTATAAAAACCTCTTTGTTATTTTCAATGCACCAAACCGCCAACTGGCTTTTATCGCTCATTTCCCTGTAATAAGGCTGATACCGTTTTCCTTCTTCAATGGATAAGCGATATTCTATTGAAGATTCTATTATAAATACCAATACCAAAAACAGATGCATCCATTAACTGATTTACATTCTCATACACTGTATTCAAAATTGTATCAAGGTGAAGTGTGGAAGTAATGTCTTTTCCGATTTTACTTAATACTGATACACTGTTATAGGAGCGTTGAAGTTCTTCTGTTTTCTTTTCCAGCTCTGCATTCTTTTCTTTCATTACAACATTGGTAAGCCGGTTGATTTCGGCTTCCTTTTGTAATTTTTCCATCTCATACTGAATGTTCTGGTATTTTTGTTTATTCTCCAGTTCTTCTTTAAATACTTCTGACTTTATTTTATGATAGAGTTTGTAGTGCTTAACAAATGACTCGATGTCTTTTTTGCTTTCATACAATTCAGCCAGTGCTTCGTGTGCCCGGTATATTGCTGCTTTCGCTTTAATGTCTTCGGCGACCTGTAATGATTCCTGGTAATAATTTTCTGTTTGTCCGAATTCTTTCTGCAGAAAAGATATTTTTCCCAGATAGCGTAAAGCATCTGTAACACCAACTTTATACCCAATCTCTTTGTGTATGGAAAGGTTTTTTAAAAAATACGCTTTGGCTTCTCCCAAATTATTTTGTTTGAGCAGAATTTCACCAATTCCAAAAAGTGCATAACCTTGATTCCTTTTATCGTTTTTTTCCTCGCTTAATTTGAGACATTCAGTAAAAGTATCATAAGCTTTATCTATCTGCTCATCATTAAAGTACCCTGTGGCAAGACTTTCAAGAACTGAAGATTCAAGACTAAAGTTTTTTAACTCCCGGGACAAAGCCAATGCATTTTGAAGATATTCAAGACCTTTTTTATTTTCGCCAAGCAATCCGTAAATATAACCGGCACCATTATAAGCATAAGCTGTCGATTCCTTGTTTCCAATTTCTTCTCCAAGCCTCTGTCCCTGTAAAAAATAATCAAGTCCTTTATCGATATCTCCCATATAATAGTATATTGCTCCAATGGACACCAGTGCCTGTGACTCCCCGCTTTTGTCGCCGAGTTCAATAAACATATCCATTGCCTTCATGGAAAGCGTTAAGGCAGTTTCAAGATTGGAAAGATAGCGGTTACTTACTCCGATGTTCCTGATAGCATACGCAAGTCCCTTTTTATAAGAATATTTTTCAGCAAGACTTTTTGCCTGATTACTTAATTTCAGCCCAAGTTTAGGCTGAGTATCATGCACCTGCCATGCACGTTTATTCAATTCATCTATTTCATGTAATGTTTCCTTTGGAACTGATTCTGTATTTGTTAATAACTGCTCCATATTTAAAATTTAAAACGTTGATAACTGAATAATTTACCTACCATCTAAATATTCCTTGTTTTCCTTAGGATTTCCTTTGAAAACGTTGAAATATTGTAACTTAACTCAAATTCCCGCCTCGTTTCCTTTTTGAAGTATTCTATATTGATTATTGTCGAAATCATATCTGAGGCGTTAGATTATTATACATAAAAGTTATAAACCATGAAGGTTAAAAAGATGTTAATATCTGAAATATTTATGATAAATCGTATAAAGCGAACAGGAACACTAAATTTCATAGGACAGACATTTGTAATTTGCACGTAATTAATGGTAATAACACGCTAATTGTCAAATAGTTCAAAAAGTGTCTACTTTAGTTGAAAATCATAACGGAGATGCCCGATTTTAATAAATTATAGTGGGGAATTAACATATAAAAATTTTATGTCATTAAACTATACGCCGCCCAAATGGAGTGAGTGCCAGCGATGCCAGTTTAAAGTGTTGTTTTGCCCAGGGAATTCCAATGATTGTAATTCCGAGCAGCAGTCCGAAAAAAACATGGGTAAGTGCGATCCAGATACCGCCAATCAGCAGCCAAATAATATTCATTATGGTTGACAGGCATCCCGGGGCATAATCCATATACTCTATTTTTTGTCCGAATGGCCACAGCGCAAGAATTCCCAGTTTAAAGGCCTGAATTCCAAATGGAATACCAACAATTGTGATACAAAGCAGTAATCCTGATACCATGTACTCTAAAAAGATGGCAAAGCCACCGAAGATCAGCCAGATAAGGTTGCCAAGAATTTTCATCTTAATCGTTTTTTGTAAATGTAGCTTTTTCTTTTAAATCCTGAATGAAATCGGCTTTCATCCAGTAAATATTTGAATTGCCGTTTTCCGGCGAATTATGCATCTGTTGAAATTTTTGCCAGGAAATTTTTTCTTTTTCTGCCGGATTTGTTCTGGCCGACATAAAAAAGAAATATTTGCCATCGGGCGAAAAACTGGCAGAATACTCAAGTCGGCTCACGGTGTTTATCTTGTCACCCAAATTTAAAGGGTCACTCCAGCCGCTGTCTTTATCATAAAAACTTATATAATAATCTGTCGAACCGTGCGAGTCAGGCATTCCAAAAGTTGGAACGATAATAAAACTTTCATCAGGTGCAATGGTAGCATTAAACCGTGCTGCGCCAGCATTTACCTGTTTAGGTAATATTACCGGAGACTGGTATTTCCCGTTTTTATATTCTGATTTGTAAATAAATCCGCGTTGTGTTTTTGGATCTTCCCTGGTGAAATACAGGTTCCCGTTTTTTGCAACCGATGGATAAAATTCCGATTCTTCGGAGTTAATTATTGAATCGAGTTTATACGGCTCACCCCAAAAATCATTTTCTCTTTCAGCCACCCAAATATCAGTTATAAAGCGGTTACTTTCTGAAAACTCATTTCCTTTATTCGATACAAAAAACAGTTTCTTTCCATCAGGAGAAACGAAGGGTTCAATAAAAATATATTTCGGATCGTTGGCAAATGACACGACTTCGGGCTCACTCCATCCGGTTTCCGTTTCCTTGCAGTAAAAAATGGTTGCACAGGTTGAATTCCCAATATTCAATCCAAAATATATCTCTTTCCCATCAGGTGAAAAGGTAATGTCGCGCGTCGAAATCCCAGTATTTACTATTCCCGGAGCAAAGAGTTCTGGTGTATTCCCCGGTGGGTTTTGTCCTAAATAATAGCCGTTTAATTTCTTTGTTGATTTACTGCATCCGGCAACAATAAGAAGTATGAGGAATAAATATTTTGCCATATTAATTGGTTTTAGTAAAAAACATTAGGCCAAGGAGAAGAACACCAAAAACCAAAACAAGTAAAATGAGCAACGTTCTTTTTCGGGAATTCTGAGATTCTTCAAAAGAAAAGTTATAGCCAGATTGGTTGTGTTGACTTCTTTTTTTTGAAGCGCTTTCAAATGAAGCGCCAAGTGAAGTTCCAATGGCAACACCGATCGCAATTCCTAATGCAATATTATCCATCGCTACGCCAATGGCAGTTCCGACTCCGAGTCCGACAGCAATTCCAGACGCCATACCCTTTTTATTGGATCGTGGTCGTCTTTCAGTCTCAAAATCAGCAGCATTCTGTCTGTTTTGTTTTATGAGCATAACAATCAGAAAAATCAACAGAAAAACGGCTACGGCTATTCCGGCAAAAAAATATGATTGATCCATTTTTATTTTATATGTATATGTTAAAAGGCAAAAATTACAAAATTTTATGCTAATGAAGTTTGGTGAAAAAAGATGTATTAAAATTGATTTTTTTTAAATCTGTTTTTCTTTTTAGTTCTCAAAAATTACTTTTATTTTTCGTTAAGATCAATTTGAAAAATGATTCAGCAAACAGAAATAACGTTATCCGGTTATCGAAGGGGTTATCACCTGATTACTTCTCTTATTGAAAGAAATCTTCCAGAGTTACCTGAAAAGGGGTTATTCCATATTTTGGTAAAACATACATCGGCGGGAATTACTATCAATGAAAATGCTGACCCGACAGTGCGAAGCGATTTCGAAAATTTTATCAATAAAATGATTCCTGAGAACGATCCGGTATATGTTCATACTTATGAGGGAAGCGATGATATGCCGGCACATCTGAAATCGTCGGTTATTGGCGCTGAAGTTACTATCCCGATTACCAATCACCGGCTGAACCTGGGAACATGGCAGGGTATTTATTTTTGCGAATTTCGCAATTTTGGTGGTGGCCGTCGGCTTGTGCTTACAATTTACAGCTAAAGTTTGTTTTGCAGTTCGCTTTTGAAAAATGCAATTCAATTGACCTGTTTTTAAACAACATCAATCTTATAATTTCCTGAGATTTGATCTGTTTTCCCTCAAATGGTAATCCTAATTTGCAATCGATTTTAAAAACTATTTTTCATGCAACAGAATTTGTTTTTAGGAGTGGAGGCTATTGGGCAGGCGGCGATTGATGCAGGTATTTCGGGCGTTTATGCATACCCGGGGACGCCCTCTACAGAAATCACAGAATATATTCAGGAGAACAAAGCGGCAAAACAACGAAACATACACCGGCAGTGGTCAGCCAATGAAAAAACGGCGCTGGAAGCGGCACTTGGTATGTCGTATGCGGGTAAGCGCAGTCTTGCTTGTATGAAGCATGTGGGGCTGAATGTTGCTGCCGATGTTTTTATGAATATGGCAATAACCGGTGTAAACGGCGGATTAGTTTTGGCTGTTGCCGATGATCCGTCTCAACATTCTTCCCAAAACGAGCAAGACTCAAGGTTTTATGGCAAATTTGCCATGATACCGGTTTTTGAACCATCGAATCAGCAGGAAGCTTACGATATGACACTGGAAGCGTTTGATTTTTCTGAAAAGACCAACTTGCCGGTAATGATCAGAATTACAACACGGCTGGCACATTCCAGGGCAGGTGTGGTGCTGAAAAGTATTCGGGAAGAGAATATGCTGAAACTCCCGGAAAACCTGATGCAGTTTATGCTATTACCGGCTTACGGACGGCAATATTACCAAAACCTGCTGGATAAACAGGAAAAGCTTTTAGCATATTCTGAGGAGTCAAAATATAACCATTTTTTTGAGGGGACTGATAAAAGCCTTGGGATTGTTTGCTGCGGAATTGCCTACAACTACCTGATGGAAAATTATCCGGAAGGGAAATGTCCGCATCCGGTGGTGAAGATCTCACAATACCCGGCTCCTGCTAAATTGCTTAAAAAAATTGAAGCTGAGTGTGACGAATTATTGGTGGTTGAGGAAGGATATCCATTGGTAGAAGAACTGCTGACTGATTATTTTGGCAAAGGGAAAAAGGTTTGTGGCAGGTTGAGTGGTGCATTGCCAAGAAGGGGTGAGCTGAATCCTGATCACCTGGCAAAAGCACTTGGAAAAGCAAAAAAAGACAATTTTAAGGTTCCTGATGCAATTGTTAACCGTCCACCTTCACTGTGTGCAGGGTGTGGGCATCAGGATACCTATTTTGCACTAAATGAGGTGCTTGAAGAAGCCGGCGAAGGGAAAGTTTTTTCAGATATCGGATGTTACACGCTGGGAGCGTTACCACCTTACAATACCATAAATACCTGCGTTGACATGGGAGCATCGATAACTATGGCAAAAGGCGCTGCAGATGCTGGTTTGACTCCGGTTTTTGCAGTTATTGGCGATTCAACATTTACCCACTCGGGAATGACCGGACTGCTGGATTGTGTTTATGAAAAAACCAATATCAATATTATTATTGTTGACAACGAAGCTGTAGCAATGACCGGTGGACAGGATTCTTCAGCTAAAGGACGAATTGAAAACATTTGCGAAGGCATTGGCGTTGATCCGGCTCATATTCGGCTGTTTGTTCCTTTAAAGAAAAATCACGATGAGATCGTTAAAATTATGAAGGAAGAAATTGCATTTGAAGGAGTTTCCGTAATTATTGGACGACGGGAGTGTATTCAACGGATTAGCCGCATAAAAAAAATGAACAAAATTAAACTTGAAAATGAAGACTGATATTATACTGGCCGGTGTTGGCGGGCAGGGAATTTTGTCAATCGCAGCCATTTTAGGGGCTGCTGCTTTAAACGAAAATCTGCACCTGAAACAGGCAGAAACACATGGAATGAGCCAGCGGGGCGGGGCAGTGGTTTCCCACCTGCGCATCTCCGATTCTCCCATCTATTCTGATTTAATTCCCATGGGAAATGCTGATATTATTCTTGCGGTAGAACCCATGGAATCGTTGCGGTATTTACCCTATCTTTCTTCAAAAGGAGGACTGGTTACCAACACAACCAAATTCGAAAATATCCCTAATTATCCTGATATCGATAAGGAATTTCACAAATTAGAATCAAAAATCAGGATTGTGCGGATTGATGCCGACCAAATGGCCCGTGAAGTTGGAAATCCCAAAGCTTCAAACATGGTGATGCTTGGGGCGGCTTCTTCTTTCATTCATATCGAAACTGATATTATTTTAAACGCCATTGAAACCGTTTTTGGGAGAAAGGGAAAGGAGATTGTTGAATTAAACCAAAAGGCTTTTTTGGCTGGTAAACAATTTGCCGAAAAGTCGGTGTAAAAAAAATAATCATAGTTGCAGGGATTTTTCACTCAATTGAGAGATCCCTGTAATTATTCTAATTCATTTGTTCAGGTTTCCAGCCGTAATCAACATATTTCCAGTCGAATTTTTCACCATCGACATGAATCTCCAGGAATCCTTCTTCCATTCCATATCTTTTCCCTTTCCACCAGTTTGAACAAACTGCACCGCCTGTGATATAATGAATACCATTATAATTAATGTCTTCCAGAAAATGCAGGTGACCCTGCAGTACAAGTTTAACGTTATATTTTTCAAGCAACGGAATAATTTTGTCTGCATTGGTAATTATCGTACTTTCCCCCATCCCTTTAGTTGGGCCTTCCATTATCTGGGAGCCGATGCTCAACAAAGGAATGTGAGTACAAACGGCAATTGGCTTTTCCTTTCCTGTTTTTTCCAGTTCTTTTTTTAGCCACTCTATCTGTTCTCTATCAATTACTCCGTAATAATGGTGATCTTCGGTCAATCCAATTCCATCAAGAACAATGAAGTGCCAGTTTTTATGATCGAATGAATAATATCGTTTTGCAAGTCTGTCTTCGTACAATTTTTTACCGTAGAAAGGATTATCGGGCGAAACGCCGCTTTTTTCGTACAACCCAAATATTTCGTGATTTCCCATTCCATGATACACAGGCATTTGCAGGTTTTTCATAATGCTGGTGTAGAGATTGTACAAACTGTCGCTTCGGCCATAATTTTGTCCAAGAGCGTCCATTATGTTATCTCCGCCGGTTAAAACAAACTCAGGTTTAATTCTATTAACCAGATTAACTGCTCTCATTAGTCCCTTGTCGGCATTTAATTCCGGTTCAACGTGTATGTCAGTCATAAAAACAAAGGAGAATTTTTGACTGTTTTTCGAAGTTTTGTCTTTGGCAAATGATTGATTTCCAAATGTAAGGATGGTTATTGTCAGTAGTAAGATGAGCTTTTGCATAAAATGTTCTGTTAGATTTTTTCAAAACTAAGTTTTTATTTGTGTGTTTATGGTACAAAATAGTTAAATTTTCATTGCGCATTTTTAAAATAAATTGAAATCAGGAAAGATATTCTTTTGTAAATTTGTTTTTAATAAATGCCAGGTTGAAGGCACAATAAGTTTGTTGAAAGTGGGTTCTGATAAAACGAATGAATTTCGGACTCCACTTTTTTTAAATAAATTAAGAAGATGAAAATAGAAGTCGATCGTCCTGATCAGGAAGAACTTGATGAAATGGGAGTTGAATCCTGGCCGATTTGGGAACATGATGAAGAAAAATTTGAATGGTATTATG
>CAVYOB010000053.1:0-33928 GCA_963769925.1 uncultured Prolixibacteraceae bacterium
GCAAGTACAAAAACAACGATTCGAACTCAGAAGAAGAAATTTGGATTCCTATTAAGCAAAAACAGGAAAAATTCAATATTTCCTGAAGGTAAAAAATTGAATAATCTACTTCGATATTTAATATATAATGTAATTTTGGCGGTCAAATTAAATTGCATATCATGCCGATGGTTTTATTTTTGTTTCTGTTGGTCTGTCTCAGTTTATTTTTAATTCCCAAAAGGTTTCAATTTACGACTACCCTTATTTTGGATATGGTATTAATTGCGGTTTCAAGCTATGTAGCCGTCCTGTCATTCTTTACTACAGAAACGATTGAAATCGCTTTTACACAGTTGTTTGGGAACGATGTAAATTTTGTTATCGACCATATTTCGGCCTTCTTCATTCTCCTCGTCAACCTGACACTGTTAACGGGAATTCTTTATTCAAAAGGATATCTGGCACCATACATCATCAAAAAAACCAAAGCTGAATTTGCGCTGCACCATTTTAGTCTGCTGCTAATGCACCTGACCATGCTGCTCGTGCTCTCATTCCGTGAGGGGATAAGTTTCTTAGTTGCCTGGGAATTGATGTCGGTGTCAACATTTTTCCTGGTTATTTTCGAATCTGAATCTCAAACAACAATAAAAGCAGGTATCCGGTTTTTAATACAGATGCACATCGCATTTGTTTTCCTGGTGGCTGCATTTTTACTTGCAGGGATTGTTACCGGCGAAAAGATTGGTTTTTCCAGTCTCGAAAATTATTTCAGGACACAACCGGTTTTCCCGTTATTTCTGCTTTTTTTTATAGGTTTTGGAATTAAGGCTGGATTTATCCCGCTGCACACCTGGTTACCTCACGCGCATCCGGCAGCGCCTTCGCATGTTTCAGGAATTATGAGTGGGGTAATGATAAAGATTGGAATTTACGGGATAGTCAGGGTTCTTACCTTTATCCACACCGATTTGCTTGGTATTGGGATTTTTTTACTAATCATCTCTTTTATTTCCGGTGTAATTGGTGTTACGCTCGCTATTGTTCAGCATGATTTAAAAAAATTGCTCGCTTACCACAGTATCGAAAATATTGGGATTATCGGGATGGGAATTGGCGTCGGAATGATTGGTATAGCTACCGAAAACCCTACACTTGCCGCGTTGGGACTTGCCGGCGGGTTTCTTCACATTCTGAACCATTCGCTTTTTAAATCGCTTTTATTTTTTGCATCCGGCAATATTTACCAGCAAACCCACACCCGTAACATTGAACGACTTGGTGGCTTGATCAAAAAAATGCCGAAAACCGCATTTTTCTTTTTACTGGGATCCATGGCTATTTCGGGATTACCGCCATTTAACGGGTTTATTTCCGAATTTCTGATTTACCTTGGTATGTTTAAAGAACTGCATACCGGCGATTTATCGTTGAGCCTTTTATTATTGGGCGGAATTGTTGGGCTGGTGTTAATTGGCGGCCTGGCATTTTATTGTTTTACCAAAGTTTTCAGTATTGTATTTTTAGGAACATCACGAAGCAGTAATACACAAAATGCAAAAGAAGTGAAGGGAAACATGCTTTTCCCAAAATACATTATTGGCTTGTTTATTATTGCAATTGGCTTGTTTCCGATAGTTTTGCTTAAACCTTTGGGAAGTGTAGTTTCGGTATTAATACCTGATGTGTCGGCGCTTACAGCCATTGCACCATCATTGCAGGGAATTTCTGTATCGCTGGGAATTTTTGTACTGTTGGTTGCCGGATTATGGCTTGTTCGTAAAGTAGTGAGCAAAAATATCACGGTTGAATCCGGCCCAACATGGGGTTGCGGATACACCGGGGCAGAACCTGCCGTTCATCAGTACACAGCAACTTCTTATGCCAATTTTATTAGTGGCCTTACAAAATATTTAACCGGTGGAAAAAAGGATTTTAAACCGATTCAAAAAGATGAAATTTTTGCTGAATCGCGGGAGTTTGAATCCCATTCAACGGATGTAATTGAAGACTGGCTCGTAATAAAACCTACCAATAAAATACTACTCTTTCTTGAAAAAATAGCAGTTTTTCAAACCGGGAATATTCAGCATTATTTGTTGTATGCAATTGTATTTATGGTGTTGATATTGATCCTGACAATTTTTAATATGATTTAAAATGGTAGTAAACCCGATAATATTAATTTTTATCAGCATCTTCTTTCCGGGTGTTATTATGCTGACAAAAGCAAAAATTGCCGGAAGGAAAGGGCCTTCAGTTTTGCAACCGTTTTTCGATAATATTAAGTTGTTACGAAAAGGAAATGTTTACAGTACCACCACCAGCTGGATTTTTAAGATTGCCCCGATTATATATTTTTCAACCATTTTTATGGCCATGCTGTTTATCCCACTGGGAAATCGCTCCTCATTATTATCGTTCGAGGGCGATTTTGTATTGTTTGCCTACTTGCTGGCTTTTGGAAAATTTATGATGATTGCAGCCGCAATGGACACCGGCAGCAGTTTTGAAGGAATGGGCGCCAATCGCGAAGCATTTTATTCGCTTTTGGTTGAACCGGCCTTTTTTATTGTAATTGCATCGATGGCGCTGCTAACCAACCACACGTCGTTTTTCGATTTATTTAACAACCTGCACGTTGAGTCGGAGCTTTCGTACCTGATCGCTATTCTTGCCGTATATATTTTTTTATGGATAGCCATGGTTGAAAACAGCCGACTACCCGTTGACGACCCCAAAACCCACCTCGAACTAACGATGGTCCACGAAGTAATGGTACTCGATTACAGTGGCTTCGACCTGGCTTTAATTCAGTTGGGCAACGGGCTGAAATTTTCAATTTACAGCGCATTTATTTTCAATTTCGTATTGCCAATGCAAAACTATTTTGCTGCGCAACTGATGATATTTGTTCTGGTTGGATTTATTTTCGCCGTTTCAGTTGGCGTTATCGAATCATTCAGGGCGCGAAATAAAATGGCTAAAAATCCGCAATGGATTTTGTCGCTTTCAGCCTTGGCAATTATTGGTTTTTTATCGGTTTTGATCATTACAGGAAAAATAATTTTATTGAATTGATATGGTTCTCGTTTTAATCATTTTGTTTGCTGCAACACTGGTTTATTTTTTTCTTTCTGAAAGGGTTATGAAATTTATCTGGCTGCTTTCAATACAGGGAGTGTTGTTGTTTGGAATTGCGTTTAACAACCTTATCCATATTCATACGGTTGAATTAATCCTGATCCTTTTGGAAACACTGATTGTGAAAGGAATTGTTATTCCATGGTTTCTGAGGCAGTTACAGCGTAAAAACCAGTTAAAAAGGGTTCACGAAAGTAAAGTGCCTGTTTTTTATTCGCTGATTGTAATTATAGCAATTTTAATTGTTAGCTTCCTTATGAGTTACCGGATCGACAATGAAATTATCCAGCTCCGCTTTTTTACGGTAGCGTTGGCAACGGTCGTTGGAGGAATGTATTTTATTATCATTCACAAAAACATTTTCAGCCACCTGGTTGGTTTTCTAATCATTGAAAACGGAACTTTTTTGTTGTCGCTGGCGGTTGGTAGCGAAATGCCGTTTATGGTGAGTATCGCCGTATTGCTTGACGTGTTGATTGCAGTGCTGGTTATTGGCATTTTCATGAACAAGGTTAGCGATACTTTCGACGATATTACGGTAAACAAACTAAATAAATTAAAAGACTAAAACAACAATGATATTTATTTTTACAGGCATTGCACTGCTTTTAAGTTTAATTGTTTTTCTCTTTCAAAAAAGAAGAGTTACAGCAATTGCCGGAATAATGTTTGTTTTGCTGCACGTGGTTTTAAGCGGTTACACTTATAAAAACCTCAATATGCCGGATTCGGTGTATTTCAAATTCGACAGCCTGGCTGTAATGTTAAACGGGTTACTGAGTTTCCTTCTGATCCTGGTTATTTTTCATACAAAGCTTTATTTTCAACGTCATGTGAACGATCCTAAAAAAGAATCGTCATTTACCGGGGCAATGATCATTCTTGCAACTGCAATTTCGCTGGTTTATTTTGCAGAAAATATTGTAGTAATGTGGGTTTCTATTGAAATCACGACAATTTGTGTTTCATTCCTCATTTTTCACAACCGTTACGAAACCCCGCTGGAAGCTGCATGGAAATACCTTTTTCTTTCGTCGGTAGGAATTGCGATCGCTTTTTTAGGGATTTTAATATTAGCCACACAAACCGTTTCATTCGAGGGAACTAACCTATCCTTTACATACCTCGCATCGGTAGCCACGCAGATGGATCCGTTTTTCCTAAAAACCGCATTCATTTTAATACTTACAGGTTACAGCACCAAATTGAATATTTTCCCGCTTTATGCCGCCACTATTGATGCCAAAACGGTAGCTCCCTCACCGGTGAATGCGATTATTTCAACCACATTGGTAAACGTTGGTTTCGTAGCTGTATTCAGGGTTTTTAAAGTAATTAATCAGACTTCGCTAAACTCATGGGCACAAAATGTTTTTTTAATCACCGGGTTGATCAGCATTTCGCTGGCGACCATACAATTATTCAGGATAAAAAGGTACAAACGGATGTTTGCCTTTTCAAGTATGGAACACGCGTCGCTTATTCTGATTGCCATTTCTGCGGGTAAACCCGGATATTACGCAGCGCTGTTGCACCTGGTTTTTCATACCCTTGTAAAAGGTGGTCTCTTTTTTCAGTTTGGGCAAATCAGGGCGTTTTTTCATAGCGGCTGGATAAAAGATACCGGCGGATATTTTAAATTAAACAGCGTTGGGGCACTGGCATTTATGCTGGGAATATTGTCGATAACCGCCATTCCACCGTCAGGGTTGTTTATCAGTGAATTCCTGATTTTCAAAGCGTTGTTTTCTGTCAGATACTATTTCACAGCAATCGCCCTCCTGGTAATGTTAACGGTAATTATTTACGTGATCATTTCAAAAGCAATGCATTTGCTGTATGCCGAACTTCCGGAAAATTTTAAACCGGAAGCAGTAATATTTAACCGTTTTGAACCTGTTTCGCAATTCGTACTGTTTTTTCTGGTTATTTATCTTGGACTGAATGCGCCGGTATTTTTAACCAATTTAATTCATCAAACAATTTACCTCCTGAATTAATCTAATATGGTTTCCGATAATAATAAATATTGCACGTTGATAAATAATACTTCCGTAGAAATGGAATCGATACCGGTTCTTAGTTATGCGGAATTTAGTTCAGAAATTGTGGAATTACTTCAGCACGACGAGAATCACTGTGTAATTTACTATGCATTTCCGTATGATGATGGGCTGAAGTTTATTGCAGGCATTGCCAATGATTTAACCAGCCGGATTTTTATATTATCTCATTTTCTGTTAAAAAGTGAAAAACAGGTACTCGACTCGTTAACACCACAGATTACGGCATTACATATTTTTGAACGCGAAATCCATGAGAATTTTGGAGTCGATTTCCCTGGTCATCCCTGGCTGAAACCACTGCGTTTTGCTCATAACCGCTACAATAAAAACCAAAAAATTAACGACTATCCGTTTTATAAAATTGAAAGCAACGAACTTCATGAAGTAGGTGTCGGGCCGGTTCACGCCGGAATAATCGAACCGGGACATTTTCGGTTCATCTGCAACGGCGAGAATGTGCTGCACCTTGAAATTCAATTGGGCTGGCAACACCGTGGTGTGGAGCAAACCATGCTCGAAAAGAAGACCCTGCTTCAGCGGAATATTGTAGCTGAATCCATCGCAGGCGACACAACTGTTGGGCACAGCCTGGTTTTTGCGCGGATAATGGAATCGCTGGCCGGAATTGAAGTTACCTCTCAACTGGAAGTTGAACGTGCTACTGCCTTGGAGTTGGAACGGATTGCAGTCCACACTGCCGATATTGGCGCGCTTTGTACCGATGTGGCATACAATCTCGGCGCGAATATTTTTGGCATTTTACGAACAATTATCATTAACTCAACCCAATTGTGGTGCGGAAACCGGCTGGGCAAAGGCATGATTAGGGTTGGAGGAACCAATCATCCGTTTACCAACGAATTAAGAAATAATCTTCTAAAAACCATAACAAAATATGAAAAACAGTTTGTTGAACTGGCGCATCATACCTACCGGTTACCAAGTGTTGAAAACCGATTTGATGAAATTGGGACTATTACCGAACAACAAGCCCGGAAAATAGGAACCGTGGGAATGGCTGCCCGCATGGCCAATGTTAAAAGGGATATCCGTACATCGCATCCTTCACGAGCATTTGAAAAATATCTGTATAGTCCAATTGTTCTGCCCAAAGGCGATGTATTTTCACGGTTTTTATTGCGAAGAAAAGAGATAAAACAATCCATAGCATGGTTGCGTGACGTGTTGAATAATGAGGCTTTCCTTGTACCTTCATCGGCACCGGCAGGTGAAGTAAATTTAAGACCTTCGCGGTTCGCCATTTCACTTACCGAAGGCTGGCGGGGTGAAATCTGTCATGCTGCAATTACCGACAAATACGGCAATCTATTGCATTACAAAATTAAAGATCCGTCGATGCACAACTGGAAAGCGCTGGAACTCTCATTACGGAATCTTGAGATATCCGACTTCCCTATCAACAATAAAAGCTACAATTTAAGCTACTGTGGGTTCGATCTATAAATTCTTGAAAATGTTACAGGTAATAAAAATTATTAAGCACAACGGCAAACAGTTTATCCCCGACATTACGACGGCAGAAATTCCGGCGCCTTTTCGCGGAAGGCCTGAGATAAGTGATGCCAAAACTGATGAAACTGCGTTAATAAACTGCTGTCCTACCCATGCCATTTCAGCAAACCCGGTAACCATAAATCTTGGGAAATGCAGTTTTTGCGGTGAATGTGCCTTTCGTTTCCCTGATAAAATAAAATTCACCAACGACCACAAAATTGCGACGAACAAGCCTGAAAATTTGATTGTTGCAGAAGGTGAAACCCATAAAATTGAACTGGATCAAACCATTATCGACCCCCGTATAAAAACTACTCTCAGCCGATCGTTAAAACTCCGACAGGTTTCTGCCGGTGGCGATAACTCATGTGAAATAGAGTTGAACGCCTGTGGTAATGCCAACTTTGATATGAACCGTTACGGAATTGAATTTGTTGCCTCTCCACGCCATGCTGACGGGGTGATGGTTACAGGCCCAATTACCGAAAACATGGCCGAAGCATTACAAATAACCTGGGATGCCATTCCCGGGCCTAAAGTATTTATTCTGTGCGGAGTAGATGCCATTAGTGGTGGCATTTTTGCAAATAGTGCCGCACTCAACCGCAGTATTCTCGAAAATATTAAGGTTGACCTTTATATTCCGGGAAACCCACCCCATCCGCTTACTATTATAAACGGATTGTTGAGCCTGATAAAATAACTTTTTCGTTGTGTGCAGCTGGTGTAAAAGATGAAATAATATAATAAATCAGTCGATGTGAATTAATCCCTCAAATGGTAACTTTCTTAAAAAACCAAAAAATGGTATTTGAACAGACAACTTTAGAAATCAAGCTTTGTTTTTCTATTTAAATTTCATGTTCTTATAATATGTTGTTGCAATATGTAATGATTCCATTGCAGAAATCGAATACTTATGAGAACAAATAAAATAGATTATAGTATGAGAAAGATAATTTCGCACATGCATGTTTCACTCGATGGGTTCGCAGCCGGGCCAAACGGTGAAATGAACTGGATTAAGCTTGACAATGAAGCATTTGACCATGTCAAACAATTAACCGATGAATCGGACGCTGCAATTTACGGAAGAGTAACCTGGGAAATGATGGATAATTACTGGCCAACGGCAGGAGACAAACCCGACGCTTCGAAACACGATAAGGAACACTCTGAATGGTATAATTCGATTGAAAAATTTGTGATTTCAAAATCATTAAAAGGAGAAAACAAATGAAAAAACAACTTTCATTGGAGTTGATATTTTAAATGAAGTAAGGAAACTAAAACAAGGGGATGGTAAAAACATTTTGATTTTTGGAAGTCCTTCCATTGTTCGGTTGCTGATGGAAGCGAATCTTATTGACGAATACTGGTTTTATCTGAATCCGGTGATTCTTGGAAAGGGAATTTCAATGTTTGCAGAGATGGATAATAAAATCGAATTAACGCTGAAAACGTCAAAAGTATTTTCCTGCGGGGTTACTGCACTTCAATTTGCAATTAAAAAATAGTTAATTGTATCAGGGATTCACCTCATTTTTTCAATATTAAAATATCGCCGATTTTGAAACTTCGTCATTAGAAATCTGTTACACATTGTTATTTTTGCCACCAAATTAAAATTGAATGGGTATAAAAGTTTCGGAAAACGCTAAGGGATTGATATTTGATTTAGATGGAACATTGTCGGATTCGCTTCCGGGACATGTGGCAACCTGGAACATGGTTGGAGAAAAATACGGATTTAAATTTGATCCGTACATTATTGTGGAAATGACAGGAAGACCAACAATTGAGTTTGCCAAAGAGAATGGTAAAACAGTATGGTATTCCCGAAGATCCGGCTAAACTTGCACGGATGAAACAGGAAGCTTTCTGGAATATGGCAGATTCTTTGAGACCAATTGATGAAGTTGTTTCCATTGTAAAAGAATATTACGGAAAACTTCCAATGACAGTTGGTACAGGTGCAAGTCGCAGAAGCGCAGAAGTTCAATTGGAGGCATTAAACCTTACGCATTATTTCGAAGGACTTGTTTCAGCCGACGATGTTGATCATTATAAACCCGAGCCCCACACTTTCCTGGAATGTGCCCGTTTAATGGGAGTTGAACCACAATTCTGCCAGGTTTTTGAAGATGGCGAACTTGGCATTCAGGCTGCTAAAAATGCGGGCATGATGGTTACCGATGTACGGCCATTTATCAATTACGGTGCATGGATTCTTTCAGATTGATGAAAATTAAAATTCAAGACTCAAACCGTTCAGTTTTCCGATAAATACGATTTCGCTTTTATTATCAGAAATTAAATTTTCACCTTCAGTTAATTCAAAGCTACCTCCCACTCCCTGAAGGATATTTTCAAATGGTTCATTTTCAAAACACAGAATTCCTTTTACGCGGTAAATTTCATTTTTAGAAATATCAAGATTATAGGAAAGCCAATGAACGATTTTTTCCCTATTTAGCGGTTCTGAAAAAGTTAATGTTCGTGAAGTAATATCAGAATGACTAATTTTAATTTCAGGAAAATATTTAATTCGAGCAGATAGTTTCTCCAGTTTATCCCAATCGGGAAACCCGTTTTCTGCATGATGAATTTCGCAAAATGGATTCAGCCGTCTGATCAGATTTTTCAGCTTTTGCTTTTTATCAGAATTCAGTTTTTCAGTTTTACTGATCATAACCAAATCGGCTACTGCAACTTGTTTATTTTTCAGCTCAGATTCTGTTTCATTTTCAAAATTCAACGCATCAACCAAACAGATAGTTCCTTTAAATGAATACATTTTTTGTAGATTTTTGTCCCTGAAAAATGGACGGATAACCTGTGCCGGATCTGCAACTCCTGTTGTTTCTATAAGCAGATGCTCAACATGTGGAAAACGTTCGGCCAGTTCAGCCAAAACCAGTTCATATTCATCAGAAATCGTACAGCAGATGCAACCTTCTTTTAACTCAAACATCTGGCTGGCATTTACTCCTTTTATCAGTTTAGTATCAATGGAAACTTCTCCAAATTCATTTTCAACAAGGGCAAACTGCTTTTCAGGATTTGCTTTCAGCAAAGCATTGATAAAAGTAGTTTTCCCCGCTCCTAAAAAGCCGGTGATTATTGTGACTGATATTTTGTTTGATCATCCATAATAGTTTAGACCCCCTGTAATCCCCCAAAGGGGCATGAAAACTCCTCTCCTTTAGAGAGGCTGGGAGAGGTCAATTTACTAAATCTTTTACGAATAAATAGACAATTAAAAATAGTTCACAGCTTTCATCCAAACACCCCAAACAAATTCAGAATAACAATTACAAGCGCAACAATTAAAACATAGCGAATATATTTGGCGCCACCTTTAACTGCAAAATTGGCCCCCAGCCAGGCACCACCCATATTTCCGGCTGCAAGTATTAAACCTGCAGCAATATCGGCCTGCCCGTGAAAAATAAAAATGCCAAGCGAGAAAATGCGTATAAATCAGCACGATAAACACTTTTACTGCATTGGCTTTTACCAAATCGTGTCCGCAACCAAGCACAAGTCCGGCAAGCAGTAAAAATCCCACTCCCATCTGAATAAAACCTCCGTAAAATCCGATAAAAAAGAAAATGATATATTGAAGAACAGTTGGTTTTGCATGATACAATTCCCGCTCGTTCCTTTACCCAGACTTCAGGTTTTAAAACCACAAGCAAAAACATAGCCACCATTAATCCTGCTATAACCTTTTTCAATAAAAGAGGATCGATCTCAACAGCAAACATTGCCCCAAAAAGCGATCCGACAACCGCCGGGATGCAAGTTTTATATCCGTTTTTAAATGAAGTACTTTCTTTTGCCGAAAAGTATTTACACCAACTAATATTTTGCAGCAAAATGGCAATCCTGTTTGTGCCGTTGGCAACATTTGCAGGTAATCCAAGAAACATCAGCAATGGTAATGTAAGCATAGAACCGCCACCTGCTGTAGTATTAATAAAACCAGCGGCCAGACCGGTTCCGATAAGCGCCAATATCATATACCATTCCATATGTCATGCGCAACTCTAATTATTTATGTAAAAGTAAAGAAAACCAATAAAAACCCCGGAAAACATTAACCTCCAGGGTATATTCAATGAACTTTGAACTTTAAACTCTGAATACTAATAAGCAAACAACGGGAAATCTTTCATCAACTGATGAACTTTCTCTCCAACCAATTTCAATGTTTTTTCATCTTCAATATTTGAAATAACATCGTCGATTAACTGAACAATTACCGGCATCAGATCTTCTTTTACACCACGCGTTGTTATGGCTGGTGTTCCAACACGTAATCCGGAAGTTTGAAACGGGGAGCGGCTGTCAAAAGGAACCATATTTTTATTCACTGTTATTTCAGCTTTCACCAGTGTATTTTCAACTAATTTCCCAGTGATCTCCGGAAACTTGGTACGTAAATCAATCAGCATGGAATGATTATCTGTTCCACCGGAAATTACTTTGTAACCCAACTCGATAAATGCCTGCGCCATAACATCGGCATTCTTTTTTACCTGTTTCTGGTATTCCTTAAATTCAGGTGATAATGCCTCTCCAAATGCAACAGCTTTCGATGCAATTACGTGTTCCAGCGGTCCACCCTGCTGACCCGGAAAAACTGCAGAATCAAACAGCGACGACATCATTCTAATTTGCCCTTTTGGAGTTGTAATTCCATAAGGATTTTCAAAATCTTTCCCCATTAATATGATACCTCCGCGTGGACCCCGAAGCGTTTTGTGCGTAGTTGAAGTCACAACATGAGCATATTCAAGCGGGTTATTGAGTAGTCCTGCCGCAATCAGTCCCGCTGGGTGAGCCATATCAATCATTACAAGTGCGCCAATTTTATCAGCAATCTCCCGCATACGTTTGTAATTCCATTCGCGACTATATGCAGATGCTCCGCCAATAATGAGCTTTGGTTTATATTCCAAAGCCAGCGCTTCCATTTCATCATAATCTACCAAACCGGTGTCTTCTTTTACTTTATAAGCTATAGGACGATACAAGATTCCTGACGAGTTTACATGCGATCCGTGCGACAAGTGACCACCGTGCGAAAGATCAAGTCCGAGAAATGTATCACCAGGGTTCAGGATAACACTTAAAACCGATGCATTTGCCTGAGCACCCGAATGCGGCTGGACATTTGCCCATTCAGCATTGTATAGTTTTTTTAACCGGTCAATGGCAAGTTGTTCCGTCATATCAACAAACTGGCAACCGCCGTAATACCGTTTTCCCGGGTAACCTTCAGCATACTTATTTGTCATTACAGAGCCCATGGCCTCAAGTACCTGATCACTTACAAAATTTTCCGACGCAATTAATTCGATTCCGCCTAACTGGCGTTCGCGTTCTTTTTGAATGATATCAAAAACCTGTGTATCTCTCTTCATTAGGACAACTTCTTAAAAATTAAAGCCCAAAGGTAACACATTTTGATCATGGAGGATGCTGATAAACCAGCGTTTTACCCATTATTTTTTAACAATTAATTTTCGGTGTTAAAGACGTTAAAATACTTCAGCAATTCAACCCTTTTTACAATAAATTATGTTACTTTTGCGAACGAAATTTTAAAGTATTATCAATGGACGAAGGCCCGTATCATAGACAATTTAAGTATTAACACTTCTGTAAGGGCACCTGTTTCCTTGCAGACGAAAATGTAAGGAGACATTCATCATGATTAAAATCTTCAAAACTTTTGGTGGCTATCTTGAAATTAATGAACCACAAAAAGGATGTTGGATACAAACAATAAGTCCAACTCAGGATGAAATCGAAAAATTAACCGACGATTTTGGATTACCCAAAGATTTAATTTTTGACATTCTAGACCAGGACGAAAGACCTCGTATTGAGTTTGAAGACTACTGGACGTTAATCATTTTGCGGGTTCCTGTTGAAGCGAAAAATAATGGAGTCCCATTTTACACCATACCTCTTGGAATTTTTATCACCGATACGTTTACGTTAACGCTAAGTTTACATGATAATGAAGTCTTGCCAATCGGGCAGCCATCGCCATTTAAAGATCATTACCGGCAAATTACTGACAGCATTAACTTTGTTTTACAGCTTTTCTTACGCTCCGGAAATCTGTATTTGAGGTATTTAAAACAGATTAACCAAATGACATCATCCATTGAGCAGGACCTGGAAAAATCAATCAAAAACAAGGAATTGAACAAACTGCTTAAAATGGAAAAATGCCTTGTATATTTTATTACTTCTATTAAGGCGAACGAAATTGTGCTGGCAAAACTTCGAAACTCCAAAAAAATTACCACTGAAATTAATGAAGATTTGCTTGAAGATGCTTTTATTGAAAACAAACAGGCACTTGAAATGGCACAGATTTATTCCGACATTCAAAGTGGAATGATGGATGCTTTTGCCTCGGTAATTTCAAACAACCTGAACGTGGTGATGAAGCAACTGACGCTTATCTCCATCATTTTAATGATCCCGACTTTAATCGCAAGTGTTTTCGGGATGAATGTTCCCAATTTCATGGAAAATTCGATGTGGGCAATGCCGGCAATAATTTTTGGATCACTTATACTTTCATTCATGGGGGTTATGTTATTCCGCAAAAGACAATGGTTTTAATATAGAACATATCTTTACCTGATATATTGAACATAACCCTGTAAATCCGGGACTGCCTGTCAGCCATTTTACGGGCTTGTTGCTGCCATTGGTTAAAACAAAATCCGGCACATGGATTTCATCTCATAAATATTAAAATCAGCACTGGCCCTAAAAAATGAGTTACTATTCTGTACAACATATTTTAACCCATTGATTTTTAGCAGCATTTTGTAATTTTGTTAATCGAATGACAAAAAAATGAAACACTTTATTTTTTGTCAGGACAATCAGAAACCCCGGTGACTCCCAGAGAGATCCAGAAGCGTACGACAGCCACCCCAGGATTTCAAAAAAATAGACGATGATAGTGCATTATACATATTTCTGTTTTGGAATATAGAAAAGAAAAATTACAATATTTCCTTAAATGGGATTTATAAAACAGGTTTTTCCTTACATACAGACTAGTTACCGTGCATTTGAAAGCAACATACGAAATGGTTTTCTACTAAATATTTACAAGCATGAAGAAAGAGAATTCCGTGAATGTTATTTTAGCAATATTTACCATTGTAATATGGATTTTACCAGAATCGATAAGCACTAAAACTAAATTTTTAATTAGCGGAATTTTATTGTTGTCGATTTTATTGATTCTATTCAAAGAAAAACTATACATTTTTCGAAAATATTGGCAAGAAATAGTTTCGATTGCTTTACTCTCTGCGGTATTTCTTTTGTTTTATAATGTATATCCTGAATTATCAACACCCGCTATAATAATAATATTGACAAGTGTCTTAATTTCGACATTGTTATCGCTAAAATTTAAGCAGGGTTTTGTATTCAAAACAAAAGAATTTTTAGACGATGTTCCAATAAATGTAAATTGGAATTTAAACCATTGGGGGAGCGATTGCGCAAGAATTGAGAACAGTAAAATGATATTTACTGGATTAACTGCACCTCCTACGCATAAAGATGACGGCTCTCATATAGACTTGCACAATATTCTCCAAGTTGGAAATACATACGAAATTTCGTGTTATGCAAGATCGTACAACAATACAACTGGACTTTTTAAAATTTGGTGTCATGACCAAACTGGAGAACAACCATTTGGTTCAAAAGCTCAAACAATTTACAGAACCCCTTCAAAAAGAGGAGAAATAGTAAAACTGAATTTTAAAGCAGAATTTAATAGTAGTATTAGAATCCATTTACAATATACCCCTGGATTAGGAAGTATTGAAATAAGTAGAATAAAAATATACAGACTTAAAATATAAAAACGCACGGTACAAAATGTAAATGTAATGCGGGGTTCAGCAGGTATTTCAACGGCAGTTTTTCGTTGCAACAACGCCAATTCGTCTTTGACGACTTGACGGAAAATTTAAAATACTGAATAAACGAATTGGCTCTGTATGGTTTTGAAAGTGAAGTGTTTCAAACTCCCGCACTGCAAATAGCCAAACCGTTACCAACAGTGCGAAGAATTTCGTTTAATATATAATTCAATAGACCTGAAAGCCACCTTTACCACTAAATCACGTCTATAAAAAACAGAAAATATGAAAAAAATAATCTTCATAGCACTTTTTTTAATTGATATAAATAGCTCAAAAGCTCAGACATTTAATCCATTACTTGCAAGTATGTTGCAGGATACGTTAGATACATATGTTTCTATGTTATCCAATATCAAAGGCATGTCAGCAAGTGTTTATATCCCCGGACAAGGATTGTGGCAAGGAGTTAGTGGTGATTCATACTCAGGACAGCCTATTACACAGGACATGGAATTCGGTATAGCAAGTAATTCAAAATTGTTCGTATCAACTATAATTTTAAAACTACAGGAAGATGGGATCCTCAGCCTAAATGATTCTGTTCATAATTGGCTTCCGAACTATCCAAATGTAAATCCAAATATCACTATCCGTCAATTACTAAATCATACAAGTGGTATTTCCGACCCTATTTTTGTATCACCATGGATGGATACAATTATGGCAAATCCTACCCGTGTTTTCACTCCAAACGAAGTTCTAAGCTGGTTAGGTCCACCCACTTTTGAACCTGGAACTGGCTGGGGATATTCCAATGTAAATTTTATTCTGGCAGGGATGATTGCTCAAAGCGCAACCGGATACCACATTTCTCAACTCATTCGGGATAGTATTCTTACTCCGTTAAATATGGATAGTACATTTTATGATGTTGAAGAATTCGAAAGAGGAATTATCTCTCACCGCTGGTATTATAATGTTGATTATAACGATACCTCCCGGGTGGGATTAAATACTGCAGGAGGTTGTGCAGGATCCATTTTTTCAACTTCTTCTGAAATGGCACAATGGTATCATGCTTTATTCTCAGGGCAAGTTATTAATGCCCAATCAATGGCAGAACTAACCACTTTTGTACCTACTGGTGATCCTGAATATGATTATGCTTTGGGATTAGATCGTTCCACTACATTTGGTGTTGAATATTGGGGTCATGGAGGATCTACCTGGGGATATAGAAGCAAAATGATTTACGATTCTTGTATGAACATTGTAGTTTGTGGACTCACAAATTGCTGGCCTTCCGGAATGGAAGGTGTTACATTTCTTCTTTATCGTGTTGTACTTAATCATGTTCCACAATGTGCCGGTGCTATAACCGGTGTAACAACAGTATGTCAGGGCACAAATTCTGTAGTATATAATTTACCCCCTATTCCAAACGCTACATCTTATATTTGGACATTACCAAATGGAGCAACTGGAATAAGCAATACAAATACAATTACTGTGGATTTTGGAATGTCAGCTATTTCCGGAACTATTAGTGTGAGCGGTGTAAATACTTATGGCGCAGGAGGAAACGCTTCTTTGCGGATTGCAGTAAATCCTACGCCAACAACACCCGTTATAACGCAAAATCTTAACAAGCTTACATCAAGTGCTACTTCAGGAAACCAATGGTACAATTCAAATGGCATACTTGCTGGTGAAAACAACCAGACGTACAATGTGACAAAAACTGATGATTATTACACCATTGTAACACTATCAGATTGCAGTTCGGATACTTCTAACATTATTCATGCGGTTCTGACTGGCATGGAGGGAGTCAAAACTAATACAGCAATAAAATTATATCCCAATCCTGTTTCAAATGAATTAATTATTGAAATGAAAGGAAATATTGAAAAGTTAAACTTTGAGATTTTAAATACCATAGGGAATTTAGTCATTAAAGGAAGTTTAGTTGAAAAAATAACTGTACAGACAAGTAATTTTGCACCCGGATTTTATGTAATAAAATTTGAAAATGGAAAATTTTACGACTTTAAAAAGATAATAAAGGAATAACAAACCTAAACCAATAATGGATAAAGCGCAGTTGGTAACAGGCGGCATATTTTATTACGGGGATAGTTCAGATTTTAATGGATCTGAATTTAATGAACTTTTACTTAATTTGACAATAGACAAGCTTTGAAGTTGGCAACAAAAACATACAACTATAAGTTAAGCCATTAATAACCAAAAAAATAACCGAAAATGAAATCTATTTTTTTAATAATTATTTTGACTTTTTTGATTGCATCGTGCCAGCAAAAACAAAATGGTGAGATTTCTTATTCGCTCGCCAATGTGGAAAATGAAGTAATTCCAATAACCCGGGACAAAATTGGTCCACTACCTATTCCTTTACCTCCGGTAAAATATCAGGAAGTAATCAAAAAGAAATTAATTAAAGATGGACGATTAGGAAAAAGATAGAGAACAAATGACACACCTAAAAAATGTCGTTATTTCTACTATTGATGTAACTTTAATCAGTCGAAAAGTCACAAAATCTCTTGGCACACAGATAGTAAGAAGTGATCAATTGCCAATAAATTAACGACTGTAAAGAGAGTAATTCAAGCGAATATTTATTGAAACGACAACCATTTCAAAAAAAGTAAAAGTTCGAAAAATGAAGCTAAAAATGTGCCGATTTACAATCGTCTTATTTGTCCTTTTCATTACGTTGACTTCGTGGAAAGCAGACATAAAAGGCCCCTGGATTATAACTAGTGGCAAACAGGTAATTTTATGTACCCGCCCGCTTAATTTCAGCAAATCTGAATCACCTGATTCTGTTACCATTCAGAAAATTATACAGGAACAGGAAAAAGTTATTGACTTTATCAACAAAAAACTAAATACCAGTTTTACATCGAAGGTGAAAATTTATCTCTTCAATGAAGATGAAGCAAAAGATAAAATCGGTACAAATGGAGGCGGGTTTGCCAGTCTGAATAAATTTAAACGCCATATCTATTTTACTTTCCATACACAGCCGTACTTCAATACCGTTATGAATACATATGATTATCTTGGTGTGCACGAAATGGTTCATATCATTACACTGAATGAACTGGGAAATATCAGAACACGTTTTTTTGGTGAAGGATATTCAAATGCCATTGACGGAAATTATGGAATTGAAGAGAAAAATGGCGTACTAACCCGAAGACGAAATGATGAGACTTTAGTTAAAATTAAAGAACATGGAACACCGATAACACCATCAGAACTACTTCATAATAATTCGATTCCTGAAAGAGAATATTATCCACAGATTGGTTGTCTGGTAAGCTGGATGATGGACAAATACGGCATTGATAAAATTAATAAGCTTTATAATCTAAAATCGGATAAAATAGAAAAACAATTTCAACTGGTAACCGGGGTGAGTTTTACTGAGATGGAAAAAGAATACATGGAATACCTGAGAAATAATTAGTCATAATCAACAATTAGATTCACATGAAATATATTCTGAAAGAAAATTCTATATTTAAGGGATAATAGCTAAAATTCAACCAATGAAAATTAAAGCCGGCGTCCTCATCGTTTTTTTTGCAAGTCTTATTTCCTGTTCAAAACCAGGTACATTTTCACTACAGTCGCCAGATAAACAAGTTCAAATTACCGTTTCAAATAATGATAATGGAAGTCTTTTCACAGCGGTTTATCTTGGTGATACACTTTTTAAATCTTCGCCATTGGGATTACAGGTGAATAATATAGATTATACAAGCAATGTATCTTTTACCAATTTCTCCAAAAACGAATTTGATGAAACATGGAAGACCGTTGACGGAAAATTTCTCACCGTGAGAAATCACTGCAACGAATATAAAATGAGGGTAAACAAAACCGATAACCCGCAACAATTTTACGAAATTGTTTTCAGGCTTTATGATGAAGGTTTTGCTTACCGGTATAATTTTCCGGCTGATGCAGTAAAAGATAGTATATTAATCGATAAAGAATTAACAGAACTTTCTTTTAAAAATGATTTTACTTACTGGGCTTACAATGGAGAAAGGCATAATTTGGGGCCTGTTCAACGATCGGAAAAGAATATGGATAAAGTTCTGATTCCTATGGTAATGCAGCTTGCCGACAATCGTTTTATGGCCATTCACGAAGCCGAAATCACTGACTTTGCCTACTTTTCGATCAATGCGTCATCAGACAATCAATCTCTGCGTTTCAACACGTCATATTCTGCACGAAATGAACCGTTTAAAACTGCATGGAGAACTTTTATTTTGGGTGAAAAAGTGGGCGATCTGGTAGAATCAAACCTGCTGGTGAATTTAAATGAACCCTGTAAAATTGAAGATACTTCCTGGATAAAACCGGGCAAAACAATGTGGGACTGGCGTGTTTGGGGTTACAAAGCTCCCGACGGATTTGAATATGGCCTTAACACCGAATCGCATAAAAGGTTGATCGATTTTGCATCGAAAAATAATGTGCAGTATTTATTGATTGATGCCGACTGGTATGGCCCTGAATTTAGCGAAACATCCGATCCAACATCATCCAAAGGAGCCATTAACATTGAAGAAGATATGGCGTATGCAAAATCAAAAAATGTGGGTGTTTTTCTTTATTTGAATGATGTAGGTGCAAAATCATTCGGGCTGGAAAGAGTGCTGAAACAATTCTCAGATTGGGGGGCATCCGGCGTAAAGTATGGTTTTATGCAGGGAACCGATGAAGAAAAAGTGAAACAAACCTTAAAAGTAGTTGAATTGTGTGCCAAATATAAACTCATGGTTGAATTTCATGACGGGCCAATTCCACCTAATGGAGACCGAAGAACCTGGCCAAACATGATTGCCAAAGAGTTTGGTCACGCTCAGGCCGATGCCATGCGTTCCCATTATCCCGAAACTTCGGTAAACCAGGTGTTGATCAACCAGGTTGCCGGCCCGCTGGATTTAACCAATGGCTGGTTCGATTTAAGTAATGCACATATTGAAAAAAGGCCCAAAGTTTTTCGGGAGATACCGGGTACGGTTGTTGCCGAAGTTGCTAAGCTCATTACCATTTATACCGGGTTGGTAGTTTTGTCTGATAGTCCGGAAGAATACCTTAAGAAAGATGATTTGTTTGATTGCATCCGAAAAATGCCGCCACAATTTGACAGTTACAATGTACTCGATGCCAAATTGGACGAATATGTGAGTGTGGCGCGTAAATCGGGCAATAATTGGTTTATTGGTTCTCTTACCAACCGGGATCCACGCACGCTTGAAATAGACTTAAGTTTCTTATCCGGTGATAAAAAGTACAAAGCTACATTGTATGAAGATGCGGAAGATTCCAATTTTCTTACAAACAAGGAATCTTATACGATACGCACGCAGGAAGTAAATTCGGGCACCAAACTAACCATAAAATTGGCGCCCGGAGGCGGCAATGCTATATTTCTTGAAGAAATTACCGACTAAAATAAAATTAAAATATTGTTGTACATTAACCCCACCATTTCTCACCTTCTACAAGGTATTTCATGGCTACATCTTTATTTAAATCCAATCCCAGTCCCGGTCTATCCGAAAGTTGAATGTATCCGTCTTTTATTATATCCCTGTCGTAATCAATCAGCGTTTGCCAATTAGCATGCCCGTCGCGGGAATTTTCGGTATAATCGTAACTCTCATGCCCGATAAAATCCAACATTGTAGAAGCACAGTTGGCGGAAGCAATTGTTGCTATTGGTCCCATTACGTTGTGTGTTGCCACCGGTATGTAATATAAATTAGCCAGGTCGGCGATCCTTTTTGCCTCCAGTAAACCACCAGCCATGGAAATATCGATTTCAACCATGTGAACTGCCTGATTGGTGATAAACGGCAGAAAATCGTAGGCTGTGTATAAGTTCTCACCGCAGAGAATTGGGATCGGAGAAGCCGCAGTAAGCTTTGCCCAGGTATCAACATAATTAATTGGCATTGGGTCTTCAATCCACCACGGACGAATTGGTTCCAAAGCTTTAACAAAACTCAAAGCATCATAAAAACCAAATTCCCAGTGACAGTGAACAATAATTTCAAAATCGTCACCGGCTGCTTCCCTTAGATTTGAGAACGCCTGAATATTTGTTTTTAGTTCGGCATTAGTCAGGCGTCGGTTTAATTCGCTGCCTCCCGGTCGTCTGGAAATTCTGAAAGGTTTGGCTGCTGTCCATTTCTGAACTGAATTATTCACATAGTCAATCCATTCCTTGCAGTTTGCTTTGTCAAGCATATTTCTCGGCTGACTGGTTAGATATGCTCTCACTTTATCAGTATAACAACCGCCACCCAAAATTTTGCGAAGTGGTTTATCCAAAAGCTTCCCGACCAAATCCCAGAGCGCAACTTCACAACCGGTAACAGCATGTATTGCAACGCCGCTATTGCCACCAAGGTAGGAAACCCTCCATTTCATAAGCTGTGAAAGACGCGCTATATCAAACGGATCCTGCGAAACCAATACCGGTTTCATCGCATTTAATACAACATCTTTGGCAGCTAATCCGGTAACATCATGATGACACTCCCCTATTCCATAAACGCCGGCATCGGTTTCAATTTTAACCAGCGGTAAAACATGCCCTCTGCTACCGATTTGAACACGCATAAATTTCACATCGGTGATTTTCACTTTGCCGGGTTCAGCCCCAACAATGTTTGAAAAAGCCGGAGCAGATGCAGCTGCAGGAATTGTAGCTGCCATGGTAATAAATTCGCTTCTTTTCATTTTTATAAAGTTGATTAAGGTTAATTATTTGTGCTTAAAAATCGTTCCGTTTAAAAATAGAATAAAACCAAGATTCGACCAAATATAAATTTTAGGGATTTGACGTCATAAACGATTTTTATCTAATAAAATTTAGAAGGGCAATAGTGGAAAATATCTTTAAGAAAAGTTTTAGTTACACTGATTTTAGCTATACCTAAATTTATGCTAAACGGAAACAAAATGACATTCAATAAGAACATCAACTATAAAAGGCTCTTCAAACATTCCAAAAAGTAACAAAATTTAACGCTTAAACAACGAAAAATAATTTGTTTAAACCTTACAAGCTAATGGCCTTTTTATCATAAATTTATATAGTAGTTTAAATTCATATACAGCATGTGTAGTAGGATTTTAAGTGAGTGTTTAAATGTATATTTATGTAAAACAATTAATTGATAAGATTATGGTTTCAAATATTCAAAAAGAAAAAGCTGAAATGTTCCTGAAATTTCATTATGACAAGGAAATTTTGGTTCTGTTAAACTCATGGGACGCCGGAAGCTCAAAATTAATAGAAGCTTGTGGCTATAAGGCAATTGCAACAACAAGTATGGGAGTAGCTGCCTCATTTGGTTATCCAGACAGTGAGGTAATACAATTGTCAGAAATGCTTGGGGTTATAAAGGAGATCGTAAATGCAGTGCAAGTTCCGGTATCCGTGGATATAGAAGCAGGATATGGAAATAATTTAAATGAAATAATTGAATCGGTTAAAAAGATAATTGCAACAGGAATTGTTGGAATAAACATTGAAGACAGCAATAATTTAAGTCCTGTATTGACCGATGAGATGGAATTTTGTGAAAGAATTTCAGCCATTCGTGCATTATCCGATTCGCTGGGATTTCATTTAGTTATTAATGCAAGAACCGATTCATTTTATACTTCATCAGGTTCGACTCCAGGAAAAATTATCTGAATCCATAAGGCGTGGTAATAAATACCGGGAAGCAGGCGCCGACTGCATATTTGTTCAGCCTGTTTGGGAAAAAGAAACGATTGCAACATTGGTTAAGGAAATCGATGCCCCAATTAATATTCTTTCTAACCCCGGAATTGGAGCAGGATTGCCTCCGTCTGTCCGTGAATTGCAGGATTTAGGTGTCGCTCGTTTAAGTTTGGGTTCAAGTTTAATGAAAGCTAGCTTAGCTTTAATTAAAAAAGTTGCCGACGAACTATCAGAAAAGGGAACTTACCATATTTTATCAGATACTATGACACCGCGTCCTGATGCTGCATTAGCCTATAAAATGGCAATTGGATTGAATAAGTGAGGGACCGTCAGTAAATATTTGCATGGCCGAACCGATGAATGCGTGAGGACGGATTCATACTTTGATTATCTTACTTTGTCTGAACAGACAAAGAATCATTACACGATTTTGATACAAGAATTACGTTTACCTTTTGAAATTATTTTGGCTAAAACTTTCGTGATTATGGTAAATAAATTCGAAAAATGCCTTAATTTTAGGTGAACATATTCTTTCTGTTATTTTATTAATATAAGGTGCTAAATTACCGGGATAAACAATAAAATTTAAAATATATTTGATGACAGGGATATGCTTCACTGTTATTATTCAGATTAAAGCAGAAAAAATTGTTTCTGGTAAATAGAAATAAAAACGGTTAAACTTGTTTGAAAATTATATCGTAATCAGATTTTAACATGTCCGGTATTCTGCATTGGTAAGTTACTGTGCCGGACAGATTTACATACCTAATAAACCATATTATTTATGAAAAAAATAGCTAAACTTTTCTGGAAAATCTTTTTCATTTTCTCTATCGGAATTTTTGCGAATCTAACTGGTTTTGGTCAACAAAATGGTTTTAAACTTGATGATCTTGGTGTATTCAAAAAGCATGGTGTTGACTTGATGATTTACAACGATTCGTATAATTCAGGCGGTTTTTTTGACGAAAAAGTAAATGGGATTGAAATGATCCAGCACGGCATACGAACGGTTACCGGCGGTGCGGTGCGACTTAGTCCGACACCAGAACAATGGGACCTTACACCGACAGTAAAAGAACGTAACATCAATGCCAATGCTAACACAGTGACGGTGACATTGTATTATACGGAGTTCGATTTTACCAGTAAAATTAAGGTCGAAGCAAAAGATGACGGTGTTCTTATGACCGTTATTCTCGATGATCCGCTACCCAAAGCGCTGGAGGGAAAAGCAAGCATGAACATCGAGTTTCTGCCGGCTACCTATTTTAAAAAGACTTACATTATGGACAATCAAATCGGTATATGCCCGAGGGTACCAACCGGTCCAACTGTTGCTGATCCGTTTTCTGAAAAAATTCCTCAATTTAACAACTTGCTTACCAATGAAAGATTTGGAGACACTTATGCAAAAGTAACCCCATTGGCAAAAGGTAAAAAACTTGTATTATCCCCCGACGATCCAAAATCGCTGGTAACAATAAAATCAGTAACCGGTGAAATCGGTTTGCTGGATGGCCGTAATCTTGCACCTAACGGATGGTTGGTAGTTCGTGAAATTATTCCGGCGGGAAAAACAGGGAATGTTGTGCAGTGGATGTTTACGCCTAACAGTGTTCAGAACTGGATAAGGGAACCTGTTATTTCCCACTCTCAGGTTGGTTATCACCCTGATCAGCAAAAAGTTGCAGTAATTGAACTCGATGCTAATGATAAACCTTTGACTTCCGCCAATTTAATTCGTATTGATGAAGAAGGCAAACAGGTTAAGGCCTTTGAAGGGAAATTGGAGAACTGGGGCAATTTCATGCGTTACAATTACCAGAGATTTGATTTCTCATCGGTTAAAGAACCAGGCATATACAGGATTCAGTATGGCGATGTTATAACCGATCCTTTCCCAATTGGGACAGATGTTTACAAAAATACCTGGTACCCAACACTTGATATCTGGTTCCCTGTTCAGATGGACCATATGTTTGTTAAAGAGGCTTATCGTATGTGGCATGGAAATCCAAATCAGGATGATGCCCTGCAGGCTCCTACAGACACACTTATCCACGACGGGTACAGAATGGGAGATTCTACCGAGACACAGTACAAACCTTATGAACACATTCCAGGGCTTAACATTGGAGGTTGGTTTGACGCTGGCGATTTTGATATCCAAACTGGTTCGCATTGTACAACAATAGGATTTATGACAAGCCTTTGGGACGACCTTAAAATTAAGCGTGACGAAACGATGGTGGACAAAGATCGTAAGTATGTAGCCATGCATCATCCGGATGGAGTACCGGATTTATTGCAACAGATTGAACATGGCACGTTGGCATTGGTTGCGCAATATCGTGCTTTCGGCCATGCAATTCGGGGCATTGTCCAGCCCAATTTGTGGCAGTACAATTCTATTGGGGATGCAGGTGATTTAACGGATGGACTCGTTTATAATCCAAATCTCAAACCATACCAAAGCAATGGATTTACTTCCGGAACAATGGACGACCGATGGGCCTTTACCACCCATAGCCCAAGAGGCGATATTAGTTTAGGTACAGCATTAGCTTCAGCCAGCAGGGCTTTGAAATCTTACAATGATGATCTGTCGGCTGAGTGTCTTAAAATTGCCAATACTATATGGGAAAATGAGATTGTTAACAAACCGGAAGAACCTGAAAATCAATCGCAAAATAACAGACCCGGTGGATTTGGAAGATCTATGACCGCCTCCCAGGGTGCCGGGTTGACCATTGAATTGTTGTTAACTACTGGCGAAAAAAAATATTCTGACTATTTAAAAAAGATATGGCCTGAAGTAAAAAGCAGCTTATCTGGTGGGTCCGGAAGGGGATTTGGCAGAAGCAATCTTACAACGCTGCTTAAAGCAATACCTTATATGGATGATGACTATAAAAATACAATGCGCGAGCAGGCTGTTAGCCGTAAAGAACAGCTTGAAGGATTAATTAAGGAAAATCCTTACGGAGTACCTCTCGGCCAGGGCGGTTTCTATACAACAGGTGGAAGCTTCGCCACCGTAAGCTGGGCACTTGAAAATGCCAAACTGCACGAATATTTTCCTGACATTATTAGCGAAGAATATGCTGTTCGCGGCTTAAACTATATTTTAGGTTGCCATCCTGCTTCCGACATATCATTTGTTGCCGGCGTAGGTTCAAATTCAAAAAGAATTACTTACGGTAATAACAGGGGTGACTTTACATTTATTCCAGGCGGAATGGTTCCGGGAAATTATTTGATTAAACCCGATTTTTATGAAAACAAGGAAGATTGGCCGTTTATTTGGTACGAAAATGAATTTGTAATTGACGGTTGTGCAGGATATATCTATCTGGCAGCAACAATTGATAATTTTTACAGAGGATCTAAAAAATAGAATTATAATCTAAAAGGCATAAAGGCAGTAAGCTATTATTCGGCTTGCTGCCTTTTATTTTATTCGTTAAAAGTAACCCTGTTTTAAAAATAATTAAACGTGTATTTTAAATAAACCATCATTAACACTTTAAATTTTCACTTTTCAAACAGGAGTTGTATTTTTCGGGAAATTTTAATTATGCGAATTCGAATCTTATTTGTATTACTGCTTTTGGCAATTGTTGGGATGGCACAAAATCAGGGGGTAAAAATTGCACTTGGCAAATACAATGGCGGTGGCGACTGGTATGCCAATCCAACCTCGCTTCCCAACCTGATTGAATTCTGCAATCTCAACCTTAAAACAAATATTTATCCCGATCCCTCAACCGTTGAAGTAGGTTCGCCTGAAATTTTCAATTATCCATTTGTACATATGACTGGACATGGAAATATAGTTTTTTCCGAAAGTGATGTTATCAATTTGCGTACCTATCTTGAGGCAGGCGGATTTTTACATGTGGATGACAATTACGGACTAGATGAATATTTCAGGAGAGAAATAAAAAAAGTCTTCCCGGATAAAGAACTGGTTGAATTACCTCCTTCACATCCCATTTTTCATCAGAAATATGATTTTGATAACGGGCTTCCGAAAATCCATGAACATGACGGTAAAAGACCACAGGCTTTCGGAATTTTTATTAAAGAAAGATTGGTTTGTTTGTACACGTACGAATGTGATTTAGGTGATGGCTGGGAAGACGGATCTGTTCATCATGATCCACCTGAATTACATGAAAAAGCACTAAAAATGGGCGCTAATATTATCGATTATGTTTTTAATCAATGATGACTGAAGGATTGAATGAAAGAATGGGGAAATTCAAAAACGGTTTAATAAAATGTCTATTCTTGCTTCGAAGTAATAAATATATAAATAAATAAAAGGTCTAATCGTTTCATAATAAATTCACGCATCCATTCAATCAATTATTCTCTAATTAATTATGAAAGTAGTAGCATTTAACGGAAGTCCGAGAAGAAACGGGAATACTAAAATTTTAATCAACGAACTTTTTCAGATTTTACATGCGGAAAATATTCAAACCGAAATGATCCAGGTTGGAAATAAACCAGTTCATGGTTGTACAGCGTGTGGAAAATGCAAAGAAGTTCAAAACGGAAAATGTCACATTAAAAACGATCATTTGAATTTCTGCATCGAAAAAATGATTGAAGCTGACGGAATCATCATCGGATCGCCGGTTTATTTTGCAGATGTTACACCTGAAATTAAAGCGCTAATTGATGTTGTTGGTTATGTTACACGTGCCAATAATCATTTACTAAAAAGGAAAGTTGGGGCTGGTATTATTGCAGTAAGACGCGGCGGTGCACTGCATGCTTTTGAAACCATCAACAATTTCTTCCTTATTAATCAGATGATTGTTCCGGGTTCGAGCTACTGGAATTTTGCCATTGGTCGCGACCCCGGTGATGTATTGAATGATAAGGAAGGAATGCAAACAATAAAAACATTGGGAGAGAATATCGCCTGGTTATTAAAAAAAGTCAACTGATTCTCTTTATTCTCATTTCAAATTTGAAGACAGGGCCAAATAATATAAAAAAGGCACCTGTTGCCAGATGCCTTTTACCTATCATTTTATTCAATTCAATTAATCAGTTTCAATTACCAGATATTTTGACGCTTTCCAAAATTGGCTGCGGTCATCAATAAACAATGTATCTGCTGATTTATCCCCGGAAATATGATATGAATCTGCAGGATGTACCGAAATAACTTTTGCCTTCTTAACCATTAAGGGCAGGAAATCAAAAGTTCGCACATCAACTTTAGTAAAATAATCGCGGTTAAAATTCTTTGGAATCACGGTTGTTCTCCCAATACCGAGAAAACCACCACTTTTTTCAACAACACTATTATCCTTTAACTCTTTTGAGCTGCCATAAGCATAAAAAGCAGTATTCAGCATATTCTCCTGCGACTCAATAACATCCGATTTTTCTGTACTTGCAGTTTGAATCTCATCTATTTTCTGGTTCAGCTCATTAATATTTATATTGAGTTTTTCTACTTTATCATTAAGGGCAAGAATTTCTGTATCTTTTTCCTGAACCTGCTTCTGAAGATTATCTACCATTTGCTGCAACTGCTTGATAGTTCCCTGTAACTGCCCAATTTTATAATTCGAATTATTCAGCTTTTTTTGCAGAGATGCTGCTAATTGTTTGTTCTTTTGCAACATTTGATTCAGTAACTGGATATCTTCAAGGATTTTCTCTTTCTGGTTTTTGTTGAGTTCTCTTTTCTCCGACTGCACTGTCACCAACTTTTCCATTTTTTTTATGGAATCGAGATTAGCCTGAATTTCATTAAAATCACTCAGAAAATCAACAATAGCCGAGTCTTTAATAGCGGCTTCGGTTTTCAAACTATCTCTTACGAGTGTTAACTGTTGAGTATCTTTTTTATAATTGTGGCAGGAGGCGAACAAAATTACACTCATCATTAAAATTAATAACTTTTTCATTTTAAGTCCCTTTCTTTTTGTTTACAAAGCTACGTCATTTTTATCAGATGAGCAGAGTAACGATTTTAAATACTGTTAAAATTAATTTTCATACTACAATTACAGGTTAAAAAGGCATAAAAAAACCTCCCGACAAGCAGAAGGTTTCCTTTCTTATTAATCAACCGTATGAATTAAGCCTTTTCCAGCTTTAAAGTTTCCGTTATCTGATCACAAACTTCTGTAGGACCGAAATACTGAATAGGCCCCGGATAAACAAACATGGTATTAAAAGCCCATTCCCCTCGTTTTGATACAAAATATTTAAATGGCGCACCATCTAATTCAACCAACGCTTTTTGAATAACAGGTTTCATGTGTCCCTGGCGTTTTTCCATATTCATCATCATCGTTATCGGAACTCCGCCTGCGATCCATTCATCAGCTGGTGCAGTTAAATTACGAACTGACGACATGTAACCTGTTTTACCTTCAGAAATCAGTACTGAAGCAGTATAACCTAGTGAATAGCAATAGTCGGCATCGAAATTTGACGGTGCAGCACATCTTCCTTCGTAACCGAAAAAATGATATTGGGTACCAAATTTACCTACGAATTCGCCTGTTTTTTTCATTTCATCTAACCGAATTTTAACCATTTCACCCAACAGTTTTTCTGTTTCAATTAACGAAACCTGTACATTTCCGTGCGGGTCACGGTCCAATGTTAATTGATTTGCAATACCTGACGGAAGCGATTTGAAAACCTTTGCCGACTCAGACGTAATCTTTTCAGCAATCCAATCGCGGCGATAACTACGTTTTACTCCCCGAAAAATTTCTGCAGTTTTTGTTCCTTCCGCAAGTAAATCATTTAATTCATTGATTAAGATTTTCATTTCAGGAACGAATTCAATCAATCCTTCAGGAATTAACGCAACACCAAAATTGTCTCCATTTTCGGCACGTTTGGCAATAACACCTGCCATACCATCCACAACTTCGCTCAACGTTTGTCTTTTCTCTGCAACTTCTTCAGAAATAAGTGTGATATTTGGTTGGGTTTTTAGTGCGCATTCCAACCCGATATGTGAAGCTGAACGCCCCATTAGTTTTATAAAGTGCCAGTATTTTTTTGCTGAATTGGCATCGCGTTGAATGTTACCAATCAATTCGGTATATACTTTTGTTGCAGTATCAAACCCGAATGATGTTTCAATCATTTCATTTTTCAGGTCACCGTCAATTGTCTTCGGACACCCAATCACCTGCACACCAGCTTTTTTTGCAGCGTAATATTCGGCTAAAACACAAGCATTTGTATTTGAATCGTCTCCCCCGATAATAACCAGCGCATTCAGGTTCAAATCCCGGGCAATTTCCAAACTTTTATCAAATTGCCATACCTCTTCCAGCTTTGTACGACCAGAACCAATAATATCAAATCCGCCGGTATTTCTATATTCATTAATAATTTCAGGTGTAAGCTCCACATATTTATGGTCAACCAAACCGCCGGGGCCACCTAAAAATCCATATAATTTACTCGTTGAATTAATTTTCTTAATTCCATCGAAAATCCCCGAAATAACATTGTGTCCTCCGGGAGCTTGTCCGCCAGAAAGAATCACACCAACATTTACCGGAGATTTTCGTGCATTTTCAGATGCTTCTTCAAAAGTAATTAAAGGCATTCCATAGGTATTTGGAAACAGTTCCGCAATTTCTTTCTGATCAGCAACCGATTCAGTTTTTGCCCCTTCCACCAACTTTACTGCTCCCTTTAACGATTTTGGTAATTTGGGCTGATATTTTGCCCTCTCTTTTTGCAATGCACTAATATTCATAACTGTCTGTTTATTATTCATTTTGATAAGCAATCCAAAATTAGTTTATTTTATATGGAATATTAGTTTAGGAAATTTTTCGCAATACAATTTAAAGTAAAGTTAAAAGGACATGCAACCTTTAATTTCCTTTTAGTTAAATGATAAACCAGTTAAAGCGCTACCAATCTAAAACAAGATTGAATTTGCTCTACTAGTTTTTTATATCTCCTGTTTATATTTATTTATAAATGCTTTTGAGTAACTTCAGTTTTTTGATTGTAATTTGTTTTAACGATTCTAAATATTGAATAAATACTGTTTCGTTCCTAAACTTTATCCTAAATATGGTTAAAATTGTGGTTAAATTATTTAGGAATATTGGATAAAAACAGGCATCAACAAGAAACCTATATGAAAAAAAAGGATATTCATAAAGCTTCTTTAACCCCCGATTATTCAAAAGAAAGTACAGATTTCCAAAACGCTGATCTTGCAGCAATTTTAAACAGTTCAAATGCAAGAATATGGTCAATCGATAAAAACTATCGCCTAATATACGGGAATTCAATATTTCTCGAAGAATACAGTAATGCATTTGGCAGGGAAATAAAATTTGGTGAATCTGTTTTAATTGAAGCCTTGCATGATGATGAAAAACTCGAACTACAAAACTATTACGACAGGGCACTGAAAGGTGAAAAATTTTCCACTGAGAATAGAAGAAAATTTAGCAAAAAGCCAAAGTGGAATATTTATCATTTTGCACCATTACTTGATATAACCGGTAAATGTATTGGGGCATCGGTTATTGCACATGATATAACCGAAAGGGTGCTTGTTACTGAAACGCTCCAAAACAGTACAAAGCGCTATGAAGAGATGCTTGAAATGCTTCCAGAGGCAATATTTGAAATGGATACTGATTATAGGTTAACCTATGTCAATCAACGTGCAATTGATTTATTTGGCTATTCTCCGGAAGATATAATAAATGGCTTGAATGGATTTGAAATGTTAATTCCGGAACATAGGGTGCTTGCAAAACAAAATTTTCTTAAACGAATATCAGGTGAAAATCCTGGCACGATTGAATATCAAGGATTGAAAAAGGACGGCTCTGTTTTTCCAATCCTTTTTCATGCGAACTCTATTTTCGAATTTGAGAAACTAAAAGGCGTAAGAGGTATAATTGTCGATATTTCTGACTTAAAAAATGCTGAAAGAAAATTAGTTGAGTATAAGGAATTATTCTCACTTTTTATGAAACATTCACCAATTTATACTTTTATAAAAGAAGTTTCACCAACCGAAAGTCGTGTTATTCAGGCAAGCGATAATTATAGGGAAATGATTGGAATTCCAGGTTCTGAAATGATTGGAAAAACAATGGAAGAATTATTTCCAGCTGAATTTGCGGCCAAAATGACTGCTGATGATTGGGACGTTGTTAGCAAAGGTAAAATTTTACAGGAGGATGAAGATTTAAATGAAAGACATTATACAACAATAAAATTTCCTATTGAAAGGGATGGGAAAAAACTTCTTGCAGGATACACTATCGACATTACCGTTCGTAAACAAGCAGAAGAAAAACAAAAACAATTGGCAATGATGCTTGACTTAGCACCAAGTTCAATCATTATTCATGATTTTGATGGTAACTTTTTATATGTAAATCAAAAAACATTTGAATACCACGGCTATACACGTGAAGAATTTATGTCACTTTCCTTAAAAAAATTAAGCTCGCCAGAATCTTTTAAGTTTTTACCTTCCAGAATGAAATTATTACACGAAAAAGGTGAAGCAAATTTTGAGGTAGTACACATTAAAAAAGATGGCTCTGAACTACATCAGGAAGTATTAGCCTTAGTTACAAAATGGAATGGACATCAAGCAATATTAAGTGTTGGAACTGATATTACAAAACGCAAACAAGATGAGAAAACTTTACAGGAAAGCGAAGAAAAATTCAAAAATATATTTAATAATTCGGTAGTCGGAATTTCAGTTACAGACTTAGAAGGAAAATTAACCGTTAATAAAGCTTTCACTCAAATCGTCGGCTATTCCGAAGCAGAATTAAACAACTCGAAATGGGAAAAAATCACACACCCTGAAGACATAGATAAAAATCAGAAAATTTTAAAAGCTATTTTAACAGGTAAAAGTCAGAACGCCCATTGGGAAAAAAGATACATTCATAAAAATGGGAATATTGTTTGGGTAGATATTAGCACAACACTAAATAGGGATAACAAAGGAAAGCCACAATATTTTATAACCTCTGTTGTCGATATTACTGAACGAAAAAAAGCAAATGAAGAATTAATTAAAGCCAAAGAAAAGGCCGAAGAAACCGAGATTCAATTATTGTCAATTCTGGAAAACTCTCCCACTGGTTTTGCCATTAATTCAATAAGTACAGGTAAAGTGAAATATATAAACAAAGCTTTCTCCGATACATATCATATACCTCATGAACTGTGTCAAAGCGTTGAATCCTTTTTTGAATATGTTTATGGTGATCAACCGGAACTTGGAAGTAAAATCCTTAATGACCTCAATAGTGGCGATCCTGAAAGGATGAAATGGGATATGATTCCATTAACAGATAAAACCACCCAAAAAGTTCATTATGTTTCAGCCTCTAATATTATGTTAAAAGATCAGGATTTAATGATTTCATCGGCCTGGGATGTTACATCACGAGTAGAAAATGAAGAAAAACTTATTACAGCGCTGAATAAAGCAACCGAATCTGACCGTTTAAAATCAGCTTTTCTTGCAAACATGAGCCACGAAATCCGCACACCGATGAACGGGATACTGGGTTTCTCAAGTTTATTGAAGGAACCTCAGTTAACTGGCGAAGAGCAAAAAAAATACATCGAAATAATTGAAAAAAGCGGGGAACGAATGTTGAATACAATAAACGATATTATTGATATTTCTAAAATTGAATCCGGACAAATGGAGGTTTTGATTTCTGAGTTAAATGTTGCTGAACTTTTTGAAGGTATTATATCATTTTTTAAACCGGAAACTGATAAGAAACGTCTTGAACTTGTATCAAAAAATACATTGAATGAAACGGAAATTAAGATTAAATCCGACAAGGAAAAGGTAAATGCAGTTCTAACCAACCTGGTAAAAAATGCCATTAAATTTTGTGATAAGGGAAGCATTGAAATAGGATGTATAGGAAAAGACAATTTTCTTGAATTTTACGTGAAGGATACAGGTAAAGGAATCACACCAAATAGACTGGATGCAATTTTCGAACGGTTTGTACAAGCCGATATTGATGATAAGGATGTTAAAGAAGGTTCCGGGCTTGGCCTGGCAATTGCAAAATCTTATGTGGAATTATTGGGCGGTAAAATTTGGGTTGAAAGCACAAAAGATATTGGTTCAACATTCTTTTTTACAATTCCATTTACGCAGGCAACGTCAGTTGAAGACAATAAATCTGTTCCCAAAGATAATATTGAAGACAAAATCCAAAGACTTAATATTTTAATTGCTGAAGATGAACAGGTTTCTGAATTACTTGCAAAATTGATGGTTGAAAAAATCAGCAATAAAATATTAGTAGCCAAAACCGGGGTAGAAGCAGTAGAACTGTGCAAAAATAATCCTGATCTCGATTTAATTCTGATGGATATAAAAATGCCGGGAATAAATGGGTACGATGCAACCCGAAAGATTAGGGAATTTAATAAAGACGTAATTATTATTGCAATTA
>CAVYOB010000054.1:0-95962 GCA_963769925.1 uncultured Prolixibacteraceae bacterium
ACAGAAGTTCGATCGTCAAAACCATTAATCTTTTTTACGCTTTGCGCTGTGGCGATGCAATCCCGGGAATTCATGATGTATGCCACAGGGACTGGGTTGGTACACACGGAGATGAGGAAGTAATCGTTAACGGTGGCTGGCACGACGCAGGTGATTTATCCCAGGGATTAGGAAATACAACCGAAGCAACACATGCCATGTTTTTACTGGCCGACCAACTAAAAGATTCTGATCCGGAATTATCTGCACGCCTGAATGAAGAGGGGAAATGGGGTTTGGACTGGATATTGAAAACCCGTTTTAAAGATGGAGCCAGGTTCCGTTTTTCAACAATGGACTTCTGGACTGATGGAATTATTGGAACAATTGATGATGTCCCCAGCAGGGCACAGGCGTCAGAAGAAAATTTCTATTGTGCAAAAGCAGAAGCTGAGGCCGCAATGGTATTGAAAGATAACGATCCTATTTTGGCTGACTACGCATTGCAAACAGCAAAAGATGACTGGGAAATTTCCATGAATAATATTCGCAGAATGGGCTTTTCTACAGCCGGATCAATTGTTAATGCTTCAATTACCCTTTACGAGGCAACATCAGACGAAAAATACAAAAATACTGCTGTTGCGTACGGAGACTCAATTATTGCTTGTCAGAGTCAGGAAGATTTGGCTTCGGATGTACCTCTAAAAGGATTTTTTTATACCAATTCAAGAAAAAGTAGTATTCAGCATTTCTCACACAAAAGCAGTGAACAGGAGCCGGTATTGGGGCTAGTAAGGCTGTGCAAAACTTTCCCAAATCATGTCAATATTGCAAAATGGAAAAATGCAATTCGTTTATATGCCGACTATTATAAAGAAATCACAAAATATACTGATCCTTATTTTATGATCCCTGCTAGTATTTACGATCTTACTCAATCACGCGAAGAAGTTGAACAGGAGCAGATAAAAAATGGTATCCGGTTGAATGATCGCTATTATTTAAGAAGATTCCCAACTTGGACAAGTTTCAGGGGCAACAGTGGCACTACCCTGACTCAGGCAAAAGGTTTAGCATCCATTGCCAAATATATGAATGATAAAGATCTGTTGACCATAAGCTACAAAGTACTCGACTGGCATCTGGGACTAAATCCGTTTAACGAGAGTTTAATGTACGGGGAAGGATACCGATACGCCGGACAATACAGTGTTACCAGTGGAAATATAGTTGGCGGGCTTCCGGTTGGGGTAGAAACTCATTTTAACCGCGATGCACCATATTGGCCAGCGGAAAATTGTTACAACTGGAAAGAAATCTGGGTCTTCCCTTCCGGGCGCTGGCTCTGGATTATGAGTGATCTGTATTAATAATTTAATCGGGCAGAATACAACAATATAAAAAATGATTAACATGAAACTAAAAAAATTAATCTTAATCACGTCCCTGTTTCTTGTTGTTGGAGTTCTTTTCTCCAATGCTGAAACTACAGATAGTGAATCAGTATATAAATTAAAACCTAATGACTCTGAAGCAGTTTTCTTTACACCGGAAAATTTTAATATTAAAGCCGATGGGAAAATGGATGTTTCAGCAGCTCTTCAGGAAGCTATTAACCAGGTTAAAACTGAAAAGAGTTTTGGTATTGTATTTATTCCTGAAGGCAAATACAAGATAACACAAACCATTTATATTCCGTCGGCAATAAGGTTAATCGGTTACGGAGGAAACCGTCCTGAAATTATCCTTGGTGCGAGTAGCCCCGGATATCAGGAAGGAGAAGGAACCGACCCTGAAAAGTACATGTTTTGGTTTACCGGGGGTTTGGTAAGAGAAGGATCGTCTCCAAGAGACGCAAGTGCAGGCACATTTTACAGCGCATTGTCAAATATTGACTTAAGAATTGACAAAGGAAATCCCATTGCTGTTGCATTGAGAACGCATTTCGCGCAACATGGATTTATTAGTCATTCCATAATTAACATCGGTAATGGAAAAGCCGGGATTTCTCAGGTTGGAAACGAAATGGAAAACGTGGCTTTTTATGGTGGCGATTACGGCATTATAACAGGGCCAACCTCTCCAAGTTGGCCAATGATGGTGGTTGACACCTATTTTGAAGGACAACGTAAATCAGCCATTAAGGTGCATAATTCTGGCCTCGCAATTGTAAATATGCACGCTAAAAAAGTGCCTGTTGCTATAGAAATGGAAGAAAACGCCATTGACCGGTTATTCTTCGAAAACTGTCTCTTTGAAAATGTTAAAGATGCCGGAATTATTATTAACAGTAAGCCCAGCACATTGACGCAGATAAACATGTTAAATATTGATTGTAAAAATGTACCTGTTTTTGCCAAATTCCGACCAGATGAAAAAGTTGTTGAAGGAAAAGGGAAAACATACAACGTAAAAGAATTTACACACGGACTGGTTATGGATAACCTTAATAATAATTCTCATTTCCAAACCATTACCGATATTGTACCAACAAACGATATTGCTGTTGCAAGAGAACGTGATGTTCCTTCATTACCTCCAATGGAAAGCTGGGTGAATATTAGAGACCTGGGAGCAGCTGGCGATGGAGAAATTGATGATACAAAAGTTATCCAGGATGCAATTGCTGAACATAAAGTGATTTATTTTCCACAGGGATGGTATCGTATTACAAAAACGATCAAAATGCAACCTGGCACAAAACTTATCGGGTTACATCCCTGGGCAACCCAATTTGTTTTGAAGGAAAGTGAACCTTTCTTCAGTGGCTTTGGTGGTCCGCAGCCAATGGTTGAGTCATCGGAGGGTGGGAACGATATTTTAAACGGAATTGGTATTTCAACCGGCGGCTATAATTATCGCGCCGTAGGCTGTAAATGGATGGCCAGTGAAAAATCTTTGCTTAATGATGTGAAATTTGTGGGTGGTCATGGTACAATGAGAAAACCAAATCCAGACAGAACAGAAAGATCAGGTCAAAGAGGAAACTTTCGCTGGGGCCCGCGGGAAATCAGTTCTCCCGGAAATCCACAGAACGAACAGGGACTGGATTTGGCCTGGGATAACCAATTCTGGAGCCTGTGGGTAACCAATAATGGCGGTGGCACTTTAAAAGATATATGGACTGCAAACACTTATGCCACAAGTGGATTTTTGGCAAGTAATACATCTACACCTTCTCGTATATATGCAATGTCGCTGGAACATCACGTAAGAAATGAAGCCCGGTTCGACAATGTTTCAAACTGGAAAATTTATGCTTTCCAGATGGAGGAAGAAGGCAGGGAAGGGAAAGAGTGCCAGATGGTTGATATGACAAACTGTAAAAATATTTTATTTGGTAATCTATGGTTATACCGGGTGATCAGGGTGACTACTCCCAAAAGGTTTGGTGTTCGTCTCTGGAATTGCGAAAATATTCAAATCAGGAACCTTAAAAATTATACGCAAAAATTGTGGGTAACCGAATTTCCGATTTGGGAGGTTAATAAAGAAATTCCCTGCTACCCCTGGGAAATTGCCAAACTTACCGTTACGGGAAATGAAAAAGGTAATTTGGTTGATAACAATCAAATCGGTGAGGCGAACCGTCTTGTTTCAGGATTTGAATTTGCACAGGGAATTACCAGCGACAGCAAGGGTAATATCTATTTTTGCGAAACAAGGAAAAAGAGAATTTATAAATGGTCTGCAGAAACCAACAGCGCGTCCCTGGTGGCTGATTTTCCGTTCCAGCCTTTTGTTTTGGCCTGCGATTCAAAAGATAATTTACTGGTTGTTTGCAGATACGATCCGCAGCCAGGCTTTCTTGTAAATGGTGAACAGGAAAGGGTAAAACGGCTTCCCGATGATAACCGGGCTTACAGTAGTTTTGGAAACAGTGGATGGGCAGCTTATTGTTATTCCATCAATCCAAACAATCCTGATGATACATTTAAACCTATGCCACGCGTAGCAACAGGTGATATTCGTAACTTTTCCAAAACTTTCTATCCATCAAGCAGATGGCACTACACTTTTGACGAAGCTGCCGTATATTATCCCGATTCAGCTTTTGTAGCTCCCGACGGTTTAACCTACATCCAGGAAACTTACGATATCGGACGTTGTGCCGATTTATCTGCTGCTGTTCCCGGTCAGCCAATTTATGCTTCCGATGAAATTTCTAAAAGAACGGTAAAAATGGATGTCGGTGAAAAAGGGAAACTCTCTAACCTGAGAGAAATTCTTCCCAGGGGTGAAACAACTACTGCTGTTGATAACGATGGCAACCTTTATGTTGCTGATGGACAGATTTTTGTTTATGACAAGAACATGAAAGAAATAAAAAGGATCAACCTGATAGAACGTCCAATATCTATTACATTTGGAGGAAAAGATGGAAATACGTTGTTTGTTACAACATTAAAATCGCTCTATGGAATAAGAATCAAGTAAAATTTCTTGCATATGTTTTTACAGTCAATGATTTTTAAACTTTAAACCAATGAAACCTTACCTAAGAAATTTGCATCAAAAATCTCATTTGATTTTGTTATGTTTAGTAGCGTCTCTCTTTTTACCTGTTTCTGAAGTTATCGGACAGGTAAAAATACAGGAGGAGACCATGACCATTCCTACCTACATGCTTGATGCACCTAATCCGATGCCGCGGTTTTACGAAGGCAGAAGTCATCAGGGTGTACAACGCAGAATTTACCCATATCCTTATGATGATGGGTTAACTACAAATAAGCAGGATAAAGATTATCCGTTTATTCATGTTCAAAATGAGTATATCGACCTGGGAATTATGCCCGAACTGGGCGGACGTATTTATTATGCCGTTGATAAAACGGACAATTACAACTGGTTCTATCATAATCATGTTGTAAAACCGTCATTAATCGGTATGCTTGGGAACTGGATTTCCGGGAGTCTGGCCTGGGGATTTCCGCACCATCATGGACCAAATACGGTTAAACCGATGGACTATAAAATAGAGGAAAATGCTGACGGAAGTAAAACCGTGTGGGTTAGTAATACAGATCGCAGACACCGGATGGATGTGTTGGTGGGTTATACTATTTACCCGAATTCCTCACTGCTTGAGATGACGATTCGCCCGGATAACAGGACCGACATTTCAAATTCATTTTTATTCTGGGCTAATCCTGCGGTTCATGCTGATTCCTCATATCAGGTTATTTTCCCGCCGTCGGTTCAATATGTTACGTACCACGGCAAACGCGATATGACTGCATGGCCGATTGCCGATAGCAGATTTAATAATTATGATTTTACCGGGGAAGATGTAAGCTGGTGGAAAAATACTCATGTTCCTTCTTCTTTTTTTTCCTGGGACCCGCGTGAAAATTATTTTGGAGGTTACGATCATAATAAAGATGCCGGAACTGTTTGGGTGGGAAACCATTATGTTTCTCCGGGGATGAAATACTGGGCCGATGGAAATAACGCACGAGGAGTTGCGATTAATGAAGGACTTACCGATAATGATGGAAGGTACATTGAATTAATGGCTGGTTTTTACACTGACAATCAACCCGATTACAGTTGGTTGCAGCCATACGAAACCAAACTTGGTACTATGATCTGGTTTCCGGTGAGGGAACTAGGAGGGCTAAAATATGCCAATCGGAACGGGGCAATGAATTATGAGCTTAAAGATAATAATACATTAGATGTTAGAATTAATACGACTTCTCCGCATAAGAATGCAAAGTTGGTGGTGAAATCAAAAGGCGCTGAAATTGGTAACATTACCATGAATATAAGTCCTGCTGAACCATTCAAAACAGCTATTAAATTAACCGGAAATGTAAAAGAAGATGATCTTGAATTTACATTGTATGGTTCAGATTCACAGGTTATTCTTGCATACCGGCCAATAGAACATCATCCGCCGGATTACCCAAAACCAGAACCGCTGAAAGGGCTTGATGATCCTAAGGATATAGGTTCTGTTGAAGAACTGTATCTGGCCGGATTAAGGTTGAACCAATTTTATAATGCATCGGTTGATCCAATGCCTTACTACATGGAAGCGCTGAAGCGTGATCCCGGGGATTACAGGGTAAATACTCAGTTGGGAATTTTGAGCCTTAAAGATTACGATTGGGTAAAAGCTGAAAAATACCTGAGAACGGCGGTTGAAAGAATAACATCGAATTATACCCGGCCTAAAGATGGTGAAGGATTGTATTATTTAGGTGTAGCATTAAGAGCACAGGGAAAAATGGAAGAAGCTTATGATTGTTTTTATCGTGCTTCGTGGTCTTCTGCGTGGCATACGGCATCGTATTACCAGCTTGCCGAAATTGACTGTCAGCGGGGTGATTTTGAAACGGCGCTCGATCATGTAAACCGGTCGATATCGACAAATACGGAAAACATGAGCGCACAAAATCTTAAAGCAATTATTTTGCGGAAATTGAATGATAATCAATCGGCTGAACAATTATTGCAGGCCAATATTGCAAAGAGCAAAATAAATCATATGGCGGTAAACGAGTTGTCAATTATAAACTCCAAAAACGGGAACAACAGTCAGGCTTCTGTTAATCTTAAAGAGCTGGGTAACTGGATGCATGAAGGGGACGAAGTTCAGTCTTATCTAGAATTATCAACAGAATACAATAGCTGCGGTTTATACCGGGAAGGTGCCGATTTGCTTTCCCGTCTTGAAAAGAAAGGAAATCAATTCCCGATGTTATATTATTATTTGGGATATTACTGGTCGAAACTCGGGGATCAGGCTAAATCATTGGCATACTATCAGAAAGCAGCTAAAATGCCTTATGAATATTGTTTCCCGTTCAGGTCAGAGTCAATAGGAATACTCGAAGATGCAATGCAGAAAAATCCAAAAGACGCTATGGCTCCTTATTATTTAGGGAATCTTCTTTATGAACATCAGCCGGAAAGAGCAATTGCTGAATGGGAAAATTCCCGAAAAAGAGATGATTCATTTTATATTGTTCACCGGAATTTAGCTTTGGCTTACCAGGAAGTACAAAAGAATTATGAAAAAGCTTTGGTAAGTATGGAAAAGGCTGCAAACTGCACCAGTGGCGACGTAAGGCTTTTAATTGAGTTGGATGATTTGTATGAACTGAATAGGGTATCTCCTCAGAAGAAATACGAATTCCTTGAAAAGAATTATTCCACTGCTGTAAAACGTTCGGAAACGTTGCTACGTTTTATAACCCGTTCCATTGAATACGGGAAATATGATCAGGCACTTGAGTTATTGTCTTCAAACAATATTAACGAGTCAGAAGGTTCGAGGGTAATGCAAAATGCTTATCTGGACAGCTACACACTCAGGGCGATTGGGTTTATTAACAGTAAAAAATATGACAAGGCATTAAAGGATATCAATGATGCTTTGGCTTATCCAATCGGGCTTTACGGAAGAGCGAGGTACGCACAGCTTTATTACCTTGCCGGAGAGATAAACAAGAAGTTAGGTAATAGTGAAAAAGCTAACGATTACTTCCAGAAAACCCTGGATGTGGAAATGGCAGAAGGCCGAAGGGGAAATTCCGATCGAGAATATAATTATTACAAGGGGTTGGCGTTTCGTGAATTGGGTAATTCTGATGAAGCCATGAAATTATTCCGCGAAATGCTTGACAATGCACTGAATTCCGATGGTGGAAGAGGAGCTTTCTTCACCCAGTTTGAGGGAGGAAGATCAAGTTACCTGGCAAATGCTACCAATCATTATATTGCTGGCCTTGCTTATGCCGGCATGGGTGACAAGGAAAATGCAGGAAAAGAATTTAGTGAAGTTTTAAAAATAAATCCTGCCCATATTTGGAGTAGGACCTACCTGGAAAATCTTTAGAATGTCAACGGAATGCTATAATTTCATTTAAAAAATATTTATAATAAATGGTTAATACAGCGTTGTTAAAATATTTTTAACAACGCTGCTTAATTTAATCATAGAATATAATTAATACTGATTTTTGTATCTCGAAAAACAAAGAGGCCTGATAATCGTTACGATTATCAGGCCTTCCTTGTACCCGAGGGGGGAATCGAACCCCCACTCTGTTGCCAGAACTGGATTTTGAATCCAGCGCGTCTACCTATTCCGCCACCCGGGCTTTTCCTTCTGAGGAAAATGGTGTGCAAAACTAATTATTTAGCGTGAATTGGCAAAATATTAATTTGCAATTTGCTTTTTATGATCTATTCTTCTAACCACCTGTCCGTAAATAATAAGCGAAATTGCCGATACAATGGCAATTCCTACAAAGTAATACCATATGTAATGTGCATGCACTGCCGCTTTTGCCCATTCTTCATGCGTTGAAAAGAGCCTTGGATCAGGGCAATATTTATCGAGTAAGAATCCTGACATTAAAAATCCAATCAAATATGATAAAAAGGAGTGTAGGTGACTAAATCCAAGGTAAAGTCCTTCTTCACCTTTTGGTGCCTGCAATGAGAAATATTCAAGATAACGCGGAGAAATGAACGACTCAGCCAACCCCTGGAAAGCAATGCCAACAACCATCATAAATGCCACCGGGTGCATACCCAGAATTTCACCCGTCATCAGGTTTCCCGATGCCATAAACATGGCCGAAAACGGCATAATAAACATCCCAACGGTCATGCTGAAAAGCGCAGTACGTTTACGTAACAGTTGTGTAATAAACGCTACAGTAGTAAATACTACCAGCGGATTTACATTGGCATACCACGATGGCGAAGCACCCTCTCCTGCCAGTCGCAGCACATACTTGGGCATGGTAGCATACATCTGTGTTTGTACCATCCAAAAACCGGTAATGATTAAAATAAGAAAGACCAGACGTAGATTCAAAACTACGTTAACAAGACTTTGCATTAATTCGCTTATTGATTTTCCTTCTCCTGAATGTTTGGCACTTTTGTACATAAAGAACACTACGATAATGCCAAGCAATGTCATAAAAGCTGAAAAGTAACTGATCCAAATCAATCCTTCGTTTCCCAACGATAATCGCAGGGGTTTTACAATTGTTTTCCCGGTAAACGCCCCAATATTCACCATGGTATAAAAAATACTGTAACCACGGGCACGGTTTACTGCCGAAGTTTCTTTGGCAACTGTGCCGGTTATCACCGATTTTATAAATGACCCACCAAGAATAATTAACGCCATTACTGGTAGAACTGCATAACGATAACCCGATGAATCGAGACCTTGAAATACAGTTACATCGCCATATTTGACCAAACCACTTGATTCAAAGAAGGATGGAATAACACCCAGTCCTGCATAGCCAATAGTAAGTAAACCAAACGCCAGCATCAGCGATTTCCTGAACCCTATTTTATCTGCATAAGCTCCGGCAAATGTTGGGAGGAAATACAACAAGGCAGAAAATACACCTGCAATTGCACCGGCCTCAATATCATTAAACCCAATTATTCGCGAGAGGTACAGTGTTATGGCTATAAACAAACCATAATAGGCCGCTCTTTCAAATAATTCAACCGTATTGGCCACCCAAAAGGCTCGTGGGAATTTCCAGGTTTCTTTTCGTTCCATTTTATATTTTTAGGATTAAAAGTTTACAAAATAGTTAGCTTAATCGAAATGGCAAAATGAACTTACTGCGATAAACATAATATTAAAATATTTCGGCAATGCATTTGTTTTTTCTAAATTAGCGCAAGCAGTTTAAACAACTAAAAATGAGCAAGTCTGATGAAAAGGTTTTATTTGAGAGTATAAAAAAGGGCCACCTGCAGTCCTTTGAAAATCTTTTTCATCAATACTACCCGTATTTATGTGCTTATGCTGAAAAATTTACCCGGGATCATCACGCCGCTGAAGAAATTGTGCAGGAATTCTTTGTGCAACTCTGGGAAAAAAGGGAACAACTCAACATCAATTCTTCGGTAAAAAACTATTTCTTTCGCTCGGTAAAGAACCTCTGTCTGAACCAAATTCAGCATCAGAAGGTACGAAATAAACATGCCCTGATATTGTTACAGGAAAGCAAAACAGGAGAACTTCATGACGAAAATTACATTGAGCCGGACCTGGCTTCAAAAATTGAAGAAAGTATATCTGCTTTGCCTGAAAAGCGACAGGAAATTTTCAGGTTAAGCCGCGAAGAAGGATTGAAATACCGCGAAATAGCAAAAAAATTAAATGTTTCCATAAAAACTGTTGAAACCCAAATGAGCCTGGCAATCAAAACATTGCGCGAAAAACTGAAAGATTATTCCTCCTTTCTACTGTTTTTTTTCTGCGTAAACAGAAATCAGATTAGGGGTAAATAGAACATACATTGTCTTTAAAGTAACATGAAAGAAATGATGGACATAGAAAATTTTAATCGGGATTTGCTGGTGAAATACCTGAATAATGAAGTGAATTCCCGTGAGAAATTGGAAGTGGAGAACTGGTTAAAACAATCGGAAAAAAACCGGGAAGAGCTGGAGCAAAGCCGGCAATTGCTTTCAAAAGTTGATGCTTATTACAAAGCTAAAACTTACAATTCAGATGCTGCCTGGAACAATGTACATTCCAAAATTGCCCCTCCGCAACTTATCATTGTTAAGCGCAAAAAGTTCAGAAAGGAGGCTTTAATCGGATTTTACAAATATGCGGCAATAATTGTTGTTGCGTTATTATTGGGGTCTCTGGGATTTTACATTGGGTTAAGAAATCAGAAAACAGAAATTTTCAGCGAAGTTCTTTCTGCTGAAAAACAGGTAGTTAATGAATATGTTCTTCCCGATGGTTCTAAAGTTGCTTTAAACAGTAATTCACAGCTCTTGTTCCCAAAGCATTTTAAAAAGAATGTGCGGGAAGTTACCATTCAGGGTGAAGGTTTTTTTGACGTCAAACATGATCCTGAAAGACCGTTTATTATTCACGCCGGAAATGCACAGGTTAAAGTTTTAGGTACCTCTTTTAATGTTTGTGCATACCCGAATACTGAAACGGTTGAAGTTGTGGTAAAAACCGGGAGAGTACAGGTAACTAATGAAAATCAGAAGATTACTCCTGTTGATAGGCGGGAAGTAATTCTGATCCCCGGAGAAAAAGGAACATTGTTTAATTCCACCGATGATGCTGGAAAAAACAACCAATTCTGATCCTAATTACCTGGCCTGGAAAACCCGTAATTTAGTATTTAATGAAGTTCCTTTGAAGGAAGTATTTCGAGATTTGGAAAATGTTTATCATGTTGATATTCAAGTCAGTGATCCGAAAATTAATGATTTGTTGCTGGAAGCGCAATTCGATCATAAGCCAGTCGATTTTGTGCTGAATGTTATTAAAATCACCTTTAATCTTGACCTGACAAGTGAAAATGAACAGTTTACATTTTCAGAACGTAAAAAAGAACAAGTAAAGCTTTAAAGACATGAAAACACTCCGGGAATATCCCTGTATTATAAACAATAACAGAAACCCGGAATTTAAAAACTATGACAAATGAAAACATCAATAAAACAATTAAAAATTGGAGTTCTCCTTCTGCTAACATTTTTAGTATTTAAACCTGCTCTACTATCTGCCCAGGAAAAAGAATCGCAGGTACTTGACCAAAACATCAGTATTTATGCGGAAGACGAACCGCTTTCGGATGTAATTGCAAAAATCTGCAAATACCTGGATCTTGATTATTCGTATAATTCAAACATTATCGGGGATAAAAAAATCAGTTTGAATATTTCAAATAAACCCATCAAATATGTACTCGATAAATTAATGAAGGATTTTTACCTGCTTTTTGAAATCGAGGACAATATTTTGGTGGTACGCGACTATGTTCCTCTTGACAAAAGTATTGACTATGAAAACAATACAACCCAGTATTTTGGTAGTAACAGGGGATTTTTATTTGATAACCCACGAAGGAAATCGATTACAATTAAATTCAAGTCGGCCAGTAATTTGATAATAATACCGGTTACCATTAACGATTCTGATACATTGAATTTTATTCTTGATACCGGTGTACGTTACCCGATTATTACCGAGCTTCCGTTTATTAACAAACTGAACCTGAATTATATGATGCCGGTACAGATAAAAGGTCTTGGTGAAGGAGTTGATCTGACGGCTTACCGTTCGGGAAACAACGTAATGAAAATTAATGGGTTGACAGCCAATAATCAGGAAGTTCAGATGGTTATCGATGAAAATTTCCAGATTTCACACATGTTGGGAATTCCGGTTCACGGATTAATCGGGTTTAACCTGTTTAAGGATTATATTGTTGATATCGATTATAACAACGAAAAAATAACCCTTTACAAGCCCGAATACTACAAATACCGCGACCGGAAGAAAGATATTATTTTACCGCTGTATTTTGATGGAAATAAACCGTATGTAACTACTACGATTTTAACTGAAGATTCAACAAAAGTGCCGGTAAATCTACTGGTAGATACCGGAGCCAGCGATGCTATCTGGCTTTCACAACGTTCAGATGAAAGAATACATTATCCGGAAAACCATATTGAAACTTTCCTGGGACGTGGTTTGAGCGGAGATTTGTACGGCGTTAAAGGCAGGATTGATGGGATTTGGGTAGGTCCGCTTATTTTGCCAAAGCCGATTGTCGCATTTCCGAATTCAGAAATTATTGATAATCTGATATCATCCAACGACCGAAATGGTACGCTGGGAGCAGAAATCCTGCGCAGATTCAATGTCACAGTAGATTACAGGAACAGCCGGTTAACACTGCGGCCAACACACAAGATAAAAGAAGAATTCAACTATAATATGAGTGGAATGGAAGTAACGAATCCAATGCCGGGATTCCCAATCTTCACTATTGCGGATATTCGTGAAAATTCACCGGCTTATTTTGCAGGGTTAAAAGAAAATGACCAGATTCTGTCAATCAACAACAGCAGTCATAGGTCGCTCGAACTAAATGACATTAACCTGCTGCTTCAAAGCAAAGAAAACAAAAAGATCAAACTGACAGTTCTCCGCAACGGTGAAGAAATTAAAACTTCATTCGAGCTGAAAAAACTGTTTTAATGATCAAAAACTTATTTGTCATAGCGTCCATCATGTTGTTTTTCCTGCCTGCCCTGGGACAGCAACAGGATGGTTCTGTTTTTGAAAGAAGGATAACCATTAACGAAAAAAACCAACCTTTAAGCACCATTCTCGATCAGCTGAGCTGGCAGGCCGGAGTTTATTTTTCATACGATGCTACCATTATCGATTCAAATAAAAAATATACCATTGATATTGATGGGAAATCGCTATTTACCTTGTTAAATCAGTTGTTTAATTCAAAAGATTTTAAATTCACGGAAATGCAAAACCAGGTGATTATTTCCCGGAGAACCGATTTAGAACAAAAGATTATATCCAAAAACGATACCATTCCAATAAAGTATTTTTTCCTTTCCGGGAAAATTGTAGATGAGAAAAAAGGCGAGCCTATTTCGTATGTTTCCGTTTCTTTTTTTAATAAGCCCATTGGCACCATTAGTAATACCGACGGAGATTTTCTTTTGAAAGTTCATCCTGATCTTATTCTCGATACTGTCGTAATTTCCTGCATGGGTTATGCCCAAATTACAATGCCTGCTTTTAAACTTATGGATGAGGATTTGTTTGTTATGAAACCTATTTCCATCCGTATAAGAGAAGTTAAAGTAACTGCTACAACACCTGAACAATTGTTGTATAATATCCGAAGAAATATTAAAGTTAACTATGCTGAAAATACAAAATTAATGACGGCTTTCTATCGTGAAACGGTACAGCAAGACGGCAGTTATGTTAGTGCTTCAGAGGCTGTTATCGAAATACTGAAGGCTCCATATACCAATTCAGCCAAAAGCGATGTGGTCAGGTTGATAAAAGGCCGGCGAAGCCCTGATGTTAAACCTTTTAATTGGATTAACTTTAAACTACAAGGCGGCCCTTTTACAATTACCAAATTAGATGTGGTTAAGACCATGGAAAGTTTTCTTAGTGAAGAAATGGAAAACCTTTATGAATACAATGTAAGCAAAGTGATTTGGTATAACAATAATCCGGTTTATGTGTTGACTTTCAGGCCTGTTTCAGAGTTACTTAACCAAACTTTGTATGTGGGAGAGATGTATGTTGACCGTGAAACATTTGCTATTGTTCATGTTGATTTTCATTTAAGTAAAACAGGGCTAAAAAAAGCAGACAGATCTTATTAATTCGAAAAAAACCCAAAGGAGTTAAAGCCCGTCCAACATACGTACATTACAACGTGAATTATAAACTTATTCAAAGGAAAATGGTACCTGACAAATGCCCAGGCCTCTGTAAAATTTAAAATCCGCAGCCGGCGCGATAAAATTAATTCGGAATACCACAGCATTTCAGACTTGTTGGTTACAAATATTCAATCGACTGAATTAAAACGTTTTACGAGGGACGAATCGTTCAGACAGCGGGATATTTTTGTAGAAATGATAAATGAGTATGATCCTGCATTTTGGGAAAATTACAACATCATTAAACCCAACGAAGAACTTCAAAATGCCATTAAAAATCACTTTGAAATTCAGAAATAAATTCGAAAATCACAGGCTTCAATAATTTATTCTTCCTCAATGTCGTTTCAAAATATACCTCATTCGTGCTTTTTCTGTAATTTTGAACCATTTAACGAAAATAAGAGACCCGATGGAGGAATATTCAACACGGCAAAATAAAATCTCGCGGCTTGTTCACCGCGAAATGGCAAATATTTTTTTAAAGATCAATAAAACCAAATACCAGGGAAAACTAATCAGTGTTACTGTGGTTCGGGTTACAAAAGATTTAGGTATCGCCAAGAGTTTATCTGAGCATTTTCCCATCGGAATTTGCCACTGAAATTCTGAAGGAAATTGAACTGATTAACAAACAATTACGTGGCGAACTAGGGACGAAATCTGGGAAAAAATCTTCGTGTAATTCCCGAGTTACAGTTTTATATCGACGACAGTCTCGACTACATTGATCATATTAATGAACTCATTAAATCATAAACCATTCAGCAAACAAAAAACAGGTGAATTTCCCACTATTTATAGCAAAACGATACCTGATTTCGAAAAAAAAACAGAACATAATTAATATTATCTCCGGAATTTCGGTTGGAGGTATTATTGTTGGTACTTTGGCATTGGTCATAATTCTCTCTGTTTTCAATGGTTTTAGCAAACTTAATTGGTACATTTTTCAGCAATTTCGATCCCGATTTAAAAATTACTTCTGTGCGAGGAAAAATGTTTAATCCGGCTGATTTTGATTTTGAGAAAATAAAATCGTTGCCGGAAGTTGTCAATTACGCTGAAGTGATTGAAGAGGTCGCCTTGTTGAAATACCGGAACCAGGTTTATCCGGCCGTAGTTAAAGGTGTTCCTGATAATTATGCCAAATACACAAAAATCGATACTTTGATTGTTGATGGAAGCTTTCTGCTTGAAAATAAAGGCATTAACTATGCAGTTGTTGGTCAGGGAGTTGCATATAGTTTGGGAATTCGGCCTGACTTTCACCGATCATATTAATAATTTATGTTCCCAAAAAGGGAAAAAAGTTTCCATCAATCCTGTCGCAGGCAATTAATCAAAATTATGTTTTTCCTTCCGGGTTTTTGCCGTTCTGGAGGAAATTGATTCAAAATACATTCTGGTTTCTTATGATTTTGCCAAAGATCTATTTGAAAGTGGAAACGATGTTTCTGCAGTTGAATTAGGCATCCAAAAAATCAAGCATAAAAAAGGTTCAAAAAGAAATTCAAAAAATATTGGGCGATGGGTTTTACGTGAAAAATCAATATCAGCAGCACGATCTGGTTTATAAAACAATGGAGTCAGAAAAATGGGCTGCATATTTTATATTGGTTTTTATTCTGATTATCGCTTCGTTTAATTTATTAGGCAGTTTATCAATGCTGATCATCGATAAAACTGAAGATATTTTTATTCTTCGAAGTATGGGAGCCAGCTCAGAAACTATTCGGAAGATTTTTCTTTTCGAAGGCTGGTTGATTTCGGTTATTGGGGCAGTTATTGGTACACTTTTAGGAATTTTTATTTGCTGGATACAAATTACATTTTAAAATCGTTGCACTTCCCGGATAGTTCATTTGTTATTTCCGCTTACCCTGTAAAAATTATATTTACTGATATTCTTCTTGATTTTGAGGTAGTATTACTTATTGGTTTTTTGGCTGCCTGGTATCCGGTGAAATTTATTTCACAAAAATATTTGCTAACCAAAAACATTTAATCGATTGTAATTCAGCTACAATAATTGTTATATTTCATATTACCAATCCTGATTTTAGTTATTATTTCGTATTTAATATTTGTTTTACCTTGCAAAATAATTTTCATCAAAATTAAAATAGTGAAAGCAATAGTTAAAAGCAAACCCGAAAAAGGAATATGGATGGAAGAAGTTCCGATTCCGACAGTTGGTCCCAATGATGTTCTGTTAAAAGTGAAAAAATCAGCCATTTGCGGAACCGATTTGCATATTTATAAATGGGACGAATGGGCGCAACAAACCATTAAAACACCTGTTACTATTGGCCATGAATACATGGGAACTGTGGTAGAAGTAGGTTCTGAAGTTGATCGTGTAAAAGTTGGCGAACGTGTTACTGTTGAAGGCCATATTTCTTGCGGTTTTTGCAGAAATTGCCGCCGTGGCAGACAGCATATTTGCGACAATACCATTGGAATTGGTGTTCACCGAGACGGTGGATTTGCTGAATATATTTCTGTTCCTGCAAAAAATGTCTTACATATTGACAATCGAATTTCCGATGAAATGATGGCAATTATGGATCCGCTGGGAAATGCAACACACACGGCACTTTCATTTCCTTTACTTGGCGAAGATGTTTTGATTACAGGAATTGGTGGCCCGATTGGAGCAATGGCAACAGCAATTTGCAAATTTGCAGGTGCACGAAATATTATTGGTACCGATTTAAGTGAATATCGCCGCGATTTGGCCAGAAAAATGGGTGCGACACATGTAATTGATCCCACGCAAAGAAAGTATCAAAGAAGCCATGGCAAAACATGAAATGGTTGCCGGTTTTGATATTGGGCTGGAATGTCAGGGTTCACCTGCCGCTTTTAACGACATGGTAAACCATATGTACAATGGTGGAAAAATCAGTTTACTGGGATTACTTCCTGCAAAACACACAAATCAACTGGAGTAAACTCATTTTCAAAGGATTAACACTAAAAGGAATTTATGGCCGTGAAATGTACGAAACCTGGTATCACATGGAAATGATGCTTACTAGCGGGACTTGATATTTCACCCATTATTACCCACCGTTTTCATGCCGATGATTTTCAAAAGGCATTCGAAATTATGGAAAATGGAAATTGCGGAAAAATTATTTTAGACTGGGAATAGATTAATCTGTTCCACGTGAAATAATTGATTTTTGATGTTTCACGATATATCTACTTTTGATGTTTAGCTACTATTGAAAAAAATTCATCATTGAAAAAAGGAATTGTAATAAAATCGACCGGAAGCTGGTACACTGTTGAAACAGAAAACGGAGAAATATTTGAATGTAAAATCAAAGGAAAATTTCGTATTAAAGAGATTAAAAAGTACAAATCCTGTTGCTGTTGGCGATCGTGTTGAATTTACTGTTCAACCATCAAACAATAATGAAAAAGAGCAAAATATAGGTTTAATAACCGATATTGAAGAACGCAAAAATTATATTATTCGTCGTTCGCAAAATCTATCAAAACAATCGCATATTATTGCTGCAAATATTGATCAGGCTGTATTGGTAGTTACTTTAAATTATCCGGTTACAACAACAACTTTTATCGACCGATATCTTGCATCCGCTGAAGCATACCGGATTCCGGTTTTACTTGTATTCAATAAAACCGATCGATACGATAGACAATCAATGAAACAAATGGAAAAACTAATGAATATTGTATCAAAAAATCGGTTATCAATGTATTGCAACTTCAGCAAAGAATGCGACGGAATTGAAGAATTTAAAAGATGCCTTAAAAGAAAAACTAATGTTTTCAATGGTCATAGCGGAGTTGGAAAATCAACACTTATAAATATTCTGGAACCTGGTTTAAAATTGAAAACAATGGATATTTCTGATGCACATAACACCGGAAAACATACTACTACATTTTCAGCACTTTACAAATTACATTTTGGTGGATACATTATCGATACTCCAGGAATAAAAGCATTTGGAATGCTTGAAATGGAACCCTGGGAAATTTCTCATTATTTTCCTGAGATTTTCAAAATTTCCGCAAATTGCCAATACAAAAATTGTTCACATACACACGAACCTGGTTGTGCTGTAAAACAAGCAGTAAAGAAGGATGAAATTGCCCAATCACGATTTATTAGTTATTTAGGATTCTTGAAGCGGATGATAAATATCGGCCTGCATATTAAAATCATATTTTTTTAAAAATTCAAAATAATATTTAATAAAATTTCAACCAATTAAACTATCATGATTTTAAAACTGCTGTTTATTTGTTTGCAATCATTGCTTCAGATTTTAATAATTAACAACTGCCCTTATTCCATTAAAATATGAATTCTACAAGGCGTTAACTTAAGCTCAAAACAGGAAATATTTATTAATTTTATGGAGATAACTAATTAATATCAAGTAATTATAATAATAAATAATAATTCTATTTTGATATAATTAACCGAATTTAAACGTTTTGTTTCATTGACATCTAGACAAATTAAGCAACAAAAACTAAAAATTCAGCTGTAATTTTTCTTTTCATCATTGATCAATGCAATAAATATAATTCCGAAATCTCTCAAAATCCTCTTTTCAAAAATTTGTGTAATATACCTAATTTCTGAAAATAATTTTTTGTACTTATTGGTATTGTTTTAGATAATTTTAAATTGTCTGTTAAAGAATACACAGAATTTTTTCTTCAATTATGATTTTTGTTTACTGGAAATAGTTGAAAATGGTTTTTGCTTTCGATTTTCCAATACTTTTTTCTAAATTATCTAGGTTTTGTTCTTTAATATTTTTAACAGATTTAAAATCTTTAAGCAATTTTTGTATTGTTTTTTCTCCAATGCCTTCAATCGATGTTTAATTCTGAAGTAATAAATGCATTTGATCGTTTATTTCGGTGAAAAGTAATTCCAAACCGATGTGCTTCATCTCGTAAATGTTGAATTAATTTTAATGATTCAGAGTTTTTATTAATATAAATAGGTACTGAATCACCTGGAAAATAAATTTCTTCCAATCGTTTTGCAATACCAATAATTGATATTTTACCTCGTAAATCTAATTTATCAAGAGCATTCAACTGCTGAAGACAATTGACCTTTTCCTCCATCGATAACAATTAGTTGCGGCAATGATTTTTCTTCATCCAATAAGTCGTTTATATCTTCTATAAACAACTTCTTCCATCGAAGCAAAATCATTGGGACCTTCAACCGTTTTAATATTAAAATGTCGATATTCCTTTTTTCTTGGCTTTGCATTTTTAAATACAACACAAGCAGCAACCGGATTTGTTCCTTGTAAATTACTGTTATCAAAACATTCAATATGTACAGGCAATTCCGTTAATTGAAATCTTTTTCAATGTTACAATATCCTGTTCCTCTCTTATTTTAGGATTTTTTAAAACAGCTTGTTTTTCTTTTTCCAGTCTAAAATATTTTGCATTTCTTTGAGATAAATCCAGCAATGCTTTTTTATCTCCTCTTTTAGGTATTTTAAATCGAACATTTTCATAATACATTTTCCAATTTAAATGGAACAAGAATTTCTTTTGCATTACTAAATATTTTTTGTCGAATATCAACTATTCCTGCAATAAAAGCAATTCTTCTGTTGTTTCATTTAATACCTTTTTTAATTTCAAGAGTAAACGTTTGAATTATTGCGCCCTTTATTACTTTTAAATAATTAACAAATGCAAATTTTTCATCCTCTTCAATACTAAAAACATCAACATCAGTAATAGTTGGAGATACAATTGTAGATCGACTTTGATATCTTTTTAATGAATCATATTTTTCTTTTATTTTAAGTGCTTCTTCAAAATTCAATTTCTTCAGACATTCTTTTCATTATATCCCTCCAGATGCTTAATTACACCAGAAACATTTCCTTTTAAAATATTTTTAATATCTTTAATTCCTTCATTATATTTTTCTTCTGTAATACAGTCCTTCACAAGGTCCAAAACAATTACCAATATGATATTCAAGACAAACTTTAAATTTCTTATTTCTTATATTTTCTTCCGATAAATTATAATTACAAGTTCGTAATTTATATTCCGATTTAAAAAGTTCAAGCAGCGTGCGAACAGTATAAATTGAAGTATATGGCCCAAAATATTTTGATCCATCGCTTACTAAATTTCTTGTTTTAAAAACTCTGGGAAAAGGTTCATTTTTAATACAAATCCATGGAAAACTTTTATCATCTTTAAGTTGAATATTATATCGGGGCTTGATACTTTTTTATAAGATTATTTTCCAAGAAGAAGTGCATCTTGTTCACTTTGTACAACCATGTGTTTTATATCGGCAATATTTCGTACCAGACATCGCAGTTTTTCGATGATCGTGTTTTTTTGAAAAATAAGAGGAAACTCTTTTTTTTAAATCCTTTGCCTTTCCGATATAAATAATTGTACCTGAATCATCAAAATATTGATATATTCCTGGTTTGTTGGGCAGAACAGCAACCAAGGATTTTAAATAATCAATATTGTGTATTTATACGATGCATATTTCAATTAGAATATTTAACCAAAATCTGTGGTTTGTATTCTCGAATCTCATCGTTTTATGTCGGAGTCTCAATAAATTCAAGATCGCAAACAAAACTAAAATAAATTTGCTTAACACCCATCTTTTCAACCATATTTAAAGCTGCATTAGCAGTTCCGCCTGTAGCCAGCAAATCATCATGAATTAAAACAATATCATTTTCATTCAAAGCATCAACATGCATTTCAATCCTGTCTTCACCATATTCCAAAGTCATAAGTTTCAGCAATTGTTTCCGCAGGCAATTTATTCTTTTTCCGTAACAGGAACAAACCCTGCATTTAAACGATCGGCGATTGCTCCTCCAAAAATAAATCCACGCGCTTCCAATCCCAACAACTTTTGTAATTCCCTTGTCTTTGAAATCAATCAGTTATTTCATTCAATCACATACTCAAATGCATCATTGTTTTTAAAAAGTGTTGTAATGATCTTTAAAATTTATTCCTTCTTTTGGATAATCCGGAATTTCTCTAATTTCTTTTTTTAAATCCATAAGTTTATTTTCTGTTCCACGTGAAACATTACCTGCCCAAGCATTACTAACAATACATTTATGTCGGAAGGAGAAACACCTGAAATTCGTTTTGCCTGTCCAATTGTTTTAGGTTTAATTTTTTCAAGTTTTTGTCTGGCTTCTGTTGAAATAGATTTTAATTCATCATAATTAAATTTATCTTCAATTAATATATTTTCAAATTTATCTAGTTTTTCTGCTAATAATTTTTCCCGGTTAATATACCCCTCATATTTAATAGAAATTTCAGCTCCTTCTATTATTTCCAGTTTTCTGTACTCCGGAACCCGTTCAAGAAATGTTTTAAAAGGAGTAATATGTTCAATTAAATCAAATATTGAAATCTGAGGACGTAAAATAATATCATAAAGTTTTACACCTTGTTTTAATTCAGAAGTTCCTTTTTCTTTAAGTAATTGATTTACAAACCTTTCCTTAACACTAAACGAATGTGTAAAATCAACTAATTTGTGAAATTAAGTTCACTTTTTCTTTCAAAAGATTTATTCGTTCCAGCAGAAGCTAAACCTAAATTATATGATTTTTCTGTTAAACGGATATCGGCATTATCCTGCCGTAACAAAATTCTGAATTCGGCCCGACTTGTAAACATTCGATAAGGCTCATCAACGCCTTTTGTTACCAAATCATCAATTAAAACACCAATATAAGCTTCATTTCGTTTTAAAATAAACTTTTCTTCGGGCTGATGACATTTTAAATGGGCATTTATTCCTGCCATAATTCCCTGTGCACCAGCTTCTTCATATCCTGTTGTTCCATTAATTTGTCCCGCAAAAAACAAGATTGTTAACGAATTTAGTTTCCAAACGTATGATGTAACTGAGTAGGGTCAAAATAATCATATTCAATCGCGTAACCAGGCCGGAATATTTTAGCATTTTCAAGACCCGGAATCTGGTGTAATCCCTTATACTGAATTTCCCAGGGTAAAGAAGAAGAAAATCCATTCAGGTAATATTCAATTGTATTTTCTCCTTCTGGTTCCAGAAACAATTGATGTTTTTCCTTTTCAGCAAAAGTAACCAGTTTAGACTCAATACTAGGGCAATAACGAGGACCTGTACTTTGTATAGTACCATCGAACATAGGCGAGGCTTCGAAACCAAGCTCCAGTTCCTGATGTACCTTTTTATTTGTATGCGTAATCCAGCAAGATCTTTTCTTTAATTTGCTTTCTGTGCCGGGCAAATAAGAAAACTTATAATGTTCTTCATCACCCTTTTGTTCCGTTAACTTTGAAAAATCAATTGTTCGCCCATCAATTCTAACCGGAGTACCAGTTTTCAGTCGCCCTGTTTTAAAACCTATATGAAAAAGTTGTTCTGAAATGTTATATGAAGCAGCCTCACCAATACGGCCACCTTTCATCTTGGACTGGCCAATATGCATTAAACCATTCAAAAACGTTCCATTGGTAAGAATGACTGTTTTTGCCTTAAATTCGATGCCTATTTTTGTAATTACACCCTGAACCGTATTATCTTTTATAATTAACTGGCTAACCATATCTTGCCACAAATCAAGATTCTCTATTTGTTCCAAGGTAAGTCTCCATAATTCAGAAAACCTGAAACGATCGTTTTGTGACCGGGGACTCCACATTGCTGGTCCTTTCGATTTATTCAGCATCCGGAACTGAATCGTTGATTGGTCAGCAATAATTCCTGAATATCCTCCTAAAGCATCAATTTCACGAACAATCTGACCTTTGGCAATTCCTCCCATAGCAGGGTTACACGACATCTGACCATACTTGGTCATATCCATTGTAATCAGTAAAGTTTTGGATCCGAGATTTGCTGCTGCAGCTGCCGCTTCACAACCAGCATGTCCTCCTCCCACAACAATCACATCATACATCGGCATCATAACTCAACCTCCTCAAAATCAACTTTTTTTAAATAAAATTTTCCTTCTCCCTCATAACATTCTTTTCCATCTCTGTTTTATCATTGTAACCTATTAAATGCAAAATCCCATGAAAAATTACGCGAAATAACTCTTTTTCAGCTTCAGTTTCAAAACTTTTTGCATTTTCTTTAATTCGTTCATAACTTATAAATAAGTCACCAGAAATGGTATTATTCTCAACATAATTAAAAGTAATGATATCAGTATAATAATCGTGATTCAAATATTGCTTGTTCATTTCCAAAAGATATTCGTCGGAACAAAATACAATACTAACATCACCAAATATTTTTAATTCGCTTGAAATCAAAATATTAACGTATTTCTTAACTGTAGATTTCTTAAGTTTAAGAGGTTGAATATCCTCGTAAAAAAGTTCTATACTACTCACTGACAATCCATTTTAAAACGGATAAAACTTTTATTTTTCTCAAATTCATATTTGTCGCAATATGACCTGATTATATGTATTCCTCTACCTGATTCCTTTTTTAAATTACTTTTTTCTGTAGGATCAGTAATTTTTTCAATATCGATCCCTTTGCCTTCATCCTTTATGGTAATATTTAACTCTTTCCCTTCACATTGTACTTCGATATTCACCTTTTTATTCTCATCGCTTTTATTTCCGTGTTCAATGGAATTAATTACCGCTTCAGAAACACACAAATATATTCTATAAAAATTGCTTTTAGGTAAGCCATAAAATTTAAGTATATCTCTTAAAAAAATTTCTACTTTTTTCAATTCCGAAGTATCCGACTTTATCACAAGTATTTTAGGAGGTTTTATCACTATTCTTTGTTAATATTATTCAGATATTGTTTGTATTTATTATTATAAAAATTACTTAGTTTGTTCGAATTACGATTCAAATATTCGATTGTAAAATTATCATTTTCTTTATAGTCAAAAAATTTCAGCGGATTACTGTAAAATTCATCTGCACTTTTTGATTCTCTTTTATCATCAAATTCACGTTCCATTTCTGCCTTTTCAGCTTCCAAAAGACGTGTTGTTATTAAATTTTGTCGGGCAATTGTCTGTGCATTTATCGATTTACTCATCAGTTCCTTCCTATTCTGTTCCAACATGTTATCGATTTGCTGGAGTGTTTTCCTGGCGTCACTTCCTACACTACCGTCATTCATCAAATCGCGCAGCATTTGTTGCATCATTTCATGCTGCATCAAACTTTGTCCCATTTCTTTTCCCATATTTTGAGAATTTCCACTTTTCATTTGCTCAATCATCTGCTGTAATTGCTGACGTATATTTTCCGAAGCTTGTTTTAACATATTCATTCCGGCTTTTCCTCCTTTTCCCCCGGGTTTTTCACATTCCTGATCACCAGGCTGTGAATTAGCCTGCTGCTTTTCCATGTTTTCCAGAGCTTCATTTAACATTAAAGCCAGGTTATTAACGGAAGTCATAACAAATTGCTGACTCACACGTGCATTCGGAAACAAACCATCCTCCATCTCGTCTGTGGCTTTATTCAGGTTAATTTCCATTGTTAACAATTCATTATTTACCATACTGGTAATTTGCGGTGTTCTTTCAGCTAAAGCATACAATGAATCGCGCACAATATTACTTTCATCCTGTATTGTTTTCTGTTTTTGATTAAGTAAAGCTATTTGCGGATCTTTATCCGAAATTCCCTGAAGATTAGTTAAAACTGATTCCTGCGAGAAAGAAAGAAACATTAAATTACTCAATATTTGTTTCAGGTTTGCAATATTCTCCATGTTCTGCTGCTGGGTGTTCATGTCAAGCATTTGTTGCATTCCAAATGCCATGTTTTTCAACTTTTCAGATGTTTGTTTTGTACTTTCTCCCGATTTCTTCTTGTTCTTTTTATCCAGCTGTGTTTTACTCTCTTCAAAGCTTTTGTCTACATCTTCAAAATCTTCGCTGAAATCATCAAAATTCAACGGTTTTTCCAATTGCTGGTTCATTTCCAAAACATCATTTAAGTTCTGCTGTAATTGCTTAATTTCACTTTGATCGTTATTTACCTTATCTTTTGCTTCTTCAAAATTTTTATTTTCCTGAACATTGTCAGCCAATTGATTTTCTTCGTCCGCTATTTTATTTACCTGATCGATAATATTTTGAATATTTTGCTCGATTTTCATTTTCCGGAGCATTTCCAGATTACGGTCAAGTTGCTTTTGCAAATCTTCGTATGACATATCCAATTTATCGGATAATTGATTAAGTTTTTTACTGTTAAAATCATCAGCCAACTTATTGAATTCTTCCATTAGCTTTTTTAATTCATCTGTAAAAACCTCGTTCAGTAAATCTTCTATTTGCTTCTGTTTATCTAGTATATCCTGACTATTCTGATTAAAAGAATTCAGGTAATTATTCAGGTTTTCATTGTCTTGCTTTATCTTATCATAAAGCTGTTCAAGTTTGTTCTGTTTCGAGATAATATTGTTTACCATTTGTGATTTTTCCCAATCGGAAACATTGGTATCCATATTTTTTATCTGGAGATCTTTTAAATCTTGCTGAATATCCTTAGCTAGTTTTTGACTTTCTTCAAAGTTCCGCTGCAGCAAATCAAACTTCTCTTTGTCTTTGGCTAAAATTTCCTCCTTATCCGGAAATTCAAATATAAAATCGTCAGATGTTGTTGTTTTATAATGATTTATTACATCATTATCCGTTACAGAAAAATAATAAGAAACAGCTCCTTTATCAATATTCAAATCTTTAAAATCAAAACTGAAATAGAAATCCTGATCTGTCATTGTTCTAACAAACGGAATTGCAATTGCTGAATCGGTATTATTAATGTTATAATGAAATTCAAGTTTTTTAAAACCATAATCATCGCCAATAACTCCTTTAAAAAAATAGCGGGTTAATTGTGTTGAGTCGGGAATTTGGACAATATTTATTTCAGGGAACATATCCGGAATTACTTCTATATTATACGTTAATGCAAGTTCAGGTGTAGTAACTATATTTTGAATATAAACATTGTAAGCCGTTGATTTATAGAAATTTTTATTGATATAAAATGCATTGTCTTTATACTCTGCCTTAGTTTTAACAGAGTCATTTGTGATCATATAAACGGAATCCATATCAATTCCTGTAAACATCCATTCAACCCTTGTTCCATTTGGTATTTGCAAATCTCCAATATTATCAAAAGCCTGATTAGGAATACCTGTATATTTTGGTGGAAAAATATGGCTTTTAAATTGTGTAATTCCAGGTTTTGGCAACAATTGTAATTGAAAAATATCAGATTTATATTTCAAATCAGTAAAATAAAACTGTACAGGGTTAATAACCGAAACCATTTCAAATTCATACGTTCCGGGGCCTGAATTTTTCATGAGATAATTGTTACCCTCAATGTTAACGTAAACCATTTGAGGAATTTCATCGCCTTTTGCAGTTGCTTTAATTACATACGATTCTCCCTTTTTTACTTTCAAAGAGTTATTTACCAGCGAAAAAGTAAATGGTGCTGGTTTTACAAATTCTGTATTATAATGAATAATTCTGTTGGTTGATTCGGTAAATATTTTTCTGTTGGTAATAATTATTACCGCTGATATTAATACACTTATGAGAAAATAGATTGAAACCATTCTCATATTTTTGAACTGAACTGCCTTATTAAAATCAAATACTTTCAGTTGTTCTATTTTCTGGTCAATACTGGCCAGTACTATCTCGTTGGAATAAGCATTCTCATGCAAATCAGAAAGTTCGATGATATTTAATAACCTGTCTTTTATGTCCGAAAAATGCTTCTGAATAAGTGACGTAGCAGTTTTGTTATCAATTGGTTTTAAAACATGTAAAAGTTTTAATAAAGGAAAAATTAGGAACTGAATAAAAAGTAAAAAACTAAAAACAAGGAATCCGAAAAAAATGAATTTTCTTATTTCGGAAGACATGTAAACAAAATATTCAATAACTGAAAAGCCGGTATAAAGAATTAAAATAAAAAATAAAGTAAGTATAAAACCCTTTAAAAGCTGGTAAAAGTAAAACTTGATCCTGAATGAATTAAGCTTATTAACAAGTATGTTGAAATTTTTAGTCATTAACTATAAGTAATTATTTTTCAATTATTTATAAAATACAGTAATGTTAATAATTCTATAATAAACTGATAAAAAACAAAAGTAATCTTTTATAATAATATTTGCATTCTTCAATTTTTTATCCATATAATGTTACTTGATAAATTTAGTTCAAACATTATAAAAATTTAATTGAAATATATTCACAGGTAATTAACCTGTTTATTTGTTTTCATATTAACGCATAAAAACAATTAACAGTTGTTGAAAAAGGAATATATTTCATTTAATAGTAACATTTTAAACTGGTAAAATGATGTTAAGAGTTAATAAAAAATAGTTTATTAAAGTTTTAAAATTGGTAACAAATAGAAATTAACCATTATAAACAGCATATATAAAGTAATATTTCCTTTTATCTTTGTTATAAGAAAAAACATATATTAATATACACTGTTTTGAAAATACTCCTGATCGAAGACAATTTACTGAATCAAAAAGTGGTAATGTTTTATTTACAGAAATTAAATTATTCCATTACTGCAACTACCAATGGAAATGATGCCATTGAAATAGTAAAAAATGAAAAATTTGATCTTATTTTAATGGATATAATGCTCCCTGAAAAAAACGGGTACGAAATTACAAGAGAAATAAGACAGTTTGAAAAAGAAAACAGTGTAAATAACCCGGTTCCTATAATTGCTTTAACTGCAAATACTTACGATAATGATCGTGACAGATGTCTGGAAGCAGGAATGGATGAATATCTTGAAAAGCCGTTTACTTCTCAACAATTGATTGAAATGATCCAAAAATTTGTTTAATTCACATTTATGGATAACGAACTGGATATAAGAAGCCAAAGTTTTTCTGACAAGGATATTGAGCTGGATAAAAAACTTAGGCCACTAACTTTTCATGACTTTAACGGGCAAAAACAGATTGTAGAAAATCTGGAAGTTTTCGTGAAAGCTGCCATAATGAGAGGGGAGGCGCTCGATCACGTTTTATTACATGGTCCTCCCGGTTTAGGAAAAACAACACTTTCAAATATTATTTCAAATGAACTCGGTGTTGGACTGAAAGTTACTTCGGGTCCTGTTCTTGATAAACCTGGCGATCTTGCGGGATTATTAACTAATCTTGAAAACCACGATGTATTGTTTATTGATGAAATTCATCGGTTATCTCCGATTGTGGAAGAATATCTCTATTCTGCCATGGAGGATTTCAGAATTGATATAATGATTGACAAAGGTCCCAGCGCCAGGTCTGTTCAATTGGATTTAAATCCTTTTACACTGATTGGTGCTACAACACGCTCAGGATTGCTCACATCTCCGTTACGTGCACGTTTTGGTATTAAAGCTCATCTTGAGTATTATGATGCGGAAATTCTGGTTGGAATTGTAAAACGATCGGCACGAATTTTAGAAGTGAATATAACCGATGAAGCTGCCCGTGAAATTGCATTCAGAAGCAGGGGAACACCACGTATTGTAAATTCACTCTTAAGGCGTGTAAGAGATTTTGCCCAGGTAAAAGGTGATGGAAATATTGAAATTGAAATAACCCGCCATTCTTTAAAAGCCCTGAACATTGACGAATATGGTCTGGATGAAATGGATAATCGTATTTTACTCTGTATTATTGATAAATTTAAAGGTGGTCCGGTTGGCATTTCAACCATTGCAACTGCAGTAGGTGAAGACAGCGGTACTATTGAAGAGGTTTATGAACCCTTTTTAATTAAGGAAGGATTTATAAAAAGAACTCCCCGGGGTAGAGAAGTTACCGATTTGGCTTATAAACACTTAGGAAGAATAAAGTACGGTGATAATCCTAAATTATTTTGAAGGTACAAGTTTGATTTCAAATAAACGGGGCCACCATTTTCCGGTAACAAACAAGCGATCATTCTTTTTATCATAGGCAATTCCATTCATGTAATCAACTCTTTCGTTGGCTTTTTTGTACATATTTAAAATTCCTGATAAATTAATTTCTGATAAAACTTTTCCCGTTTCAGGGTCAATTTGAACAATAACTTCAGTAGTCCAAATATTGGCGTAAATTGTTCCGTTAATGTATTCCAATTCATTCAGTGAGCTAATAATATCTTTGTTATTTGCTACCTGTAAAGTTTTTACAATGGAAAAATCGTTAGGATCAAGCCATGTTAAAATATGCGATCCATTACTCATAATCAGATATTTACCATCATTAGTAAGTCCCCAACCTTCATTCATTGCATAATTAAAACTATCGATAACCGAAAAATCATTCAGGTTGTAAATAAATCCTTTTTTTGCATGATAGGTAAGCTGGTATATTTTGTTGTTCAAAATAGTAATGCCTTCTCCAAAATACTTGTCAGCCATTTTATGGGTTTGTACAGGATGTCCTGTTTTTAAGTTAATCTGGTATAAATTTGATTTTCCTTTTTCACCTGTACTTTCGTATAAAAAACCATCGTAGTATTCCAGACCCTCTGTGAACGACGTTGTTAAATGAGGGTAATTATTTATTATCTGATAACTGTAAATTTTAGATTCAGTATTAGAGAAGCGTTTTTACAGATTTAATTACGGAGTTATTTGTTCCATCGGTTTTTGTGGCAACAACTTTAAAAATGCCGTTTCCAAGCGAATTGAATTCAAAATTATTTAAAGTAAAATTCGGATCAGTAGATTCTTTAATTAACTGGTTATTAAAAAAAAGCTTTATACTCTGAATATTTTTACTTTTAAGTTTAGTAGCGACTTCAATCGAAATTTTATCTCCAAAGAAATAAGATGCTTTTTTGGGTTGCAATGTTAAAGAAACTGGCCTATCCGGTTTATTGGATTTATTTGAACAGGAAATAAAAGTTATCAGCAGACAAGAGATAATCAAAAAAGGCAAAGCGAGTTCTATTCATTTTATTTCTGTTAATTTGATTTCAAAGATAAAATATATTCATAAAAACGTTGTTTTGTGTTTCCGTACTTTCAATGAATATGAATTATATCTTTGTTAAAATTTATTTCATTTGAGTCAGTTTAAAAAATTAGCAGGCGATACAGCTATTTATGGTACTACCAGTATTCTTGGCCGTATTTTAAATTGGGCGCTGGCTCCTTACTATTCTTTTATTTTTGTTCCCGAAGTTTATGCAGTTGTATCGAATTTATATGCATGGGCAGCGTTTTTTGTGGTTTTTCTTTTGTACGGAATGGAAACTTCATATTTCAGGTATGCTTCCAGAAGCAATGAACCTGAAAGAGTATATTCCACTTCACTGATATCCATATTTTTTACCTCGTTTAGTTTTGTATTGCTGGCTGCCTCGTTCAGCGGAACAATTTCCCATTTGATTGATTACCCGCATCATCCTGAATACATTACATGGTTTGCCATTATTTTAGGAATGGATGCACTTACTGCCATTCCTTTTGCCAGGCTGCGTATTAATAACCGCCCGGTAAAATTTATGACAATAAAAATGGTTGGAATAATTGCCAATATTTTATTCAATTTATTCTTTCTTACCTTTCTTCCCTGGTTCCTTGGAAAACATCCCGACTCGTTCCTCAAAATCATTTATTCTTCAGAAATAGGAGTGGGTTATGTTTTTATTGCCAACCTGCTTTCGTCGGCCATTACCTTGTTATTGCTGTTACCTGAGATTTTTAAAATATCACTGCAGTTCGACAAAGTAATTCTGAAAAGAATGCTGAATTATGGTTTTCCCATTTTAATTGTAGGAATTGCGGGCGTGGTAAACCAGAGTATATCGTTCATTTTAATACCATTTTTAGTTCCGGAGAACCTTGGACCCATGCATCAGTTAGGAGTTTACAGCCAGGGAGTAAAACTTGCGGTACTGATGAATATGTTTATTCAGGCATTCCGCTATGCATTCGAACCTTTTTTCTTTTCGCATAGCAGCGAAAACAATGACACCAAGGTATATGCTACAATCATGAAATATTTTGTGATTTTCGGATTGATCATTTTCCTGGGAATGGTACTTTATCTCGACATTATAAAGGTTATCATCGATAAAGAATATCACGAGGGACTGAAGGTTGTTCCGATTATAGTAATGGGCAACCTCTTTTTTGGCATTTATTTTACCCTGTCGTTGTGGTACAAATTAACTGATATGACCCGATACGGTGCTTATATTTCATTAACTGGTGCCGGGATAAGTCTTCTTTTAAACTTCCTGTTAATTCCTGTTTTTGGATATATGGGATCAGCCGTTACGGTTTTTATTTGTTTCTTTTCAATGGTCATTATTTCTTATTTTCTGGGCAGGAAATATTACCCGGTACCTTATCCTTTAAAACGCATTTTTACCTATTTCACGTTCGCTATAATAATCTACGTTATCTCCATTTTTACCCATAAATTAAATTCACTTGGTGAATATTCTGCAAACACATTATTGTTTTTATCTTTTTTTGGATTGATTTATATCTATGAAAAAAATGAATTAAAACGCTTATTTAAAATCAATAAAAAGAAATAAGTATCAAAATGTATTAAATTTGCTGCAATGAAATGTATGTAAATAAAATTTTTCATTACTTGCCAGTCACAATGATAAATTTTACAATTTCTAAAATCGGTTACCGAAAAGATAGCTAATTAAGCAGATGAAAGATTTAAAAGGAAAAGTAATAGCATTGGCCAGTGATCATGCTGGATTTGATAAAAAACAAGTGATTCTTAATTATTTCCAGGGGAAAGGTATTGCTTATAAAGATTTTGGTTGTTATTCAGATGAAAGCTGTGATTACCCGGATTTTGCGCATAAAATTGGTAAGGCTATTGATGACGGAGAATACGAAACAGGTATTACTTTTTGCGGAAGTGGTCAGGGAATAAGTATTACAGCAAATAAATATCCAAATGTACGCTCTGCCTTATGTTGGAAGCCCGAAATTGCGAAGCTTTGGCAATGCGGCATAATAATGCTAATATTTGTGCTATCCCGGGGCGTTTTGTAACCGATGAAGAAGCTATTGCAATTGTTGAAGCTTATTTAAATGCCGAATTTGAAGGTGGCAGGCATGCCCGGAGAATAGTAAAAATTCCTATATAAAAATAAATGCCCGACTTAAAAGACATATTTCTGGAAGATTCCAAAATTGCTTTTGATAAAAAGCACCGTAGAACAATCAATTTCAACATTGCCCGATATAATGAGGCAGTTGAAAAAGGAAAACTACGGTACAAAAATATAGAACTTGCTAAGAAAAGGGCTTCATGGATAAAGGAAAAAGTAGCGGCCAACCTGGATAAGTATTTGTTGGAATTTGAAGAAAATGCGCAAAAAAACAATATTGAACTTATCTGGGCGAGAGATGGAAAAGAGGCGGTAAATAGTATCCTGGAACTTTTAAAGCAAAATAATGCTCATTTACTGGTAAAAAGCAAATCGATGATCTCGGAAGAGATCGAACTGAATGAGCATTTAGAAAAAGCAGGTATCGAACCTGTAGAAACCGATTTCGGCGAATTTATTGTTCAGGTGGCAGGGGAGAAGCCATATCATATTTTAACTCCGGCAATGCATAAATCGAAAGAAGATGTTGCGGAGTTATTTCATAAAAAGTTTTCTACTCCTGAAACTGCTACTCCACAGGAAATTACTTTATTTGTTCGCAAGGTATTACGTAAAAAATTTACATCGGCAGATGTTGGGGTTACCGGAGCAAATTTTTTGGTTGCTGATGTTGGAGGAGTTGCTTTAACTGAAAACGAAGGAAATGGAATGATGTCAGTTGCTTTTCCGAAAATTCATATTGTTATTACAGGTATTGAAAAAGTTCTGCCATCAATTTCCGATTTGCCATTATTTCTTCCGTTGTTATCAGCATTGGGAACAGGCCAACAGGTAACGGTTTATAACTCGCTGATTACAGGGCCGAAAAAAACGGGAGAATCTTTCGGGCCAGATAAAATGGTTGTCGTTTTGCTTGACAATAACCGAACTGAATTAGCGGCTGAAAAAGAACATTTTAAAGCATTAAAATGCATTCGTTGCGGAGCATGTTTAAATGCTTGTCCGATATACAGGAATGTTGGCGGATATACCTTTAACACGACATACAGTGGTCCCATCGGATCGGTAATTACTCCGTTTATGCGTGGGTTTTAACGAGTTTAACCATCTTAGTTATGCCTGCACTGTTTGTGGCGCCTGCACAGAAGTTTGCCCGGTTAAAGTACCACTTCACGATCTTTTATTACTCAATCGTAAAATAAGTGTGGAAAAAAATTTGGGTAATTTTAGCTGGAACACAGGAATGAAAGCTTATGAATGGGCTTTTAAAAAAAGAAATAACATCGATAAGCTGGGCGGAAAAACAAAAAACAATTTGATAAAATTGAATAAAAACATATTAGGAACCGAAAAAAATTTTCCCGCATTTGCAAAAAAATCATTTAGTAAAAACTGGAAGTTAAATTTAAAATAAATGCTATGTTGTCGAATACTTGTAAATATGCATTGCGTGCATTGATTTACCTCGGAAAATATTCTGAGGATGACAAACGAATCGGAATTAAAAAGATTTCTGAAGATTTGACTTTATCTTCGCCATTCCTCGGAAAAATTCTGCAAAACCTGGTTAAACAAAAATTATTGATTTCAACAAAAGGGCCGAACGGAGGATTTGCCCTTGGTAAAAAACCCGGCGAGATAACTTTATGGGACATCGTTACCAAAGTTGATGGGGAAGAATTTTTTACTAATTGCCTGATTAGTCTGGAACCATGCAGGACGCATAATCCATCAAAACCACTTTGTCCGGTACACAGCCAGTATGATAAATTGCGGTCAGAAATAACTGCATTTTATAAACAAACTACGCTGGAGATTATTAGCCGTGACATCGACAAATACGAAAATCTTGTGCAGCTTTAAAAAAGTTTTTCCCATTTTTTTTCGGAAACAAAATAGTGGTAAAACAATATAGATGCCAGTATTCCTGAAAGATTGGCCAGAAAATCAAAAATATCGCTGTTTCTGGAAGATGTAATGCTGTGCTGAACCAATTCAAGCAAGGCACCTATTGCAATTGAAGTGAGAGGTGCTAAAAAGTATTGTTTAAGTTGTAATGTTTTAAATGGACGGAAAAGCAACAGGCACAACACAAAAAATAGCGTAAAGTGAACCATTTTGTCAAAATAAGGGATTTGAAGAAAAGGTTTCAAGGGTAATTCATGGGCCGGAAGAAAGAGTCCGTAACAAATTAGAATCAGCCAGATAACAGGTTTCCAGAATCGAAGCACTTTTTTGACAAAAACGGGCAATAAATACATTATAGTAATCATAATTATCGTTTCACTGTATAACGAATAACATAGCTGCAAAAATAGATTATTAATCCCGGTTTAAAAATTAACGTATAACCAGGGAGTAGATAAAACAGTCCGATGTCAGGTATATATATTCATATTCCGTTTTGCCGGCAGAAGTGCTACTATTGCGATTTTTATAAAACAGTAAATACTTCTCTGACATCGCGTTTTATAAATGCGTTGAAAACAGAAGCGGCTCAGCGAAAAGAATATCTGCGGATTGAAAAGGTTGAAACCATTTATTTTGGAGGAGGAACGCCATCAGTTTTAAGTTCACAAGAGCTAAAAGAAATACTTAATTTGTTGGCCAAGGAATTTGAGATTTCTGATGATGCCGAGATTACTTTCGAGGCCAACCCTGATGATTTATCATTGGCTTATTTGAAAGAAATATTTAATATTGGCATTAACCGGCTTAGTATTGGTATTCAGTCGTTTGACAATGAATTGCTAAAAAAAATGAACCGGCGACACGACGCTGATCAGGCGATCGAAGTTGTTGAGAATGCAGAGAAAACAGGCTTCCGAAACATTAGTGCTGATCTGATTTATGGTGTGCCCGGACTAACTACAAAAAAATGGCAAGAAAATTTGTCGATGATTTATAAACTTCCGGTTCAGCATCTTTCAGCTTATCATTTAACTTATCATAAAGGAACTCCATTTTACACCTGGTTGAAAAAGGGAACCCTGAAAGCACTTACAGAATCGGAAAGCATAAAACAGTTTGAAATGTTGCTGGATTCCGCAGCGGAGAATGGTTTTGAACAATATGAAATATCCAATTTTGCCAAACACAAATTATATTCAAAACATAACTCATCATATTGGAAGGACATAAAATACCTTGGGTTGGGCCCTTCAGCAAATTCTTTCGACGTCGTATCCAGGAGGTGGAATATCGCCCATACGGAAGGTTATATAAAAGCGATAGAAAACAATCTTCCGTTTTCAGAACAGGAAATATTAACTGAAGACGAAAAATTCAACGAATATATTTTAACGGGCATTCGCACTAAATGGGGAATTTCACTGGAGGAAATTGAGAATAAATTTGGCGCAGATAAAAAGAAGTACATTCTTACCAACATCAAAACATACAGTAATTTAAATCTTATTCAGCTTGAAAATGGGGTAATTACTCTAACCCGGAAAGGAATATTCATCTCCGACGATATTATGGCGAACCTCATGTTCATTTAATTGTTATCCAATACGTTGATGAATGATTTAATTCACAAATAATGTTAATACAGACCGTAAAATCATGCATAAATCCATATATTTGCGGTTCTTTTAAAATTTAATGCAAGCATGCAGGTAAAAATTGTAAATAAATCGTATAACGAATTACCAGCGTACAGTACTGAAATGTCGGCAGGAATGGACCTTCGGGCTAATTTAGAAGAACCGGTAATTTTAAAACCGCTTGAAAGAAAATTAATACCGACAGGATTGTTCATTGAATTGCCAAAAGGTTACGAAGCACAAATCAGGCCACGGAGTGGTTTGGCACTAAAAAAAGGAATTACAGTACTGAATACTCCCGGAACGATTGATGCAGACTACCGCGGAGAAATTGGCGTTATATTGATTAATTTATCGCAGGAAGAATTTATTATTGAAAATGGAGAACGGATTTGCCAGATGATAATTGCTTCGCATGAAACCGTACAATGGGAATTGGTAGAAGATTTGGTAGAAACAAAAAGAGGAGCTGGCGGTTTTGGTCATACAGGTAAAAAATAAAAAAATGAAAAATATATTCAGTGTTTTGGGAATTATTGCACTTAGCGTTGCATTATTTTCCTGTTCGGCAACTAAAAAACTGGCCGAACCTGAACAAGTTAAAGAATCGACTGATACCATTAGTAATGATGGACTTTCGGAGAAGAAAAGAATGGAATTTGAGTATCTTTTTGTTGAGGCTCTGAACCAAAAAATGTTAGGAAATACCCAAAACGCCACTCAGCTTTTATCGAATTGTCTGGATATTGATCCGAATTCTTCGGCCGCAATGTATGAGCTGGCCAATATTCATGCGGCGAATAACGATTTCACCAGTGCTTCGCTGTTGCTTGAAAAAGCCATCACGATTGACGACACCAATGTTTGGTACAAACAGTTACTGGCCCAGATTTACCAGCAAATGCGAAAATTCAGCGAGGCGGCCGACATTTATGCACAATTGTTAAAAAAAGATCCTGATAACCAGGAATATCTTTACACAAAAGCTATTTTGCTCACTAATGCCCAAAAGTATAATGAGGCTATTCAAACCTATAATACGCTTGAAAAGGAAACTGGTATAAACGAACAAATTTCGGTTGCCAAACAACAACTTTATGTGCTGAATAATCAGGTTGATAAGGCATTTGAAGAAATTAAAAAATTGATTGATTATAATCCTACAGACTCAAAGTATTATGGATTGCTGGCTGATTTGTACCTAAATCAAGGCGACAGGGAAAATGCGTTGAAATACTATAATAAAATTCAGGAAATGGACCCGGATAACGGGTTTGTACATTTTTCACTGGCAAATTATTATCTGTCGGACAACGAACCGGGAAAAGCGTTCGAAGAAACGGAAAAGGGTTTTTCAAGCGAGTCAGTCGATTTACATACAAAACTTCAGATGTATATGGTGCTGGCTTCCAACCGTGATAAATCGAATTTAACTAATGAGCAGGAAGAAAGGCTGATCCAGATACTTCGGAAAGAATATCCGGATGAATATTTGGTACATACAATTTATGCCGATTACCTGTTGCGAAACAATAAACTTGCAGAAGGGCGGGAACAATTATTGGAAGCCCTTGATATTCAAAATAATGATTATATGCTTTGGCAACGTGTGTTGTATATCGATAACGATTTACAGGAATGGCAGAAGCTTTATGATCATAGTAAAGAGGCAACAGATTTGTTTCCCAACCAGTCGGAGGTTTATTTGTTGCACGCGGTTGCCTGTATTCAGCTGGAAAAGTACGATGAAACCATTAAAATTGTTGATGAAGGAATGGATTATGTGGTGGATAATAAACCCTTAGAAGGTCAATTCCTGATGTTGAAAGGTGAAGCCACTTATAAAGAAAATAAGCTGGACGATGCATTCAAATTATTTGACAAAGCTTTAGAACTTGATCCCGATAATTATACTGCGTTGAATAATTATGCTTATTACCTTTCTCTTGACGGACGCGACCTCGACAAAGCAGAACGGATGAGCGGCAAAGTAGTGGAAAAATTTCCTGAAAATTCAACTTATCTGGACACACACGCATGGGTGCTTTTCAAAAAAGGGGAATACACCCTCGCAAAGTTTTATATGGAATCCGCTATTGAAAACGGGGGAGAAGAAAATGCTACATTACTTGAACATTACGGGGACATTCTGTTTAAACTGAAAAAACAGGATGAAGCTAAAAAATATTGGGAAAAAGCTCGTGATTTAGGAGGAACTTCCGATGTGCTGCAACGTAAAATCAGCGAAAAAAAATACTTTGATAAATAGAAAATGAGGAGATGGCAATCGGCATTAAAATGGGGAATTATCACAATCATTTCGGGAGCGCTATGGTTGACTTCGTGCAAAACAACGCGCGAAATTCCAACTGTGATTGCCAGACCGATGAGTACCGGGAAATTGCTCAGTAAGATCGAAGAAAACGCTTTTGGTTACGATAATTTTTCTATTAAAAGAATTAATTGCCAGTTTTCCGGGAACGAATCTAAAGCCAACTTTAAAATCAGTTTAAAAGCAATTAAAGATAAGCAGATACTTGTTGCTATCAGCAAATTAAATATTCCGGTTGGCCGGGTTCTGCTTACTCCCGACAGCGTTAAATACGTGAACTACATTGACCGTAACTATTTTATCGACGATTACTCCTACCTGAGTGATTTTCTTAATATTGATCTTGATTTTGCAACCATTCAGTCAATCATTTCAAATAACGCATTTTCATATCGTAACGATCCTAAAAACCGGGATTTCAAAACATTCGATTCTTCCATTGAAGACGGAATGTATCTGCTTCAGTCAGAAAAAGAAAGAAAGATAATCAGAATAGAAGAAAAAGGTAAGACAGCTAAAATTGATCGGCGTTTAAGGCGATTAAACGATGAGGCCCTAATACTTCAAAAAATGTATTTTAATCCGGGAAATTTTGCGTTGACCCGTTTGCTGATTGAGGATAAAACAAATAACAGAAAAATGGAAATGACTTTTCAGGATTTTGTTAAGGTTGGCCGTAAAGATTACCCTGGATTCATCAATATGAACTTTATATCTCCGAAAAGCGATGTTTCAATGAAGATAAGAATGAGCGGATTTTCTACCGAAAAATTGGATTCGCTTTCTATTAATATTCCTGAAAAATATGATCGGATTAAAGTAAATTAGTCCTGTTAACTGTAACTTTAGCGAAAACAACATTTTGTTTCAATGAGGATTTGGTTGGTAACCGGAGTTTTATTTCTAATCAGTTTGCTGGGTTATTCTCAGTCAATTACTGATTTAAGAATGAAAAAGGAAAATGCAGTTAAAGAAATTGAATTTACTACCCGGCTACTAAATGATGTTGAAAAGAACAGGCGGACCTCACTCAGTCGTTTACAACTCATCAACAGTAAAATTAACCAACGTAATGAACTTATTTCAACCATTTCTAACGAAATACAGGTGTTTGATCAGTGTATTTCTGATAACGAAATGGTGATTGAAATGCTGCAAACCGATTTGAGGAAAATTAAGAATGAATATGCTGAAATGATCCGTTCGGCATACAGAAATAAAAATGCTGCCGACCAATTACTTTTTTTGCTTTCGGCTGATGATTTTAATCAGGCGTACCGTCGGTTTCTGTACTTAAAAAAATATACTGTTTACCGGCAAAATCAGGCACGGACAATACAAGCTCTTCAAAATGTATTAAACCGGAAAGCTGACGATCTGGAGCAGCAAAAGCAGACCAAGCAGGAGCTTGTGGTTCAAACCAAGGACGAAAATGTAAAACTTCTGCAGGAAAAAAATCAGCAAAACAGTGAATTACAACAGTTGCAGAAAGAGAGGAAAAATTTACAAAACAAACTTGCCCAACAGCGTGAAATTGAACAACAACTTGAAAATGAAATCCAGCAAATAATTGAAGAAGAAGCGAGAAAAAACAAAAAGGAAGGCGGTTCCGGATTCGCATTAACACCTGAGCAAAAATTAATTGGTAGCAACTTCGAACAAAATAAAAGACGATTACCGTGGCCGGTGGAAAGGGGAGTGATCACGGAACATTTTGGTATCCATCAGCACCCGGTATTAACGAATGTACAAATCAGGAATAACGGGATAAATATTGCCACTGCGGCAGGTGCAAAAGTACGTGCGGTTTTCAATGGGGAAGTAAGTCGGGTATTTGGAATTACCGGTGGAAATACGGCAGTTATTATCCGGCACGGGAAATACCTGACGGTGTATTCAAATCTGCGTGAAGCGATTGTAAAAAAGGGAGATAAAGTAACGACAAAGCAGGAAATCGGCACTGTTTATACCGATAATGACGATCATAAATCAATTCTCAAATTTCAAATCTGGCGAGAGAATCAAAAACTGGATCCTGAAGAATGGATTGGGAAGTAAATTCGGGTTAATGTGAAATTACGTCAATAAGAAAGACTGGTCTTTGCTTTGTTTCTTTGTAGACTTTCCCTAAATATTCTCCGATAATTCCAATACCGAGGAGTTGAATACCTCCAAAAAACCAAATTGAAACAAAATTTGATGTCCATCCCTGTACAACGTTTCCTTTAAAAAGACTGTATATTACATAAATACCGGCAAAAACGGAAAGCAACAAAATAATTACTCCAAGGAAGGTAACAATACGTAAGGGTTTTATAGAAAAAGAGGTAATACCTTCAAAAGCAAAAGCTAACATTTTACGAAGAGGATACTTTGTTTCGCCAGCGATTCTGTCTTTTCTATCATAATAAACAATATCGTTTTTTAATCCAATCGTCGGCACAATGCCTCTTAAAAACAAATTGACTTCCTTAAAAGACAAGAGAAAATCAATTGCTCTATTGCTTAGCAACCGAAAATCGGCATGATTGTACACGATTTTAGCCCCTAATAAATACATAATTTTATAAAAAAGCTTAGCTGTGAACTTTTTAAAAAAAGTGTCCGTTTCTCTTTTTTTCTTACACCATATATGATTTCGTTTCCCTGCTTAAATTTATCTAGCATTTGGCCAATAATTGTATGGTCGTCCTGTAGATCTGCATCGATAGTAACGGCACAGTCACATTTGTCTTTTGTAAAGTTTAATCCGGCCATTAGGGCAGATTGATAGCCAAAATTGTTACTCAAGTTTACTAATTTTATTGGTTTTATACTGAGATTTTATATTAAGCAACTTTTCCCAGGTATTATCTTTACTTCCATCATTGACAAAACACAGAAAGGAATTTGGATGAATTTTTTTGTCCTTTTTTGATTCATCTAAAAAATTTGAAAGTTTATTTACAGTGTAATCTATAATTTCCTGTTCATTGTAACATGGTATAACAACTGAAAGTAAAGGGATATTATTCATAGCAAATTGCGTTATTAATTTTTGAAAATTAGTAAATTACCTTCAACATAAATAAAAATCCTCAAGAAAATTATTACTTGAACTTTCAGAAACAGTTTAAAACCAATGTTTTTAATAATTTAAAAGATCATTTTATTTAGAACAAATACAGATGAATTTAATTTTTATATATTTTGCTAACTTTCACTTTAATTTTTCTTGTTGTCTAAACAATATGAAAAATGAAGTCACAAGAGAAAATAATTGAAAAAAGTCGTATTATCCAATTTTGGGAGGCAAATCGTATTCCTCTGATATTAAGTATTTGTTTAGCTATCTTTTATTTCATATTCTCGAAATTTTCTGAGGGTTTTTATCAACACGATGAAGCTGCTCATTTTGTAAATATGAGGAGTTTTTGGTATGACCCTTTTTCTGTTTTGGGAAATTGGGCAAAACCTGGGTATAAGTTAATATATGCTATTCCGGCATTATTTGGGGAACAAGTTGTAATATTTGTAAATTGCTTATTTTCTGCATTCACATCATTTTTTGTTTATAAAATATTAAAACAGATTAAAAGTGAATTTGCTCTTTTAGGTTTTTTCCTTTTAGCCATACAACCGTTTTGGATACAACTGAGTTTTAGAAATTATTCGGAAATTATTACAGCATTTCTTTTAACTCTGGCTATATATTTGCATTATAAAAAATCAGTTAACTGGGCAATTTTCATTTTAAGATTATATTACCTTAATTCGACAGAAATTTTACCCGTTTGTTGGCTTATATGGCCTTTATGTTCTGTTTTCTAAAAGATACATCGCGGTAATCTATGCGGCAATCCCTCAACTTTTTATTACACTCTGGGGATATCTTAATAATGGTTCTTTACTATACATATATAACACAGTTGTTCAAACATCTGATACCATTGGGAATGCATATCCGCGGCAAGGATTCTGGCATTATTTTAAAATGTCGCAAGTCATTTTTGGTGCTGTTGTACTAACGTTAAGCGTTGCCTATCTTTTTGTGAGAACCTATAAAAGGGATTTTAAGCATTGGATAATTATAATTCCTGTTTTGCTTTATTTTTTAATGCAAAGCATATTTAATTCAAAAAGCCTGGATTTTGGTCCGGCAACGGGAGGAAATTTGAGATACATGATAATAATTTCTCCATTAATTGCAATTATGGGGGCTAATCTTTTTGAGGATTTAAAATCGATGTCAAAAAGATATTCTCTACTGCTTATATTAATACCTTTTAGCTTTATTTTCGGGTTTATCATAGTTTCATAAAATAACAATATTGTTTATTCGAATGAAGAATTTTTCACCCCTCTTTATTTTGCCATAATTACTTCATTATTAATTATTCTTCCCACAAAAAAAATTTCAGCGAGTGGCCTTACAATTGTTATAATGGTTTTAGGATTATTATTGGATGCTTCTACAATAAAGGCATATAAAATTACATCAGAAGATGAAACTATGAAAACTGTCGCTAAATGGTATGAGGATCAAATAAATGCGAGTAAAAATGAGGGAAATAAAAATACATTTTTTGATGAAAATTCCAGGGTATTTGCCTCGCACGTTTTGTTTCATTATTTTCAGGAAAACAGTATTTGATTACAAGAATCGATCCCTGCCTATTAATTCCGATCTGCTTGATACGGCCAAAATAGATCACTGGTTATTTGGGATTCTCATTATTCATATCGGCCAAAATTAAGAAAAACATCACTTCCGGACAGCTACTTTCTTGATCGTCCTTTTGAATATATGGATATTAAGAATTTTTCGGGTGGTAAATTTAGAGTTGAAGTGTTTGTAAAAACGAGTTATCCGGACACTATTTTTAATAAAGGGAAAGAAAAATATGATGCCAAGAAATTTGATGAGGCATTAGTATATTTTGACAAAGAGTTAGAAAAAAATCCTAAAAATTATATGGCATTTTTCTTTCGTGGGCAATGTTACCTTAATAAAAATAATATTCAAAATGCCTACGAAAATTATGCCGTTCGGTTCCTTAATGAAAATATTGGAAGAGGTATTTTGACTTGGATGTCTTTTTAAGAGTAAAATTCAAAATTTTTGCTGAATAAAAGAAATTAAGCTTGAAACGAATAATTCTCGATATTATTTCATGAGAGGGAACGCATATTTTTCTAAAAGTGATTTTAACAATGCAGAAAAAGATTATGTTTCTGCCATAAAAATCAGGAGTAAATTTCCGGAAGCATTTTATAATTTAGGAATGGCCCAAATTAAAAATAAAAAACAACGAGCGGGTTGCACTAATTTACAAAACTCTTTAAAATTAGGATACAAACAAGCACAAAAAGCAATTGACACCTATTGTAAATAATCTACAGTACTAAAGATAAATTAACTTTGCTAAATATTGGCTATCCGGCGCAGTCCCGGAATGTCAAGGAATTTTATTTTTCGTCCCTGTAACTCGATCATTTTGTCCTGTTTAAATTCTGAAAGCAGGCGAATAACCGATTCTGTAGCTGTACCTACCATATTTGCCAAGTTCTTCACGAGTAAGCGAAATCTGTAGCGTATTCTGATTATCCAGATCAAAGTTCTCTTTCAGCAAAAGTAAAACTTCGGCTAAACGTTCGCGAACAGTTTTTTGGGCAATGTCGGTAATATAATCGTTTGCTTCACGCAATTCACGACAAACAATTTGTAACATGTGGTGCGAGAATTGCCAGTTACTCTGAATCAGAAATAAAAGCGTTTGATATGAGATGTGACACAAAACAGCTTCCTCAATTACTTTGGCAGTTGTGCAAGCCAGTTCCTGGCTCAGCAACGACCTGTATGCAATAATTTCGCCTCTTTTGGCAAAACGGATAATCTGTTCTTTGCCGTCAATGCCTGTTTTAAATATTTTTACAATTCCTTTGGTAACACAATAAAATCCTGTAAGCCTGCTTCCCTCACGGTAAATAACCGTTCCCTTCTTGTATAGCGAACAGGTTTTATCGTAATTTAACCGGTTGAATTCTTCTTCTGTTAGTTTATGAAAAAGCTGAAATCCGCTTAAATTTGTTTCCTGTTCGGTGGGCCTTTTAATTACACTTCTCATTATTTTTCTCTAAAATGTTAATTTAAAAACGTTTTGAGTTTTAAAATCACTTAAATATACAATTTCATGCAATATTTGTAAAACTATTTATATAGATAAATACATGTTTTACAAAAGCCGTGCAAATTAAGCGAAAACGTTTTAATTTTAAGAGATTTATAACATATTTTCCAACAGGAAAATTCAGATTCTGAAATAACCAATTTTCAGAAAGTATATTATAGGAAATAGAAATAAAGGAATAAATAAAAAACCGGAAAAATGAAACATGTGATCGATATGTCGTGGACAGATAAAGTTGCATTTGAAACAGAAATCAGGGGGCACAAATTAATTGTTGATGCCGATATTGAATCGGGAGGCAGCGACCTTGGCCCACCTCCTAAAAGATTGATGTTGTCTGCACTGGCAGGTTGTACAGGAGTCGATGTAATCATGATCCTGAAAAAAATGAAAGTGATACCCGAAGCTTTTAATGTAATTGTAGAAGCTGATGTTACAGAAGAACATCCAATGCATTACACTAAAATGAAAGTGATTTATCAGTTTAAAGGAAAAGATTTACCCATGGATAAACTTCAAAAAGCCGTTCTTCTTTCTGAAACAAAATATTGCGGGGTGACAGCGGTTTATCGGAAAGCCATGGAATTGGTAACCGAAATAAGAATTGTTGAATAATCTGTTGATTATTTTAAAAACCAGACATTTACTTCAGGGTCTTGTTTGAACAAAACAGGGCCTTTTTTGTAATTAAAGCTATTATGGAAAGTTTGCTTCATAAGGCATCACAAAGAGGATTTGCCAATCATGGTTGGTTAAAAACATATCATTCGTTTAGTTTCGCAAATTACTACGACAGCGAAAAAGTTCATTTTGGTCTATTGCGTGTATTAAATGACGATACAATTGCTCCGGCACGTGGTTTTGATCTTCACCCGCATCAGGATATGGAAATAATTACCATTCCACTTTCGGGGGCCTTACTACATGGTGATAATATGGGGAATAAAGAAATTATCACTACCGGAGAAGTTCAAGTGATGTCTGCTGGTTCCGGGATCTGGCATTCTGAACACAATGCTTCCGACAAGGAAGAACTCAGCCTTTTTCAGATATGGATTTTTACCAATAGAAAAAAGCATAAACCGCGTTATGATCAGAACGAATTTTCAGCTGAAAACAGCATCGATAAATGGCAACAGTTGGTTGGACCAAAAGGAAAAACGGACCAGTTATGGATTCATCAGGATGCATATATTTCTGAAATACGTTCTGTTAACGAAGAAAATTTTCAATATTCACTGAATCAGCAAGGTAACGGTGTTTATTTTATGCTAACAGAAGGCGAATCAAAAATAGGTGAATATTCATTGGAAAAAAGAGACGCAGCAGGCTTCTGGAATTTTTACGATCCGTTGCAGATTTACCTAAAAAAAGATTCAAAATTAATAGCCATTGAAATTCCGATGAGGTAAAATTCCATTCATCATTTTTTCAGGATTTTTTGTAATTTAGAGTTTGCGTAAAGTAAACTTCAGTGATGTTAAAATCAATAGATCCTACCAGCGGAAAAACCTTTAATACTTTCGAATTCCACACAGAAAAAGGCGTTGAGAAAATAATCAATTCAGTTGATAAAACTTTTCACACCTGGCGAAAAACACCATTTTCCCATCGCAGCCGGTTGATGCTTAGTCTTTCCGATTTATTAAAGTCGAAGAAAGAAGAACTGGCATTTTTAATGGCGCATGAAATGGGCAAAGTAAAAAGTGAGGGAATTGCAGAGATTGAAAAATGTGCCTGGGTGTGTGAATATTATGCGAGAAATGCCGAAAGTTTTTTACAAAATGAAATGGTGGAAACTCAATATACAAGATCATTTGTTTCGTATCAACCCATGGGAACTATTTTAGCTGTTATGCCCTGGAATTTTCCATTTTGGCAGGTGTTTCGCTTTGCGGCGCCAACGCTAATGGCTGGAAACACGGCTGTTTTAAAACATGCCAGCAATGTTCCCGGGTGTGCAATGGCCATCGAGGATTTATTTCGCGAAGCTGGTTTTCCGGAAAATGTTTTTAAAACACTTTTGATTGGAAGCAGTCAGGTAGAAAAAGTCATTCGTCATCATGCAATAAAAGCGGTTAGTCTTACAGGAAGTACACCTGCTGGTAAAAGTGTTGCCGGTATTGCCGGAAGTGTACTTAAAAAATGTGTTTTGGAATTGGGAGGTAGCGACCCTTATCTCATTTTACAGGATGCAGATGTAGAAAAAGCGGCCGAAATATGTGCGGCCGGAAGATTGTTAAATGCCGGCCAGAGTTGTATTGCAGCCAAGCGATTTATTGTAGTTGAAGATATTTATGCCCGGTTTTTGGAACATTTTACGCATGCGATGAACGAGTCACACTTTGGCGATCCATGCGATGAAGAAACTACGATGGGGCCGTTGGCGCGGGTCGATTTGCGTGATGAACTGCATCAACAGGTTATCAATTCAGTAAAAAAAGGAGCCGAAATTGTAATTGGCGGAGAAATTCCGATGCGTAACGGAGCTTTTTATCCACCGACCATCCTGGAAAATGTAAAACCGGGAATGCCCGCTTACGAGGAAGAATTATTCGGACCGGTGGCAGCGGTAATTCGGGTAAAAAATGAAGATGAAGCTGTTAAAGTAGCTAACGACACTGAATTTGGTTTGGGGGCCGCTGTTTTTACTGCTGACATTCAAAAGGGTGAACAACTGGCAGAATTAAAACTGGATGCCGGATGTTGTTTTGTCAACGACTTTGTAAAATCAGATCCCCGTTTACCTTTTGGCGGGATAAAAGAAAGTGGTTTTGGCCGGGAACTTTCATCTCATGGAATAAAGGAATTTGTAAATATCAAAACGGTTGTTGTAAAATAATTTCCTGATAATTAATTCAATCAAACTAAACCAACATGATGAAATCAGCATTTTATGGCCTTATTCCTTTGGCATTTATCTTACTTTTTGCTTCCTGTTCAGATCAAAAAGCAGACCTACAGAGACAAGTTAATTTTAACCCGGAATGGAAATTTATCCGCGCGGATATTGAAAATGCACAAAATGTAAATTTTGACGACTCCGAATGGAGAACTCTTGATTTACCGCACGATTATAGTATCGATGATCTTCCTGAAAAAGTAGGTGTTAAACAAATCGGGCCGTTTTCAGAAGAAAGTGCTGGCGGTGCATCAACTGCGCATATGGTGGGTGGAACAGCCTGGTACAGAAAACATTTTACGGTGGATAAAAAAGATGAAGGTAAAACCATTCAGGTTCTTTTCGATGGTATTTATATGAATTCCGATGTTTGGATCAATGGGAATCATCTGGGAAATCATCCTTACGGATATACAGCTTTTTCATTCGATCTTACTCCTTATTTAAATCAACCGGGAGAAGACAATGTATTAGCAGTCCAGGTAAAAAATGAAGGAAAAAATTCGCGTTGGTACAGTGGGTCTGGAATTTACAGGGATGTAACATTGCTAAAAACCAATCCTATCCATATCGATTTGTGGGGTATTTGTATAACCACACCAACAGTTACTCCCGAGAAAGCAACAATTGCCGTTGATGTTAAACTGGTAAATAAAAGTGCGCAGGATAAAAAATTTACTATGAAAATGGAATTTCTCGACCCGGATGGTAATAAGGTCACTGATTTTAGCGACAATAAAGAGTTGGCTGCCAATTCGGATTACAATTACGATCAGACCTTTGAAATCCCGGAATATCGTGTGTGGTCCTTGGAAAATCCGCAGTTATATCAACTGGTTGTACAGCTTTGGGATGGAAACAAACTGATGGATGAATCTAAAGAAAAGTTTGGAATTCGTACGATTGAATTTTCTCCTGAAAAAGGATTTTTACTGAATGGGAAAAGCGTTCTGTTAAAAGGTGGTTGTATGCATCACGACAATGGTCCGCTTGGTTCGGCGGCATTTAAAACAGCGAGAATACCGCAGGGTTAGAATTATGAAGGAGAATGGTTTTAATGCCATCAGGACGGCGCATAATCCTCCTTCAAAATATTTTTTAGATGCCTGCGATGAACTTGGAATGCTGGTTATGGATGAGTCATTTGATCAGTGGCAAAAACCTAAAAATCCACAGGATTATCATTTGTATTTTGATGAGTGGTGGCAACGCGATATCGAATCGATGGTTTTGCGCGACCGAAACCATCCTTCTGTCATCATTTGGAGTATCGGCAATGAAATACAGGAACGTGCCGATTCATCAGGTCTGGAAATTGCCCGAAACCTGAAAAACAAAATTCGGGAATTGGATAAAACAAGACCTGTAACACAGGCAATTTGTGGTTTTTGGGATAATCCGGGAAAAACATGGAAAGATACTGAAAAGGCATTTGCCCAAATGGATGTTCATGGTTATAATTACCAATGGAAAGAGTATGAATCTGATCATGATGCACATCCGGAACGAATTATGATTGGCACCGAATCAATTCCAATGGAGGCGTTTGAAAACTGGCAACAAGTGGAAAAACATCCGTATGTAATTGGCGATTTTGTCTGGACAGGAATGGATTATCTGGGAGAATCAGGTATTGGTCATACAAAACTCGATACTTCAAAAAGTGGTTTTTTGCCACCCTGGCCTTGGTTCAATGCTTATTGCGGCGACATCAGCATACTTGGTTACAAAAAGCCACAGATGTTTTTCCGCGATGTGGTTTGGCATAACAGCGATCTGGAAATGCTTGTCCATGCGCCGATTCCTGAGGGAAGAAAAGAAATAGTCAGTTACTGGGGATGGCCAAATGAATGGAAAAACTGGAACTGGGAAGGAAATGAAGGAAAACTCTTGCAGGTTTCTGTTTATTCACGTTGTAAGCAAGTACGACTGGAACTCAACGGTAAAATTATAGGGACTAAAGAGGTTTCAGATGATACACGTTTAACGGCTCGTTTTGATGTTCCTTATGAAGCGGGCGAATTAGTAGCTATCGGTTTAAAAGATGGAAAAGAAATAGTCAGGCAAAGTTTAAAAACTGCCGGCAAACCAGTAAAATTAAAATTAACAGCAGAAGAGGATATCATAAATTCTTTGAAAGACGATCTCGCATATTTTAATGTTGAAGTGGTGGACGAAAACGGAATTCTGGTTCCGAATGCCGAAATTCCGATAGAATTTGAAATACAAGGAAATGGAAGTTTACAGGCAGTAGCGAATGGAAATCCGCAGGATATGAAAAGTTTTCATCAGCCACAAGTAAATACTTTTCGGGGAAGATCACAGGTAATTGTTCGATTGGGAAAACAAGGTGATGAAATCAGGGTTACGGCAAAATCAGAGGGCTTAAAATCAGGAAATGCTGCGGTTAAAACAAAGGAAATATAATGCTGCTATTTTTTATCTTTTTCACGAAAAGGAAATTTTCGGTAGATTTTTCTTCCTACAAACTGACCGAGAAAAAAGGAACCCACAAGAAAAGGGGCCAGGCCCCAGGTTAAATGGAGATGATGAAACCGTCGGACAAGGACAACAAACGGAACCGGTAAATGAATCATTAAAAACCACAGGAATGACAATTTTTTAAAACTTCCCCGGAAATAACCAAAAGGAAGATTGATAAAAAAAGTAATCAGGCAGGCGAAGAAAACGTGCCAAACCATATTTGAATCAAGTGCCATTCTTAAAAATAATTTTGAATAAATTCATGCAAATGTAATGATTGTATTTAAACAAGAATTAATCATCGAAAATGAATAAAAGCATTGAATATAGATTGCCAGTTTTAAATCAATTAAATTAACCGTTACATTTGCTTTTGATTAAAGATTAATCCGATGAATCGATACACATTAATTTTCACAATTTTGATTTTAGGGATGTTGAATTCATGTAAGAATAAAGAAGAAGCCGACCTGATAGTAACCAATGCAGTTGTTTATACGGTTGACGATAACTTTGCGAAAGTCGAATGTTTTGCTGTAAAAGATGGTAAAATAGTGGCAACCGGTACTACAAATGAATTACAGAATAAGTACACTTCTGAAAATATTATTAATGCGAAAGGGAAATATGTGTATCCGGGATTTAACGATGCTCATTGCCATTTTAACGGATATGCCACCGACCTCATTCAATATGCTGATTTGCGAGACACCAAAAGCCCGGAAGAAATTTATGAAATTCTGAAACAGCATCATGAAAAATTTGGAGGCGACTGGATTTTGGGTCGGGGCTGGGACCAGAATGACTGGGAGAATCAAAAGTTTCCGGATAAATCAAAGCTGGATGAAATCTTTCCGGATACTCCTGTTTATCTGATTAGAATTGATGGACACGCTGGTTGGTGTAATTCAAAAGCGCTTGAAATTGCAGGGATCAAAGCTAAATCAAAAATTCATGGCGGGGAAATTATCATAAAAGGCGGGGAACCAACCGGAATTTTAGTTGACAACGCACAAGGATTGGTTACTTCGTTTATTCCTGTAATCTCTCCGGAACAGCAAGAAAAGGGTCTTCTTGAAGCACAGAAAAACTGTTTTGCAGCCGGGCTTACATCAGTTACAGATGCCGGACTGGACAAATCTGCCGTTTTGCTCATAAAGAAAATGCAGGATGAAGGTACGCTTAAAATGCGTGTAAATGCCATGCTCAGCCCAACCGATGAAAATTTTGAAACGTTTGTAAAAAAGGGCCCGCAAAAATCGGATCGGTTAGTAATAAATACCATAAAAATTTATGCTGACGGTGCTTTGGGATCACGTGGTGCATTACTTTTGAAAGATTATTCTGATGATCCGGGAAACCAGGGGCTGCAAATCGAATCGCAGGAATTTTACGACAACATCTGCCGGCTGGCTTATGATAATAATTTTATTGTTGCAACACATGCCATTGGGGACAGTGCCAACCGGTTAGTACTAAATACGTATGCAAAATTTCTAAAAGGGAAAAATGACCGGAGATGGCGCATTGAACATTCCCAGATTATCAATCCCGACGACTTTCACAAGTTTGCTGATTGTTCCATTGTTCCTTCGGTGCAGGCCACACATTGTACTTCCGACATGTACTGGGCCGGCGAGAGACTGGGAGATGAGCGTTTAAAAGGCGCTTATGCCTATCAAACATTGCTGCAACAAAATGGCTGGTTGCCAAATGGCACCGATTTCCCGGTAGAAAATATCTACCCGTTGTTTACGTTTTATGCCTCGGTTTTCCGTACCGATCATACCGGTTGGCCGGAAGGTGGCTGGCATAAAAATGAAGGCCTTACCCGGGAACAAACACTTCGTTCCATGACCATTTGGGGAGCAAAAGCATCATTCGAGGAAAATGTGAAAGGCAGCCTCGAACCCGGGAAATGGGCCGATTTTGTTATTCTCGATACCGATTTAATGACAGCTTCTCCACAGAAAGTTTTAAACGCTAAAGTAGAAAGCACATGGATTAATGGTGAGAAGGTTTTTGGTTTGTGAAATGCTGACATTCCATTGAGGAATCAATTATTTACATTACATTGTATATGAAAACCTAATTCAATTGAGATCTCATGATAAGCTATTCACTGAAAGATTCCGGCATTTTTCATGTCATGTTTACAGAAACTATTTCTGCGGAAGACATAAAAAATTATTTGCTGGAGTTTAAGATGCTCAATAATTTACCACAAGATTTTTTGGCACTATATGACTTAAGGGGTGTTGACATGAAACTTACTCAAAAGGATTTAAACATTATTTCTGTACTGACAGACCAGGTAACATCTTCATACAAAACAGTTAAAACAGCATTTCTCGTAGATAGGCCAAATATAACAGCATATTCTATTCTTTTTCCCGACACTTCGGTGCCAGACAAAACAATAAGGAAAGTATTTTCTACTGAAGAAGCGGCGATAGAGTGGCTGAAATAAATTCACGGTCGTTGCTTGCAGGCCAAATTTAAAAATCCCTGGATTAATGTTGTAAGAGTTTTTAAGATACAATTTGAAAATAGTGTTTTTTCAACCAGTTTTTATACATCGGATCTAGAAACTCGATGCTGTTTCCCCGGATTTCAAGAATCTCCTTATTTACCAGGGCTTGCTTTATCCTGCTTACATTTGCGGAAGTCCCTAATTTATATTTTTTGATCATTTCCTTTGAACTGAATTGCGTTTCATCGTTTAAAACTGCTTCAATAAAATTAATTTGTGTATTGCTAAGCGCATCCGTATTTGCCTGGTATAAAAATTCCAACTGAAGTAACAGATTTTCAAAAGCCGTTACAATGTTGTTTTCCGAACAATCATTTTCGGTGCCAATCCAGGATAAATGTGCCAGTTGCTGGACATAAAAAGAATGGTTTTCTGCGAGGCGACAAATCAGAAGTGCATTTTCCTGTGAAATAATTTTTTCAGTTGCTGCAAAACGACCGATAATAAAAGGAACCCAATGATTTTCAGTTATTTTATTCAGAAAAATGATGTCGCCAAATTTGTAAAATGGCATTGATTGGGAATTGAAAACATCGAGCAACATGTGTCGTTTACTGCCATATAAACAGTAACTTACTTTTTGGTGGTACTGCCAGTGCGACCGCAGTTTTTTCTGAAATTCTAATGGTTCATCAAACCCGGCAATATTCTGAAATTCGTCAATACAAATTACGACTTGTATGTCTTTTGATTTGGCCATATTTTCGGCAAGTTCAATAATTTCGTCGGGCTGTTTTTTTATCTGTTCCCAATCGGCCGAAATTGAAAATTCGCTGTTTATATCCGGGCTGAAAGAAATTTTAGGAACGATGCTGCTAAGAAACTTTTTTGAGGCTTCAATGATTTCTTCCAATTTTGAAGAAAAGATTTTTAAAATTTCCTGCGACAAGTGCTGATAAAATTGTTCTTCTGTTCGAACATTAAACATGTCGATAAAACAAAACTTTATTTTAGAGTTGTTTTGACTTGTAATTTCAGCTGCTTTTCTTACGAGCGAAGATTTCCCCCAACGACGCGGAGAAATTATAACTGTATTTATTTGTGCACTGAAGTTATTAGTTAGTTGGTTTATTTCATCGGTTCGGTTGGTGAAATAATCCGATGAAGCAATTTTTCCGAATACAAATGGCGTTTCCATTTTTTCTTTAAAATTAACTAACAAAATTGTAACTAACAAAATTGTAACTAACAAAATTGTTAGCTGGCGTTAAAAACAAATATATCTTCCCACTTTCTTAGTATATTTTTTGTATTCTTCGCCATAAACTTTGTACAAAAACTTTTCTTCTTTCAGGATAAAAAAATGGATGCTTACAATCGCCAGAACTGCAAAACCAATAAAAAACGGGCTGGGTAAAATCAGGGCAATTCCAAGGAAATAAAGATCGATGGAAACAAAAAACGGGTTTCGTGAAACAGAAAATATTCCTGTTGTAATTAGTTTTCCCTGGTTTTGCTGATCCAGCCCAAAACGTAGTGAAGTTTTAAAATGAAACAATGTTGTAATCCAGATAATCAGGGCCAGCGAAATAATCAGTGTTCCGATTATTTTAAGGAAAGCGGAATCAATCAAAACTTTCGCAATAAATGGCGGTAAAAAAGAGAATAATTTGAAAAATACCTGCTGAATAATTTCAAATAACCACAAAAGTGAAAGTACGGTAAAAAGAAAGGAAAGAATCGATTTCCCAAAACTTCTTTTACGGTTTTGGGTGCGGACTTTTACGCCGTTCTTCTTCAGAAATATTATACGTCCCGATATAACAACCAGAAATGCCAGGAAAGCGATCAGCGGGACAGCATCAAAAAAAGACATTTTTTACCGGTTTAATTTTCCGCTAATTTAAACTCATTTACTGAAAAATGAACTTAAATCCAAACGAAACAATATTTGCCTTTAACCTATCCGGTCGGATATAATGGCTGAATTTAATGTTGGCGGTTTTCAACCTCAGTCGGGCAAGCCTAAGGTCGTTGACAATAATTCCTTTAGTTCTAACAAACTAAAAAACACTATTATTTGCATACTTCTACTAAAGATTTGAGATAAAAAGTAAAATCCCAAAACCAGATTCAAAAGGGTTTTTGTTTAAAGATTACACTTAAAAAATTTAGCGTAAAAAAAATCCCCGGCTTATAACCAAGGATACTTTGTTTCGAAAATATATTCTGTTAAATATTCGGGAACGAGATTCCAATCATTAACGGATGCAATTCCGGGCCTTTGCCTTCTCTGAATAATGGGGTCATGCCGTAATTGGCAAACACACAAAAATCGCCAAAACCAATTCTCCCGGTGAGTTCATATTCAAACTGATTCAGGTAAAAATTGCCTTTGAATTTTTCCTTGTCTTTGCGGTATTTGTATTTTGTATGTGCACCAATATTTAACCCGCCAATTACACCGCCAGCAAGATATAAACGTGAACTTCCCATCCGCAACGGAGTTTTAATTTCAAGCATCAACGGCGCTTTTAGATATGTTGTATTAAGTTTGATTTTTTAAACCCGTTATGGCATCCAACTGAACAGGAATTATCATCCCGTCACCATTTTCTTTTTCTATAGTTAATGGCCTGATCAAAAGTATAATCAGAGAAGCTAATGCCGAGACCGGTTACAAGTCCAAAATTATTTCTTTCGTTTTTGAATGCCCACTCGGCAAAATTAAGATTCCATGTCAACGATTTTCCGGGGATCAGATCGAAAAATTCGTAACCATCGTACATAGAATAATCGGTTTGGTAAAACATGTTCATACCTACTTCCAGTCCTGCCCAGTGCGGATTAAAACTTCCGGTCCAATTTTTCTGACGCGTTTCTTTATTTACGTTTATATGTGTTCCGTTATGATCTTCAACCACATTAAAAGTACGTCGTCCGATCCTTATTTTTGTAGTGTCACCCCAGTCGTCGGTAATCACCTCAACTCCACGTTCGTTTCCTACTTTAACTTGTGTTCCTTTATTTCCATCCACAACAGTAACCACATTTTTTTTCAGCACTTTCACGTTGGTTGTGTCTTGCGCCCATGAACCTGTTGCTAAAACCAGACTTAAAATCAAAATCAATAATTGTTTCATCTTTTCTGTGTTTTTATGTTTGTTCCTCTGACGAACACATGGTTTAAAAAGTTACAGGTGGATTCTAAAAGACGTCAAAATTATTTTAGATAAGCAAAAAAACTATTAAAACGGGGAAGAAATTAAATTGAAAATAGGAATGAATTGCAGGCACTATTTATTTGCCTCTCCTTTTGTGGGGATAGAAAAAGCAAGCAGTCGCGAATCATAATTGATCTCGGTAACTTTACCCGTTTCGTTGGTTTCGTAAGTGAGTTTATCTTTTGAAATGCTGCTCACCAAATTCAGGCCAGCTTTTGCTATTTTATTAAAACTGAGTTTGTTAAGACCAGTTTTTTCTTTTACAACGTCAGCAAGAAAACGTTCATCATCAGTATTAACAACGGGATCTTCAAAAACTGTAATATACATAGTTCCCAATGTAGCTTTGGGTTGTTTTATATCGAGCGATGCTGTAAGTTGGTCATTGGCTTAAGGGTTTCAACAGGTATTCTTATAGTGGCAACATCTGTTTCATTCATTCTTCCTTTGCTATTTTCACGCAGGCTCTTCCTGGTTTTTTGGGCCGGTTCTGCTACTTTGGGTTTTGTTGTTTTTGCAGCTGGTTTTTTCTCGGTTTTCTGATCCTGCTTTTCCGTCGGATCCGTTTGTTTCTTTTCTTCTGTTGTCGATTCTTTGGCCGGAGTTTCCTTTTTAGGCGTTACCTTTTCTGTAACTGCCATCTGGCTATTGGTGATTTTGTTATTTGAATATTTATCAGTTAAAACATAAAATGTAAGTGCCAAAACAACAACGGCTGCTATCCGAATGCCCCACATCAACAACTTTCCTTCCTGACGAGCGATGATACAATCGGTTTTTCCCTTTAAAAGTGACTGCCAAATCGGGTTCTAACCGGGTTTTTTCAAACAGGTGAAATTCTTTATTCTTTTCCGGATGTCAATTCAAGATATTTCGCAAACTGTTCTTTCTCACCGTCGGTCAGGTCGCCTTCCATAAAAGCTACAGAGGTGTTGTTAAAAACATCTTCCGAATCGAATTTATTTTTATAAAGAAGTTCTTTCTTGTTGAATTTTATTTCTTCCGGTTCAAGTGAAACGGATTTAAACATAGCAAGCTCTTCCTTTAGATCGGGGTTTTGCTGAAGGAATTCCAAAAAATCATCCACCAGTTTTTCATCGAGGTTACCTTCAAGGTAATCGATAAAATAAGCTTCGTAATTATCTCTGTTGATTTTCATTATTCCTTAATTTCTTTTTGCCCTGTCTCCTTTTTTAAACAACCAAGTCCATTTTTACCAGATATTTCTTTAGAAATACCCTTGCCCGATAGATGTAAACCTTCACCTGCGACTCATTTAAATTGGTCAATTCGCCAATTTCCTGGTACGAATATCCTTCATAATCCCGCAGTAACAAAACCATGCGTTGCACCTCCGGAAGCTTGTTAACAGCCTCATTCAATATTTCACTCAAATCAGAGTATGCTGTTTCATGACTTTCTTCGTTCAATGTAATATCTTCATAATAGGAAGAACGTTTATCTTTTCTGATATTGTCGATTAATGTGTGATAGGCCGTTGTAAACAGGTACGACTTTACTTTTCCGGCATTTACATTTTCTACATTCTTCCACAACTTTTCATAACTATCCTGAACAATGTCTTCAGCTTTGTGCACATCGCGGATGCTTTTGAGCACAAACCGAAACAAACGGTCGGAATAATCGGTAACTGCCAGATTGTAATCGTTTATAGTCATACTGCATTCTGAACACTGTTCAAAGGATAAGACGGTTAAGTTCCGAAGAAGTTACAGGAGAATAAATTTTTATTCTGAAAAACTTTTATTAAACAAAAAAGCTCCGGAGATTTTCCGAAGCTTTTGAATAATATTAAATCAACTAGAATTTATTCTACAATTTCAACCCAACCATGTTTATCGGGTTCGTCACCATATTGAATTGCACGCAGTTTATTGTATAATTTTGTGCTCCACTCGCCCGGTTCTTCACCGTACTTAAACCACTTGTCATTATCAGAATCGTAAACACCTTTTATCGGAGAAATTACTGCTGCTGTGCCACATGCACCAACTTCTTCAAATTCGGCCAGCTCTTCATAAGGTACTTTTCTGCCGCTCAACTTTCAAACCCATTTCTTCAGCCAGAACAATCAGACTTTTGTTGGTTATCGATGGTAAAATAGAGTCGGAAAGTGGCGTTACGTAAGTCTTGTTTTTAATTCCAAAGAAATTAGCCGGACCACATTCGTCAAGGTATTTTTTCTCTTTACTGTCAAGGTACAAAACTGCTGAAAAACCTTCATGTTTTGCTTTCTTGCCTTCGTACATGCTGGCTGCATAATTGCCGCCAACTTTGTATTTCCCGGTTCCCTGTGGAGCAGCACGGTCGTACTCGCGGTAAATTACCAGGTTGGTTGGCATAAATCCCTGTGGAAAATACGGCCCGACGGGCATTACAAAAACCATAAACAGGAATTCTTCTGCCGGTTTTACACCAATTTGAGGGCCAGTTCCAATAAGCAAAGGACGAATATACAACGAGGCGCCAGATTCGTATGGAGGAACAAAACCTTCATTCAACTTAACTACTTTGCGAACAGCTTCCATGAAGATCTCCACCGGAAGTTTGGCCATCAAAATACCGTCGCTGGAACTTTGCATACGTTTGGCGTTTTCATCCATACGGAAAATGCGTATTTTGCCATCTTTTCCTTTAAAGGCTTTTAACCCTTCAAATGCTTCCTGTCCGTAATGCAGCGCAGTGGCGGCCATATGAATATTAATGGTGTTCGAGGTACTTACCTCCAGGTCTCCCCATTTACCATTCTTGTAAGAACAGCGAACGTTATAATCTGCATCGCGGTATCCAAAGCCTAAATTTTTCCAGTCTATATTTTCCATTTTAATATTTGTTCTTTTATATGTTTCTCGTTTTTGTTTTAAATGCTTCGGCAATTCAAAAGACAAATTAAGAAATTTTTATTTTAGGAAGACAAGAGTTTTGTCAGTTGCAGTAAAGAATCCCGGATGTTTTAAAACGATTATTAATTGAAATTAAACCGTAATCTCCAGAAAATATCCGTTATGTTTTCGAATGTTTATTACTTCACCCTGGTCGAAAATGAGATATTGTCCCTTGATTCCTCTTAAAAGGCCTCCTATTTCCGGCTTTTTATCAAAGCCAACATTTTTAATATTATCAGGATAATTTTCAACAGGATAATTAATAGTCACAATTTTATCATCATCTGCAACGTATTTTTGAAGTTCACGGGGTAGCAACTCTGCCGCTTTTTGTTTCTCTTCCATTAGCTGAATATGCGTAGCGATTTCATTTTTCAACATGGTGCGCCAGTTGGTTTTATCTGTATAATATTTTTTCAGAAAAACTTCTATGATCCCAGCAATATGGCGATTTGGTGTTATTGCCAGCTTTATTGCCGACCTTGCTCCCTGATCGATCCAGCGGGTAGGAACCTGATGAATACGAGTGACCCCTACTTTTACATCATCTGAAAGAGCAAGGTAAACCACATGACTAATTAGGTCATTTCTTTCGGCCCATTCCATATCGCGGGCAATACCCAAATGCGCTTTCGAAAGTTCCGGATGAATGATCGTTTCACTGGCTTCGGGAGCAGTTTGTAAACAGTTGTAACAAAAACCCTGACCGAACGAAGTTTTTGTTCTTTTGCCACATGAAATACAGTTGATTTGCCCGGAATATTTCATGGAAATTTTTTTTCCGATCAAATCGTTCATTGCAATTTCAGTTTCACCAACCGGTAAAAAGTAATGCACCGGATTGGCCAGTTCGGTGCGCATTTTTAATATGTTACCTTCGTATTGCATAATGTTTTTATAAAACCCGAAGATATGGAATTAGTTCATATGGATATTTTCATCATTTGCAACTCCTAAAATTCCCAGATAGAGTAGTTTTGCTGCATCTTCCATAATTTCGGGAGTAAGTACATCAGTTTTATCACGCGGATCGTGATAGTAAACAGGGAAAACGGAATTTCTTGTATATAAACCAAAGGTTTTAATACCAACATTTTCAAAATTAGATTCATCGGAACGCGGACGCCCGTAATTTTTACGCCATTCAGATGCACCTATTTTGCGATGGATATATTTTTCATCGGCATTCTCAAAATGGCTAAAAAGTTTAGGATAACTTTTTCCGTTTGCCACATAAAATCCCGTACCGTTGCCTACCATGTCGAGGTTGATCATCAACACAGTTTTATCAACGGGAAACAAGGGGTGTTTTGCATAATATTCACTTCCATACAAACCACATTCTTCGCCGCCTATCAGTATAAAAAGTACGGAACGTTTAGGTTTTACTTCTGATTCAGCAAGTGCTTTTGCGGCACCCATAATATCGGCAACACCCGAAGCATTGTCGAGTGCACTGGGCCAAACTTCGCCCAAATAACCCTGGCCGTCGAGGTGCCCGCCAACAATAATAACTTCATTTTTGAGGACAGGATCTGAGCCTTCAATCATTCCAACTACATTACAAGCTTTTGTATTAGGAAAATTTTTGGTTTCTGCAGTAATAGTAACTTTTTGTTTATCCGGCAATGCAAACGACGGAATTTTCATTTCGGCAAGTTCCTTTTTTACTTCGGTATAATCTTTTCCTGCATCATTAAAAATTCGTGTTGTTACTTCGTTGCTAATATGAGCATAAATAAATCCGTCGATGTGGGAAGTGTTTGGATTGGCAATTTTACTGAGATACAACATTCCGGCTGCACCGTGTTTTACGGCATTGCTGAACTTGTAACGATGATACGCGTAAGGAGTCCATTTTGCCAGTGTAGTATCGTTTTTTGTGTATGGGGTTCCAATTTCCAGCAGCACAATTTTCCCTTTTACATCCACATTTTTATAGTCGTCGTAACCTAATTCGGGGGCGGTAATTCCGTAACCGCAATAAACCATACTTCCGCTAACTGTTCCCGAATCAGAATTCGAACCCGGGTAATAATCTTCCGGGAATTGAAGTTCAACTTTTTTGCCGTCCCCGGGGAAATAAGTGATACTGCCTTTTGAATATACTTCGGTGTATGCATTTTTGAAATATTGAAAATAGCTTCCTTTGTTGGCCGGCTTAACGCCCCATTCCTCAAATTTTGAGGCACACCATTTTGCCGCTTCCAGGTATTCAGGTGACCCTGAAAGCCGGCCTTTATATTTTGGAGAAGTAAGCTCGTCTGCATATTTTAAAATGTCGTTACTCGAGATAGAATGAAACGATTTTAAGATAAGTTCGTTATTCTGAGAGAATACAATTGAGGTAATGCCTGTCAATAAAAAGACCAGAAAAAATAGATGTTTCATTTCAATTTTATTTAAGAAATTCAAAAATAATGAAAGAGGAATAAAATCAAATCCCGTAACTTAGTTATTAACAAAAAAGAAAAAGAAATAAAATGGGACGAACAACACAAAACTGGAAGCGACGCGATGTATTGAAATCAATAGGGATCGCGGCGCTGGGCGCAACCCTGACAAATAAAACGTATTCTCAAAATTACAGAAAGGAATTAAATGCTGAATTAAAAAATCAGGATGACAGAAAGCTTGCTGAGCCTGTGAAAGTAATTGTTGTTGGAGCAGGCAACCGGGGCTGGGGAGCTTACAGTTCTTATGGATTACAATTTCCCAAGGAGATGCAGGTGGTTGGCGTTGCAGAACCAGTTCCGTATCGACGCGATCGTATTTCAAAAGCGTTTAACATTCCTGAAGAAAACCAGTTTGAAACATGGGAGCAGGTTTTTAAAGTTCCTAAATTTGCCGATGCCCTGTTTATTACAACTCCTGATTATTTGCATTATGGTCCGGCAATGGCTGGTCTTAAGATGGGATATGATTTGTTGCTCGAAAAAGTAATTGCACAAACCTGGGATGAATGCAATGATATTTTGCAACTGGCAGAAGAAAAAGATGCCATTGTTGCGGTTTGTCTTGTTCAGAGGTACAACCCATATTTTCAAAAACTAAAAGAAATAATCTCTTCCGGCAAAATAGGAAATGTGATTAGTGTTCAGCATATTAATTTTGTAGGACATATTCGTTTTGCACATTCTTTTGTAAGAGGAACCCGGGCGAATTCAAAAAAATCGAATCCGGTAATACTATCAGAATCATGCGACGATACCGATATTTTACGGTGGATTATCAACAAACCTTGTTCACGGGTACAATCGTTTGGTTCTTTGCGGTATTTCAGAAGAGAAATGGCTCCCAAGGGTTCAACCGACCGATGTACTGACGGGTGCAAAGTAGAACGGATCATGTCCTTATTCAGCACGAAAAATTTATCTTGAACAGCGATTGTGGCTGGATGATCTGAACATTGAGGAAGAAAATGATGAAAATATTTTGCGCGAATTATTTACCGGTCCGTACGGTCGATGCGTATATCGAAGCGATAATGATGTGGTAGATCATCAGGTAGCTGATTTTGAGTTTGAAGGTGGTGTAACGGCGGGCTTTTCCATGGAAGCATTAACCGGCAATAAAGGCCGGAACGCCCGCATTTTTTGTGCTGATGGTGAAATAATAGGAGATGGGAAAAACAATTGCCGTTAATAAATTTAATATCAGGAGAACAAAGTATCTGGGATGCATCAACTACACCGGAAGAAACAGACCATGGAGAAGGTCATGCACTGGTACACGATTTTTTACGGGCTGTTGCCTACAAAGATCCTTCGCTACTTTCTACAACAATACAGAAATCTATGGTCAGTCACTTAATGGGTTTTAAAGCTGAAGACAGCCGGATTAAGGGTACAATTGAGAAAGTGGGCATGTAAAACAAAATAAACAAATGTTCTTTTGTGTGGTATAACGTGTTGAAATTCAACAAGTAAAAACATTGGTATTTTTGTTTTTTACTAAATTTCCCGTAAATTATGCTTGTATAATTTTAACTAACTGAATTATGAAATTAATTAAAGGAACTATTTTTGGCGGAATTGTATTTTTTCTGCTTGGTTGGTTGGTTTACGGAATGTTAATTGCAGATTTTATGGCAGCCCATTCTGATATCACACTGAACCGACCCGACGACCAAATGATTTGGTGGGCCATGATCATTTCAAATTTTATTTTGGCTTTATTCCTTACAATGGTTTTGAAATGGTCTGGAGCTTCCGGTATTGCTGATGGCATAAAAACCGGCGCACTTTTTGGCTTGTTATTAAGTTCAACAATGGATTTAATGATGTACTCCATGACAACGATGTCTGATTTAACAGCTGTAATTGTTGATGTCATTGTAATGACAGTTTTGATGGCAGTGATCGGATTGGTAATTGTTTTGACCTGGGGAAAAGAAAAAACTGCTGATTGAATTTTTGAAAAAGGACTTCTGAACAAAATAGAAAACTCTCGCTTAAGGGCGGGAGTTTTTTTATCCACCAATCTCTACCTCCAAACCGAATGAATTAAATATATCAACTGCATTTTGAATCTCTTCTTCCGAAGGTTCGTCCATTTCGCCTTCGTTATATTCCAACTCAAGCTTTTTGTATTTCCCGGTTGCAATATTGTGGTAAGGCAAAATATTAATCATCGGTTTTTGGGGTGCCGCGATTTTCAAATCGCGGTTTTTATATGGCAGCCCGGCAATAAATTCTGCCATTCTTCTGACCTCATTTTCATCGGTATTCACATTTTTAATAAAGGGAATCCGAATATTGATTTTTGCTCCTGTTTCGGCCAGAAGTTTCAGGTTATCCAGAATAATGTGGTTATCTCTTCCCGTCCATTTTTTATGCTGAACCGGATCCATCAATTTCAGATCATATAGAAAAAGATCGGTGTATTCAGCAACTTTGAGCAGAATTTCTTTTGATGCATAACCGCATGTATCCACTGCACAGTGTAGCCCGTGTTCTCCGCAGATTTTCAGCATTTCGATTAGAAATTCAGGATACATGGTTGGTTCTCCGCCAGAAAATGTTACACCGCCCCCAGACTGATCAATATGCACCCGTTCGCGTTCGATAAGTTGCATCAGTTCCTTCGGGTTATACAGTTTCCCCGACATTTCAATCGCTTTTGACGGGCAGGCGTCGGCGCAAAGCCCGCACAATGTACATTTATCGCTGTCGGTTACAATTCCGTTTGGTGTTAATGTTGAGTGCATCTTCCGGGCAGATCTCAACACAGTCCTGTGTTCCTATGCATTTTGAATCTGTATATAACTTCTGCACTTTTGGCGACTGGCTTTCCGGATTATGACACCATGCGCAACGCAAAGGGCATCCTTTAAAGTAAATGGCAATCCGGATTCCTGGTCCGTCGCTGATGGCGTATCGTTTTATGTCAAAAATAAGTGGAATCATAATTTTCAGATTAAAGAATCAAGACAAAAGAACAAAACTTAAATACAAATTTATTCTAATCCTGACTTCTTTGTTCTTTGCTCTATCTTCTTTGTTCTGTTATTTCAAAATGCTTCGTTCTCGGTCCGTTCAATAATCTCATTTTGCAAGTCAGCATTCATATCATTAAAATAGTCACTGTAACCGGCCATTCGTACCAGTAAGTCACGATAATCTTCCGGGCAGGCCTGGGCAGCTAACAAAGTAGCAGTATCAACCACATTAAACTGAATGTGATGACCGCCAAGGGTAAAATAACTGCGGATGAGGTGCCCCAGTTTTTCCACGTCTTTTTCACGTTTCAACAGACTTGGAACAAAACGCAGGTTAAACAGAGTTCCTCCCGATTTTACCTGGTCCAGTTTGCCAAGCGAACGGATAACATTGGTTGGCCCGTGTGTGTCGCAGCCATGCGATGGTGATGTTCCGTCGGAAATTGATTTGCCTGAAAAACGACCGTTTGGCATTGCTCCCAACACTTTCCCAAAATAAACATGGCAGGTGGTTGAAAGCATATTCAAATGAAATGTTTCGCCTTTTGTATTGGGTTTTCCATCAATGGCATGCCAGCAAGTCATTGTAAACCTGAACCGCAATTGAATCGGCATATTCATCATCGTTTCCAAAAAAAGGAGTCCGGTTAACAATCCGCTGACGGAGCGGTTCATTTCCTTCAAAATTCTTTGACACTGCATCCAGCAGGGTTTTCATGGTAAAAGTTTTGTCCTCGAAAACATGTTTTTTCAATACCGAAAGACTGTCAGTAACCGTTCCCAAACCCGTACATTGAATGTAATTTGTATTGTAACGCGGGCCGCCGTTGTAATAATCTTTTCCTTTGCTGATGCAGTCTTCAATAACAACAGAAAGAAACGGGGCCGGTGCATATTTCGCAAACATCTGGTCGATGTAATTGCTTACCCGTATTTTTTGATCAACCACAAAATTGAGTTGTTTCAGAAATGCGTCGTAAAGTTCTTCATAGCTTTTAAAGTTCAGTGGATCGCCCGTAGCAATTCCGGCTACTTTTCCTGTAACCGGATCGATTCCATTATTCAGTGTAACTTCCAGAATTTTCGGAACATTCAGATAGCCGGTAAGCAAATATGCTTCTTTTCCAAAAGCTCCTACTTCAATACATCCGCTGCAACCACCTTCGCGGGCATCCTGCAGCGATTTTCCCTGACGAACCAATTCCTGAACATAAACATCGGGATTAAAAACCGAAGGATAACCATGTCCCTGCCGGATAAGTTTACAGGCGGCATGCAAAAATTTGTCGGGTGTTTTTTTGCTGATATGAACCGAGTTTCCGGGCTGGAGAATGTGCAGTTCCTCGATAACTTCGAGCATAATATAGGAAACTTCACTTACTCCATCTGAACCATCAGGTTTTACACCTCCAATGTTAATGTTGGTAAAATCGTTATAAGTTCCGCTTTCTCGTGCTGTGATTCCTACTTTTGGTGGTGCGGGATGGTTGTTTACTTTCATCCAGAAACAACTGATGAGTTCTTTTGCTTCATCGCGGGTGAGTAGTTCCTTCTGCAATTTCTTTTTCATAGAAAGGTTGCAAATGCTGGTCGAAATGCCCCGGGTTCATGGCGTCCCAGCCATTCAGTTCGGTAATTGTTCCGAGGTGGACAAACCAGTACATTTGAATGGCTTCCCACAAATTTCGCGGTGCATGAGCGGGAACCCAACGACAAACTTCAGCAATTTTTTTTAGCTCTTCAATTCGTTTTGCATTGGTTTCTTTTTTTGCCATTTTTTCGGCCAGATCGGCATGTCGTTCAGCAAAAACAATGGCAGCATCACACGAAACAGCCATGGCTTTCAATTCTTCCAGTTTCTCAGTGGCTTCCGGATCATTCAGAAAATCGAGTCGTTGAATATGGTCGTTAATTTCCTTTTTGAAATCGAGCATTCCTTTCCGGTAAATTTTTCCATCAAGCGCAGTATGTCCCGGAGCACGTTGTTCCATAAATTCGGTAAACAAACCGGCTTCATAAGCGCGTTTCCATTCTTCTGGCACATGGTTAAAAATCCGTTCGCGCATGGTGCGGCCATTCCAGTATGGAATTACTTCTTTTTCATAAATATCAATATCTTCCTGCGAAATAGTGTAACGTTGCTGGTCGCGTGAATTCAACACGTGAAAATCTTCAACGCTGTGGCAGGTCAGTTCCGGAAAAGTAGGAACTGATTTCGGTGCATGGTCCACGTTCGCCAACAATGAATTCATCTTTGCCAATATAAATGGTTTTTTGTTTACAGATTTCCATGAAATTCAATGCCCGCATCATCGGATCGGAATATTTTCCCAGGTTTTCCCGGTAAAATCTGGTGGTAATCAATGCTCGTTCTATGGAAAGCGATTCCTGTGTTTCAACGCTTTGTTTGCGTAACCGGCGGATACGGTCATTCATTCCCGGCAGCGGTTTTTTGATTTTCGGGCGATGAAAATTTCCTTCAGCACCGGCAGGTCGTTCAGGATTTTTTTTGGTTTTTATTTTGGTGAATGTCATTTTCAAAATAAATTAAAAAAGAGAAATTGAAAAAGTCGTTGAAAAAATCTAAGATGAATTCTTCTCCTCACTTTGGAGGGTACTGATGACTAACGGGAGGGAGCGTAACTAAGCATAAAACATCCGGCAGCTGAAAAGACAGCGGTAGGTACCGGGTAGATTTGATTTATGCGGTTTTTGTATCATTTTCAATGATTTAGTGCATGTAAAATTAAATAATAATTTGATACATACTTATGTGCAGACATATAAAAAATATGTTATTTACTTTTCGGGTTTTTCCTTATATAACTTACCAAAGAAGCACCACCAGTTATACCAGAGAAAAATACGATTAAAACATTGGGGGTTTTAGCAATTTCTCCGATCATATCAATCCCTGAAATCAGTCCGGCTATAAGCGAAAATATTATTCCGATAAGTGCAATTCTTTTTTTAAAAGGCATAAAATCAGCGTTATATTTTTATTGTTCCACCAAATACGGATTTCCGGTGACCTCAACTTTTTTCGACAAAACCATTGTCGTTTTTGCAGCAAGTCCAGGTTGGCCTCCTCCAACTGAAATTTCCATGAATCCGGGTTCTACCATAAAGTTACCGTTATCATAAAAAACAGCCATTTGCTGCGGATCTACAATAAATTCAACTGTTTGTTCCTCGTTGGGTTTCAGGTTTACTTTTTTTATCCCTGCCAGACTTCTTATCGGAGCAGGAACTGTTGCATCAGTATTTGAAACATATAGCTGAATCACTTCACTTCCTGCTAATTTCCCGGTATTTTTAACTTTTAACTGAGATAGTAAGATCTTCGCCAGCTTTCATTTTATCCGGCATTTTCAATCCTAAATAATCAAATTGAGTATAACTCATTCCATATCCAAAACCATACACAGGTTCACCATCAAAAAAGCGGTAGGTTCTTCCTTTCATGTTGTAATCTTCAAATGGCGGCAACTGTTCAACCGATTTGTAAAAAGTAACCGGCAAACGGCCGGAAGGATTGTGCATCGCCAAATAAAACATCGGCAAGTGCAGTTCCTCCTTCTTCTCCGGGATACCACAATTGAACAATTGCGGGAATATTTTCTTTTTCCCATTCCACGCCAAGGGCACTACCACTGGTAAGAACCAAAACCACAGGTTTTCCGGTTTTCTGAAGCGCTTTTATCAGGTCTTCCTGAACTTTAGGTAAACTTATTTTAGTGCGGTCGCCGCCACTAAATCCGTCGTAACTTACCCGCATTTCTTCGCCTTCGAGCTGGGCAGTAATTCCACCAACAAAAATGACTGCATCAGAAGATTTGGCCAGTTCAACGGCATTTTTAAAATGATCGGTATTGTAAATATCCCATTGAATTGAGAGCCGCGGGAAACCAGTGCTTTGAAAAAATTCAACTTTAAAATCGTAACTTTTTCCTTTTTCCAGTTTAATATGATTGCTTTTTGTTGTTGCTTCCTGATGTTCTGACCAGTCTTCAATAAATGGTTTTCCATCGATAAACATCCGATATCCGTCATCGCCTGAAACAGTAAATTCAATATCGCCTGAAACTGGCATAGTTAACTTTCCGGTCCATCGGACGGAGTATTTATCTCGCCAGTTTAGGCCCGGAATCCTCCGGAACTGTAACCAGCTTGCATTTCCCATTTCAGCCGTTTCCGAATAAAAAGGATTTCCCTCCAGTTCTGTTCCTTTGAAATATTCCATTTTTAATCCCGGTTTGCCATCGTAGCTCAACATTTTCGAAGTTATTGGATTTAAAATCGGACCATCTTCAACTAGGTTGCATCCTTGCTCATACATTACAAGATTTGCTCTGCCAACTTTTTTGGCAATTCCTTGTAATGGCGTTGAATATCTTGAAGGAGTTCCGTTATAGTTACCCAATAACATATCATAAGAATCGGCTGTCGGACCAATCACTGCAATTGTTTTCAAACTTTTACTTAGAGGAAGCGTATTGTTGTCATTTTTTAGTAAAACGATGGACTCTTCTGCTGCTTTTGTAGCAAGCTTTCGATGTTCTTCCGAATCGTTTTCACTAAACGGGATCTTTGCGTAAGGGACCATTTCCGGGGGATCGAACATTCCCAATTTAAACCGGGCACGATATAATCGTTTTACAGAAACATCAATTTCATCTTCTGTTATAAAGCCCTGTTTTACAGCTTCTACCAGGGTCGGATCATAAACACGGCCACAATTAAGATCAGTACCCGATTTTACTGCCAAAGCAGCCGCTTCGGGGGCAGTTTCCACAACTTTATGGTTTCGGTAAATATCAGAAATGGCACCACAGTCAGAAACAATGTAACCGTCGAATCCCCAGTCTTTACGAAGGATTTGTTTTAACAAATCATCCGATCCGCAACACGCTTTTCCCATGTAAGCGTTGTAGGCACACATCACCGAATAGGCATTTCCTTCTTCGATGCAGGCTTTAAAAGCCGGAAGATAAGTCGTATATAAATCACGTTGGTCAGTAATTGCATCAAAAGTATGTCGGCTTGGTTCGGGACCACTGTGGACGGCATAATGTTTTGGCGTGGCAACTACTTTAAAATATTTAGGATCGGTCCCCTGCAATCCTTTTACAAAAGCCACACCCATTCGTGCTGTGAGATAAGGATCTTCTCCATAAGTTTCCTGCCCGCGCCCCCAGCGCGGATCACGAAAAATATTAATATTAGGCGTCCAAAACGTTAATCCGAAATATCGTCCGTAATTATCATTTCTTAGCGATTCGTTATGTTTTGCTCGTGGCTTCAGTTGAAATTACATCGGCAATTTCGTGCATCAAATCTGTGTTGAAGGTGGCTGCTAATCCTATTGCCTGCGGAAAAACCGTTGCCGTTCCTGCGCGTGCAACCCCGTGCAAACATTCATTCCACCAGTTGTATTCGGGTATCCCAAGTCGTTCTATTGGCTTGGCGACATCGATCATTTGCGATACTTTTTCTTCCAGAGTCATTCTTGAAACGATATCGTTTACCCTGGTTTCCAGCGGCAGGTTGGGATTCAGATAATCGGGTTTTCCGGTTGAATTTTGTGCTACCCCCGATAGCGAAAATAATAACAGTAATAAGGTAAAAATAAATGTGATTTTCATTGTTTGTTTAGAATTAGATTCAAGAAAGGAAATTACAATTTTTTCAGTATATTAACCACCCTTTTCTAAATAAACAGGGAATTAGTGCTCTGAATTTTTTTATATGCCAGGGAAATGAAATCCAGATATCAGCTAAAATTTAATATGATGAAAACTTTTTCTGTATTATTTCTGATCCTTTTTTTGATGTTATGCCAGAACACAGGCTTTGCCAACGATGGATATGGATTATGGTTAAATTATTTTCCGATTTCTGAGTCGCTTCGCCAGGAATACAGTGATCAGGTAAAAAGCATTAAAGTTATTGGTGATTCTCCCACTTTGGAAATTGTAAAAAAGGAGCTTTTCTCAGGCTTAAATAAAATGTTGGGAATGCAACTACCTGTAAATGGGAATACCTTATCGGACGGAACGCTGGTTGTTGCAAAAATGAGTGATCTGCAGGCAAAAAATCCTGAAATCGAAAGTAAGGTAAAAGATATTGGAAGTGAAGGATTCCTGATTTATTCAAAAAATACGGGTGAAAACCAGACGATAATTATTACTGCAAACTCAGACAAAGGATTATTGTATGGAGCCTTCAATTTTCTTCGGTTGATGCAGACAGGGAAAAGCATTAATGGGTTAAATATGGTTAGTTCACCTAAAATTAAAATCAGGGTACTTGATCACTGGGACAATTTAGATGGCTCCATTGAACGGGGTTATGCGGGTAAGTCACTTTGGAAATGGGAAGATTTGCCGGATAAAATCGATCCAAGGTACAGTGATTACGCACGAGCAAATGCATCAATCGGAATCAATGGATCAGTACTGAATAACGTCAACGCCAACCCGGCTATGCTTACTCCTGAATACCTTAAGAAAGTAGAGGTGCTGGCAGATATATTTAGACCGTATGGGTTAAAAGTTTATTTGTCGATTAAATTTAGTTCACCAATAAATATCGGAGGAATGCAAACTGCCGATCCACTTGATCCGGAGGTTCAAGAGTGGTGGAAAAAGAAAGTAAAAGAAGTTTATTCTTATATTCCTGATTTTGGCGGATTTCTTGTAAAAGCCAACTCGGAAGGCCAACCAGGTCCGCAAAACTATAATCGTACTCATGCTGATGGTGCCAACATGCTTGCCGATGCTTTAAAACCTTTCGGCGGAATTGTAATGTGGCGGGCATTTGTTTACAACAATAATGTTCCGGTTGACCGTGCCAAGCAAGCATATAATGAGTTTAAACCGCTTGATGGCCAGTTTCGCGATAATGTGTTGATCCAGGTAAAAAACGGGCCAATCGATTTTCAACCACGGGAGCCATTTCATCCGTTATTTGGTGCAATGCCTAAAACACCGTTGATGATGGAATTCCAGATCACACAGGAATACCTGGGGCAGTCAACTGATTTATGTTATATGGCGCCATTGTATAAAGAATGTCTGGATTCAGATACTTATGCAAAGGGCAAGGGCTCAACTGTTGCCAAAGTAGTTGACGGAACACTTGAAAATCACATACTCACCGGGATGGCAGGTGTAGCAAACACCGGTTCTGACAGGAACTGGACAGGACATTTATTTGCACAGGCTAACTGGTTTGCTTTTGGTAACCTTGCCTGGAACGATGATCTCTCCTCCGAAGAAATTGCAGATGAGTGGATAAAAATGACTTTTTCATCCGATCCAACTGTAGTTGCAACGATAAAAAAAATGATGATGGATTCGAGGAAGAATTCAGTGAATTATATGACTCCGCTTGGATTACACCACATTATGGGAGCCGGTTTTCATCTTGGTCCGGGACCATGGGTGAGCAGAGGCCGGGCCGACTGGACTGCAGTATATTATCATCAGGCAGATAGTTCGGGGATTGGTTTTGACCGTACTCCAACAGGCAGCGATGCAACAAGCCAGTATTTTAAACCTGTTGCCGATAAATTTGTCAACCTGAAAACTTGTCCCGATGAATATTTGCTCTGGTTTCACCATTTGCCCTGGAATTATAAAATGCGTTCGGGAAAACCTTTATGGGACGAACTTTGTCTTCATTATTACGCCGGTGTTGAAGGAGTAAAAAAAATGCAGGAAGATTGGAATTCGCTGAAAGGGAAGATTGATTCAGAAGAATTTAAGCATGTAAAAGGCCGGATAGAAATGCAGGTGAAGCTTGCAGAATGGTGGCGGGATGCCTGTGTACTTTATTTTCAGCAGTTTTCAAAAATGCCATTGCCCGCCGGACTTAAAAAGCCTGCGGAAGACCTGCAGTATTATCAGCGGCTGAGAGCCATTGATTTTATAGCGAAATAGGTAGTTCATAAAAAATAATTCATTAATGCAGTACGATGAACAGTCGAATTTTAACCTTGCAGGAAACCTCCTGGGGAAATTATTGTTAATACATGGCGATATGGATAACAATGTGAATGCTGTATCGAGTTTGTGGATGGCTGCCGGACTGATTAGAAACAATAAAGATTTTGAGCTGCTAATAATTCCTAACCGGAACCATGGCTTGACTGACTATTCTTATTTTATCCGAATAAGGTGGAATAGGTTTGTTAAAAATCTTCTTAACGAAGAGTCTACCAAGGAGTATGAAATAAAATCTTATAAAAATTGAAATATGTTTCATCAAAAAATCTATGTCGAACGTAGAAAAGAACTAAAGAAAAAAATTGGATCAGGATTGATTCTGTTTCCGGGAAACGATGAATCTCCCATGAATTATGCCGACAATACCTACCATTTCAGGCAAGACAGCACATTCCTGTATTATTTTGGAATTCAGCACCCGGGATTGGTTGCAGTAATCGATATTGATAACGACCGTGAGATTCTTTTTGGAGATGATTATACAATCGATGATATTGTGTGGATGGGACCTCAGCCAACACTTGCAGACAGGGCGGTTGGCTGTGGAATTTCGTTGGTGTACCCGTTAAAAAAATTACCGGCTATGCTTGATATCGCGAATGAGATGGGACAAAAAATTCATTTTCTTCCATTGTACCGCGCTGAAAATAAAGTCAAACTTCATGAATGGCTGGGGATTGCGGCGAAACAAATTCCTTCTAAATATTCAGTTGCTTTGGTTAAAGCGATAATTCACCAACGGGAATTTAAGACAGAGGAAGAATTAATTGAAATTGAAAAAGCAGTTGATGTTTCGGTTGACATGCACGTTGCTGCAATAAATATGGCACGTCCGGGAATGACGGAGGCTGAAGTTGCTGCAGAAATTCACCAGGTGGCCTTAGCTGCAGGTGGAAATATTGCCTTCCCGATTATTGCTACCATAAACGGACAAACGCTACATAATCATTATCATGGCAATACCATTAAAGAAAGAGATCTTTTTTTGGTTGATGCCGGATATGAAACGCCAATGGGTTATGCCGGTGATTTATCGAGTACTTTTCCGGTGAGCAAAGATTTTACGACAGAACAAAAAGAAATATATGAAATTACGTTAGGGGCTCATGAAGCCGCAGTAAACGCGCTTGAATTTCAGAAACCTTTCAAAAACGCGCATTTAGCTGCCTGCAGCGCTATTTTCGACGGATTAAAAAGCATGGGATTCACCCGCGGAAAAACAAGCGATGCTATTGAGGCCGGAGCCCACGCTTTATTTTTCCCTTGCGGAACCGGGCATATGATGGGACTGGATGTGCACGATATGGAAGACTTAGGTGAAATTTGGGTTGGTTATGAAGGGCAACCGAAAAGTACCCAATTTGGATTAAAATCGCTGCGATTGGCAAAACCGTTACAGGCAGGACATGTTTTTACCATTGAGCCGGGAATTTACTTTATTCCTGAATTGATTGATTTATGGCGTTCAGAAAAAAAATTCAACGAATTTATTAACTGGGAAAAAGTAAATAGTTATCGTAATTTTGGAGGAATAAGAAACGAAGAAGATTTTGTTATGACTGAAAAAGGAGCTCGTTTGCTCGGAAAACCGAAACCAAAAACACTGGAAGAGGTAGTTGCTCTTCGTAATTTATGATCATTTGTTATGGGATTAAGGTTGGTTTGGTCGCAAAATAACAAAACCTGATATTAACGATGATCAGGATTTTTAAAAACCAAAAAAGCAGTAAACCCGTCTGGCAAATTATGCTGGCGGTTTTAATGATTTTGATGAGTATTTACTTCATCAAAAATGAACATCTTGAAGTTGCCCAGATTAAATCTACCCTGCAGCACGTAAATCAATTTTATCTTTTACTTGGTTTGGTTGTTACCGGAGTTTATATTCTGGTTCAGGCATTAATGTACGTTTTCAGTTTTAGAACTGCAGGTGTAAAAATTGGGATCAGGGATACACTTCCTTTGTTTCTAAAAAGAAATCTAATTAGTGTTTTTCTTCCGGCAGGTGGTTTTTCATCGCTGATGTTTTTTACCCGTCCGTTAACCAAAAAAGGAATTAATAATTCTGATATTCATTACGGGTCATATGTTTATGGTTTATGCGGTATTTTATCGGTAGTGGTGGTTGCATTTCCTTTGCTGGTTGTGTTGTTGTTACGAAACAGGTTGACGTCTGCCGAACTAATTCCGTTTCTGGCATTATTGCTGATTATGGGACTGGCATTATTCGTTGTCTGGTCTTTTATAAAACGCAAATTGGTTTATCGGCTTATCCAGCGATTCAATCCGGAAGTGTTGATTTATATCGACAACATATTATCTACTACACTGCATATCAGGCATTTTATATTTACACTGCTTATTTCAGTAGTTATTGAGCTTATTGGCGTTGCACATGTTTACATTTCAATGTTGGCGCTGGGATTTCATCCTACTTTGCTCATTTCGTTTATCGCCTATATTGTAATGGTGATGTTGCTTATTGTGTCTCCTTTTCTTCGTGGATTTGGTGCTATTGAAGTCTCGATGACCTATATTTTTATACAAAGTGGGATACCTGCGCCGCAGGCTGCTGCAATTACACTGGTATTTCGGTTTTTTGAATTCTGGGTGCCATTGATTGCCGGTGTAGGATCGTTCCTTTTTTCAAGAAAAGGCATTTTGTTGCGTGTGTTGCCGGTATTTATAATCTTCATTGCAGGGGTTATAAATATAGTATCTGCCATTTCCCCTGCATTACCAGATAGAATCGTTATTTTAGAAAAACTGCTCCCTAAAGTTGCCTTATTAATTTCCAACTTTACCGTGTTCTTTGTTGGTTTACTGTTAATTATATTGTCGGTGTATTTATTAAAGGGAGTAAAACGGGCCTGGAGAATTTCACTGTTTTTGCTCATCCTTTCAGCTATAGGTCATCTGGCAAAAGGAATTGATTACGAAGAAGCTTCGGTGTCTTTACTGGCCATTATAAGCTTATTGTATACTTACCGGTTGTACAATGTAAAATCGATGCCGTTATTGCGGCAGAACTGGTGGAGAATCTGGTCGATAGGATTATTTTCTGTCATTGTTTGTGCAGTCGCAGGGACCTATTTCCTGGAAAAAACCCACATGGGAATGAATTATGGTCTTGTCGATTCCGTTAAAGCGTCTTTTAGACTGATTTTTCTTTTTGATGCTTCGGGCTATTTCCCTCAATCGAACTTCGGGCATTATTTTATTCTATTTATTTATATTTTCAGCGGTGCGTTACTGGTCTCTGCAATATTACTTTCTTTTCGACCGCTGTTTTCTATTGAAACGGAAGACCAGCAAAACAACATTAATCATGCCCGGTTGCTGGTTCAGAATTATGGCAAATCGGCACTTGATTACTTTAAATATTATACTGACAAGCAATTCTTTTTTCACGACGATGGGTTTCTTGCATATAAGATTCAGGGAAGTTATGCTGTAGTTCTTGAACTTCCTGTTAGTGCTGATGAAGTAACAGTGGTAGCAACAATAAAAGCCTTTGAGCAGTTTTGTTATGGAAACGGATTACACACCTTTTATTACCGTGTACCTGAAGAATCCGTTGAAATATTTCGTAGGTTAAAAAAGAAAGTATTATTTATCGGAAGGGAGGCAATTCTTAACCTTGAAACCTTTTCACTTACCGGTTCAAAAATGCATCCACTGCGAAATGCCATAAACAAAGCGCAGAAAACGGGTTATACGTTTCATATTTATCCTCCGGAGATTAAAGATGGCGTGGTTCAGAAACTTCAACAGGTGTCCGATGCATGGATGAAAACCCCCGGGAAAACAGAAATGATTTTTTCGCAGGGAATGTTTGTTCCTGAACTGATAAAGAAAACTACAGTGATGGCGATTGAAAACCCGGAAGAAAAAATTGTAGCATTTCTGAACATTATTCCCGACTATGTGAAAGGCGAAGGTACCTACGACCTGATAAGGATTACCGACGATGCTCCTACCGGGATCATTTATTTCCTCCTGACCGAAATGTTCTCATGGTTCAGGCAACAGGGAATTGAAAAAGTGAATTTGGGTATGGTTGCTTTTGCCGGGATGGAAGATGCAAAAACAATAGGGGAAAGATCAATCAAGTTTGCCCTCGACAGGATAAAATCACTCAGCCATTTTAAAGGGCAGTACCAGTTTAAGGATAAATTTAATCCAGAATGGATAAATAAATACCTGATCTACGATTCGGAATATGACCTGGTACAATTCCCCGCGGTTTTGAGGGGTGTATCCAAACCTTGATTATTATATTTTCTACTTACACACAAGAATTCAGAAGGTTTCTTTCAGTAGATAAAAATTATCAGTTAATCTTAATATTTATCCGGTTGGAGAAGGATTAAATTAATGTATTTTTACGCAAATTTTGCAGGGATGAAACGTGTTTGGACACTACTCTTTTTTACTGGTTTTTATTCTGAACTTTTTGCACAGAATGAAGTCGGTCCTGATGGCGATAAATTGATTTGGATTCTGCTGATAGCATTAATAGTGTTGGTTTTAATTTTCGCATTCGGCAAAATAAAGGGGCGTTCAGGGACGTTGAATTTCAGATCATTTTTTCTTGTTCGAAGGGTACGCATTGAATTGGGGAAAGACAGGTTATATTATCCTGATTATTTGAGGTTAAAAGTGAAGAATACAGGAAATTCGGATATCGATATGGACAAACCATTGCTAATTTTCGATAATTTCTGGCTGAAACGTAAATTCAAAATTAACGGGATGAACAACCATGTTTTTTACCCGTTGTATTTGGAGAAGAAAAAGACACATTCACTTGAAATTGACCTGAACCAATTTTACCGTCACGACAAACGGCTGAAAAGGTTTTCCAAAATACGGATTGTCCTTAACGATGTGAAAAAGAGACGACTGGGAAGTAAAAGTATATTCATTCGAAAAACGTTAGTAAGATTTTAATGAGGAACTGGAAATTTAATCATATTGATTTTTCTACCTACCCCTTTTACGAAGGCAACGATCTGGGCGTTTTTTGGTCTCAGGAAAAAATAACCATTAAAATATGGGCTCCTTCGGCGCAAACTGTAGAACTGCGATTGTACAAAGATGGCGAAACAGGAGAAGCGTTTCATAAAACGAATTTACAACCTTCGGGAAATGGTACATGGTCGGCAGTGCTGATTGGGGATTATGAAGGGAAATTTTATACACTGCGTATCAATGATGGCGAATGGCTGGCCGAAGTTCTGGATATTTATACCCGTTGTATAGGCATTAACGGAAAACGTGGAATGATTTTTAACCCGGCAAAAACAAATCCGAAGAACTGGGAAAAGGACAAAAGGCCAACTTTAAATAACGCAACTGAAGCCGTTATTTATGAAACCCACGTGCGTGATTTTTCGATTGCTGCAAATTCGGGTATAGAAAATAAGGGAAAATTTCTTGCTTTTACTGAAAAGGACACAAAAACATCGGACAATATTTTTACCGGGCTGGCGCATTTAAAGGAACTAGGCATTACGCATGTACATTTGTTGCCGGTTAACGATTATTTTACTGTGGACGAAGAAAAGCCACATGAAAAGTATAACTGGGGTTACGATCCGTTGCATTTTAATGCACTCGAAGGCTCTTATTCAGTAAGTCCCCACGATGGAACATATCGGATCATGGAGTTTAAAAAGCTGGTTCAGGCATTGCATTCCGAAGGAATCGGGGTTGTTCTCGATGTGGTTTATAATCACACTTACTTTGCCAAAGAATCTGTTTTTAATCAAACGGTTCCCGGATATTTTTACCGGCAGAAAAACGACGGGTCATTTTCGGATGCTACAGGCTGCGGCAACGAAATGGCCACCGAAAGAAGCATGGTTAGAAAGTACATTGTCGATTCACTGATTTACTGGGTGGAAGAGTTTCATGTAGATGGATTCCGTTTCGATTTAATGGGTGTGTACGACATTGAAACCATGAAAACCATTCGTGCTGAATTGGATAAAATGGTAAAAGGATTGGTTCTTTACGGTGAAGGCTGGGCGGCAGCACAAAGTCCAATGTCGGAACAGTATCGTGCGGTGAAGACCAATATTTCACAACTTTCGGGAATAGCAACATTTAACGACGATTTCAGGGACGCTCTCAAAGGAAATCACGGCCTGAAAAAAAGTAAAGGTTTTGTAAGTGGCCTTGAGTTACGGGAAGAGGCGGTGAAGTTTGGTGTTGTTGCAGCAACCAATCATCCGCAAATTGTTTTCGATTATGTGGAAACATCAAAAAATGCATGGGCAGCCGGGCCTGATCAGTGCGTAAACTATATTTCCTGTCACGATAATTACACGCTTTGGGATAAACTTGAATTTAGTTTTTCAAGAATTTCGGACGAAAACATGCGTAAAATGATGAAACTGGCCGGAGCCCTGATCCTGACTTCACAGGGAATTCCGTTTTTGCATGCAGGCGTAGATTTTTGTCGGACAAAAGGGGGAAATGGCAATTCTTACAAATCTCCCGATTCAGTTAACCAGATCGACTGGGACAGGAAAAAACAATATTACGCCGTTTTTGAGTATTACAAAAAGTTGATCACATTACGGAAAAACCATCCCGCATTTCGAATGACAACCAGCCAAATGATCAGCGAAAACCTGCATTTCTGTACGCAGTACCAGCTTGGAGTGGTTTCATATTGCATTGAAGCCAAAAAGGTTGGCGATTCGTGGAACAAGATTATTGTCATTTTCAACGGAAGAAAAGAATCGGTCAATATCCCGCTTCCTGAAGGAAACCACCGACTGGTTGTTGCCGGTGACCGATTTGAAGATTTCGATTCCGGGGAAATTTACAACGACGAATTTAAGGTTGATCCTGTTTCCATGGCAATTCTTGATTTGGTTTAAAAAACTGCCAACAAAAGGTCAATGTCTTTGGATGGAATATTGTAAAGGTTCCCAATGTCGGCATTGGTAAGTACCCCATGAAAAACATAAACACCTTTCCGAAATCCCCTAGAGTTTTTAATATACCCATCAACGCCTCCATTGTCTCCAACCGAAAGCAAAATCGGAATCAGAATATTGCTCATCGAAATGGATGCAGTGCGGGCGACAAGTGCAGGTGAATTGGGTACGCAATAGTGTACAACGCCATGTTTTAAGTAAGTTGGCTTATTAAAGTTGGTACATTCGGACGTTTCAAAACAGCCACCCTGGCTAACATTCAGGTCGATAATAATAGAGCCTTCCTTCATCTTTTTAACCAGCTCTTCAGAAACCTTAAATTTGGGCGTAGTATTAAACGACATTGCTCCAATAACTACATCTGCCGAGACAAGTGCTTTTCTCAACACCTTTGGATAAAAAACAGACGTAAAAATCCTGCGACCAAGTTTTTCTTCCAGTTTGCTGAGTTCATAAACTGAAGTGTCGAAAACTTTGACAAAAATTCCCAATCCAAGTGCAGCACGCGCTGCATATTCAGCTGCAGTACTGGTGCCTATAATGACTAGTTCGGCCGGGGTTACACCGGTTACTTCACCAAACAAAACGCCTTTCCCGTTACGCGATTTACTTAAATATTCGCTGGCTACAGTAATGGAAGTAACACCTGCTATCTGGCTCATTTGGTGGACAAAGGGCAGAAATCCGTCTTCGTTTTCAAGGTACTCAAATGCAATGGCAGTAATTTTTTTCTGCATCATTTTCTGAATCGATTCATGGCAAAATGCCTGAACCTGCATGCTGGAAAAAATCACCTGGTTCCCACGCAGCGTGTCAATTTCTTCGCTGGAGAAAGGTGAAATACGCAAAACAATATCACACTGAAATGTCTCCTCTTTACTATTAACAATGGTTGCACCGGCTTCGCTGTAATCTTTATCGGAATAACTGGCCGATTTTCCTGCATTTTTTTCAATAAAAATTTCGTGACCGTATGAAACTAAAAGATCGACAGCCTGCGGCGTTAAAGGAACACGATACTCAACCTTGTGTAAATCTGAAGGGATGCCAATTTTCATCTTCTGACCTCTTTTTACCACCTCCAGCATTTCCTCCTGTGGCAACAGCATGGTCTTCGAAATCAGACTGTTTTCTCTCTGTCTCTCCTGTGATGTCATTTTCAAAAAGGTTAAGTTTTACGTTTTAATTGAGTTGAACAAGTTACATTCAAATGCCGAATTTTCAAAATGTACAGATTTAAACCAATTCAGCTGAAATTATACGTGTCTCATCCTCCAAAACTTCAATTTTAACCTGAGTAATTTTTTCAGGGAGTAGTGATTCAATCATTTCAGGCCATTCAATCAGGCAGTAATTCCCGCTGTAAAAATAATCTTCATATCCAAGATCAAAGGCTTCCTCAAGCTTTTTTATGCGATAAAAGTCAAAATGAAAAATCGATTTCATATCAGCTGTCCGGTATTCATTAATGAGCGCAAATGTGGGGCTGGTTACATTATCAGATGTACCAAGTTCGCGACAAATGGCTTGAATAAATGTGGTTTTGCCGGCGCCCATTTTCCCATAAAAAGCAAAAACCCGTTGTTCTCCGAATTGTTCCAACAACTTTCTTGCAGCTTTATTCAACTCATTTTTATGGTGGATCTTTTCAGCAAACATGGAGTTCTATTTTTGACAATTATACAAAATGTGTCACAATTTTTTTGATCTGATCTTTAAAATAGGATAAAAATCAGTTAAATGGTTCATTTTTATAACTGCATGTTAAAGTAAAAAATATTACTTTTGAAAAAAATAATTAAAGCACAGTTATGAAGATTCCGGCCGATTTAAAATATACCCAGGATCACGAGTGGATTCGTGTTGAAGGGGAAACCGCTATTGTTGGCATTACCGATTTTGCCCAGGGAGAACTGGGAGATGTGGTTTTTGTTGAGATTGAAACCGAAGGTGAAGAACTTGACAAAGGCGAAACTTTTGGGACGGTTGAAGCGGTAAAAACGGTTTCTGATCTTTTTATGCCGGTTGGCGGAAAGGTTCTGGAAGTTAATGAAGCTTTGGCAGATGAGCCGGAGCTGGTTAACAAAGATCCTTTTGGCAATGGCTGGATGATTAAAATTCAAATAAAAGATACGGCAGAAATTGATGGATTATTGTCGGCTGATGATTACCAGAAAATGATTGAATCTTAACCTGATTTCTATGATATTGCACGAATAGCACAGCAATTTTGTTGTGCTATTTTTTTCAAAAAAAACCAGAATCTGCTGATCCTGGTTTCCTTAAAGATTGTTTTTAAAATTATCCGCATTTCGAAGAGCCGCACGAAAGGCAGGTAAGACAACCTTCCTGGTAAACTACTTCTTCTGAATCACATTCTCCGCACCTGGTACCTTCTGCATAAGTTCCATCGGGAATATATTTTTTCAATGCGCGGGCCACTCCTGCTTTCCATGAATTAATAGTTTCGTTGTCAAGCTGAAGGCTGGTAACCAGTTCAACCACTTTATGAATCGGCATTCCGTGACGCAGTGTTCCTGAAATCAGTTTAGCGTAGTTCCAGTAAACCGGATTAAATTTGTGGGATAATCCTTCAATGGTTGTTTTATATCCTCTTTTATTGATGTATTGAAAATCGTAGCGGGAAGTTTCTTCGTCTTCGTAGCTTTTAATAATATATCCTTTGGTGATGGAGCGAGGCAATAAAATACCATCTTCGTCATCCGAAAAACCGGTGAAAATTTCATAAGGTTTGCTATCCATCAGTCCGATGAATGCAATCCATTTATCTTTGTTATTTTGAAAACGAACCACGTCGGCTTCCAGTTTTTCCGGACGCTTGGTTGGGAACCCGGAAGTTTTTTTCTTAGAAGTAGTCATCGTTTGAGATAAGCACTCCTGAGCGGGATCCGTCGCGATAAACAGTAACTCCTTTACATCCGCTTTTCCAGGCTTCAAAATAAAGATCTCCAACAAGTTCTTCATTTGTTTCGGCAGGCAGGTTAATGGTAACACTTATTGAATGGTCCACCCATTTCTGAATTCGTCCCTGCATTCTTACTTTTGCCAGCCAGTCAACATCTCCTGAAGTTGCTTTGTAAGTAAGGAGATTTTTTAACCAGTTCATTTAGTTCTTCCTGGGTAGTATTCACGGTTGGTTTCATAATTATTTACTTCCATCCAGGTTTTAAATTTATGATGGAAAACCGTATATTCTTCCCAGTGGTCGCCAACTTCATCAACAAAATCAACATGGACATCTTTATCGTTAGGATTAACTTTTCTACGGCGTTTATACACCGGCATGAAAACGGGCTCAATTCCAGAAGTCGTTTGAGTCATTAAACTGGTTGTGCCGGTTGGTGCAATAGTAAGCAAGGCAATATTACGCCGGCCGTGATTTAGTCATTTTTTCATACAATGCCTCATCTTCTTTTTTGATCCGGTTAATAAGCGGATTATTTTTTTCACGCTCGCTATCGTAAATTGAAAACGGGCCACGATCTTTGGCCAAATGTACCGAAGAACGATATGCTTCCAACGTAATGGTTTTATGAATTTCTTCTGAAAAATCAATTGCATTTTCGCTTCCGTAGCGTAACCCAAGAGCAGCTAACATGTCACCTTCTGCAGTAATTCCAATTCCCGTACGTCGGCCTTCGTTAGCTTTTTTTCGAATATTTTCCCACAGAGAACGTTCTACAAATTTTATCATCTTCATCTTCCGGGTCGCCATTGATTTTTTCAAGAATCGCATCGATTTTTTCCAACTCCAGATCGATAATATCATCCATAATGCGCTGTGCATAGTGAATATGTTCTTTGAACAATTCAAAATTGAACTTTGCCTGTTTGGTAAACGGATTTTCAACATAAGAATACAGGTTAATTGCCAGTAAACGACAACTATCGTACGGACAAAGCGGAATTTCACCGCACGGGTTTGTGGAAACGGTGCGATATCCCAGATCAGCATAACAGTCCGGAATTGATTCATTAATAATAGTATCCCAGAATAAAATTCCCGGTTCAGCAGATTTCCAGGCGTTATTCACAATTTTACCCCAGAGTTTTTGTGCATCAATTTCTTTTTTATAAATGGGTTTTTCCGCTTCGATCGGGTATTGCTGAACATAGGGTGATCCGGTTTCAACAGCCTGCATAAAATCGTCCTTCAATTTTACCGAAACGTTGGCGCCGGTAACTTTTCCCTGTTCCAGTTTGGCATCGATAAAACTTTCGGAATCAGGGTGTTTGATAGATACAGATAACATTAATGCTCCACGTCTTCCATCCTGTGCAACCTCGCGGGTTGAGTTGGAATAGCGTTCCATAAATGGAACTATTCCGGTAGAAGTCAGTGCGGAGTTTTTTACCGGAGAACCTTTGGGGCGAATATGTGAAAGATCGTGTCCTACTCCTCCGCGGCGTTTCATTAACTGGACCTGTTCCTGATCAATTTTCATAATTCCTCCGTAGGAATCGGATTTGCCATCATTACCCACTACAAAACAATTTGAAAGCGAAGCGACCTGGTAGTTATTTCCAATTCCGGTCATTGGTCCTCCCTGCGGTACAATATATTTGAAATCTTTGAGTGACGCTATAAATTTCTTCTTCATTAAGGGGATTGGGATAATGATTTTCAATTCTGGCAATTTCTTTTGCCAAACGATGGTGCATGTCATCGGGAGTGAGTTCAAAAATATTCCCGAAAGAATCTTTCAGGGCATATTTATTTACCCAGACTCTAGCAGCAAATCATCTCCTTTGAAGTACTCCAATGAAGCATTAATTGCTTCTTCCTGTGTGTAGATTTTTCGCCCGGCCTGAGCCTTTACAGATACTTCGTTTAATGCCATTTTGTCCAGTAAATTAGATTAATTCTACATTAAATTTTTAATATGGAATACCCGTTTTTCCTATCAAGCGTTTTGTGTGTTGCAAGATAGAAACACAATCGAAGAAACGGAAGATTTTTTTCCAGAAAAAAATTAAAAGTTATCAACTTTAAAATGTTAATGATATTAGTATGTCAGACATTAGGCTTTTAATATTGAAAAAAAAGTTTCCCAAAACTGAAAATTATATTAGATCGTTGGGGCGAAGTGTAATTTATTAGAATATTTGGCGTGATTTTTAGAAAAAAACAGACTAACAAAATTCAATCCAAATTTAGCTCAATTGTTAAAAACTTTTTTTATGATAACTTGGGTCGAACCGACGTTTTTTTCCACATAATTTTTACTGATCTTTGCACTTTTTTCCCGAGGAGATTTTTCTTTTATCAGTCTATTCAATACCCTGTAGAGTTCGTCCTGTTTTGAAATCGAGAATGCTCCCCCCTGATTTATGAGGTCAACAGCTTCTTTAAATTTTTTATAATTAGGGCCAAAAATTATTGGCAACCCAAAAGTGGCTGCTTCAAGTATATTATGAATGCCAACCCCGAATCCACCGCCAATGTATGCGATTTTACCATACCTGTAAAGTGAGGATAATAACCCGACAGAATCAATTATCAACACCTGGTAATTACCGATTATCGTTTCGTCGGCTTTGCTTAGCAAAATTGTCTTAGTTTTCAACAATTGTTGTAACCTGTTAATATTTGTAGTTGAAACCTCATGCGGGGCAATAATAAATTTAAGCTCAGAGCCCTGGTTAATAAATGCTGAAAGCATTTCCTCATCAGGCTTCCAGGTACTTCCGGCAACAATAAGCGGTGCATTCCCGGCAAACTTTTCAACAAGCGGAACAGGTTTGAGCATTTTTGGCTATTTCGGCTACCCGGTCGAAACGAGTATCACCGGAAACCGTAAAATTATTTATCCCAATTGATTTAAGAAGATCAGCAGAAGTTTCATCCTGGATAAATAAATGTTCAAAACCTAACAGTAACTTTCTGTACCATTTTCCCCAACCGGTATTTTTAAAAAAATGCTGTTTCTCACGAAAAATTCCTGAGACTAAAAACAAAGGGATTCGACTTTTTTTAAGTTCATTAATGTAATGGTACCAAAATTCATACTTTACAAAAAATGCTTTTTCAGGTTCAATAAGGTGGATAAATTTTTCGGCGTTCTTTTTAGTATCCGGAGGGAAATAACATATAACATCTGCCAGGGGATAATTTTTTCTTACCTCGTAACCCGAAGGGGAATAAAAAGAGAGGACTATTTTATATCCGGGAAGTTGATGTTTAATGGCTTCAATCAACGGGCGCCCCTGTTCAAACTCTCCCAAAGAAGCACAGTGTACCCAAATGTATTTTGAACCTTTCTCAATCTTTCCCTGCAATTGAGTTTCCCAGTTTTTTCGGCCGTTGACAAACAATTTTGCTTTCGCAGAAAAAGGGACAGCCAGCTTAATAAGCAATGTGTAAAGAAAGATTCCCGTGTTATATAAAAATGTCATAAACATCAAAAATAATTGAAAAGCAGATTAAAACGTTAGTAAAATCGCCGATCGGATAAATATTCTGAAATGGTAATATTGATAATCAGCAAAAGAAAAAAGCCTGCAAGGTTTTCAACAGGTACCTGAAGCAAACGAAACGGAAGTTCATATTCCGGCAGATAAGAAATTACAGGCAACGTAACCAATATTAACGACAAAAGAAAATATGGAATCAGAAGAATAAAAAAAGTGAGATAAAAACCTGTAAGATGTCTTTTGAACCGATTCCTAAAAAGTGTGTATCCAAAATAAATAGTTAGCAAAAAGAAGGTAAAAAAGGTGTAAATTTTTGCTTTGAAAAAAAAGGCAATAAGCCCGAAAACGACTAATAATACCAAGCTAACAACCACAAAAACATTTGCCAGTTGAATGCGGCTGAATTTTATTTTTACCCATTCATAAATAAATAGCGAAACCCATGAAATTACGATGTAGTACAACCATATTTCCCATGGCAGGTTAAATATTTCTTTACCGCTCAAATAGTCAGGATTATAACTCCAAATACCCATTTGTGCAAAACGATTGTTCCAGATTATAAAAACAGCTTCGGTAAAAATAATTGCCGGAATAAAATATTTCAACTTCGGAAAAATGCGCGTTCTGTTCTCTGAACCAAAGAGTAAAGGTATAAATGCTATGATAAGCAGTAGTATCAGAGTAACAAAGTTTTTAAAATCCATGAGCATAAATTTTGTCAAAGTTACTGATTAAACAGAGAACGAAAATACGATCCACGAATTATAAAGAGACAAAAAATTTATTCATTAAACAACCATAGTAGTCTAAAATACAAGAGGTTAATTTGCCTGGTTCATTTATGCTACCACAGTTTATCTTTCGCCAATTTTGTCGGAACATCAGCAGAATTGATAGCTTTCATTCGGAACGAGTAAGAATACTCTTTTTCGGTCAGCCGGTATTGAGGATGAGTCCATGCTCCCCAACTATCGTCTCCACCAACGCCCATTTGTTTATAATCGATATTAACCGAAGTTAAATCACGAGGCCTAACGTCGATCGTATGGTGGTTAATCACTTTTACGTCCTCGGATTGTCTTCCGTCGGTTTTTTCCAACGATTCAAAATCTTTCAGCAGATTGTGATGAGCGCTTACTTCTAAAAGTGGCATTCCCTGGAAGAACAAACCTGTTCCGGTACTATCGGTGACGGCTAACCAGCGAACATCGGTTTTGTTTCCGTTTTCCTGCGGACGAATATAAGCCCACCCCTCATCAGCAACATTACCACTGTACAAGCCAACAAAAGCGCCGGTTTTTCTATCGTCGTAATTTTCCCAGGGTCCACGACCGAGCCAGGTCATCCGATCAAAATGCCGCGGCATAACCAGGTTCATCCCCATGCGAACAATTTCCGGCAGACCATCTTTAGTCATCTTAAAATGGTTTTCAACAACAATATCGCCCGAACCAAAAACGGTATAATCTAATGTGTAATCGGCAATTTTTGCATCTTCCTTATCTACCAGATCGAAATTAAAATTCACCCGGGCTTCATTTTTACTTTTTGCTTTAACCGATACGTTTTTTACCTTTCTGTTATGCCCGGCTTCGCGCCAAACAAGACTGCGCTTGTAAAGGCCGTTGCCAAAGTCATTGTCCGTGGGAGCGCGCCAGAAATTCGGAACCGGTCCGGATTTGATAAATTCTGTTTCTCCGGTTTTGAAGCTGGAAATTACACCTTTTATTTTATCGAAAGTAACTGAGAATCCTTCTCCAGAAACAGTAATTGCGTTATCTGTTTCATTGGTTTTTACTTCAGGAAATTTGGCAATATTTGCTTTAGGCACGGGAGTAAATTCAGGCAGCTTAAATTGTTCGACAGCCAGTTCTGTTCCGGCTTCCAGTAATCCTTCCTTGTTTTTTAAACTGGCTCTTAAAGTGAGAAAATATTCCACACCCGGCTCGGAGTTAAATGAGTAACCAAGATTTTCGTTTTTCGACATGCCTGGCTGCAATTTTACACTATTCAGGTTGCCATTTGCAACTACTTTCCCATCACCGGTGACAGTCCATTCAAAATTGAAATTATCCAAATCGCGAATAGCATATTTATTTTTGATGGAAAGAACTCCTTTACTTAGATCAACGGGTTCGAAACCAATATACTGATACACTTTTTTAACTTCCATTAGTCCCGGTTTAACACCCCGGTCGGGATTAACCAATCCGTTAATACAGAAATTCCCGTCAGAAGGAACTGTGTCAGGGCCAAAATCACCACCGTAAGCCCAGAATTGTTCACCTTTATCATTTGTAGTAAGTAATCCCTGGTCAACCCAGTCCCAAATAAATCCACCCTGCAATAGCGGATATTTTTCAATCACATCCCAGTAATCCTGCAGGTTACCGGTACTGTTTCCCATGGCATGTGCGTATTCACACTGGATCAGTGGTCTTTCATGTGTCCCTTTTGCATATCGTTCTAAATATTCAATGCGGGCATACATCGGGCAGTAAATATCAGTATTTCTGTCTCTGCCTGCACGTTCATACTGTACCGGCCGGGTTTTGTCAACAGATTTCAGATAATCATATGTGGCATAAAAATTTACTCCGTTTCCGGCTTCATTACCCAGCGACCAGATAATTACACAAGGTTGATTTTTGTCTCGTTCAAACATGTTCCTTGTACGATACAAATGTGCTTCTCTCCAGTCTTCATTTTTGGCCAGTGATTCTTTACCATAGCCCATTCCATGCGATTCAATATTCGCCTCATCAATAATATAAAGTCCGTATTTATTACAGAGTTCATACCACAGGGCAGGTTCGGGATAATGCGATGTCCGAACCGCATTAATGTTGTGTTCTTTCATCGTTTTTATATCCAGCAGCATGGTTTTCTTGTCCTGGACATGTCCGGTTTTATCGTTGTGTTCATGAAGATTAACACCTTTGAGATAAACATATTTTCCGTTGATAAGCAGGTTTGAATTTTTAATTTCAGAAGTTCGAAAACCAATCTCTTGTCTTACAACTTCTACCGTTTCCCCATTGTTTTTTAACGTAATGAGCAGTTCATATAAATTCGGAATTTCTGCTGACCATTGTTTGACATCAGGAACGTCAGCTTCAAATAAAACGCTTGTTTTTCCGGTATTCAAATTTTGTTTAAAGGTCTTAACAACATTATTCTCTAACGACAGAACAGCTTCAATTGCAGATGTGCTTGCATTTTCTCCCAAGTTGAGGACACTTGCATTCAAGGCAAATTTTCCATTTGTGTAAGTTTCGTCTAATCCTGAAGTAATTCTGAAATCCTGAATTTGCAATGGATTTCGGGCAACAAGGTAAACGTCGCGGGTGATTCCACTCATTCTCCAGAAATCCTGATCTTCAAGATAAGAGGCGTCGCTCCAGCGAAAAATTTCGGCAGACAAACTGTTATCTCCTTTTTTCAAAAATGAAGTAATGTTAAATTCAGCTGGTGTTTTACTGTCTTCACTGTAACCCACAAATTCTCCGTTTACCCATACGTTTATTGCTGAACTTACTGCACCAAAATGGAGAATGATATCTTTTCCATCCCAGTCTTCAGGAACGGTAAAAGTACGTTTATAGGAACCAACCGGATTGTAATAATCCTGAATGGTTGGCGGGGTTTTTTCATGCGGATATTCCGAATTGGTGTAAATCGGATAATCATAACCTTCCAGTTCCCAGTTGGCCGGAACCTTTATTTCATCCCACTTACGAGTGTCATAATCATCTTTAAAAAACCAAAACGGGCGTTCGGATGGTTTATGTGCAAGTTTAAATTTCCACATCCCATTCAAAGACATTATGAGTGGTGACTGCCATTTGTCTTCGCTACGGGCCTGTTCCTTGCTGGTATAAGGAATAAAATGAGCATGAGGCTCTGTTTTATTGATCTGAAAAATTGCGGGGTTTTCCCACGGTGGCGGACTGTCTTCAACATAAGGGACATTCGAATAATCTGTATAGTGATGACAAGAAACGAGCAATATTCCCAATGAAACCAAAACGGGATAAAACGCCTTTTGAACTATTTTCATGATTAAAATTACTATTGATATGGTTTTTAAATTATCGTAATGCGCAAATCAAATCTAATTAAAGTAATCTGATGTATATGGGGAACACACTTAAATAACTCGGGAATTTACTTATTTCTTAATTACAGGGTTTAATTAAAGCTGAAATTTTTTTCTGTACCACTTCAACGTCAGGGTTCATATCGCAAACAATTTCGGGTTTTAGGTAATATAAAGGGTTTTCTTTTTTGAATTTTTGTTCCCCTCCCCCGGTAATATTCAGCATAATTACTGCATCTTTTTCAATCATTCCTGTTTTGGCCGCACGTATTAACGTTGCGGTAGCAATAGCGGCAGCAGGATGAATATCATTTCCTTCGGTTTCTTTAAATAATTGAGCAGCTTGCATTGCTTCCCGATTATTGGCAAGCAAAACATCTCCGCCGGTATCTTTCAACGCATCATACAACCCACCAAAGACGGAATAAGGTGGTTTTCGGTTTGAAAGCACTTTAGCGTCTATTTTTTCAACTTGTTTCCTGGCCAAATCTTCATGAAGCGGAAGCATAGCCCGTGAGTCTGCTTTCCATGCATCGTATATCGGTTTAAACGGGGTGTTCTGTGAAACGATGAGCTTCATTTTATTGGAACCAAACCGACCATCGGCAATTAACCGCAGGTTAGCTTCCCACGCTGCAATAGCGCCGGTTCCGCTTCCTATGGCCTGAAAATAATAATCGGGAATATGACCGATGGTTGTTGCTGCTGAAAGTACTGTTGTGCCCATTCCATCGCGGCGGCCCACATTTTTTGCCCCCCCCTCAGCAATAAAATGATCCATTCCCGCAATAATATTTGAAAGATGAATCGAATCAAAATAGTCGCTACCGGTTTTGCTGGAAACAAGTTTTACACACTCATGTAAAGGTGCATCAAACCAAAGCGCGCTCAAATTATCTTCAGGGACACACAAAAGCAACGGAATTTGGTTATCGGAACAAACTTCGGCAAATGAGCGGGCTGTGTTTCCTGCAGATGCCACTACCAAAACTTTATCCATTTCTTTTGTCATCCGGCCACACACTGAATATGCTTCGGTTTCTTTAAATGAGGCGGTTTTCATATGTGCCCCTTTTTCGGGCCAGTAGCCACTGAAAGTAATCCATAGATTTTTTAATTCAAGAATTTTTGCCAGCCCCTCACTTTTGTATGTAACCGGTGCCGAAGATCCATTTAATATCCTGCTTACCGGGAGCCAGTCGGCAAATTTATATAATCCCCACGAATCATCTTTTACATCAATCTGCTTCTTTTCATAAATCGTTCTCACAAGCGTTGGCTCGCTCTCCCCCGGCGCATCCAGTGTCCAGCCGCTGTCTTCAAATATTTTGCCTGTTCTCACGGATTGGAGCTGGTACCTGATCCTGGTAAATTCAGTGTTCATTTTGATATTTTAAGAAAAGGCAAATGTAGAAAATGAGACCGGTTTTTTAAAAATCTCATCAAAAAATTGAAAAAATGGTTAGGTTTGATATTTATCAGAAAAGGTGGTATTGATGAAATTTATTTACATTTTTGTATCAGAGATTCAGCCCCAATAATTGTTTGTTATAAATCTAAACCAATGAAAAAAACGTACTTAAGAACGAAATTAATTATTCCCATCACATTCTTCTTCTTCATTTTGTTTTCAAATTTGAATGCCCAGGATCCTCAGCAAGGATGGAATTTTCAGTATCCTGGCGATAAATTTACTGATGATGCAAAGCTCGATTTAAGATATCTGAATGAAAATTATGCCGGTGAAAACGGGTTCATCCAACTTTCTGAAGACGGCAACTCTTTTGTCAACGGGAATGGTGAACCTGTGAGATTCTGGAGTATAAACGGCGGAGATCAAACCCGTGATTTTTCAGATAACGATCTGGCTTTTTTTGCACGTTTCCTGTCAAAAGTCGGAGTGAATATGATCCGGTATCACGGTAGTATTAATCCTCCTGGCAAAGGGACCATGATTAATGATGTAGACACCGATGAAGTGAATGCTATCTGGAGAATGGTGGCGGCCATGAAAAAGGAAGGTATCTATTCAACCATATCGCCATTCTGGCCACACAACGGACATATGGGGGGCTGGGTTCCCGAAGAATGGGGAATAGACGGATATTCAGGAACTGACGATTTGTGGGAAGTAATGTATTTTAGTGATACGCTTAAAAATGCATACAAAAACTGGGTAAAATATTTATATACTGAAACCAATCCATACACCGGAATTCCTTTGAAAGATGACCCGGCAGTAGGTTTAATTCAGATTGAAAATGAAGATGGTGTTTTTTGGTGGACAATTTCAAGTGTGCATCCGGAACTGGCAAAAGTAATCAGGCAAAAATTTTACCAGTGGCTGATTGATAAATACGGAACTATTGCCAGTGCAAAAGCTGCATGGTACAATGCTTCAACGGGTGATGATGACCCGGATAACGGAGAAATGGGAGTTTATCATATTTGGGATGCTACTCAGCCGCAAAGCGGTGGAAAGGCGTTACGAATGAATGAGCAGATTCAGTTTTTTATTGAAGTCCAGCGAAATTTTTATACCGAAATTCATGATTATTACAGGGAGTTGGGATGCAAACAACTGATCAACGGTAATAACTGGAAGACAGCCGATCCAAATCTGCTTTTTGATGCTGAACGTTATACCAATGCTTCCTGCGAAGTTCTTGCTGTGAACCGTTATTATGACCCTGGACATGTGGGACCAAATGCCGGGTGGCGCATTGATCCGGGTGATCACTATGTTGGAAAATCGGCTCTTTTTGTACCGCACTTACTCCCGGTGAATATCAAACAAGTTTCTGGTCACCCGATGATTGTTACGGAAAGTGCCTGGAACTTACCCAATAAATATCAGGCAGAAGGTCCGTTTCTGATCGCATCGTATATGTCATTAACAGGGGTTGATTCTTATTACTGGTTTTCACCTACATCAAAATCATACGACTCAAATCCGTATTTCACCTGGGCCTGGGTAAACGGGACGCAACATCCCCTGTTCCGATGGACCATTTCCTCTCCAGGACAAATGGCAATGTTTCCTGCCAATGCCTTATTATTCAGAAAAGGTTATATAAAACCCGGGGAAACGGTTGTTCATGAGGAAAGATCGCTGGCTTCCATTTATGCCCGGAAGATGCCACTAATCAGTGAAGAAAATAGTTTTGATCCTAATCGCGATAGTTATGATCAGATTAATCCTTCAAAAGAAACAGCCGTATCTCCATTGGCTCATTTAACCGGGAAAGTGGAAGTGGTTTATGATGGAAATCCTGATAGTTCGAAAGTTTCCGGTGATTTGGAATCATTAATTGATTATCAGAATAAAGATATTAAGAGTAGCAACAATGAACTGAACTGGGATTACAAAACCGGAATTTCTATCATGGACGCACCGTCAGCACAAGGAGTTTGCGGTTTTGTTGGAGAAAAACAGTTGTTTGAATTATCTGATGTTACTATTGAAACCACCAATAATTATGCTGCTATCAACGTAGTTGCCATGGATGATAAACCAATTGCTGAATCATCAAAAATACTTATTCAGGTAGGTACTGTTTCGCGGCCAACCGGTTGGAAGGAAACGGCTGAATCATTTGATATGAGTGGAACAACTGTTGATGGATTCAGGATTGATAATACAGGTAAAATGCCATGGAAATGTGCAAATACCCAGGTTAAGCTAACCATAAAAAATAGCTCGGTTAACAAAGCAACAATTTTGGATGTTGCCGGATATGCAAAAACTGAAATTCCGCTAACAAAAAGTGATAACGATGTCGAAATTGAATTACCGGAGAATACTCTTTACGTAGTTTTGGAAAAAGGTTCAGGAACAAAAGCTGAGATTCAAAAAAAAAATAAAATGAACGTTTATCCTAATCCGAACCACGGGAGTTTTGCTATCGAGTTGCCAGGCTCAGTAAATTCAGAGTATGCACTTGAAATTAGAAATCTACTTGGGCAGAAAATTTGGGAAATGCAAAACCTTCACCAGGGGAAAATAGATGTTAATTTGGAAAACCATTCAGGCGGATTACTGGTGGTAGCATTAAAAGAAAATGATGCGGTGGTTGAAACAACCAAAATAAGTATCAAAAATTAATTTGGAATCATTATTAATTACTGTATACGCTTTTAAAAATGAATAAGATACATTTATTTTAAAAGAGTAAATTTAAATAGATTCAATCATCGTTTAATTCGAACTAAACCAAAAAACATGAACTGGAAAAAGACTATTATCAGTGTTTTCAGAATAGCTATCGGCTGGCATTTCTTATTCGAAGGTATTTCAAAAATCTTAGTCGGCAACTGGAGTGCGACCAGTTATCTTGCCAATTCTACCGGGCCATTGGCCGGATTTTACCAATGGATGGCAGGTTCTGAAGGTCTAATGAGTGTTGTTGATCCTTTAAATATTGCTGCATTAATTTTAATTGGATTAGGGCTTTTCATTGGATTGGGAATTCGTATGTCAGCAATTTCAGGTATTGTTCTTTTAATGCTGTATTATTTTGCATATCCACCATTTGGAGGTTCAATTATGGGGCCGGTTGAAGGAAATCTTTTTATTGTAAATAAAAACCTGATTGAAGCATTGGCATTAATTCTTTTGCTTGTTATAAAAGAAAAAGGTTATGGTTTATATGCAATAAACTGGTTTAAAACAAAGAAGACCACTGCCGAAAAACCTGAAGAAACATCTGAACCGAGTCATTCGAGGCGAGAAGCTTTAAAAAACCTGGCAACTCTGCCTGCGCTTGGAATTATTGGTTTAGGAGCGTTTAGCGATAGCCGAAAATACGGTGTTGATACACTTTCGGGGGCAACAATTCAGATCGGCGGAGCAGATATCAGCGAATTAAAAGGTGAATTGCCTAAAGGGAAAATTGGCGACCATGAACTCAGCCGGATAATTCTGGGAGGAAATTTAATTGGTGGCTGGGCACACTCACGAGATCTCATTTATGTTCCATCACTTTTTAGAGCATACAATACGGAGAAAAAAATTTTTGAGACTTTGATGCTCGCAGAAAAAGCAGGAGTGAATGCTATTAATATTGGTTTTCCAACCAATGAAACGATGGTGAAATACAAAAAAATGACCGGCAGTAAAATTAAGGTCATTTCGCAAGTGGCACCCGAAATGGAGAAAAACGATTACTTTGTGAATATCGATAAAGCCATTGATATGGGCGTGGATATTGTGCAGGTGCAGGGAAACTGGTGCGACTGGCTGGTGCGGGATAACAGGATTGATGTAATAGAAAAAATGCTCGATCGAATTCGTAGCCAGGGATACACTGCCGGGTTAGGTGCTCATACGGTTGATTCTCTGATTGCCTGCGAAGAACAGGGAATTATTCCTGATTATTACATGAAAACCATGCACCACGACAAGTATTGGTCGGCACACCCGATGGAAAACCGCGTTCCTTTTGAAGTGGACGGGAAAAATTATCTCGATCACAATAAATTTCACAACAATATTTTTTGTTTGTTCCCTGATCAGGGCTGTTGAATTTGTTCAGCGCGCTAAAGTGCCGGTTATGGGATTTAAAGTTTTGGCTGCCGGTGCCATCGAACCCAAAGATGGATTTAACTGGGCTTTCAAAAATGGCGCTGATTTTATTTGTGTGGGGATGTTCGATTTCCAGATTGTTAACGATGTGAATATTACTATCGACACTTTGAATAATCTTCAGGGCAGAACCCGTGAGTGGTACGGTTAATTTAAAGGATGAATCATGAAAAAAGCAGCTAACTTTCTTTTGGTTTTTCTTATATCAACAGCTCTTTTTGGACAAAAAGATAACACTATTTATTTACTGGTTCGCGCCGATGATATTGGTTCATTTCACGCGGCAAATCTGGGGTGTGTTGAGTCGTACAAAAATGGAATTGCACGTTCAGTTGAGTTAATGGCGCCTTGCGCATGGTTTCCGGAAGCAGTAAAAATGTTGAATGAAAATCCGGGATTTGATGTAGGAGTGCATTTAACGTTAACCAGCGAATGGAGCAATACCAAATGGAGGCCATTAACAAATTGTCCGGGCTTAGTGGATAAAGATGGCTACTTTTTCCCAATGGTTTGGAAAAATCCTAATTTTCCAGAGAATAGTTCGATTCAGGAAAGCAACTGGAATTTGAATGAAATTGAACAAGAGTTAAGAGCACAAATTGAATTATCGTTAAAATATGTTCCGCACATTTCACATCTAAGTACTCACATGGGTTTTACCGGGTTAGATCCGAAAATTGCTGATTTGGTTAGTAAACTTGCAAAAGAATATCACCTTGAAATAAACATGAGTGATGTCAAAGGATTTTCAGGCTGGGGACAGAATGTAAAATATGAAGATCGTGTCGACAGGTTTTGTGAAAATCTTGAAAAGCTGACTCCTGGTAAGTACCTTTTTGTTGAACATCCGGCAGCAGAATCACCGGAAATGATGACCGTTGGACATCCTGGTTATGAAAATGTTGCTGATGACAGAAAATGGGTTCTAAGTGTTTTCACCAGTGAAAAAATAATGAAAACAATTCGGGATAAAGGAATACAACTTGTCAGTTATAAGGATGTAAAAGAAT
>CAVYOB010000055.1:0-9651 GCA_963769925.1 uncultured Prolixibacteraceae bacterium
CCTCGTCACTTTTTTTGTCAACCCAGTGCAGCAATCCCAAACTGGTGGCTTTATCAATAATTGGAGCCGTTAAAAATGGTGCTTTTAGCTGATAAATATCACCTGGCTCAAGTTTCTTCAGGTCAGCAATTACCTGGTTAACCGGTTGTTCTCCTGCAGCAAGCATTTCAGAAGCATTTAAACTTTCCTTAATTTTCTTTTCAGTAAACCATTCAGGTTTTTTGTAGTTGTACTGATTGTCAATATCATTATCAACATTATTCTGCCCCACTTCTTTACGAAGTCTGTTAATCAATTCTTCCGTTTTTACATTCCCAATTGCTGCTGCTTGCTGAAGCGTCGCAATTTTTGCCACTGTTTTCCGTAAAACCGGATTCTTTAACTTTTTAAAAGCAGGTGCAATTTCAATTAGAATATCTTCCAGTTCCGGATAAGTTTCAATTAATTCAAATACTTTGGTTTTGGGTGTTATTATTAGTGTATTCATCTTTTTGCCGAATTTTTAATTTTTCATTTATAATTTGTATGACAATATCCGCTGCTCCCCTTCCAGTGCACGGTATCCGGTTAAATCCTGCGATACTTCCAAAGTGCCAAGATATTCACCTGCTTCATTCCTGAGAGCAAAATATTCGATATGAATCATCCTTCCTTTCATATTGATCCAGAAAGGAGCCCGGGATTGTGCACCGCTTTTAAAATCATTCAGAATTTTATCGACAATATGCGCACTTGCCGGCGGATGACAATGTCGGACATCACGGTTCAGAATTGCCCGGTTTCGCTGAAAAATACGGTCGGCACTCTGTGAAAAATATTTCACCTTATCGTTTCTGTCAACAAAAGTTATATCAACCGGCATGGTATTAAAAATTCCCATTAACTCTTCTGCTGTAAAACTCCCGGTGGGAAGTTGAATATTACCTCCTTCTTTTTGCTGAGCATTGATATTTTCAGGTTCAATGCCGGCCGGTTTCCATTCGGTTTGCGGATCGTACAAACAAAATCCGATTTCCAGAGATTGCTTCTGTATTTCATACCAGTCGCCGTCAGCCAGGGTGTCCATCAACATTGGAAAAAGAATTTCCTCTTCTTTAATCGTCATTTCATAAACACCTTTCAACGCAGGAAGCAAAATAATTTCGGAGGAAACTTGCAAATCTTTTTTTGTCAATTCAGGAGTTTGGAGAATTTCGATACTTCCTTTTATTAAGTCCCGTATCTCATCATGTTTCCCCCACATTACTTTTGGAGGGCCAGTAATTCCTACTTTTTCCAAGTACGGAAAAATCAAATATTCCTTGCGCTGGTAATGTTTATCCACGTCCATTAATTGATTAAATGCTCCCCTAAGTGATAAAACAATTTTCTCAAGATCGCTTTCGGAAATATGGCCAAGTGATAAAATTTGTTCTGTGGTTCGGTCAGAAAGCCGTTTCAATATTTTGTTCTCCTGTACTAAAACATCAACCGGATGGCCATCGGGAATTTTTTTTGATGCTGACAGATCAACCGTTCCATGCAAAACTGCTGAATGAGCATCGCAAAGCCGCAGCACTTCATTTTCAGGTAGTCCTTCAGAAATCAATTCCTGTTCCACTTCCACCACTTCACCGTAAGGAATATTACTGAGGCTAAAAAGCAGCTCCTGTCTTACCGATTCCTGCGAACCTCCCCCGTGGAGTTTCAATATCAACTCCTTTAGTTTTGATTTTCTGAATTTTGAATTGTTTATATTTTCACTCATGACTTATTCTGGTTTTAAAGTATTTTTATGGAAAGCACCTGCACCGCAAACTACGGTGCAGGTTTTCCCAACACACAAAAATCCAACCTCTGAAATGTATTCTTATTTTTTCTTTTCGATACTCCAGCCAAACCTCAATCCAAAAACAAACCAGGCTAAAGCCACTGTACCAAGTGCAAAAATGGTATCACCAATTACACGAAGCCATTTAAAAGTAACTAAGTAAGGTTGGCTCAGAAATTCGGCTGAACGTGCGTACCACAATCCTTCTTTCACACTGGCAACAGTTTGCGCCAGTCCAACGGGTAAAACACTAATGATTACCATTGCAGCCAACCCGATGTTAATGCACCAGAAAGAGAATTTCATCCACTTGTCTTTCCAAACAGCTTCCTTATCCATATCGCGCAGAACAAACAGCATTAATCCAATTCCCAGCATTCCATATACTCCGAACAAAGCTGTGTGCCCGTGAACAGGAGTTGTATTCAGTCCCTGCATGTAATACAAAGCAATTGGTGGATTAATGAGGAACCCAAAAATACCGGCTCCTACAAGGTTCCAGAAAGCGACCGAAATAAAACTGTAAATGGGCCATTTGTAAGCTTTTATCCATTCCGTTGCCCGACTGACGCGCAGGTTATCAAATGCTTCAAACCCCATAAGTACCAATGGCACTACTTCTAACGCACTGAACGAAGCTCCGAGTGCCATTACGGCAGTCGGTGTTCCTGTAAAATACAAATGGTGAAAAGTTCCCAAAATGCCTCCTGAAAGAAATATGATGGTTGAAAATAAAACGGCAGTTGTTGCTGTAGCTGCCTTAATAATTTGCAACCTGACAAATAAGAAAGCAACAATTACAGCCGCAAAAACTTCAAAAAATCCTTCTACCCAAAGGTGAACCACCCACCAGCGCCAATACTCTGCAATAGCAAGATTGGTTTGTCTTCCCCACATCAAACCGGCTCCATAAAATGCTGCAATGGCAATGGTTGAGATCAGGAACAAAACCAGGAGATTTCTATTTTCCGATCTTTGTTTCAAAGCCGGATAAATGGCTCTTCCCATCAATAATAGCCAAATGATCAAACCTACAAACAGGAACAACTGCCAGAAACGGCCTAAATCAACATATTCATATCCCTGGTGACCAAACCAGAAATTTTCTACCAGTCCAAGCTTCTGCATCACACCCATCCATTGCCCGATCAGTGAACCAACCACAATAACCAATAGTGCAAGGAACAGAAAATTAACACCAAGTTTCTGGAATTTAGGCTCCACACCTGAAATTGCAGGAGCATAATACAAACCTGTTGCCAGCCACGATGTGGCAATCCAGAAAATGGCAATTTGAATGTGCCATGTTCTCGATACGGAATAAGGCAGCCATTTTGCCAGTGGAATACCATAAAACCCCTGTCCTTCGACACCAAAGTGAGCGGTAATTACTCCCATAATTACCTGAACCAGCAGCAAAGCGGAAACAATCCAAAAATATTTTACCGTAGCTTTTTGCGACGGGGTTTGTTTTTCATTTTTTAACGAAAATTCTTTGGGTGCAATTTCTTCATCATCTTTTCTGCGAGCATAATACAATACCATTAACCCGATACCTGCCAGTAAAATGATTACGCTAAAACCTGTCCATAAATTCATAGCTGCTGTCGGGTGGTTTCCAACAAGTTGTTCAGCAGGCCAGTTGTTGGTATATGTTATATCTTTCCCGGGGCGGTCGGTTACACAGGCCCACGAAATCCAGAAGAAAAAAGCATCGAGCAAGCGAACTCTTTCCGGGTCTTTTAACGCATTTTCAGGGATACTGTAAATGTCCCGCAAATCGGCCAGTTCAGGATCATTGGTAAACAATGATCCGTAGTATTTACTGTTGCTTGCGATTGCCTCTGCCCGCAAATCGGAAACAGTAATAATCCCGGTTGAAGGATCGTAGGTATTTTTTCGTAATTCTTTTTGCAAAGTAACTTTTAATGAAGCCTGCTTTTCTTCACTAAGCTGATCAAACGAAACTGCATCCGATTCTTTTGCCAGTGCATTGAGGATAAAAACAGCTTCTTTATGCAACCAGTCGGCACTCCAGTCGGGTGCCTGATAAGCACCATGGCCCCAAACGGTACCCATTTCCTGTCCTCCCATCGATTGCCAGACGTTCTGGCCATCTTTTATATCCTGACCGGTAAAAAGTACCTTTCCGCTTTCAGTTACCACTTTCGTTGGTATCGGCGGTGCTTTTCGGTAAATTTCCTTTCCAAAATAGAGTAAAACTCCAAACGATATTACCATTACGGCAATAAAGCCTAACCACAATTTTTTTGCTTTCATTGATTTGAATTTTAGATGTGAAAATTAGTTTGCCAATCGAAGTGCTTTGGGAAAAAGGATGTTGTTTTCGAGATGGACATGGGTATGCAAATCATCTTCAAACTGCTCCAGCATTTTTAACGCTACCCGATATGTATTACAGGCGTCATCAGGAATATGATAACCATTTGTCAGTTGGTTAATTTTATCCATTGCTCCACCGGCAAAATCATGTTCCTTAAACATTCTCCTTATTTCTGAAATAATAATTGCCTTTGATGAATTTCCAATTTCAACTTCTTTGATCGCCGGAAACAAAACTTCTTCTTCGCTTTGCAGATGTTGCGTTAATTCAGTGTTTATTTCTTTAAATAATTGTGAAACTTTTTTTAACTCAGGATGATTGTTTCCATGAACGGAAGCAATTTTGTCGGTATAGAATACAAGTTCGGGTAAGTTTTTTCTCACAAATTTGTGATGAACCTGTACAATATAATCGATCAAAAAAGCCGGCTCCCAACTCTTGAAATCCTGGAAAACATTCATGGGTTCTTCGATGATTTCTTTAATCTGATTTTTTATCTCAACAGGATTAACTCCTGATTCTTTACAAGCATCCAAAAATGATTTTTGCCCTCCGCAACAAAAATCTATTCCTGCTTTTTTAAAAATTGAAGATGTCCTAAAATTTCCTGTAACAATTTCACCAACAGTTATTTGATCAAGTTCAAGTTGTTCCATTTCTACTCTTTTAGTATTAAAATCCGGCACAAATATAATAAAATATTTCACCAAGGGACTTAAAGGTCTTTTAGTGATTACTATTTTTTTATTATTTTTGTTCTGAATTATAAAATGAACAGATAGTGTTTAAGAAAGAAACTGAATATGCACTTAGAGCACTGGTTTATATACAGTTGCAAAATTACAAGGAGCGCAGACCCGGAATTGCTGAAATAGCCTCCGAGATTGAAACACCACAATCATTTACGGCAAAAATTTTACAACGACTTGTAAAGCAGGGTTTTGTAGAATCACTAAAAGGAATAAAAGGCGGATTTTTTTTCGATCGCGACAAGGAAGATCTTCAATTAAAAAAAGTAATTGTCTCCATCGAAGGCAACTCGCTTTTTAATGGGTGCGGGTTCGGGTTGAAGCATTGTGATGAACTTAACCCATGCCCGTTACATTATGATTATGCCCCGATCAGAGATGGGATTAATAAATTGGTTTCAGAGCAAACAATCCAAACATTAGCAAAAAAATATATGGATGACGGAAATATGATTTTAAGTCGTCTGAACCTCGGTAATCCAATCAAAATTTAATTTCCATTTTCAAAAACAGATCTTTTAGTTTTACCCCTTTCAATATTTTGTCGGATAAAATCTTTTGAAATAAATTTTAGATGCTGCCTGTTTCAATAATTTGCCCTTTGTGGGTTGCAGAAATATGGTTATTTTAAAGCCCGTTAAAATCACGCATTCAAATAACATCATTTACTTATGAAAAATACATTCTTTTTATTTTATTTCCTACTGTTTTCAATATCAATTTCCGCACAAAAATCAGAAAAAAGACCTTTAACCCACGACGATATTTTGAAATGGGAACGGATAACAAAAACCCTGATCTCCAATGATGGAAAAATCATAGTGTATCAAATGGAGCCATGGAAAGGTGATCCGACATTAAAAATTACTACACCTGAAGGAAAAGAAGAACTTTCAGCAAAATTTGCAACAAATCCACAAATTACTTCCGACGGAAATTTTGTAGTTTTTAATCTGCAACTTTGTGAAGACTCGGTCAGGCAGCTCAAACTGAAAAAAACAAAAAAAGAGGACTTCCCAAAAGATAAACTTGCGATTTACAACGTAAAGCATAATAAAATCGACACCATAAATGATTTTATTTCTGTAAAAGTTCCTGAAAAGTGGGCCGGTTGGATTGCCTGGCAAACCGGAGCGCCAAAAGACACAACAAAAAAGGAAAAAGCAAAAAGAAAACAAAAGGACGAAAAGGCGTACCCACTGTTTGTGAAAAATCTTCAGTCAGGAAAAATCTCTGAATTCCCGGGGGTGAGCAGTTACGAATTTGCCAAAGAAAAAGAAGTTCTGGCATTTATTTCTGCCGGAAAAGACAGCACTTTCGAAGCCGGAATTTATCGTTTTGACTTAGGCAAAAATTCACCCTACAGAATAGGAGATGAAAAAGAAAAAATTAAGCAACTAACACTGAACGATTCAGGAGATAAAGTGGCTTACCTCAGAGCTGTTTCAAAAGCGAAAATTGGAATTGATCATTTTAACTTGTATTTATGGAATGGCAATGATACTGCTAAAGAAATTGTATCAAACATTAGCAATTCTTTTCCTGGAAATTACGAGATCAGTGAAAACGGCAATCTTGATTTTTCAGATTCAGTAAATCGTTTATTTTTTGGTAGTGCACCAGAAAAAGAGCCAAAAGATACCACCATCCTGGAAGAAGAAATTCCGGTACTTGATGTCTGGACATGGAACGAAGAAGAACTTCATACTGTTCAGTTAAATAACAGAAACCGCGATTTAAAAAAATCTTATCTCGCCGTTTATGATATCGATTCAGATAAAACAGTTCAATTAGAGACAAAGCAATTTTCGGGAATTCGCCGGGTTAACAGTGGCGACGCCGATCAATTAATCGCATGGTCGAATCACCAGTATGCAATTCAATCGATGTGGGAAGGCGGACCTGAGCACAACGATTTTTACCTGGTCGATATTAATTCCGGAAAAGCGAAAATGATTGAAAAAGATATTCGTTCTACTCCGCAGGTTTCGACCGAAGGAAAATATATGTACTGGTACAATGCTGAAGATACAACCTGGAATACCTGCGAGATTGAATCCGGTAAGGAATTTAAAATTACTACTCCTAAAAAAATTCAGGTTGCTGATGAATTGAATGATGTCCCTAACCTGCCGGGATCTTACAGAACTGCAGGCTGGCTTAAAAATGATGAAGCGTTGCTGGTTTATGATCGTTTTGATATGTGGAAAGTTGATCCGCAAAATCGAATTGAACCCGTAAATCTTACACAGAACGGGCGCAAGCAAAACACCAGTTACCGACTTATTCGTTTTGATCGGGAGCCAGGACAAAGTCGGTTTAGCCGGGGTGAAGAAAAAGGGATTGATCCGGATGAAACAATGTATTTCAGCGGACACAATGAAGTTACAAGACAAGACGGGTACTATTCCTTAACCCTCAAAAAAAATAGTGCACCTTTGGAACTGTTATCCGGAGATTTTAGCTTGAACACACCTTTGAAAGCAAAAGATGCTGACGTAGTAATTTATACAAAACAGAATTTTGAAACTTATCCCAATTTATTGGCTAGCAACCTGAAATTTAAAAAATCGGTTCAGATAAGCGATGCAGCACCACAACAAAAAGAATTCATATGGGGAACTGCAGAATTGGTAAGCTGGACTTCCCTGGACGGAAGAAAACTGGAAGGTACGCTTCATAAGCCCGAAAACTTCGATCCATCAAAAAAATACCCGATGATCGTGAATTTTTATGAAAAAAGTTCACAAGAGTTGTACAGTTACCGAATGCCGGAAAATCACCGCTCCACTATCGACTATCATTATTACACAAGTAATGGCTATCTCGTATTTAATCCTGATGTATATTACAAAACCGGTTACCCCGGAGAAGATGCATTTAACTGTGTGATGCCCGGAATTACAGAATTAATCAACCGGGGTTTTGTGGATGAAAAACATGTAGGTGCGCAGGGACATAGTTGGGGTGGTTACCAGGTTGCTTATTTGGCCACAAGAACAAATCTTTTTGCTGCCATCGAATCCGGTGCACCTGTCGTTAATATGTTCAGCGCTTATGGCGGAATACGCTGGGGATCAGGCTTAAATCGTTCATTCCAGTATGAACATACACAAAGCCGAATTGGGAAATCGATTTGGGAAGCACCGTTGCGTTATATTGAAAATTCGCCACTTTTCACCCTCGATAAAATAGCGACACCAATGTTGATTATGGCAAACGACGATGACGGAGCAGTACCATGGTACCAGGGAATTGAATTATTTGTCGGATTGCGAAGATTTCAAAAACCTGCATGGTTGCTTAATTACAACGAAGCTGATCACTGGCCATTAAAAGTGCGTGATAAAACGGATTTTCAAATCAGGCTGTCACAGTTTTTTGATCATTATTTGAAAGGAAAGCCAATGCCTAAATGGATGAAAGAAGGAATCCCTGCAGTTGAAAAAGGTATTGATTTAGGTTATGAATTAGAAAAATAAATATCCTGTAAGAATGAAAGATTCCATCTCGTTCGTTTTGAGATGGAATCTTCATTAATTAGAGATCGGTAATATTTTTATTTTATTGAATTATAAATCCCGACAGCTTCTTCAGCATTTTCCTCCAGAACACGGATTTCAATCCCAATATTCGTGGGACTACCAGGAAAAATTCCATCTACAGTACTTGTAATTTCGTTAACCACCATATATTCAATTCCGGCTTCTTCAAGCATCTCTTTGAAAAGGATGTATTTCATATCAAAATTACTGGTAAAAGTTGCAATGGTAACTGGATTATTTTTCATCATTTATTTCGATTTTAAGTTTGAGTATTTCAAATAATTACAGTATTTAAAAATACACATTTTTCATATCATTCGTTAAATGATATTACAATGTCAAAATAAATGAAAACAAAGGATATTTTACTAAGAATTGAGTTTTATCCGATCTTTCTTTCCTATTGCACAACAAATCGTTTTACCAGGTGATTTTCATCGTCCTGAAAAGACAAGAAATACAAACCCGGGCTAATATTGACTGGCAAATTTATCTGTGCATTTTCAGAAAATACAGGTTCTGAATAAAAGCAATTCCCTGTGGCATCGATAATTTCAATTTTACCATTTACCGAATTCAATCCATTAATATCTATATTCAGCAAAGAAGACGCAGGATTAGGATAAACCAGTAATCCAACACTTTTATTCCTATTGATATTTTCTACGGAAGTAAAAACCGGTGTGCCTTCATTCACTGAACCGGTGATTGAAACTGTTTCGTCATCGACGTTGATAACCACTTCATTTTCCTTGTTAAAATCAATATTTACTGATTTTGTGATGGTCTTTCCATTGTACTGTACTTCAAAATCATAAGTTCCCAGGAAACAGGAACCAAAATCAACGTCTCCCTGGGCATCGGAAACTGAATTTTGCGTTTTGGTCCACCAATCTTCAAAAACCAGTTTTTTGTACATTTCTCCCTGCAGCCGAATCGTCCAGTCAACATCATAATATGCAGCTTCCGGCTTCCAGTGCTGACCTGCCCAGAATCCCCAACTTAAAATTCCTTTTACATAAGGATAACTGAAAAGTACAGTCATAAAATCGCGCGTATAATTTGATTTCAGCGTATCGTTAGTACTGTTAATATCAAATTCTGTAACTTTAATTTCTTTGTTTAATGAAGCAAACCTGTCCAGAACTTCAATCACTTTTGGAATACCTGTAACAAATTCGGAAAAATGGCCTTGTAACCCTA
>CAVYOB010000056.1:0-7680 GCA_963769925.1 uncultured Prolixibacteraceae bacterium
CAGGAGTTTCAACTCAGCCTCCTTTAATTTTAATTCAGTTGTCAGGGTTGTTTTTTCCAATTCATTTTTTTCCTGTTGCATATAAAAATGCGCATTTTTAACCTGTTTTATAGAAATCGCAAGAAATACGATGAAATTCAGCGAAATCACCTGTAATTCGGGGTGTAAAACCGCAGGATCAATTGAAGCCTCTTTATTTGTAATGAAAATCAAAGTGAACATTACAATTAAAAACGACAGCCATGTGGAAGTTAGCACGGTAAAAAAGCTAAAAAGAAAGAACTTACTGTAATGTTTTTTACCAAGATAATTTGGGATTAACCGGTAGTTAAAAAAGTACGATTCAAAAAAGGCAACGGGTAATAATCCTGCTGACAAAATATAAGAAACGGTTCTGGTTTCACTATTCTGATTAAATAAAATTAAATAGAACGAACCTACAGTTATCCAGAAAACTGCATGAAGGAGAATTCTCAATCTTTTTGAATTTTGAGCTTTGAAAATAATATGTTGAATCCTGTCCGTCACTTTTCCTCAAAATGGAAATTTAAAATTATAGTAAATACTTATTAAATATTGTCGACTAAGTACATCAATTCAAAGTCGAACAACATCAAGGTTTAGAATTCAGCATCATTTGTTTTGAAAATGTCGTTGAGTTCCGGTTTTAAGTTGTTTAACGATAAAATTACGCGAAAAATCTCAGGCATTTATAAGTTTGATTCAGTAATTTTAAAAATCAAATATCATGGACTTAGACAAAACAGATACCGGATTTAGATACATGTTGGAAGCATACAGAATTGGTGGACCGTACATGCATATAATAACACTTTTTGGAATATTGGCACTTGTTATTGCCATTTGGAAAGTTGCAGGACTAATTAAGAAAAGTGTTGTTGAATTGAAATGGCTCGATTTAATCAGAATGTCAGGATCACTTGCTCTGGCCGTTGGTTTTATGTCACAAATTGTTGGAATCGTAAAAGCTTTGGAAGAAATTCGTGCAGCTGCCGATGTGTCGCCACAAATTGTAATGAAGGGCGCAATTATGAGCTTTTATGCACCAATTTGGGGTTTTATTGTATTTATTTTCACCATGCTTATTTATTATATTCTGAAAGAAATAATCAAAGCCAGATTATCATAGTTCAGTTATCCCACCAATATTTAACAGTCTTGAAACCATGAAAACATTAGTGTTACTTATTCTCGCATTATTTCTTTTTAGGTTCAATTATACATCTTCAGGATGTAGCATTTTTACTTCTTCTTCCAAAAATGCTGTTTTGGCCGGAAACAATGAAGACATGTGTACAACAAATACAATCATTCATGTTATGCCACCTTCAGATGGTAGCTTTGGACGGATTTTTTGGGGATTTAAAGGAGACGGAAACTACCAGGGTGGGATGAATGGATATGGTCTTTTCTTTGACGGAGCAGGAACGCCACCTGTTGAAATGTCTGGCTGGGATTTGCCTGAATTTGACGGGAGGTACATTATGGAAACCGTTCTTGAAAAGTGTAAGACAGTAGAAGAAGCAATCAATTTCGTAAAAGATTATGCCCAGCCTTATTTAAAATTTAGTCATATCCTTGTGGCTGATTCTACGGGCGATGCAGCCATATTAGAATGGGGAAACAATCAAATGAATTTTATAAGAAAAGGGAACAATAATTTTCTAATTGCCACAAATTTTAATTTAACAGAATCAGGAGACCCAGAGAAACAGTGTAACCGGTACGCCACCGCGAAAAAGATGCTCGCTAATGAAGAACCAACAGTATCGCTTTTTGAGAAGATTTTATCGCTGACACACGCTGAAGGTAAATTCCCTACGGTTTATTCAAATGTTTGTGATTTGAGAAATAAAAAAATCTATCTCTACAACTTTCATAATTACCTGTTTCGTAAGGAATTTGATCTGAAAACTGTGTTCAAAGGAGGTGAGAAGAAATATATGATTCGTTCGTTTTTCCCCGAAAATAATTCTGAATTACTTTTCAGGTTAATGAATGACTGTATTGAAGAATTTGAAGATCTGCCACAACATACCATCACATTCAAAATAAATGTTCAGCAACCGCTAAATGACACCGGGCTTTTTATTCAGGGAAGTGCAAAAGAACTTGGAGATTGGGATAAGCCGGGAATTGAAATGGAAAAGATAAATGAAAAATCGTATGAAAAAACAATTTCATTCAAAGAGGGACTGTTGTTTGATTTTGCAGTGACAGATGAAAAAGGAAAATTTATACCACTGAACACTGAGCTGAAACAAATTGGAGAGCAGGTTGTGGATGTTAAGAAGGATACAACGATTGTTATTGATGTGTTTAAGTGGAATGAAAAACAGTGAATAGAAAGGATAATAAAAATCAATTTATTTGATTTTATCTGAAATTCGGGTGATGAGTTTATTTAGAATCGGAACTTTATCTAATTTTGAAAATAAACTTCCTCTGCCGTAGTGCAGTAAAATGTTTCTTATATAAACAAAAAGTCCCATGCTGTGTGCTACAAAAAGAACAGGGTCGACCCGGTAAATGGAATAAGCAAAAATCATTAGTGATCCAATGGTGCTGATTACCCAAAAACCAAGAGGCAATACAGAATCTTTCCGGTTTTCGGAATGTATCCACTGGTAAATAAAACGGAATGTAAAGATAATTTGTCCGGCAGATCCCCAAAGCAACAGCATAAAAGGAACATCCTCATTTTTCAGGATAGAATTCATATTATGCGACTTTCCGAATATCAACCAGCTTACAATAACAACCGGCAACAATATAGCGACTATACGCGCTACAACCGGCATTTTTCTCCATGCATTTTTTAATTGCAGGTTCCTGATATAAATAAAATAAACGATGAACTGCCCTAATACAATGGCAAAGTCATTTCTGAAAATGCCGTAAACCACCATCATAAAACAGGCAACGAGACTAATCTGCCAGTAGATCACAGGAGATATAACCTCACCTTCCTTCTCCGATTTAAACCATTGCGCAATGGTTCGGAAAAAAAACAACAATTGGGCAAAAAACCCTAACCCGTATATCAGGTAATTATTCATTCAGAGAAATTAAATAAGGGCGCAAATATAATAATCCTTTTGGTTTCAGTGATTTTACTGTGGAGGAATTTCCTGATCGTTAAGTTTTTCGAGAGTCTCACGGGCAGCATTTTGCTGAGCTTCTTTTTTAGAGGCACCGCTTCCCTGGCCAACTCTCTGGTTATCGATGATTACCACAGCGTTAAATTTAGGTTGTTTTGTTTTCTCGTTGATTTCTTCGGTGGTTTCAAATTCCAGTTCCCTTTTGTTTTTCTGACTCCACTCAATCAACTGGCTTTTAAAGTTCAGGTCTTTTTGCTCGATTTCATTAAGATCAACAAATTGTGATAGGATTCTTTTTGTCACAAAATATTTAGCCATTTGATAATCTTTGTCGAGATAAATTGCACCTATAAGTGCTTCAAGGGCATCACCGTAAATGTGGCTTTTGTCAATGTTTTTGGTGGTATTTGCATCGATAAAAACATTTAAGCCCATATCATAAGTGAGTTTCGTAAGAAATGGTCTGTTAACAAGTTTCGACCTGGTTTTTGTTAAAAATCCTTCGTCTTCCTGCGGAAACCGGTTATATAAAAAATCGGCAATAATGGCTCCCAGAATGGCATCTCCCAAATATTCCAATCGTTCATTGTTTACCAGCCTCCCTTGAAAGTCAATTGTTGAAGCTGATTTATGAATAAAAGCCAAATCGTAAAGTTTCAGGTTTTGAGGATAAAATCCGAGCAGATCTTTTAAAAATAAATAAAACTCTTTCCGAGAGGACGAAAAGAGTTTTATTCGTTGTACTATTTTTCTAACCACAGTATCTTAGAATTTTTTAAATACCAAGGTTGCATTGTGACCCCCGAATCCAAAAGTATTGCTGATAGCAATATTAACTTCCCTTTCTTTGGCAACGTTAAATGTAAAATCGAGATTGTTGTCAATTTCAGGGTCGTCGGTAAAATGGTTTATTGTAGGGGGTATAATATTGTGCCTGATAGCCATAATACTTGCCAGCCCTTCAACAGCGCCAGCAGCACCGAGTAGGTGACCAGTCATCGATTTGGTTGCACTAATACTTGTTTTATAAGCATGTTCTCCAAATACTTTGATAATTGCTTTAGGTTCAGCAATATCACCAAGTGGAGTAGAAGTACCATGAACATTGATATAATCAACATCTTCCGGTTTAATTCCTGCATCTTCCAGGGCCCATTTCATTACCAGGTAAGCTCCGCGACCGTCTGGATCGGGAGCAGTCATGTGGTATGCATCTGCCGACATTCCACCACCACCCATTTCTGCATAAATATGGGCACCTCTTTTAACTGCATGATCGTAATCTTCAAAAATAAAAGCAGCTGATCCTTCACCCATAACAAAACCATCACGGTCCAAATCAAACGGGCGCGATGCAGTCTTCGGATCGTCATTACGGGTTGAAATGGCTCTCATCGAGTTGAATCCTGCCATACCAGCTTCATTCACGCCGGCTTCTGAACCTCCTGTAATCATAATGTCGGCTTTTCCCATACGAATCATATTGAAAGCTTCAATCATGGCATGAGATGCAGAAGCACATGCTGTAACAGTAGTAAAGTTTGGTCCTCTAAAATGGTATTTGATGGAAACCATTCCCCCGGCAATATTTGCAATCATTTTTGGGATGAAGAACGGAGAGAACCGGGGATTTTCCGGTTGGAAACTTCTTACTTCTTCAAAAAAAGTTTGAAGTCCGCCAATTCCTGCCCCCCAAATAACACCTGCCCTGTCATGATCCAGTGTTTCAAGGTCGAGCCCTGAATCTTTAAATGCCTGATCGGTACTGGCAAATGCAAATTGTGTGTACAAGTCGTACTTACGAGCATCCTTTCGGTCCATGTACAGGGTAGGATCAAAATTCTTTACTTCGCAGGCAAATGTGGTTTTATGATACGAAGCATCGAATCTGGTAATGGGCGCAGCCCCGCTAACTCCGTTTTTTAGATTTGTCCAAAATTCATCAACAGAGCTTCCTAGCGGATTTACGGTACCTACTCCGGTTATGACTACCCGTCTAAATTCCATAAATAAATTTTCTGATTATTACTTAAGTGCTGTTTCGATGTGGGAAATAGCTTCCCCTACAGTAGAAATTTTTTCAGCTTCATCATCAGGAATTGCAAGATCGAATTCTTTTTCGAATTCCATGATGAGCTCAACCGTATCCAGTGAGTCTGCACCTAAATCGTTTGTGAATGATGCTTCGTTAACTACTTCACTTTCGTCAACACCTAATTTATCAACGATAATAGCTTTAACTTTTGCTGCAACGTCAGACATAATTTCAAGTTTTAATTAATACTAATTTTGTTTTTAAATAATTCGCTGCAAAGTAATACATTTACGGTGTATATCTCAAAGAAAAAAATTAAAAAAGATATTAACGATAAAATACGAATCATATATAATCCATTAAATTTGAACATTTTGTTCGCATATTCTAAAAATTGAAAGATTTCACCATATGAAGAGTAAAAAACTCGCTTTATTTGCATCCGGGTCCGGGACAAATGCGCAAAAAATTATGGAATACTTTACTGATAATGAAAAGATTGAAGTTGACTCAGTGTGGTCAAACAATTCAAATGCATTTGCGTTGCAAAGAGCTGTTAAATTCGGAATTGAAACATTTGTTTTCTCCAAAGATGAACTTAATAAAACCAATCAGGTAGTTGACCAGTTAAAAGAAAGAGGGGTAGAGCTGATTGTCCTGGCTGGTTTTCTTTGGCTGATCCCACTTTCGCTTATTCGCAATTTTACCATAATTAATATTCATCCGGCTTTATTGCCCAAATATGGAGGGAAAGGCATGTACGGTATGCGTGTTCATGAGGCGGTAGTAGAAAATCAGGATTCAGAGACCGGAATTTCTATTCATTATGTAAATGAAAAATTTGATGAAGGTAAATTGATTTTTCAGGCAAAATGTGAAGTTCTTTCCACAGACACACCCGAAGATGTGGCACAAAAAGTACATCAACTCGAGTATGAATATTTTTCAAAAGTAATTGAAAAAGTAATACTGGAACTTTAATCTTTTCAATAATATAAAATCCTATTCTTTTCCTGTTTGTTAATAGAGCTGGTTAATAAAGATTACAATTCAACATTCGGTGTTAAATAATGTTAAGTAGTGAAATCAGTGCGTTTCATTAAAATTATCTTTGCTCCATGAGTCGGAAAATGCTAATAACATTGATTGTTGTGATGGTTTTAGTTCTTTCTGGTTTGATCATTGTTCAGACCAAAATGATTAAAACGGCATCTGATATTCGCGAAGAGCAATTTAATACGTTAATTAAAAATGCTTTGGCAAATGTTTCATATCGACTTAATCAGGATGAAGAACGCGAAGCCCGAAACAGTGCTTTGCAAAATCGCATGTCAAATGCCAGTTCTGCAATAGGTAACATATTTCCAAGAAATGATGGTGGAATTAGCTCAATACAATATGGTCTCAGTTATTCTGATGATGGGGTTGTCAGTTATTATCAGGACGAATTTCAACTTAATTTTCAGGATACTACTAATCTGAATAACACTGATTCGATAATTAATGATCTTGCCGGGATAGATGGTTTGCTCAAATTTGGAAGGGAACAGGATAAATGGAGAGAGCAACAATATCTGACCAATTTAAATTGGGCCACCTATAAAATGTTATTGGAAGAAAGACCAATTAAAGAGCGCATCGACTCTGCTTTTTTGAAAAATGTTCTTGCAATTACGATGGCTGAAACGGGTATTGGACTGGATTATAAATATGCAGTCAAAAATTCAAACCTGGGAAAGGATAGAATTATTTTTGGAGATGCAAATTATAAACCGGGCAGGAAAAAACAGTATTCACAACTTCTTTTTCCAAATGACTTCAACTCGAAACCAAATTATTTATACCTGTATTTTCCCAAACGTTCGGGATACCTGTTTCGCGAAACCGGAACTACAATAATTCCAACGATTATTCTGACAGCATTACTGATAGGAATATTTGTTTATACCATTTTAATCATTCTCAGACAGAAAAAGCTTTCAAATATAAAGAATGACTTTATTAATAATATGACCCACGAACTCAAAACACCAATTTCAACCATTTCACTTGCCAGTCAAATGCTTCAGGACGGAACAATTTCGAATACACCACAAACTATCGGTCATATTTCCGGGGTAATAAATCAGGAAAGTAAACGACTGAGTTTCCAGGTTGAAAAAGTATTGCAGATGGCTGTTTTCAACGAAGGACGGCTTAAGCTGAAATTCAAAGAATTTGACTTGAACAAAATGATTGATAATGTGGTAAGTAATTTTGAGTTAAGGGTAAAAAGTAAAAACGGAACTCTTGGAACCAATCTAACAGCACAAAATGGGATGATAAAAGGTGATGAGGTCCATATTACTAATGTTATTTTCAATTTGCTCGATAATGCTGTGAAATACAGTAAAGGGGCACCCGAAATAAAAGTAGCCACAGAAACCCGGAACGGAGAAGTGATTGTTTCGGTAGAAGATAAAGGAATCGGAATTCCAAAAGAACATCATACCCAGATATTTGACCGGTTTTATCGTGTCCCTA
>CAVYOB010000057.1:0-11333 GCA_963769925.1 uncultured Prolixibacteraceae bacterium
AACACACGACATAGACTGAATATAACTTTCCTCCGCGAGAATTCGTACGGTTCTCTCGAATCCCGATTTGAATAAAGCAAACGCTTAAACTTTTCTTTTTCAATATAAATGATTTTAGAATCTTCGTAAGCACGAATACATTCCGTTGAATCCTTACCAAAATAAAATCCTTCGTGATTACTTACAATGAAATTATTAGGCGGGTAAAAAAAACGGGAAATCCACTCGGTACCTTCATCGGAAAGATAGATGGCATATAACAGGCCATTCAGTGAAATTCCGATTCGTTTTGTTTTTTCACCGTAATCGATAAATGAGTCTCCTTTATTAAGCGTAACCGGTTTATTTTTCAGATTTAGCTGGTCAATCACTTCGAGGGTAAGCTGATATCTTGAAATGATTTTGTTTTTATCCATGTTGGAAAATCCTTCCTTTCATTAACCAAAATTCTGATGAAACAAACGAAGCCTGTTTTCCAGTTCTCCAAACTGATCGCGTTGAACAAATGATACACAAGCTCTTATTCCTTCCTCATCGCTGCCTGTATTATCAAGAGCAATTGCACTGATTCCGTAATAAAGCAAATTAGCAACCAGCTCATTTCCAGTCATTACAGTCAGAAATAGTAAATCGAAGCCATCGGCGATCGGAACACCCAAATCAGTTTTATAAACGATGTCGAATCCGTTTTCCAGGAACAAACGTTTCATCACTTTGCTTTTTCACCATACTCTTTTACGCCTTCAACAAAATCAATTCTCCCTCATTAGCAGCTTTGACATGGCTCCAACAGCCACTGTGCCGAGTGACTGGTGCCCGAAGAAATAGAATACAACAACCGCAAAGTAATGGTGCTGCCAAATGTAGGGCTGGCAAACCGTTGCTGCAAAACAGGAAATTCACGATTATAAAGCTGATCGGAAATAACCATCAATCCACATCATTGGCCGGCATAAGAAAAAATTTTCGAACTCGAAATAAACAGGATAAAATTGTTTGTGTAATGTGCAACTGTTGGCTGGAAAGGGGCTTCTCCCGGTTTTGACAATTTTTTTCGAAAATCCATGCCGAAATAAGCCAGGTCTTCCATTACAATTACATCGTATTTATTGGCCAGCTCACCAATAATTTTAAGTTCGTCTTCATTGAAACAAATCCAGGCCGGATTGTTTGGATTTGAATAAATTATGGAGTTTATATTTCCTTTTGAAAGATAACTTTCCAGCTTTTCCTTTAGCTTTTCTCCTCGATAATTAAAAACATCAAACGTTTCGTATTTCAGTCCAAGAACCATCATTTGCTGCTTCTGAACCGGAAATCCGGGGTCGATAAACAACGTGGTATCTTTTTTCTTGTCAAGATTGGCTGCAGCAAGAAAAGCGGAAAAAGTTCCCTGCATCGATCCCACTGTTGGGATACATCCCTGAGGATTAACATCTACATTCATAAAATTCTTTACAAATCTTGATGTTTCCTTTTTTAGTGGCTGAATGCCATCAACCATTGGATAGATGGATGCCACTCCCCTTTTCAAGGCCTCAATTTCGGCATCCACGCCTACTTTTGCCGGTGGCAGGCCGGGAACACCCATTTCCATCCGAATATATTTAAAGCCTGTAGCTTCTTCAACCAAATTAACTAGGGCAACGATTTCGCGAATAGATGCCTTTCCAACATCGGGGATACGAAGTTCCCTAATTTTTTGATCGACAATTTCTTGATCTAAAGGAGAGTTTTTCATTACTAAATTTCAAAAAGACGTTGTCACTTTTGAATGAAGAATTATCGGAATTCTCATTCTGGAAATCGATTTCTCCTCTCCCGATAGCTATCAGGATCGTCGAAATGACAAATTTTAAGAGTAAAAAGGAATATTAGAAACCAAACGCTGGTTTAATTTGAGCTACCCACTTCTCAACCCTTTCGTCAGTAAGTTCCGGTTCAAAATCTTCATCAACTGGCAAACCTAGAAATTTGCCATCGACAACGGCTTTTGAATCGTCAAATTCATAATCATCAACCGGCACCTGCCCAACCAGTTCCGCCCCATTCTTTAATAATTCACGTCCAAGTAAGCCAATATGATCGACAAAGGTAGCTGCGTATGTGATATGATCACCCAATCCAAAAATGGCCAACGTTTTACCTTCGTAACTTGTTTTTCCGATTTCAGGCAGAAACTTTGCCCAATCGACATTCGAATAAGTTGCATGCCAGGTTTCCTTTCCTACAGTGGAAATCCCGAATATTATTTTATCGTATTTTTCAAGGTCAGCCACAGTCGCATCTTTTACCGGAACCATTACAACTTTATCTTCGCCGATGGCATCTTTTATTTTATCGGCCACCCGGTTAACAGCGCCTTTTAAAGGGCCAAAGAATATTGCTGTCTTACTCATTTCTACTATGTTTTTAATTAATTTTCTGATTATGTTATATCTAATTCTCCTTTTATATATTCACCCAAAATAGATAAACTGGATGCACTTTTCAACACCATATGGATTGCATGGTCGTAATTTATCAAATCTTCCCATTCAATATCCACATGAATGGTATATTCATTTGGTTTGCCAACAATAGGCACCGACTGAATTTTATTCAGGTTGATTTTATTTTCAGCAAAAATGTCCAACACATGGGCAAGTGCTCCATAATAATGCCCAACCTCAAAACAGATAGAAGCTTTGTTATTTTTTTCGCTTGCATTCGACTGTTTTGAAAGAATCCAGAAACGGGTATAATTCTTTTTATTGGTTTCAATACCCTTGTCAATCACCTGTAAACCGTAAAGTTCAGCAGAACGAAGGTTACTGATTGCCGCAGCATAATCAATTTTCTCGGTACTTATGATTTTAGCCACTTTGGCATTGTCTCCAAGTTCCTTTCTTTCAGCTTTTGGGAAATATTTTTCCAGGTATTCATTACATTGTAAAAAAGAAACCGGATGAGAATATATTTCCCTGATATCCTTCTTTTTAATCCCGGGCAAAACCATCAGGTTCATTTGAATATGAACATATATTTCGCCAATAATTCGGAGATGATAATTTCTTATCAACGTATAATTCTGAAGCAAGCTTCCTGCGATTGAATTTTCAATGGCCATTACAGCAATGTCAACCTTATCCGTATCAATTAGTTCGCAAACACTTTGAAACGACCGGCATTCAACAATTTCAATCTCTTCGTCATCAAAATATTTTCTGGCAGCATCTTCATGAAATGACCCGGCTATTCCCTGTATTGCAATACGCTTCATTCGATTGTTTTTAAAGAGTTCAAAGATATAAATTCTAAATTGTTAATTGGATAATTTATTGATTTGTTCTTGTGTGAAACGGCAAATGAATTAAATCAGGATTATGCAAAAATGTAAAACCACATTTTCAACCCTTATTGTCACAAAAAAATAGTTGTTTTATGCAACTATTTTCCATAAACAACATTATCTTCCAGCAAATGAATATTGTTATTTTCAAGTCTTCTTTTTGCCTCCAGCACATCAGGAACTTCAATGATTAGAATCGCCATTTTATCTTTCTCAATAACGCGGCTATAAGCGCTCTCAATGTGAATTCCGGCTCTTGAGATCATAATTAGCAACTCATCCAGGCCACCAGCTTTATCTTTCATTTTCAGCGCAATTACTTCGCGCATTACTACTGAATTTCCACCAGCAGACAGAATATTATATGCTTTCTCTGGTTCGTCCACCAGTAAATTCAGCACGCCCCAACCATGGAAAATATTGTTTAGCGTCAGCGATCGAATATTTATTTTCGCTTCGCGGAGACGACTTGTGATCTCTTCAAAATGGGCAATTTTGTTTTCGAGAAATACAGAAATTTCAAATGCCATGATGTAAAATTTTAGGTATTAAAAAGGCCATCATAAAACGACAGCCTTTAAAGTATTTTCCGTAAAATTAAATATTCCTTAGAAATAATAAGCCACTGAGATCATATTTCTGAAATTACTAACCTGATCGTCTTTGTTTACAACGACTTTCGCTTTATTGGAATAATCGGGAGAGCCATATGCCACAGTTGTTAAACTCAACTCGATACCAAGCATAAAATTCTTATAATTATAAATCAACTGTGGCGATATTTTGTAAATCATATCGATTCCGGAAGCATATGTCATACCGTAAAAAGGACTGTCAGTCATCGGGTTTTTCAAAGTACCCAAATTCTTCAGATAACCGATGTACATACCAAATTTAAGGGCTTTTCCATAAGTAAAATTAACCCAGTTGTAAACGCTGCTTAACGGTGTATAAGTTTCAGCACCTGTCATCAGATCGACTGATGCAACATAATAACCACTTGGAAGCACGTGTTCACAGACATTCTGTCCATACATCGACTTAGCCATAAAAACAAACTTATCATTAATATATTTAAGATATGCCAGCGCAGATACTGTATTTAGTTTTTCTGAAGTTTTAAACGTTCCATTTGTTCCTGTAGTAGAGGTTTTTGGTTGTATTGATTTAAAATCGATTGCTGCACCAAGAATCCAGTTTTCATTATAAAACTGTAGTTGTCCGCTTAAATCAGGAACAAGGCCATCACGTTGGTATTGATACGTTTTCCCTGAAGGTCCCATATTACTGTAATCGTACTGATAAACCGCCCCCAGGATCATATCCAACCCCTTGGTCAATGTATGCGTAAACCTTACCTGCGGGCTCCGGTTAAACACCTGAAATGGCAGGCCAGTATTTTCGTTTAAGGTTGCAGGATAAACTTTTTCAATAAACATAGGATGCCATGTCCTTCCGATTAGCAGTTTTGAGGTTGGCCATTCAATCTGTGTGTTGGCATGTCGTAAACGTAATGTGGGAGTCATTGTACTCCCGGTAAAGTCAAATTCAATGTATCCGCTGATTTTGGCTCTTCCAATTTCAAGCCCTGTAAAACGCGAACCCAACCTGGAAAAAGTATTCAGAAATTTAGCGCTCGACACGGCGTTTAAATCGTCACTATTGTTATCCAACAGCGGTCTCAACGGATATAACTCAAATAAGTCGTCACACGCACCTAAATTGCGTCTTGAATCAAAAATAAAATCGTTTCTGACGAAACCTGTGAAATCCATATGAATGCCTTTAACTGTAAGGAATCCCTGGGCATGGCTACCTAGCCATAAAAGAAGAAACAGAAATGAAAAAAGTGTTTTCATAATGCGGTAGTTGAAATGGTTATAGTTGAAATTTCAGGATCACAATTTCATAAAAATTGCAATCTTCACTTTCCAAATTTAGCAAAATAGTGCTTATTCAACATTTCAAATTAATTGCTGAAAAACATACTTTGCTTATTTATTCTGGTTATAAATAATCTTAAAAATTGAATTCTCTTTTTTAACCTGAGTTGTAACATCTGTTACAATCTATTCTATAGTTTCTGTCCATTTTTGAATCGTGAAATCAGAGGATGATTAAATGATGAGAAGAAAACGTTTCCTAAAAATTCTAAAAAAACTACATAAATGGCCAGCAATCATCATTGCTTTTTTTGCCATTCTTTTTGCCATATCCGGAATTGTGATGAATCACCGGGAATTGTTTTCATCTGTTGATGTTTCGCGGAATCTTTTACCCGGAACCTACACATACAAAAACTGGAATCTGGCCGCAGTGCGTGGTTCTGAACATTTTGGCCCTGAGATCCTAATTTATGGGAATATCGGAGTTTGGAAAACAGACGGAGACATTCATTCATTCTCAGATTTTAACCAGGGATTTCCAAAAGGAATTGATAACCGGAAGATCTATTCAGTAAAAACACTGGGAACTCATATTTTTGCAGGCACTCAACTTGGATTGTATCAAAGAAAAAATAAAAAAGATGAGTGGCATAAAGTTGATCTGCCTGTTCATGAAGATCGTATTGCCGATCTTGGAATAAAACAAGATACTTTGCTGGTTTTAACCCGGAATTATTTACTGAAAACTGTAGATGGGGAACATTATGAAACCACCCAACTTCCGGCGCCAAAAGGGTATGTACGAAAAACAGGATTGTTTGAAACGTTCTGGCAACTGCACAGCGGTGAATTATGGGGACTTCCCGGAAAACTGATTGTCGATTTGATTGGTTTTGTTACCATTCTCCTTTCAATAACCGGTTTGTTACACTTCTTTTTTCCAAAAATCATTAAAAAACGAAAAAAGAAAGAAAAAACCGTTGCGACACTTGTTTCGATAAAAAAGAAAAACCTGAACTGGCATAATGTGGTCGGCTATATTTTCGCACTTTTCCTATTGATCAATACTTTTTCGGGAATGCACCTGCGACCACCCCTTTTAATTGCGATTGCCACCAAGAAAGTAGGTATTATCCCCGGAACTCACCTCGATAATCCAAATCCGTGGTTCGACAAACTACGGCGGGTACAGTGGGATGATGATCTGGACCGGTACATTTTTTCCACTTCCGAAGGATTTTATTTTGCTGATGAATCTTTGAAGGATACGTTACAACCTGCATATTATCAACCGCCTGTGAGTGTGATGGGGTGTAATGTTTTAAAATCACTGGGTAAAGGAAATTATTTGGTAGGATCATTCAGTGGTATGTTTTTATGGAATATCACTACTGGTTCGGTAATCGATTTTTTTAACCGAGATCCTTACGTTAAACCGGAAGGGTTGCAGCCTCCAATCGCAGATAATATGGCAGCAGGCTTGGTAGAAGGAAACAACTCAGCTTTCTGGTTCGATTATAACCGCGGTGCATTGGGTCTAAATGGTGTTTCATTTCCGGATATGCCTGAAGAAATCCGAAAAGCCTCGCCGATGTCGCTTTGGAACTCGGCACTGGAAGTACACACCGGACGTATTTTTGAGAATATTTTGGGGCCGTTTTACATCCTTTACGTTCCACTGGCCGGAATCTGCATTTTGCTGGTTTTAATTAGCGGCGTGCTGCTTTGGTGGAAAGCATTTAGAAGGAAAAGGTGATACAATTCGGGTGACGCGGTTTTTAACCGCCGATAAAAACCGGAAGTTAAAAACTTCCACACCTATTGTAGCCAAAGTTCAAACACCACTTTTAGCAAAAGATTTCTCCCCGTCTTGTAATGGATTCTAAATGAAACATAAAACTGAAAACTGCTACTGAATACTGATCACTTCTCTATCCTTACCCGTGCATCTACGGCAAGAATCTCATTTTCATTTCCCAGCAACGGATTAATATCAATTTCCTTGATTTCAGTGGCAAAACGAAGTAAGCTCGAAAGCCGAACCAAAATATCCGTGAATTTTTCAATATTAACTCCGGGCTGTTTTCTGAAGCCTTTTAATAACGGATAAGATTTAAGGCTTTTAATCATCGATGAAGCATCCTCATGCGAAAATGGTGCAAGTCCGGAAGCCACGTCTTTTAAAACTTCCACATAAATTCCACCTAGTCCGCATAAAACTACATGGCCGAATTTATCTTCATAGGTAGCTCCCAGAAACAGTTCAGTTCCTGAAGCCATTTGAGCCACTAACACTCCTTCAGAATCTTTAATCTCGTTTAAATGATGAAACTCCTTTCGAACATCGCTAATATTGCGAATATTCAGTACCACTCCTCCAACTTCGGTTTTATGAACAGGACCAACCACTTTCATAACCAGCGGAAAGCCGATATTCATAGCAGCCAGCACTACTTCTGTTTCAGTGGTGGCCACCATTTCTTTTACTCTTGGAATCCCAGCAGCATCGAACAAATTATGGATAGTTTCGGGTGACTGATACCCGTTGGTTGACTTTTCAATGATCCTCCGAATCTCATCTATGTCAATACCTTCAAGAAAAGCTTCATTTTTCGAAGGTCCCGGTGTATTCATCACTTTTGTAAGTGCCCGTCCCAGCAAAACTTCGTCAGGAAAATTTACATTCCCATGCGAAATAAATTCAGTAACATCTTCTTTTACATTGATCAGCGACGGCAGAATAGGATAAATTGGCTTTTTGCAGGTTTTCATTTTTTTGTTGAGCAGATCATAGACATCTCCAATTGGAAACAAGCCCGGACTACCATAGATCACAGCCATCCCATCAACATCAAAATGATGTTCACATGCATCGATAATTTCACCCAGTTGTTCTGCTGTACCTGTTGCCAGAAAATCAATCGGGTTTTCCACTGAGGAACCCGGAAAGAGTTTTTCTTTTAATGCCGATTTTTCAGGAGAATCTTCAATGCGCGGAATTTTTAAACCGCCGTCTTCCAGCGCATCGGTCAGCATCACTCCCGGACCACCGGCATGAGTAATAATGGCCAGTTTACGTCCTGTGAGTTCATTACACATAAAAACACTTGCAACTGTTGTTAACTCTTCGCGCCCGTAGCAACGAACAATTCCTGCTTTTCTGAAAAGCGCATCAACAGCTGCGTCAGACGAAGTTAACGCTCCTGTATGAGAAGAAGCAGCACGACTGCCCGCCGACGAGCTTCCCGCCTTGATTGCAGCTATTTTACAACCCTTTTCTATAAGTGATGTTGCATGGAACAACAATTGATCGGGATCGGCAATATTTTCGATGTAAAGCAATTTTACTTTGGGGCTGATTCCTTCTTCGTAGGTCTCATCAAGGTACGCAAGCACTTCTTCAACACCGGTCTGGGCACTGTTTCCAACAGAAAAAACATTGGCAAACCGCAAACCTTTTGGTATTCCAGACTCGATGATAAAAACAGCAGTTGCCCCGGAACCAGAAATGAAGTCACAGCCCTTGGTTGTAAGTTCAGGAATAGGAGTGGTAAAAACGCTGGTGTGATAAGGCGTCATTACTCCAATGGAGTTGGGACCTATTAATGTTCCATTGTGTTTATCAACAATCACAGCAATTTCCATTTCCAACTGTTTCCCTTCTTCACCAGCCTCGCCAAATCCTGCAGAAATAATAATAAAAGCTTTGGTATTCTTTTCTTCTGCCAGCACTTTTACTGCAGGAAGACAAAATTGTGCCGGAATTGCCAGAACTGCTAAATCAGTTTCAGGAAGAGCCACAACATCATGGTATGCTTTGATGCCCTGAATCACAGAATGATTTGGATTAACAGGAAAAAGGTTTCCTTTAAAACGATGATCAATAAGGTTTTTGAGAATTTTTCCTCCCGGCTTCGAGATATTGTTCGACGCCCCGATTATTGCAATGCTTTCCGGTTGCAGCAGTTTTTTATGAATCATTCGCCCCTTTTTGGTGGTGTAAAAGTATGCAATTTTGATCCAATGATTCCTGATATAATTCAATTTCTCAAAAAATGGTTAGCTTTAAAAAAAGTTTCTTTCATGGGCGAAATCAAAGATCAAAAGATTGTTGTAATCCTCACAATGAAAGAATCGGATAAAAATCTGATCCGTAACGGGATTCAACTGGCAACCATTTTCAGGAAAGAACTTTGTTTGCTCATTCATAACAAAAATCGAAAGAAAAAAATATCAGATAAGCAAATTCATCAACTTGACGATTATGTATTAACAATTCAAACTGAAAACCCGAATTTAAAAGTTTCAAATAAAGTTTTTTCTGAATCGGAAAAAAGACTTCCTGAACGTCTTGCTGACGACGATGAAGTTATCCTTATTGTTGTTTCATCCCTGGCATTTTCTATTTATTCAAAGGCACTCGCTGGCAGTCCTGTTCCATTTCTTTTTGTGGATGAAGATAGTCGTGATATTTCGACATTCAGAAAAATAATACTCGGTATTGACCTTCGTTCTGAAAATAAAGACAGCGCCCTTTGGAGTTCCTATTTTGGTCGTTTTAACAAATCGGAAATAATAATTGTGGCTGCCAATGATCGATCAAAAGACGGACAACATCAAGTGACAAAAAATCTGGTTTTCTCAAAACGCCTCTATAATAAATTTAAATTGACACATAAAATCTTTAAAGGAACAAAATCGAGCCTTGGAAATGCTTTTGAAGCGCTTGATCTGGCGCATTCATCCGGGAGTGATTTGTTAATTATACTTGGGAGTTCAACGATAACGCCGCTGGATTGGCTGGTTGGCTTACCGGAAAGAAAAATTATTAAAAAAGCCGGGGCTTTACCGGTACTTGTTGTAAATCCAAGGATAGACAACTATATCTTATGTGACTAAACTTAGCTTGTAGTCTCAGTAATCAGTTTCAGTTTTTGATAAAAAACAGTTGACATTCGCAGTTATCAGTTTTCAGCTATTTTATTACTTTCGTCAATGAAAATCTGACTCATGAAAAAATCAATACTTATATTGTTTGTTTTAATTGCTTTTGCAGCGAAATCACAGAATTTTGAATACCAGGTTTTATTTGAAGGAATTGGCGATAACCGTGAATATTCCAGCAGCAACAAAGCTATGTCGCAAACTATTTTAGGCAGCCGCGGAGCATTCGAACTAGGATTGAAAAGTGATAATCATCGTATCCGTGTTGGATTGAGTCATTTACTGGAATTTGGCAGCGACCTTGATTATCATAAACCAAAACTCACCTTGTATTACCAGTACAGTGACGAGCAAAAAGATTTTCTGTTCGGAGCTTTTCCCCGTCGTGGAAGAATTGATTTTCCGCTGGCTATGTTAACGGATACACTTTTGTATTACCGGCCAAATATTGAGGGAATGTTTGGCGAAGTGCGCTGGGAATGGGGACATGAAAACGGATTTGTGGATTGGGTGATCCGCCAAACCGATACCAAACGTGAAAACTTTATGGCAGGCTTTTCAGGAGAAGTAGCATATAAGAACCTGTTTTTTCAGAATTATCTTTTAATGTACCACGATGCCGGGCCTGGTATCCCTATTCCAGATGATCATGTTAAAGACTACCTGGGATTTGCGTTGCAGGCAGGCATACGAACGTCAGAAAAATCACCAGTGACGGGTTATATAAAAGCAGGCATTTTAAATTCTGATTATCGTGAAAGGCAGGTTGAAGACGGATTTGAATCTGCTACCAGTTTGTTTGCTGAAGCAAAAGGAAGATATAAAAATTATGGTATCAAATCAGTTTTAAATGCCGGAGCCGGACACAATTTTAAAATGGGCGACCGCTTTTACCGGGTAAAGAACTACTTACGTACCGATGTAATTTGGTATTTTATCAATTATGAAAAAGTTAAAGGAACATTCAATCTTTCATTTCATGTAGTTGACTGGAAATATCTCGATCAGCAGCAGCAACTTTCGATTATTTATGTTTTTGGAAAATAAACAAAAGGATGGCATCCCTTGAAGAGATGCCATCCTTTTGTTGTCCTCCTTCCGGATTGGAATCCGCCACACTCTACTCCACAATCTTCATTTCATTAAGCAAATAACCTGCTCCTGCGAATTTG
>CAVYOB010000058.1:0-77342 GCA_963769925.1 uncultured Prolixibacteraceae bacterium
GTGATTGACATTGCCGGAAACTTAGGAAACTTCAAGTCATTAAAGCTCTCCGACTTTGCTTCTAAAATAGAGTATATCCGCATAGAAAAACCCCGAGATTCTGTCTTTCACCCTAAAATGAAGTTCCGTTATTTAATTTTGGATGATTATATTGTCGCATCAAATCTTTTCGGCATAAATCTTTACACAAAGAAAGGCGAATTTATAACCAATGTGGTTTGCAGCAAAATGACAGGTATTACCTATGAGCCGGAAAGAAATTTGATAATGACCATGTCTTCTTTTACAAGAGTTGGAGCTGGTCAGAGTCTCTGGAACAACGGGAATGAACGGACTATACCTATGTAAATAACATAACCGGACAGCAGTACATTATGAAACTGGACTGCAGCAATATTCCTGTTTCAATGTCAACTGCCAGTAATCCTGAAACTCATGACGTGATTATCGGGAAGGGGAATGTTGATCTTGACCTTAATTACGGCCTGCCTCCTCCTTTAACTTTAAACAAAAGGACAAAAACAGAATTGCTCGATCCAGGACCAATGAGCCAAACCATGAGTAGCTGCAGGCTTGACAATAATACCTACTTCCAATCTTTGCGCGGGGAAAATATGTTGGCAATTTTTGGTAATAACGGAGATACTTTAGCAACGTTCTCGAAAAAAGAGCAGGTGAAAAATTATACCAAAAGTGTAATGCGTGGAGTGGACAGGGGATTCACATATCAAAAAAACGGGAATTATTATTTTCGCACCGATTATAACGACACCATTTTTCAAATCATCCCACCTAACCGTTTATTCCCTGTTTATGTGCTAAACCTCGGTAACCATAAGGTTGAAAAGCAGGATGGAGTTGATCCGGGTGTAAGTCTCGATGGTAAAATTATTCCAAGCGGGTTTGCAGTATTTAACAAGCGCGTTTTTATTCCCTTTCTAAAAGATAACTATGATTGTCCCTATAACCGGAGTAATAAACTTGTAAAACAGTTTTATGGTGTGTTTGACATTTCCGGTAATAAATTGGAATTGGTTCAGGCAGATTCACTGGATTATTCCACAAATATTCTGGAAAATGATATAGACGGAGGACTTTCGGTTTGGCCAACAACTTATAATTCTGATAATGGCAACGAAATACTCGTCCCCTTGTTTGGACATGAACTTAAGCAGCATGTTAATTCTGATAAGTATTTACACTCAAATGCGCCTGAAGAAAAGAAAGCCGCCTTGAAGAAACTCTCGGAGGCAGTGACGGATGACGAAAGAATTCTTATGATAATAAAATGAATCTGAAAAAATGAAAAACATTTGTTGTATCTATTTTATGTTAGTTTTGTTTACGGCAATTTCCTGCACAAAACAAGGATGAAAACCAATGAACAATCGCTTTTAAAACAAATTCTAACTGAAGAACAAAAGTTGGCTCACGAAGAACAATTGCGACGAACGTGAAAAACAATTGGCCGATTCAATTGCCAAATTGCCCAAAGGCTTTCGGTTTAAAGAAGAAAGAAGTGTTGATCCGGACCATCCGCCAACTGTAATTGATATTGCCAGCATCTTTGACAGCATTCATAGCTTTCAAATTATCAGATGTTGCAACAGAAGTAAATTACATTAGGATGGAGGCTTTGCCGGATTCAACGCTACCCAATGATTTGTAAGTTTAAAATGATATTACCAGTGAATCGGATAATTATCTTGTTGCGACCAATTTATACGGTATACATCTCTTTTCGAAGGAAAGTGCATTTATACGTACGGTCGTAAAAAACGAATTAACAGGTGTGAATGTTGACTTGCCAAAAGACAGGATGACATTTACTGGTTTTAGATGATTACACACTTGTTGGGGGTGGGACTTCGGTTTGGGGGCGAGGCAATGATTTGTTTTATCACATACTCAAATAATATTACAGGGCAACGGTATATTATGGAATATGACTGTTCAACGACTTCCATTATAACAGGGAGCCAGCCTGGTTCAGAAAACACTGAAAATTCCATTATCGGACTTGGAACTGTTGCAGTTGATTTGAGGCATGGCGATACACGGCAACCCAGTCCACGAAAGCACCAGGGAATGTTTAGTATGAGTCCTGATTATTTATACAAGGGAATGGGAGTGTTTTCTCCCGATCGCAATACATACGTGTATAGCATGAGTGGAAAGAATATGCTTGGGATATTTGGAACAGGAGGTGATACTTTGGCAACCTTCGCTAAAGTGGAACAAATAAAAAATTATACCAAGAACCTAATGAGGGGTACTGACAGAGGTACGCAATACGAGAAAGACGGTAACCTTTTTGTACGGACGAATTTCAATGATACTATTTTTCAGGTAATTCCTCCAAATAAATTGTTTCCGGTGTATGTATTTCGCCTGGGCCAATACAAAGTTACAATGCAGGAGGGGGTAGATCCTGGTTTCGATTTAAACGGCAAAATCATTTTGCAGGATTTTGCCGATACCCGCAACTATCTTTTTCTCACTTTCACCAAAGACAGTTACGACTGTCCGAATAACAGAAAGAATAAGACTCTGAAGCTCTATCATGCTATTTATTCAAAAGCAAAACATCAGCTGGCAATTGTTGACTGTTTACCCACCGATTACGAAACACCGATTTTGGAAAATGATCTCGATGGTGGTGTGCCGGTCTGGCCACAATCATTTATGGTGGGGCGGAATGGCGAAATTCTGGTTTCTCTTAAAGGGAGTGAATTGAAAGGGCATATAAAAACCACAGATTTTGAAAACTCCACTGCACCAATTGAAAAGAAAAACGGGCTGCGAAATTTTGCGGATATGCTTGCTGATGACGATAATGTTTTAATGATTGTGAAATAACAAACGATGAAGACATTCGGCTATATTTTAATTTTAGTATCGGGTTTGGCAATATATTCCTGTGGCGGGAATAAGTTGAAGACCGATGAAAAATCGCTCGCAAAACAAATCCTCACCGAAGAAGAACAACGTGCCCATGAAGATAGTCTCCGTGCCGAACGCGAAAAGCAGCTGGCTGACTCCATTGCTAAATTACCCAAAGGCTTTCGCTTTCCGGAAGACCGTTCGGTTGACCCAAATTATCCCCCTGTGGTTATTGATATTGCCGGAACCCGCGAGAATCCGCAAAAAATTAAACTTTCGCAGTTGTTTAAACGGGTTGAATACATTCGCTTGGAACCTGATCCGGATAGCATTTTTAATGTTTCAGAATTTAAACAGCTAGTTGTAGGGCAAAAACACATTTACGGTTTTTCATATAGTGCGGGTATTGTACAATTTGGGTTAAATGGCAAATTTATCGGGTTCGTTTGTAAAAACAATGTGCCGGTAACCCGCGCCCCTGATGGGGGCAAAATGTACCATACAGCTGATCCTGTCACAAAGATGGCATGGGAAATATTTTTGGCAAATGGTACATTGTGTTACAAATATCTGGACAGGGAAAACCAAACAACAAATTATTACCAGTTTGATGATGAAAAGGATTGCCAGGAAACATTAGCTCTGCCAACACAGGAAACGAAAATAATGGACAATCAGCCAAAAGGAGTGAAAATTGGACAATTTTCTCATCAATTTCTTTCTAAAGCTACTACCCTTTATCCACTTCCCGGAGGAATGAAAGCTTTGGCACAAAACAGGAAACCGGTGGCTCAACTAATACCGATGATTTCTGTTTTATCAACAAACGGGGATACAATTTGCTCTTTTCAGCGATAACGATCCGATCGTAAACTTTTCAAAAACTGTTTACAGGGGGGTTGACGATGGTAATAACTATTATTTCAACCAAATACTTCACTTTCGGCAAGCATTTAACGATACCATTTATAGGTTGCTTCCACCTAACCATTTAGTTCCAAAATACATTTTAGACTTCGGAGATATGGGCATTCCTTCAGCCAATGCAGGTATCGATCCGGGTTTTGATCTGAAAGAAAAATTAATACTTCAATCTTTTCTGGAAACAAATCGCTATCTGTTTATTACCTATTCCAAAAACTATGATTGCCCTGCTACGGCAAAATCAGGAACATTAAAGTACAGCCGTTTGATTTTTGACAAGAAGAACAAAAACTTACTCCCGGTGTACATCGATGAAGCTCCTTTCATGTCTGAAAAGAAAATGGCATGGCCTTCGGCCCCTGAACTTAACATTGAAAACGACCTGGACAATGCTCCTTTCATGTGGCCCAAATCGACTACAGCAAACGGATTACCTTTTGCACTTATCACCGGAAAAGAACTGCTGGAAAAAAACGGTCCGACATTTCCGGTAAAAAATATACATGCAAACGATCAAATTATAGCTATTTACCATTAAAACAGAATCTGATGAATTTCCACATAAAATCGAGCCTTAGAAACTTTCGCGCTAAACCTGTTTATTCGCTCATCACTTTTGTTGGTTTTACCTTTGGAATCACCGCCGGTCTGTTAATATATCTTTGGGTGATGAACGAACTCAGTTACGATAAATTTCATATGGGCTACGACCGCGTTTATCGAGTTTTAACCTTATCGAAACAGGGTAATGAAATTGTAAAATCATCGGGTTCATACCGGCCTTTGCCAGCCACGCTGAAAAAAGATTATCCGCAAATTGAATACGCTACATATCTTTATACCGGGTCTGAAGATTCGCCACTGCAAAAAGAAGAAGGAGGCGAAAAAATAGAAGCCAGGGAATCATGGGTGAATAACGATTTCTTTTCCATTTTTAACGGTTTTCCTTTTATTGAGGGAAACGCTTTTGATGCCATTGAAAATGCATCCGGTATCATTCTTTCCGAAACGGTGGCAAAAAAACTGTTTGGCAACGAACCTGCTTTGGGAAAAACAGTGATAATCGACAAATACGGGAAAAATATTTATACCGTTACCGGGGTAATGCGTATCCCTAAAAACTCACACATTGATATTGGGTATATATTACCCGAGGTAAATAGCACGGTCGCAAGATATTCCAGCCACTGGGGAGATCGGACGTATGTTCGTGTTTATGTAAAATTAAGGGAAGATGCAGTTATTGATGATGACTTTTTAAACCGGATTGCCAACCATTTGAGCAGATATTCGAATAAAACCGATAAACTGTTGTTTCAGCCATTGGCAGATATTCACCTGTATTCTGATTACCAACCAAATTTCTACGACAGAAATATCAGCAGTTATAAATATGTGTGGGTTTTTTCAGGGCTGGCAATCTTAATCATTCTTATGGCTTCGCTTAATTTCTCTATACTTTCAGTTGCCAGGTCGTCGGAGCGCTCCACCGAAATTGGCATAAAAAAGGTAAATGGTGCAGGGCGGTTACATATTATCCGGCAGTTTATCGGGGAATCGGTTGTTCAAACTTTTGCTGCCATGCTTGTTGCCCTGGCGGCAATCTGGATTATTCTTCCCTGGTTTAATAATTTCACAGGAAAAGAAATTGCCTTCGGTTTTTCGTTCAACCTGATCAGAAATCTTTTTCTGATTGCTGTATCTACAGGTTTACTTGCAGGACTTTATCCTTCCTTTTACCTGTCGTCGTTAAACCCTAACGGAATTTTCAGGGGCGGAAGTGTTAGCGGGTCAAGAACACCGTTTATTCGCTTTTTGGTGACCGTGCAATTTGGAATTGCCATTATTTTTATTGTTGCAACCACCGTATTTGTTAAACAGCTGAATTACGTGCGAAGTAAAGATTTGGGATTGACGCACAAAAATATGGTAGTTGTACCCACCGGACTTTGGTATGGAAATCACCCTTTTAAACAGGAATTAATGAGAAACCCAAATGTTCTGGGCGTGTCTGCAAGCGTTTATGCTCCAGTGGATTTCGGCTGGAAAACTTCGCTTCCATTGACAAATCTTGGTCGAACCGACAGCCTGAATGCTTCCTTATTTTGGGCCGACGAAGATTTTGCAAAAACCTACCAGTTGGAAATGGTCAAAGGTGAATTTCTGAAAATGGATGGTAACAAATATTGGGAGGAAAATAAAAAAGCAAACGAAAGTCAAAAAGAAGGAAAAAGTTATAGCGTTTCCTTTCCGATTGTAATCAATGAAAAAGCAGAGAAAATTCTGGGTTTTGAAGATCCTGTCGGACAACGGATTGGAAACTGGGTGATTGTAGGCGTAGTCAAAGATTTTAATTTTCGTCCTCTTCGCCAGCCTATTGGCCCGCTGGTAATTACCAACGATCCGCAGACCATTCAAACCATGAATATCAGGATAGCTCCTGAAAACAAAGCGAAAACACTGGAATATATTCGCAATGTTTACCAAAAGTATACGAATAACAGAGGGTTTTCCTATACATTTTTCGATGATCTTCTGGATGAAAAATACAAGGAAGAAACCCAACTAAAAAACATTACTACAGCCTTTTCATTACTTGCCATCGTAATTTCTGTTCTTGGAATACTGGGAATGGCATTCTTTTCCATTGATCGGCGTACCAAGGAAATTGGCATTCGCAAAGTAAACGGTGCCAAAGTTTCAGAAATACTGGCAATGCTCAATAAAGATTTTGTAAAATGGGTGATTATTGCTTTTGCAATTGCTACTCCGATAGCGTATTATGTTATGGATAACTGGCTGCAGAATTTTGCTTACAAAACCAGTTTAAGCTGGTGGATTTTTGCCCTCGCAGGAATTCTGGCACTTGGAATTGCGTTGCTGACGGTGAGTTGGCAGAGTTGGCGTGCTGCAACAAGAAATCCTGTAGAAGCATTGAGGTACGAATAATAAAACCGAAAATACGATTCACCATGTTTAAAAACTATCTTAAAACCACGCTCCGATTTCTAAAACATAATAAACTCTTCGCCGGAATTAATGTTTTGGGATTATCATTAGCATTAGCAGCCTCATTTATTATTCTGCTTTACATAATTAACGAACTAAGCTATGACAAAGGCTACAAAAACCGGAAGCAGATTTACCGGGTTGTAAATAATTACCTCGAATTTAAAAATACCATGGCCGGAACGCCGTATGTTCTGGCATCAGCATTAAAAGACGAATTTCCGCAAGTAGAATACGCTACCCGAACAAGATTTATGCGGGGTTTCAGTCTTAAATTAAATGATGAATACATCCCAGTTTACCGGGCTCTTGCAACTGATTCTGAAATATTTAACATTTTCAGTCTTTCTTTAAACGGTCCAAAGCAACATATTCTCGATGATCAAAACTCAATTGTTTTATCAAAAACACAAGCTGAGAAATTTTTCCCGGGTGCAGATCCGGTAGGAAAAGAAATTATCGGTCTTGTTAACGGAAAAGAACAATTGTTTGTAGTAAAGGGAGTATTTGAAGACATTCCTGATGAATTCTACATTAAGAGCCGATTGTTTCGTTAACAGCCGATTAACGCTCGAACCAATAAACCAGTCTTTCAGGGTTACGAATGCAGATGTTAACTGGGACATGGATTTCTGGACCACATGGATAATGTTAAAATCAGGTACTAATCCGGCAGCAGTTGAAAATCAATTCCGGGCACTGGAGATTAAAAATTTGGGGGAGAAACCAACAAAGAAATATGAGCTTCAACAACTGTCTGATATTTATCTTCATTCTAGCCAATGTTATGAACTCCGGGGTTCAGGGTAACATAAAAAATATCCGGATCTTTTCTGCCATTGCATTTCTCATTATCCTCGTTGCTGCTTTTAATTACATTATTCTTTCAACTGCAGTTTCATCTTCAAGAGCAAAAGAAATTGGCATCCGTAAAACAAACGGCGCAGCAATTAAGTCGATTAAAAATCAGCTACTGGTAGAATCGGTATTTCTTTCATTAAATGTTTTGCCTATCGCTGTTTTGCTTGCCTGGCTCGGGAAACCGTACGCAGAAAGGTTATTTCAAACAAGACTTTACATTATCGATTCCAACATCATCATATATATTTTAATTTATCTTCTGCTTACTGTAATTATCGGTTTTGCCTCAGGACTTTACACTTCATCATTTTTATCGAGGCTGAATGTAATAAGCATTCTCAAAAACTCCACATTCACCGGTAAGAAAAAATCAGTTTTACGGTTTTCACTTATTGTTGTTCAACTGGTTATTTTTTGCTCATTTATCTCCGGAACATTAATTATCCGTTCTCAATATAAATTCGCACTGAAAAAGGATTTAGGCTATCAAAACAAAAACATTGTGCTTTTTGAACTGGGCCGAGATTTCAAGGAATACAGGGCATTTATCAACGAAGTAAAAACACTTCCGAACGTAACTATGGCAGCCGGAGCAATGCATGGCCTTCCAATGCTGGGGTCAATGTCCACGATGTATCCCAGGATTGACGATCCATCACAAAAAGTAAAAGTGGAAGGGATGGCTGTTGACTACAATTTTACCGAAACCATGGGACTCAATATTATTAAAGGAAGAAGTTTTTCGGAAGAATTCGGGAGTGACTTAAATGGTTCAGCTATACTTAATGAAACTGCGGTAAAAGATTTGGGAATGACAGATCCGGTTGGAAAACAGTTTTATGGCAAGACCATCATCGGAATTGTGAAAGACTTCAACCTGCATTCCATACATAGTGATATTCCGCCAATTATGATTACAATGACTGACAGATACATTCAGCAGGTTGCAATTAAATATGTGCCAGGCACTTTAAATAACCTGTTGCCGATGCTGAAATCGAAATGGAAAGAAATAGCCCCCGATCGAACATTTCAATACCAAACCATTGAAGATCTGATCGCAAACATATATTCGTCCGAAAAGAACTTGAGTATTATTATTTCAATATTTGCTATCTTTTCCTTGTTAATTGCAGCGTTTGGATTATTTGGGCTTACCTTGTTTATAGCAAAAGCCCGAACCAGGGAGATAGGAATTAAAAAAGTATTTGGAAGCAACGAAAAAACCATTATTTATTCATTTTTAAAGGAAAACTTTATTATGGTTGTGGTAGCATCAATGGTTGCAATACCGGTTACATACTATTTTATGAATAAATGGTTAAGCAATTTTTCATATAAGGTTAGCATTAATTTTTGGTTTTTTGCTATTGCATTTTTTATCGCATTGGTTGTAGTTTTGGTTACGGTATTATATCATTCTTACAGAGCCTCACGGATTAATCCGGTGGAAGCACTAAAATATGAATAAGATTAATCTTTAAATTATTTATGATGAAAATAAAAACAATACTTCTGTTTATGATCTTTTTCACAGGATCAATTTTCGCTAATGCACAGTTGGCCGGGAAAAAATTTAAATTATCGATGGAACAAAACGGAATGTTTTATCTTGAATTTAAAAAAGCAACTTACGAGCTTACTAATCCGATGGGAGACATAGCAGTAAAAGGAAATTATAAAATTGAAAAAGATTTCATTGAGTTTACTGATATAGAAGGACAAATGGCTTGTCCTGAGGATTATGTTGGGAAATATAGATTTACATTTGAAAACAAAGTACTTAAAATGGTGCTTATTGATGATCCATGTATAGGCAGACCAAACATGGCATTGAAACCATGGAATCTGGTTGAAAAATAAGTTTTTTGAATTCCGGGGCAGTAATTAAATTAGAATTTTTAGAAATTTGAATAACAGTTAAATAATTATGATAGTATTAAAAGACATTGACAAGTATTACGATTCGCGTTTTCAGCGGACATTTATTTTAAAAGGAGTTGACCTGGAAGTGAAACAGGGCGAATTTGTTTCCATTATGGGACCCAGTGGTGCCGGGAAATCGACGTTATTAAATATTATCGGTTTGTTGGACGAACCCAACGCCGGTGAATATTATTTCTGGGATGAACCTGCCCACAAAATCAAGGAGAAACAAAAAGTACAGTACCACCGGAGCCATATCGGGTTTATTTTTCAGGCTTTTCACCTTATTGACGAGCTGAATGTGTATGAAAATATTGAAACACCTTTGGTGTACCGCGGAGTAAAAGGGAAAGAACGAAAAGCTATGGTTGCCGACCTGCTCGACCGGTTTAGCATAGTAGCTAAAAAAGATTTGTTTCCAAGTCAACTTTCCGGCGGACAACAACAATTGGTTGCCATTGCCAGGGCAATTATTGGTAATCCAAAATTGTTACTAGCCGATGAACCTACCGGGAATTTACATTCCGAACAGGGCGAAATGATAATGAAACTGCTGAAAAAATTGAACGAAGAAGGAATGACAATCATCCAGGTAACTCATTCCGAAGAAAATGCACAATATGGAACCCGTATTGTAAAACTCGTTGACGGATTAATAAAAGAAGATTTTCAGGTAGAAAAAAGAAAATAACCGTTTAATTTTAGTGCAAAATACTTCCAAAAAATTTGCTGTTCATTGATTTATAAATTTTGAATCCGCAAAAAGAGAGTGGTTATGAATATAAAAGTAGTCGTTCGGAATTTGCTTAAACATCCGTTTTTGAACCTGGTAAAAATAATCGGCTTAAGTCTGGCTTTATCAGGAATTATTTTTATCGCCTTATTTCTGAAAAATGAATTGAGTTACGATAAATATCACTCAAAGGCTGACAGGATTTATCGATATACAATTACCAATCCTGATTTTTTCGATGGCAAACATTTTGCAAGAATTGTTAACGCTGGCTACATTCCGGACTTAAAAGAAAAAATCCCTGAAATTGAAAATTTTACCCGGCTAATGCCGGTTCGCGGGGGGCTGATGAAATATGGTGAGAGATTTTACAGCACAACTGAAGCTTTTGAATGCGACAGTACTTTTTTTGATGTTTTCGATGCTGAACTTTTAGTCGGTAATAAAGAACAGGTTTTGGAGAATCCTGCTTCCATGGTTGTTGCTGAAAGTTTCGCTAAAAAATTATTTGGAGACGAAAACCCGATTGGAAAAGTACTTACACTTCCGGCAGGGCAATTTTATGCTACGTCACAGGATTTCACTGTTCGTGGAGTGATGAAAGATTTCCCTTCAAACAGCCATTTCCACCCCGATTTTGTAACAACTCCTTCACAGGATCAATTCAGGTACGGATGGTCGTGGACCTATTTTTTGCTGGCCAAAAACAGTGATCTGAACAATGTAAAAAAGGAAATAACCAACTATTTAAAGGATAACCAGTCGGCAAAAGATCAGGAGATGAAAACACAGGTTTACCTGCAAAGAATAACCGACATACATTTAAATTCACACAAACTGCGTGAAATAGAGTCAAACGGAAGTCTTTTAAACATTTATGTTCTGGCAATTGCAGCACTTATTTTACTGTTGATTTCAATTAGTAATTATGCTAATCTGAACATAGGAATGGCAGGATTTAGTGCGAAGTACATGTTTGTCAACAAGCTTTTAGGCTCATCAAAACAATTCGTAGTAAGTTACTTCTTTAGCGAAGGATTGTTTATCATTATGTTTACCTTTTTATTCGTAATCCTGATAGCCGTCCCGGCAAATGCTGTAATAGCAAAAATTTACGGGCTGAATTTACTCCACGGCAATTTTATTTCAGCAGCATTAGTTGTACTGGCTTTTAGTTTGCTTGCCCTGATTTTTGGAATGATGCCGGCACTAAATTCCGTTTTTTCTTCCATCAAATCAACAGCAAAACGAAACACATCACCAATCAACGAAAACGGAAGAGTAAGCCGGGCTTTAATTGTTTTTCAATATGGTTTTTCAATTGCACTCATTGTTGCTGTAATTGTCGTCTCCCGCCAGACGAGATATGCTTTAAACAGTAGCCTGGGAGTTAATGAAGATAATATTGTATGCCTTGAATCGGTACATGCTAGTATTCAGCAAAAATTCAAAGTTTTTAAGGAAGAACTTTTAAAATACAACAGCATTGAATCGGTTTCAGCAATGATGGAACCACCGGGAGGCGAAGCAAATGATATGTTCCCTTTTGAAATGGAAGGTTACGAAAAAGATAAACAAAACCCGCAACTTGATGGGATTGGTGTTTTCCCCTGCGATTATTCATTTGCTTCTATTTTTAACCTGCAGTTTTTAAGCGGACGCAATTTTTCTGAAAAGAATACTGATGTAGATGGTTCCGGAGAATATATAATCAACGAAGCAGCCATGCACCGGTTAAAATACACCGATCCAAATAAAATTGTTGGGAAACAATTCCGGCTGATTTTTAATGCGCCCGGTTCAGGGATTAAAATTCCTAACGGGAAAATCATTGGGGTTGTAAAAGACTTCCATCTTCAAAGTCTTAAAAATGCGGTGGAACCATTGGTTTTTTTCAAACGCGAAAGTTTATGGCTGATCAATTTTGTGATTTCATATCAACCTGAAATGAAAACTCAGGCCCTGACTGATATGAAAACGGTTTGGAATTCCTTGTTTCCTGAATATCCGTTTCAGTATGAATATGTTGGGGCCATGTATAAAAAAGTTTATAAATCAGAATTATTACAAGCCAGGCTTCTTTCCATTTTTACCATAATAGCTCTTTTTATTAGTTCATTCGGATTGTTTGGGATGGCGCTAATAACTACCCAACGTCGCACAAAAGAAATTGGAGTGAGAAAGGTGAACGGTGCCCGTGTTGCTGAGATAATAACCTTGCTAAACAAAGATTACCTGATTTGGGTTGCTGTTGCCTTTATTATTGCAAGTCCGGTTGCATGGTATGCAATGAATAAATGGCTTTCAAATTTTGTATATAAAACAGGATTAAGTTGGTGGATTTTTGCGTTGGCCGGGTTGCTGGCGCTTGGAATTGCACTGCTTACGGTTTCATTTCAATCGTGGAAAGCGGCAAAAAGGAATCCTGTTGAGGCACTGAGGTATGAGTAAGAAGTCTTGAACATGATTTGTCTGATTAAATGAAAACTATGATTAACCCCAAAATTAAGGATAATGAGCATTGATGAAAAGTATATACATTCAGCTTTGACTGCAAAAATAATTGGTTGTGCAATGGAGGTTCACAAGCAATTGGAAAACGGTTTTCAGGAGGTGATTTTATCAACGGGCGCTGGCAATAGAATTTTTATTACAAGGAATTTCATTTGAAAGAGAATTTGAAATGCCGGTTTTATACAAAGGAGAACAAATTGGTACCAGACGGGTAGATTTCTTTATTGAAGAAATAGTAATGGTTGAGATAAAAGCACTCATTTTGTTAGAAGATGTGCATTTGGCACAAGCAATCAATTATCTGGAAGCTTATAACATGGAAGTTGGCTTATTAATAAATTCTGGGAGCAAAAGCCCTGAATTTAAACGGGTGATCAATAGGAAAAATCAAAGTTCAGACAATTGGGCGGCAACGAGAAATCCTGTAATTTTGAAAATTCGATTTTGAAAATTTTTGCATCTTTATAAAGCAAAATTTACCAACTAAATCAAATGCTAAAAATCATCTTCCTCTCCGCTTTCAGAAGTTTGTTAAGGTACAAACAAATGAGCATCATCAACTTGCTGGGGTTGATCCTTGGGCTGACTTCATTTTTTTTTGCCACTCATTACATTTTGTATGAATTGTCTTTTGATTCATTTTTCCCGAAGTCAACTAACATTTACCGGGTGAATATGAAAGTAGAAAAAGAGGGTGATATTGTGTACAACGGGGCAAAAACACCACGGGCGTTGTATTTTGCATTGAAACGTGAAATTCCTGAGCTGGAAGCCAATGCGTTGGGATATTTTGAGAAGTGCCTGGTTAGTTATGAAAATACCAATTACGCCAACCAGAATGTGCTTTGGGTTTCTGAAGATTTTGAGAAAGTCTTTCCCATGGACATGGTGGAAGGAGTTGCTGATTATTCCAGACCGCGTGCAGGAATTATTTCCGAAACTGCAGCAAAAGCATTGTATGGAAATGAGGATCCGATTGGTAAAATCATGAAAGTTAACGAGGGAATGCCAATTGAAATTACCGGTGTTTTTAAAGATTTACCTCCGAATACCCATCTTTCGGCCCGCTATTTTATTTCGGTGAAAACCTGGGTTGAAATGGGTGCTATTGGCGAACAGGGCGACTGGTACTGGAATGGCTGGTGGAACTATATAAAACTTCGAGACAACAGTTCTCCTGAAGTTGCCCAGGCCAAAATAAATCGGTTCATCGATACTTATATGACTTACCTTAAGGATGATAAGCGAAAAGGTGAATTTGAATTACAACCGCTGAAAAATCTTCATTTTGTTAAAGGGATTGACGGCGAATTAGGTGCTGTTAGTTACTATTCTTCCCTGATTAATTTATTCATAATTGCGCTCGTTACACTTTTTGTTGCCTGGATAAATTATGTCAATCTTTCAACTGCCCACGCACAGGCACGATCAAATCAAATCAGTATGCGAAAATTAATCGGAGCTTCAAATATTCATCTTTGGCACCAGTCGGTAGCCGAAAGTTTTATTCTCAATTTTGCAGCGCTGGTTGTTTCACTGCCGCTTTATTTTCTGTTTCTGAAATCTTTCGCTTCATTTTTTAATATTCCGGTTAACCGCGTTCATATTCCAATCCATTATATCTTAATCATTCTTCTGGTAATTGTTCTGGGAGGAATATTATTTTCAAGTATTTATCATGGTTTTGAACTTTCGAAAATAAATACGCTCAAAGAACAAACGAAAGTCAGAAAAGGAATCGCAAAACGAGGACTTGTGATTGTACAAATGGCTATTTCCATTATTTTCCTTATTTCTACTTTAATGGTGTACAAGCAAATATCATTTATGAAGAACAAAGATTTGGGAATTACGCTTGACAAGGTAATTGTTTGCACCGGACCAGCGTCGTTAAATGCCGACCCGGATAAAAGAAAGAAATATGAAGGTTTTGAAAGTGATTTGTTAAGCCAGTCCGGATTTCAGTCGATGACCTTTAACATGTTTGTGCCGGGGCAGGAACCCGGATATGGTTTTCATGAATTCAGAAATCCTTCGCAAGGGAAAAACCCGGACAATCAGTTTTTTGAGAATAATGCCAGTGAAGGCTTAATTGACACATACCAGTTAAAATTACTGGCAGGAAAAGATTTTGGAAAAACGCGGGAACAAAACCAGAATCGCGTGATTGTTAGTAAACTCGGGACCCAGCTTCTTGGTTTTAACAATCCGCAGGATGCTATTGGGAAAAAAATTTATCGCGATAACAATGATACAACAGCACTGGAAATTATTGGAGTTGTTGCCGATTTTCATAACGAAGGCTTGCACAAAGCCATTTATCCGGTTGTGTGGAACAACAATTACCCAAATGAATTCGGATATTTTTCAGTTCGGTTAAATACCGGCAATATTCAAAATACCATAAAACAACTTGAAACAGTTTGGAATCGTCATTATCCGAAAGATAACTTCAATTTTGTTTTTGCCGATCAGCAGTTCAACCAGCAATACGAATCGGATGCCCGATATAGCAAATTTTACCTTTGGCTCACGATCCTTTCTATTTGTATTGCAACGATGGGACTTTACGGACTGATTCTGTTTTACCTTGAAAAGCATAAAAAGGAAATTAGTTTGCGTAAGGTAAACGGCGCCACAATCGGGCAGGTATTATTTTTACTCAACCGAAATTTTGCCAAATGGGTAATAGTTGCATTTATTATTGCCGTTCCGGTTACCTGGTTTTTAATGAAAAAATGGCTGGAGAAGTTTTGCTTACAAAACCAGTATAAGTTGGTGGGTTTTTGTAACTGCCGGAGGAGTTGTTATGGGTATCGCACTAATTACGGTAACAATTCAAAGTTGGAACGCAGCAACTAAGAATCCTGTTGAAGCGTTGAGGTATGAGTGACCCCCGCGTCTTCCGATAACGAATCATCGGAATCCACTTCCCCTACCAACAGGGGGAGAACTGGAGAATCAAGATAACAATTAAGAAGTGACTATGAAAGAATACAAATTCATGGCGCTTAAGTCTCCCTGTGGGGAAGATTTAGAGGGGCTTTTCTAACCGTTCTTTCTTCCGGTTTCCAGTTTGGCAGTAACTTCACGGAGAACAAGGGAATGAAGACGATCACGATGTTTTTCAATGAAATCCTCAACAGCCAGTTTGTTTGATTTGGAGAGTTCGCGCAGTGCCCACGATAAAGCTTTCACAACCAATATGTCACGGTCGTCAAGTGCTCTTTCACACACCATCAGAGTTCGTTGTGCATCCCCGGACCCTCCTCTCGAACGCAAATTAAGTGGAACTGTACAAACGACGGCAACGCGGCGCAACCAACGATTTTCACTCTTTAACCAACTAAAAATTTGTGTATCAGGCAAGGTACCTTCACGCCAATGCCAACCTGCAATCATTATACTGAAACTATCCACTGATGCCCAGTTATCAAGATGATTCCCGAGCATCAATATCTGTTTGTGATTCAGATTTCTTAAGGCTTTTTTATTTTTCAAAAGCAGTTCGTATGCCAATAATTGTGCCTCAAAAATCCCCGTGTGGGCAAGTTCAATACAAAGGTCAGCCCATTGCCCGGGACTAAAATCATGCAATACTTTAATCCACTCATTCTCAATCACTCTTAAATGATCAGCACTCATACCCAAACGTTTCATTTCTGTTTTGAAACCAGGGACTCCTAAAGTATTATGCTTTGAAGCAGATGATTTTTTCAAATCCTCCACTATCAGATCAATTATTTCACTGTTATTCATGGAAAATATTGACAAATTGGCCACTATAAAAATAAGAAACATTTCAACGTTGAAGGGATTACTATTTTTCAGCACTTTCTCAACAGAATTTTGCAACAAACAACAGCTGATCCAAAAAATCGATCAAAACATGTAACAAATTAATTTTTCTGAAGTCATTACAATATCCAAAATAACCTTAGTTTAAATTAAACTTCAAAAGCTTTCAAAATGATTTTCAGGAATTTACGCATTGGCTGGAGAAATATCAGAAAAAACGGAATCTTCTCGGTGATAAATATTGTTGGATTATCTCTTGGTATTGCAGTAGCTACGCTTATTCTTTTTTGGATTGTTGATGAACTGAACTTTGACAAATTTCATAAAAACCTCGACCAGATTTACACGGTTTACGAACACCAGCAATATTCCGAAGGCCAGGAATTATATACTTTCTGTACTCCATTCCCGTTGGCAAATGAATTTAAGAATAACTTTAGTGAAATTGAAAATGCAACTACTTTTGCAGGTGTCGGCAATCAGTTAATCCGTTATCAGGATCATGAATATAAAGAAGGACCTGTTATTTGTACCGATAATGAGTTTCTGAATATTTTCTCATTTGAAGTAATTCAGGGGGATAAAAATGCACTTGAAGCGCCGGATAAAATCATCATTAACGAAGAAATTGCACATATGCTTTTTGGAGACAAACCGGCTATCGGAGAAATCATTAAAATTAACGATACTCAGTCGCTAACAGTTGGAGCCGTAGTTAGAACTGAGAAAAGAAACTCGACAATTTCTTTTAAAATGCTGGTTCCGTTAAAAATGCTCGAAAGTGCTTACAGTGTTGACCTAACCCGCTGGGGAAATAACTGGCCACGAACCAGTCTGGTTTTGAGGGATAATGCAAATGTTCAGGGACTAAACGCAAAGATTACCGATTTTCTGAAAGAGAAGGGACAGGAAAATACGACCTTGTATTTATTCCCGTTTGCAAAAGAAAGATTACACTCCTACTCCGGCAAAAACGACCGCATTCAGTATATTTATCAGTTCCTCGGAATTGCGTTTATTATCATCCTCATTGCATCTATTAATTTTATTAATCTATCAACAGCCAGAGCAGAACAACGTCGACCTGAAGTAGGGATCAGAAAAGTTTTGGGTGCAAACAAGGTTTCAATTTTGAATCAGTTTCTGCAGGAAAAAGGAATTATGATTGTGCTTAGTTTAATCTTAGGTGCCATTCTGGTACTTGCATTTATCCCTGCATTTCATTCCGTTTCTGAAAAAACGGTAACCGTTAGGCTCTTTCAAAACAAATATATGTTGTACATGATTTTAGGTATAGTAATTACCGTTTTAGTGTTGTCCGTAGTTTATCCGTCACTATACATTTCTTCATTTGTTCCGGTTCAGGCAATGAAGAAATCACATTCAAAAAGAAAAGGTAAAATCGGACTGAAAAACCTGCTGGTAACCATTCAGTTTGTTTTGTCCGTCATTTTAATCAGCAGTACTATCCTTATCTCGCGACAACTAAAGTACATTAACAACTACGATTTGGGGTACAACCAGGCCAATCTTATTTATCTTCCGTTAAACGGTGAAGCAAAAAACAACAATGAGGCACTTGCACAAGAATTAAGTAAAATAACCGGCGTTGTTAGTTTAACACGGACCAGTCGCGTACCTTTTTACGGGGGGAATTCATCGTGGGGATTTGACTGGGACGGGAAAGATCCCGAAAACAAAGTTTTGATTTGCAACATGAGTGCCGACTGTAATTACCTTAAGACCATGGGAATAAAGCTTTCAGAGGGTAGTAATTTCCCGGAAAATTATAATGAAATACTAGATCTTGAAAAAGTAAAATCTCCGCAAGTTATATTAAATAGAGAGGCAATAAAAAGAATGAAAATTAAAGATCCGGTAGGTAAATATTTTGGCCGTTCGGGAGACGATACAAAGGGTGTTATTGCAGGTGTCACCGAAGATTTTCATTTTGAATCGCTGCGAAGACCGGTGGAACCCATGGCTATTTTACCTCTTTTTTCCAATCCTGATTATATAATTGCCCGTATCGATCCGGTAAGCTTTGCACAAACAATTGATGAAATAAAAAAAACGTGGTCAAAAATATTACCGGAGTCCATTTGTGAAGTCAACTTTTTTGACGACAGTATAAAATCACTTTATGATTCAGAAGAGAAAATCTCAGGATTATTCCGCTATTTTGCTTTCATCGCCATCTTCATTTCCTGTATCGGATTATTTGGTTTGTCGCTTTACATCATTGAACAACGGAAAAAGGAAATTGGAATAAGAAAAGTAAATGGTGCTAAAACTGCCGAAGTAATGCTTTTGCTCAACAAAGATTTTGTCCGCTGGGTCATAATTGCATTCATCATTGCTTGTCCTATTGCTTGGATTGTAATGCGAAAGTGGCTAGAGAATTTTGCGTTTAAAACCAGCATAAACTGGTGGGTATTTGCTCTCGCCGGAATACTGGCATTGTTTATTGCGCTACTGACTGTTTCATTTCAATCATACAAAGCGGCAACACGAAATCCTGTTGAGGCACTTCGATATGAATAATTGCAAATTGAACCAAACGATACTTATGCCTTTTGAGGTCGCCACCTTAAAATAACAATCAGCTGAAAAAGAATAAACGGTAAGTTTATCAGAAGCAGGATTTTCCAGCCAACAGCAAAAATAAACCACCCGGCGGAAAGTGAAGCTACTGCCTGCGTCCCGAAAATCACAAAATCATTGACGGCCTGTACTTTAAAACGCTCACTGGCCTTGTAACACTGAGGAAGCAACGTAGTGGCACCAATAAAAAGAAAGTTCCAGCCAATTCCGAGCAGAATTAACGAAATCCAGTAGTTTTCCAGATGTTTTCCTGTAAAAGCAATGGCAATACAAATCAGGTAAGCGATCAGGCCTGTTATCATCATTTTTGAAATACCAAGTTTTTTGATGATCCATGCGGTAACCAGCGATGGTAAAAACATGGCTATTATGTGACTTTGAATTACCCACTTTGTATGTTCCAGTGAATGCCCCTCCATCACATGCATACTAACAGGAGTTGCTGTCATAATAAAACTCATTACGGCATATCCGATAGTTGCACTTAAAATAGCTACCCAAAAAATACGTTGTTTAAATATCTCTTTTAGCGGTCGTTGTGATTCTTCTTTGCTTATATCCTGCGATATTGGATTTTTAAAACCGGTTAATACCAATATGGCTATTATAAATAACCCTGCCAGCAGAATAAACGAACCGGCAAACTCAACTTCAAGTAAATCTTTACCAAAAAGAGCAATCTCAGGACCTAAAAATGCAGCTGCAATTCCACCCACCAAAACCATAGAGGCTGCTCTGGGAATTTGTTCTTCGCTAACACTTTCCATTGAAGCAAACCGAAACTGCATAACACAGGCATAGGTAAAGCCAAATAGGAAAGTACTAATGCAAAACAGGTAAAAATTAGATACAGAAATAGCATAACTGGCTAATAAAGTCACCAAAACAGAAAAGATAATAATGATAAAAAATGACCGCCGCCGACCGATGGCGTTCATCAACAGGGTAACCGGGGGAATGGCCACTGCCGTTCCAATTACTGTACTTGCAACAGGTAGCGTAGCCAGATTTTCCACCGGCGCTAATTGAGTGCCAACCAGTCCACCAACAAAAACAACAAGTGAACTTACAGATAAAATCAATGCCTGGGAAATGGTAAGAATCCACACGTTTCGCGGAAGTCTGAGGATCATTGTTGAGTCATTCATTCGGTATCAGTTATTGTTGTTATTTAATCTGTTACAGATTAAACAATACAACGATTAATACCTGTTGAATGTTCGAGTGTAGGAATTTTACATTATCTAATGAATCGAATCAATTCCTTTTTGTATTCTTGAAATGGTTTCTTCTTTCCCCAGAATTTCGCAAATAACAAACAAGTCGGGACCCATGTTTCCGCCAACCAAACATAACCGCAGCGGGTTCATGATTGCACCAAATCCCCAACCGGAATCATTCATGAAAGCTGAAAATGCTTCTTTAATCGATTCAGCTTTCCAGTTTTCTACCGATTCAAAAACCTCAATAATTTTTGTAAGTTGTGCCGGAGTTTCTTCCTTCCAGCGTTTTTTAACCGCTTGTTCGTCATATGCAGTTGGAGCTTCAAAAAAGAAACTTCCCTGTACCCACAAATCGGAAACAAATTCGCATCGTTCTTTAACAGATGAAATAACTTTTATTATTTTTTCATCAGAAGCAGAAATTCCTTTTTTCTGTAACAGAGGTTTAAAAAGTTCTGTTAATTCCGCTTCTGTCTTTTGCTGAAAATAATGTTTGTTGTACCATTTTGCTTTTTCGGGATCGAACCGCGAACCGGATTTCACAATACGGTCAAGCGTAAATACTTCAGATAATTCCTCAAGTGTAAAAAATTCTTTATCTGTTCCGGGGCTCCATCCCAAGAACACCAACATATTAATAAAAGCTTCAGGGAAATATCCATCTTCTTTGTAGCTGCGAGTTATTTTTCCTGTTTCAGGATCTTCCCATGGTAACGGGAAAACAGGAAAACCCATTTTATCTCCATCCCGTTTACTCAGTTTGCCCTTCCCTGTTGGTTTTAGTGTTAAAGGCATGTGGGCAAATTTTGGTTTGGAATCTTCCCATCCAAATGCACGGTAAAGCAAAACATGAAGCGGAAGAGAAGGAAGCCATTCCTCACCCCGTATAACATGGGTAATCTTCATCAAATGGTCATCAACAACATTTGCCAAATGATAAGTTGGCATTCCATCGGACTTAAAAAGAACTTTGTCGTCCAGACTTATTGTAGTATTAAATGTAACTTCTCTGCGAATCAGATCTTTTTCGGTAACATCAACGTTTTTAGGCATTTTAAACCGAATAACATATTGTTCCCCTGCTTTCATTTTTTGCTGAACTTCTTCAGCAGATAACTTCAATGAATTATTCAATTCATCACGCGTCGCAATCCCGTATGAGAAAGTTTCGCCTTTTCCTTCGGCTTCATTTCGAAGTGAATCAATTTCTTCAGCAGTATCGAAAGCAACATAAGCATGTCCCGTTTCTACCAACTCATCCGCATATTTTCGGTAAATTTCTTTACGTTCACTCTGACGGTACGGCCCAAAATCACCACCAATTCCAGGACCTTCCACCGGATTCAGCCCGCACCACTTCAAACTTTCAATAATGTACTTTTCTGCTCCCGGGACATACCTGTTTTGATCCGTGTCTTCAATCCGAAGTATAAAATCGCCTCCGTTCTTTTTGGCAAAAAGATAATTAAATAATGCTGTTCTCATTCCGCCTATATGCAACGGACCGGTTGGACTTGGGGCAAAACGTACCCGAACTCTTGAATTGCTCATTGCTTTCTTTTTAAATCGGTGCAAAGATAGAAGAAAATTAAGGACTGAATGATGGAATGCTTGAAGGATTGAATTTTTTAGCTGCGTTTTATCAATGTTTATTTCTATTCTGTTTTGTTAATTTGTATGAGCCTAATTGAAAGTTGGCAATAGGCAAATTTACAATAGGCAATTGATCAATTAACACTCAAATAGATGATAAAGGGATTTCGTAAATTAACCGTTTATACAAAAGCATTCGAACTTGCCATGGAAATTTTCGAGATAACTAAAAATTTTCCACCTGAAAAAAAATATGAATTGACCGATCAGATCAGAAGATCTCCCCGGGCAGTATGCAGAGCTATCGGAGAAGGATACAGAAAACGTCAATATCCAAAACATTTTTCAAGTAAAATGAGTGATTCTGACATGGAAAATACGGAAACACAAGTATCGTTGGATTTTACTTTCCAATGTGGATATATTTCAGATGAAAGCTATAACGATCTCATTATGAAATCAGAAGAAGTAGGAAGATTATTAAATCACATGATAGAGAATCCAGAAAAGTACATGCCTCGAACTTAATTTGCCTACTGCTTTTTGCCTATTGCCTACTTTTTGTTTTAAACAGATAATAACTATTAATAGAAATATGTACGGAAAAATAAAACAAGACCTGCAAAAAACACTGGAAGAACTAAAAGAACAGGGTTTGTACAAAACCGAACGAATTATTACCTCATCTCAAAGTTCAGAAATTAAGGTTGGAGAAGATAAAACAGTGTTGAATTTTTGTGCCAACAATTACCTGGGATTGGCAAATAATCCGGAGGTTGTAAAAGCGGCCCAGGAAATTATGAATGACTGGGGTTTTGGACTTTCATCCGTGCGGTTTATTTGTGGAACACAACAAATTCATAAACAACTGGAAGAAAAAGTATCAGCGTTTTTAGGAACAGAAGATACAATTTTGTACGTCGCTGCCTTTGATGCCAACGGCGGGGTTTTTGAGCCGCTTCTTGGTGAAGATTCAGCTATTATTTCTGACGAATTGAATCACGCTTCCATTATTGATGGTGTTCGTTTGTGTAAGGCGCAACGTTTGCGATACAAACATTCAAACATGGAAGAACTGGAACAGTGTCTGAAAGAAGCACAATCAGCGAAATACAGGATTGTTGTAACTGACGGTGTTTTTTCAATGGACGGTGACATGGCTAAACTTCCCCAAATAGTAGATTTAGCAGAAAAGCACGATGCACTTGTTATGGTTGATGATTCGCATGCAACCGGGTACATTGGAAAAACAGGACGAGGTACTGCTGAACATTATGACCTGCTTGGTAAAATCGATATTATCACTACTACATTTGGCAAAGCCATGGGCGGCGGAAACGGTGGCTGTACATCCGGTAGAAAAGAAATTATTGAAATGCTGCGGCAACGTTCACGCCCGTATTTGTTTTCAAATACATTGGCTCCAGCCACTGTCGGTGCAACAATGAAAGTGATTGATATGCTTTTGGAATCAAGTGACTTGCCAGCAAAAACGATGGCCAATGCAAAACATTTCCGCTCAAAAATGGAAGCTGCCGGTTTTGATCTCGTTAAAGGTGACACGGCCATCGTTCCGGTGATGATTTACGATGCACCACTGGCTGTAAAATTTGCCGATGAGCTGTTAAAAGAAGGCGTTTATGTAATCGGTTTTGTTTACCCGGTAGTTCCTAAAGGCAAAGCCAGAATCAGGGTGCAACTTTCAGCAGCACATACAATGGAACAAATTGATAAAGCAGTTGAGGCATTTATTAAGGTAGGGAAAAAACTACAAATAATCTAATCAAAATTGCCTCTTAAAAATCCGGTTAGCAACCGGATTTTTTTATTTCATCTGTTTAAAATTGTTCGTTTTTATGAAAACAGATGAAATTCGCCTCAAATTCTAATCAACTATTGTTGATATAAATCCCATTCTCATGCTCATTTCATATTAGGTATCGACAGCAGGGTAATATCATTTTCACCGTTTCGGGTTTTCTTTTTAAAACGGGCTGCTGTAATTGCTTTTACAGTTAATAATAAGCCTGCACCGTTTTTTCGTGTCTGGAAATCAGCAATTAAAATTCCGTTATCATCTTCTCTTCTGTCCTCTCTGAAAATAGCTTTAAATTGGTCTTTATTTACTTTACGAATGCGATTGAACTTTACCGAAAAATAACCCTCTTTCCCTTGGTAATAATAGGTTTTGTTTTTGGGATTAAATGCAGCTTTTGTTAATGTACTATGCCGGGGTTTTTCTTTTACCCATTTTCCTTCCTGTTGTGGAAAAATTATTTTTAACCGATAGTTTCCACGATTTAAATACTGAAATGCAGCTTTGCCCTTTTCACCCACGATCTGATATCCCGCCTGCTGTCTCCCGGAAACATCTTCAAGAATTACACGGGCATTAATAGCAGGTTTTTGAAAAAGGTTAAAAAGATTGACTGTTATTAAGACCGTAATAATTCTGACTAAATACATGATCAATATTTTAAGATTGCCAGTAGTTAATATGAAAGAACCGTTCTCTTTGAAAGAACGGTTCTTTTTATTTCTTAAAACGCATCATCAAGTGTTCGTAATGTAAGTACTTCACTCAGCTTTTCCTCCGGAATATCAGTTTTGAGGTCGACTGTGACTTTTTCTCCGGGTAACATATCGAAATAATTATCCGAGAAGAAACCCTCTTCATCGCCAATTTGTAGATAAACATTTTTGGCCAGTTTATCTGTTTTCAATTCAATATTAAATCCATTATCGGCCCTGGTAATTGTATAATCCACCTTAGGTTTTTCAACCCGAAGCAATTTAAATGGCTTAAAATAAAAGGCGTTTTTTGAAAGTACTTTTCCGGCCTTTACCAACTCAGCCACTAATACCATGTGATTAATCTGTTTACGATACTTGTATTCAAACTCATTTTTATTTACATCAAAATAATCTCCACTGGAATTTGCCGGAATTTCTACAACCGACATATCTTCCCAAATTACCTGTCCGTTGAAATCCATTAGCTTTAACCTTAGTTGTGCGGTTACTTCTTCCAGATGGTCGTTTACAATTCCCACTTTAAGCTTCAACCCGTCGATATACGGAGATACAAGCAGTGGTTCAAAACCTTTTTTCACGTAATACTGCAGTGCTTTCCACTTCTGATAATAATCCGTTGAACTCCATGAGGCTACCGGCCACACATCATTAATTTGCCAGTACAGACTTCCCATGCAGTAAGGCATGGCACGCCTGTGACCTTCAAGTCCAAATTTAATCCCCTCAGCCTGCAACACATGATTTACATACAGGAACGATTCAAAATCCTTTGGTTTTTTATACTCCTGAAGCATATAATATTCAATGGTTCCGTTTCCGATCGACGAACGTTGGTGCGACTTCATTACATCCGAGAAAATATCATAGTCTTCGGGCAACGCATATTTGCGAATGGTTGAAATTTCCGGGAATGATTGGAATCCGTATTCGCTCATAAACCTTGCCAGGTGAGTTGCATAGGTAGAAAAAGGTTCTTTTCCCCACCAGACTCCCCAGTAGTGTTCATCACCGTTTACCAAGATCAGCAGGAATTCCTTCTCCTGAAGAAGGACTGGAACTCCAGTAGCTGCGTTGCGAATCGTATTTCTTAACCACATCAGGAAGAATTTTATGGAAAATATCGACATAAGCCTGCCAGATTTTATCCGCGTTCTCCTCACTTTTTTTACGCTCGGCCTGCTCCCAGCCCCAACCTTTCCATGCAGCAAGAATTTCATTGTTGCCACACCACATCCCAATACTTGGGTGATTCCGCAATCTTTTTACATTGTCAATAGCTTCCTGTTTTACATTTTCCAGAAAAGCCGAGTCTCCCGGGAACATAGCACAGGCAAACATAAAATCCTGCCAGATCAGTATTCCGGCTTCGTCGCACAAATCATAAAACCTGTCATCCTCGTAAACACCACCACCCCAAACGCGCAACATATTATTGTTTGAAATTTTTGCTGTTTCAACTACCTTCCTGTAATTTTCTTCTGTTACCCGAGGTAAAAACACATCGTTCGGAATGTAATTGGCACCTTTCATAAAGACCGGATGCCCGTTCAGTTTAAAATAAAACGAAGTGCCTTTATCATCTTTTTCGCGCACCAATTCAAGGGTACGAATACCTATTCGTGTATTGGTCGTTGCTTTTCTTCCATTTATATTCAGTTCACCTGTCAGGTTATACAAATAAGGTTCTCCCAACCCATTAGTCCACCAAAGTTTTGGGTTTTCAATTTCAAAATCGACCGAATATTTCTGAATACCTTTTTGCAGCTGAACCGTTGCAGATGCAAGTTCTTTTCCTTCATTATTAATTGAAACCTCAGCACTTCCTTTTTTAACAGAATTAATTTCGAAGACGGCTGTAAATGTAGCCTTAGCATCTGTAACATTGTGCTGAACAATTTGCAGATCTTTAATTTTAGCATCATCCCAGGCCAGTAACTCAACTGGTCGCCAAATGCCACTGGTAACCAATCGCGGACCCCAATCCCATCCAAAATGATACCCTGCTTTTCGCGTGTAAATACTTACCTTTTTACCTCCTTCAACCTTCCCGATTTCAGCCAGATCGTTGTCGGAAACAGGAATAACATAACCTTGTGCATCATATTTTTTTATTCCTTCTGCAATCGGCGACTTAAAAACGATATGTAATTCATTTTCACCTTCCTTTAAAGCATCTTTCACATTTGCTTCCCATTCACGAAACATATTATCAACCGAAAGCACTTTCTCTCCGTTTACAAAAACATCGGCATAAGTATCTAACCCTTTAAAATCAAGTTGAATCACATCTTTTTTAAGTAAAGCCTTATCAACAACAAACGAAGTTTTGTATTCCCAGTCAACTTTATCTACCCACTGAACATCATGCTCATTCAGCCGGTAAAAAGGATCTTCTATTTTTCCGTTGGCCATCAGGTCAGTATGTACCGTTCCCGGAACTGTTGCCGGCAACCATTCGTTTTTACCAACCTGGTTGAAAGTCCAGTTTTCGTTCAACTCTTTTTTAACCATCAGATTCGGATCTTTTTCCTGACAACCGGAAAATACGATAATGAATAAACTCAATAAAAAAAGGATGCTGCCTGCTCTCATTCTTTTTCGGTTTTAATTATTAATAAACGTACATCGCCACATTTGCTACTCAAAAGTATAAAAATGGATTATTAGAATAGAACAAACTGGTTCATTATTTATTATACTATCCCAATTATTCTTCCGAAAATACCAGCGAACGGAGACAAAAAAAACGACCTCGATTAAAAGTCGTTTTTTTTCGGAACATATAATTCCGGCTTTACGATTCTTTTTTTGCAGTAGAAACTCTGAGAGCCCACCAAATCGGGCAGAAATTAATTAGTGCAGTACCAATCAGAATAATTGAAATTAAACCCCACCAACTACTATACACTACACCTAAAATTGCAATTATTAATCCCAGTACAATTCTTACCCATTGGTCAATTGATCCAACATTTTTTATCATTTCAATATTATTTTAAATGTTAATTTGTATGTTTTAACAATTGTATTCTTTTAAAGTTTAAAAAAACTCATTTTCAAGGATATTGCAAGCAGTTTTTATAAAAACAGGGCACTGCTTTTGAAACACCCCCGCCTCAGCAGCTGCTGCCGAACCTTCAGGTGTTGAGATATCATAACCAGTAAGCTGCCTGCATATTAAGGTTCCGTGCTCTTCCAGAAACAACTCATTAAATCGCTGGATTAATCGCTTCGTATTTGCTTTTTTGTCGGGATCAGGAATTGAATGACCGTGCCTCATCCCAATTACCAAATAAGATCCGGTTACAGCGCCGCATGTTTCAGCACAAGCCATTCCTCCACCAAATCCGCTGGAGATTTTTAGTGCTGTTTTTTCATCGATTCCCAACTCATGAGCAAACAAGCTAAAGACAGTTTGAGCACAGTTAAATTGCATAGGAAAGCGTTGATGAACAAGGTCAGCTTTTCTTGTCATTTTTCTTTTAAAGATACATTATTTTCATGCAACAAAAAACCCGAAGTAAAAACCCCGGGTATTTCCAATATATTGTTTTGTTTTCTTTACTCGCCCCGTACAGCAGCCACCCCAGGAAGTGTTTTTCCTTCGAGGTATTCCAACAATGCGCCACCTGCAGTTGAAATGTATGAAACACCAGGAGCAATTCCAAACTGGTTTACAGCAGCTACTGAATCGCCACCACCAACCAGAGAGAAAGCGCCTTTTTTAGTTGCTTCAACAATAGCGGCACCAATAGCTTTTGTTCCCGCTGCAAAAGTTTCCATTTCAAAAACTCCAACAGGACCATTCCAAAGAATTGTACCGGAGTTTTCAATTACCTCTTTCATTTTTGCAATACTTTCAGGACCTGCGTCCAATCCCTGCCATCCATCTGGAATGGCATTGGATGCACAGATCTGAGTATTTGCATCGTTACTAAAGTCATCTGCTGCAAGCACATCGGTTGCAATTACAAGATTTACACCTTTTTCCTTAGCTAATTTTTCAATATTCTTTGCGGTTTCAATGTACTCATCTTCACAAATTGAGTTACCAACTTTCCCTCCGTTTGCTTTAACAAAAGTATAAGTCATTCCACCACCCAAAATAAGGTTATCAACCTTACCAAGTAGGTTTTCGATAATCGTGATTTTAGTTGAAACTTTAGCTCCACCCATGATTGCAGTCAACGGTCGTTTCGGGTTTTTCACCACTTTGTCAAGGCTTTTTACTTCGCTCTCGATCAGGTAACCAAACATTTTATTGTTAGGGAAGAATTTAGCAATAACAGCCGTTGAAGCGTGCGCACGGTGAGCTGTTCCAAAAGCATCATTCACCCAACAGTCACCGTTTTTAGCTAATTCGCCAGCAAATGATTCATCGCCTTTTTCTTCTCCTTTATGGAAACGCAGGTTTTCGAGTAGCATCGGTTCCCCCGGTTTTAAAGCCTTTGCCAAAGCCTGAACTTCTTCGCCGATACAATCGGGAGCTAGTTTTACATCTACTCCAAGTAATTGGCTTAAATGTCCTACCAGGTGACGCATCGAGAATTTATCTTCGGGACCGTTTTTGGGACGACCAAAATGCGACATGATCACTGGAGAACCACCGTCTGCAATAACCCTTTTAATTGTCGGAAGTGCCGCAACAATACGGGTATCATCGGTTATTTCAAACTGATCGTTTAATGGTACATTAAAATCCACACGGATCAATGCTTTTTTGCCATTAAAATTGTAGTTGTCAATTGTATGCATATTGATTATTTTTAAAATGATTCAGAAAAACAATCAAAGATAAAAAATTAAATCCGCCCAAATCCTGTGATATTTTTGGCAAAACACAATTTAATGTAGTGGTAACTTCATAATCTCAATTTTAATATTAATACCTTATTTATTGTCATTTCGAACAAAGTGAGCCCGCCTGACCGTTGTCGGATAGGAAATCTTATTATTTTAAGCCACAGATTTTCTTCCCGAATTTTCGGGATTCCTACTTCGAAATGACAGAAAGTACTATTTTTGAACTCATGTTTTTCAAAGATGTAATCGGACAGGAAGAATTAAAAAAACGATTTATCCTTTCGGTAAAAGAAGAAAGAGTAAGTCATGCACAATTGTTTTCGGGCCACGAAGGTACCGGAAAGCTGGCAATGGCAATTGCTTATGCTCAATATATTTCGTGTAAAAACCGGGGAGAAAACGATTCGTGTGGTGTATGCCCATCGTGCCATAAATACAACAAACTGGCACACCCCGACCTGCATTTTGTTTTTCCGATATTCAATTCAAAAAAAACTAAAAACCCGGTTAGCGACGATTTCATCAGCGAGTGGCGGGAAATGGTATTGAAAAATCCGTATTTCACTCTTGGCGACTGGCTCAATTTTATCGATGCTGAAAATGCCCAGGGAATGATTTATGAGCGCGAAAGCGATTCCATTTACCGTAAATTGAACCTGAAATCTTTTGAGTCGGAATTTAAGGTAATGATTATTTGGTTGCCTGAGAAAATGCATATCGCTTGTTCAAATAAATTGCTAAAACTCATTGAAGAACCGCCAAATAAAACACTTTTTTTGCTGATCACAGAAGACGAGGAAGCTGTTATTAGCACAATTCGTTCCAGGGCACAACTGGTAAGTTTTCCTTTTGTTGATAAAGAATCGATGAAAGTGGCGTTGACAAATTATGAAAATACAGATCCGGTTCAGATTGAAGATGCCATTCATCTTTCAGGCGGAAGTTATACAAAGGCGCTGGAAAATCTTTTCCCCGGAGAAGACGATCAGTTTTTCTTTCAGAAATTCCAGGAAATGATGCGACAGGCTTACAAGCGAGAAGTGTTGGAACAAATTGAGTGGGCCGAGGAAATGGCCGGCATTGGACGTGAAAGACAGAAGGCTTTTTTCGCATTTGCTTTACGAATGATTCGCGAATATTTTGTTTTTAATCTGAACAAGCATAACCTGGTTTACCTGAAATCATACGAAAAGGATTGGGGAAAGCAATTTGCACCATTTATTAATGAACGTAATATAGTGGCATTTTCCAACGAATTTGAATTGGGAATCAAACACATTTCCATGAATGGTAATCCAAGACTTATCTTTTTGGATACAGCGCTTCGAATGGTGCGGCTGATAAAGCGATGAGAATAATATAAAATATCCAGCTTTTCTGAATTCGAAATTTCTGCTATTAAGTTTTCCAAATTAATTCTGTCAATGAAAACACGGTAAATGCAAAGATGACACAAAGAAATAGTCAGGGGAATTGTCGACATTGTAAACTGAGAGCAGCCACTGTCAATTTTCTTTCAACTTCTTTAGATTCACTATAAAATGCATCCCGAAGGGTTTCTTAATGTTATAATTGTTTACTTTTGCAAGTCAGTGCATTTTTTATTAGTTTCAGAAAACTTTAGTGCACGGACAAAAGCATAGTATGCAGGAGTTTAACATAGATACAATTGAAAGAGGGCTTTGTTCCAACAAAGAAGGTTGCTGTGCAAAACTGAATGTTACCGACTGGATGGATGATATTCAGCCGACATCACGGACAATGGATTTTGTAGAAGTCAGGTTTAAGAATACACGGAAAGACTACTATGAAAACGTGAATAACCTGAAGCTTGAAGTCGGGGACCTGGTAGCAGTTGAAGGCAGCCCGGGACACGATATTGGCATTGTTTCGCTGATGGGAGAACTGGTGCAAACCCAAATGAAAAAATATAAGGTTACTCTGAACAACGGCGAATACCGAAAAATATACCGCAAAGCCAAACCCAATGATATAGAGAAATGGAAGGAAGCGATTTCGCGTGAACATCAGACCATGATCCGGTCCAGGCAAATTTCGGCTGATCTGAAACTGGACATGAAAATCGGTGATGTGGAATTTCAGGGTGATGGAACCAAAGCTATTTTCTATTATATAGCAGATGAGCGTGTCGATTTCCGGCAACTGATTAAAGTGCTTGCCGAAACGTTTCACATTCGCATTGAAATGAAACAGATTGGGGCAAGGCAGGAAGCTGGCAGAATTGGAGGTATTGGTCCGTGTGGAAGGGAAATTTGCTGTTCTACCTGGTTAAATAATTTTGTATCGGTAGCCACAACTGCAGCTCGCTGCCAGGAAATTTCGCTAAATCCGCAAAAACTTGCCGGGCAATGTGGAAAGCTAAAATGCTGTCTTAATTATGAACTTGCATGTTATATCGACGCTCAAAAAGATTTTCCCCCCAGCAATATTCCTCTGGAAACTCAAAACGGAATCTATTATTTTCTGAAAGCAGATGTTTTTAACGGTGTATTTTTATATACTCTTCAGGGAAATGCGCCATCGTCTCAGGTTACGGTTCCCGTATCGCGGGTTAAGGAAATTCAGCGCATGAACCGGAGCGGGAAAAAACCTGACAGACTGGTTTCAGAAGAAATGAAAACAGTTATACAGGATACAAATAGTTTTCACAATGTGGTTGGACAGGAAGATCTCGATCGTTTTGATCGCCCGAAAAAAGGAAATCGTAAAAAGAAACGTAGTTTGTACCGGGGCCCAAAAAGAAAATCAAATGCACGATGAAAAGGAAATTGGTTCGTTTGATTATTTTTTGTGCCTCGCTCGCAGTGTTTGCTTCGTGTGATAAAAACCTGGTATTCGAAAAGAACCTTCCCATTCCTGAAAATGGCTGGAATAAAGATTCGGTAATGGTTTTCAATGTCCCGGTAATTGATACCTTACTAAATAATAACCTGTACATCAACGTTCGTAACGACATTAAATACAAATACAGTAATCTCTGGTTGTTTATCACAATTGATCAGCCGGGCGATACTTCGATTACCGACACTTTTGAAATTACCCTCGCCGACCCATCAGGGAAATGGCTGGGTGAAGGCTTTGGAGGAATCAAAAGCAGGCAAGTGATTTTTAAACGGAATGTTTATTTCCCTGTTTCAGGCGAATACAAAATAAACATCCGGCAAGGCATGCGCGAAAATGTGTTAAAGGGAATTACCGACATCGGTATTCGGGTAGAAAAACAGGAGTAATCAAAAAAATGTGAAACCTGCAAAATTACCTTTCAGTTGCAGTTACAATTCCAATAAAATTCGATAAAGTGAGTAAGAACAAATTAGCTAAATTTAGTGAAATGCAGCAGTTTGATCACGTGATCCAGGCTCCGTATCACTCGATTGAACAAAACGATTTTTACTTGAAAGGAAAGTGGGCAAACCATTTTTTTCACAACGAAAATCCGGTAATCCTGGAATTAGGTTGCGGAAAAGGAGAATACACCGTTCAACTTGCTGAAAAATATCCGGAAATTAATTTTATTGGTGTTGACATTAAAGGGGCCCGAATGTACACTGGTGCTAAACAGGCGCTGGAAAAAGGATTAAAAAACGTTGCTTTTCTTCGTACAAATATTGAAATCATTAATCGGTTTTTTGGTCGGAATGAGGTGGCAGAAATTTGGCTTACTTTTCCGGATCCTCAAATGAAAAAAACCCGCAAAAGGTTAACTTCAACTTTTTTTCTGAAAAATTACCGGCAATTTCTGAACCCCGACGGAATTATACATTTAAAAACCGATAGCAATTTTCAGTTTACATACACGAGTGCACTGGTACATTTAAATGAGTTTAATATTCTGGCTGAAACAGAAAACCTTTACGAATCAAAACTGCTGAACGAAACACTGGAAATAAGAACCTTTTACGAGAAACAATGGCTGGCACGGGGAATCGACATAAAATATATTACATTTAAACTTAACGACAGGGAGTTTGTTGAACCCGATGTAGAAATTGAAAAAGATGAATACCGAAGTTTTGGAAGAAGTGCAAAAGATATTCATTAGATCTGAGTTGTTAGTATAAAGTAATTAGCATTGAGACAATAGACATAAATGTCATTTCGACGACGAAGGAGGAGAAATCTGCATTACAAGAAAAAGATTTCTCAGTCGTTCCTTCTTCGAAATGACATAAAATGAAAAAATGAGTGATTTCTTTTCAAAAGTTTACGAAGTAGTAAAATTAATTCCTCCCGGCCGAGTTACTTCTTATGGAGCCATTGCAAAATACCTTGGCACAACCAGTTCTGCAAGAATGGTTGGCTGGGCAATGAACGCTGCCGGTAGTCACCAGGAATATGTTCCGGCCCATCGGGTGGTTAACCGAAACGGATTGCTCACCGGTAAACATCATTTCGATACTCCAAATGCCATGAAAGAACTTCTCGAAAATGAAGGTTTTGAATTTGACGGCGACCAGATCATTAATTTCAAAGAAAGGTTTTGGGATCCAATGAAAGAATTAATTTAAACAAACAAATGTTTAAATTAAATTCACAAAACAATTCACACTAAAAAGTGTTTTTATAAATGGTTTTATTAGTTTTGCACCCTGGATAATGATTCATTTTTTAAAACTACGGATATAAATGGCTGAAATACCACGCAAGTTAATTGTACCGAAAAATGTGACCGATGCATTACGCACGGTAAAATACCCCGGAAGTGATGAAGATATTGTATCGCTGGAGATGCCGCAGGAAATACGGATTGCGGGACAGCGGGTAAGTTTCTCTTTGGTATTCCAGAAAAGCAACGACCCTAATATTGAAACATTAGTGCTGGCCTGCGAAAATGCCATAAAAAATTATCTCGGCGAAGCGGTGGAAATTGAGGATAACATCTCGGTTAAGTTTATCCACGATATGGAACGCCCCGTTTTACCCGAGGTTAAAAACATTGTTGCTGTTGCGTCGGGGAAAGGTGGTGTTGGCAAATCTACCGTGGCAGTTAATCTTGCAGTAGCCCTTGCCAACGAAGGCAAAAAAGTTGGCTTGCTTGATGCCGATATTTTCGGACCTTCGATTCCAAAAATGTTTGGATCGGAAAATGACCGGCCGGCCGGCATTAAAATCAATGACCGTGAATTAATTGAACCCATCGAAAAATTCGGGGTGAAATTTTTATCGGTTGGCTTTTTTGTTGACACCGAAAGCGCAATTATCTGGCGAGGTCCCATGGCGTCAAACGCCTTAAAACAATTGATTTCCGATGCCAATTGGGGTGAACTGGATTATTTGCTCATCGACCTTCCTCCGGGAACCAGCGATATCCATTTAACTTTAGTACAATCGGTACCTGTGACAGGTGCAGTTATTGTAACCACTCCGCAAGATGTTGCTTTAGCAGATGTTATTCGCGGAACCAGTATGTTCCAAAGCAAATCCATCGATGTACCGGTGCTGGGGCTGGTGGAAAATATGGCGTGGTTCACTCCGGCTGAATTGCCCGAGAACAAGTACTATATTTTTGGAAAGGACGGAGGTAAAAATTTAGCTGAAAAACTGGGTATCCCGTTCCTGGGACAAATTCCGATTGTTCAGAGCATCCGTGAAGGTGGTGATACAGGAAACCCGGTAGCAGCCAACAGAGATTCAATAACAGGTAGTGCTTTTGTTGAAGTAGCAAGCAATGTAATCCATAGAGTCCACATCCGTAATATCCAACTAGCACCTACCAAAAAGGTAAAAATTACACGAAAATAACAGGAAGAAAATAGCCAAATGACATCCTCAACTGAAGCTGGAATTTAAGGATGTCATTTCTTTTTTCAACAAACATTTCTTAACCGTCTCCCAACCAATGTTGAAATGCTATAAAACTATTCACTACACAGTCCAAATTTTTATATTTTTGTGCCTTTCGTAATTCAGAATATTATCGGGAAACGGAGACAATATTCCAAATAATTTTGAGTTTAATCATAGTATTATAAATCGATTTATTGAAACGATACCTTTTACATACCGCATTCCTGCTACTGTTGATTTCGTTGATGGCTGGCTGTTCAACCGAAAAAAATACCAGGGCTTCACGCACTTTTCACAACATTACCTCACATTACAATGTGTATTTTAATGCTGACGAAAGTGTGAAGAAAGGCGAATTGAATATCGACGAACGAATCGAGAACGACTATACCCGCATTTTGCCTATTTACAAATCCAGCGACCTTTCATCGGCACAACTGGTAAAATCTGATATGGACAATGCTGTCGTCAAATGTTCCAAACTTATAGAGATTCATTCGATCACAAAAAAACCCAAAAGACAAAAACGCAGAACACGTCGTTACCAGGAATTTGCCAGCCAGGAAGAATTCAATAAATGGATAGATGATACTTATCTGCTGATGGGGAAAGCTTATTTCTACCAGAAAAACTTTTTTGCTGCCATCGACAACTTTTCGTATGTAGTTCGTAAATTCCCTGATAACGAAACAAAAGACGAAGCTAATATTTGGCTCATCCGTAGTTATTCTGAGATGGAACGTTTTACAGAAGCTTCAGAAGTAATTCAGGCAATTCAGAACCAGGAAAACTTTCCTAAAAAACTTGAACGCGAACTTGCAATTGCTACTGCCGATTACTACATGAAACAAAAGATGTATGATGAAGCGATTAAGTTCCTGGATATTGCCATTAATAAAACTTTTTTCCGAAGAAATAAATCACGACTACAATACATCGAGGCTCAGTTGTATCAGGAGCTGGGCATGGAAGAAAAAGCCTCGGCAGCATATCGGGCGGTGTTAAAAACGAATCCGGATTATAAAATGGCCTTCAATGCAAAAATCAACGCTGCCGGCGTTTTTGCAGGTACCGGAGATCCCCAAAAGCTGATAAAGGAACTAAACAAGATGCTTCGTGATAAAAAAAATTACGACTTCCTCGATCAGATTTATTATGCACTTGCAAATATTTACTTTAAAGAAGGAAATCGTGATATGGCAATTGATAACTATGCCAAGTCAGTTTCTTCAAGTTTTCAGAACCAGTTTCAGCGGGCACTTTCATCGGTCACCCTGGCCGATATTTATTTTGAAGATCTGGAATACCGGAAAGCGCAGGCTTATTACGACAGTGCAATGATTATCATTGACGAGAATTACCCGGATTACCAAACACTTCAGAAAAAATATAAATCACTGACCAGCCTGGTTGATCAATTGACGATTGTTGATCGTCAGGACAGTTTGCAGAAAGTAGCACAAATGCCGGAAGCAGAACGGGAAAGGTTAATTTCGAACCTGATTAAGGCAGAACAGGAAAAACAGCGCAACCAGGAAAATTTAGCACTGCAGGGAGCCCGGAATTCCAGTTATTACCGTTCAAACCGGTATCGAATGGGAATGGGCAGTCAGTCATCCGGTGGAGGTTGGTATTTCTATAATCCGCAAACCGTGTCATACGGACGTGTTACCTTCCAGCAAACCTGGGGGCAACGAAAGCTGGAAGATAACTGGCGGCGATCGAACAAATCAACAGTCTCGATGGATGAAGCAGAGGAAACTGCAGAAGCTATCGACTCCAGCCAAATGGTTGTTATGGTTGATGATCCGTTGAAAAAAGAGTTTTACACCCAATATCTTCCTTTAACCGATTCGTTGATGCAGGTATCAAATGAAAAGATAAGGGATGCTTTGTATAACGCAGGGAAAATATTTAAATCGGAGTTCAGTAACTATCAGCGCTCAGCGCAAGAGTTTGAAGAACTGATTAGCCGTTATCCCAACAATATTTATCTTCTTTCTTCGTATTTCGATCTGTATGATCTGTTTGAATTGATGGGCAATAAAGAGAAATCAAATTATTACCGCAATCTAATTATTTCTCAGTTTCCCAAAAGTAAGTACGCGCAATACCTTCAAAACCCGAACTTTTTTGTTGAAATGGAAGCCCGTACAGACTCCATCAACAGGTTATACCAGGAAGCTTTTAAAGATTACAAAGGTGGTTTTTATAAAGGGGTAATTACACTTGCACAGGAAATAAAAACCATGCAGCCCGACACCCAAATGGTTCCTAAAATTGATTTTATGGAAACGGTGGCCAATGGTACACAAACCGATGTACATAAGTTTGAGGCTTTACTGAAAGGTTATGTAACCAAGTACCCGGATGAGGAACCAACTCCGCTTGCTAAAGAAATTCTCAAATTGATTCAGGATAGCACCCTTGCCGATTATCAGAAACTGGTGGAAATGGGTTATATCAGTGAAGAAATTCAAAATGAAGAACTGCTTCCTGAAAATCAAAACGCTGATGATGAATTTGGCGGAAAGTTCACTTATGATGATGACCTGTTACACTACTTCGTTATTGCCTATCCTCGCGATGCTAAGGTTGATATCAACCGGTTAAAGTTCGATATTGCCAACTATAATATCGACCATTACACCAAGATTGATTTTGATATTGAAACCGAGAATCTGGATGATAACCTGGCATTTCTGATTGTTCGTTCACTGGAAAATAAAGAAGCTGCGTTGATCTATCATCTGGCGATCATAAGAAAAGCGAGTGTGTTTCAGGCGCTAAAAGGAATTGATTACTATAATTTCGTTATTTCATCAACAAATTACCGCGAGGTGCTTTCAGAGAAATCGATTGCCGATTACCTGAAATTCTTCGTGAAAAATTACAGTAGGTTTATTCGTTCAAATTTTGTTGAAGAAGAAAACGAAGTTTCGCCAGAAGAACTGATGGCAAGAGCCAAAGCCGAAGATGATGCATTGAAAGAACAAGGCCGGTTTGTTGTGGTCAACACCGGCGCCGAAAAATATTTTAATCCGCGGATCGATACGTTACAAAACTTTGTAATTGCGGTGAAAGACAAAAGCATGTCGTTACGGCAAATACTTAATGGCTTTAGCCAATTTAACCGCAACGAATTCAGATTATGGAACCTGGCGCTCCAACTTAAACAGACCAACGATTACCAGTTATTAGTTGTTAACGGTATTCCAACACTGAATGAGTCGATGTCGTATTTCCGTAAGGTAGTGGTTAACCGCGACCTGTTTAATCCACTTGGACAGTCAACCTACCGCAACTTCATCATTACCAATGAGAACCTGCAAAAAATGATTGATGAAAATAAGGTTGACGATTACATGGACTTTTTCAGAAAAAATTATATACAACGAACCATAAACCAGCCGAGCAGTACAACAACTATTACTCCGGCAGCACCTGTAACAACATCAACCACAGTGCGCGACACGGCTACAGCTGCAACTGACAATATTGTCCCGGAAGAAACCAAAACCGCTGAATATGCCGGTCCATACGACAAAAATATTAAAGGTGAACATTATTTTGTATTTGTCATTCCAATATTAAATATTGACCAGCCTGCATTTATAAGCGGAATAGAACAGTTTAATACCGCAAATTATCCTAATCTGAATTTAAAGGTTGAGGTTAAACCACTGGATGATATCCGGCAAATTGTAATGATTTCGGGATTACCAGACTACGAAACTGCACAACTTTATTTTAATAAAGTGGTAAACAGCCGTAATTTATACACCCCGCTGCGGAATGGGAATTACAGGAATTTCCTGATCACAAAAGCTAATTTTGATATTTTCCTGAAAGAGAAAAACATCACCGACTACATGGACTTCTACAAACATTCTTATCTTGGTCAGTGATATTTAGCCTTTATATTAAAATAGAACACTATATTAAACTTTTAACACTGAACTTTAAACTCTGAACCTCGTTAAAGATTGTTAAGCAGATACTTTTCGGGCATTTTTTTTGTTACTAATTTTATTACAATTAATACTGACAATATGAGTAATCCACGTATACTTTGGACCGATGATGAAATTGATTTATTACGCGCACATATTATTTTTTTACAGGAAAAAGGGTATGACGTAGAAACTGCCAGTAACGGGCTCGATGCCGTTGAAAAGGTACAGAACAACTACTACGATATTATTTTTTTAGATGAGAATATGCCCGGGATGACCGGGCTGGAGACCCTGACTCAGATAAAAGCTGTTGCGCCTAATGTTCCGGTAGTAATGATCACCAAAAGCGAAGAAGAGAATATAATGGACGAAGCAGTGGGGTCGAAGATTTCGGATTATCTTATTAAACCGGTGAACCCAAAACAAATTCTGCTTTCGCTTAAAAAGAATATCGACCAGAAACGACTGGTTACACAGCAAACCACTTCTGCCTACCAGATGGAGTTTGCAAAAATAGGAATGCAGATCAGCGACCGATTATCTTATCAGGAATGGATTGATATTTATAAAAAACTTGTACACTGGGAAATTGAACTTAGTCAGTCGGAAGATTCTACTATGGATCAAATTCTGGCAATGCAAAAAGAAGATGCCAACAAAGTATTTTTCCGATTTATAAAAGAGCATTATTTGTATTGGTTTCAACAGGAAATCGGCCAACGCCCCATGTTATCGCCCGATATTTTTAAGCACCGAATATTTCCCTTACTCGACAAAGGCAAAAAAGTATTTGTTCTGGTAATCGATAACCTTCGTTTTGACCAGTGGCGAACTATTAATGTGGTATTCGATAATTATTTCCGTACAGAATCTGAGGAACTCTATTTCAGTATTTTACCTACTGCTACCATGTATGCACGGAATGCCATGTTCTCTGGGTTAATGCCTTCGGAGATTGAGAAAGTGTATCCTGACCTTTGGGAAGACGATGATAATGAAGGACACAAAAACAGGAATGAAGAACAGCTGTTACGCAAACAAATGGCACGAAATGGCCGAAAAGAAAAACTTTGGTTCGATAAGGTTTCAGGAATGCGGATGGAAAGAAGAATTGCCGATAATCTAAAGAATATTCTGGAAAATGACCTTTCGGTAATGGTTTTCAATTTTGTGGATATGGTTTCACATGCACGCACCGAAATGGACATGATCAAGGAGTTGGCCAGCGACGAAAAAGCTTACCGTTCTTTAACATTGAGTTGGTTTAACAATTCATCGTTGCTGGAACTGCTGAAAGGAATTGCCGATAATGATATCCGTATTGTTGTGACTACTGACCATGGTTCCATCAGGGTAAACAACCCGGTAAAAGTAATTGGCGACCGCGAAACCAACACGAATCTGCGTTACAAGCTTGGGAAAAACCTGAATTACAAATCGAAACAAATATTTGAAATCCGCGATCCCAGAAAAGCTTTTTTACCCTCGCGAAATGTAAGTACCAGCTATATTTTTGCACACACCACTGATTTTCTGGCTTATCCTAATAATTATAATTATTACGCTAATTATTACAAAGACACCTTTCAGCACGGTGGAATCTCAATGGAGGAAATGATTATTCCGGTGGTTACACTTGTCCCGAAAAGATAGTAATAAGAATAACTATCCTTTTTGATTAGTCATTGTAAATCAGGTCATACGTTTTTGTTTTATAGTTTTAAGGAATGATTTTTGTAGTCAAAAATTATCTTTCTTACCGTTAAACCAAAAACGACTAAAATGAAAACAACGTTTCTCCTTATTTTTGCTCTTTTTATTCTCGTATCTTGTTCCAAAACCGATAACAACAAAAAATCTCAGAAAACAGTCATTACCGGGCATATTTCAAACTTTGATAAAGTTTCGGAACACGATTTTATTTATATTGCCCAGGAAGATTTGCTTGCTGGACAAACAAAAACTTCATCGACAATTGATGAAGATGGTAATTTCAGGATTGAACTTAACGTTGATCATCCTTCTGATCTATATTTAAGATACAGCGGATTAATCACTTTTTTTATTTCCCCCGGAGATTCAATTCATATAACAATAGACGGCAATTGCTGGAATAAAATTTCAGAAACTTACACAGAAGAATACAATTTCTACAAGGTTAGCGGAACAGCAGCAGAAATGAATGCAGAAATTTTTAAATTTAGTGCATTTTTCCTGGATTTTTTAAATAACTGGAAGTATCAGGATAGTATATTAAAGATATCGACCCCGCTTGAATACAAAGATTTCATTACAAAACAGACAATCAGGAACAGGCAAATTATTGATGATTTTAATCAAAAAAATAACACCAGTGGGGAGTTCCGTAAGTGGGTGGACTTAAAACTAAAATTTATGGAATGGGACAACCTCATGCGCTATCGATGGCTTTACCCTATGTATGAAAAAACAGATGTAAATAATTTTACTGCAAATATACCGGGAGAATATTTTGATTTTTTAAATACATGGGACAAAGAAAACCGAACGTATTTCTGCAATATGGATTACTTAAACTTTATCCACGAGTATTCGATGTATGTTGACCAGCAAATTCCGCCAGATTCAATGCAGTATTACCGGGAAAATTTTAAAGACAAATTTGGGGAAAGTACCCGTATTCTCCTAAAGTACTATTCAGAAATGGAGACCGGCTTAATAAAAGATATTCTTATTGCTAAATATTATTACAGAATGCTTGATGCTAAATATTATACTCAACTAAAAGAGGTTTTTAACCCCGGTTTAATCAGCGACGAAAATCTAAGAACAAAAGTTACCGAGAAATTCAATCGTGAAGAGCAATTATTTGGAAACCAAATTTTTGCAGAAGGAACAAAACTTAATGAGTTAAAAAACGAAACCGATTTTTTGCAGGAACTAACAAAAAAATACCATGGAAAAGTAATTTATATCGATTTCTGGGCTCCCTGGTGCAGTCCCTGTATGAATGAAATGCCGAATTCAAAAAAAATAAAAGAATCATTTGAAGGGAAAGATGTGGTTTTTGTTTACTTGGCAAACCGTTGTAACGAAGAAGCATGGAAATCGACAATTGCAGAAAAGAAAATTGAAGGAGAACACTACCTTCTTACCGATAAACAATATTCAAAGTTATGCGATATTTTACCCATACATGGGATTCCTCATTATGCGCTCATCGACAAAAAGGGAAATATAGTTAACGAAAATGCACCGCGCCCAAGCAATGCAGAAGAATTAACGAAAACAATAGAATCTTATCTGAATTAAATTTTCGACAATGAAAACAATCCTAATTCTTTCTATAATTATATTCCTTTTCTCTTCCTGTACAAAACAGCCTGCAAACCTTGTTACAGTTAAAGGCCAGGTAACCGGTAACATACCCGAAGAAATTAAGTATTCAGTTCCTGTTAACGGAATTTGCTACGATTGGTTTAGTAACGCTGTTCCAGTTGATTCAACAGGCCATTTCGAATTTAGTGTTAATACAGAAGGACCATGTTTTATCACCTTTTATCTTTGGGGAAACAGGGGGCAACTAATTGCAGAACCCGGGAAAAATTATAATGTAAATTTTGAAATCAATGATGAAGGAAATAAACTAAGCTTCGATTGTTATAACAAAGTGGTTCAGAAAACATATCAAAGTTTGGAAAGCCCTTTACATCCGCAGATGGAAGCGATGAATTTTTGGAATTTACCAATAGGAGTTGTGCATAATAAAATTGATTCAGCCCTGGACAGTGAAACTTTAGTTTTTAAACAGTTATTAGACAACGGAGCAATATTAAAAGAACTTTTTGATTTAGTAGTTTTTGACAGATCTTTGTATTATAATTCAGTGCTTGCGCAAGTTGCAACATATAAATTTGTAAATGCCAAAAGACAGGATATAAAAGCAAACACCGATTCTATAAATAAAATGTGGGAAGAAGCAGTTTTGCGTGTTCCTTTGAATTCTATTGACTTGTTAAAATCCAAATGGGCATATTATTATATTCAAAACTATTTATTGTATAAAGAATATATGGAAGAAGGCTTTAACTGGGATATTCGGAGAAATGCTCGGCAAGAAGAAAGATTCCACACTTATTTAGTTGCTATTTCCAAGAAACTTTTATCGGGCAAATCACTCGAATTCTACGATGGAGCTTATATCTTATCAATGGCAAGACAAGATAAGTTTGAAAAAGAACTGATTAGTTTATTTGAAGATTTTAAAACTAAATTTCCTGAAAGTAAATACACTCCTTTTTTAGAGCCGGAAATTGAAAAAATCGTTGATTTACATAAAATAGCAAAACTGGAATTTGATGAAAAGATCATATTCGTCGATGATTACAAAAACATAAAATCTATGGATGAATTTTTAAAAATTCTAAAGGGGAGAAAAATTTATATTGATAATTGGACAACCTCGTGCGGGCCATGCAAAAAGGAGTTTAAATTTTCTCCTGAACTGACAAGAATGCTCAACGCAAAAAACGTCACCATGCTTTATATATCTCATGACAATGACGAGTATGAAAACCGTTGGTTAGAAATGATTAAATATTACAACTTAAAAGGATATCATATCAGGGCAACAAAAGAATTACAATATGAACTTGATTCAGTTTTGAACATTCAGGGCATACCTCACTATGCTATTATCGACGAAAACGGGAAAATAATTAACAGTGACGCTCCGCGCCCAAGCGAAATGAATGAATTAGAAAAGATTCTTTAAAGGCCTTCTTAATTACCTCTTTTCATTTGAGCATACAACTTATTGGCAAATATAAAGTCATCAAGTTTTTGATTTCCTGAATTTAATATTTCGTCTTTTGTTCCCTCCCATTCCTTTTCTCCTTTTGAAATGAATAGTACCGACTCACCAATTTCGATCACCGAGTTCATATCGTGTGTATTGATAATGGTAGTCATCTCAAACTCTTTGGTTAGCGCTTGTATTAATTTGTCGATAACTGTAGAAGTTTCCGGATCGAGGCCGGAATTGGGTTCATCGCAAAACAGGTATTTTGGGTTTAACGCAATAGCCCGCGCTATAGCCACACGTTTTTGCATTCCCCCACTGATCTCACTTGGAAAAAGTTTAAATGCCTGCTTTTCAATATTTACATGATCAAGGCAAAACGCTACTCTTTCCTGTTTTTCCTTTGTTGTCATCCGGGTAAACATATCAAGGGGAAACCGTATATTTCCTTCCACGGAAATACTATCGAAAAGCGCACCTCCCTGGAAAACCATTCCAATTTCCTGGCGCATTTTTTTACGCAGTTTTTGCTCGGTTTCAGTAAAATTGCGTTCATCGTACCAGATTTCCCCGCCATCAATATCATACAATCCCAGTATCGACTTCAGTAAAACGGTTTTACCAGATCCGCTTCGGCCGATAATCAGGTTCGTTTTTCCCTTTTCAAAAACAGTAGAAATATCTTTAAGTACCTCGTTACTATCGAACGATTTATATAGATTTTTAACGGTAATCATGTGAGCAGTAATCGGGTTAATATTAAATCGAAGAATAAAATCAAAATATTGGTGTTAACTACAGCTTTTGTGCTTGCTTTCCCAACTTCGAGAGCTCCGCCATGTACATAATAACCAAAATATGCCGGAACTGAAGCTACTAAGGAAATCCGAAAACCAGCGACTTGATAATTGAAAAAGTTGCATAATATGGATGAAACAACCATTGGATTCCGTCAATATACTCGGGAATTGTTATTACGCCAACCAACGGACCGGTGACCAAACCGCCAAGCAATCCAAAAAATACGCTGAGAATATACAGAAAGGGGAAAATGAAAACTACTGCCAGTATTTTGGGGAGAATCAGATAACCGGCCGAATTCACGCCCATAATCTCCAGCGAATCAATTTGCTCAGTTACACGCATCGTACCTATTTCAGAAGTAATGTTCGAGCCTATTTTTCCTGCCATAATGAGAGCCAGCATGGTAGATGAAAATTCCAACAATAAAGTATCACGTGTTCCCAAACCCACCAGTTCGCTGGGATAAAGTGGATTTGACATTGAATAAGCAAACTGGATGGTCATAATTCCCCCGATAAAAACGGAAATGATTATAACAATCCCTACTGAATTTATACCCAGGTTATCTATTTCATAAAAAAGTTGTTTCAGGTACATTTTATGCCGCTCAGGTTTTGCAAAAACCCGGCCTAAAAGTGCAAAGTACCGCCCGACGTGAAAGAAAAATCCCATGTTACTTTCTCTTTACTATGTTTTACTGTTCCGTTCCCGGTGCTTAAAATTACAATATTATAGCCGGAAACAAAATCATTTTATTATGTTGCATTACAAATTATCCGTTTAAAAACATATTGTATATTCGGGTGAATCCTCATAAAATTAATATTTTTATGAAACGAATAATTAATACCCAATGAATAAGAGTTACTGTATTATCATGGCAGGAGGAGTAGGTAGTCGTTTTTGGCCTCTAAGTCGTCATGCCCGACCAAAACAGTTTTTAGATATACTTGGCACCGGGCGCACTTTTCTGCAACAAACATACGACCGGTTTGCCGGTTTTATCCCCGTCGAAAATTTCCTGATCGTTACAAATGTACAGTACAAGGATATGGTTTTGGAACAACTTCCGGAAATAAATGAAGAACAGGTTTTACTGGAACCATTGCGCAGAAATACAGCTCCTTGTCTGGCATACGCCGTTTATAAAATTAAAACAAAAACACCCGATGCCAATTTGATTGTGGCGCCATCTGATCATTTGATATCAAAGGAGGAGGAATTTATTCAACAGGTAAAAAACGGGCTGAAATTTACACGTGAAAATAATGCATTGCTGACTCTTGGTATTAAACCCAACCGGCCCGAAACCAATTATGGTTATATACAGGTGAAGAAAAGAACCGAATTTAATGAACTTGATAACTTGTACAAGGTAAAAACTTTTACCGAAAAACCCGATGCCCAAATGGCCCAGATTTTTATTGATAGCGGTGAATTTTACTGGAATTCCGGAATTTTTATCTGGTCGCTGGAAACTATTATTGAAGCACTGAATGATCATCTGCCCAACATATCTTCTTTATTCGAAAAAGGAGAAAAGTTATATAACACTTCTGATGAAGTTCATTTCATTCGTAAAACCTATTCCGAATGTCAGGCTATATCCATCGATTACGGAATTATGGAAAAAGCCAAAAATGTGTATGTTCTTACCGCTGATTTTGGATGGAGTGACATGGGAAACTGGGGAACTTTGTATGAGAATCGCCCAAAAAATGAAAACGGCAATGTTATAGCCGGCGACAATATTTTAACTTATGATACATCTAACTGCATTGTTAATGTTTGTGATGGGAAAATAGCAGTTTTACATGGGCTGGATGGATACATTGTTGCCGAGTCGAATGACATATTTATGGTTTGCCGGAGGGAAGACGAAGATCAGATCAAAAAATTTGTTACCGATGTAAGAATGAAAAAAGGAGACTCACTGATATAGTTTGCTTTTCCTGAGTTGACCAGGACGAGACAATTATAAAATAGAAAAGGGCAGTTCATGCGAGCTGCCCTTTTTCTTCAAAACGGATCTATGTTAAAGACCTTGATTTTCTTCTCCTGTTTTCTGTACCGTAGCAACATTTACCTGTTGTGGTAAACGACCTGTCCATTTTCGGATGGTATAATTAATACGGATAGTGATCATATACATTACCGGAGAAATAAGCAACGTGAGGAACGTTGCAAACGAAAGTCCGAAAATTACTGTCCACGACATCGGTCCCCAGAAAGCTACACTTTCACCACCGATCGAAATCTTCGGATCGAAATGGGTATATAAACTAAAGAAATCGAAGTTCAGTCCCACGGCCAGAGGTACAAGGCCAAGTACAGTAGTAATTGCAGTTAAAAGTACCGGGCGCAAACGGGTCCGGCCAGCTTCTACGAGCGCTTCAACCTGTACTTTTCGCGGAAGGAAAGCACCTTCAGGTAAACCTAACTCTTCACGTTTACGCTGACGGGTCAGGTCAATGTAGTCGATCAGCACAATACCGTTGTTCACCACAATACCTGCCAGCGATATTATTCCGATACCGGTCATAATGATTACAAACTCCATTTTAAATATTCCAAGTCCAAGGAAAACCCCGATTGTACTGAACAATACCGTTGCAATAATAATCAATGGGCGGATCAGCGAGTTAAACTGCGTAACCATAATTATCATGATCAATGCAATGGCCACCAGCAGGGCAAAAATTAAGAACTGGCTACTTTCTGCCTGTTCCTGTTGTTCTCCGGTAAATTCATAAGTATAACCGTGTGGCATATTGTAATCCATGAGCAACTGACGAATACGCGCATTAATCTGGTTGGCATTGTATCCTTCCACCACATTCGATGAAATCGTGATCACCCGTTTGTTATCGATACGGCTAACTTTATCATAGGTAGTAGAATACTGGAATGTAGCCACGGATGAAATCGGAATTTTGTTCCCTTCCACTATAAGTTTCTGGTTCATCAATGTGGAAACGTCGTTTCTGTACTTTTCATCCAGACGTATAAAGATGTCATATTCATCCTCGCCATCTTTAAATTTACTGGTTTCATATCCATACAATGCATTTCTGAAAGCCATAGCAACCTCTTGTGTAGAAGCCTGGTATAACCGGACTTTTTCTCTATCCACTTTTACCAGCATTTCAGGCTGATTTGTATTTATGTTCAGCTTTAATTCGGCAATTCCAGGAATATGGTCGCTTTCAATGATCTGCAGAAAGTCGTTTGAAATTGCAATCAGTTTATCAAATTCATCACCTGAAATATCGATATTGATAGGTGCCCCGGTTGGCGGGCCATTCTCATCTTTTTCCACATAGATTCGGGCGCCAACATACCCATTAAAACGCTCGGCAAGCGCCTTCATTATTTTTGCTGTACTGATACCATTTCTGTATTTATATTCAACAAACGAAATCGATGTCAGTGATTTATTTGGACTGGAAGTATTCTCGAACATCCCCCCTTTACCAACACCAACTGTTGTTGTAACAGATTTTACAATATTATGTACCGGGTTAACAATCTCATTGATAATACTTTCTACATCGCGCGAAACTTCGTCGGTTTTTTCGATTGAAGTTCCGAGCGGCAATTCCATTGTTACATAAATAGTTTGCGGATCGGTTTCAGGGAAGAAAACAACCTTTGGTTTACTTCCAAAATAAAACATGGTTGAGACAACCAGCATTATAACGGTGCCTCCAAAATAAATGTAAGGCCATTTTCCTGAGAGTGCATGACGCAACTGACGGGTATATGCATTTTCAAGCCATACCAGGAATTTTGTCTGGAACCACCGTGCCATCGGACGTAACATAACCAGATTAAGTACATACATTATGGCCACGGTCATTATCAGATTTGCCAGCAGATAAATTTTTGCCAGGTATAAGGGTATTGCAATAATTGCAAAAATGCCCGCCATTTTCAGTGATCTTTTCCGATTTAGTTTCGTCCTGATATCATCAAACTTCATAAAATTGGCCATAAATGGCGGGTTGATGATAAGAGCTACAAACAACGACGATGCCAGCACTACAATCAGCGTTTTAGGTAAAATGCTCATAAATTCACCAACAATTCCCTGCCACATTAACAACGGGACAAAAGCTGCCAATGTAGTTAGTGTAGAAGAGATAATCGGGTAGGCAATTTCGCTTACACCTTTCTTTGTTGCCGACAAACGGGAATAGCCGTTGGTAAACAAGCGATAGACATTTTCCACCACTACAATACCATTATCCACAAGCATCCCGAGCGCAAGGATAAGCGAATAAAGCACCATTGAATTTAGCGTAATGCCGCTTTGACTTAAAACGACAAAAGAAAGGAACATGGACAATGGAATCGCAATTCCGGAAAAAAGTGCATTTCGAAAACCAAGGAACAGAAACAATACAAAGATTACAAGAATCATCGCCAGAATGATACTGTTTTCTAAGTTTGAAATGGTATCCTCAATATAAGGTGTCATATCATCGGTGATCGTTACGTCCAGGTTTTTTGGTAATAAGCCCGTCTGTTTTTGTTCTTCAATTATCTTTTTGATTTTTGTGGAAGCCGCTATTATATTTTCACCTGACTTTTTGGTAATTGAAAGTGTTACCACCGGCTTATTATCCAAACGGGCAATAGTTGATTTTTCTTTATATCCGTCAACAACCTTTGCCACATCGCGGATATAAACCGGTTTGCCCATGTTTACCTTAATAATGGTATTGGCAATCTGATCGACATTTTTATAATCAGCAACGGTTCGTATTACTCGTCGGGTTTGGTCAGCTGTGAATTCACCGGCACCCATGGTTATGTTTTCAGCCCGCACTGCATCAGCAATATCGTTAAATGTTAAACCAACAGCATCCAATTTATACGGATCAACATTGATTTGAATTTCACGTTCTTCCACTCCACGAATATTTGCTTCCGAAATTTCACGCAAACTTTCAAACTCATCCTGAAGGTTTTCAGCATATTCCTTCAGGTTACGCATACTAAAATCACCAGAAATATTCACATTCATGATTGGGAATTCGGAAAGGTCAAAATCCAGTACCAAAGGGTCGGTATCCAAATCATTGGGTAATTCCGATTTTGCTTTGTCAACACGGTCTTTTGTATCCTGAAGTGCCTGTTTAATAGTAATATTTGTATTAAACTCAACAATTATTGTACTTACGTCCTGGTACGATGCAGACGACACTTTTTTAATTCCCTTTAATCCTTTCAGCTCTTTTTCAATGGGACGTGTAATCAGATTCTCAATATCCACCGGAGAGTTTCCCGGGTAAATCGTTTGAACAAAAATGTACGGAATTACAATTTCCGGCATAGCCTCGCGAGGCATTTGGTTGTAGGAAAAAATTCCGAAAAATACCAGCAACGCCGTAAATATGTAAACCGTAGTTTTGTTCTTTATAGCAAGATAAGTTGGCTTAAACTTGCGATAAATATTTTGTGAGTTAGGTTCTTTCTCTTTAACCATTGTTTTTTGTTTTATAAATGGAAAGAATTTTATTAATACTGAATTAAGGTACCATTTGCCACCTGGTTAAAGCCCTCGGAAATGATTTTCATCCCGCCTTCAAGACCCTTGGTAACCTCGGTCATATTATTATCAGTAACACCGGGCGTAACATATACACGTTTAGCCACTTGTTTGCCGGCTTCATTATCGGCTATATAAGTGTAGTCACCTTTAAAATCCTGTTTAATAAGTAATGAAGGAACTACAATAGCATTATCGGATTTATAGTCGCGGATGCGAATAATAGACACCAGGTTTGGTTTGATGAGTTTATCCGGATTGTTGAGATTCAACCGTAATCTGAATGTTCGGTTATTTGGATCGATCGTATTTCCAATTTGAAGAATCGTGGTTTCTACTTCACGATTCAGCGCCGGGAAAAACACCTTTACCCTATCACCAACTTTTACTTTTGTCAGGTATGACTCAGAAACATCAGCATAAATTTTTATTTTCCCAATGTTTACTACATTGGCAAAACGAACCTGCGGCCCGCCAATATCGCCTTTTTCCTGGTAAACCACATCAACAACTCCATCAATCGGAGATTTTACTTCGGTCATGTTGATCTGAGACTTTAAGCTTTCAATTCGCTTTTGGAGTGACTCCATATTATTTTTTGCCTGTAGAAATTGCATCTCAGAACCAATTTTCTGATCCCAAAGGTTTTTGAGCCGCTGGTAATTGGTTGTAGCAAGATCAAGCTGAACCTGAATTTCTTCCATCGATCGTTGTAAAACCTCAGTATTAAGCCGTGCCATTACAAAACCTTTCTGTACTACCTGACCTTCTTTTACATAGATTTCTTTAATAACTCCCAAAGTTTCGGGACTTACATCCACATCGTATTCGGCTTCTACATTACCGGTTACTTCAATAAAGTGTTCAAAAACCCGTGGTTGTAATTCACTGACTTTAACGTTAACTACCTCATCTTTTTCGGTACCTGCCAGTTCATTTTCAAGTGTCTGGATTTTTTCATTCAGATCATGTACCTGTTGCTTGTATTTCTGCAACTGGTTGCGTTTTGCTTCAGGATCATCTCCATTTGGGGCGCTGCAGGAGACAACATAAACTGCAGCAACAATAATCATTAATAAAGTCTTTTTCATGGGTATCTGTTTAATTTTGTTTTCAAGTTGTTACAAATTTCCAGCGGCTTTCTTTAGGCTGATGTCTGCCTGGAGTAATTGCAAAGTAGAAGCTACCAGCGCCCGATATGCATTTAAATACTGGGATTCAATTTGAGCCAGTTCGGTACTGGTGCTCATTCCATTGTCAAATTTGATTTTTGTTTTTGTTTTTATTTTTTCAGACAGTTCGCGGGTTGCTTTATCGTTATTAAAACTTGCGAGTGCATTTTCCATATTGGCAACAGCCGTCAGGTAATCCTTTTCCAGTGTCATTTCAGCTAACTTGCGTTGATTGTCAGCTTTTTCAACTTCAAGTTTTGCCTGCTGCACTTTCGATCGTTTCTGTCCGGAATTAAAAATGCTTAACGAAAGTTTTAGCCCAACCAAAGAAGATGGGTACCATTTAGTACTTGATTTAAGAAGGTTAGCCTGGTTACCGTAAGCGCTCCTTGTATAGCTGTAAAAACCACTTAATCGAGGCAAATATGAAGCCTTTTCAAGATTAAGGAGTTTCTCTGAAACCTGGAAATTGGTGACTGCCATCTGGTAATCGATGTGGCTGTTAAAATCGAATTGAATCGTATTTTGTTTGTTCACCAGGGGATTGATAAATTGGTCCAGGTTATCGACAAGCTGAATATCAGTATCCATGTCATATCCCATGGTATATTTTAAAACTACCTTGGCAATTTTAAGTTCACGTTCAGCTTTTAACATTTCGTTTTCATCATTATGTACCAGTAATTTGATTTGGTCAACATCCTGTTCTTCGCGAAAACCATTATCATAAAGCGCTTTGGTTTCGTTTAAAATTTTCTTTTCATTTTCATAATTATCATTTAGTATCTGGCGCGAGCGCTCGCTTATAAGCACCATATAATAAGCTTGAGTAACAGCCTCACGAATATTAATCTGTGCTTTTTCATTTGCCTGCTTTGCAAGGTTCAGATAAATTTGTGAAGACCCAACTCCTACAATGTACGATCCATCGAAAATCAATTGATTGACAGAAAATCCAAAATCAGAATTAAAATCCTGTCCAAATTTTACCGGGATATAAGTTCCCGCCTCTCCCCCAAAAAATTCACCCGGAATCAAAGACACCGGTAAATTAAGAAAGGCATTGAAATTGGCCGTTCCCGAAACCTGTGGTAAACCCATGGTAATGGTCTCCCAAACCTTTTTCTGCGCAATCGTAATGTCTTTCGAAGTATTTTGCAGGACATAAGAGTTGTTCATCGCATAGTTTACAGCTTGTTCCAGCGAAAACGATGTCGTATTTTCCTGTGCATCGACCGGGATCGTCAACCATGCAAGCAGAGTAAATATTAAAACCGTTCTAATTTTTAACATCATTTTTTAACTTGTTTAATTGTTCTTTATAATATTTTATTCCTTTTTCAGTGCTAATAGAGTAAATGAAATTTTCCATTACTTTATCAAAAGTTTCGATGTTCATTAACTCACTTTCGGTGAAGATCTCGTTCTGTGGGTCCAACGTGTATAACATCTTACCTATCTGAAGCTTAGCTACAATCTCAGGATCTATATCTTCCCTGTACAAACCTTCCGCTATACCGTCTCTCATATTTTCAATGGTATTATTATAAATTCTTTCCCTTTTCACCTCATAAACTTTCTGATAAAGTGTTGGATAGAGTTTTTTAAGATCAAATTCGATATTACTGTGCATGTATTTCATCATCTGGATAATATGAGTGCGAAGGGCAAAATACCTGTCGATTGCATTTCCGTTGGTGTCTTTATTCAAGTCTAAAGCTGGTGACTGTAAATAACAATCGACAACCTGCTGTACAAGATCGGCTTTATCATCAAAATATTGATAAAGCGTTTTTTTTGATATGCCAAACTCACTGGCAACATCATCCATGGTGATGCTTTTTATCCCGAATTTCAGGTATAATTCCCTGATCTGTTTTAATAGGTATTCTTTTTTATCATTCATGGCGGAACAAAAATATACTTTTAAAACCTTGGAAACTTTTTTTGTGCTAAAAGTTTACACAAGTTTAATATATTTTTTTAGTGCCCCAAAACTATGGGAACATAAAAAGTTTCCATACGCATAATCGGTGAATAGCAGAATTTTCACCTTTAAATGTTTGGTTTTTATTGGTGGGGAAGAAAAGTTTTGGCAAACAACATATCTTCAGGATAAGTGATTTTAATGTTTTCACGGTTTCCTTCCGTTAGGTAAATCGTTTCACCCATACTTTCGAGAAGAGAAGCATCATCAGTAAAATCATGTGAAGATGCCTGGTGATAAGCCTGTTGTATTAATGATACACGGAAAGTTTGAGGAGTCTGTACCAGAAAATATTTTGAACGGTCAACTGCTTTATTTTTATTGTTATGCACTTCCCTGAGCGATTCAGAAACCGGTATTACAGGAAGTGAATTTCCTTTTTTTTCTGCTATTTCATAACAGTTTTGAATTGTATTTAACGAAACCATCGGACGTACCCCGTCGTGGATAAACACAATTCCATCATCTGAAATTTGTTGGAGGCCGTTTTGTACCGATTGAAACCGGGTTTCGCCTCCAAAAGCCAGTTGATATTGTAAAACAAAATGATGCTTTTTACACAATGCCTTCCAAAAACCAACCTGTTTTTCCGGTAGAACAAGAATGATGTTTATCTCTTCATCGTAGCGATAAAACACTTCCATTGCATGCATCAGTACCGGCCGGCCATCTAGTTCCAGAAACTGCTTGGGAACCTCACTATCCATTCGTGTTCCACTTCCACCGGCAACTATTAATGCAAACTTTTTCATAACATTGTTGTTACGTTCAAAAATCCGTTTTGTAAAAATAGCTCAAAAAACTTCCGATATGAACAAAGTATTAGAATTTCTGGATGAACTCGCACAAAATAATAATCGCGAGTGGTTTCAAACAAATAAAGCCTGGTATGAAGAAAGTCGCGATAAATTTTTGTTTCTGACTGATGTTATGATCAACGAAATCAGGAAATTTGATCCTGAAATCCCTGCTTTATCTCCCAAAGACTGTATGTTTCGAATTTTCAGGGATGTTCGTTTTTCAAACGACAAAAGACCGTATAAAACCAATTTTGGAAGTTTTATTTCCAGGGGAGGTCGAAAAGGAATGTTTTCAGGTTATTATTTTCACCTTGAGCCGGAAGGAAGTTTTGTGGGTGGCGGACTTTACATGCCACCATCAGAGCCGTTGAATGCAGTAAGAAACCACCTGGCTGAAAATGCAGAAGAATTTTTGGATATAATCAATAAACCTGCTTTTAAAAAGATTTATCCTTCAATGTATGACGATAAACTAAAAACAGCGCCAAAAGGATTTCCAAAAGATCATGAATACATCGAATTGATCCGTTACAAATCATTTGTTTTTTCGCAAATGTTAAGTCGAAAAGATATACTTGGCGAAAAATATATTGAAAAAATGGTGGACGCTTTCCGCCAGCTACAGCCCTTTAACCGGTTTCTAAATGAAGCTGTTGAAAAAATCAGGTAAAATAATTTTACCAAAGGGGTTACTTTTTCCTTTTTTTTGGAATATATTTGTATAAGACCCATATTTTTTATCTTCCCGATTTCAAAAAATACACCCCGGTCGTCCTGACCGGGGTTCTTTTTTATGGTTTAATTATCTCGAACTTTTTTGCAATTCTTAATCTCACATATTTATCAACTTTAATTTTATTATTTTTCCAGGAAGATGTGATTTTTGTTACTCGTTGGAATTTTTATTTTTGCCCTCTTAAAATTTTATTGAATAAACATTTATGAAACGAATTTTATTTTTGGCGGCCATTCTATGTATTACTTTTGTCGCCAGTGCTCAAAATATTCAACTCCACTATGATCTGGGCGAAGGAAGAAAGTATTTTACATCCACTGTTGAAATGTTCAAACCTGATAAACTGGGAAGCACATTCTTTTTTATCGACATGGACTACAACGTTGGTGACGTAAAAGGAGTGAGTATGGCCTACTGGGAAATTGCCCGTGCATTTACCCTCGGAAAAACTCCATTGGCTTTTCATATAGAATATAATGGTGGTTTCGGACAGTGGAAAGAAGGTGATGATTCGGGTGCTTATACAATAAACAATGCCTGGCTGACGGGGTTGGAGTACAGTCTTAATTCAAAAGATTTTTCCAGGGGGATCACATTTCAGACATTATACAAATATATTAAAGGGAAACAGGATGCTTCGTTTCAGCTAACAGTTGTGTGGTATTTAAACCTGTTAAATAACAAGTTGTCTTTAACCGGTTACGCTGATTTCTGGCGTGAGGATATGACCTTTTCTCCGGATACTCCGCAAGAAGTAAATACCAAATATATCTTTCAGTCAGAACCTCAAATTTGGTTTAATATAACTGATAAATTTGCTGTGGGAAATGAAACAGAAACGAGCTATAACTTTGTTGCTCATAAACTGAAATTTATGCCAACAGTAGCCATGAAATATACCTTTTAATTTCGACCACAATGCTTGAAAAATTCTTTTCCCTGGAAAAAAACAAAACTACTGTAAAGACTGAAATACTGGCCGGCGTAACCACTTTTATGACAATGGCTTATATTTTAGCCGTGAACCCGGATATTTTGAGTGCTACCGGAATGGACAAAAATGCGCTGTATACAGCTACTGCACTTTCTGCTCTTATTGCAACATTGGTTATGGCACTTGTTGCCAGGCTTCCTTTTGCTCTTGCACCCGGAATGGGGCTAAATGCTTTTTTTGCATTTACCGTAGTGCTGGGAATGGGATATAGCTGGCAATTTGCATTAACGGCCGTATTCCTCGAAGGAATCATTTTTCTTATTCTAACACTTTTTAATATCCGAGAGTTGATTATCGATGCTATTCCATTTACTATGAAACATGCCGTTTCAGCCGGAATTGGTCTTTTTATCGCTTTTATCGGGCTGCAAAATGCTGGCATTATCGTTAAAAACGATGCCACACTTGTAGGACTCGGGAACATGGGTTCTCCAACAGTATTAATTGCCATCGGGGGAATTGTTCTGACAGCTGTCTTACTGGCCAGAAATGTGAAAGGAGCTCTCTTAATCGGGATTTTTACAGCTACCGTTACCGGGCTTCCGTTTGGAGTAACCAAAATGCCGGGGGGAACCCTGATTGATCTGCCACCCTCGCTGTCACCAATTTTCTTTAAGTTCAAATTCGAACACATCTTAACTTTCGACATGCTGATCGTACTTTTTACATTTCTTTTTGTTGATATGTTCGATACGGTTGGTACTCTTGTAGGTGTCTCGTCAAAAGCAGGTATGCTCGATAAAAACGGGAAAGTACCGCGTGTAAAACAGGCATTGATGGCTGATTCCATTGGAACATTCATTGGAGCAATTTTAGGAACCAGTACGGTAACTACTTATGTTGAAAGTGCATCAGGTGTTGCAGAAGGTGGTCGCACCGGACTTACTTCATTAACAACGGCTACTCTGTTCCTGGTAGCATTATTTTTTGCACCGTTATTTACCATGGTTCCACCAGCAGCCACAGCGCCTGCACTGATACTGGTTGGGTTTTTTATGATGTCACCAGTTCTGCAAATCGATTTTAATAATTACACCGAATCAATCCCGGCGTTTATTACCATCATATTTATGCCGCTTACTTACAGTATTGCTGAAGGAATCGTTTTTGGAATGCTCTCGTATGTTTTACTTAAAGTGCTGACAGGTAAATTCAAAGACATTTCTGTTGTAATGGTAATTCTTTCTATTCTTTTTATTCTGAAATTTTTTATCTGATCGTTGGAAACCATTTCAATTTAAAACAGAATATTTGAAATAAAATTCAGAATATCACGTTTTTAAAGGGAACTTAAAAACAACACAAAACATGAAAACAACAGCTTTTCAATTCCTGATCATTTTAATTCTTGGAACAGGATTATTTTCGTGCGATAAAAAAGAGACATCATCTACTCCTCCTGAATTACCACCGGCTGAATCAATGGTAATTGATTTCGGACAACTGGCAACTACCAAAGCTGCTGAGGCTACTAAGATCAACTGGATTTACTCGGCTGCAACAGTGGGTTTTTGGAGTACCATTGTTGGAACAACACTTGCCGTTCCGGTAGCAGCCTTTAGTTCTGCATTTAATCACCAACCTGCACAGGTTGATGACCTTACCTGGCAATGGCAATACAATGTAGATGGCTTTACAAGTACGTATACCGCCAGACTTGTTGGGAAATTAGAGACGAACCAGATTAAATGGGAAATGTATATCACAAAAACGGGTATAAATCCTTTTGATGAATTTCTTTGGTTTGAGGGTACTTCCAATCTTGACGGGAACAATGGCCAATGGATTTTATATCACAGTGCTGAATTTCCGGATAAATTGTTACAGATCGACTGGCAAAAAGACGGTGAAAATGTTGGCCAGATTATGTACACTTATGTCCGTGAAAAAAATGATCAAAACGTGACTGATGTCTACAATGGGAGTACTTTAACTTACGGATTACAGGAAAGCGAACTGGATGCCTATGTAACTGTCCATATGTACAGTTTGGAAGAAACAGATTTTACCGATACTTATATTGAATGGAGCCGGACTAATTATAATGGTCATGTAAAAGCCGAACACTTTTTTAAAGACACAAACTGGCATTGCTGGGACAGCCAGGGTGGTGATGTTGACTGTGAGTAATCAATAGCATTATATTATTAGAAAGGGTTATGACAAATCATAACCCTTTCTAATAAATAGCTTTTTATACTGATCTACTACTGGCATACAGGTGCATCATATACATTCTCAAAATTGTATGTACTTACTACACCATCTGTTGTTATCTGAATTTCAACACTGATATCTGTTCCTTCATTTTGTAAATTAAAAAAACCTACCACAACCTGATAGGATGAAGGTTCAAAAAAATCTATTTGATATTGCGTTCCACCAATTTTTATCAAATAACTTGACTCATTCTGTGGTAATTCAAAACCGGAAATAATAAATGCAGCTATATAACCCGATCCATCACACGTGGGATCAATTAACCCATCGTTATAGCCAGCAACTCGTATACCTTCAACAGCATATGAACCAGGACAAGGAGGTCCAGGATTTATACAGACATCATTATCATCTGCATCACCCATTGGTTCGTATCCGCACTCATTATCCGGGAAATAACCATCTCCATCCTGATCGTCTAACCGAACATCTCCATTCTTTTCATGCGCCGGCCACGCATTTTCAGAAATCCTTATAATATGCCAAGTATTATCTTCTGCAGAAAAATGACAGACGTCAATTTTCTCAACTTTCCCCGCTTTTAGAAGACTTGATTCTGTGGAATGATCTTCCAGAGTTTCTTTATTACACGAACTCATAAAAACCAATGCAGCAATGAAAATTACTGAAAAGAAAGTTAAAATAAATTTTTTCATAATATTCTGTTTTAGTTAAGCCTAGTAAACTATATTTAATATTCATTTTGTTCAAAAAACCCTACCGCTATCAAAATAAGCTTCAGCATTTACTTTTGTTTTGAAGCATTAACATTAGATTTTTCAAAAATGAAGACGTAGGAAATTTAAGGTCATTTGATTATTCCCGATTTCAATATTTTCGATACCTTGTATACCCTTTGTTCAAATTTATATATTTTTTTTCCTAATAACCTTATTAGCGCTTCATTTTATTTTAAATGGTATCAAGAATTGTAATTTTCATAATTCATTTTGAGATATTACAGCACAAATACATATAATGATTGGAGATATTTTAATAATGGTATTACCGATGCTGGCCAATTTGCAATATTGAACTTTTAAAATTACTCTACCCGGCAGGAATTGAACTCCAGGAAATCGAGGTAACTTGACTTTTTAATTAATTTACAGTTTAACAAAATACGAGATTAAGATTAAATAAAAAAGCCACTGAAATCAGTAGCTTTCATAGTATATGAATTAAACAATATTGCGTGGGACATACTGGATTCGAACCAGTGACTTCTACCCTGTCAAGGTAACACTCTAAACCAACTGAGTTAATGTCCCGAATGGCGCAAAAATAATAAAAAACTTGCTACTGTTGCAATTTCCTTAACGTCGATTAAACCGGTGCTTAGTAAGAAATCATTACCGTGCCGTTCTTCACATCTCCATTACCCAGTTCGAGTACATAAACGTAGTTGCCGGCAGGCAGACCACCAGAGCGACCCAGGGTAAGTACATCTTCAGATGTACCCCACCACCATGCATCCTGATCGGTTCCCCAAACATCGAGGTTACCATAATGTTCTTTATCGAATAGTTTATCACCGTTTCGGTTGAAGATCATCAGGTGAGCATTCGGGTATTTCTGGATACACAATATCTGGAAGAAATCGTGAACACCATCATCGTTTGGCGAGAATCCATCTGGTATAAACAGCTCACAGTCAAGTGTTTTATCCAGGTAATCAGGATATCCGTCAAGGTCAGTATCATCATTACTGTAATCTCCGTCATGGTTCAGGTCCTCAACAATTGTCAGATATTCATCATCTTCATCATTTATATCGCGCCAGTCGCGTGTACCGTCACCATCGAAATCCTGCAGCGGAGCATTACTTCCGAGAGAGTTGATTACTGAATAAGGATCATTCCAGCCATTAACTGTATCATAAATATCATCCAGACCATCGTGATCACTATCAACAAATACACGGGTAACATCCGGAATACCATCGGCGTTGATATCATTTCCTTCAATGAAGTCCCAAACACCGTCGCCGTCCGAATCGATATCAAGGTAATCAGGTGTTGAATCACCGTCGGTATCAACAGGAACAAACTCATAACCGCCTTCAGCCGGATCATAAGCATCGTCCCAACCGTTATTGTTGGCATCCACACCAATTGGCAGAATATAATCATGTTCTCCCTGACCTTCGATATTGTCCGGGATACCATCATTATCCGAATCAATATCCAAACTATTCGGAATTCCGTCACCGTCAGTATCGATTAACCGGTCGCCTTCTACAACATCAAGGATACCGTCATTATCATCATCAATGTCATCTATATCAGGAATACCGTCACAATCATTATCAGGATATTTTGTTATATATACCCAGGCTGTATCGCACATCGACGGGAATCCGTCATCACAGATTTCGTACATCAGGCTGTCGGTACCGTTAAATCCTTCATCCGGCAGATACGTAAACGATCCGTCTTCTTCAAGATAGATAACACCGTGAATCGGTAATTTAAGCGGAACTTTGGTGACTGTGATATTGTTCCCGTCAGGATCATAATCATTATCCGTTACATTACCGGTAAGTTCACCACAAGTAGCAATATAATGATCATCCACAGCAACCGGAGGATTGTTCAATGCAAGAACTCTAATAAATACAAATGCTGTATCACACATTGGGACACATGGTATGGCATCGTCGCAAATTGAATAACTTAACGTGTCATTACCAACAAAGTCTTCAGCCGGAGTATATGTCATCATGCCATTCATCGGATTAATTTTAATATTTCCATGACGTGGCGCAACTCTGGTTTCAAGTGTAGCAATATTAATGCGTGTTTTTGTACCAATCGAATTTTGCCGATCGTAGTCATTATTCAAAGCATCAATTGGAATCGCTACGTTCATTAATGTTATAGCTGAGTCATTTTGTGCAATCGGAGCAATATTACCCAATACTGTAATTTCAGTACTACAAGAGTTAATATTTCCATTAACATCAACAACAGTTAAAGTTACCGGCGTAATACCAATGTGATCACAATTTAGTTCATAAAGATCCAGATACATCGTATCTATGCCGCATTCATCATAACTATCAACATGAATATCAGAAACTGTCAGACTGTACTGAGCACTTTCATCCAACTGAACTGTGAACGGCGGAGTACAACTTACTACCGGCGGAATTGTATCAATTACAGTGACAATAGCACCACAAGAATCTACTTTTCCATGCCTGTCAACTACAGTTAAAGTAACCGGATTTTCACCAACATCCTCACAATCAAAGTCATATTGTGACAGGAACATTGTATCTAACGGCCAGCAGTTATCAAATGAATCATTATCGATCATATCTGCAGAAATTGAAACTTTCCCATCTCTCATCGAGGTAGGCTGTAATATTCTGGCAAATGGCTTCCGGAGGTAATGTATCAAGCACTGTTACATGTGCATTACAACTATCTGAAAGACCAGCCTGATCAGTAACAATTATTGTCAGTTCTGCACCGTCATCAGCATCTTCACAGGTAAATTCACTGTTATTTATTTCTATCTTCAAATCTTCAGGTAATGTACAATTGTCGTATGATCCTTCCGCTATTCTGATAGTATCATCTTTAGTTAAGTCGTACACTCCATATTCGTTCAGGTACACGGTCAAATCAGTACAATTGGGTACCGGAGGAATCGTATCAGTGGATATCAGGACTTGAGTACAGCTGTCGATGTTTCCACAATAGTCGGCTATGCTGAATGTAGTCCTGATTTCTGAACGACCTGGTGTCTGGGTAATTACCTGATTAGCTGTAAATGTTGTCGGATCATAATCACAGTTGTCATCGATTGATCCACCCGCAGCAATAAATTCATCAATGGTTTCAACATTTGTATTCAAATCTGCCAGACATTCCATCGATGAATCAGGCGGACAGGTAATTACCGGTGGTATGGTATCATTGACAGTTATTACATAAGAACAGGTATCGGCGTTACCGCAAATATCTTCAACAGTATAAGTTCTGATAATAATTACCGGGCATATTGTTCCGGATACATTGTCCTCTCCTACCTGAGTAAATGATGCTTCATCAATTTCGTAATTATCGGTTATTGAACCACCAGCAGCTTCAAATTCATTTACATTCGTGAATACATCCGGTATTTCATCGAAACATGCAACTATAGTATCCGGCGGACAAGAAATTACCGGAGTTGAGTAATCACGTTTGTATATCGTATATGAACATGGTTCAGACCAGTTTCCACAATCATCTGCTACAACATAAGTGTAAGTCATTTGAGATTCACAATCGGAAATTAATGAATCAAGAACTACCTGTAAACTGGTTGAATCAAGGCTGCAATTATCATCGGCATATCCACCTCCTGCAACAAATTCACTGAGAATTTCGAACGGTTTCGGGAATGGTTCAGATGCATCAATGGTATCATTAGGAGGACATGTCAACGTTGGCGGAATCGTATCTGTAACTATTACATGGTAATCTACCGTGTCGCGATTGCCACTCATATCATAAATTTCGTACGTATATGTGAAGGTCTTCGGACAGTTTCCATTAGCAGCAACCGTATGGATGAGTTTGAAACTGCTGCTGTCAATTTCGCAGTTATCATCGAACCAGCCACCTGCATTTACGAATTCCTGTAACGTAACTACCTGGATAGGTTCACAATCCAATGTAGTATCCGGTATCTCAATATCCGGAGGTATGATATCTTTAATGGTTATTTTCTGTAGCTCATCTGTATAATTACATTCATCAAAGAATCGGTAAGTACGATAAATCAATCCCTGTGCAACAACCGAATCACCAATGTATGTCATCGTAATATTAGATGTACAATCATCTGATACACTACCTCCCGCATCAATAAATTCGGCAAGGTTAGCATAAGGCTCGGGCAGATAACAATCCGTTTCCAAGTCGTCGGGCATCACTACTACCGGCGGAATGGTATCCCAAACAAAAATTCTTTCTGTTTCATCAGATCTGTTACCACATTCGTCATACAAACGGTAAACCCGTTCAATAACAGTTGGACAGCTTCCGGTTTTATTTTCGGACTCGTAACTCAAGTTGAATAATTTATTAGTTGCAGTGCAATTGTCGCTGGCCTCATTTCCATGAGAAATCCTGTATTTCAATACATCATTAATCTTGCTGTAAACCGGCCATGTTTCCCCACAATAGATGTTTTTATCCGGTAAAATCAATGTTGGCGGCGTTTTATCATCCACTGTAAATACCTTTGTACAACTTACTATATCTCCATTTTCATTTTCAATAGTAAATGTATAGGTGATCTTTTCCGGACAAGTTCTGCCGTCGCTATGTGGTTGTTACCCTAAATTTAGATTCAACCAGATCATAAGGATGACTGTAAACATAACCACCATCATCGAGGAAGTCTTGTAATTTGTTATACTTCGGTAATTCATCTCTACATTCAAATGCGGCTGATGGTAATCCAGTACATTCAATTACAAATTCATTGGCAAAGTAAACTACAATCTCTTGTGAACAAGTAGCTACGTTCCCGCAGTAATCAGTTACTTCATAGGTTCGTGTAATGGTTTCCGGATCCGTTTTACCATCAGAAACATCGCTAACATGCCTGAAGCTCACAACGGCACAATTATCACTTAACGAACCACCGGCAGCCACGAAAGCTGTAGTATCAGCATATGGATCAGGTACCACTCCGTCACTCACAGTAATTGTCGGAGGACAGGATATTACCGGTGGAATCTGATCATTCACAATTACCCTTTGTACGCAGCTCAACGTATTTCCACAGGAATCGATTACCGAATAGGTACGCATTTCTTCGTAACAATATGTACTAACCGCTACTATAGAATCATCTGCAGTAAAGGTTGCAGTATCGATACCACATTCTGAGAATACTTCTATGGAAGCATCCAGGGCAAGGAATCCGGAATAGGTAGTTGCTATCGGATAATTACCCAAATCTTCGTAACAACTTAAAATAATATCATCCGGACATATCAGATAATAAAGCGTTGGTTCAAAGATATCTGCTGTGAGTGTTACTGTACAATTGTTTTTATCGGTTACTACCAAAGTATATGTACCACCCGGTTGGTTGAAAAGGTCCTCATCTGTACCTACAACATTACCATCCTGATCTGTCCATTCATAGGTATAATCCGGCGTTCCTCCACCCACAGTTACTTCAATACTACCCGTCAGTTCACCCGGGTTGACTACATCCGTAATCTGATCTAAATTCACATAAAGCGAATCCGGCTGGGTAATTTCAACTTCGTATGGAGCTGAACAACCCAGCGAATCTGTTACCATCACATCATAGGTACCTGCAGGCAGGTTGCTCAAATCCTGCGTTGTATCACCCGTGTTCCAGAGGTAATTAAATGGAGCAATACCTCCGCTAACTATAACATCTATCGAACCGGTACTATCACCGTAACACAAGACATTAACCGGGTTGACATCAAGTATAATCGGCGGACTAACGATCAGATTCAGTCTCATGGTATCGCCACAAGCGGCATTTCCAAGAATGTAATCCACAACCGTGTCTGCAGTGTATGTTAATCCATCACCATCAGTCCAGGTGAATGTTTCACAAACGGCGGTATCTAACTGGGTGAAGGTACCTTCAATAATTCTCAAATTCAGCGTAAGGATAGAATCACAACCAATACCATTGGCGAAGGTATCCGTATAAATTACTTCATTAAAATAATCAACGCCATGCCATGTATATGGTAAATCTGTAACACAAACAGTTACATAAGATGTATCCGTTGGTAGTGGTTCAATCATAAGATCAAGCATACGAATTGTATCACACCCTTCCCCAACAATTCCCGGAACTGTATCCATATATTGACCTGCAACATTATAGTCATTTCCATTCCATGTATATGGTAGTTCGTTGACACAAACACTTGCATAAAGCGTATCTTTTTCTTCCGGTAACAACTGAAAATCAAGTACTCTGATCGTATCACAGCCTACACCGATTTCGCCTGGGATAGTGTCTTCATACTGGCCTGCGGTAAACAGGTCGGTGCCGTTCCAGTTGTATGGAAGTTCGTTCGTACACAAACTCAGGTAGATCGTATCTTGTATTTCCGGTAACAACTGCAAGTCAAGTACTCTGTATCGTATCACAGCCTACTCCAATAATTCCCGGGATTGTATCTTTATATTGACCTGCAACAATATAATCATTTCCATTCCATACATATGGTAACTCATTGGTACACAAACTAACATAAATCGTATCTTTTCAACCAGTGAACAATGTGCAGATCAAGCATTCTTATCGTGTCACAGCCTACGCCGATTTCACCCGGAATGGTGTCTGTGTACTGGCCGGCGGCTGTATAGTCGTTGCCGTTCCAGGTGTATGGTAAATCGTTGGCACAAAGACTTATATTAATTGTATCCTCAATCATTGGTTCAATGTACAGTCAAGCATTCTTATCGTATCGCAACCTACACCTGATTTGACCCGGGATAGTGTCTTTATACTGACCTGTAATCGTATAGTCGTCTCCGTTCCAAACGTAAGGTAATTCATTGGCACAAAGACTTACATAAAGGGTGTCGATTATTCTGGCAGCACTTCAATCTCAACCGAATCGGATACGGAACAGTTATTTTCATCGGTTACAGTATAAATGAGTTGATAAGTACCTGAAGGTGCAACACCGAAATATACTACGGTTGTGTCGGTTCTGTCGAGATACGGTGCTCCGCTGCCTGTCCACAGGTGTGTGTAAGCACCGGTACCGCCATCCGGGTCAGCCTGAATCCGGGTGATCTCTGTTTCACAGATCAATGTATCATCCGGGTACAGGTCGGCCAGGATTTCTTCCGGTTCTTCAAGGATGAAATTCATGGATTCATTACAGGAATCCTTATCATAAACCGTTACCCAGTAATTTCCTGCCGGAATATTCAGCATATCCTCATCGGTAGAAATTACTACACCTGCTGTATCGGTCCAGGCATACGTATATGGTTTTCTACCTCTGCTAACCGTAAGGTCGATACTCCAAAGGTCTCCGTAACAAAGCGCTGAATCAACAACAGCCTCAAGTTTAACATTTTTAATCTCATTGATATATACCTGGTGCATGGCTTCGCAACCCAGGGAATCGGTTACCCAAACGGTATATAACTGATCACCTTCCAGGTTTTCCACATCTTCGGTAGTGGCAAATACGGTTCCGGTCGAATCACTCCATTCAAAAAGATAATGTGGATCATTTACAAACGGAGTACCTCCGGAGACATGCAGATCGATAGAGCCTGGTTTGTTTCCACCGCAACGTACATCGATACTGTCAGCTGTCATTACGATTGGCGAAGGTTCAATAATATCTACGGTATCGTAAGCCAAACACCCGTTGGCATCGGTAACAATTACACTGTAGGTTCCGGGTTCGAGATCTACTGCCCAGGCTGAATCCTGTACCGGCAACGTGCTCCATTCATAGGAGTATGGCGCTGTTCCACCGAATACTTCCACATGTGCCGATCCATTGTCGAAATTGGTACACTGTACCGAGTTTATCGTATCGATAATGGCAATCAGTTCTTCAGGTTCAGTTACAATTGCAGTATCAATAGCAATACAACCATTGGCATCGGTTACCGTAACTATAAATGTATCTGCAGGAAGGTTGTATATTTTATTTCCGCTGGCAGTGTAACCTGAATATCCCTGCCAGTTAAAGATCAGGGTATCTGTACCACCGGTAGCCGAGGCAAGAATAAACCCATCATTACTATGATAGCAGCTCAGGTTCTGTACACTGTCGATGCTGAGTAATATTTCATCCGGCTGATAAATGTAAACCGAATCGATGGCAGAACATCCGTTATCGTCGGTAACTGTAAGTATGTAAGTACCGGTTACCAATTCTCCAATGCTGTCGGTTGAAGCCGTAAATCCGCCCGGGCCGGTCCAGCTATAATTGTAAGGTGCAATACCGTTGGTAACTTCAGCTTTTATCGAAGCTGAATTATCGCCAAAGCAAAGCACACTGTTAGCAAGGAAATGAATTTCAGGATCGCTGAAATAGATGGTTGTTGAATCTGATATGGGGAAACAGGTTTCATTGTCGGCCAAACCGTAAGCCGTTAATTTTAATGTTATGCTGCCGGATAAACTATCATTTGCTCCAAGGAAATACGTAGGATGAAGGCTGTATAAATCGCTAAATGTACCATCGCCGGAACTTTCCCAGTAAATGGTGCTGTAGTTCCAGGCCGTGTCGCCGGAAACCACAATATCTTCCAGCGCACAAATTGTATCATTATCTGCCAGTATAACTTCCGGTTGTTCATATACTTTTACCCGTCCCTGTTCCACGGTGTCGCAACCATGAGAGGAAAAATGTTCAACGACAATATCAAATTCACCTTTAGTGTCCCATAAGTGACTTATCTCACTGCCCCATATCGTATCGCCCGGTGCTACGACTTCAGTGAAATCAAGGTATCCAGGACTGGCAATATCAACGCCAAAGGTATCCTGAATGTGCCAGATATAGGTTGATCCTTTTTCGCCATCCATGCGGTAGTTACGGTCGGCGCCCACACATACCGAGTCGATGACATACGTTTCCTGTGCGGCCAGGCTGGTCGCCATCAGGATAAATAACCATATGTACATCAACTTTTTCATCTTTTAGTACTTAGTAGTAAGTATTTAGTCGTTAGTATATTAAATTCATTTTTTCTTCTCCGTGGTTCTCCGTGCCTTCACTGTGTACTCCGTGGTTTTTTTCTTTTTATTTTAACCACAGAGGGCCACAAAGTTTCCACAAAGGACCACAAAGCTTTTTATTTATATTAATTCACTTAATTTTTATTCATTTTCTCTTTTTTTAACCGCAGAGATACGCTGAGTAAATCCTTTGCGAGCTTTGCGTTTAAATCTTTTTTAATCCTCATTTATTTATTCTTTTTCTCTCCGTGGTTCTCCGTGCCTTCACTGTGTACTCCGTGGTTTTTTTCTTTTTATTTTAACCACAGAGGGCCACAAAGTTTCCACAAAGGACCACAAAGCTTTTTATTTATATTAATTCACTTAATTTTTATTCATTTTCTCTTTTTTTAACCGCAGAGATACGCTGAGTAAATCCTTTGCGAGCTTTGCGTTTAAATCTTTTTTAATCCTCATTTATTTATTCTTTTTCTCTCCGTGGTTCTCCGTGCCTTCTTTGTGTACTCTGTGGTTAGTTATTTTTCTTAAACACAGAGAACACTGAGTCCTTCACAGAGGACCACAAAGTTTAATAACCGTTTTTATATCGCTTTATACCATTTACCAGTTTTACTACATTAAAATTCATCAATAATCCCAGTTTGCAGCCGGATAGTTTCAAATACGTCAGTACCTGTGCGGTGTGGACATCATTCAGCGCTTCCACTGACTTTAATTCAACCACCACTTTGTCCTCCACCAGTAAATCCACCCTGTAACCGGCTTCCAGCTTTACTTCTTTATACACCACCGGTAACGGTTTTTGTCGCTCCACCTTTAATCCGGCTTCCATTAATTCATAGAACAGACATTCTTCATAGGCACTTTCCAGCAATCCCGGTCCAAGCGCTTTATGCACTTCAATGGCACAGCCTATTATTTTTCCTGATATGTCGTTCTCGTTCATTTGTTTATTCTTTAAATCTCACATCTTTTGATGTTTTCCTTTTTAACCGCAGAGAGCGCTAAGACTTCGCAAAGTTGCGCAGAGTAAATCCTTTGCGTTTTTTACGTATTCTCCGTGTCGTTTGCGTTTAAATCTTTTTATTCATTTATTCATTTTTCTCTGTGGTTCTCCGTGCCTTCACTGTGTACTCTGTGGTTTTATTCTTTTTCTACCACAGAGGGCCACTGAGTTTTCTTTTTGCGTTTAATTTCTTATTCTTTACATTTTTTTTCATTTAACCGCAGAGAGCGCTAAGTAGCCGCAGAGTTTTTCTTTGCGTTTTTTGCGTATTCTCCGTGTTCTTTGCGTTTAAATCTTTTCATCATTTATTCATTTTTCTCTGTGGTTCTCCGTGTCTTCTTTGTGAACTCTGTGGTTCATTCTATTTAAAACACAGAGAACACTGAGTTCTTCACAGAGAGCCACTGAGTTTTTATTTGCGTTTTATTTTCATTCATCCAATTTATTTTTAATTTCAAATTGCGCTAAACGATCAAAAATCCGGTTCGTTAAACGAGATCTCTCTCCCCGTTAATTATCGGGATCGTCGGGATGACAGAATCTTATTTTATTTTGTTGACTGCCAATTGCCAATTGCCAACTGTTCACTGAAAACTTTTTTCTCGTTTGGTTTTGCATCTTGTTCATAAATCAGGTTCAATTTACAATTTCCATTTTATTTATAATTAAACATTAGCTACTTATCCGTTTGGTAAATCTTCGAATTCGTCGGTTTCGGATAGATCACAATACCTCCCCTCGGCTTTTCTAATTCTTCAAACATATATGTTTTACATTCATCCATAATCTGATTAATCTTAAATACATAATTATCGCCTGCCGGGAAAGGATCCATTATTGGAATATCAGCTTCAGGACCATCAACAACAACTCCATTAAATTTACATAACTCCCCGTTATCTCATCTCCATAAATATATTCTAATTGTATATGGACCTACTCCGGAAAAAATAATATTTAATAACTGCCGGATCTCCCACACAAACCGAATCGCCAACTACTGTAACATCAGGTACTGTTTCAATTACTTCCATTACATACATTTCAATGTTGTCGGTACAGGAAACTTCGTCCCAAACATGAATCCGAACATAATATTCCCAGCCGGAAGGCCGGTCACCTGAACCGTCCTGCCTGAATACTGCCCGTCAACAAAATACGATCACAGGATCAAGCCGGGTTGCAGCGATCAAGTACATCCGTTGGATCGGGAGAACTGTTATAAATCGCCCATACAAAATGCGTTTCAGTCAATGCCTGGCCGGCTTACAACACTAAATTCAATGGTATCACACTGATCCACCGTGATATGCTGCGCTTTGGCAGAAGCCACAGCAAGCACTACCAGGAGTATTCCCAGCAATCGTTGCATCATATGGTAAATCAGTTTTTTCATGTAATTCTTACAGTTGCGCTTCTTTTTACAGTTTTACATTGAAGTTGAAGAAACCGCGTTTTTGAACGTTTTGTTCTTTTACTTCGCTATTTTGTTTTTCAACCTCATCGCTTTGTGCTGCCGTTTCTTCCGGCATTCCCGGGCTCAGTTGTGCTTTTTTAACGTATGTTGCTTTTTGGAGGGCAGCGTTTAGCGCTTCTCCCGCACTTTGTCTCCTACCCTGTTCTTTTAGCTTTTTCACTTTTGCGAGCCGTTGCTTTTCCCGGTTATTTGGCGCGGTACTTTCAGATGCCGTTTTTCCGGCCAGCCCCGACTTTGGAAACAGGTCTTCGGTTTTTTGCCGCCGTCGTTGCCGCTTATCATTTTCAGCCTTTAACCGGTTACGTATGTGCAATGCTTCACGGGTAAACCGAACCTGGTTATCTTCTTCCTCCAGCTCTTCGAAATGCTCATTATCAACCAGTCGTTTTAACGTGGAAAGCACAAATAATCGTGTATCCCAGTCACGCAATCTACGCGATGCCGGGGCTTTTCTTTCGTCTGCAGCCGCCTCCCGGCTACGACCCCGGGTTACTTTCTGCAGGTTTGCCATAAACCGCCGGCTTACCGCCAGAATCGGGGAAAGTACCGCCTCCTCCGATTCAGGAGCTTCTGCATCTTCTTCTTTTGCAGACGGTACATCAGCTTCCCCGGAAACGGTATTTTCTTCCTCCCGGGTTTCCGAAGTTTCATCCGTATCAGCGGTTACCAGATCTTCTTCCTGTTCCGGTAATTTCGGCGGAGAACTTTCATCCGACTGTTTATTACCGGTCGTTCCCGATGGTTGTCGGTTGGTCCCGTTTGTTGACGGGGCCGGGGTTTTGGCATTCTTTTTTTGTGTTTCCATAATGCGCCAATTGTTTATACATTTTTATTCATTCCCAGGCATACCTCTGGCATTCCGGTCTCTTCTCAGATCCGGTCGGCCTTGTCTGTATATTTTAAACTTGTGCCTCATTTTCGTCAGTTATGCTTTTTTTCCTTCTTTATTTTAAACCCAATTTTTATCTCTCTTCACCAAAGCATCTCTTTTTATTTATCCCGATTTCAAATTCATATCTTTTTATTTTTAGGTTTTACACGTTATTTGTTGTTCACATTTTTATCAGCCGCAAGACACAAGTAGCAAGACACAAGTAGCAAGACACAAGTATCAAGATACTACAAGTATCAAGTATCAAGATGTTAGAACAAAGAACATAGCTACCAGACTTTTCAATCTGTAATCGACATTCGTTAATCTTCATTCTGCAATCTCTTTTCACTTTTGCCTTTTTACTTTTCACTTTTGCCTTTTGCCTTGTTTTTCACTTTTGCCTTCTTTTTTCACTCATCATCTACGAGCAGCGAGTTCATCTTTCTTTGTGCACTTTGTGTCTTCTCCGTGCACTCTGTGGTTAAATTTTTTCTTTTTAACACAGAGACCACTGAGTTTCCACAGAGAGCCACAAAGTAACTTTCAAACTCATTCATACTTTATTTATTTCGTAATTCAATTACTCATTCACTCAGTAATTCAATCACTCAGTTAATCAGTAATTCAATCACTCAATTCATCAGTAATTCAATCACTCAGTTCTATCAGTTTAATTCAATCATTGGTGTACCTCCTGTCAACGATATTTTATCGCGCAGTGCAAACGGATTACCTCTGATTCTTCCTCCTTGCGGAGGATTTCAGTGCTACCTCATTCTTCGTGTACTCTGTGTCTTCTCTGTGTACTCTGTGTTTATTTTCTTTTTTTACCACAGAGACCACTGAGTTTCCACGGAGGGCCACGGAGGTTCCATTGTCCGGCGGGGCATTCCAGTACCAGTAACGGGTTCCCGCAATATTAAAAAACTCCAGGGCGGGTCCATCCCGTAATTTGGCCAGCGGCCTGCCACGGACTATCGGTTGCTTTTGTGCAACGACAGGCGCTCCTCTTGCAAACCAGGCGGGTGTTCCCCGTGTCTGCGGAAGGGCATTGCTGTCCATCAAATTTTTATTCATTACATCTTTTTAAATTTTTAGTTATAAGCTACGAGCTGTGAGTAATTAGTCACTGGGCATTGGTCACTGGTCACTGTCATCGACTGTAAACTGCGACTGCCAACTGCAACTTTCTTCCCGGCTACGAGCTTTTTCTACTTTGCGTTCTTTGCGACTTTGCGTGATTAATTCTCTCGCTAAGGCGCCAGGGCGCTAAGTTTATTTCGTATTCCGCGTTGGCACTACTGCCGGCGGATTTCATCAGAGCGTTTAGCCATAAGTTGCAAGTCATTTGTCACTGGTCACTCGTCTGAAAACTGCGACTGTAAACTGTGACTGCAAACTTTTGCCTTTTTAGTTCCTTTTGCTTCGTTCATCACCTTTTTCTGAGCTGTGAGCTTTTTCTCCATTGCGCTCTTCGCGATTTCTTTGCGCTCTTTGCGTTTAAACTTTTTACCGCAGAGAACACTGAGTATCCACAGAGAACCGCAGAGTTTTTTCACTCATTCAGTAGCAAGTACAAGTATCAAGTATCAAGTATCAAGACACAAGATCTTCTGACTTCCGACTTCCGATCTTCATTCTTAAATCTTTTTTCTTCATCCTTTTGACTTTTAACTTTTCACTTTTGCCTTTCTCACTACTAACTACTCATTCTCAGTATCAAGAATCAAGTATCAAGAATCAAGATGTTAGAACAAAGAACATAGCTATCAGACTTTTCAATCTGAAATCTTAAATCATCATTCATTATTCTTAAATCGATCATCTTCATTCTTCAATCTTTACATCTTTACTCTTTGCTCTTTGCTCTTCTTCTTAAGATTTTGGCGCCGGGCCGGAGCCCCGATAGCTATCGGGACTCTTTTGCCCTTTGCCTATTTATCTTTTAGGTGATGAAAAAGCAAGTTTCATTCATACACATTAGTTAATTGCATCACCAGTTTTAGTTTCCTGAGTGGAGTACCTGCTTCAACCTCAGGTCTTGGAGTAATGATGATAATCAACATTATCATTGGTAAATCCATCTGGTAAACAGTCATCAACAATCAAGTCTCCAAAATCATCGAATCATCAAAATTATCTAGTATAATTACCTGTATCCATGATCTACCATCATACGCAATTCCATCAGCTGCAAAGTGTTAATGTACCATCAGCATTAGATCATGTTCAATTAGGTACCCCAATCCAATCTTACTCTTACAACAATACATTCACCACCTGCGGCTGGCACAACACCATCTACCAACAGCACCAGTGGTAGCAGCAGAACCTCCGGCAATAACAGGATCAGTACTTGTCCATGTGTACCAGCTAAATCATCCGGTTAATGCATGCCAGTTAGCTGCAGCTGCATTTGTTGCATCACTAGATATGCCCAACTTGCTTCATGCACCTGGAGCTGTCCTCCAGTCATAAGCAATCTGGAATTGCGGCATCCATGAATCGATATAGTTTGCTCCGTTTACCACAAAGTAAACCCAGTTTTCACCATAATCAACGGTTAAAGTTCCGTCCGGAGTAGTATCATCATACCATTATAATTTGCAGATTCAATCGGTGAAACACATTCTCCGTAATTGGATCAGTCGGGCCGGCAATACTGTCACCATCTTCATCTACAGAAGCAATATCGATAGTAAATGCAGGTGTAGGAATAATACGATAAACCGCAATGTTATTGGTACAGCCATCGTCACTTCAACATAAGCACAAGTAATACTTCATTTGGCAATGTCCATCAAAGTATTTCCATGAAATATCAATGGATTGTAGTTCCGGTACCATCTGCATGATTAGATCAACATTATAATTAGCAATTGGAGTGGTACCAAGACCATAGATATAATCACCGGTACCATCAGCAGGATCAATATCAGTATTAGTCTGCAGCTAATATACCACTAAGTAGCACTTACTAAACTATCAGTTGCAGTAACCAATCCTTGTTATTTACAACAAACCAACGTACATCATCAGTTGCAGCAGTTGTAGTAACAGTATAAGTGTACACTTGTCCCTGAACTGGATGTAATTCATCTGCTGTACAACCTGGTAAATGGTTGTTGGTGTAAGACAAGTTGGAAGCAGCAGTTAGGAACAACATCATAAGGTTTAGAACCTGTCCATAAGAGTTCATACCGGCAAAAACTGCCGCGATCAAGAACGTTAGAATTAAAATTTGCTTTTTCATTTCATTTAAATTTTAAGTTAATAATGTATGAAATGGATCTCGCCCCGGTAAAACCGGACCTCGTTTCATTTCATTTAATTTTAAGTTAATAATGTGTTTAATGTAACTCGCACGATAAATCGTTGCTTGTTTCATTTCATTTTGTTTTTACCCCAACCGCCCTTTCCCTAATCGGGCATTCCCACGAAGAGTGGTAAATACCCAGTTCACAAAATTTGGAGTAACTTGTACTCATTTTTTGTTCCCTCTTTCCTTCTCTACGCCGTAGAGAGGGACGATTTGATTAGTCGCAATCAGGGTGAGAAATTCTGAAAATCCTGCAATTTCCAAATGTCAATCGATTACATTTTCAATATTTCAAATTTGAAGATCGGCTTCCGTCTAACCCCTTGTCCCATGCTATCGGAGAGTCCCCTTTAAAAGGGGAAATGAGAATTCAAATTTTCCTGCTCTTCTCCGGGGAAGTTCTCCTGCCGTTAACGGCAGAGAGAAGATCCCGCGAGAGAGCCGGTTTGCTACTCATCTTCAATACGTCAAATTGTTCGGGGTCAATTGGTTCTTAGTTCGCTTGTTTGGGCGGTTTAGGTTGCTTTATCTTTACCCGTATAAGGCGCTGCGGCGAAATTCAACAGTTGGTGCCGCTGTCCCGTACCGGGTGTGTTTCATAGGCAAATTGTTTTAAAGCCTCCCCCAACCCCTCCAAAAGAGGGGCGAAGGCCAGCAGTTAATAATTTAAAAACCCCTTCCCCTGCGGGTATTCCCCTTAATAAGGGGAAACTCGCTTTTATCCGGGTTTCTGGCCTAATGGCGAAAAACCGGAAATTGGAAAAGTTGTTTTTTGTTTTAATTCTCTCATTTTTAACTAATTGTTAATTAATTAAGAAGAAGTTCGCATGCCCTAAATGCTAGTTCTTCGGCTACACTCCCTGCGTTGAAAATCGCAGAAAATGAAGCGTTGTAAATACAGTCCCGCCGTTGCGGGAGTTTTTATTATTTTAACTGTTGAATTTTCTTCTTTATAGCTGCAAGCTGTCATTCCGAACGAAGAGAGGAATCTGTTGCTGATCTGCTGAAAAGTTACAGATCTCTCAGTCATACTTTCTTCGAGATGACAAACCAAATTTGTTGCAGTCGTTCCTCCCTCGAAATGACAAGCTTCTATTATTTTCTCCGTGGTTAAATTTCTTTCTTCTTTTAAGCTGCCAGCTGTCATTCCGAACGAAGAGAGGAATCTGTTGCTGATCTGCTGAAAAGTTACAGATCTCTCAGTCATACTTTCTTCGAGATGACAAACCAAATTTGTTGCAGTCGTTCCTCCCTCGAAATGACAAGCTTCTATTATTTTCTCCGTGGTTAAATTTCTTTCTTCTTTTATAGCTGCCAGCTGTCATTCCGAATGAAGAGAGGAATCTGTTGCTGATCTGCTGAAAAGTTACAGATCTCTCAGTCATACTTTCTTCGAGATGACAAACCAAATTTGTTGCAGTCGTTCCTCCCTCGAAATGACAAGCTTCTATTATTTTCTCCGTACTCTCTGTGTCTTCTCTGTGGTTCTCTGTGGTTAAATTTCTTTCTTCTTTTTAGCCACCAGCTGTCATTCCGAACGAAGAGAGGAATCTGTTGCTGATCTGCTGAAAAGTTACAGATCTCTCAGTCATACTTTCTTCGAGATGACAAACCAAATTTGTTGCAGTCGTTCCTCCCTCGAAATGACAAGCTTCTATTATTTTCTCCGTGGTTAAATTTCTTTCTTCTTTAAAGCTGCCAGCTGTAAGCTCTTTTTTTTCTGCGTTTCTCTGTGTCTTCTCTGTGTTCTCTGTGGTTAAGTTTTCTTTTCTTTTTACCACAGAGGTCACGGAGTACCCACAGAGGGTCACGGAGTTGTGAGCTGCGAGCTGCGAGGTACATCCTTCGACTCCGCTCAGGATGACACTGTCAACTGCAACTGCCAACTGCAACTGATCACTGCCAACTGCGACTGCATACTGCGACTTTCTTCGCTCTTTGCTCTTTGATCTTTGATCTTTTATATATTCGTTTTTCATTTTCATTTCCTTAATAATTCGTTTTTATCGTTTCCGGTCGCGGGTTAATAGTAATTTCTTCTGTTACTGGTCCTCTGAAACATTGCCATTACAATCTTCTACCCAATAAGTATATATGATGGACAACCGTAGTAAAAGTACACCCCGTCGCCCCAAAGCAGAATAGTTCCATATGTCGATGGCTGTCCTGTACCGCTAATGGATGGATGAGAAATCGAGTTCCCCGCAATTTGCGGATCAGGTGTATCTTCAAAATCAATCCTCCAGTGAATATTATTTCCTTAAAGCGAATCACAACAATTGTCTTCCAGTATCAGCAGGTCGAGCGATGTATCGCCGGCAGGTAAACGTCCTGTAATCGACCGGGAATTTATTTACCAGCGGATCGACGTGATTTACAATTGGGTTCGCATTTGCTCGGATCGTATTCTGCCCAGTGCAGCGGATCGACACAGTTTTCATACGGCGCCACCGTAAATGTTGGCGGAATGGTATCTGGTTCAACATTAAAAGTTGATGTACAGCTAACCGGGTTACACAAATCTGAAACGATATAAGTAAAAGAAAGAATCGCTCCGTTATCATAAGCATCAGCCGGTAGCGCGGGTATCGATGCAATATTATCGGTAGCGCTACATCCTCCTGTATATGTGAAGCCAGCTACCCATGCGTCATAGGCAGTCTGTATATCTGTCTGAGCCTGACAAGCAGGTAAATCTACCGGTGCCGGGCAGGTAATCTCAGTTG
>CAVYOB010000059.1:0-17044 GCA_963769925.1 uncultured Prolixibacteraceae bacterium
CTAAATTAGGAGACGAGGAGGAGGAAGTAATGATGAAAACCGATCTGAGTTCAGGTGGCAGTGATTCTTCGGTGGAACAGTTTATTCAGAATAAAAGAGGTAGCGGAAATTCGCTTGACCCTAGTGTAAAAACAGAAATGGAACAAGGTTTTGGCGCTGATTTTAGCGGTGTAAAAATTCACACTGACAATGAAAGTGCAAAAGCAAACCAAAAAATTGGCGCGCATGCATTTACAACCGGGAACGATATTTTCTTTAATGAAGGAAAGTACCGCCCCGATTCTGAAAATGGTAAAAAACTGATCGCGCATGAACTTACTCACACAATACAGCAGGGGGCTTCTGCAACTGCAAATAACGGAACAACTGTACAGGGATTTTGGTGGGATGCGGTTGCCGATCAATTCAGGGAACTACAAAAAATGATTTTCCGAAGTCGAAATTATGGGCCAATTACTTATACAAGAGGTAATATAAGCGGTTCAGGTTTTGAAGCATCCTACAACCCTATGGCTGGAGTATTGAATGTTACGGTTCGAGGGAAAGTACGTTTCTCCGATACACTTTCAGCGAGTGGAGGGAAATTTTCTTCTCCAAATAGTTTTATGAATACGGCTGGATTTATGCCCATAATGAATGCTCTTCCGCCTGAAATACAGGCACGGATTTTGCCTTATTTTCAGTGGACAGAGAGCCAAAAACAGATTCATATGGTTCGCTTGAGGGAGAATCTTAGGGCAGCCACAGAGTTATATGTCGAGGCACAGGAATGTCGTTGCAGGTAAATGAACCTGGCTGGGAAGATATTACAGCAGTGCCAAACATACATTTAGATATTAAAGAAGGAGATGCAACACATCAAACTACAAGCAGTAGGGCTACCAATGAAAGATCGAGTGATCATCTTCAGGTAGAGATTGTTAAACAGCCTACCGCTGATGAAGTTGCTGAAATTCAACGTATAATTACTCAATATAATGCTACTACCGGCGCAAAAGTAAACTCTGGAATATTACAGGGAGTTCGTTCTTATTTAGGAAATGATCCAGGAAGCCGCGGAAATGCTCCTGAAGGTTTTAATAATTTTATGTCACTTGAAAGTGATCGTAGCGATGATCCAAGTACCCGTATCTACAGTACTTCAGTTTATTTCGGAAATAATGAAAGTAATTTGTCGGAAGAATCCCGTGCACATCTCGACAGCTTCTTTAGCGATCCAATGATTTTGTTGGACAATGCTGATCGTGCCATTGATATTGATTTAAGTGGATTTGCTTCTGCTCCAGGTAGTACAGCATATAACCGTACTTTGGTCGATAGTCGCATTCAGTCGGTAACTAATTATATCGACGAAAAAATTATGAGTTCCAATATAAATACACATATTTATTCAAGCACAACAACAAACGATTCTGATCAAAGTGCCGAAGCCGATTTGGCTGCCAATCCTGCCACACACGACCCTGCCAGTTTCAGGAGAGTTGATATTACGGTAACGCGCGAGGGAAGGGGAGGACAGAACGTTTTGGCACACGAACTGGGCCACGTGTTTGGATTGGGAGATGAATATGTTGAGGTTGCAAACGGATACAACCGGCCTGCAGGTACACAGGCGAGCCATCATCAATTAGCTATTGATGCCGGTGTTTCCGGTGGGGCTCTGGTTGCCGATGATAACCGGATAATGTCAACCGGTAATAATGTTGGGGCTGAGCATTATTCAACATTTGCCGATGCGCTTCGTCAATTGACATCTAAACCTTGGAAAGTGGTTACTTCTTAGTAACTTTATGTGTCATAATTTACTCACTATGGATCAGTTTATCGAAATAAAAAAAGGTTTAAAGGAAGAACACATAAATATCAATCCTCTTTTTGAAAAAGTTTATACGCCTCCCGGATATGGTGAAGATATGATTTCGAGGCTATACAATGATGGAAGTTTGTATTATCTGATCAAGGATTCGAATCCGTCAAACCATAAAAATCAGAATTTTTCATGGGGATACATTTCTTATATTGAAGAAGAAGGGATGGATATGATTAATAATTTAATTGAGAGGTGTTGCAAAATCAATTTTCACGAAAAAAGGCCGGGAAACCTACCCGGATTGATTAAATGGAAATTCTTGTGCAATAATAAGATAAAGCAGGTTGATGTAAAGGGAATTCCTGAAGGAGACGAAAAATTGTTTGCAGAAATTGATAACGTAGTTTCCACACGAATAGCAAAGATATAACTATAAATTACCTGGTACTTTTTGATTAATTTAAACACAATAAAATGTCATTAACCGAACTGTCGGAGATACTGAAAAAAGTAGTTCGGTGGCGCCTTGAAACAGAGCTAAAAGGCGCTGAAGCAAATTTTCCTACTTTAGATTCGGTAAGTATAACTAATTCACCGGTTTTTGATTTTATTCAACAAAATAAGCTCGATTTTCCGGAAACCATTGTTTTATTGGTTGCACTTGTTCCTCATATTTCACCCGAATTTTTTAGTTCAATTATAGTAGAGTATTTTCCCAACGGAAGCGATTTCCCGGAGTTTGGCGGAGTAAAAGGCAAAAATCATCGTGGAATTTTACCTACCGGCGAAACTGTATTGTACATTCTTGCCGGGAAAAATGTGGAAAAGCGGATGGAATTCTCGGCTATGTTTGGAGAAGGTCATCTATTCGTCCGAAAAAATATTCTATTTCTTGAAAATCCAGGTTTAGGAGAACCAAAAATGAGCGGGCGTTTGCTTATGGATGAAGAATACGTTGATTTATTCACCACCGGGAAAATATCAAAACCAAAGTTAAGCAGTGATTTTCCAGCTGAGCTTATTACAACAGCACTGGAATGGAAAGATTTGGTTTTACAGGATAAAACCTTAACAGAGATCAAAGAAATTGAAACCTGGTTGAAATTCAATGAAAAGCTGCTGAAAGACTGGAAAATGAAGGGTAAAATAAAACCGGGATTCCGAGTATTGTTTTATGGTCCTGCAGGAACCGGAAAAACAATGACTGCTAGTCTTTTGGGGAAATATACCAATCGCGACGTTTATCGTATCGATCTTTCCACAGTAGTTTCGAAATACATCGGTGAAACAGAAAAAAATCTATCAAAACTTTTTAATAAAGCAGCAAACAAAGACTGGATTCTCTTTTTTGATGAGGCAGATTCAATTTTTGGAAAGCGTACAAATGTTAGGGATGCACACGATAAATATGCCAATCAGGAAGTATCTTATTTGCTTCAGCGCATTGAATCTCATGAAGGTCTTGTTATTCTTGCATCGAATTTTAAAGGTAATATAGATTCATCTTTTACCCGCCGTTTTAATTCGATCATCGAATTTGAAAATCCTGGTATTGAGGAGAGAATCAAGCTTTGGGAAAATTATATTCCCCAAAAAGTAAAAATTGACAAGCATATTTCTGTTCCTGAAATTGCCGGAAAATATGAACTTACAGGGGCAAATATTGTAAACGTAATTCATTATGCCGGTTTAAAAACACTGGAAGAAAAGTCAAATTCGATTAGCCGGAGGAATTTACTGGAAGGTATTCAAAAAGAATATAAAAAGGAAGGAAAGTTGATCACTAAAGAGTTAAGATAAATATCATTCAAGTTTGGTTTAAATAAATAAAAATCCGGAATCAGTTTCATGTAGAAATCAATTTTCTCTGTTGAACCCAATTCCGGATATTTAATTGAGATAGAGATATTATACGTCTAAATCTTTTTTAGCTAAATAGAAATCTACCATTTCATAATTGCTCTTTTCGCGTTCTTCCATTTCAGGAACTGTTTTGGGCGGAGGAACAATTACTTTTTCACCTGGTTGCCAGTTCAATGGTAGCGCTACTGAGTATTTATCGGATGTTTGTAATGCCTTCAAAACGCGAAGGATTTCGTCCATGTTTCTTCCAACATTTAGCGGGTAGTACATGATCAGCCTGATTTTGCCTTTAGGATCAATAAAAAATACGGCACGAACCGCAGCAGTTTCACTTTCGTTTGGCTGAAGCATTCCGTAAAGCTGCGATACTTTCATGTCAATGTCAGCAATAATCGGGAAATTGAAAAGCACACCCGTGTTTTTCTTTACGTTATTTACCCATGCAACATGTGCATGAATACTGTCAATACTTAACCCGATGAGTTTGGTGCCCAGCGCAGCAAATTCTTCGCTGCGAACAGCAAATCCACTCATTTCAGTGGTACAAACCGGAGTAAAATCAGCAGGGTGTGAAAAAAGTACTACCCAGCTATCTTTAATAAATTCTGAAAATTGAATAGGGCCATAAGTTGTGTTTGCCTTAAAATCAGGTGCCATGTCACCAATTCTTGGCATTGAAACTGTTTTTTCTTCTTCCATAATGGTTTTATTTAAATTTATTCATTAAAATTTTCTTCGGAATTAAAAACAAGAATATAAAGAATAAGTTCAAAGGAACATAAGTTTTTTTAAAATACATAATAGATTTCATTAATTGTCCATAGATTGAATTGATATACAGTATTTTGTATTGTGTTATGGAACTTGTTATTTGATGTGTATTGTGCTAAAAAAAACGCTTTGGTATTCAAAGCGTTTTTTAGTTTTAACCATTATTTTAATATCAGTTTTTTGGTTATTTGTATGTTTTCTGCTTGTATTACAATAAAATAAATACCACTAATTTTTTTTGTTAAATCAAACGTGATCTGTTTTGATTGGCTTGAATATATTTGTTCAAACACATGCCCCCCGGTAACAGAAATAGCAGATATTTTAATTATATCCGTTACAGAACGATTAAAGTCAATTGTAACTTCCCCGTTTGTTGGATTAGGGTACATGGTTACACTTAACTGATTAATTGAAAAGTCTTTAGTCCCGGTATAGTTTTTAACAACACAAAGATTAAACGTATCAGTAGCTACTTGGCCAATTGGATCTGTTGCCATAATAGTAATTTTATAACAACCTGTATCTGCCAGTGCAGGTGTGGCATTTATTTCTAAAAGTCCATTATTTAATACAAGATTAGCCCATGTAATTGAAGTTTCGTTATCTGTTTGATAACTATAATCCAGCAAAGTATCATCGGGATCGTAAAAAATATCACTTTCCAAATCTATGGAAATATCGAGAGTGTCACCTGCTTTTATTTCAAAGTCCTTTACTTGTGTTAACAGCTGGGGGTGTTCGTTGATAACCACAATCAGGTTCAGGGTAACAATACTGTCGCATCCCGGTTTACTTACAAGATTAGCAGTATAAGAGCCTTGTTCTGTATATTCTGTCTCATTGAACATGTACGATTCACCCTGGTAAATGGTATCGGTTATTGTTATAGAATATGTTGTATTCACGGTCAGGTTTAAGGTAACAATACTATCGCATCCGTTTTGATTTGTGAGTGTGGTAATGTATTGTCCTGATTCATTATATTCAGTACCTCCAATAGAATATGTATCTCCTTCGCAAATTGATTCATTCAGCGTTACACTGTCAATTGTATTTACTATCAGGTTTAAGGTTACAATGCTGTCGCACCCGTTTTCGTTTGTGAGCGTGGTAACGTATTGTCCTGATTCATTATATTCAGCACCTCCCATAGAATATGTATTTCCTTCACAAATTGATTCATTCAGTGTTATTCTGTCAACTTCATTTACGGTGAGGTTCAAGGTAACAATGCTGTCGCATCCGTAGTGGTTCGTAAGCGTTTTAACATATCTTCCGGTTTTAGTGTAAGATGTACCTCCCATGGAATAACTTTCTCCCTCGCAAATGGTTTTGTTGATCGTAACTGCACTTTTAGGATTCACTGTAAGATTTAATGTAACCACACTGTCGCAACCATATTGATTAGAGAGGGTGGTAACAAAGATTCCTGTTTCAGCATATGTTGAACTACCAACTTTAACCGCTTCATCTTCGCAGATGATTTCCACTATATCAACAGAATCCACAGCGTTTACCGTAAGATTTAGAACCGATATACTGTCACATCCTAATTGATTGGTAAGGGTATCTTTGTAAATTCCTGTTGAAGAATAGGATGAATCTCCAAAAGCAATAGATTCTCCTTCACAAATTAAGGCGTCAATCGTAGTTGTGTGAGGCAACACGGTTAGATAAAGGGTGATGGTACTGTCGCAGTTATATTGATTTTTTATTTGTGTTACAAAAGTGCCTGAAGTGGTGTATGTTGAGTCCCCAATGTTTACCAGGTCGCCTTCGCAAATTATTTCACTTCTTTCAAAAGCATAAACAGGATTAACTGTTAAATTGAGCGTGACAACACTATCGGAACCAAATTGGTTGTTAAGTTTGGTTATAAAAATACCTGTTTCAGAATAAGTTGAATCTCCAATAATAACAACATCCCCTTCACATATTGTTTCCGTAAGTGTGGTCGAATCCACCGGATTGACTGTTAAATCCAGGGTGATAATGCTGTCGCAACCAAATTGATTCGTCAGGTCTGTAACGAAAATACCGGTTTGAGAATATACGGAATCTCCAATGTTTACTACTTCTCCTTCGCAGATTTCCTGGATTAGTTTTATGGAATCCACCGGATTGACTGTTAAATTCAGGGTCACAGTACTGTCGCATCCGTATTGGGTGGTGAGATTGGTAATAAATACTCCCGTTTGTGAATATGTAGAGTCACCAACAGTAATAACATCTCCTTCTCGCAAATTGTTTCGGTAAGTTCAATCGAATATACCGGATTAACAGTCAGGTTAAGATTAACAATGCTGTCGCAACCGTATTGGGTGGTAAAGGTATCTGAATATACTCCGGTTGATAGATATTGGTGATCTAAACCAGATAAATATCGCCGTCACAAATGGTAGTTTCAATGGTAGTTTCAAAAACTGAAGTTACCGTTAGGTCTAATGTGATGATGCTATCGCATCCCAATTGATTTGTCAGCGTGTCAACATAAATTCCTGTTTCAGTATATAAAGAATCGCCAATAGACACAGTCTCACCTTCACAAACTGTTTTTTCAATGTATATTTTTTCCGGCAGTACTGTTAAATTAAGTGTTACAATACTGTCGCAATTATATTCGTTTTTTAATTCGGTAATGAAAATGCCGGTTTCACTGTAAGTTGAATCGCCAATATTTACTACATCGCCTTCACAGATTGTTTCAAACATATCTTCCTGGTTTACAGGATTTACGGTAAGTTCGAGAGTAATCACACTGTCGCATCCAAACTGGTTAGTTAAGATGGTTGTAAAAGATCCTGTTTCAGCATAAGTTGAATCTCCAACATCAACTGCATCTCCTTCACAAATTGATTCGTAAAGAATAATGCTTGTCCGCACAGGAACCCATGGTAACATTTTCAACTATATCTGCATCAACTATTGAAATGCTATCGATAACTGAATGGAAATTTTTTATACTTGCTGTATATGCAATAGAATCGGTTGCGGTTACAGTAAAAATTGTTGTTCCTGAAGCGTCGGTTGTTTGTGCCCCGTAACCATCTAAATTAATTGTGGCACCTTCTATCGGGTTAACGCCATCGTTAATATTAAAAGTAGCGATGTAGGCTTTTTCATAAATGGCAGTGTAGCTGTTCCAGTATTTTGTAATTTCTGTACCACCGGGATAGGTATTATTGTCAGAGCCTAACCAATGTTGGAAGAAATATCCTGTTTTTTCAGGGATAGATATTATAAAATTATCTTCGAATGCATTTCTGCCGATATAATTTAAAGAAATACAATCGGATAAGTCTGTGCTTGCATCGCTGTCGTAAAACGCTTCATAACCAATGGATTCCAAAGCTGTACAATTTGTAAAGACAATTTCCGATAAGTACTCATTGTATGAAAAGGCGTAATCTCCTATTGTAGTTAATGAAGTGAGATTTGTGAAATCGACTTTTCTCAAATCGTTATCATAAAATGCGCTCTTGCCAATTAATTTTAGATTACTTAACCCATTCAATTTTAAACTTTCGATTCCTGCGTTATAAAAAGCATATTCACCAATGGTATCTAACGAAGAACAACCCGTCAGGTCTAATTCAGTTAAATAATAAACATATTGAAAAGCATAATCATCAATTTGAGTTAAACTTGAGCAACCTGATAAGTCGATACTATCCAGATCGCAATCACTAAAAGAACTGTACCCGATATATTTTAAGTCGGAAGCTGAAGACAAATCTAAAAAACGGAGAGGACTATTCTCAAAGGCACTTCTCCCAATGCTATCAATGTTTGTGCATTCATTCAAATTAATCTTGCCGATTGAATTATCATCGAAGCAATAATCACCTAAAATTTCAATGGTAGCCGGAAGAATTACCGATTTTAAATCTTTGTTTGTAAATATACCAGAGGAATAGTTGGGCGCATTTGCTATACCAATTATGGTTTGTGCATCCAATATTTCCGGGATGATGATATCTTTCAGCGCAAAATCGTAGCTGCAACTTATTATGAATCCATTCACAACTTCTACTTCATCATCCGTTAGTATATGAGGAATAGGAATTTCAAACGAATAATTAATATCCTCAGTTACTGTTTCCCCTGCACTGTAAAGGTTATTATCACTGTCGCGCCATCCATAAGCCGAGTAGGTTGAATGAACCGGTAAAGTTAAACTGTCAATAGGATTGTCGCGAAAAACATAATAACCAATTCGGGTCAGTGCGGTACAACCAGACAAATCTATGTTATATATATTGTTATTGGCAAATGCATAATCCCCAATTTCTTCGATAGTTGAAGGAAGTTCCACTGATGTTAAATTTTTGGTGTAAAATATGCCACTATTATAGGTTTTGTTGTCTATTCCGGTAACTGTTTGACCATCGAGAATTGTGGGTATAATAATATCAGTAAATTCAAAACTAACCGGGCAATTTGTTATTATTCCTGATGTAACCTCCACATCGTCGTCTGTTAATGTGTATGGAACAGGAATTCTGTAGTTCGTGTACAGGTCTGATACGGAAGTGCCTCCGTCATATTTGTTGGCATCGCCATCTATCCAGCCATATATGTTATAAAGGCTGTTAACCGGCAATGCAAAACTTGAAAAGTTGTTGCCTTCAAAAGCTTCTTCTCCTATTTTGTATAAGGTTGTACACGCGCTTAAATCCACTGTATTAAGATTATTGTCTTTAAAAGCTCCTGCTCCGATATCGAGTAATGCAGAACAGTCGCTAAAGTCCAGAGATCCAATATTGTTGTAATAGAAAGAACGATAACCAATTGATTCCAGCGAGGAACACCCGGTGAAGTCAACACTAACAAGATCGCACTCAAAAGCATTTTGACCAATAGATTTTAATGCATTGCATCCTGCCAGCGATAATGTCTCAAGATCGGTGTACATGAATGCTCCTCTATCTATTGTTTCAAGTGCGGTACATCCACTAAAATCGGCATTCGTAATTGCTGTAACCCTAAATGCCTCTCTTCCGATCGAGGTTAAATTTTTGCATTCAGAAAGATTGTTATTTTCAAGTCCGCCATAGTAAAATGCGAAATCGCCAATGGTTTGCAGACTTGTTGGAAGTGTTAATGAAAATATACCTTTTTGAGCAAAAATTCCTGTTTCTCCATTTGCTGCATCTCCAATACCGATAACTGTTTGACCATCTAAAGTTTCAGGAATTGTAATTCGAACGGACTCATAATTATATGAACAGCTCGTGATTACGCCACCGGTTACAACAACGTCAGCATCAGTAAAGGTATATTCAAATGGAATTCTATAGTCTGCTCTTAGGTTTGTAACAAAATCTCCTCCATTGTGCTGAGTTACGTTGCTTTCCATCCAACCCAAAGCAGTATAGGTTGAGTTTGTTGGTAAATAGAAACCCGAAATCGTATTTCTGTATCCGTAAAAAGCATCCAGAATGGCAACGAGTGATGCACAATCGCTCAGGTCCAAGCTAGTAAGAGCATTATCAAAAAATGCATATCGGCCTATTAATCTAAGTGAAGTACAACCGGAAAAATCAACATGTGTTATTGAGTTATAACGAAACGCCCATTCTTCAATAATTTCAATTGTAGTTGGGAGTTTTACAGATGTTAGTCCTTTACCATAAAATACTCTGTAGCCAATTATCTTGACGGTTTGTCCGTCTAAAATATTTGGAATAATAATATCCTTATCAGACCCTGTATAACCACAATATGTGATCTTACCTCCTGAGACAGTTACTTCACCGTCAGTGAGTGTGTGTGTTGCATAAACCCAACCAGCAACAAGAAATGTGAAAAAGGTTATGAGTAAAAATCTTTTCATAATTTTTGGTTTTTTATTAATGCTAATTTGTTAAAAGGTTATTGTTGAAAATTATAATCAGACTATTGAATACTGCACCAAAGATTTACTTTCATATAAAGCACTCTTGTTTTATTCCAGAATGACTCCCCGATGTAATTTCTTTAATATTGTTATTTTGAAATATGGTGCATTATGCTACCTTCTAAAACAAAGGTAGCCCAAACATTTTCTGTGGAGAATACCTAATATTAGGTATATTGGTTTGGAGGTATTAAAAATTTAAGTCAAGATTTTTTAGCACATAATTTACAAGACCTGTATTGGTTTTTATACCCAGTTTTTTGTGAATATTTTTTCGGTGGGTGTCAATAGTAAATTTGCTGAGTTTAAGTTCCTGGGCCATTTGCAGGGTTGTTCTTCCTTTGGCCAGCAGCCCAAGGATTTCCTTTTCGCGTCGTGTTAATGTAATGTCTTCGTCATCAGGAATATCCGAAAACCATTTGCTGAAATCTTCCGGCAGGTTTTTACTAAAATATTTTTCGCCGGCCATCAGGCATTTTAATGCTAATATAAGTTCGTCTTTTTCTACTTCTTTGGTTACATATCCTTTGGCGCCGGCTTCAAGCATTTCAAAAACATCAGCGCTTTGATCGTACATAGTAAGTGCTAAAACTGGTATATGAGGATAATTTTTTGTAAGTATTCTGGTAACGCCTATACCGTCCATAACAGGCATTCTTATATCAGTTACAATAACGTCAGGTAAAGGCCCTTTTTCAACTGCTTTAATAAGTTCCAATCCATTTGATGCTTCTGCAACAATTTCAATATCAATCTCTTTAGATAAAATAGATTTTATTCCTTCAATAAACAGTGTGTGGTCATCTGCTATGGCAACTTTTATCTTCATAATGGAATATTTAAAATTACAGTTGTCCCGTTTCGGGGAGTCGAATCAAAAATTATATTCCCGTTGATATTTTCTACCCGTTTCTCGATATTGGTTAAACCAAGACCAAAAGTTATGTTGTTAATATCAAATCCCTTCCCATTATCTTCCACCATAATGTTTAGTGCGTTCCCATCTTCCGAAAACTGGATTGTTGCTTCTGTTGCTTTTGCATGTTTAATAATATTAGTGAGTAGTTCCTGCACAATTCTGAATACCTGAATTTCTATGTTGCTTTTAATACGTTGATTTACGTTAATGTTGTTGACTTCAATTTGTAGTTTTTCCGATATTGAAATTTCATTGGCAATGAATTTTATAGCAGGGATAAGTCCTTTACTTATTAGTACACCGGAATTCTTATTTTGTGCAATTTTACGAACTTCCTTATATGTTTCATCGGCCAATGATTTCAGTTTGACCCAAATATTTTCCCTCTCTTTAGTTTTCAGATTTTTTATTTCTTCAATATATAATTTTAGTGTGGCTATTTTACTTCCTAAATTGTCGTGCAAATCGTCAGCAATTCGGCCGCGTTCCTGTTCCTGTGCATCAATAATGGCATCAATACCATTTAGTTCCTGCGTTTTTAAAAGTTGAGTAATTTCCTGATTTTTTATTTTCAGGTTTTGTTCTGCTACTATTCTTTTTCTTTTTGAACTTGTTAAAAGTAAATAGACCAATAGGAAAGTTAAAATCAAAATACCGATCGAGGCAAATAATAAAATTCGATTTCTGTTCTGTTTTAGTTCAATTTCGAGGTTTTTCGTTTTTAATTCCGAGATTTCTTTCTCTTTTTTTTCTGTTTCATATTTGGTTTGTATCTCGGCAAATATTTTTTGATTCTCGGTATTTAAAAGGCTGTCATTCAGTGATCTTGATTTTTCAGAGTATTCCAGAGCCATTGCCGGACGATTTAACTTTTTGTAGCATGTTTGCAACTGATTATAAGCAAAAACCAGTTGTTTTCCGTTTACCATTTCTGCTACCTGTTTATAATACGACGTTGCTTTTTCAAATTCACCATTTTGTAAATAGAGATAACCTAAATTTCCTAAAGCTACTTCAATGCCAGATTTGAGATTTAATTCATTTTTTAATTGAATTGTTTTTTCAAGATACACTTTGGCTTTCTGCGGATCGGTATCTAAAAATATACTTCCCAGATTGTTGTAAATTATAGAAAGCGAACGCTTATTTCCCATTTTTGTGGCCAGCTTTTCAGCTTCAATATTATAATCAATTGCTTTTAGTGTATCACCTTTTCTGAAATATTGAGCTGCCAGGTTGGGAAGCGTAATTAATTGAAACTGTAAAAGATTTTGATCTTTAAAAATGTTTAAAGCCTTAATATTGTATTCAATAGCTTTTGAATAGTTTTCAAGATCGGCTGAATGCACTTGAAATATTGCTGTAACATTTAGCGGCATTTAATTTATCCCCGGTTTCTTCAAAAAAAGAAGCACTTTCAGTGAGTGTTTTTATGGTCCCGTTGTAATCTCCCTGGCGGAGTTGAATGGCCCCCAGACTTATATTTATTATAGCTACACTTTTGTTGTCATTCAATCTTGTCAGTATTTCTTTTGCTTTTTTGAAATAGAAAGTTGCCGAATCTAATTCTGCCATAAAAAAATGAAACCTTCCCAATTGATTAGAGGCTTCTGCCATTAAAGAATCGTTGGTGTTAAATTGTAGGGCTTTTTGGGCAAATTCTTTCCCTTTTTGAAGGTCAATCGCTTCATAGCTTTTAGCAAGTTGAAGATTTATCTTTGCAATTTCAAGTTTATCATTTGTTGAGTTGATGAGCGAACGCAAACTGTCAACACGTGCGTTTTGAGCATATGAAATAATAGAAATAAATGAGACTAGTATCAAGGTTAGGTATTTCAATCGTTAATTTTTGATTGAATATTAGTTGCTAATATTCAAATTTACAATATTTTATGCATAATGCTTTTATAATAGCTTTTCAATCTTATTCTGCTGTAATTATTTTATTTGTTTCAAAATTATAGTTATTTAATTTTCTGGAATATTTTTCCCCAGGTATGGTTGACTTTCAAATCAATGGAGTTTAAAAACTTACAGTACGGATATATAAAGCCGTTACTATCCATATAACAAATTATAATTTTTGGCATTAGAGGTAAAAAGTGTGGCTGAAATAATAGCGATAAATAAGTAGCTGAATATTCTCAATACATTTCTCATTGATATTGAAGTTTGGTCTTTACAAATTTAGGTGTCAGTGTAATACCTGTAAATACCTATTTGTAGGTATCTTGGAGTTGAGCAAATATGTTCTTTTATACACGCTGAAATAATATGGAATATGATTTTAAGTTCATTAATATTTTATGAATTTAAGGGTAGTTAGATTGCAATAATGCCTTAATGTAAGATTAGTTAACAATAATTGTTAATTGTTTATGTAAAAACTTACTAACCACTTGATTATTTATTAAAAAAGTATTTTCTTTGCAAGCCGTTAAAATAACGTGTTTATTTGAACATCAAGAAATTAAAAGAAATGTCAAGAGTTTGTCAAATAACAGGTAAAAAAGCAATGGTGGGTAACAATGTTTCCCACTCAAAAAGAAGAACAAAAAGAAAGTTCAACGTAAACCTGTTTAAAAAGAAATTTTATCTTCCGGAGGAAGATCGTTGGGTACATTAACGGTTTCTGCTGCAGGAATTCGTACAATCAATAAAAAAGGTGTTAAAGCTGCCTTGAAAAAAGCAAAGGAAAAAGGTTATATCGAAAAATTTTAAAAATCTTAAAAAATGGCTAAAAAAGGAAAAGGCAATAGGATTCAGGTAATTTTGGAATGCACCGAGCATAAAGACAGTGGAGTGCCGGGAACTTCACGGTATATTACAACCAAAAACAGGAAAAATACTCCTGAACGTTTGGAGATGAAAAAGTACAACCCAATTTTGAAAAAAGTAACAGTACATAAAGAAATTAAATAATTTAAGTTATGGCAAAGAAAGCAGTTGCAACATTACAAAAAGGTGCCGGTAAAGGTTATGCCAAAGTAATTAAAATGGTAAAATCGCATAAAACCGGTGCATATACATTTAAAGAAGAAGTTATTCCGAACGACGAACGTAAAAGATTATTTTAAAAAATAAATCCGTTAAACGGAACAAATTTGAAATAACAGGAAAAGCTTTCATCAATGGTGGAAGCTTTTTTTGTTTATTTGGAAACCATATATTTACGATAAATTATTTTAATTTTAATTCTGAAAATCGTTGAATATGGCATTATTCGGAAGTTTTAGCAAAAATAAAAAAGAGAACCTCGACCAAGGGCTTTCCAAAACAAAGGAAAGTGTATTCAAAAAACTGGTCGGGCGGTTGTTGGTAAATCAAAAGTCGACGATGAAGTGCTTGATAACCTTGAAGAAGTATTGATAACATCGGATGTAGGTGTGGATACAACACTAAAAATTATTGAACGGATTGAAGCAGCGTGTTCAAAAGATAAATATATGGGAGTTAATGAGTTGAATGTCATTTTGAAAGAAGAAATTGCTGCATTGCTCGAAGAAAACAATACGGAAGATGTTTCAGATTTTGAATTTCCGGAAACTGACGGACCATATGTAATTATGGTTGTTGGAGTAAATGGTGTTGGAAAAACAACAACCATTGGAAAACTGGCTTATAATTTTAAACAGGCCGGCAAATCGGTTGTTCTGGGTGCTGCCGATACTTTCAGAGCTGCGGCTATCGAACAGCTCGAAATTTGGGCCAACCGTGTTGATGTTCCCATTGTAAAACAAAAAATGGGTTCTGATCCTGCTTCTGTTGCTTACGATACACTTTCTTCGGCAAAAAATAAAATGCCGATGTGGTTATTATTGATACAGCAGGTCGCTTGCACAATAAAATGAACCTGATGAATGAACTGTCCAAAATTAAAAAGGTAATGCAAAAAATTGTTCCCGGCGCACCACACGAAGTGTTACTGATTTTGGATGGCTCAACCGGGCAAAATGCATTTGAACAGGCCAAACAATTTACCAAAGCAACCGAAGTTACTGCACTGGCACTTACCAAACTCGATGGAACTGCAAAAGGGGAGTAGTGATTGGAATTTCAGACCAGTTTAAAATTCCGGTAAAATACATTGGAATTGGTGAAAAAATGGAACACCTGCAGATATTCAGAAGCCGCGAATTTGTGGAATCACTTTTTTCCTAAAAAAATAACCCCGGATTCTTTATTTTGCCTTTTCATCCGCTTTTGGAACATCCTTCGTTTTGTCCGTTTTTCGGTTTCTCTGTTTTTGGGAAAAAAGGCTCAGCCAATTTAAATACAGGAATATTATCTAAATCTGAAGTCAGATTTACAGCGCCGGCAACTACAAGTTTCTCATTGGGAAATACAACTAAAGATGCTCCACCGCCGGTAACTCCGCCCGCCATTCCGTAAATAGGCCTTCCATCTCTGGTTTTGGTATTTATCCATCCGTTAGTGAAACGCGAGGGAAGTTTGCTTTTTAATTCAATCGGCTCAAACAGGCGTTTTTTTACTGCATCAGGAATAACACTCGGATATAGTATTGCATTGGCGAATTTAACCAGGTCCTCAGCATTGGAAAGAATTCCTTCAGAAGGCGCCCTGTAACGCAAATCACAAAATGGAGCGTTTATTATCTTGTGATACTATATTATTGTCAAAATAGTCTGTTCTTCCGCTTATCGTTAAAAAAGGATCGTCAACAACAGTATTGGTTAATTTTAATGTATCAGTGAGGTATTCCTTTAGCAGTGCCGGGAATGATTTCCCGGAAGCTTTCTCCATTACTCGCTCCCAGAAGATTATAATTAAATTCACTCGGATTCTGGAAAAGAGCCAGGTTCGGCTAACAGCGTATCATTTTTAAAAATATCAATTCCTTTTTGAAGTGTTTCAGGTATTCCTTTCCATTCTTCCTCCTGGTAACGAGGTGTTCGTATTCCGGAAGTGTGATAAGCCAGATCACGAAGTGTTAATTTATACCTCTTCTGTGGAAAATCAGGTAAATAGTGTTGTACGGTGGCGTCAGGATTCAAAATACTGTCCTGAACCATCATTTGGTAAATTACGGAGGTAAATAGTTCGGAAACCTTTGCAATCCTGAATTTTGTTTTTCTGTTTACAGGTACATCTAAATCTTTCGATGCAAGTCCCATTCCTTCAGAATAAATAAACTTTCCATCGCGTGCGATAGCAAAACTTCCACCAGGAATAAAATTTCGTTGCAAGTAGATTGCAATTTCCTTTCGAAGTTCCTTAATATCTTTTATATATTTCTTGTCATAAACAATATCAACTTTGGATTTTTTGCAGCTCGAAAAACCCAACAAAACTGCCACTAAAATCAACAACTGAATTCCCCGTTTCATTTTTTAATGATGTTTCGTTTCAAAAAGATTCATGCAAAAATAAAGAATTCAGGGCAAAGCGGAGATTTAAAAAATGTGAAAAAACAGACTTCAAAATAGGAAGGAAAAGGTTTTGTTTTGGATTTCAGTAGAAGGAACTCAAAAATTTATTTATATAAAATTCTTTTTATTTAAAAGATTATGAAAAGCAATTTTATAGGTACTGCTTACCGGAATCAGCTTATTTCTGATTTTAATCGCATTGTTTTCAATATAGTCGATTTTATCGATAGCAACCATGTATGATTTGTGGACACGTATAAATTTTTTCGGATCAAGGGTTTCCTGTATGCTCTTGAAATTGAGCAGCGTCATTATTTTACTATCTTCTGTATGAATTTGTAAATAATCACGCATTCCTTCAATATAAAGTATTTTATTAAAGTAAATTT
>CAVYOB010000060.1:0-8001 GCA_963769925.1 uncultured Prolixibacteraceae bacterium
CAAATCGGCAGTCGAGGAGGAGGAAGTAATGATGAAAACTGATCTGAATTCAATTGACAATGATTCTTCTGTAGAACAATTAATTCACCAAAAAAAAGGGATTGGAAATTCGCTTGAACCAAACATCAAAACAGAAATGGAGCAGGGGTTTGGCGTTGATTTTAGTGGTGTTAAAATTCATACCGACAGAGAAAGTGCAAAAGCGAACCAAAAAATTGGTGCACATGCCTTTACAGCCGGAAACGATATTTTCTTTAATGAAGGAAAGTACCGCCCCGATTCTGAAAATGGTAAAAAACTGATCGCGCATGAACTTACTCACACAATACAGCAGGGGGCTTCTGCAACAGCAAATAACGGAACAACTGTGCAGGGATTTTGGTGGGATGCGGTTGCCGATCAATTCAGGGAACTACAAAAAATGATTTTCCGAAGTCGAAATTATGGGCCAATTACTTATACCAGAGGCAATATAAGCGGTTCAGGTTTTGAAGCATTCTACAATCCTATGGCTGGGGTATTGAATGTTACGGTTCGAGGGAAAGTACGTTTCGCCGATACACTTTCAGCGAGTGGAGGAAAATTTTCTTCTCCCAATAGTTTTATGAATACAGCTGGATTTATGCCCATAATGAATGCTCTTCCGCCTGAAGTACAGGCACGGATTTTACCATATTTTCAGTGGACAGAGACCCAAAAACAGATTCATATGGTTCGCTTCAGGGATAATCTCCGTGCTGCTACTAATTTATGGCAGAATACGGGAATGTCGTTACAGGTGAATGAAACCGGTTGGGAGGATGTAACTGCAGTTCCCAGAATACATTTGGATATTACGGAGGGAAATGCAGTGACCAATCAAACAAGTACAGGCGCTGTTGACGAAAGTTCAAGTGATAATCTTCAGGTGGAAATTGTGAAAAAACCAACACCAGAAGAGGCAGCAGAAATTCGAAGAATTATAACTGAATATAATGCCAAAACAGGAGCAACAGTCAATAACAGAATGTTACGGGGAGTTCGCTCTTATCTTGGGAATGATCCGGGAAGCAGAGGAAGTTCGCCGGAAGGATTTAATAATTTTATGTCACTTGAAAGTAACCGGCTTGATGATCCGACAACAAAAGTATACACTACTTCAGTCAGATTTGGAAATAATGAAAGTGACTTATCCGATGAAGCCCGGGCTCAACTTGACAGCTTTTTTAGTGATCCAATGATTTTGTTAGATAATGCCGACCGAGCTATTGATATTGATTTAAGCGGATTTGCTTCTGCAGCAGGGAGCACATCTTATAACCGTTCACTTGTGGATAAAAGGATTGAATCTGTTAACAGGTACATTGACGATAAAATAAGTAGTTCAAACCTAAACACAAATATTTATTCCAGTATAAATACAAACGATTCCGATCAAAGTGCAGAAACTGAGCTGGCTGCTAATCCTACTACTTATGATCCTGGCAATTTCAGAAGAGTAGATATTACCATTACACGGGAAGGAAGAGGCGGACAAAATGTTTTTGCACATGAACTTGGACATGTTTTTGGTTTGGGCGACGAATATGTTGAAGTTGCTAATGGATATAATCGTCCGGCAGGAACACAGGCCAGTCACCACCAGTTGGCAATTGATGCCGGTGTTTCCGGCGGAGCCATCGTTGGAGATGACAACCGCATAATGTCAACAGGCAATAATGTAACGGCTGAGCATTATTCTACCTTTGCAGATGCACTTCGCCAATTGACTTCAAAACCTTGGAAAGTGGTTACTTCTTAGTAACTTTATGGGACAAAATTGTTTGCTATGAATCAGTTTATCAAAATAAAAAAAGGTTTAAAAGAGGAACACCTGAATATGAGTCCTCTTTTTGAAAAAGTGTACACTCCCCCTGGTTATGGTGAAGATATGATTTCCAGACTTTACCGCGACGGAAGTTTATATTATTTGATTGACAATGAAGATGCTTATGAAGAAACTATAGTTAATGATATCTGGGGATATGTTTCAAAAATACAGAGTGAAGGAGTTGAACTTATTACGAGTTTGCTTGAGAAATGTTGTGAAACTGTTTTTGTACAAAAAGAAGAAGGAAATCTGCCCGGAGTGACAAAATGGAAATTTTTTTGCGGAGATAAAATAAAAGAGGTTGTTATCAGAGGATTGCCGGTTGGGAATGAAAAACTGTTCACAGAAATAGATAACCTGATTTCAACAAAAATAGAAAAGATATAGTAAAAAAAAATTGCTAATTTAAACTTAGAATTATGCCATTAGTCGAGCTGTTGGATATTTTAAAGAAGGTAATTAAGTGGCGGCTCGATACAGAATTAAAAGGTGCCGAAGTGGCATTTCCTTCATTGGATTCCAAAAGTCAAAATGATTCACCGGTTTCCAGATTCATCCTTGAAAATAAACTCGATTTTCCGGAAACAGTTGTTTTATTGATTGCTCTGGTTCCACATGTTTCTCCTGAATTTTTCAGTTCAATTATTGCAGAATACTTTCCAAACGGTAGTGATTTTCCCGAGTTTGGTGGCGTGAAAGGAAAAAATCATCGGGGAATTCTACCTACTGGTGAAACAGCACTATTTATTCTTGCAGGCAAAAATATTGAAAAGAGAAGGGAATTCTCGGCTATGTTTGATGAGAATCATTTATATGCAAGAAAAAATGTTTTGTTTCTTGAAAATCCCGGCAACGGAGAACCTAAAATGAGCGGGCGGTTGATTATGGATGAAGAATATGTTGATTTATTTACGACGGGTAAAATCTCAAAACCCAAGTTAAGTAGCGATTTTCCGGCTGAACTTATCACAACAGTACTCGAATGGAAAGATTTGGTTTTACAGGATAAAACGCTGGAAGAAATTAAAGAAATTGAAACCTGGCTCAATCATAATGGTAAATTACTGAACGACTGGAAGATGAAAGGCAAGATAAAGCCCGGTTTCAGGGTGCTGTTTTATGGTCCGCCGGGAACGGGAAAAACAATGACTGCCTGTCTTTTGGGAAAATATACAAATCGTGACGTATATCGCATCGATCTTTCTACAGTAGTATCAAAATACATTGGTGAAACCGAGAAAAATCTATCAAAACTTTTTAATAAAGCAGCCAACAAAGACTGGATCCTGTTTTTTGACGAAGCAGATTCCATTTTTGGAAAGCGTACAAATGTTAGGGACGCACACGATAAATATGCGAACCAGGAAGTTTCTTATTTACTTCAGCGAATTGAATCCCACGAAGGTCTGGTTATTCTTGCTTCCAACTTTAAAGGCAATATCGATTCTTCTTTTACCCGCCGTTTTAATTCAATAATTGAGTTTGAAAATCCGGGAATTGAAGAAAGAATAAAACTGTGGCAAAACTATATTCCGTCTAAAGTAAAGCTTGATAAACAGATCTCAGTTCATGAAATTGCCGAAAAATATGAGCTTACCGGAGCTAACATTGTTAACGTTATTCATTTTGCCGGATTAAAAACGCTGGAAGAAAAATCAAATTCGATCAGTTGGATGAATTTACTGACTGGAATCCAAAAAGAATACAAGAAGGAAGGAAAGTTGATTACTAAAGATATAAAATAAAAATCCGGAATTAGTTTCAGGTAGAAATCAACTTTCTTTGTTAACCAATTCCGGATATTTAAAGGAAATAGAAAGATTATACGTCTAAATCTTTTTTAGCTAAATAAAAATCTACCATTTCGTAATTGCTCTTTTCGCGTTCTTCCATGTCAGGAACCGTTTTTGGCGGAGGAACAATTACTTTTTCACCAGGTTGCCAGTTCAATGGTAATGCTACCGAGTATTTATCAGATGTTTGTAATGCCTTCAAAACACGGAGGATTTCATCCATGTTTCTACCAACATTTAGCGGGTAGTACATAATCAGCCTGATTTTACCTTTTGGGTCAATAAAAAATACGGCACGAACAGCAGCTGTTTCACTTTCGTTTGGCTGAAGCATTCCGTACAATTGCGATACTTTCATGTCTATATCGGCAATGATTGGGAAATTGAACAGCACACCTGTGTTTTTCTTCACGTTATTTACCCACGCAATGTGGGCATGGATACTATCGATACTTAACCCGATGAGTTTGGTGCCCAGCGCAGCAAATTCTTCGCTGCGAACAGCAAATCCACTCATTTCGGTAGTACAAACCGGTGTAAAATCGGCAGGGTGTGAAAAAAGGATTGTCCAACTGTCTTTGATAAAGTCTGAAAATTGAATAGGACCATAAGTTGTGTTTGCCTTAAAATCAGGTGCCATATCCCCAATTCTTGGCATTGATACTGTTTTTTCTTCTTCCATGATATTTAAATAATTTTTGATAAATGATGATTTTTCTAACAAAACGAAATTAAAGTAAATTGGTTCATACTTTACCCAATTTTATTGCAAAATACTAAAAAATTACTGTCATTTGTTCAAAAAAATACTTTTCTTAGTTCTTTTATTGTTAATGTTACATTGAAAAAAAGAAAGAAAAATATGTTCGTTATTTTAGATAAATTGTTGGTCAGATTTTAATTTAAATTTGTTGAATGGAAATACGATTTATCTTACTTAACAATTCAATGTTAATTGTTTCTGCAAAAACTTACTGATCTTCTTGATTTTTTTCCAAAAAAGTATTTCCTTTGCAAGCCGTTTTAAGAACGTGTTTAGTTTGAACATCAAGAAATAAAAGGAAATGTCACGAGTTTGTCAGATAACAGGTAAAACTGCAATGATTGGGAACAATGTTTCTCACTCAAAAAGAAGAACAAAACGTAAGTTCGATGTGAACCTGTTTAAAAAGAAATTTTACCTTGCCGATGAAGACCGTTGGGTTCAGTTAAATGTATCGGCTGCAGGTATGCGTACCATTAATAAAAATGGTCTTAAGGCTGCATTGAAAAATGCGCAGGAAAAAGGTTATATTGAAAAATTTTAAAGATCGTTGAGTAATGGCTAAAAAAGGAAAAGGCAATAGAATTCAGGTAATTTTGGAATGCACTGAGCATAAAGACAGTGGAATGCCTGGTACTTCAAGATATATTACAACCAAAAACAGGAAGAATACTCCTGACCGTATGGAGTTGAAGAAGTACAATCCAATTTTGAAAAAAGTAACTGTTCATAAAGAAATTAAATAATTTAAGTTATGGCAAAGAAAGCGGTAGCAACATTGCAAAAAGGTGCCGGAAAAGGTTACGCTAAGGTGATTAAAATGACAAAGTCTCCGAAGACCGGTGCGTATTCTTTTAAAGAAGAAGTTATTCCAAATGAAGAAGTAACTGCATATTTTAAGAAATAAATCTTAAACAGATCATATTTTAAATAACAGAAAAAGCTTTCATTACTGTGGAAGCTTTTTTTGTTTATTTGGAAACCATATATTTACATACTCTATTCAAATTCTATTTCTGAAAATCGCTGATTATGGGTTTGTTCGGAAGTTTTACCAAAAATAAGAAAGAGAATCTCGACCAGGGGCTTCAAAAGACCAAGGAGAGTGTTTTTAAAAAACTCAGTCGTGCTGTTGTCGGCAAGTCAAAAGTTGACGACGAGGTTTTAGATAACCTGGAAGAGGTGTTGATTTCATCTGATGTGGGAGTAGATACAACACTCAAGATCATTAAACGAATTGAAGAGCGTGTATCAAACGACAGATACATGGGGGTAAATGAATTGAATGCCATACTGAAAGATGAGATTGCCGCTTTGCTTGAAGAAAATAATTCGGAAGATGTTTCTGATTTTGATCTTCCGCAAATGGACGGACCATATGTGATTATGGTTGTTGGAGTCAATGGCGTAGGAAAAACTACTACCATTGGGAAACTGGCTTATAATTTTAAAGAAGCAGGTAAATCTGTGGTTCTTGGCGCTGCTGATACTTTTCGTGCTGCTGCAATAGAACAGCTTGAAATTTGGGCAAATCGGGTAGATGTTCCTATTGTAAAACAAAAAATGGGTTCCGATCCTGCCTCAGTAGCTTACGATACACTGGCGTCTGCAAAAGCATCTGGCGTCGATGTGGTTATTATTGATACAGCCGGGCGTTTACACAATAAAGTGAATCTAATGAACGAACTTTCAAAAATTAAAAAAGTGATGCAGAAGATCGTTCCCGATGCACCGCATGAAGTTTTACTAATCCTTGACGGATCTACCGGACAAAACGCCTTTGAGCAGGCAAAGCAATTCACAAAAGCTACAGAGGTAACTGCTTTGGCGCTAACTAAACTTGATGGAACTGCCAAGGGTGGGGTAGTTATTGGAATTTCAGACCAGTTTAAGATTCCGGTAAAATATATTGGTATTGGTGAGAAAATGGAACACCTGCAAATTTTCAGACGACGGGAATTTGTGGAATCGCTATTTTCATAAAATAACCAATTAAGGATTCTTTACTTTGCCTTTTCATCCGTTTTTGGAACTTCCTTTGTTTTGTCCGTTTTCGGTTTTTCTGTTTTTGGGAAAAATGGTTCCGCCATTTTAAATACCGGTATATCATCCAATTCTGAGGTAAGATTTACAGCGCCGGCAATTACCAGTTTCTGATCGGGAAATACAACTAAAGATGCACCACCCCCAGTTACTCCTCCTGCCATTCCGTAAATAGGCTTTCCATCTCTTGTTTTAGTATTTATCCATCCATTTGTGAAACGTGAGGGAAATTTGCTTTTTAATTCAATTGGCTCAAACAGACGTTTTTTTACTGCATCAGGAATAACACTTGGATATAGTATTGCATTGGCGAATTTAACCAGGTCCTCAGCATTGGAAAGAATTCCTTCAGAAGGCGCACGATAACGTAAGTCGCAAAAAGGAGCATTCATCACTTGTGAAACAATATTATAATCAAAATAATCCGTTCTTCCGTTTATCGTTATAAAAGGATTGTCCACTACAGTGTTGGTTAATTTTAATGTATCAGTGAGATATTCCTTTAACAGAACAGGGAACGATTTTCCGGAAGCTTTTTCCATTATAGCTCCCAGTAGGTTATAGTTAAATGCACTTGGATTCTGAAAGTAACCCGGTTTGGTAATCAGTGTATCGTTTTTAAAAATATCGATCCCTTTTTGAAGTGTCTCAGGTTTTCCTTTCCATTCCTCTTCCTGAAAATGAGGTTCACGTATTCCTGAAGTGTGATAAGCCAGATCACGAAGAGTTAATTTATATTTCTTTTGTGGAAAATCAGGTAAATAATGCTGTACTGTAGAGTCAGGATCCAAAATACTATCCTGAACCATCATTTGGTAGATTACGGAGGTAAATAGTTCAGAAACTTCTGCAATTCTGAATTTTGTTTTTCGGTTTACCGGTACATCCAAATCTTTCGATGCAAGTCCCATCCCCTCAGAATAAATGAACTTGCCATCCCGGGCGATGGCAAAACTTCCGCCAGGAATAAAATTTCGCTGTAGGAAGAATGCAATTTCTTTACGAAGTTCTTTGATATCCTTCACATATTTTTTATCATAAACAATATCAATTTTGTTTTTTCTGCAGCTGGAAAAGCTCAATAAAACTGCCACTAAAATCAACAACTGAATTCCCCGTTTCATTTTTAATGATGTTTTTTATTAAAAATTCGTGCTAAATTAAAGAATTCAACCCAAAACGGAGATTTAAAAAATGTGAAAAAACAGACTTCAGATGCGCGGGAAGATGGATTTGTTTTGGATTATAGTAGAAGGGAGCCTCAAAATTTATTCAAATAAAATTCTTTTTATTTAAAAGATTATGAAAAGCAATTTTATAGGTGCTGCTTACCGGAATTAATTTATTCCTGATTTTAATTGCATTGTTTTCAATATAGTCGATTTTATCGATGGCAACCATATATGATTTGTGAACTCGAATAAATTTTTTCGGATTAAGTAATTCCTGTATGCTCTTGAAATTCAGTAGGGTCATTATTTTGGTGTCTTCCGTATGTATTTGCAAATAATCACGCATCCCTTCGATATAAAGTATCTTATTAAAATAGATTT
>CAVYOB010000061.1:0-7754 GCA_963769925.1 uncultured Prolixibacteraceae bacterium
TTAAATTCTGAGGAATAATTCTTAATTGATCACCTTCCCGTCTTTATGTTACACAACATTTGGCATTATTATTATTATGGTTGAGTTTGTTAAAACCTTCTAATAAATTAACCTCATGACTAAATTAAAATTCCGAAACTTATCTTTATTAAACCCACAAAACTTTTTATTTATCTCATTATTATTACTTCTTTTTCAAGAAAGATTTTGAAATAATTTCAACACAATCAATAATTAACCAAAATCGATCACATGAAATCAAAACCAAAAATTAAAAAAGGCATATCAATGAAGATGATCATATCGTTAGCCTTAATTATTTCATCATTTCTTTTTTCAAAAGAAGATTGTATGGCGCAATCCATTGAGTTGTCTGGAACTTACTTTACGAGTGATGTAAATTTTTATAAAAACACACCGGGAATTAGTTTTGCTTATACCTATCATTTTAAAAGGCAATTTGTTTTTGTTGAATTAAATACCTCAAGAAAGGATAATAATTCGTTTACCGATTTTGATCATAACGTATTTGATGAATATATAATTAATTCAGCAAATGGCAGCTTTTCCACTTCAAGTGCAAATGTTGGCGTAGCTCAAAAAATAGTAACTTCCAGTTGTTTTGAATTCTCGGTTGGCGCAGATGCCGGGTTAAATTATTACAAACAAAACAATGAATATATTTCATTCAATTTGGATCAGGAAAGGAATGAAATTCTTTATTTTAATAGTAGAAATGAAGTTGAAAAAAGAAAAAACAAATTTGGTTATGGCGCATTTATCGACATGGAATTAAAAGGAATACTTTTAAAAAATCTTTCCATATTCTCAAGATTAAATATCTATCATTCGGGTTATATAGATAAACCTGTTATCCGTGACGATGTTAAAAAAACTTTTAACATTAACAGTACAGGTTATAGAATAGGACTAAGATACAGAATTCAATCACCGGAAGAATAGCCAAAATAAAATAAAAAAGAAAAGCCCCTGAAACCGGAAGATCATATTTTCCTGCGGAAAACATTAGTAATACACCATGACAAATTAAAAACCGGTAACAGAGGCTGTTATTAAAAATCTTTACTGCTTATTCAACAACGAAGTATAAAAGTTGTTCTCGCCTGAGGAAAAAAAATACTTCTGTCTCCTATTTATTAAGAGAGTTGCTTCGATGATTTAATCGAATTTACTTCAGATAATCTAATTTCAGGAAAGTGGTGCAGCAAATTTTAGAACATCCGAATCATCAATAGTTTGATCGCACAGGATAATGAGCCTTTCAATAACGTTACGAAATTCCCTGATGTTACCTGTCCATTTCATTTTTTGAAGTTCAGCAATAGCATTTTCAGTAATGTTTTTTACGGGCATTCCATATTCACCGCAAATCTGCTGGATAAAATAATCAGCTAATAAAGGAATATCTTCCAACCGCTCGTTTAACGACGGTACATGGATAAGAATAACACTCAGGCGGTGATACAAATCTTCACGGAAATTTCCGGCAGCAATTTCGGCAGAAAGATTTTTATTGGTGGCTGCTACAACGCGAACATCAACCTTTATATGTTTGTCGCCACCAACCCTGTTAATAATACTTTCCTGCAATGCCCTTAAAACCTTTGCCTGCGCCGAAAGACTCATATCACCAATTTCATCCAGAAAAAGCGTTCCTCCATTGGCTTGCTCAAATTTCCCCTGCCGTTGTTTAACAGCAGAAGTAAATGCACCTTTTTCATGACCAAAAAGTTCACTTTCAATTAATTCTGAAGGAATAGCGGCACAATTAACCTCAACAAAAGATCCACCAGAGCGGGTACTCTGATCATGAATCCGGCGCGCTACCAGTTCTTTTCCTGTTCCGTTTGCCCCGGTAATTAAAATCCTGGCATCGGTATGTGCCACACGATCTGCCATTTCTATTACTTTTTTAATGGCTTCTGATTCACCAATGATCTGGTATTTTTTGCTTACTTTTTTCTTGAGAATTTTCGTCTCACTCACCAGGTTCGATTTATCCATTGCATTTCGGATGGTTATTAAAAGACGATTCAAGTCAAGTGGTTTTTCAATATAATCGAATGCGCCCTTTTTTATAGAATCAACAGCAGTATCAATGTTTCCATGTCCTGAAATCATTACAACCGGAGTATCTGGTGTTAACTCTCCCAGCTTTTCCAGAACTTCAATTCCGTCCAGGCCAGGCATTTTTATATCGCAAAGAACTATGTCGTATTCTGCAGCTTTTATTTTTTCAATTCCTTTACTACCGTCTTCAGCTAAGTCAACTTCATATTTCTCGTATTCCAGAATGTCTTTTAATGTATTCCGAATACTTCTTTCATCATCAATTACCAGGATTCGTGACATAGTTTTTAGCTTTTATGAACGAGACAAAATTAATCAGCTTTTTCAAAAATAGGAAAAGCCTGCTTTAAATGGATAAGAATTGATTGTTTAATAACTAATGTGAATCCAGATCGTTAATCATCCGTAATGAATGCTCCAACGTTTTATTTATTTCCACCAAATATTCCTGTACTGCCTTTACACTGCCCGGTAACGTATAAACAAGCGATTTGTTGATTACACCCGCAACACTCCGACTTAAAAGTACATTTGGTTTTACTGAACCGTACTTGTAACGAATCAATTCCATGATTCCCGGAATCTCCTTATCCAGCAACTTTTTTACCACATCGGTTGTAATATCGCGACTTCCTATTCCGGTTCCACCGGTAGTTACTATAATATCGGCTTTATCTGTTACTGCCTGCAGAAGAGATTGCTCCAGTTTTTTTTCATCGTCAGGAAGAACCTGGATTGTTACGCTGACAGGTCGGTTTTTCTCTTCAAAGAATTCTTTCAGTACTTTAGCTGTAAATGGGCCACTTTTATCTTCATAAATTCCTTTCGAAGCCCTGTCGCTCAGTGTAATTACCTGTACCTTTATTTGCTTTGGAATATAGGTTAATTCATCGCCCACACTTAATTTTCCGCCTTGCAAAACCCGACAGAAAATTCCCTCTACCGGCATAATGCAACTTCCAACCTTTTGCATTATTTCACAACCTGTATGGCACTTTTTACCGATTTGAGTAACTTCCAGTAAAACCTCTCCACACTGAAATCGATCCAGAATGTTTGATTTGTGCAGTTCCAAACCTTCGGTGGTAATATTTTCACCGAAATCGCCAAAATGAAATTGTCGTTTGTTTTGTTTCTCCGCCTTTTTCAAACTCTCCACTGCTAGCAAACTAACCTGTCGGTGCCAGTGTCCGGCATGTGCATCGTCTTTCACCCCCAGTTCATTTATTTCAACCGATTCAACAGGGGTTTTTAACGTTCCTTTTTCTTTTGAAATATTAAGAGACCGTATTTTTACCTGTGTCATTTCTTCGTTTTCTCGTCTAACTTTATTTCACTCATTACCATTACTTTGTCAACTGCCTTACACATATCATAAATGGTAAGTAAAGCAATATTTACCGAAGTTAAAGCTTCCATTTCCACACCTGTTTTGCCAGTACATTTTACCATTGAAAATGTTCTGATTCCATCTAGTTCCATTAAAAAATCAACTGAAATTTTTGTCAACTGGAGCTGGTGACATAGTGGAATAAGGCTAAAAGTATATTTTGCTGCCTGAATTCCGGCAATCCGCGCAACCGAAAAAATATCGCCTTTTTTAATGGAATTGCTTTTTATTAATTCCAGTGTTTTAGGTTGCAGAAAAATTTTGCCTGAAGCCTTTGCAACACGTTCCTGAATTGGTTTTGAACCAACATCAACCATGTTTGCTTCACCTTTTTCGTTTAAATGAGAAAATTTATCGGACATATTTGCTTTGATTTATTTATCCTCCAATGTTATAAAAACTTCCAATCTGATTTACCGCACCTTGTTTTGGTTTAACGTTCAACGCTTTCAAAAAGGCATTTTCAATTCCGTATTCTTTAATGCTGAACTCCCGGTTGCTAAACAAGCAGGGCTTAATCATTCCGCTGGCTGTTAGTCTTAACCGGTTGCAAATAACACAATTACCTCCATCGCCACCTTCCACCTGTTTAAATTCACCGGTTCGTAAATCCATTTGGGTAATAAAACGCACCTGGGCTCCTTCTGCTGCAGCAAATTCTTTTAGGGCTTGTAAATCCTGTTTGTCGCTGCTGAGCTTCACTACATTTATTTTTACAGGTGTCAATCCTGCTTCTTTTGCAGCCCTGATTCCTGCGATTACATTTTGAAGGTTTCCTCCACGTGTAATTTTTTGATATTGTTCCGGAGATACTGAGTCAAGGCTAATATTCACTCTTGACAATCCTGCCTTTTTTAGGGCTTTTGCGTATTTGTGTAATAAAATTCCATTGGTAGTCATGGTAATTTCCCTGATTCCATCAATACGGTTTATCATTTCCACCAGCTCAACAATTCCCTTTCTCACCAACGGTTCACCTCCGGTAAGCCGAATCTTTTCAATGCCTAATTCTGCTCCAACTTTTATCACTCCGGCAATTTCTTCAATGCTCAGAATCTCTTCTTTCCTTATTAAATCAATTCCTCCTTCAGGCATGCAGTAAACACACCGAAGGTTGCATCGGTCGGTAACCGAAACTCTTAGGTAAGTGATATTTCTTTTATATCTGTCGAGCATTTACCAATTCCCCTTTTTTTATCAAATTTATGCCTTTGGGTACTTCCAGCAAATAATTAGCCGAACTTAAAGCATTAATATGTGCCGATCCGTGAAACTCAACCGGAATAAGTTCCATTTTATCGTTAATATTTGCGGGAATATAATTAATTCTATCCGCTTTGCTCCGGGTGTAATTTATTCCGATTGGCATTCTCAGTATAAGCGGCTGAAATTCATGTCCCATTAATGCATATAAAAATGGCTTTACATATAACTCAAACTGGACAAACGACGAAACCGGATTTCCGGAAAGCCCAAAGCAGAATTTGTTGTCTTTATGTGCAAAACTCATGGGTTTCCCTGGTTTTATGGCTGTTGCATGTACTAAAGTTTCAAATCCCAGTTTATTTAGTATTTCAGGAATTAAATCAAACTCCCCTACTGAAACGCCACCGGTTAAAATAACCACGTCGTTTGAAATAAAAGCCTCCTCTATTTTTCTTTGTATTTGTACCTCATCATCTTTTATAATTCCTCCATAATTAGCTTCTATTCCTACTTCTGCTAATTGTGCCAACAACTGCGAGGAGTTTGAATTTCGAATTTGATACCAAAGCGGCTTTTTGTCTGGTTCAACCAGCTCGGTACCTGTTGCAATAACAGAAACCGCAGGCAGTTTAAAAACTTCAGGATTTGTAACTCCGGCACCCGCCAGCACCGGTAAATGTCTGGCTGTGATTAGTGTAGATTTATTAAGAATTTTATCTCCGGCTTTTACATCTTCACCACGATAATTAATGTTATTGGCAGTTGCAGGATTTGTACAAACTACCTTGCCAGATTCATTAAAATCTGCATCTTCCTTTTTAAACACACAGTCTGCTTCATCAGGAACCACCGCCCCCGTCATTATTTTATAGCACTGATTTTTCCCAATCTTATTCTCCGGTTTTTTGCCTGCAAAAATTATTTCAACCACTTCAAGTTCATTGTTCAATTCTGACCGTCGACAAGCAAAACCGTCCATCGCCGATTTATTAAACGGGGGCATATCCATATCATGATAAACATCAACTGCCAAAACCCTTTTCAACGAATTTCTTAATTCCACTTTTTCCGTAGCAAAAACCTTGGCTGTTGAAAGTATTATATCTAATGCACTTTTAAATTCTAACATGATTAAAGTGTGACTTTAAAAATAGAAAAGTTTGAAACTTGCAAATAAAAGTACCGCCGCCAAAAGATAAGTTAACTTTAGCGAGGTAAGCTTTTTCATTCCGATGTAAGATCCAATAAAGCTACCGGCAATTCCCATTGCGATCATAATATAAATCACAGGAATCGGATTCATTGCTCCCCTTGATGCCAGACCTATAATTCCACTGGTTGAATTCAGAAAAATAAAAATAGCAGAAATTGCCGCTGTCTCTTTTATGGTAGCCCATCGTAGCAATAACAATATCGGGCTGAGGATGATACCTCCACCAATACCTATCATTCCTGAAAAAAATCCGAGAAAAGCGCCCAATACTATGGCCACCGAAATATTTATTGGTTTTGTTTCGTTAAACGATTTTGCAACAAACAACATTCTTGCGATTGCAATCAGCAAAAATATGCCAAGAATAATTTTGTAGGTGGTTGGATTAATCTGAAGTCGCGCCCCCACAAACGACATTGGTATGGAAAGTACGATAAACGGGAGTAACAGTTTAAACTTAAAAAATCCACCCCGGGAAAATGAATAAAAAGAAATTCCAGCCACAAATAAATTTAGAATCAACGCTGAGGCTCTCATATTTTCAGGAGCTACCTCAAAAATGGCCATAATAGCAAGATAACCGCTTGCACCTCCATGACCAACAGAAGAATACAAAGCTGCAACTACGAGTACCAATACATAAAAAATAATTCCAGGTTCCATTTCAAATCATTTTATCTTTGGAATCGAAGAAAGGAACTGAAAATTAACTGGTATAAACCAGTGAAGTATATTTTGACCGGTTTATTTATAAAATGATCAAGAATTTCCTTTCTCCTTTCCAATTCATTCCAACTTCCGCCAGATTCGGGAGGACAAATTGTTTCCAACTTATCCCATCGGTTTATTTCTCATATTAAGAAGAATTTAGAAAAATAAACTCGGAGAATCAAAAATATTAAAATATTCGTTAACCCATTACATATTGCCAATCGTCAAGAGTTATCGAAATACAATTACTAATCTGAATTGAACTTTGGAGAGCCAATTTTCTGAAAATATAAAACGAATAAGTTATAGAATACTTTCAAAAAAGATTTAGCAACCTCCTGCAACCGCACTTGTTTTTGCACGCCTGCGCACAGTAACAGGCTTTTTGTCGGCAACGCTTATTTCATCGCCATCTTTTGGTGCAGCCATTTTTGCGTAATCGTAACGTGGAATTCCTTTCAGAAAATCGTCTTTGGATTTGGCAGCCATCAGGTAATCCTTATTTGCCACATAATATTGATATCCACCTGCCAAAACTTTGACATTATTGAAACCTACCTGACGAAACAGCATCCACGGGCCATTCGCCTGCAACTGATTTTCACCGTAAAGAACAACAGTAACGCCTTTCTGATCCAGATCTTCCAAACGCTTGATATTTTCTTCTTTTGACAAATCATTTGCCGACATATTTTCAGCACCGGGAATATGACCCTGTCCGTAAACAAAATTGTCACGAATATCATAAAGGACTACATGCTGAAGCTTACCTGTCAGAAAACTATCCAACTGCCACGGATAAAACAATTCGTCTGCATTCTTTAGCTCATTAACGCTCTGATTCATATCAAGTTTATATGTAAGCAATGGTTTCGACATGGTCAGAAAACCAACGATAATCACAATTACAAAAACGGACAGTGCGATTAGCGTTCTCCATGGATTTAATTCGTGTACATGCATTATTTAAAATTTTGCTTTAACAAATTGTTTTTAACACCCCCCGGCAGCAGCCGAAGTCTTTTCCCTTCTCCGCACCTGAACTTTTACCTTTGAAGATTCAGGATTATCAGCTTTAGAACCGGTAAAATACAGTTGAGCCCCTTTTCTGAAAGTATAGGTTTCGTATGCTGTGTAAGGCGC
>CAVYOB010000062.1:0-51571 GCA_963769925.1 uncultured Prolixibacteraceae bacterium
CAGCATAAATACCTGTCAGAAGTAAGTTGTGTTAACATAAGATAATTTTCTCAAATTAATGTAAAAAATAAACATACGGGTATATAATTTGGAAAACCGGGGGCAAAGTATGTTTTTTAAATTTTAACATCATGAAAAAAATAAGAAACTTAATTTCAATGTTTGCTCTTTCATTAGGAGCAGCAATATTGGTCGTATTTGTATATACGAAAATTAACGGTTCTCAGGAACAAGTAGTAATTAGAGATACAACACCCATACATCTGGCAAAGAATGTTGTAAGTACTCCACAGCAAGGTCAGTTACCCGATTTAACCTGGGCAGCTGAAAAAAGTGTTAAAGCAGTTGTTCATATACAGGTTAAGATGGAAGAACAAGTGAATAATAGTGAAATGAATCCGTTTTACTATTTTTTCTTTGGACCTGGTCAACCCGGACAAGGTAATCAACACCGCCAACAAAAGCCGCAGTATGAAATGGCTTCCGGTTCAGGAGTAATTATTAGTCCTGATGGATATATTGTTACCAACAATCACGTAGTTGACGATGCAGTGAATGTTGAAGTTATTCTGGACGACAACCGTAAATTTACGGCTAAGGTAATTGGTAAAGATCCTAATACCGATATAGCTCTGGTAAAGATCGATGCTGATAATCTTCCTTACCTGACATGGGGCGATTCTGATGCACTTAAGTTAGGTCAGTGGGTACTGGCAGTTGGTAACCCGTTTAACCTAACATCTACTGTTACTGCAGGTATTGTAAGTGCCAAATCAAGAAGTATTGGCATAAATCAGGGGCCGCTGCCTTTGGAATCATTTATTCAGACTGACGCAGCTGTTAACCCTGGAAATAGTGGTGGAGCCCTTGTAAATACGGATGGTGAACTGGTTGGAATCAACTCAGCTATTGCTTCCGAAACTGGTTCCTATTCCGGTTATTCATTTGCTGTTCCTGCCACTATTGCACGTAAAGTAGTTGGCGACCTGAGAAAGTACGGTGAAGTTCAGCGTGCCGTACTGGGTGTTATGATGCGTACCGTAAATGATAGTATTGGAAAAGCTGAACATCTCGATAAAATGGAAGGTGCTTTTGTTGTAAGTACTACTGAAGACGGGGCTGCCCGTGATGCCGGTATTAAAAAAGGTGACATAATTATTTCAATTGACGGGAACAGCGTCAACACCAGTTCTGAGTTGCAGGAACAAATTGGAAAATACAGTCCTGGAGACAAAATCACAGTTGGACTAATACGTGACGGAAAAGAAAAAGACATCAATGTAGTATTACGGAATATGAAAGGCGATACTTCCATTGTAAGAGAACCAACGTCAGCGCTTGGCGCCGAGTTTGGTCCTGTTTCGGATAAAGAAATGGCTAAGTTGAGAATCGATGAGGGAGTACAGGTAACTAAGCTTTCAAAAGGCAAGCTGAAAGAAGCCGGCGTAAAAGAAGGATTTATTATTACCGAAATAAATAAAGTCGGGGTTTCAAGTAAAGAAGACGTGGACAGAGTGTATATGCGGTCAGATGATAAAAAACCAATCCTTGTCGAAGGTTTCTATCCTGACGGTGAATATGCATATTATGTAATAAAACCAGTGGCATAGCGGAAAAGCTTTTGCCGAAAGGAAATCATCAGAGGCTGTCTTTTTAAAAAAGGACAGCCTCTTTTTTGCCTTTAGCGTACATTAGGCGTTGACAGAATTTTATCTTCATGTGGATACAGTTAGATGAGAATTCGGAAGCTTTTCTGTCACATTGTCATTTAAAGAATCATAAGATCTTATTTGTCCTCAGGATTTACAGTTAAGCAAGTAAGCTTTAGTTGATTTCAAACCGCACTAATATGGAGTATTCGAGTTTAATTTTTTCGAATTCAACATCGGGTTCCTGCTCCATTTTCATTTTGTCATTAAAACCACGGACTACAATGTTTGACATTCCTGCTGCCCGCCCCTGAAGTGCATTAAATACCTGGTTGTTTATTTCCTGAATATAAATTGCTTTTCCAAGATTTTGGTTAATAGCATTTGTAAGTAAAGTTGCTTTTTCTTTTGCAGCTTTTATAGCTTGAACTTTAACTTCGGTCCTGAAATTCTGAATATCAGAGTGGTCTATTTTTTCGATGGTAATGTTGGAAATCCCGATTGATTCCAGGCCCTGAAAAACCTGTCCTGCTGTTTTTGCATTGTCAACCATTAACTGGTATTCTTTTACGGAATTAATAGTGGAACTTTTTAACCAGTAATTTCTGAAATTACTTACCATGTCTTTAACGGCAAGTTTTTTTGAAACATCGATCCCGATTTCTGAGAGCTTTCCGATCATCGATTTTTCAATATCTTCAATCTGCTCTTTTCCTTTAAAATCTTTTTCATCAACAATTATTTTTAAATAAATCTCGTTGGGAACGACTTCCATTTCAGCTTTCCCGGTAACCTCAATATAATTTTGATCGATAAAATTCTTTGTTCCTGTTTGCGCAAAAGAATTCAGGGTAAACGTTGTCAATACAATTAAGATTATTTTTTTCATCACATTCAATTTAAAGTTGTTTTCATTGCATCTATCAGCATGGCAAGATAAATAAAAGCGAGCAGTTTTTATTGGTGTTTTCAGTGCCTTTTGTGGATTTTGTTTTTTGAATTCACACACTAATATTGTTTGTTACCGCGAGTAATAACAAATTGTTTTTCCCTTAATTTTCCAAATTAAGTGCTTTTAAATCAAGATTATTCAGAAGAGAGGCTTTAACTATTTTCTGTGAGAATAATTTAATATTAATGTGTTTCAGCAATAAATTTTGCCACATTATCATGCAATTCTTTCAAACTGGGAATATGCAGATAAACCATGTGTCCTGATTTATAAAAGGCATAACTGATGTTTTTCTGAAGTGCCGGATCCATTGGAAGATGATGCATCTCATAAATTCCTTCGTAATAGGGCGTTCCCAAATCAAAATAACCCATGTTCAGCATTAATTTAAGGTGAGGGTTGTAGCTCATTGCCTGCGCCAGGTCGGGCATTACGTTACCGTAAAATTTAACCGGCATGCCAGGCGCTTTATGTCTGAAATCCCATTTTTTAAAAACTCCGTCGGCTGAAGGACGGTAGGTCATATCTTTTCCAAATTTGAGCGTGGAACGAAGATAATTATTTACAGTGCTAATAAATATAGACGAAATTCCGGCATCGAATGGGTCCAGAACCGGAGTTTTGCTTAGCGGATCGGCACTGTATCCTGAAAAACGGGAATCAAGACGACCTGTTACTTTGTTGTTGTCTGCCTGAAGATTCTGCTCAAAAAGAGGTCCTGAAATACGAAAATTTGCTTTCCGGATGTAGTCTTCAGAAAGACCAGTATAATTGTGCAGACGTTGCGTAATTGTTGCAGCTAAATGTGAATCCATTGTCACTCCTTTTCCAAGCGCAAGCGCATAATCTCCCATGGCAAAATTTTCAACTTCCCGAAGCAGAGGCTCCAGTTCACCGGGCTGATTGGGTAACTTGTGATGATACCATGCAGTAGCTGTTAAAGAAGGAAGAACCAGTTGAGAAGGCAAATCCATTCCCGGATTAGCTTCATTTAAATCCGACATATTATCCCAGCTTAATAATTGAGACAACATAATAACGCCATTGAAATCGATCCCTTTTTCAACCTCCAGTTTATAAATTAAGGCCGCATTACGGAATGTTCCATAACTTTCGCCAAAAAGATATTTGGGCGAATTCCATCGGTCATATGCAGATAGAAACTGGATAATAAAGTCAGTAAATGCTTGTGCATCTTCATCTATTCCCAAAAAATCTTTTATTTCGCCTGCACCTCCTTTTTCTTTGTCGATAACCCGGCTAAACCCTGTTTCAGGGGCGTCGATAAAAACCAAATCGCTGGCATCAAGGAGACTGTATTCATTATTGATGGTTTTATATGGCGGAATAACACGGGCTGTATCTGCTGCATCAACACGCTGCGGACCCCATGCACCCATGTGTAACCAAAGTGTGGAACTCCCCGGACCACCATTATAAATAAATGTAACAGGCCTTTTGCTGGCATCATTTTCACCGTTTTTAAAATAGGCAGCATAAAACATGCTGCAAGTAGGCTGTTTCTTCTCGTTTTTAAGAATAATGGTTCCGGCAACAGCCTTGTATTTAATTTCCTTGCCTCCGACGGTTACAGTTCCGTTGGTTACCACTTTCTGAGGCCTTCTTAATGCTGCAAATAAAGTGTCTCCAGGCATCCCTGCAGAATCCTGTTTGTCAGGTTTCTGTGCATTAACAACGAAACCGTAACTTATTAACAAAACGATGAGAACGATAATTTTGCCTGTTCTTTTCATGATTATTTATTTATGGGAATTTAAATAACCAATGGAACAAATTACAGATAATTATGTTCAGTCTACTGGGAATTAATACAGTATGATTTATTTAAAAAAGAATTTTCCGGTTTGGTTTTACAGCCAGCGGATTTCATTTAACAACTACAATTTTTTGAAAGAAACATTGTTTTTCAAGATCAACTTTGCAGATATACATCCCGTTCCTTAAAGACGAGATATCTGCGTTGTTCAATTCTGAACCGGTACCATTCGATATTTTCAATAAACAATGGCCGGATAAATCATAAATGGCAACAGCCTTTATTTTTTTTGTACGGTCATTAAGATAAATATTGATTTTTTCTTTGGCAGGAACAGGAAAAATGGAAAATATGTAGTTTGCTGAAATTTCCTCAATTTCTGTCGGAAGATTAAATGAAACATACTGCTTAAAAGGAGACATCTTTGCAGCCGCATAATACAACCATGCAGTTGCATCAAGACTCGACCATTTAACGGCCCATATATCGGCTTTGCCTCCCAGACTGTCGTTATAAGAAGGTATCGTTTCGTCATCGTAACGATAATTGACCAGCGTATCAAACAAAGCCTGGCTTTCAGGCCCACCTGCGCAAATATAAGTCAGGGTTCCTTCGTACCACGTTGCAATTGGCCCGATGCCATCAAAACCTTCCGGATTACCAGGTCCGTGTGTATCAAGAACTTTCCCGACAAAAGAGAGGCTGTTTATTGCTTTTGCAGAATCGTTTGCATGATAGCTAAGCATCGACATCCAGGTACTGCTGAAAAGTGTGGGGCGACTTGAGTATAAATCTTCTTTCCAGTATTGCAGTTCGTCATCCCATGTTAAAGAAGAGATATAGTTTAGCATGGTCATCGCTTTTAACGAATCACCCAGTTCAAAAACACTGTTAATTGCAGCTGCATACGATTCGGCATTGGTTACCAGTTTTTTTACTCCCGTTGAAGTATTTACAGTGTAGAATTTCCCTGATGGTTCAATCAGTGAATAGAGAAAAGATTTTGCTTTTTGTATGGATGGTAAAACCCTTTCATTGCCTGATTTTGCAAAATAATTCACCAACCCGGTTATTGTCCATGGAAAATCACCCATCCATATATTTTCATCAACACTTCGAATGGTTCCTTCCCGAGTATTCCAGGCACGAGGCCAGTACCCGGCAGGAAACTGTTGGCTAATTAAAAACAGGGCCAGTTTTTCTGCCGCTTTAGCACATTCGTTTACAGGTATTCCGTTTTCCCATTCTCCTTCCAGAGACAATAATTTCAATACCAGGCCGTGTCCGTAGAGCCATGATGCATTGTCCTCTTTCCAGGTGTAAAATAACCCGTTATCTACCTGGCGCCCGAGGATTCCCCGTAAAGCTTGATTCTTTATTGAATCAAGAGAATCCGAATGCTTTAAAAAGTCGAACTTTCTGGCTCTTTGCCAGGTGTTGATGTTGGCGATTTGCAGATTTCTTACGGATACTGTTCCCGAGTCGGGCAGAATATCTGATGAAGAAGCATCTGATGACACAGCGATTGCAATTACTTTTATGTTGTTCCAGTCGGGATTCCCGCTAAACTGTTTTTTAAGGATTGAAATCCGGTTACACCACCTGTTTAAACTGGCCAAACCATGCGAGAAAAAAATAGCCTGATTGGTACCATCTTCAAATTTCAGGCTAAAGTCACGGTTTGATTTACAATCCGAACCTTTTACGTCAATGCCAATGATATCAGAATCACTGATTGTAATGGGGTTTTTCAAACGGATATAATATACCACCCATTTGTTTCGGTTGCCATTGCCAAATTTCCAGTGAAGGTTTATTGCAGATGAGTCGGTAGTTACGCTAAGGTAATCTCCCGATGCAGTTCCGGAATTCCACTTTGCCTGATCAAGAAACAAACTTTTGGGAATGATTTCACTCCCTTCCCAGCCAAGGTTAAACGATTGTGCCAGGGAACTGACAGTCGGCAAACAAAACAATAAAAACAGCATATAGGTTTTTGCAACAACCTGTGACTTTTTAAAACTATGTTGGGTTGTTATTCGATTCATATACTTTCTTTCCTTTTCCAATGTTTACTTTAAAATTTGGGATTGAAATATTTGTGTAACCTAAAATAATTTCCACTAAAGATATCAAAGAAAAAGGAGACTCAATAGTCTCCTTTTCAAATGTTAACCCCCAAACACACAAATGGTCTGATTCGACCATTGCATATCAAATATAAGTCTTTTTAATTTAAAAATTGAAGTAAATTACCTTTTCTTTTCCTTTGATTTTTCTTTCATGATTTTCTTTAACGGATTTAAAACCCGTCTTTTCTTTTTACGTCCTTCTTAAAATCCTCTTTTTTATGTCTTTGCGTTCTTCATTACAACTGACGTTTTTTAATTTTACCGTTCGACATAATTTCATAATAATATGGTATTTCTTTAAATAAAATCACCTCTCTTGCCTCTTTGAAAGCCTTTTAGTTATAACAACTGTTTCCCAGTAAACCTCTTTTCTGGGTGTTTTCATGTAAAATAAACCTATTTTGCAAGTTTTCATTCGTTCAACGATTAATTGAACTTTTCTGAAATCTTCATCTTTGGTAAAAAGAACACTCTTGTTTTCGCAACAAGTTTGATAACTTCTTCATCACTCGCACCTTCATATAATGCTTCATCTGTTACAATAACTTCTATTTCGCCTTTGGCGCGTTCTAATAGCCCAATAGCTTTTGCATGGTATATAGAATAATTTGCGTCAAAAAATACTTTCATTATGCGGCCTTATCAAAGGTTATCGCATCCTTAACTTGTTTTTCTGTTAAATCATATAGTCGGGAAATAAACTCAATCTTTTTTCCCCCTGTATAAATTTATCAATGTGCTAACTTTTATATTTGTTCTGTCTATTATTGGACTTCCAAACTGATTTATTGGATTTATTACAACCGAATGATCTTTTCCAAGAGGATAATATTTATCTGCAATTTTGATAGTTCTTGATGTGCCTGAACTATTTTTGTGGTTTTAATCCCGCGTTAAATATATAATTGTTTAAAGCTTCGGGAAATAGATGCACATATTATTTTCAATAGGTTGAATTTACTATTTTTGAAGCCGATTGATAAATAAAACAATCCATTAAAATAAATACAAAAGTGTACTGTCAGTATTGAAATGAGTGCGCACGATTTTTAAATCTCGATTAAACCAATAATTATGACTTTTGTACAAGGACGAACACGAAACAAGACGTTAGCTTTTTTATTTCTTACTCTTTTTGCATTTATTCAATTGTCGGTAAATGCCCAAATTAAAACCCGGTTAAGACGTCCAATTTCACCGGAACAGCCTATGTGGCTGGTTCATATTGACACATGGAACTATGCCGATCCTCAAAAGATAATTGATTTAATACCTGAAGACATTCGCCCCTTTGTCGTTATGAACATCTCTTTGTCGATCAGTCATGATGAAACAGGCCGGTTTAAGGTTGCCGAGTATGGCTATGAGATTGCCAAGTCGTGGCTTAGAACCTGTGCCCAGAACCAAATGTGGGCAGTGGTTCAACAATCCAGTGGCGGTTATGCCCAGTTTTCTGACTTTGATTTATCTGTTTATGAAGAGTTATACCAGGATTTTCCCAATCTTATTGGTTTTAATTACGCTGAACAATTCTGGGGATATGATGATCCAAATGATCCTCTGTCACCGGCATGGACTGACAGAATTAAGCATTTCGCGGATTTATTGGAGTTAAGTAATAAATATGGTGGTTATTTGGTGGTTAGCTGGTGTGGCAACCAGTGGAGTCCCGGCATCAATCCGATAGCTATGCTTAAACGTATCCCGGTTTTTGCCGGAGCCACCAGTGAATACACGGAGAATTTTATTTTGTGCGAGAAGTATACGCAGCAGTCTTACCTTTCTGATATGGAAAGTGTTTGTCTTGGTTCTTATTTATCGGGACACAGCGGGCAATATGGCATACGCTACGATGATACTGGCTGGACGGATCAGAATGGGGAACATGATAATTTTATTTTATCAACCGGTGGCGCAGCTCATCTTGAGCACATCATGCTGACCGGCGAAACAGTTATTGATGCACCTGAATTAATCTGGACTCAATGTTTCAGAGAATTGAGCCCGGCGGCAACAACGGGGGGATATACACAACGAAGGTGGGATACTTACCCTCAGTTTGATAATTTCAGTGTCGATCTTTTCCGGAAAATTCTGGACGGAACGGTTCGTATCCCCAGTCGTAAAGAAGTAATTGACCGGACAAAAGTGGTTGTTATAAATGACCAAAACTCAGGTAGCCCCGATGATATTTACAGCTCGCCTGCAAAGCTGTTTGAAGGTCTCTATCGTATGGATGGTGATGGTAATTTGAGGAATAACAAAACATTCTTTAAAAAGACCGGGCGTTATCCAACAATTCCAACTGTTTTTCAACTCGATGATTCACTTGCCAATTCTTTTCAGGTGAAGGTAAATCATTCAGATTATTCAGGTCGTTGGCCGGCTATTTCAAGTAAAGTTAATGAATTGGATACCATTTTTCCTGCGGAATACACAGGTGATCTTTATGCGGGAAGGCTTGACAACGGATGGGTTACTTACAATCCATACAAAACAGGGCAAACAGCCACTAGTACTATCCCGTTCAAATACAATACCTGTGACAGTGTAGAGTTGACTTACTCGCAGTATACGTCAGGAGTAATGAAAGAATACGCAGATCATCTGACTTTTTATCTGACAAATTATGATGAGCATAATTCTGCCCTCAAAACCGACATGATCAAAATCTACGGAAGTTCTTCTGAACCTGCCTATTCATATACCGACAGAGCATGGCATTCTTCAAGCCAGGAAACAAAAAACTGGACAGATGGTGTTTTTTCTCTTACGGTTAAGCACAATGGTCCAGTTGATATTACTGTGAACTGCTCAGGTACCGCTACCAACCGTTTAACAACATACAAGTCGGCTACCGTTGTTACTCCCGAAAAACCGGCATTCTACACTGGTCCGCGGCAATACGAGGCAGAGTGTTTCGATTACAAAAACATTAGCAGAAATGTAACCAGTGGATATAGTTACAGTATCCGCAATTATACCGGGCAAGGATACATGCAGATCGGAAAAAGTTCGTATGCTGGTGTCAGGGACACTGTATATGCGCTTCGAAAAGGAAAATATCAATTGATAACCAAATATTCCGTTTCCGGTGGTGAAGTAAAAACACTTGACCTGTATGTAAATGGAACAAAAATTGGAACTCCTACTTTTACCAAAACCGCGACAGACAGTGATTGGAAGTATTTTGAACAAGCAGTTGATTTTAATACCGGGAAGAATGTAGTTGAATTTAAAGCTAACTCTTCCGGTTCGTACAGCCTGAATATCGATAATATTGTTATCACCCAGGGAGCAAGCAGCAAAGTATATCATTTTGAGAATGATCCGGCTTCTGCAAATGCTACTGATCCTCCGGCAGAACTCATTTCAATAAAAAGCGGAAGTGCCGGGGTGGTTGCTTATGCTGATGCTAATAATGAGACCACAAACGCCTTTAAAGCTTATTCTGCCGGAAGTACAAATAATACAGGTGTGGCCGATTTGGATATGTTTCCTCCTTCTTCTTCTGATTATTCAATTACATGGAAAGAGTTTTATTCGACTCCGGGAGGTAAAAAGGGAATATTATTCAGAGGTACCGGAGAAAATGGGTCATGCTCTTATGCTGAAGGAATGAAACAAGGTTATTTATTTATTGCGGTAAATAATGTGGACAGTACAATTACTCTCGAACCCTATGTCGCCAATTCCAATGGCCTTGTTAATAAACCAACCTATACAAGCACTTTTAAGGTAAAACCGGGCGAACCTTGCTGGTTCTGTGTTATTGCATCAGGAAGCGAATTTACATTTGAATGTTCAAATGACAGTTTAAATTGGGAAGGAAGTTCTTCAACAAAATTTACCGATGAAACTTACACTGCCGGATCAACAGAAATGGTTTGGGGATTAAATACCGATAACTTCGGATGGGTGATGGACAACATTACTTATCGATCAGGAAATATATCGATTTCCCGAACTGAATTGAACGAAATGGAATATATGCAGGGAGCCGGACCATCTTCAAGTTATATGTTTGATGTCTCTGGCAATTCGCTTACTGAACCCATTCAAATAAATGTCACTAAATATTTTGAAATGTCTTTGGATCCCGATATCGGTTATGACTCAACGCTTACATTATCTCCGACGGATGGCACTTTGGCTTCCACAACAATTTATGTAAGACTTAGATCGGGATTGGCGGTTGAAAAATATGATGGCAGCATTGTATTAAATTCACAAGGCGTAGGAACACGTACTATTAATTTGGCAGGTTTAGTTAAGCCTCAATCAACTATAAAAAAGTATGATTTTTCGAAGGATGTGGCAACAACGAATGCAAGTAATCCCCCGGCACTTGATATTTCAATTGGTCAGGGGAATAATGCTACTGCAGGCGTAGTATCTTACACCGATGCCAATAATTTCACCAGTAATATGTTTAAGCCATATGGATTAGGGCAGAGAAATTCTACCGGCGTTGCCAATCTCGACCTGTTTTCATTGCAGGCGACAGATTATTCTGTTACATGGAAACAATGCATCGGATCAGGCAGCAGTCAATATAAAATTGGTATGCTGCTTCGGGGAGATACAAGTAAAGTTGGAGATGCTTCATCGGGATATGTTCAGGGGTTGATGAGTGGTTATTTGTTTATTGTTTATAACGACGGAACAAGGTCGGAATTCAGGATTTACAGGTCAACTGATACATACAACAGCCTCACGATGTTAGTAAACTCAGGTGTTGATAATCTGGATCCTGAAGCTGGTCAGCCGGTTTGGTACAAAGCTTCAGTCTCAGGAAGTCCGAACGTTTCTTTAATTTTTGAGTACTCAACAGATAGTATTAACTGGAATAAAGGTGCGGTTGCCAATGATATTTCATCTGAATCATTTTCTTCCGGTGCTACCCAGATTGTTTGGGGACTGGCTGTTAACAGCCTGAATTTTTATCTGGATAACATCATATTTAACGGAACCGATGAGACTACCGGAACGCTACCCGAACATATTGTAGTATCAGAAAGATCGAGGGAAGGATTTAATTATATGCAGGGGTTTGGACCTTCCGACAGCCAATCGTTTAAGGTATCAGCTGATTCTTTAACCAGTGATATTGTGATAAATGCTCCGTTTGGTTACGAGTTGTCATTCGATTCTTTGCAGAACTTTAAATCCGAAATTACACTGCCACAGGTAGATGGTGTAGTTGCTGAAACCAAGACTTATGTTCGGTTAAAGGCCGGTCTGATTTCCAACTCCTACAATGGCGATGTAGTTGTCTCATCCGACGGAGAGGTTAGCAAAATTGTTTCACTTTCAGGAAAAGTAGATTCCGGACCCGAAATAATTGTATCTGTTGCTTCAATTAATGGATTGAATTATAAAGAAGGTGCTGATTTCTCGTACGCACAATCTTTTATGATTTCAGCAAAATTGCTTGTTGATGACATTACAATAACAGCACCTGATAATTTTGAGATATCACTAAGTTTAGGAATAGGCTATAGTTCTGAGCTAACCGTATATCAGAATGACGGGAAAGTCAATTATATGACCGCATATGTAAGAATGAAGTTAGGCTTAAATGCCGACGATTACAATGGTGATATTACGTTTAGTTCTCCCGGGGCAATAACCCAAAAAGTCCCGGTCTCGGGAACAGTAGAACCAACAACAGGTATTGGTGATATTAATAAAAAACCGGTGGTAGTTGTATCTGCAAAATATTTTACGCTGACAGGGCAGGTGGTTAAAAACATTGATAACCTTAGCGGTATATTTATTCTCAAAAAATTCATGTCGGATGGGACAATAGTAACGTCCAAAGTTTTTAAACAGCAGGGATTTTTACCCAGAGAATAAGGGATTGTTTGTTTTGTACGTTGTAATAATTTTTAATATTTTGAAACGTTATCTGTTTCAATTTGATAATTTAAGTATTAACCTGTAATTCAGGAATCAATGTTTCGAATTTATATTACGCTTGCATATCTTTTACCTGGTATTTATTTGTTCCTGAGGATAAACCAACTCTTTATCGAAAAGGGGTATAAAATTATTTTTTCAATCATATTTGCACTAATCTTTTTGATTTTTCCACTTTCAGGTTTTTTTGTATCTGCAGATTCGAATGCTTTTCAAAGAATATTGGCAAAAATATCAGGTTACCTGCTTCCTTTTTTCTTATATGTTTTTCTTTTAATTCTGCTGTATGACTTGTTTTTAATTATAAATTATTTTCCCCAATGGCTTCCTGTTGAAATTCGACGGACTTTCGGGTACAGATTTTACCTTTTTGTTTCAATAATAATTGTTTCATCGCTGGTTGTTATAGGTGGAGTTATTAATCTGAACACCATTCAAATTTCGAAATACAAAGTTTCAGTACCACGTAAAAACTCAGATATTAAAAAGCTACGGGTGGCATATATTGCCGACTTCCACATTCACCCTGGTGTAGCTGTAGGTTTTGTTGAAAAGTATGTAAGTAAGATTAAAGAACTGAATCCTGATTTACTGCTTTATGGAGGAGACATTGTTGACGACCGGAAAATTCACCCTGAGAAGAATAAAATAATCAGTTTATTCAAGGAATTAAATCCACCATATGGAGTATTTGGAGTGCTGGGAAATCATGAAGTTTATCGCGGTCATACCGATGGTTTATTTTTTCAACAAGCTGGCATCACTTTGTTGAATGACACTTTGGTAGCGGTTGGAAATAATTTTATTATCGCTGGTCGATATGACGAGCATTTTCGTAATCGTAAAACGGTGAATGAGATTCTGGGCAGTAATATTACCGATCTGCCAGTCCTTATGTTGGATCATCGTCCCACCCAATTGGAAGAAGTCAGTAAGACAAAAGTAGATGCACAATTTTCCGGGCACACGCATAACGGGCAATTATTTCCTTTCAATTATATTATAAAAAGAATTTATCGACTTGGATGGGGTTATTTGAAAATGGGAAACACTCATTTTTTTGTAACCAGCGGATTGCGACTTTGGGGGCCGCCTGTTAAAACAACAGGAAAAGCAGAGATAATGCTGGTGGATTTTACTTTCGAATAGTTGCGGACAAAAAATCAAATAAAGTACAATTTGGGAATAACCTCAACGTTGTTCCCTTTTTTGTTTTTTATCACTTAGCCAACCTTATTTTTACTTTAAATGCTTCCGCAGGATTCAATGTAAAAATCTGGTAAATATCGTGTTGCACCAAACCATTTTTTTCCAGGGCAGGGATCAGGTAGTTTTCAATATCGGTAAATCCTCTAAACTCACCACCGTTTGGTTCTCCGGGTTTATACCAACCTGCATCGTGCGAGAACAACAGCTTATTCAGCAAACCTTCTTTTTTCATCAGAATGGCAAAATCCACAAATTCATCCAGTTGATCGGGAGTGAACTTGTCAAATGCAATCCAGACGCCTTTTCGGGCAGCTTCCAGTTGTTTGGTGTGGTCATTTTCGTTGTTTGCATGTGTCCAGATAAATGCAGAAGGATCGACGCCATATTGTTGCAAAATTTCAAGTTGCTGAAATGCAGGCACCGCCAGTCCGGTGTGCGACATAATTGTTAGTCCGGTTGCTTTATGAGTTATACAGGCTGCTGCCACAATTTTGCGCTGGATATCTTTCAGCGGTTTTCTTTCCACTGCAATTTTTATGAAACCCGGATAAATTCCGGTGCCTTCAATCCCGTTTTTTGCCTCGTATATCCATCGCGCTGCCAATTGTTCAGCTGTTTCGGTAAATGCATGTTTTGGCAAAAATTTCCCGTTCATGGCAGTGTAGTACCCTGTGTTGGTCAGAATCTGAATTCCGGAAGCTTCCGACAACATTTTCAGTAATTGTGGGTCGCGGCCAAGATAAGCGGGTGTAGCATCAACAAGGGTTTTGTATCCAAGTTTTTTTATTTCCAGCAGGTAGGGAAGAACTTTCTCCATCACCTCTCTTTTATTCCATCGATCGTAACCGGTGCTGTCGGCGCCAATAAAATCCACTAAAAGATGTTCATGATGCAGTGTTTTGCCAATTGCACCTGCCGGAATTTCACCGGTAACTGTTATGATTCTTGATTCTTGTGTATTACATGAAATCCAGAAAAGAACCGAAAAAAACAATACAGAAAACTTTGCAAAATTCATCGGAAGGCGGTTTAATATGTTTTCCTAAAATTACAAAAATGCAGGCATGAATGAAATAAGTGTTATCAGAAATCTGAAAAGGAATAAATAATAATTATTTTTTCTGACTGGCAGTGGGTTTTGATTTTCTGGCTACCAGCAAAGCTCCGGTAATAACTATCACTGCACCAACGATGGTCATCATTGAAAAACGTTCGTGACTGATCCAGGAAACATCCAGTTTGGTTAAAATTCCCATGGTAATAAAAGTAATGATCGGATTCAGAATAATGATCATGCTGACTTTGTTTGCTTCTGTGTATTTTAAGGCCTGTGCAATGCAAGTGTAGGCAACGAGAGTGTTAACACCAAGGAAAGCCAGCAGCAGCCACCAGTCGAACGAAAGCTGAAGCAGTGGTTTAAAATGAATAAACGGGAGAAATAAAATTACAGGCAATCCAAAAAGAACCAGGTTGAGACTTTCTACCGAAAATTTGGCAACTAATTTCTTTTGCAGGATGGCGTAAGTTGCCCACGCCATAGCGCCAGACAAAGTGAACAAAACTCCAAACGAATATTTCTGCTGGTGATCGAGAAAAGCGGAAAGCTGGTCACGGTAAAAAAACAACAATCCGAAAATGGCAATGGCAAATCCAACTATTTGATTTCGGGTAATTTTTTCCCTGAAAAAAATAAAACCTGCAATAGCCAGCAAAATGGGGCCGGATTGTATAAAAAGCTGTGCATTACTGGGAGTGGTGTAATGGATACCGATCATAAATCCCAAATAATTCCACGAAAGTCCAAATGCTGCAAGTATAATCAACAGTGGCGGTTTAGTAAAAATGCGGAATGAAGACGGATTTCTGCCTATTTGCCAGAGAGCAAGAAAAATAAAGGCAAATAAAAACCGGAACCAAACAATACTCACGGGTTCTATTTCACGCGCAGCAAGCTTTAGCGCAATGGCTAAAAATCCCCAGAAAAATGCGGTAACAGATGCGTATATTATGCCTTTGGTGTGGTTTTGCATAAACTACTTTTGTGTAAAACAAAAATCCCGGAAAGAATCCGGGAAATTTGCATATATTTTTGATTTTTATCGTAATTCTGCCTCAAACTCCCTTTTGAAAACAGTAATTAGTTTTTGCATCGTTTTGTCAATCTGTTTGTCATTTAGGGTTCGCTGATCGTCGCGCAAGATAAAGCTAAGCGCATACGACTTTTTATTTTCAGGAATGCTTTTTCCTTCATAAACATCAAACATATCAACATCGCGTAAAATCTGGCGTTCAGTTTTAAAGGCAGCATCTTTAAGCTGTGCAAAAGTTACCGATTTGTTCAACAAAAGGGCCAGGTCACGACGTACGGCCGGGAATTTTGGTAATTCGATAAACTCAATTTCGTGTCTTTTGTGCTGAAGCATTATAGCGTCCCAGTGAAGATCAGCATAAAATACCGGGTTTTCAATGTCGAATTTCTTTAGCATCTTTTTGTTTACAAATCCAAATTCAGCCAGCGTTTTATTATTGAACTTATAATTTAAACCAGCAGAGAACAGTTCATTTTCCGAATCATTAATTTGAAGCTGGCGTAAAATTATTCCAAGCCGTGTCAGAACATTTTCCACGTACGTTTTTAGGCTGTAAAATGTAGCGGGTTGTTCTTTCTCCGCCCAGTTTTCAGCCTCTTTATCTCCGGTAATCCACAATCCAAGATGTTCTTCTTCCCAGAAATTGTTTGCCGGTTGATCTTTCAGATTTGTTCCTTTATAAAAATAGCAGTTACCAAATTCATAAAAACGAAGGTTTTTGCTTTGACGATTCACATTGTGTGAAATGCTTTCAAGCCCACCAAAGAGAAGCGTTTGACGCATTCCGTTCAGGTCGGCACTTAACGGATTCAGAATTTTTACTGTTTGTGTTTCAGGATACGTTTTTGATTCTTCATAATACGCTGCTTTTGTCAGCGAATTCGACCAGATTTCATTAAATCCCTGCGAAGTAAGCATTTCTGAAACGGTATTTCTGACTTTGTTTCGGTCGGGTTTTTCGGCCGTTTGCAGAGAAGAATTTACCAGATCAGGAATTTCAACATTGTTGTAACCGTAAATACGTAAAATTTCTTCAATTACATCGGCTTCACGTTTTACATCAACACGGTAGGGTGGAACTACTAACGAAAGTTCCGTTTCGGTTTCTCCTTTAATTTCAATTTCCAGTGAGGAAAGAATATTTTTAATGGTTTCATTTCCAAGTTCTTTTCCAATCAGCCGCTTAACATTGGCAAATGAGACGATAACCGAAAATCCTTCTGCATGCACAGGATAAATATCCACGATTTCTGAGGTGATAGTTCCACCGCCGATTTCCTTCATCAGCAAGGCAGCTCTTTTTAGCGCGTAAATTGTTCCGTTTGGATCGGTACCGCGTTCAAACCGGAATGACGCATCAGTGTTGAGTCCATGGCGACGTGCCGTTTTTCGGATATATACAGGATCAAACCAGGCGCTTTCCAGGAAAATATTTTTTGTTGTGTCTTTTACTCCTGAATCAATGCCACCAAAAACCCCCCCGATACACATGGGTTCCATTTCATTACAAATGATCAGGTCGTTTTTATCAAGTGTGCGTTCCTCTTCGTCGAGGGTTTTCATTTTTGTACCGGCCGGCAATGTACGAACCGAAACTTTTCCGCTGGTAATCGCTGCTGCATCAAATGCATGTAACGGTTGACCAGTTTCAAAAAGCACAAAATTGGTAATATCAACCATATTGTTAATGGGCGTCAATCCAATGGCTTTTAAACGGTTTTGAAGCCATTCGGGTGAATCTTTTACTTCAATGCCGGAAATAGAAACTCCCGAATAGCGGTGACACGCCTCCGGATTGAGGATTTCAACAGGAATATTCAGATTGTGATTATCAACTTTAAAATCATCCACAGACGGACGCATGTACTTTACTGCTTTTTCCTTAGAAAGATATGCGGCAAGGTCGCGGGCAACTCCAATATGTGAAGCTCCGTCAATACGATTAGGTGTCAGATCGATTTCGATCACCCAGTCCGATTCTACCTTAAAATAGTCTTTTGCGGATGAGCCAACTTTTGCCCACTCATCCAAAACAATTATTCCTTCATGGTCCGTGCCAATCCCTATCTCATCTTCAGCACAGATCATTCCTTCCGAAACTTCACTCCTTATTTTTGATTTCTTAATGGTAAACGATTCATCGCCCATGTACAGGATTGTACCAACTGTGGCTACTACCACTTTCTGTCCGGCTGCAACATTGGGAGCGCCGCAAACAATTGATAAAATATTTCCGTTGCCTATATTTACAGTGGTTTTGCTTAGATGATCGGAATTCGGATGTTCTTCGCAAGTAATTACTTCCCCGATGACCAGTCCTTTCATTCCACCTTTTACCGTTTCCACCTCTTCCAGGCTTGCCACTTCCAATCCGGTTTGGGTTAGAATGGTACAAATTTCTTCCGGCGTTTGTTCCAGATCGATATAATCTTTTAACCAGGAATATGAAATCTTCATTTTTAAATGATTTGTTCTGTTTTTGAATTCGACAAAAGTAAGGTTTTTCTGTTAAAATATTTAGGAAAGATCGTTGTATAGGTGAGCTATATAATTTGAAAGGTTAAATATTTGGGTTAAAGTTTTCAAATTATTAATTTTAATTACCGTTTACTTCAGTGAACGGATTCTAAATAGCACACAAATCGGCTTTAGCCACATTAAATTTAAATATTATGTCATTTACCCGAATACTGATTCATTGCGTGTGGACAACTAAAAATCGTCAGAAATTAATATTTTCAGAAATTCAGAGGGATTTAGAAAAACATTTTAGAACCTATTTAAAATCAAAAGAGATATATCTTTTAGAGATAAATGTTCAGGAAAATCATTGTCACGCATTAATAAGTTTGGGAAGTAACCAAAATATTGCTGAAATAATGCGTTTGTTGAAGGGAGAAAGCTCATATTGGCTGAATAAAACTAAAAAACTACCATTTAAATTTTCCTGGCAGGATGATTATTACGCGGTTTCGGTGAGTGAATCTCATTCCAAAGCTGTTCCGAATTACATTAGAAATCAGGATGTACATCATAGAATTTTAAGCTGGGAGGAGGAATTAAATCAGTTTCTAAAAAAATATGGATTTAACAAAAAAGATATGTGACTAAAGTCCTGTTTGCAATGGTTGATATTCCGTTGGCTAAAGCCAACGGTAAGCCTGCATCTACTGAAATATTAAATGAAATTATGTTGAAAACAATGGAGACTATCACCTAAGGCAGGCAAAAAATTAATTATCTTGCGCGTTCAAAAAACCAAATCAATTAATATGAAGAAACTGTTATTACTTTTTATTGTTACAGGATTGGCATTAACGTCGTGCCAAAACCTGAAAAAAGATGATGCAACCATGAAAAATTCTTTTTTTGTGGAGTGGAATACACCTTTTGGTGTTCCTCCGTTCGACCAGATTAATGTGGAACATTATCTGCCTGCAGTTAAGGAAGGAATAAAACAACACGAGGCAGAAATTGATGCCATTGTTTCTAACGAGGATGAACCGACATTTGAAAATACCATTCTCGCATTTGATAAATCGGGTGAACTGCTCGACAAGGTAAGTGGTGTTTTTGGTCCGCTGAGTTCTGCCGAAACGAACGCTGAAATGCAGGCTGTAGCGCGTGAAATAAGACCTTTGCAAACACAGCACCGCGATAATATTATGATGAATCCGGGGCTGTTTAAGCGTGTTAAAGCTGTTTATTACAATCGCAATAATATGGGACTCGATGCAGAGCAAATGCGGGTGACCGAAAAATACTACCAGGATTTTGAACGAAATGGCGCAAATCTTTCTCCTGAAAATCAGGAAAAACTGAAAAAAATTAATGCCGAATTGTCTGACCTGAGCTTACGTTTTGGTGAGAACCAGTTGGCAGAAACCAATAAAAATTTCAAGCTGGTAGTTGAAAATAAGGAGGATCTTGCCGGATTGCCTGATGATGTAATTGCAGCTGCAGCAGAAACAGCAACTAAAACAGGTGACGACGGGAAATGGGTATTTACACTGGCAAAACCAAGTATGCTTCCTTTTTTACAGTTTGCCGAAAACCGTGACCTGCGCGAAAAACTGTATCGTGGTTATTTCATGCGTGGTGACAATAACAATGAAAACGATAATAAGGAAATAGTTAAAAGCATTGTTAAACTGCGCGATGAGAAAGCCAAAATGTTTGGTTTTAACAATTACGCTGAATATGTAATTGATGTCAACATGGCCAAAATACCACAGGCAGTTTACGACTTTTTGATGGAACTCTGGACTCCGGCTCTTAAAATGGCCAAACAGGACGTAAAAGATATGCAGGCTATCATCGATCGCGAGGGTGGAAACTTTAAGCTGGCTTCCTGGGACTGGTGGTATTATGCTGAAAAGCTCAGAAAAGAAAAATTCGATCTGGATGAAGCTGAAATTAAACCTTATTTCAGTCTTGAAAATGCCAAAAAAGGAATATTCTACGTAGCCAATAAATTGTATGGTTTGAAATTTATTCCGCGCCCGGATCTTCCTAAATATCATCCGGAAGTTGAACCTTTCGAAGTTCAGGAAGCTGATGGTTCATTCCTTGGCGTTTTGTATATGGATTTCCATCCGCGTGACGGGAAAAGGGTAGGGGCATGGTCAACCAGCTTCCGTGATGCATCATACAAAGACGGTAAACGTGTTCACAGAATCGGTTCAATGGTGATGAATTTTACCCGTCCGGCAGGAGATGCACCGGCATTGTTAAGTTTTGATGAGGTCTCTACTTTGTTCCATGAATTTGGTCATGCATTACACGGTTTATTCACCGACGGACCATACAATCGTACAGCTGGCCGTGTACCACGCGACTTTGTAGAGCTTCCATCGCAGATCATGGAGAACTGGGCAGCTGAACCAGAAGTGATGAAAGTTTATGCAACTCATTATAAAACCGGCGAACCAATTCCTGATGAATTGATTGAAAAGCTGGAAAAAAGCGCAACATTCAACCAGGGATTCATTACAGGTGAATATGTTGCAGCTTCATTACTCGATATGGATTATCACACACCAGAGAATCCTGATATTACTGACGTAAATGCATTTGAAAAAGCATCGATGGACAAAATCGGGTTGATTCCTGAATTTATTCCTCGTTACCGCAGCACCTATTTCTCCCACATTTTTTCCGGCGGGTATTCAGCCGGTTATTATGTGTATATCTGGGCTGCTGTGCTCGACGCCGATGCGTTTGATGCGTTTAAACAATCGGGCGATATTTTTAACCCGGAATACGCGGCAAAATTCAGAACATTACTTGAAAAAAGTGGTTCGGATGAAGGAATGACTGTTTATGAAAAATTCCGTGGTCAGGCACCCTCGAAAGAACCATTATTACGGAAACGCGGATTGTTATAAGTAGTACAGAGTATTTAGTATTGAGTATTTAGTAAAGTCGTCGTATCATTAGGTGGTACGACGATTTGTTTTTATATCAAATTAAATTTTGTTTAAGCTCATTTTACTTTTTCGATTTGTCGATTAGCGGGAAAGGTTTGGTGGCTTCGCCGGTGTAAATACTTACATGTGGGAACGGAATTTCAATTCCTTCTTTATCAAATGTCGATTTGATATCCTGAAAAACCGTGTTTTTAACCTGTACATAATTGGCTTTTTCAAACCACACCCCCAATAAAATATCGATACTGCTTGAACCGAATTCTTTAAATATGATTAAAGGTTCAGGTTCGTCGAGACAAAGCGGGTTTTCTCTTGTAACCTTTTTCAAGATCTCTGTAACTTTTCCCAGGTCTTCTTTGTATGCTACTCCTACATTGAAATCAAGTCTTCTGATCGGGAATTTTGTTACGTTGGTAACTTCACTACTAATAACTGTTTGATTTGGAATTCGGAGCAGTAAATTGTCGAAGGTCCTTATTTTAATCGAAAGCAAATCAATACTGTAAACAGTGCCTGTTTTGTCTCCTATTCTGATGACATCACCGAGTTCAAAAGATTTTTCAGACACCAGGAAAAACCCACTGATTATATTTCCGATACTGGTTTGTGAAGCAACTCCCAGAACGATTCCAATGATTCCAGCGGCCCCAAAAATTGCAGTAAGATTAATTTTTAACTCCGATACAATGGTGAAAAACAGAATAATTACTCCCGAATAAAGGACAAAGCGATTAATAATCATCTTGCGTTGCCGTGAAAGATTTTTTGGTAACAGTTTTTTTACTATAAGTGTAACCACATAAATGATTAAAAGCCCTACAACGAATATAATTGCAATTCGCAATGTTTTCTCAAAAGTTTCGCTGCTAAAATGTTTTGACAAATCAAAATTCATTATTCAAATCTGTAAATGTTTTTAATAAAATGAAAGTTGAGTTTCAGCAGATTTTTACCTGAACTGTTTCTCGGTTTGGCAAGAATTTCCTGTTTTTCGCCATTATAAATTTTAGAATACTGGTAATTGACTGAACTGACAGAATCTTTTCCGTGAAATTCGATTATGATATGGCTGGTTACCATTTTATCTTCGTTTCTGAAAAGCGTAAGAAACTCGTCCCTGATAATTAACCGTTGGACGCTCAGATTTTCGTCCGTACTGTTTTTTACTGAAACCGGGCATATGGCCTCAAAATCGGTAATTTTTATTTCATCGAAGTTCAGGAAATATTCACTGCCAAGAGTAAAAGCGGGTTCTCCACTGTCAGAGTCACCAAACCATGTGTTCGATAACCGTTTGTATGTAATCTCACTCAAAAAATTTTCAGGTTGTACTTTCGAAAAATAAATCTGAAATGTGAGTGGTATTTTCAGAAACAGAGTAATTCTTTGTCCTGGCAAAACATTTAGTCCACTTCCTTTAAAAACCAGTGGTTTAATTGGAAGTGCAGGTGCAATTATCAATGAGTTCGATTTTCCGGTGTGGAAATAATCGGAAAGAGTCGATTCCTCGTCTAATGCAATATCGTCGTCCGGACAATTATCGGTTGTTATTAAATGCCAGCCCTCTTTCAGGCGTGTAGCCGAAAGCTGCACACATCCAATATCAATGATTTTAGTGGTGCCTGGCAATATCTGGTGTTTCTGTAAAATCGAGTCTAAGTTCATTAATTGTGAAAATAATAATCGAAAATACGAAACATTTGTCAACCTGCTGAAATTGTACAAAAAAAATCCGGGATATTATCCCGGATTTTCATCTATTTCGAAATTGATTTATTTATTTTCTTCTTTTTTATTTTTATTCATATCAATGTCGCCTACATCGATGTTTACGGCTTTGGTTATCTTGCTGATGTTCTTGGGATCAATGACACCGGAAATACTGATCAGCGAATTTTCATCACCGCCAACCACAAGCAGCAGATCGGATAATTTTCCGTTGCCCCCGTCCCTGGCAAGGAATCGCACTACTTCATTATCTTCAGTTACTTCCATTAATGGTTCGTAGTCATTGTTCTTAAAAAAACCATCTTTTTCCAACTCGGCATAGAAATCGATCTTTTTGTTGAGTTCATCGTCTTCCACGGTCAAAATCCGGATTCCTTTTAAACCGGCAATCATGTCAGAAGTGGCTTCATCACCTACATCCAGCTGACCGGCAAAGCCAAGTAGTTTTCCTGAAATGTTCACGGTTGTTATTCCCTTCTGATTGGCATATTTATCAAATAATTTGTCAATCGGTGATTTTTGTGCAAGCACTGCCATGGGCAGTACAATTGCGAGCATTAAAATTAGTTTTTTCATGGTATTCATTTTTTAAGTGTTATTTATTCCTTTTTTATTCTCTCCGGAGTATTAGTTGCTTTTTTCTGCATTTTCTATTTTTTTTACGTTTTCAAAGAAATCATTTACAGGAGTAATTCCTTTTTTCAGTGGTTCTTCTGCCTCGGTAAGTTTATCGAAGTTGGCCAGTGCCGATAAACCTTTATTATATTTTTCTGAAACGAATTCAAGTGTTTGTTCTGCTACTACACGGGCTTTTTCCGGATCTTTAAATGTATCCTGAAAAGGTTGTTGTCTTTGCTGGTAAAACAGGAATCCACCCAATACGATGATGATTGTTGCAGCTACTCCTGTAACCGTTTGCCACATCCGGCGGAACTTGGTTTTTTCCCGGTTTTCATTTTCCAGGATATAGTCCATAATATCTTCTTCCAGTGTAGAATCGTCGTTAATCTGTGTCAGCTCGGCAATTCCTCCAAAGAACTCTGCATATTCCTTCAATTCATCTGCAACATCGTCGCCACTGAAATAAGCTTTCAGTTGTTGTTCCTCTGCGTCAGAACTCTCCCCGTTAAAATATTGTTGCAGTAATTGTTTTATTTCCTGTGTTTTCATCTGAATTTATTTTTAAAAATTCATCTCGTACTTTTTTTCTAGCTCTCGAAAGGTTTACCCGGATTGCATTTACTTTCAAATCAGTGGCTTCAGCAATTTCGTCGTATGAAAGCTGTTCGATATCGCGCATTTGCATTACTGTGCGCTGAATATCCGGCAACTTTCCGATCAGCATTTTTATTTGCATTGCCGACTCACTTAATTCAACTTTTGAATGAACGTCAACCGTTTCCTGTTTCATTTTGCGGTCGGTTTCCGCATCGATTGCTACAACCCGTTTTGCTCTCAGTAGATCCAGACAACGATTTTTGGTCATTCGCATCGCAAAGGCATCCATGTTTTCAATCTCTGCCAGTTCGTTTCTTTTTTGCCATAGTTTCAGAAAAACATCCTGTACCACATCTTTCGCTGCATCCTCATCTTTTAAGAAGTGGGTAGCAAATCGCAGCAACTTTTTGCTAATTGGCAGTACGCTCGTTTTAAAATCCCTGGCAACCATTTATTCGCTGTCTTTTCTTTTCAAAGGTATGACGCAGGTGTAAAAATATCATTACATCTGAAGTGTATTTTTTTATGTTTGATAAAGAAGAATGGTGCTTTTACCTTGAAATTGGCTTGTTTTGAGCGTTTTGTAACATTTCCACACCAATCGTACCCGTCTGTAAAGTTGGAATTATATTCTTCTCCGGGAGCAGGTTTCCCGCTGCTCTTCTGTGGCACCCGGTTAATTAAATGTACCGGAAGGGTAATCGTTTAAAAATCTCTGCCAGAGATGCAACGATTTTAAAGTCGTGTTAAATTGAAAAACTCTTTATTATTTTCTGAATATTATTCATTTTTTAAATTTAATCCTCTGGCCTTTAGTTCATTTGGTAAGATACAACTATAAACAAATTTGTTTATTGGCGTATCAACACCATATTTTTCTCCGAGGCGAACAACTGTTCCATTCTGATATTCGATTTCTGATGGCTTACCTTCCCAAACATCCCTTGTGAGCGAGGAAGTAGCATTGTAAGGAAGTGAATCCGCAAAAGCAACTGTTTTTTCAATAAAGTCGGGCTCAATTTTAACACCAATTTTTTGAGACAAGAAGAATATTTCTTCATACAAACCGATCATCATTTGCCGTGTTTCCTTTAATTCCCGCAATTCTCCGTAAGTTGTTTTTGTAACAGCCAGTAACGCACTAACACAAATTGCTATAAATTTCTTCCATAATTCAGCTTCAATATCCGTTGATATTTTTGAATCGATTCCAGCACTTTCGAAAATTGATTTTAACTCTTGCGTTCGTTTTGATTCAGACTTATCCAGTTCCCCAAAAACAATTGTTGGATTGACTCCAAAATGGTTAATAACACCGGGGGATTCTATTTTACTTATTATCCGGCATAAACCTCCCAGTACGCTAGACTTATCTATGTTTTCAATAAGTTCTTCGGCAGCTAAAACGCCGTTTTGTAAAGGAAGTATCATGCTGTTCGAATGAATTATTTTTTTCAGATCATCACGAATTTCCTTGATTTGCCATGCTTTTACACCAAGAATTACTAAATCCGGATTTTTAATCCCGGTTATTTTGTCTGTTGCTTTTACATTTTCTATCCGAAAATCACCCAGAATACTTTTTACCGTCAAACCATTGTTGAGCATAGTTTCAAGGTGTTCACCCCTGGCCAAAAAAGTAACATCAAATCCTGCTTTAGCGATTTTCGCTCCAAAATATCCACCAACTCCTCCTGTTCCAATTATTGCTATTCTCATTTTAATGTTTTTATTTATTGAAGTTATTTTTTTAAATAAAAGGAGAACGTTGAACAACTCCCCGACCTTTATGGCTTTTTTTAAAACCAAACAACATTACTTAAATTAATGTTTCCTACTTAAATATAACATTTCCAAATCGTTGCTTTTTGTTTGGTTTTTTTCAAATTTAATTAATCAAATTTTTATTTCCTGTGTTTATTTAATAACCATATAAATTATCAAGCCATAGTAACAAAGTTCTTTAATTCCTATTCTCTATTTGTTTCTGAAGTTATTACGTATTCAGTGACCGAGTTATTCATGCCAGTGAATTAAATTCTTTTTAAGCTGGGCATAATTTTGTAAATTGATAGTAATAAGGAGTTATGTAAAAATCATAAGCTACACTTATAGTTACATTAAATGCATTAATATATATTATTATAAATTTGTTAGAAATACTTTTAAAATCGTTAAAAATGGAAAATAACAATCATTCAGGATCATTAAATTACAATACTAATCATGGAAATAATTCGCCATTTGGCGGGGGACCGGCAAAGCACAGTGCAGGCGGAGGTACATCAAATCGTGACTGGTGGCCAAACAAATTAAATTTGAACATCCTTCGTCAGCATTCTTCTCTTTCGAATCCGATGGAAGAGAAATTTAACTATGCTGAGGAGTTTAAAACACTTGATCTGAACGCTGTCAAAAAAGACATTTTTGAGTTGATGACCAATTCCCAGGAGTGGTGGCCAGCCGATTTCGGACATTACGGACCACTTTTCATTAGAATGGCATGGCACAGTGCAGGAACATATCGTGTCGGAGACGGTCGTGGTGGTGCCGGATCGGGTTCCCAACGTTTTGAGCCGCTTAACAGTTGGCCTGACAATGTAAATCTCGATAAGGCCCGCTTACTGTTATGGCCTGTTAAACAAAAATATGGCAGGAAAATTTCATGGGGTGACCTGATGATTCTTGCAGGTAATTGTGCTCTTGAATCAATGGGCCTGAAAACATTTGGTTTTGGTGGTGGACGCGAAGATATTTGGGAATCAGAACTAGATATTTACTGGGGATCAGAAGGCGAGTGGCTGGCTGACAAACGTTATTCAGGAAAACGTGACCTGGAAAATCCGCTGGCAGCAGTGCAAATGGGTTTGATCTATGTAAATCCTGAAGGTCCGAACGGTGTTCCCGATCCGATGGCAGCAGCTACTGACATCCGTGAAACCTTTAAGCGCATGGCAATGAATGACTATGAAACAGTAGCGCTGATTGCCGGCGGTCATACATTTGGGAAAACGCACGGTGCGGCTAATCCTGACAAATACGTTGGTCCGGAGCCGGCAGGTGCCAGCATCGAGGAACAGGGACTTGGCTGGAAAAATACTTACGGAAGCGGTAAAGGTGGCGACACAATAGGTAGTGGTTTGGAAGTTACCTGGACCAAGACACCAACAAAATGGAGTAATAACTTTTTTGAGAATTTGTTTGGCTATGAGTGGGAACTTAGCAAAAGTCCGGCGGGTGCGCATCAGTGGGTTGCAAAAGGGGGAGCAGGCACAATTCCCGATGCCCACGATGCATCAAAAAGCCACGCTCCAACGATGCTTACTACCGACCTTTCGCTGCGGTTCGATCCTGATTATGAAAAAATATCCAGGCATTTTTACGAAAATCCGGATGAATTTGCAGATGCTTTTGCAAGGGCATGGTTTAAGTTAACACACCGCGATATGGGGCCGCATACCCGTTATCTTGGTTCGGAAGTACCCAGCGAAGAGTTAATCTGGCAGGATCCGATTCCGGCTGTTGATCATGAATTGATTGACGAGAAAGATGTTGCAGCTTTAAAAGGGAAAATACTGGATTCAGGATTAACTGTTTCTCAACTGGTTTCAACTGCGTGGGCTTCGGCATCAACTTTCCGGGGCTCCGATAAACGTGGTGGTGCAAACGGAGCACGAATTCGTCTGGCACCGCAAAAAGACTGGGAAGTTAACAATCCTGCTCAACTGGAGAAAGTACTGGAAACACTGACAAATATTCAATCCGAATTTAACAAGGCCGCGTCAGGGGGCAAAAAAGTTTCTCTTGCTGATTTGATCGTTCTTGGAGGTAACGCGGCCATCGAGAAAGCTGCAAAAAATGCAGGACATGATGTAAAAGTGCCGTTCACTTCCGGACGTACGGATGCTACACAGGATCAAACAGATGTGGAATCTTTTGGCTATCTCGAACCAAAAGCAGACGGATTCCGCAACTTCCAAAAGAAAAAATATGCGGTAACTGCTGAAGAATTGCTGATTGACAAGACGCAGTTGTTAACGCTTACTGCACCTGAAATGACAGTTCTTTTGGGTGGAATGCGTGTTCTGGGAACCAATGCTGATCAATCCAAAAATGGTGTGTTCACCAAACGCCCGGGAACACTCACTAATGACTTTTTCGTTAACCTGCTTGATTTGGGCACTACCTGGAAAGCAATTTCCGATGATGAAGATGTGTTTGAAGGACGTGATCGAAAAACCGGTGAACTAAAATGGACAGGCACCCGCGTAGATCTTATTTTTGGTTCGAACGCAGAACTTCGTGCCCTCGCCGAAGTTTACGGAAGTACTGATTCAGAAAAGAAATTTGTAAATGACTTTGTAGCGGCATGGAATAAAGTGATGAACCTCGATCGGTTTGACCTTAGTTAATTCAGTCGGTTGGAAGATCTTGTAATGTTAAATATTTTATGAGGTGGTTTGGTAACGGATCACCTCATTATTTTTTTGAAATCCGGTGAGTACATTCCCCAATGGCTTTGCCTCGGGTAAGCGAATAAGACAATAAAAAAGTCCTTAACGGAATCGGATTCCTCGTCTCCCGATAAATATCGGGATGCTGCGAGGAGTTTCAATTTCTGCTTGTCAAAAAACCTATCAGAGAGTAAACGGCTCCGATGATGAGAAGGTTGAAAACAAAGTTTATCAATGTGTCACTTGCGGAATGAGACTTGCTGTCAATGTCCAGGAAAACATAAATTGCGTATGCAAGTCCCGCAATCAGAATTATCCAACCTGCAAATGTTACAGGGATAAAGAAAATGCCATTTCGCTTGAACCAGGGTAAATTCATTTTTAATGATTTCAAAGTAAGTAAATTATTAAAATTAAAATTGATGCAATAATTATCAAGACATTAAACCACACAACTTTCAGAAACTTTATTGACTTTGGGCTGCCGGACAGGAAATATATTTTTTTGATGCTCATAACATTTAATCCAATTAAAACGATTGGCAAAACAGTAAAGAATAAAATGGAAGCATATTTTTGTTTGCTTATCAGATCGTTAAGATTTGACAGCAATGTTGTAGATGGCATAAAAGTACTTTTCATTAAGAGCGCTGCAAGAATGTAAAGCGGGATACTTAACCACCACCAGCTTAAAGCCGATTTGTCTTTGGCTTTTGTAATTGCATTTGCTAACATATCCTGATGTTTTAACTGCGAAACTTCCGGTTTTGTCATCTGAAACAATGTCTCTTCAAATTTCTTCATCTCCATAATCAATAATGCTAAGCGTTAAATTTGGTTGCACTTTTCACGAAGTTTTTTTAGTCCCCTCGATAAAAGAGATTTTAAAGTCCCTTCGTTGATGTTTAATATCTCTGCAATTTCTTTGTTATCCTTCTCCTCAAAATATCGCAGAGAAATTACTTCCTGATATTTGTTTGGTAACGTTTTTAAAGCCGATAAAATAACCAGAAATTGGTTGTGTTTTTTCAATTCTGCTTCTAACTCTTCTTTATCGTGATACAGGTATTTTTTCAGTAATTCCTTATTTTCGATGTCAACCCGATAAAAAAGAGAATCATGTTTTTGCTTGCTCCGATAAAATTGATTGACTTCATTTGTTGCAATACGATAAAGCCAGACTTTTATTGAAATGCCTTTGTACGAAAAATTACTGATGTTCGTAAATGCTTTGAAAAATGTGTCAGCTGCAATGTCGGCAGCATCATCAAAGTCGCCTGTTCTACGGAAAATATAACCAAAAACAGGTTGGTAATAGATGTTGAAAATCTCCGAAAAGTCGGCCGGATTGTTCTTTATTTTATTTAAAAGTTCTGATTCTCTCACTGCGGCATAAAATACTTTTTAATCAATAATGAAAAAAAGCCGGTTTGGTTGCATTTTTTATATAGTGCAATAGCTACGGCTTTGATTATCTGTGAATTCCGTAGCCATGTCCTCGTCAATGTTACATGCTTTTTTGCTGGCTGTTTGACTTCAAATGCATTTGGACACATTTTGATCTAAATTTAAGAGATACTTTTCTGGTTTGAAAATTTTATGTAAATGATTTTAATGAACTGTTGGAAACTCACCCGAGTTTTCAATAGTTAGGTTTTAATTACAGCTCTGATTTGATTTTTCCTCCTTTCTTTTAATGTTTCATTTTTGATTTGTTTTCTCCGTTCAAGCAATTGATTTACCCGTCCAAAATACACATCGGCCGGAGTAACATTTTGCAACGATTCATGATACCTCTGATTGTTGTAATAATCTACAAAAGCCTTCAGTTTCGCACGTAAATCATCAGGAAAAAAGTAATTCTCCAGCTTAACAACATTCTTCATTGTTCGGTGGTATCGTTCAATCTTTCCCTGAGTTTGCGGATGATACGGTGCTCCCCGAACGTGTTTCATATCGTTTTCATCGATAAACTTCTGAAACTCATTCGAGATATAGCACGATCCGTTATCCGATAACAGCCTGGGGCGGTTCCGTTCTGATATCCCGGCATTATCAAGTGCTTTGTTAACGATTCTCATTGCATCTGCAGATTCCATGTTTGTACTCAGTTCCCAGGCAATAATGTAACGTGAATAATCGTCCAAAACCGTGGCAAGGTAGTACCAGCCCCAACCAATAATCTTGAAGTAAGTAAAATCGGTTTGCCACTGCTGGTGAATCCCCGTGGTTTTGTTTTCAAACTCGTCGGCAGCATTCATTACAATCCATGCCGGGCTGGTGATCAGGTTGCGTTCCTTTAATATCCTGTAAACACTGGATTCACTGATGAACCAGCCTTGCCGGTCGGTAATATGAAAGGCAAGTTCGCGAGGCGAAAGTTCCGTCATCTCCAAAGCTGTTTCCACAACTTTTTGCTTTTCTTTTACCGGAATTTTATTCCAAAACGAGCTGCGCTTCGGTACTTTTGGTTTGAGTCCGTCAAAGCCGTCAGTGAGGTAACGACTGTACCATTCATAAAACGTGCTGCGCGATATACCAAGCTCTTCAAGAGTCCGTTTTACGCCAAGTTCCGAATCCTGAACAATCCGGATGACTTCCATTTTTTCACTGGCACTTCGTCTCATGTACTTGTAGTTTACTCGATACCACTCTGATTTTTTTTAAGCATTCTGTTTTCCAGACTTAACTCGGCAACAAGCTGTTTTAAGTCCGTATTCTCGCTTTTTAGATGCTGGACCTCTGTTGTATTCGCTTCTCTTACAATATCACCACTTAATCGCTTTTTTCCAGCTTCCAGAAAATCCTTGCTCCAACTATAGTAAAGGTTGGCATTGATACCTTCACGGCGGCAAAGCTCGGCTATACTGCTTTCACCTCTTAATCCTTCTATTACAATCCTGATTTTTTCTTCTGCTGAATACTTTTTGCGGGTGTGTCGGCGGATCTCTTTTACTTTCGATTCTGCACTCTGTTTTTTTACATTCATTTTTGAACTTTTTATGGTTATTAAATTAAGAAAACCATCTCTTAATTTTTATACCAATCTGTCCAAATTAGGCTGAAGACTTACAGTATTAGTCCAACATTAAAAACATAATAGTAAGCTCGAAGTCTTACACCATTTAAATATTTAAACTCAATATCTTCTTCTTTATCATCTTTACTGATTAGTTGAGGTCGTTCTGTATCAGTATTTGGGATTCGACTATTCTTAATGGTCCAAAAACCTTTCCCTTTTTCATCCAGAAATCCATCTATTTCAGCAACTGCATGTTCATAAATCATTGATTGTTGACTGGCAATTTCACGACCATCCATTGAACAGTAAATTTTAAAGCCAGGGTCTTCTATGCTATCATTCTTTGCATTTGAAATAGGGAATGGTTGCACCACATCAATGGAGTATCTGTAAACACGCTTAATCATTGCTTCAGACCACCATTCTCGGAGGTCTTCAATAATAAGTGTTGTTCCCTGTTCTTTTTGCTTTGGTATTTCCTCTATTTTATTTGAAATAACAAACAAATCATCATCCATTAAATATTTTCTCCAGTCAACTACTATTTTTAAAGCTGTTTCAGATTCTTTTGTTTGAGTAATAATCGTCAGTTTGTTTCCCAATCGCTGAGTTGAGAATCTTCCAATCCCTTTTTCCAGCCCTGCTTCTCCCGTAAACCGGTGAAATTGGTTCGTGAATTTTTGATGTTAGAAGAAATTCGCATGAAACCATTAATTAGTTGGTCCCTGGTCATTCCAGTTCCATCATCATCAATAATTAAAGTTCCTCCTACAAAATCAACATTTAAAAATTTTAGTGTTGCAATGCTTGCATCAGCATCATAAGCATTTTTTACCAACTCGGAAACAGCAGTTTCATGTCTTGCAACTAATTCTTTCCCAAGTCTGTCTATTACTCCAGAGTCTACTGAAAACCGGACATTATTCTTATCCAGAGAGGCTAACATATGCGAAAGCTTCAATATTTTATCAATATTGTTGGGATCTTCGGCTAGCGTTTTAGCTAATTCCTGCCCTGTATTTTATTTCATTCATAATATCCAATTTATCTATATCTTTTCAATCAATTCATTTTTAACCAATCAAAAGCTTCACTTTGATTGTATTTAATTTCAGGTCTTAGAAGGCTTCCATATCACCCGTAAACTCAGCACTATTTTCTTTTTCTTCGATATTCAATAAGAACTCCTTTTTACTTGGTGGTCTTTTCCCTGTTGCAAACGAAGTATATATCCTTAAAGCAAGTTATGATTTGCTCATAGTTCAAATCAATATTTTGTCTTGAATAATCTAAATCAAACAAATCTCTTCCTTTGCTTCGCTGATATAAGTGCTCTAAGTTTTGTGCCTAAAAGTTCATTTATATTGTACGTTCTTATTTCTGCTTTACCAGAAAACCATTCACTTTCAACTTCAAAAGGAAAATCAACCCAATCAAGCACGTTAAAATGTTCTTTGCAGTTAATTTCAATTTCAGTCGCATTCTTATTTCTTCATATTCCGATGTAAAACGATATAAAGCTTTTGCCCCATGTCCACGAACCTGTGTTGTCCTTTTTTCCTCAAAAAAGGTGACCACTTCACCAATTCTTTCCATTATTGGTTTAATAGGACCAGGTTTTATTTGAACTAAATCAATGTCCTCAGAATATCTTGCTGCAGGATTAAGATATAATTTGTGTAAAGCTGTTCCTCCTCTGAAAGCAAGATTTTCTCTGAGGAACTCATCGGAGAAAATTTCTACCAAAGCTCTGGAAATAATTAAATCCTGCTCAACTTGTGCAAATTCTTTCCATGGAGCATGTTGTTGCCATTTTGCTATATGTGGTTTTGGTATCATAAATCACTTTCCAATTTTATGTTAACAGCCACTTTCCACCTATTATTTACAGCTCCGGGTTTTTCATTTGACTTTGGGCTAAGCAAAACCGGAAAGAAATTTGTTGTTTTTAAATTCATAAATATTAATTCCTGAAATTCTTCATTAATCCCAAGTTCTTCCAACAAAAAACCAAACCTTTGTAATGTGCTTTTATTGGGATACCAACTTAAAAGTTCAACTAAATCCGATTCATTTAATTCTTCTGACAATTCTTCAATAACAGCAAGCATTCTGTTAATTCCACCTAACTTTGTTTGATAATGAATTAAATCAACAATTGTAAGGGCAGGACTTGAAACTTTATATATGCCAGCATCAGATTTCTTAATTTGGATATTCTTGTCAGTCCAGTTACTTGTTGTGAAAAAACGAATATCAATTGTGTTTTTTGAAATGTCGTTGAATTTAGGCTTCTCTGTTATTATGTAGTCTCTATGAACCTGTTGATGGCTTGCACCGTGAAATTTTGCTGCTGAAAAAAGAGCAACATAATAATTCCTGTCTAAATATTTGAAAAGTTTCTCGCAATAAAGCTGAATTGGTAATTTTTGCGCTGATGAATATCTTGGTGTTATAATAAGATAAAAGCCTTTTCGAAGGTTTACAATTTCTTTTTTAGCAATTAGTCGGGAGAGTTCACTTTTTATGGAAGTCTCACTTTTATGAATATTCTCAATTAATTCATCTAAGGAGAATGAATATTCCTCGTAGGATAATAATTGTTTTATGTAATTTGCAACTGTCAATCTTAGTAGGATTTAGACAAAGATACTTAATTTCGATAATATTCTCTAATTATTACTAATTTTTTTTTCTGAGCGTGGGCAAAAATTTGGCTCTTTTGCAAGCTGAAGTATCAGCTTGTGTGCTAGAGCTTGTAAATGTGCCAAATGTGCGTTGGCTTTCTTCTTTTCAGCATGAAACCTAACGGTTGGTACATGTTGTCGGGGCGGATTTCGGAGAGCGTTCCTGTCCGAAGGACACGGAACTGCGATGCGAGAATCCGCAGTTGGCGTACCACCGAACCCCGCCCTGCAATATGTACTTCCTAAGTTTACATTTTCTTATCTTTTAATAATTAACTGAAAGAACGAAAGAGTGGAGTAAGGTTATTATGTACTCTGAGTCTGAGAACTCGTCAACATAGAAGATCCCCACTCTTTCGCTACTTAAATACGATTAGTTCTTTGGGCCTTTAGAGCCTGTTTTCAGGTTGTTATATCCAAGTAGCTTCGTTCTTCTTAAATATATTACTATGCATAAAAGTAAAGAATTTATTGGTATTGACATTTCCAAAAAAGTATTTGATGTTTGGAGCGAAAAGTGGGGGTACAAACAGTTTAAAAACACATCTGAAGGATTTTCAGCGTTTTTGCTTTTACTCACTTCACAAAGTTGGTGTGTGATGGAATTCACGGGGAGCTATTATCATCAGCTGGCCTTGTTTTTACATGACAATGATGTCGCAGTTTCAGTAGTAAACCCCTTGGTGATTAAGCGTTTTATCCAGATGAAGTTACAGCACAACAAAACGGATAAAAGTGATGCAAGAATGATTGTGCGCTATGCAAAAGAACAGCCTTTAAGTTTGTGGAAACCCCAGCCACAATACATCAGGGATTGCAAGGATCTGCACACGGTTATCAGCCTTTATCACAAACAAAGGACGGCTCTGAAAAACAAACTGCACAGTTTTGTAGATCAGGGATTAAAGGGCAAGGTAGTAACATCGGTAAAACGACACATTCGTCAGTTGGATGCGGAAATTAAACTGCTCGAATCACAATTGGAAACCATCATAAAAACGCATGAACAGGAATTACTCTCGAATTTGCTTTCCATACCAGGGCTTGGGCGTAAAACTGCCATTTTGCTCATTGTATGTACCAATGGTTTCAGAACCTTTGAAAACTCGCGACAGCTTTCGGCATTTTTTGGTTTATCACCAGTGATAAGGGCTTCAGGTTCGAGTGTCAGGGGCAAAACGCGAATCTCGAAAAGGGGAAATCCCATGGTAAGAAACCATTTGTTTATGTGTAGTTTTACTGCCTACAGTAAAAACCACCAATGCAAAGCACTTTACGAAAGGATAGTTAACAAAGGGAAATCAAAGAAATTAGCATTAATTGCAGTTACCAATAAATTGCTTGCTCAGTCATTGGCTATTGCTAAAAGTGGTGTGAGGTACGATCCCGATTTCAAAGCGGTAAACCCATCCAATAATTTTTCTTTTTGAATTTACTCCCATAGATAGCAGAGTAATTTGAAAAGAAAAATTATAACCAAAATATTAGGTTTTTACCTTAGTTCTTTGTTAGCGGTTCGGTTTTTTTTATTTTTTATTTTTATTACTAATATTTAGTCGGAATAAAATCAATTTTGAATTTGTCTCATTAACGCTATCCGTACTCTTAAATTTCAGTTCTTTAAGAAGATTCGTTGAACGTTGATTGTCCTTATGTGTATAAGCCTCAATTGTTTTTAGTCCAAGTGTTTGAATTGAATATTCAATTATTTTTTTTGCTGCCTCTCTCATAATTCCTTTTCCTTGATATTCCGTTAAAAGTTCATATCCAATTTCGCATTTTTTTAGTTCTTCTGAAACATCAAAAAGACAAATTGTCCCTACAAGTTTTTCGTTTCCTTTTTGTGCAATTGCCCAATAAGAAAGGCTATTGTTTTTTATCTTCTCAATAAATCCCAATGCGTCTTTCAATGTTTTACTTGGGGGTCTGTCAAGATATTGGTTTATTAAAGGATCAGAACGAAGAAGAAATATTTCCTGAACATCGCTGTCTGATAATTGTCGGAGAGTCAACCTTTCAGTTGTTAATATAGGGAAGGTTTTCAAATTTCCATGTTCCATTATGTCATATAATATTTGTGTCTGATTTCGTTCCTAGCCTGTTCGTTAAGGCTCATTCTGACTAACGTAAAAATTAGTCTCTGATTTTCAGTTGTTTATATTTTACTCAAATTTTTCATTTTTCACCTCATTTTTGTTATCCTTTTTACGTTAGCAAAAGAATTTAATAAGAACTGTATGAATAGATAATTTAGTTTCAAATCTATTCGGGAGGTTCTTATGTGGGGAATGACACAACGGTTAGTATAAGAATAGTAGCCGATTGCGTTGCACTTTCCTGTCAAGTTACAAGAAAGTTGAAGCGGGCTACAACCCTTGAATTTACTACTATCTCGGCTATTATTTTTATACATTGTCATCAGTTGGATTTCTTATCTTCTTGCCTTTAATTTTATAGTCATTTAACTTGCAAGAGTACAAACCAAACCTTAAATATAAAAATTGCTGATGTGGTTATTCCCAAGTTGAAATGAATGTTATCCAATTATTGGTTATTAATTATTAACATACTTAATTTGACTGTGAAATGAACCCAAGTTGTTGATTCATACTTAGTAGATCTGGGATAAGCCATTGTTCTGCAATTTTGCCATCAACAATTCGAAAGATTGACATTTCATTGATCTCAATTTGTTTTCCAGTTGGTTGATTACCTTGGAAACTACCTTCATTAGTTCCTCTGGATACATAATGAATTGAAACAAAATCTCCTTCAGCGACGATATGCTTAATCTCTTCAGTCCAATCAGGGAAGGCTTCTCTGTGTTTTCGAACATGTTCTTGTAAGCTGTCAAGTCCAATAGTCTCAGAATCTGATGGAAGGAAATGCCACACAAAGTTAGGTGAGTATAACTCGTCTATTATTTCAAGATTTCCCCTGTTCCAGACTTCTTCGTCCATACGGCGAACAAGTTCTTTGTTACGCTCCAAATAGCTCTCTTGCCCCGATGTACACCCTGCAATAATGAGTAACACTATAAATATCTGCACTACGATTTGGATTCTTTTTTCATTTATCTTCATAATGTAAAATTTAAGATTGTATTACTGTTTTGACTTTTAATATAAATTACTTCCAAATTATAAATTTTTCCCCCAAATCTTACCACTAACGTTTGGTACATGTTGTCGGGCGGATTTCGAAGAGCGTTCCTGTCCGAAGGACACGGAACTGCGAAACGAGAATCCAGCGAACGACACAGCACGAACCCCGCAATGCAATTTGCAATTTGTTAGGTGTAGGTATTTTATATTTTTTTTGTTTCCAATTTGCACAATTCAATCTCAATTTTGCTAAATATTGAATAGTTAAAATCTAATTTTTTTCTTTGACTATACATCTCCTGAATAAAACTTTCAGGGCACATTTGCATCCAATTATTGATTTCATTTTTGTCAATTTCTGTTTCATTTAAATTTAAGTCTTTTATATTTTTAGGTTCAGTAAGTTCAATATTTTCGACTAATTTTTTACATAAACCTTTATTTGAAAATGACCTTGCAGGAAGGGCTAAGTTAATATATGGAGGATTTAACTGTTTAGTTGGATAGTCAATTTTAGTTGAAAAATATTTAATACCGTCAAATCCAAAATCATTTGTAATTAGTTCTAAGGTCATTTGAGGAATGATATATTCTAATTTAAAATTACTTTCTCTATGCTTCGAAATTAGAGAACAACTTAAAGATAAAAGCCAAGTTATTAATCCATAAACAAAAAATGTATCATCTTTGAAATCCAATATTTTATTAATTTTTGAGTCTCTATAAATATTCGAAAAATTGTTAACAGTAAACGTTAAGTTCATCATTTTTAAATTCAATGGATTATATTGAATTCTTGAAAAATATAAATCATTAATTTCTGGATTATTCAATTCTTCCAGCATAAATAAATTGAATTTGCAAGATAAAGGCATGGTAGTCCAGAAATGCTATATCTGTATGATTCTACCTTGTGTCTCTGGTCAAAAGGAATGTGAAGCATTTCATTGATAGCAGAAATTTTACTTTTACTTCTTCTTATTCTAAAATAATTCTCTTTATCATAGGAACCAGAACAATTTTGTTTTAAAGAGAGGTGTTTACTTATTGCATAAAATCCTTTGCCTAATTCAGAATATGCTTTTGAAGGAGAACCTTGTAAATAACATTTTAAAGAATTAATTATTTGCTCCGAGAAATAAATAAGATTTTGTTTTTCATTTTAATCTTAATCCCATAATCGCCTCATAATAAATCTACAAAAGCTTAAAATATTCCTTAAAATTATTTTCAAGGAATTTTATTATATCCGAATTGTTCATTTGTTTCGGAAGTTTTAAAAATACACAATCACTTTCAAATATTTCTAAATTGTTCATTTTTTTGGCATTAGACAACATACACCGAACGTTGTTGAAATCAAAACCTTTGTTCACGTTATTTTGGTCAAACATGTGTTACAAAAAATGTCATTTCCAGTAAAATAGAATTATCAATAAATATTTCGTGTTCAGGTTAATCTTAAAGTTTTTGAAAACAGGGGTGGCATCCTGCGCTGCGATTCTTTGTACTACCGGGTTTTCGGAGATCAAATTTATCAAATATTGTTAAAAATTAGCAGGTTAACTTATTCTATGCAAAATAAAAATGCGGTTATAACCAATTTGTTTTACCTTAATTTTCCAATTTCAATACTTAGCAAGGGGAAAAACACCGAATGCGTAAAATTCAGATTTGTCTGCAAATCAACTCCCAAACTTAAAAAGTTTAGTGGGACCAGTTTTAACCCAATTTTTGCTGTAAGCCCGGCGCTGGTAAATTTCTCGCCACCCCACTCATCCTCTGGTCTGTCTGTTCCCCAGAATATGCCTGCTCCTACCTGGTATTCAATGCGGAAAAATTCATCACCCGTGTATCTCCCAAACATTGCACTCACCTGGTTAAAACCGATGTAAGGTTTTGGGCCCATGATTGAAAACTCACCAAAACTGTAGTAATCAGCACTGTAAATAAACCTGTTCTTAAAAATACTGACTTCGGCACCAGCTCCAAAACAGGTGACATCAGAGCGCCAGTAACAAACACCAAGTTTAGGATTAATTGCATATCCATCAATTCCAGTCCCGGCATGTTGTGCATTTACTTTATAACCGCCAAAAATCATTAAAAAAAGAATCAGCAGAAATAAATTACAACTAAAATCTTTTCGGTTTAAAAAAGTACGATTCATTATGCAATATCCGATAGTTTGTAACTATAATCTGATCATTTTCTTAGCAATCCACTTCTTATTCCATTTTCCATTGGCATAATATCAGCATTAATACTTGTCGACTTTGAATTATTTACAGGTTGCATTACATAAAGCTCTTCATAATCGTCTTCATATTTTTCAAGTATCTTCAGTAAATTTTCAGAAAGCTCTATAATTTCAACTTCATCTTCTTCCTCCCATACCGGATATTCCTCCCACGAATAAAGAAATTTTGTTTCAGTTTCATCTTTCCATTTCCATTGAGCCAAACCACCTTCACTTTCTTCATCCGGATTGGTTAACGTTACAAAATAAGTTCCTGCATTTGTAAATAAAACCGTTAATTCATATTCAGTTCCTGAAACAACTTCGCCATTTACCGAAACCATCTCCCATGTTCGGCACAATAATTCAGTTTTTGTAGAATTTGAAATTACGGCTGATTTACTTGCATTTATGCTAACTTTTGTTCCCGGGTCGCTGTTAACCGCTAGATTAAAACGAATTGTTTCGCCTTCAATGGTGGAAACTTCAAGGATTCCAAAATCTTTTAATACAACAGTTTTATTATCCGTAATCTGGTATGTTCCAAAGAGAACCTGGTCAGTTTCCGAACTTTTTGTGCCTTTTTTTACGACAATATAGTTGCCGCTTTTATTAAACTCAAACGATTTAAAATCGCTTGTTCCGCTAACGATCCATTTTGCACTAATAGTTTGCATTTCTAATGTGAAATCAGGTTCGGGCTCATCCTTTTTACAGGAAATAATACTTGTTAAGAATAAGATTGCAACCAGGACTTGTTTTAAGTTTTTCATGTTGATGTTTTTAGGTTAGTATTTGATTGTGTTGAAATAATTGTCAACTTTTATTTTTCGTCTTAAAATTTTGAAAACGGCAGTGGCGGGCATTCGCTGCAAATCTTTTTGAGTGTCACCGGGTTTCCGAAAACAAAGATAGCAAATCTTATTAATAGTTAACGGGTTAGCATATGATTTGCAAAATATAAAATGCATCCGGGCTATAACTGTTCCTCGAATGTATTGTTGTTATCGTCTGCTGAATTTCTTTACTTCAAAGATTTTTTCTTCTTCAAAATTGGAGCCTTTCAACATGAGTTTATAGGTCCCCGGATGAATATAATTTCCCTCTTCCGTCATTAAATCCCAGTGCAGAAAATTCAGCCCACGGTCGGCATTCACTGTAAAAGTTTTTACTACATTATTTTCATCGTCGGAAACTGTAGCTTCAACTTTATCACCTTTCATCACATAAAAAGGTGCATTCAATTCTTTCAACAACCGGCGGTACCAACTTTCCGGCCGGAGTGGAACCTGGCAATCCTCAATATCCAGTATCCGGCAGTCGGCTTCAGAATCCATTTCTGCCATAGCGCGAATGTAACGTACATCCAGTGCCCACACTCCTCTTCCGTGGGTGGCAATAACCGCCATGTCGTCGCGTGGATGAATAATGAAATCGTGAACATACGTTGTTGGTAGGTTACCCGGCAGGCTTTCCCAGCTAATGCCACCATTCAACGAAACATAAACACCAAAATCGGTGCCTACATAAAGAATATTTTCATTTTTCGGATCTTCGCGGATCACATTCACCGGACCAGATGGAATATTGGCCGAAATACTTTCCCAGGTATTCCCGTAATCTTCCGAACTCCAGATGTAGGCTGCAAAATCATCATCGCGTTTTCCGTTTTGAGTCATGTAAACCCGGCCTTCTGCAAACCGCGATGCTTCCATTCGTGAAACCCATTTTCCGTATGGCAATCCTTTGTTAATTTCCTGCCAGTCGGTGCCGCTGTTTTTGGTCATCCAAACACGGCCATCATCTGTTCCGGCATAAATTAATCCCAAATTTCAGAGGCGATTCAGAAATAGTAAAAATCGTTTGGTAAGGAATATCTCCTTTTTTATCCGGATCGTTATATGTTAAATCAGGGCTGATGCGTTCCCAGGTTTTTCCTTCGTTCATCGAGCGGAAACACAAACTGGGTTCCGTGGTAAATAATTCCCGGGTTGTGTGGTGACAAAATAAATGGCGCCAGCCACTGTCCGCGCAGCTTGTCCACTCCTTCCGGTGTTGGTGGCATAATGGTTGCGCTTTCGCCGGTCTTCATGTTGGTTTTGGTGATTGTTCCGTAAAATCCGGCAGAATAAACAATGTCAGGATCATTGGGATCGATGGCCTGGTTACTACCTTCGCCTCCGGGAGCCGACTCAAAATCAACCGGCTGAATATTATTCCGTCCGCGGCTTAAATCAACCACACCGCGGTAACTGCCATGATCCTGAACCGAACCATAAACATGAAACGGTTCAGCCATGTCGTAAGCGATATTGAAAAACTGCGCCAGTGGAAGGTTATTGTAAAATGTTCTGAAATTTTCACCGTCGTAAGAAACGGCAACGCCACCATCATTCACATTTACCAGGTAATTCGGATTTTCCGGGTCTATCCACAAACCATGATGATCCATGTGCATTCCGTCAAGTGTGTGGAAAGTTTTCCCTCCATCTTCCGAAACATTCAGATACAACCCCATCACATAAATTTTGTCAGGATTTACCGGATCAACGCGTACTTGCCCAAACACCCAGCCATAAGTTCCTGAAAGTCCTTCCATGTATTGTTTTGTTCGCTAACCTGACGCCAGTTTTCTCCACCATCGTCAGACCGAAAAACAGTTGCACCTTTAATCCGCCCGCTGCTCGGCCTCCCGTATGCATCTTCTTCCTGGTTCACCGGTTGATTATGCAGCCAGTTTTTCATAATTATCAATAAAAGCAATAAAGTACATTTGGTGAGCTTTTACACAAATCAATCCCGATTCTTCCCCGGTATTTTGCTTCAGGCAAACCCTTATTAATTTTTTTCCAGGTTTTTCCTCCGTCAGTAGTTTTAAAGATGCCGCTTCCGGTGTAGTCATCTTCATTTCTTGGATCATTCCATTTTTTGCGGATTCGTTGCCAGGTTGCTGCATAAATAATATCCGGATTTTCGAAGGATCCATTACCAGATCATAAGCACCTGTTTTATCGTTTACATATAAAACTTTGCTCCATGTTTTTCCGCCGTCAGTGGTTTTATAAACTCCACGTTCTTTGTCGTTAGTCCATTCATTTCCACCGGCAGCAACAAAAACCACATCCGAGTTTTTAGGATGAACAACAATTCGTCGCAATAGTATTTGTATTTATCAGTCCCAAGATGTTCCCAGGTTTCTCCGCCATCTTTTGAACGATAAATTCCCGCTCCTGCATTCGAACTTCTGAAAATATTAGCTTCTCCGGTTCCTGCCCAAATCACATTTTGGTTCTGTGGATCAAGTGCCAAATCACCAAATGCGGTTGACATGGCATGTTCAAAAATGGGTTTCCAGGTAATCCCTTCATTTTCGGTTTTCCAGATTCCGCCTGAAGCACCTGCCACATAAATGGTATAATTTTTTCCTTTTGGTGTAACAACTTCAACATCAGTCATTCGTCCGCTAATATTAGTTGGCCCTACAAATTGCCAGGGAAGATTTTTAAATACTGATTTTTGTGTGAGTTCAACTTGTTGGTCATACCATTTAAGACGATCGGCGGCAGGTGTTTTTTGAATTACTGTTTGCGCCAAAACGGGTAAGTTCAACACGGTTGCAAATAGAAGAACACTGAACAGGTAAAGCTTTTTTTTCATTGATGCGGATAACATGGTTGTTGTTTTAAAGTTACAATATGCTTTAAATGTAAAAAAATAAAGGTTATCTGATTTTTTCCCGGTCCGATTCTTTTGAAAAAATGTTGTTTTGAAATCATTGATTTTGTTTGTATTTTATGAATACAAATATCAAACGCGATTATCCAATTCCAAAACAATGGACCACATAAACACGCTATATCTTGCCGGGATACGAATTGATGAACCGGTAGTTACAATTACCGATTTACTGGTTTCTTTTTTATGTATTTACTTTTCTTTTCGTTTGCATCGATCCAACAGGAAAGAAAAAGTATTTCTGTTCTTTAAAATTTATTTTCTCATCATGGGAATTGCTACATTTCTCGGTGGAATAATCGGACATGCTTTTTTATATGCGTTTAATTTCTACTGGAAACTCCCGGGCTGGATCATGAGTATGATTTCCATTATGTTTGTTGAGCGCGCCGCCATAGAGCACAACCGTATTTGGCTGCGTCAATCTATTATCAGGGTTTTTAAAGTCATTAACATCCTTGAGTTTCTAACTTTTTTAACGCTTACTGTTAGCACACTCAATTTCTTTTTTGTTGAATTTCACTCAGGTTATGGATTACTGTTTGTAGTATTTTCACTGGAAGGATTTCTTTTTCTTAAGACAAAAAACACGGCTGGAAAATATTTGTTGACCGGTGTTGGTTTTGCTGCTGTAGCCGCATTCTTTTTCATGAATAAAATTTCCCCGCATCAGTGGTTTAATTACATAGCGGTAAGCCACACATTTATGGCTATTGCAGCTGCTTTCTTTTACCAGGGAGCCAAAAGAATTGATATGTCAGTTGTAGAAAAAAAATCGTATAAAATGCTCTTTTCAAATACTTCTGTATCAGATTAAAGCTGAGAAAAAATCTGTATTCTGAAAAAAGTCATCATTTTTGGTGTAACTCTTTTGTTTCGATTTAGTCTTATCATAAAATAATTTTTATGAGGATTGTACTGTTCGCACTTTTTATTCTTTTTGCAGGAATTGTCTTTTCGCAAGAATTACCAAAGAAAAATTACACAACAAAACATATTAGCGATCAAAATATAACCATTGACGGCAAGTTCGATGAACCTGTCTGGCAGACGGTTGGATGGGAAGATCATTTTGTTCAGCACGAACCTGATGAAGGAGCTTCACCATACCAACAAACCGAATTTGCCATTCTTTATGACGACAATAATGTTTACGTAGCAATTAAAGCTCTCGATAAAAGTCCGGACAGTATTTCCATGCGCGTTACCAGACGCGATGAAACCGATGGTGATTTGGTAGGCGTTTTTTTTGATACATATTATGACAAAAGAACCTCTTTTGGATTTATCGTTTCTGCTGCTGGTGTAAAATCTGATTTTACAGATACTAATGATGGTGAAAATGAGGATAACAACTGGAACCCAATCTGGTGGGTAAAAACATCGAAGACAGATGAAGGATGGAATGCAGAAATGCGAATTCCGCTTACGCAACTACGTTTTGATAACTCAGATAAACATCTTTGGGGGTTACAGGTACTGCGATTTATTTTCCGCAAAGAAGAAATGTCGGCATGGCAACCCATGAAACGGGAAAAAAATGGTTTTGTCTCACAATTCGGAACGATAGACGGCATAAATAATATTCACCCGAAACAAACGCTTGACATTATGCCATATGTAGTCGCCAGAACGGAACGGTTCGAAAAAGAGTCAGATAATCCGTTTAAAAGAAGTGGTAAAAAAAATGGGTTGGATGCCGGACTGGATGCAAAAATTGGGCTAACCAATTATCTTACACTGGATTTAACTGTGAACCCCGACTTCGGGCAGGTTGAAGCTGATCCTTCAGAGGTCAATCTCAGTACCTATGAAACTTTTTTTGAAGAAAAACGCCCTTTCTTTATTGAAGGGAAAAATATTCTTACCTATAAACTAAACTTCGGAGATGGCGACCTGGCGTACGACGGCCTGTTTTATTCCAGAAGGATCGGAAGAAGGCCATCCTATTATCCTGAATTGAACGACGGTGAATATGCCGATGTTCCCAATGCAACAAGCATTATTGGTGCTGCCAAAATAACCGGTAAAACAAAAGACGGCTGGTCAGTAGGAATGCTCGAAAGTGTTACTGCAAAGGAAAATGCTGAAATAAAAGGCCCCGGAGTTGACCGAACAGAAACGGTTGAACCGTTTACCAATTATTTTGTCGGTAGGTTACAGAAAGATTTTAATGAGGGCAATACCTACGTTGGCGGAATGGTTACTTCTGTAAACAGAAGCCTGAATGATCCACATCTCGATTTTTTGCATAAAGCGGCTTATTCCGGCGGTTTGGACTTTGTTCACAAATGGAACGATAAAAAATGGGAATTCGATGCCAGTACATATTTTAGCCATGTTACCGGAACAACGGAGGCGATCACACAAACGCAAGAGTCCTTCTTAAGGACTTTCCAGCGTCCCGGGCAAAATTATATGAAACTGGACACCAACCGCACGTCGTTGACAGGACAAGGTGGAAAATTGCTTTTGGGAGAATTTGCAGGAAATCAAAAATTTATGTTCGCCGTTTCGTGGAAATCTCCCGGGCTTGAGTTGAATGACGCTGGATATCTTCAGTCGGCCGATAACATTATGGAAGTATTCTGGACCGGATATCGTTTTTACAAACCTTTTTTAATTTTTCGCCAAGCCAACCTGAATTTAAACCAATGGATTGTCTGGGATTTTGGAGGAAATATTACTGAACCCGGAGGCAACATTAACGGGAATGTGCAATTTAAAAATTACTGGGGGATATTCACCAGTTTCAATGTAAGTGGAACCCAGCGAATGAATGCTGTTTTAAGAGGTGGCCCAACATTAAAAATCCCGGGATATACGAATTTCAATCTTGGTTTTCACAGTAACCAGCAAAAAAAATTCACGACTGAGTTTTCAACATCAATTTATAATAGCTTTGAAAAAGAGTACCGTAAAAATATTTACCTCAGTTTCGGTGTTGGATATCGTCCTATGAAAACACTGAGCATTAATTTGAATCCGGGAATATCCAAATATCACGAAGATCTTCAGTATGTGACGCAACAAGATTATTTGAATGACAAAAGATATGTCATGGCGCACATCGACCGAAATACGATAAATATGTCGGTGCGGATCAATTACAATATTACTCCTGATCTGACTATTCAATACTGGGGACAACCGTTTATCGCAACAGGAAAATATTCGGAATATAAATACATTACCAACAGCCTTGCAGATAAATTAACCGATCGCTATCAGATTTTTAATGAAAATCAGATAAGTTACAATGCTGATTCCGAATTATATATGGTTGATGATAACAGCGATGGCGTTTCAGATTATAGTTTTGACAAACCTGATTTTAATGTGAAAGAATTTCTTTCAAATCTTGTAATCCGCTGGGAATACCGCCCCGGATCGACGCTTTACCTTGTCTGGTCCCAAAACAGAAATCATTATGTCAACGAAGGACGTTTTAATTTTTCCGACAATCTTAATGATTTGTTTGATCAGAAAGGACACGATATTTTCCTGGTTAAACTGTCGTACAGATTTGGGAGATAATCACAAAATATCCGGTAATTTTTTTCGTTATAAATTTTTAAAATCCTCATAATTTAAACAGCTGCGGAGGTAAATAGTATTATATGATTCAATTATTTTTTGTAAATTAATCGCGGACAACTTAAAATTTTTCCCACAACTATTCCTGAATAATGAAGATTACATTTCTTGAAAATCGTCCTTTAGCCCTGCTTGGACTTTTTGGAGTGCCACTTCTGATTTTCACAATACTTATGGAAATGCTGTTTCCTGTTAATGCTCCTGAAGGGTATAAAAGTTTTATCGTTGCATTTGAGTTTACAAAAACACCGGAGCAACTTTATAACTTATTTAATGGATATACTCCAAAAACATTAAGCAGAATTGACTCTGGCAATACTATCGATTTTGGTTTTATGATGACATATTCAATGTTCCTGATATTGTTTTTTTGGAAAGCAGTAAAAATATTTCATCAAAAATGGCCATTTTGGGGTATCCTGCTGACAGTGATTGTCTTCTTTGCTGATGTTTCTGAAAATGTTTTTCTTTTACGAATCACCAATTTGTACTCTTATGAACTTCAGGGAGAACAACTAACTACTGCTTTAAGAATGCTGCACATTGTTACCTGGATAAAATGGGGAGGACTTGCGGTTATATTTGCCCTATTTTCAGTTAAAACAATGGGAAAAAGAGCACTTTCAACTTTTGAAGGGGTGATATTTATATTCCCTCTTTTAATGAGTTTTTGGGCATTGACGGGCGATCCGACAGGGATTTCAAATTTTACCCTTTCAATAATTGTGGCTTTTGCACTTCTAATTTTTTACAGCATTCGGTTTCGCTCTCCGGAAAATGAGACTGCCGGAATAAAAAGCCATTCTAAAATAACTGAACAGCATTAATCGGGTAGTTCCAATGTTTTTCCTTTAATTCAATACGCCCTGAAACTGCTTTTGCATTCGGATCGCTGGGTTGTCCACCACCAATTGAAATGGTAAACCATCCTTTTTCAATAACTCTTTTATTATCTTTTCCAATCATCGAAAATTGTCGTGGAGTGAGTTCAAATTCCACTACTTTTGATTCGCCTGCATTCAGATAAATACGTTTAAATCCTTCCAATTGAACTTTTGGACGCGGTGTTGAAGCTTCTTCATCTTTTAAATATAATTGAACAACTTCTTCACCAGCCATTTTACCGGTATTGGTAACATTTACTTTTACCGTACATTTTTCCCTATTTTGCCTTTTTAGCGAATTTCAAATCAGAATATTCAAAAGTGGTATAACTCAATCCGTAACCAAACGGATAAAGTGGTTCTCCTTTAAAATAATTGATATGTGCGTCCTTTCATATCATAATCTTCAAAAGGCGGCAATTGATCAACTGATTTATAGTAAGTACCGGAAGCCGACCCGCCGGATTATAATCGCCAAACAAAACATCGGCAACAGCATTTCCGCCTTCCTGCCCCGGATAACCTGCTGAAATGATTGCATCCAGATTTTCATTTGCCCAGTTAACTGCCAGAGCGCTTCCGTTCATCAACACTAAAATAGTTGGTTTTCCTGTATTTTTAATAGCCTTCACCAAATCCCGTTGTGTTTTCGGCAGTTTTAAATGAGTACGGTCACCACCTGCAAAACCATCCACCTGAATGGGCATTTCTTCTCCTTCCAGACGTTGCGACAAACCCAAAACCACAACAACAGCATCCGCTTTTTTGGCAACTTCAACAGCTTCCTGTTGCATATTCGGATTTGGCACTGTCCACAATAATTTAGCATCGCCATCACCAACCAATTATTTGTATTCATATACAAATTTGTATTTTTTACCCAGCCTCCAGTTAATTGCTTTTTCATGATAAAAAGCATGATGTTCAGTAGTTATAGGAAAGTATTTTTTCACCTTCAAGCCAAATATTTAAGTGTCGGCATTCCCCAGCAACCTATCTGTATGTTCCGGACACTGGTGGAACAATATAACCTGTCCAACGAACACTGAAATTATCATCCGGCAATTCCGGAGCCGGTGACCAGTTTCCCAGTAAAAATTTATATTCTCATCAACACGGGTAAATGCAGGTTTTCCCTCCAGCTTTGCATTTGCAAAATATTCACCGGTAACACCCGGCTTTCCATCTGCTGTAACCAGAAAATTTCCCTGGTATCGGGTGAAGATTATGCAACTCCATCTGCCAAATGAGAGCCTTCAGCAAATAAGATTTCTGTGTTTTTAAGTTTGTTTTTTATTCCTTCCAACACGGTAACCGGATGTTTTGGAATCCCATTGTAATTCCCAATCAAAGCTTCCCAGTTATCAGCATTCGGACCAATAACAGCTATTTTTTTAATATCTTTTGAAAGCGGAAGAATATTATCTTTGTTCTTTAACAAATGATACTTTTCCTGGCTGCTTCAAGCGCCAAGTTCATCATTTTCTTTCGAACAGTTTACCGAATAAGGAATTTTTGCATACGGTACTTTATTTCCGATCAAACATACCCAGTTTAAAACGTGCCGTAAAAAAACGTTTTACGGCGACATCCAGCTCATCTTCCGTTATTAATCCCTTATTGTAAGCTTCTTTTAAATGCGGATAAGAATTTCCACAATTTAAATCAGTTCCGTTTTTAACAGCAATTGCAGCAGCTGCAGCAGCATCTTTTGAGAAATCCTGAAACGCATAAAAATCAGAAATTGCCCAGCAATCGGAAACCACATAACCTTTAAATCCCCATTCTCTTCGTAAAATGTGCATTAATTCCGGGTTTGCACAACACGGATAATCCCGAAACTGGTTATAAGCTCCCATAACCGAATAAACACCACCATCGACCACAAGTTCGCGAAAAGCCGGCAAATAAGTTTCACGAAAATCGCGTTCGCTAACTTTTGCATTAAACTGATGACGTAAAGGTTCAGGCCCGGAGTGAACAGCAAAATGTTTTGCTGTAGCAACCACTTTTAAATAATTTGGATCGTTTCCCTGTAATCCTTTTACAAACTGAACTCCCATTTGTCCGGTCAGATATGGGTCTTCGCCATAAGTTTCATGGCCTCTTCCCCATCGTGGATCACGAAAAATATTAATATTTGGCGACCAAAAAGTTAGTCCCTGGTAAATTCCTCGTTTTCCACGTCGTACAAATTCATGATGTTTTGCCCTGGCCTCATCAGAAATTGCCGTAGCAACACGAAACATCAGATCTGTGTCCCAGGAACCGGCAATGGTTATCGACTGCGGAAAAACAGTTGCATATCCTGCCCTGGCAACGCCATGCAAACTTTCATTCCACCAATTGTATTCCGGCACCTTTAAGCGGTCAATGGCTTTTGCTGTATATACCATTTGATCGATTTTTTCCTGGATTGTCATTTGCGAAACCAACAAATCAACGCGTTCTTCAATTGGCAAATTGGTATTCAGAAATTCAAAATTTTCGTTCTGAGACCATGCAGTAATGCTTAAAAAAAATAGGGTTAGATAGGTAAAAGTCTTTCTCATCTTAGTTCAATTAATCTGTTCTGTTCTGATCGGGTAAAAATAGCATTAAGATTTCATTTGCAATAAAATTTCAAGTAATTTGCCCTAAATTTATATCAGAAATGAATATTCAGCAACAAACAATATTTAAAAAATATGGTAAGTTGGTAAAGGAAATTGATCTGGAGGCTGAACGATTAAGCAAAATGCACCGCAATCATTTGCAATGCAAGAACGGTTGCGATTTATGTTGCATGGACTACAATATCTTTCCGGTGGAATTTTATGCGATTTATGAAAGTTTAAAATCAAAAAACGCTGCCCCCAAAACCACTAAAAAGCTGGATAAAAATACGTGTGCTTTTCTAAAAGATCATTCCTGCGCGATCTATGAACACCGCCCGGTAATTTGCCGAACTCATGGCCTGCCATTACTTTACATGAACGATGACAACGAATGGGAACTATCGAATTGTGAGCTGAATTTCAAGACTTTCGAATTTAGCCGGTTTATATTTCAAAATACCTTTCCACAGGATAAATACAACAGCAAGCTATTTATGTTGAACAAAGAGTTTATTTCCGGTTTCCATGAAGAAGAATACGATGAAACTGATTTAATTCCGTTAAAGAAACTGGCTGAATTCAATGATCTGTAAAACAACTTTTGATTTAAGAAAACATTAATAACCTAAAAATTAAAGTCATGAAGAATTACATTTTAATTATTTTGTTGCTGTTTAGTTTTGGAAGAACAGTAGCACAAAATCAAAAAAACATGAAAGAGGTTAATTCAAATAAACTGGCAGTACTTTGGACAAGCGGTGATCCGGATGTTGCAGAAAAAATGGCATTTATGTACACCTACAATGCAAAAAAACAAGGTTGGTTCGATGAAGTGGTTCTGATCGTTTGGGGACCATCGGCAAAACTGCTTTCAGAAAATAAAATGCTTCAGGATTATGTCAAAAAAATGCAGGATGCTGGTGTAAAAGTAGAAGCATGTATTGCCTGTGCCCACATGTACGGAGTAGATGAAAAACTAAAAGATATGGGAATTGATGTAAAAGGAATGGGAGTTCCGTTAACTAACATATCTTAAAGAAGGCTGGAAAACGCTGAGCCTGTAATTCATTTCAACATACTTTTCCGATCTACTGAACCACCAGCTTTTTCCTGGCTTGAACATCCTTCCCAGTAACCGTCAGGTAA
>CAVYOB010000063.1:0-10344 GCA_963769925.1 uncultured Prolixibacteraceae bacterium
TAAACAATTACTTCAATCTTTTCCGCAATGTTTTTGGCAATTTCAGCTTGTAAAGTAAAAATATCATCTGCATGTCGTTTGTATTGCTCTGCCCATAAATGCTGATCAGTTTTGGCATCAATCAACTGAATATTGAGAAGAATTTGATCCCCGATTTTTTGACCGCTGCCTTCAATTAAATAGCTAACACCAAGTTCTTTCCCAATTTCACGAATGGACTTTGAATTGTTTCTGTATTGTTCAACCGATGTACGACTAATAACACGCAAATCTTTAATTAGCTGAAGGTTATTCAGTGTTGATTCCATTAACCCGTTAACAAAATAAATATTGGTCGAATCGTTACTATCGTTTTTAAATGGTAATACCGCAATCGATTTTTCAACACTATTTTTCTTGATTAGCATTGGTTTTACCATAAAAAATAAAACAATAGCAACCAGAATAATTACAATATATGTTCCTGTAACAGGAATTTTTTTTCTTTCCTTTTGTGCAGGAGATACTTTACCGGGTTCAATTTCCTCCTGAATTTTTCTTTCGCTTGTTTCTCCGGGTGGGTAACCGTAATATTCCCGAAAACACTTAATAAAATAGGATGTACTACTAAAACCAACCCTGTAAGATACTTCGGAAACAGTGAAACTCCCTTCTTCCATCATTTCTTTGGCGCGTTCCAACCGTACATTCCTGATAAACTGGCTTACTGAAAGATTGGTTAGCTTCTTAACTTTTCGCAGCAGATTTGAACGACTCATGCCAATTTCACCTGACAACTCAGAAACGCCAAAACGTTCATCAGCGATATTTTCGTGAATAATCCCGGTTATTTTTTGAAGAAAATCCTGATCAATTTTACGGGTTTCCGGCATGGTAATACTTGAAATTCAGTTTTGAAAGCATAAGATACAAATTATTTTTCTTTTCCACTTTCTGAGGCTAACGTACAGGTACTTGCATCATAATTTATACGAATGCCTCATAATTTATATTCAGTACTGAAACTTAATATACTTTGGTTTTTAATTCATTAACCCTGCATCACGAAATCCCGGACCTTTACAATATCGAAATTGAAATCAAAAATTTAAAAATAACAATGATGAAAACACGAGTTTATTTTTTAGACAACCTGAGAACATTTTTAATCCTTTTAGTAGTTATTCTGCACGCGGGAATGACATACGAACAAGGATTCGACGAATTTTGGATCGTTAGTGATCCTGCAAAATGGGATGCAATTGCACTGGTTCGCATGTATCTCGACCTCTTTGTCATGTTTATGATGTTTTTTATTTCGGGGTATTTTATGCCTAACTCACTACGAACTAAAACTTCGCGTGAATTTCTGATTTCAAAATTCAAAAGAATAATGATTCCCTGGGTTATTGCCGTTTTTACATTAATACCTGCCTACAAAGCCATATTTCTTTTTGCCCGGGGTTTGCCACAGGAAAGCTTGTTTTCTTATTTTCATATTTTCGAAAGATCCGGGTCGGACCTGGCCTTTTTTGCCAACAATCCAACACAAAACTGGTTGTGGTTTCTTCCGGTTCTTTTTCTCTTCCAGGTGGTTTATCTACTATTATCAAAAACCAACATTTTGAGGATCAGGATTTCAGTAAAAATGGCCGTGGTTCTTACAGTAATAATTGGAGTAATCTACAGTATGATTATTTCAGAAGTTGGGTTAAAGGGATGGACACACTCTCCGCTTTTCGATTTTCAGAATGAGCGGTTACTGGTTTATTTTATGTCGTTTCTTTTAGGATCACTTTGTAATAAACTCAACGTTTTTAAAAGTGAAAAGCCAAATTACAGAATCTATATTGCCGCCAACGTTGCAATGACAATTTCGCTGGGCGTATTTACTGTAGTTGCACTAAACTTGTTTTACAACCTGGTTGATCCTGCAAGAAATCACTTCTTCATTTCTGACTTTGCAGACAGGTTAGTTTATTATTTTACTGCAATTGTTGCCATGCTGAGTTTCTTGCAGGTATTCATTCATTCATTTCGTTTTAACCTGAATAAAACAAACAAAATATTGAATGAACTTAGCAGAAATTCGTACTCGGTTTATATTATACACATGATTGTTTTGGGTGTAGTTGCATTGGCACTAATGCATCTGCCTGTTCATGGAGCAATTAAATACATATTATTATCGGCATCTACATTCCTTTTCTCAAATATGATCATTTATTCATGGCGGGAAGCGAAACAGAAAACCATTAATACTAAAACAATAGTTACGGCAATGGTTATTGTATTTGTTGCTGGCACTGCTTTTCAGCCCATGAATTCGATTCCTCAAAATTCAGAGGATCAAAATAAAGTTCAGCAACCGGCAAGTCAAACGCAGATGAGTTTACATGCGGCCGTTATTACCGGCAATTTGGAGATGGTGAATAAGTACATTAAAAATGGGGCTGATATCAATGAAAAAGAACCGGCAGGTGGTTCCAGCCCGCTGATTACCGCCTGTGTTTTTGGTCAAACTGAAGCTGCTTTGGCATTAATAAAAGCCGGTGCCGATGTGAATCAAACCAATAACGATGGTTCAACGGCACTTCATACTGCCGCATTCTTTTGCAGGACCGAAATTGTAAAAGCGTTGCTGGCAAATGGTATAGATAAATCGATACAAAACAATGCCGGCTCAACAGCTGCCGAATCAGTTGCAGCTCCTTTTGAAGCTGTAAAACCAATCTATGATTACTTCTCAAAAGTTTATGAACCACTGGGTTTAAAACTGGATTACGAAAAAATTCAGGAAACACGACCTGTAATTGCTGAAATGCTGAAAGATTAAAAATCAACTTCAACTATAAAACAAGAAATCATGAAAATCATGTAGACAATCAAAATCAACATTATCGTACTTATCCTTTTTGTACTGACGGATATAAGTTGCGATGGACTATTCAGGGATATAGATTACGTATTCAAGGTACCTGAGCAAACCAATGATGGTCTGGTAGTGGGAGAAGCATGGGAATCGGGTTTGGATACCAATTATTTAATTAAGGCTGTTGAAGATATCCGGAAAGGAAAATTCAATGAAGTGCATTCCATGTTAATCTATAAAAATGATAAACTGGTTTTTGAAGAATATTTCGAAGGACACAAATACCAATGGGATGCAAAAAAATACCATGGTGAGTTGGTTCAATGGGATCAGGACAATGAAACATCCTGATTATGTCATGTACAAAAAGTTTCACATCGGCATGTATCGGGATTGCCATCGACAAAGGTTTTATAAAAAGTGTTGATCAATCCATATTTGATTATCTGCCCGACCATCAGCAACTGAAAACAGACAACAAAAAATATATCACCATTGAGCACCTGTTAACCATGACTTCGGGCCTGGCCTGGGACGAATGGAACGCGGCACATGGCGGACAATTAACCAATGATTACGACCACCTTTATGTGGTTGACGACCAGATTAAAGCTGTTTTGGAAAGACCATGGTGGGCTGCTCCCGGCGAATTCTTTACTTACAACGGCGGCGGCATCGTTATTTTGGGCGAGATCCTGAAAAATGCCACCGGAATGAATATGGACGAGTTCGCAAAGAAATATTTGTTTGAGCCGCTTGAAATCGATTCTGCATCGTGGTGGAGCTACCCGAACGGAAGACTGGAAACAGCAAGCTCCTTAAGCCTAACACCACGCGACATGCTGAAATTTGGTGTGCTTTATCTCAACAACGGCAACTGGAACGGTGAACAAATTATTTCTCCGGAATGGGTGAAGAAAAGTTCTGCAGTTTATAAAAACAATGTTGGGATTAACCTGCCCATTGAAGATTCAGGAATAAATGCTTACGGATATACCTGGTGGATAAGCGAATTGGATTACAATGGCCGAAAATCGTTGAAAATGTACCGCGCAAATGGTTGGGGCGGGCAGACGATTATGGTTATTCCCGAACTGGATATGGTAGTTGTATTTACCAGTGGAAACTGGGCCAGAAAATCGAAGCTGTTTAAAATTCTCAATAACTATATACTTCCTTCAGTAAACTAACAAAGCAAGAATCAGAAATAACTTAAAACTCAAAATCATGAAACGATATCATTCTAATATTAACAACAGTAATGCTTACAGCATCTACCGCATTTGGGCAAAATATTTCTCAAAGTGTAAATGAAAATGATAATCTGTTTTACCGTCATTCCTTTCAGTTCAATATCGCCGGATTGGGTTTCGAGAGATACGGCATAGCATATGAGTTACGTTTAACTCCGCGTCACGCCCTGTTTGTTCAGGGAGGAGGTTCATTCCCGGGCATCTCCGAGGAAAAAGAATACGGTTTTGGAGTTCATTACAAATATTTTTTACAACCTGTCAAAGACGCCAAATTCCTGTGGTTATTCAAATCAGCTTACAGGAACACTTTTTTGGATCTCAATGTCCGATACATGAATCTTGATGGCATTCATGAAGACGCCCAATTTCTTTATGATTCATTTTTTACAGGTGCCGGCATTGGGCAAACCTATGTATGGAATTCGGGATTTACAATCAGTTGCTGGTTAGGATATGGTCCACCGATTGGTGCTGAATTCAAATGGAAGGATGCTGTGCCGGCAGACGGTGATTCACTGGGCCAAAACGTACAAGTATTCCTCCGGTTTGGATTTCGGCTTGTCCCTTGGCTACTCATTTCTAGTAAACAGTGAAATCACTATAAGATTACACATAAAAAACTTAAAAACAGATAGTAACAACAACAATTAAACAATTAAAAAACATGAAAACAATTAGACATTCAATCAATTTTTTATTGACAATTTTATTCATAGCTGTGTTATCCAGCTGTGAAGAACGGGAATTAGACATGAATGAACCTGGTAACCTGGTGCCGCTTTTGGTTACCGAAGATCCAGGATTGCCTTCCATTACTATAAATGGAACTCAACTGCATTCTGAAACTTTTGGTAATCCTTCTGATCCAATGATCGTTGCCATACACGGTGGACCGGGTGGTGATTATCGTTCAATTCTGAATTGCAAAGAGTTTGCAAACGATGGTTTTTTCGTTGTATTTTACGACCAGCGTGGAAGCGGTTTGTCTCAGCGACATAATGCAGATGTTTACAATGTACAGATTTATATCGATGACCTCGGAGCAGTAATCGAACATTATCGTCAGAGTGAAAATCAAAAGGTTATTCTTATGGGTCATTCCTGGGGTGCGATGGTAGCAACTGAATTTGTTAATCAATACCCTGAGCAAATCGATGGTTTGGTACTGATGGAACCCGGCGGATTTACATGGGATGTTACACTTGATTATATTAACCGTTCACGCCCGATGGAATTATTTAATGAAACGGTAAATGACTATGTATATCTCGACCAGTTTATTACCAGTGATCAACACAATGTACTCGATTACAAAGCAAATCTTAACATGTTTGTCTCATTTGCAGATAGGAATGAAGTTGGAAATGCCGGACCATATCCCTTTTGGCGAAATGGCGCAGTGTGTAACAGCGCGACTATTAAATATGCAGAAGAAAATTCTTTTGATTTTACAGCAAACCTAAGCCAATTCACCAACAAAGTATTATTTGCTTACAGTGAATTAAATAAAGCTTACGGATTGGAACATGCTGAGTTAGTATCTTCAGCTTATTCCAAATGTTCAGCTTGTAAAAATCGATGGAACCGGTCATGAAATACCTTATTTCGGCTGGTCGAATTTTTATCCTGTAGCACTTTCCTATTTAAATGAAATAATTCAATAACAATACATAAAACAAAAGCCATGAAACAAATAATATTAACAATCACAATAGTTTTGGGTATCACAATAACAATTGACGCCCAAAGCATTAACTGGAGATCTTTACAAATTGAAAAGAAAAACTCTGTATATCTCAACTTGGGTTACGATTTTGGAATGACAGCCCAACTTGGTTATGGTCGATTCCTTAATATCTTCAAACCCATTGTAATAACTGCAGACTATTCTATGCCGATGGGTGAAGATTTATTTGATGATGCAAAATTCAGATGTGGCGGGCAAATTGAAGTCCTTGAAAAAAATAGATTTTCGATTTCACTTAAATTATTGGGGAACGCAAGAAAATACGAGTCGGATTTGGTGAAAATCAAAAATTTTGGAGCTGAAATTTCGGTTACGTCCGGTTACTACAAACCTACCTGGCATGTTGCAGGCGAATTTGGTTTTGATAAATCCATAGTTTCATTGTTGGAACATAAAGATTTAATGAAAGAAAATTATCCCGACATTAAAGATGGTTGGTACATACCATGCGGCGGTAATTATTTTTATGGTATTCAGGCCAGCAAAACCTTTAAAAAGAGATTTGATATTTCAACACGAATTGGTGGCACAAATGCAGAAAGAAATGATGAAAATGCCATGTTGCCATATTATGCACAGATTGGATTAATCATGCGTTTTTAGACGCAAAATGCGCCGCTTGATGCGATTCTAATAATTTAAGTTCTTTTGCATAATAGAAAGTAAATCAGAGTAATATCAAATATTTTAGGTATATTATAAGTAATAAAAACTAAAATTCATGAAAGCAGTAGTTTGCATAAAATACGGAAAACCTGAAGAGGTTTTTCAAATTAAAGAAATAGAAAAACCGGTTCCAAAAGAGAACGAAGTTCTGATTAAGATTCGGGCGACAACGGTTAATGCCGCAGATTGCAATGCACGGGGATTATCATATATTCCAACAGGACTTGGTTTTTTAGCCAAACTAATGTTGGGATTTAATAAACCCAAAAAAAGCATTTTAGGCTCAGTTTTGGCTGGAGAAGTTGAGTCGGTTGGAAAAGATGTAAAACGATTCAAACCGGGCGACAGGATTTACGGAAGCAGCGAAAAATTGGGTGCTTACGCTGAATATGCCTGATGGTCAGAAAAAGCTGCATTAACGAAAATTCCTGAGAATATAAGTTTCGAAGAAGCTGCTGCCATTCCATATGGAGCACTGACTGCTTTGTATTTTTTGCATGACATGGCAAAAATAAAAAGCGGACAGAAAGTTTTAATTAAAGGGGCATCGGGTGGAGTTGGAGTTTATGCAGTCCAACTGGCAAAGTATTTTGGAGCCGAAGTTACCGGAGTTTGCAGTACCCGAAATACCGGCTTTGTAAAATCGCTTGGAGCTGATAAAGTTATCGACTACACAACAACAGATTATACAAAAACCGGTGAGCAATGGGATGTAATTCTGGATATTGTGGTTGGAAAAACTTCATTTTCAAAAACAAAAACGCGTTAACTAAAAATGGAAAATACCTGGCCATTGCAGGAGGTTTGAATGACATGCTGCAAATGGTATGGACATCAATTATCGGAGGTAAAAAAGTATTTTTTGGAGGAGGCACCAATTGCGAAAAACTGGAGAATTTTATCTTCATAAACCAATTAATTGAAGATGGAAATCTTAAACCCGTTGTGGATAAAACCTTTCCTTTTGAAAAACTGGTTGAAGCTCACCAATATGTTGAAGCCGGTCATAAAAGAGGCAATGTAGCTGTCAGTATATATCATACAAACAATCAATCCGGGAAGAAATGAATTCAACAGGAAAAATAGCAAAATTCACAGGAATCCTTTTTCTAACCGCAATGGTTGCAAGCCTTGTTGGTGGTGGATTAATCGAAACAGCAATGGATAATTCAAATGTGTTCTCATTTACATCCGGAATAATACTGGAAATTGTAAATGCAATTGCTGTTCTTGGAATTGGCTTTCTTTTATTTCCTATCATAAAAATATTCCATAAAAACGGAGCCAGACTTTATCTGTCTCTGCGAATACTGGAATCCGTTGCTTGTTTGGCAGCTCCGCTTGTTCTGGTTCTGTTTGCCAATAGCAGCGCCCTGCGCGTGATATTCACCGGAACCCTGATACCATTGTTCTTTTGCTGTGGCGCAGTTGTATGGTACACGGTTCTGTATATTTACCACTTACTCCCACGTTTCATTTCAATTTGGGGATTTGTTGGCGTTGCAGGCATAATTATCTTAAACCTGATAAATATCGAAACCAATGCAGGATTGTTATTAGTGCTGCCTATTATTCTAAATGAAATTCTTCTTGGAATCTGGCTGATTATTAAAGGATTCAATCAGAATAATCTTAAAGTATTAAATCAAAAACTTAAAACAATTAAAATTTAAAATCATGAAATGAGTTCCGACTAAATCGGAACGAATTCCATCGAATACATTAACAATTAAAACTTTAATGAGATGAAAACAATGAACAAAATTGATGTACATCATCACATTTTTCCAAAAGAGTATGTAAATGCTTTAAGAGAAGCAGGAGTTGACAAGACCTTTGGTCAAAAATTTCCAAAATGGACAGTGGAGACATCCTTTAAAAGGATGAAGGAAAACGGGATTAAAATCGCCATGCTATCCATTTCAACACCCGGTGTGTACTTTAAAGACAATGAGTTTCCGGAAGGTTTCTCCGAGAAACTGGCTCGCCTTACCAATGAAATTATTGCGGATGCCAAAAATAAATATCCGGAAAGTTTTGGTGGTTTTGCCACGATTCCAATGTTAAATGAAAAGGCCGCACTTGAAGAACTAAACTACGCGCTGGACGTACTGCATTTAAACGGAGTGTGTCTGCTTACTAATTATCAGGGCAAATATTTAGGAGATGACTCTTTTGAGACTTTCTTTAAAGAACTGAACCGAAGAAAAGCAGTCGTTTATATTCATCCAACTGACCCGGGCGATGACTATGATTTTGAACTTGGTATTCCGAATGCCTTAATTGAAGCGCCGTTTGACACTACACGTGCAGTTACAAATTTAATGTATCGTGGTGTTCTTGACAGGTATCCGAATATCAAATACATTTTGTCGCACGGTGGAGGTACCATTCCTTATATCGCCTGGCGATTGGCCGGAATTCAATATGGTCAGAAAGATAAAAAAACACCGATCATCCGGACGTTTTATGATTTTCTGGTTAACCGCGAACCAACTACCGGATTACGTCATTTGAAAAACATGTATTACGATACGGCCCATGTTTCGGGTGAATGGGCTGTAAAAACGTTACAGGCATTTGCCGGTCCCGAACACCTTGTTTTTGGTACTGATCTTTGTATTGACAAAGTGGCTTCGATTGTTACAAAGAATCTCGAAAAAGACGGCGATTTCAACGATGAAGAATACAGTAAAATGTCGTTTCAGAATTGCCTGAAATTATTTCCGGAATTGGAAAAATATTACAATTAATCAGTGATGGAACAGAAAATCAAAGAAACTTACTGGAGCCGGTTTACGGAAAACTATGAAGAAAAACAGCAGCACGTCGTTGGTAAAGAGTTGCTCTTACTGACCAAAAAAGAAATGCTAAAAGAAGCCGATTTTGGGAAAGTTCTGGAACTGGGTTGCGGAACCGGATTGTATACTGAAATTTTACTGAAAAATTCAACGAATGTTGTAGCAACAGATTTCTCCGATGAAATGATTGAAAGTGCTAAACAGAAAAGAGGCCATCTGGAAAATGTTGAATTTTTGAAAGCCGACGCTCTCAATCTTGATTTTGAAGGTGAAAGTTTTGATTCGGTTTTTATGGCCAACCTGATTCACATAACCGGAAACGCCGAAAAAGTAATTCAGGAAAGCAGGCGTGTATTGAAAAACGGAGGATCACTGATCATCACATCATTTGCGATTGATGACATGAGTTTTTTTAATAAAATGTTCATGGGAATCCGCTATCTAAAAACCTTTGGAAAACCATCTGATGAGGCTTTAAAAGAAAAGACCACCAAAAAAAGTATTGAAAATCTACTTGTGAAGAATGGTTTTGAAATATCCAAAAGTGATTTGTTGGGAAATAAATCGAAGGCTTTTTATATCCAAAGCTTTAAAAAATGAACAACTAATAAAATAGATACAAATAGTTTCTAGATACCATCGATTCAGGAGTTTGCAAATATTGCTTTTATAAAAAAGGGAAAGTAAAATGGCCGGAAGCCGTTCAGAAAATACTTGTTAATTGAAATCTTAAAATAAATGGATAATAAAAGCAATCGCATACAACTCGCCTGACAAAATTTTTTACGCAGCCGGGGGAAACAAATTATAGATTCAAAACTTAAGTGATGATTTGATATCATTTATCATCTAACATTTCTTTAATGGTTGAGATCATTTTTTCATTATTGGAATAGGTGAGTTTGTAATGTTTTAACTGTTCGAACCATTTTACAAAACGACCTACATTCACAGGTGTTTGGTTAATCCACGAATCAGGAACTAAGCGAGTGAAAGCAGCATCAGGTGTAATTTTTTCAATATGAA
>CAVYOB010000064.1:0-10107 GCA_963769925.1 uncultured Prolixibacteraceae bacterium
CCCAAAGCAGGTGCGCTAACCGGACTGCGCTATACCCCGAATTAAACTCCGAAGCCTTGGCGAAGGAGTTTTTTACCTCATTCAGCAAAGGAGTTTCATATTTTATTCAACTTAATTCAGAACTCTTGACTTCTTCTCTAAAGTTTCGAAGTCTGAAAGCGGAGAGAGGGGGATTCGAACCCCCGGTACGGTTACCCGTACGGCAGTTTAGCAAACTGCTGGTTTCAGCCACTCACCCATCTCTCCTTTATCAGGAGATATCTGGCAATTTAGCATCGCTCAATTGACGAAAAAGCCACTCATCCACTTCAGTCTTAAAAGAACGCGGAGGATAAAATCCCCCTTGTTTTTTGTGCCTGCAAATGTATTAATTTGTTTTACATTGCCAAAACATTTTATTTTAATTTGGTCAAAAAATAGTGAGCAGCAGTTTAAAATTATTTGATGTTTAATAGTTGTTATTATTCAATTTCCTTTTGATTCTTTGAATTTATAAACAGGGTGGTTCCTATTTTCTCGTATCCCGTAAATTCTTTTTCCTTATTGTGTTTTACCAGCTCTTCCCTAATTCCAATAAGAGTTAACCCTGCATCTTCGGAATATTTGTTAATGATAGAAGCTATTGAAACATCGGGCTGCTGAATAATGATATTGATGTTTTTTGATGTAATCGGAAGTCTTCCGGAATGCACAAGTTCATGCATTTTCTTTTTTGAATTTTCTACCTCATCCGGGTGACAAATATTGAAAATTCTGATCTGTCCTTTTCTCCAGTCAGGATGTCCTAATATAATGAAACTGAGTAAAATCATCAGGTTGGCATTTTCCGCATCCATTGAGTCGATCCATATATGTATGCCATTCTTATACTGAATAGGCATACTGCTGCTGCCCAAAATACAGATATCAAAGTTCCCGGCGCTGACAAGGGCAAAATTATCTACAATATCTTCCAGGTTATCCGGATTTTCCTTATCAAACTCGAAAATAACCATGTTGTTTTCCATACCGGCGATACCGGGAATTTGAACTGCCTGTGCTACTGCGGAAGTATATGAGGGAGAAATAATCGTATCGATGTAAACGTGGTTTTCTGTATAACCAAATTGTTTGAGTAATTTTGTTAATTCTTCTTCAGCCAGTTTAACCGTTGATTTGGAATAATAGCCAACAATACGGTGAAGGTAAGTTCCAAAGCCATATTTGTAAGAAATCCAGTTTAGCAAGCGAAAAGCTGTATTTCTGCTAAAAGAATCTTTTGAAATACAAATGGCACTGGGTCTCCATTCACGGGTTTCCCTTTTGCTGTTTTTATTCTGAATTAATATTTGCAGGTTTCTGTTTAGTTGAAAAAGTGAATTGGTAAAAATGGATGCTAATCCTTTGCGGTTTTTGTGATAGTGATGAATATAGGCATAAATAAGGATAATTACCAGGAATGCCAGCAAGGCATAAGTCGTACTGATTTTAAACATAACCCACACCGCTACAATGAATCCGGTAAGAGAAATATACCAGCGCGATTTAAACGACGGTCGATAGGATGGTGAAGAACCAAAATGATTCAGGAATGAAATTAAACACAACGAACCATAAGTTACCATAAAAAACATGGAAATAATTGAAGCAACAACATTAACATTTCCAAGCGCCACAAAAACAAACGCAATAACTGAAGTTACCAGTGAAGCATTGGAAGGTTCATTGTCTTTTGGCCGGGAAAATGAGAGCCAGCTATTTATATTTTTCGATGGAAAAGCTTTGTCGAGGGCAAGTGCCTGCAATGTACGAGGCGCAACCATTACAGATCCCAAAGCCGATGAAATGGTAGATGCTGCCAGCCCGAGTGGAATAACAATAGCTCCTCCAATCGCAATTTTTTCCATTATAAGTTGATGTTCCAGCAAATCTTCAATAGGAGCTGAATGAGCAAGCTTGTATATCACAAAAAAGTAAATAATCATTCCTGAAATGGTGGCTAATGTGGTTCCTAAAGGAATTGATTTTGACGGATTCTTTAAGTCTCCTGATAATCCAACACCTGCTGTCATTCCCGTAAATGCGGGGAATATAATGGCAAAAACAATAAAGAAATCTTTTGGATTTCGCAATGCCGCATTTGTCAGTGAAAACGATGATGACGCTGCATGCTCCGTTTTTCCAAGAAAAAATAAAACCAGTGAAACAGCCAGAACACCTACTACAAAATAGAGCGCTTTAACACCCAGATTAGCTCCTTTTTTTATAATCAAAAAGGAAAGGCCAATCATTACTGGGATACTAATAACCTGCCGGGGCAAAATAAAGTTGAATTTTTCAAGAATAAAATTGAAAAAGAATTCAAACGATTCAGTGAAAGCAATTACGTAAAAAGCAACGCTAATTGCCTGCGACATAAACAAAGCCAGTCCGATTGTAGCACCGATGTTTAGCCCAAAGGATCTTGAAATAATAAAGTATTCGCCACCACCTTCCACCCGTTTGTTGGTAGCAATTTCAGAAATGGCAAGTGCAGTAGGAATGGTAACCAGGTGCCCCAGTAAAACAATAAGAATAACTCCCCAAAACCCTAGTGTTCCGACGGCAAAACCAAAACGAAGAAATAAAATGGCACCTAAAATGGTTGAAATGGCGGTAAAAAAAACAGGAGCTGTTCCAAATTTTTGCGTGTTGTTGTTCATAAAATACGATATAAAAAGCCCGGTATTTTTAAAATGACTACTTGGAGTTTGAATATAATTCAGTAATTAACAATTTCGGCATAACCCTTTTCTACCAGTTCATCATTTAATGATGTTTTATTGTCGGCCAGCCAAACCACGGCAATATATCTTCCGTATTTTCCCGTGTCTTTATCGGTGTCAATTACTGCTTCGTAATTATTGTCTGTAAATCGCTGGATTACAAAATCTTTAGCTGCCATTCCCCTTTTGTATTCATCCGAGTCCTTTTTTACCTTATACGTTTCCGGGGTATTTATTCCTTTTAACCTTATCCTTTGATTGGTAGTAATTTTAAAACCCAGGTCAACAACTATGTCCATAGTATCACCATCGACAATCCGAGCTATTTTTGCTTTATAATTATACATATTCAAATTATTTTTTAATAATCTTGATTAAGTTAACGAAAAAAAATGAGAATCAATATCGTTGTCAAACCCAACTTCTTTTGTTACATTTAAAACGGTTTTCAAATCAGGGCGATTAACCTGAAAGAAAATTCTAATCCAAAAGATCAGACTAAAGACGATGCCTAATTTATTTAAAACTAAATCGATAGGGCTAAAACAGGTAATGTTGATTATTGCCCCACTGTTAAGCTTACTAATCATTCTTTTTGCCGATCTCGATCCTGAAAACAGAAAAGTAACTTACACTTTTGCCATTGCACTTTTAATGGCACTTTGGTGGATTTCAGAAGCAGTTCCGCTGGCAGTAACTGCTTTATTGCCGGTGGCACTTTTCCCATTGTTTGGGGTGGTCGACGGGAAAACGGTTTCATCGATGTATTTTAACTACATTATTTTTCTTTTTATTGGTGGTTTTCTGATGGCATTTGCCATGGAGCGATGGAACCTGCACAGAAGGATTGCACTCAGAATTTTGATTTTAGTAGGAATAAGCCCCGCAAAGATTTTACTTGGTTTTATGATTTCCACAGCATTTTTGTCGATGTGGATGTCGAACACAGCAACTGCCATGATGATGGTGCCTATTGCGTTATCAATTATTATCAAGTTGGAAGAAAGTCTGGGTGAGAAGAAAATGGGGAAATATGGAATGGGATTATTACTGGGAATTGCTTATTCAGCATCCATTGGTGGAATAGCTACGTTAGTTGGAACACCACCGAATCCTTTATTTGTAAGTGTGGCAGATATTATGTTTCCTAAAATGCCCGAGATAACATTTGCTGACTGGTTTATTTTTGCACTTCCCGTAACTATTTTCATTTTTATTATTGCGTGGATTTTACTCTATTCTATGTATAAACCCAAAGAGAGCTGGAAAAACCTTCATATTGATGAATTTAAACGGGAATATGTTGCTTTAGGAAAAATGAGCCGGGAAGAACGAATAGTGCTGGTACTTTTTATCATTCTGGCTTTCTTATGGATTTTCAGGACCGGATTTACAATTCAATCTTTTGTAATTCCGGGGTGGTCGAAATTGTTTAAATCCCCTTCTTATATAAACGACGGAACTGTGGCTATTTTTATTTCGTTACTATTGTTTATGATTCCTTCTAAAGCTAAAAAAGGGGAAAGAATAATGAACTGGGAAACAGCAAAAAAAATCCCATGGGGTATTGTTTTATTGTTTGGTGGTGGTTTTGCTCTTGCTGAAGGATTTGTTGAATCGGGACTTTCAAACTGGTTTGGTCAGCAGTTAGCTGGGTTAGCGCATGTAAAACCAATTTTTTTAACTTTTGCTGATGTTACAATGATGTCGTTTCTTACCGAGTTAACTTCAAATGTAGCCAGTACAGAAATGATTTTACCGATTCTTGCCGGACTGGCAACCACGATTAAAATAAATCCCTTGCTATTAATGATTCCCGCAACTATGGCTGCCTCGCTGGCTTTTATGCTTCCGGTGGCAACACCTCCAAATGCAATTATTTTCGGCACTAACCGGCTTACTGTCAAAGACATGGTTAGGACCGGGATTCTTCTTAATATGTGCGGAGTTATCATTGCAACATTGGTGATGTATTTTTGGGGAACAATAGTTTTTAATATCGATGTTAATGTTTTTCCCGATTGGGCAATGCCCGTCAAATAAAGGGAGGAGTGTAATTTTCCGATCATACAAAAGAGATTTAAAAAATTTATAAATAGTTCTAAAATTTAAATTCAAACCTAAAAACGATTATGAGTACAAATCGAAGATCATTTATCAGGAATCTGACTCTCGGTTCAGGTGTGCTGGCTACAACACCTTTGTTAGGGGCAACACTGGCACAGGAGAAAGAACAATTCAAACACATACGGAAAGCGGCTAATCGTCAGCATAAAATGGAATTTAACATGTGTGGTTATGCTGCACCCAAACTCGATAAAGTGCGGATTGGTTATGTTGGTATCGGTGATCGTGGTTCAGGAGCAGTGGAAAGAATGACGCATATCGATGGTGTAGAAATTGTAGCTTTGTGTGATGTACGTCAGGCTGCTGTTGATGGTGGACAAAAAATTCTTAAAGAAGCTGGTTTGCCTATGGCCAAGGAATATGTCGGTAGCGAAACCGAATTTAAACGTTTGTGTGCTGATGGAATTTGTGACCTGATTTATACTGCAACGCCGTGGAAATGGCATGTTCCGGTTGGTTTGGCTGCTATGGAAGGAGGAGCACATGCAGCACTTGAAGTTTCGGCAGCAAGAACCATGGATGAATGCTGGCAGGTTGTTGAAACATCTGAGCGGACGAGAAAGCACTGTATGATCCTTGAAAACTGTTGTTATGACTTTTTCGAATTATTGACCTTGAATATGGTGCGCCAGGGACTTTTTGGTGATTTGATTCATGGCGAAGGAGCTTATATCCACAATCTGGCAGATTATTGGCTTTTCAATAAACCTAAAGACGATCAGATGACTGATGGCGCTTACTACAAAATGTGGCGGATGCACGAGGATACACGGAAGGCCAATGTTTATCCAACGCATGGTCTGGGACCAATTTGCCAGGCTATGAATATCAACCGTGGCGACAAAATGGATTACCTGACAGCAATGATGGGCAATGATTTTACGCTGAGGCAAAAAATTGAGGAAATGGCAAAAGAAGATCCTTTCTTTGAACAGTTTGTTGGCTGGGATATGCGGGGAAATATGGATATGCAAATGATTCTTACGAATAAAGGAAAGACAATCCTTATTCAACACGATGTTTCTTCACCGCGTCCATATTCAAGAATTCATCAACTTAGCGGTACAAAATGTTTTGCACAGAAATACCCGATTGAGCAAATTGCTTTTCATGACGATATAGCTGATGAGTCTAAAATGGAGGAATTACAGAAAAAATATACTCCTGAGATTGTCAAAAGAGTGGGAGAGATGGCAAAACAAGTAGGTGGCCACGGAGGTATGGACTTTATTATGGATTGGCGTTTAATAGACTGTTTACGGAATGGATTACCGCTGGATATTGATGTTTACGATGCCGCAGCCTGGAGTAGTATTACGCCACTCAGCGAATGGTCGATTGCAAACGGGTCGAAGCCGATAGAAGTACCTGATTTTACCAGAGGTGCTTGGAAGACCAACAAGCCGGTTGAACTTACATTAGCGGGGGGAGGCACCACACAGGTTAGAAATCTGAATAAAAAGACAAAAGACCAATTGTAGATAAATCAACAGTTATTATTAATAAATAAATCTGAAAACCGCCTTTAATTTTGGGCGGTTTTTTTTATGATTTAATTATCAGATTAAAAAGAAGATGAATCAGTAAAATTGATATTCTTGAAAAAAAGAGTTGTATATCTTAAATAGATTTTATAACTTAAATAAGTTGTTAAAATAAGGAAGATGTTAAATATTTATAATTATCAGATAGCTCATCCGGAAACATTCACACAACTTTCAGTTAGAGACCTAATGTTTGTTTATTACAAATGTCCACAAGCGGAGAAATTAGTTCAATTATACAATCATTACAACCTAATATTATTTTCCTTAAAAGGTGAAAGAATTTTGCATCAGGGAGGAAAATCTTGGGTTGTCAGAAAAGAAGCTTCTTTCTTTCAACGTAAAACAGCTTATGTGCAGCAATTAGGGAAGTATCAGGATTGGGAAGTACTTGCGTTTTATATACCAGACGAGTTTCTGATTCAATTTGCAAATGAATTTAGGGATAGTTTGCCAAAATGGAAATTGCCGAAATTGTCCAAAGAAATGTTGATTGAAATCAATCTAAATGATGCCATAAGAACATATTTTTACAGCATATTACCTTATTTTACGCAAAAACAGGCACCATCGGAAAAATTAGTTGAATTAAAATTTAAAGAACTACTTTTCAATATACTTTCTAACCCCGACAATAAAGAGGTTCTGACTTATATCCTTGGTTTGAATGAAGATTACAAACCTCCGATATGGCAAATAATGGAAAAAAATTACATGTACAATCTCACATTAAGTGAACTTGCTCAAATTTCTGGCAGAAGTCTTACTTCATTTAAACGAGACTTCTATGAATATTATCATACTACCCCCGGTAAATGGTTAACCGAAAAACGGTTACAGCATGCTAAAATGTTGTTAAATACAACCAAACTTCCTGTTTCAGAGATAGCTTTTAATTCCGGTTTCGAAAATGTATCACATTTTAGCAGGATTTTTAAAGAGAAATTTGGAAGCTCACCACTTCATTTCAAAAAGAATCTTATTAATGTAAGCTGATAAAAATTGATTATTGTCTTTTAAACAATAAAAATGAACTTTTAAGAAAACTCCAAATGGCTGGTTCATAATATCTTTGTAAACACGTTATGAATTTTAAAGAATAATAAGGTCGTGTTTGATCAAGGTTATTATGCTGTTGTGTTTGTCTTTTGAAATCTTAAAATAATTCAATATTGATTATTTGTTAGTTCAAAATAGTTTTATGAAAAATCAATTTTAACTGTCGAAACAGAGCTTTAAAAGCTAGAAGATAAGAATTGATTTTAACAGAGCCACCAGCATCAAATTAGTATAACATAAAAATTGAATAATTATGAAAATCTTTCCTGAGGCAACCATTAATGGTTTGAAAAATAAGGTTGAAGGTGAAATTATTCTACCGACGGATAGCAAATATGAAGAATTGTGTAAAATCTGGAACGGAATGATCAAACGAAAACCTGCAATAATAGTCCAATGTAAAAACTCCGATGACGTTGTGGCAGCTATTAAATTTGCCCGTTCAAATCAATTGGATATCTCAATTAAAGGCGGCGGACATAATATTGCCGGATCTGCATTATGTAATGACGGATTGGTCATAGATTTTTCGTTAAATACCAAAGTAGTAATAGATGCGGAGACCCGACGTGCCCTTGTTGAACCTGGCGCTTTACTGGCTGATTTTGATGAAGAAGCTCAAAAATATGGCCTGGCAACTCCTACGGGGGTAAATTCAACAACCGGTATAGCAGGCCTTGCGACAGGAGGCGGTGTTGGATGGCTGACAAGAAAATATGGGCTTACAATTGATAATCTGGTTTCGATGCAGTTGGTAACTGTAGATGGCAGAAAATTAGAGGCGAGTAAATCAAATAACCAGGATTTGTTTTGGGCTTTACGCGGAGGAGGTGGAAATTTTGGCGTAGTTACTCAATTTGAATTTAAATTACATAAAGTTGGACCTGAAATTTTAGCAGGAATATTTGTGTTTCCCCATGAACAGATAAAACAGGTATTACAAAAATTCTACAAATTCACTTCCTCAGCTCCGGAAGAATTGACTGCTTTAACTGTGATGCGGCATGCTCCGCCTCTTCCGTTCCTTTCAGAGGAAGTACACGGAAGGAATGTAATTATTGTAGCTGCCAGCTATTTTGGCAATATCGAGAAGGGGATGGATTTAATAAAACCGCTGCAGTATTTTGGTGATGTTCTGGGTAAAATGATTACACCAATGCCTTATGTGGACTTACAAAAACTATTTGATCCGTTAATGACTCCTGGTGATCGAAATTACTGGAAAACCCACAATTTTATTCAGATAAGTGATAACCTGATTGACAAAATAATCGAATTTTCTACTGAATTTCCAACGCAACAATGTGAAATATTTATCGCAGATTTCGGAGGAGCACTAAACAAAGTAGAAACAGATGCCACAGCCTGGTATCATCGCGATTTAAAATATGTAATGAATGTTCATTGTCGCTGGAAAGAAGCATTGGAAGATGAGCGATGTATTAAATGGGCACGTGAGTTCTTTGAGGAAGTGAAGCCTTACGCATCTGACGGAGCCTATGTAAATTTTATGACCGAAGATGAAACTAACCGCGTAAAATCTGCTTATGGGAAAAATTACAACCGACTGAGAGAAATCAAGCGTAAATATGATCCGGATAACGTATTTCGGAATAATCAAAATATAAAACCCTGATAAATTAATTATACAACAATTTTAAAGTAACAATTATGAAAACTTCTTTTTTACTATTAGTGGTAATTATATTATTCTCCTGTGTAAATAATACCACAGAAGAAGAAAAAGCTGAAATTATAAACTTGCTGGAAAAAGAGACACATTATGCTGCCAATGCGGATATTGATAATTGGTCATCTTGTTGGGTAAATAATAATGAAGTATCATTTATTAATACTGATATAGATGGCTCCCAGTATTATTTTGGGTTTAAAACAATTGAAGATTTGATCAGCAAGGGAAAACCATTTGATTTAAAATTAACCCAGGACAATTATCATTTTGTTATCGGGAAAGACATGGCTTTTGTAAGTTATAATCAGACTGATAATTGGGGTGGCGGTGGAGAAAGGAATACAAAGGAAACCCGAACATTAAAGAAAGTGAATGGAAAATGGAAAATCGTTAATACCAGTGTTGTTAATGTTTCTTCGTTTGAAAAGCCACATTCTGAATCTTTCCATTTACAAGCAAATGAACTTCCCAAAGATCCTAAAACCGGGTTAACACATATTTCCGGAGTAGCAGGAATTTCGATTGGCTATGTTAATGTACCAAGACCTGTAGATTTTTCGCCTCTTTTAAAAGGACTTCCTCATGATATGTGTAATTCACCTCATTGGGGATATGTTATCGATGGTTCGATGAAGGTTATTTATGCTGATGGTAAAGAGGGAACATTTAAAAAAGGAGATGTTTATTACATGCCTGCACCACATACCAGCGTTATTGAAAAAAGTGTAAAATTTGTTGATTTCAGCCCTGATAAAGAATATTCTATACTGATGGAACAGATTGCGAAGAACCTGGCTGCAGCAAAAAAAACAGATTAATTTCGTTCAAATAATTTATCAGGAATAGAAGATTAAACGAGTACGACTATAAAATATTAATTGCCCGAACCATTACGAGTAGGAGTTGAATTATTCCCGGTAACCGACCACGGTGGAAAAAC
>CAVYOB010000065.1:0-278786 GCA_963769925.1 uncultured Prolixibacteraceae bacterium
AAATTAATGTGGATAGCGTAAATATCGACGCAAAAATTACAGGAAATCCTATGAAATATGATTCGCTCGATATTCAATTCGACAGATTTGAAGCTGCCTTGAAAGGCAATAAAATTGCGCTTGCCGGGAAATTGAAAAACCCATTGAATCCTGATTATTCTGTGTCGGGACCCTTTAATCTTGATTTGTATGAGTTAAAGAGGTTTTGCCCGACTCATTGGTAAATTCTTTATCCGGAAAGATTTGGGCACGGTTCTTTTACATCCAAAGCAAAACTAAATATCGATTCCATTGGCAATCAGCTTAAAACATTGCTTTTTGAACATAGTAATTTTAGCGTTGATTTAGATGAAGTAAATGTTGATATGCCGGATTCAATGGTGAGTATTTACAATCTTTCGGGCCAATTTAAATATAATTCGGATACCCTGTGGATTGATCAATTTGCCGGAAATTATTTGGGGTTGCAGCTGGCAATGAATTCGGTTACCGCAACAAATATTTACACGGCAGCAATTCAAAATCAGCCAAAAGAACTCACTGTTCACGGAATTTTTAGTGTTGATGATCTGGATTACGGACGGGTTGAAAAGTTATTGCAGGAGGATTCAACAACAGTTGAAGAAAGTGCTCGTAAACCAATCGGGTTACCTTTAAAATTAACGGCAAAATAAAAGCAAACAGCCTGAAATATGAAGATGCACTTTATACAAATATTGATTCTAAATTTTTGATAGAGAATACCTACTATGTGTTTGACAGTTTAAAAATGGATGCTTTTGACGGGCATACATTAACATCAGTTAAAATTGAAATGCTACCCGAAAATGAAATGAATTTGTTTTTTAAAACCGATGTAAAGAAGATGGATGTTTCGAAACTGGTGAAAAGCTTTTCCAGATACATCGATTATGAGGATATTAAGTCTGAAAATGTGCGGGGAATCGTTCCTCGAAAATGGATGGAGAAATTGTTTTGAAAAAGTATGAGCCCGTTTACCAGTCGCTGTTACTAAAAGGTGATCTTACTATTGACGATGGGGCGCTTGTTCAATGTAAAGCCGGCGATGGAAGTGGAAAAAATTCCCGGAGTTGGTCTGAAAAATATGGACAGTTTGTACTTCAGTACTTTGAACAGCAGCATTTTTCTTTTTAACAATAAACTTTACATTCCACGTACTCAAATCAGGTCAACTTCCTTTGATGCCATGTTTTTGGGTATGTACAGTTTTGGAGGAGATTATGCGTATCACATTCGTATGTTTTTGGGTGAAGTGCTTTCAAGCAAGTCAAAGGCAAACCTGAGAAAACAAATGCAGGAAGGCGGATTCACGGAAGAAGATGAAAATGATATTACCAAAGGAAGGACTTCGATTTTGTTTCAAAATCGGAAAATGGAAAAGAAAAGGCTGGTTTCGACAAGAAAAAAGATCAGCTCGAATATGGTTGCTAAAGTGAATCTACAAAAACAAATGGTTGATATGCGTTTTAATCCGCAACTGATTAAATATGAAACCGATAAATAAAAATATAATTCAGAAGTTTACTCGCTTTGTTATAATCATCGGGGTGTTGTTTTTTTTCATGTAGAACAAGTCCCGAAAAAAAGACGCAGGTTCTTGCTAACAAGGTAGAACAAAAAGCAGAAGATGTTGTATTTGGTGACGATGCAGCCTCCAAAACCGTGTTTTTATATGCAAGTTACAATTGTGATTATTGCCGGTATTTTTTTTCGCGAACATATCCGGAACTTAAAACCAATTTTCTGAATAAAGAAAAATTTAAGCTGGTGGTAAAATGGGTCGATTTTTCTGAAAATCCACAAATTTTGTACGCACTGCAGGCAGCAAGTTGTATCGGACGTTTTGGGGTATATGAAAAGTATCATCAACTGCTTTTGGTAAATCCGTCGGTTGTTTTTACTGAAGATTTTGCTCAACTTATTGATGATATTATGCAGGATAATTCCGAAATTGCAGAATGTATTCTGAACAATAATAACTACGAATACATACGTTCTAACATAAAGGAATTTCATGAAAATAAATTAACCGGAACACCGACTTTTATATTAAATAACCATGCCTACAGCGGTTTTATCTCGTACGAAAATTTTAAAAAAATACTAAAGAAAGAATTCAATTTATAATAAAAACACCCGGAACTATGAAAGCAAAATTAATTACATCTTTGATAATAGGGATTTTTGTATTTACAGCCTGCACTGAAACAACGTCGGATGAGTTTTGCGATAATCCACAGGCAACATGCCCTGACAACTCAGCGATAGAAGCTACTTCGTGTTGTACTAACCAGGATTGTTACTGGATGTACAATGGAACCAAATATAATTGTGATGGAGAGAACTGTACGGCCGCAATCAATGAAATTATTACCAGCGCCTGTGCTTCATCAACAAGCTCGATTAATATTAACGAAACTGATTTCAGTGTATTAAAAGCACAAATGGAGGCTGTTACTGCCCAGCTATTGCTTGATGCCCGCGGAGCTTCCGGCTGTGTAAATTAACCGGCACATATTTTACTGATACAAATTCATCTTTGTCACCTCTTTTTGGAAAAACGTTTTTGGATCATCGTAAAAATGGATAAAATCTTCAGCATCAGGACTTCCTTTATAAGGTGCAAATGCTCCGTGGCTTGCACGTTTATGTGGGTTCCGCCAAACTAAAACATAAGAAACATCAATCGGTTTGAGTGTTGCTAAAATGGTTTTTGTCCACCAGGTAGTGTTGGTAGCAATGGGACCTCCAGCCTCACTGACAGTAGCTACTTTGTCTTTCTCCTTAGCCAGACGACTCACGGTTTCAGCACAACTTTTAAGAATCGTAGAATATTTGGGCCCATGTTCATATAAATCGAAACCAAGAATATCAACCAAATCATCTCCCGGATATCGCTCCAGGTATTCTTTCGCATTGCTGAACCGGTCGTAGAGTATGTGTACAAAAGATGATGAATGTTTTTTTCATTCCGAAGATAGTTTACCGTAAATCTCCATAACTGTTTGTATTCATCGACAGTACACAAATTTTTTCCCACCAGAACCAACTTCCTGTATGTTCATGAAAAGGTCTGAAAAGAATGGGAATGTAAGTTCCATCATCGGTTTTCAGGCTAAGCATAAAAGCTGCCAACCGATCAAGATATTGTTTAAAAAGTTCATGTTTTTCACCTCCCGGAAGAATCGATTTCACCACTTTTTTTGAAGAAACATCCCAGGCATCTCCACCGGTTAACGGATTGTTTAAATGCCAGCTGATGGTATTTACACCACCTCGCGAGTAAACCAGTTTAATCCAATGTCGAATTTTATCAAAATGAACAGAATCGAGACTGTAAGGATCGCCCAATTCAATGTGTCCCAGCTCCCAGCCATAAACTGCTGGATAGTCGCCACATACGTCTTTTACATCCGAACGGCCCTCTTCATAAATCCAGCCAATACCATAAGCCAGATCATCCTGATGGCCAAACATGATCCCTTTTTTTGAAAGCTCTTTCAGATTTTCGTACAATTTTACGGTTTCGGGTGTTGCTTTTGGATCGGCTGGTTTAGTCGCAAAAGCTGTGTATGTAAAAACAATTAAAATTGATGCAATTATGGTTTTCATTTCAGTTTAGATTTTTGTGAATTTTATTTTGGTAAAAATAACTAAATATTGAAATACTATTTATGTTTCATTTCTTAGAAATTGCATTGATACTTGAAGTTGAGCTTTATAAGAAAATTAAATAATCCGTTATGCAATGTCAACTTATACTAAACGAATTCATTTTTACTGAATGCGTGTAACGATTTAAGTATCAGCCAATAATTTAGATTCATTATAAATATTCCCAAATGTAAAATTTGCGGTATTAAAATTTTTGACTTTGAATATTAATAGTATCTGTGTATCAAATTAATGGAAATAAAAATATTCCCGGTGGCTTTTTTTTAATATGAACAAAAGTAATTAAATGGTTCATATTCAGACATTTTGGTATTATAATATTAATGTTAAACTGATAATAATCTTTCAATAAAACGTTTATATTTACACAAATCTATATATATAAATATATACAACCATTAAGTCGACGCTTATGAAAAAGAAAATTATCATTTCAATTGCAGTGGTTTTATCTGGCCTTGCCATTTATTTAACCACCGGATTCAATGCTGCGCCGTCAGCTTCAACTATTTCAAGCGATTATGTTGTATTGGCCTGGAATGATTTGGGGATGCACTGTGCAAATGCTGATTTTTCGGATATCGTTATTTTACCTCCGTATAACAATTTTAATGCTCAGGTAGTTAAACGCGGTGATGCCAGCCAGGAAATAAATCCGGAAATTATTTCGTCAGGACTGGAGGTCTCTTATAGTATTCCAGGCAATACTTATTCTGCAGGTAAAACTAATTTTTGGGATTATGAAGATAAATTATTTGGTGTAAACTTGCCGGAAAACATTGGACTTGCCGGGAAAGGTCTTTCCGGAACCATGGAAGTTCCTTCGGGAGAAAACTATTTTCACGTGGAAGGTGTACCGATCACTCCTTTTACGGACAATGATCTGGTGAACGAAGATCCTTATCAACTGGCTCTGATTGAAGTAATGCTCAGTGGAGAAAAAATCACTTCAACTCAAAGCGTGATGCCCGTTTCAAACGAAATTAATTGTCTCAGCTCCGGTTGTCATTCAAGTACAAGAGACATCAGAAATCGGCATTCAGATTCTAAAAACTGGCCCAAACCGGTTCTCTGTGCTTCATGTCATTCTTCCAATGCATTGGGAGCACCTGGTAAACCCGGCGTAATGTCACTTTCTGAGGCAATGCATACGAGACACAAGGGTAAGACAAACGATTGCTATAAATGCCATCCGGGGCAAAATACCAAATGTTTACGTGGTGTAATGAGCAATGAACATAATATGGATTGTTCTGATTGTCATGGTGGAATGCAGCAAATGTCGGAATCCATTCATAATGGGCGTCAACCCTGGCTTGAAGAACCTAAGTGTGGAAGTTGTCATAGCTCCAATTTCGCTGAAGAGCAAGGAAAACTTTATCGTAATTCAAAAGGACACGGAGGCCTATTTTGTACCACCTGTCATGGTTCACCACATGCTATTGTTCCGTCAAGAGAAGAAAATGATAACCTTCAAAACTACAATTTGCAGGGTTATGCAGGCACGCTGAGTGATTGTAAGGTTTGTCACACTACTAATCCAACGGGTCCCGGGCCCCATGGCATTTACGCCGAAGATGGTGTGGTTGATGCCGATAATGACGGATATAATTCGGATGTAGATTGTGACGACAATAATCCGGATGTGAATCCTGGTGCTGTTGAAATTTGTGATAATATTGATAATAATTGTAACGGTGAAATCGATGAAAATTTGTCAAAAACTTTTTATAAAGACATTGACGGAGATGGTTACAGCGATGGTACAAATTATACCGGATGTGCACTGAAAACAGGATATGAAATGGCTGAAAATTTAGTTCAAGTCTACGGTGATTGCGATGATACAAATGCAAATGTTAATCCCGGAGAACTGGAGATTATTGATAACTGTTTGGATGAAAACTGTGATGGTGTAGTGGAATATTCAACACCATATAATTTAAGCTGTTTGCCACTTAATGTTTATCCAAATCCGTTTGCGACATTTATTACCATCGACTATGGTGAAAGTTATTCATACAAATTGTATAATGGTCCTAGATTAATCTTAGAATCGGGTACAACTTTTATTAATACACACACGTTTAATGTTCCTAATAATTTAAAAGATGGATCTTATGTTTTGTTAGTTATTAATGAAACAACCAAGGAATCGACATCTGTAAATCTGGTAAAGAAACGTACCAAAGGAGGTCGGGGTGGAGGAAAACATTAATTGAATTTTGTAGATATTAAAAAGGCAGTTTAAAACTGCCTTTTTTGTTGTAACACCTGCCCGAATAACAAATTTTAACCTAATTTTAACGGCTATTTCAAAAATACAAACCTAATTTCAGCTAAATTTTGCAGGTCATAGCCAACTAAAAATTAAATGTCATGAATAGAGTTATTCTTCTTTTGTTTGTTTCATTTTTATTTCAAAATGCAAATTCACAAGTTTATAAAGATAAAAATGCGCCCGTAGAAGATCGGGTTGAAAGCATGTTGTCAAGTATGACATTGAGTGAAAAGCTCGAATATATTGGAGGTGTTGAATCATTCTATATCAGGTCAGTTCCCCGGCTTGAGTTGCCCAAAATTAAAATGTCCGACGGACCGGTTGGTGTAAGAACATGGGGACAAACGACTGCTTATCCGACCGGAATACTTGATGCTGCTACATGGGATACTGATTTGATAGAACAGTTAGGAGAACACCTGGGAATGGATGCCCGTGCCCGGGGGGTACATATTTTACTGGCTCCCGGGGTTAATATTTATCGTGCGCCCATGTGTGGACGGAATTTTGAATATTTTGGTGAAGACCCATACCTGGCGGCCCAAATGGCAACTGCCTATGTTAAGGGAGTTCAAAGTCAAAGAGTTGTTGCTACTGTAAAGCATTATGCGGGAAATAATCAGGAATGGGATCGGTATAATGTAAGCTCAGATATCGATGAACGCACTTTACAAGAAATATATTTGCCGGCATTTAAAGCAGCAGTAAAAGAAGGTGGAGCCGGTGCAGTTATGAATTCGTATAACCTGATAAACGGAGTACATGCTACTCAAAATGAACACCTGAACAATGAAATTCTAAAAGGTGCCTGGGGTTTTGATGGGATTTTGATGTCGGACTGGGGATCGACTCATGATGGAATTGCTGCTGCTAAAGGTGGTCTCGACCTTGAAATGCCAAGTGCTCAATATATGACTCCGACAACACTTCAAAATGGATTAAACGATGGATCAATTACCGAAGAAATGATCGACGATAAAGTTCGACGGATTTTACGGATCATTTTCCGCTTTGGATTTTATGATCAAAACCAGACAGATTCATCAATTCCACTTGACAATCCGGAAAGTGCAGCTACCTCTCTTGAAGTTGCCCGTTCAGGTATTGTTTTGTTAAAAAATCAGGATTCTATTTTGCCACTTTCTACATCAAAAATAAAAAGTATTGCAGTTTTAGGGCCAAATGCCAACACATTTGTTGCAGGAGGCGGTAGCTCATATCCTTCACCATTTCATTATGTTTCTATTTTAAAAGGAATCGAAAATATTGCTGGAGATAATGTGCAGGTCAATTTTGTCGACAACTCAGGAATTGGAGGTATTGCTGCAGGTTCAGTTTTTTATACTTCATCTGACTTAACAACCAGGGGGTTAACCGGAAGATATTATAAAAACCAGGATTTATCAGGAAGCTCGGATTATACCAGGATTGATACCTTGATTGATTTTCATTGGTCGGGTCAACCCAATGTTCCGGATTTTCCTGCCGATCATTTTTCGATTCGCTGGACCGGTTATATTAAACCTGAACAGACAGGAACGTATGTATTTTCAGTTAAAGGCGATGATGGATTCAGACTTTGGGTCGGTGATCAACTGATAATTGATAATTGGATTGATGAAGCTTATACGCTGAAACAGGGAAAGATTAAATTAACAAAAGATGTTCCTTATCGGGTCAAATTGGAATATTATGAAAATGGTGGATTGGCTGAGATTACCTTTGGCTACAGAAATGAAACAGCTGAGGATGAAGAAGTTCTGAATGCCGCTAAGTCTTCAGATGCTGTGGTCGTTTGTGCAGGGTTTAATTCGGATACCGAAGGTGAAGGATTTGACCGACCGTTCAAACTTGATCCTTCGCAAGATAGTCTCATTGCCAGAGTATCGAGAATCAATTCAAATACAATTGTAATTCTTGAAGCTGGAGGAAACGTTGATATGTCTCCTTGGATTTCTTCCGTTAAAGGATTGATTCATGCCTTCTATCCCGGACAGGAAGGGGGTACTGCTATTGGCGAAATTTTGTTTGGAATTACCAATCCATCGGGTAAATTACCAGCTTCTTTTGAAAAAGCCTGGGAGGATAACCCGACGTATTCAAATTATTATGCCAATAACGGATCAAACCATGTGAAATATAACGAAGGGGTATTTCTAGGTTATCGCTACTATACCACTGAAAATATTGAGCCACGTTTTCCATTTGGTTTTGGCTTATCATATACAACTTTCGAGTATAGCGATATGATAGTTGTTGCTGACACAATTAACGGGCAGGTAAAATATACGGTTTCTTTTAGTGTGAAAAACACTGGAAACGTGGCAGGTGCAGAAGTGGCTCAGTTATATGTTCATCAGAACGATATTGATATCAGACCTTATGAAGAATTAAAAGATTTTGCAAAAGTAAGCCTGAATCCCGGGGATACAAAACAAGTCACATTTGTGTTGGATGAAAATGCTTTTGCTTATTTCAAACCTGAATTGAATAAATTTGGTTACGATAAAGCTACTTTTGAATTACTTGTTGGGTCTTCTTCTGAAGATATCAGATTGCAACAATCCGTTGAAATCAATCATAGCAGTGTATTAACAAGTTCAGAAGATCTTTTGAAATCTCAAGTGGACTTTAATGTTTATCCGTCACCGGCAAATGATTATATGACTTTTTCTGTTTCGCAACCTAATCCTCAAAACAAAATAATGATTTATGACATTAACGGGCGAAAAGTGGATGAGTTTGATTTTACAGGAACAGAATATAACTACAATTGCGCCGGTATGAATCCGGGAATTTACGTGTGTAAACTTTTAGGGAACTCAAAAATAACAACTAAAAAGGTAGTGATCCAGCGCTAATAAGATATAATAAACCATTGCTGATTTTTAAAAAGTACTTCTTCCGAAAAACATAGTTCCTCAATACAGGAGCATATGTTTATGACCGGATAAAGGTTGTAAGGTGTGTTTTAATATTATGTAAATTGGCGTAATTTTTGTAATGTAATTTAACCTAATTCATTGCCTATAAAAAAGTTCTGCAAATTTTCTTCTTATTTCAGGCAACGACGTCTGTTGTAACTGAAAATAGCAGGGCTGTTCTCAAATTTTATGTATGGATTTGGCGGGAAGATATCGGATAATCTGAGAAGAAATCAGCCTGGGCAGGACAGTTAGTTATAGCACTGTAGCTATTAATGCAGTTGTTTTGGCGGAAAGTTATATGATTTCTATCTCAGTATGAAGCAGATAAAGTTGCATGTATTCTGGCTGATTTTTCTCCTGTTCCGTTTACAGGTTTTTTCTCAAATTAATGTTACAGGAACTGTTACCGAATCGGGGAATAATCATCCTGTACTTTATGCAACAGTATATGTCAACGGAACATCTAATGGAACCATTACTAATAGTGCTGGGCAGTTTTCACTTCAAAAAGTAATTCCACCATGCGAAATAGTTGTAAGCCACATTAGTTATGCGACAGAAGTAATTGAGATAAAACTAAATTCAGATACTACGCTGCACATTAAACTTAAACCAAGAGATATTGAATTGGGAACTGTTGAAGTGATTGATAAAAACAGGCGTGAAGAGAACCTCCTTCAATTTAAACTACATTTTCTGGGTACTGATTACTGGGGTAAAAATGCATCTTTAGAAAATGACAGCGTTCTGATTTTTCACCGGGAGAAAATTTCAGAAAGTGAAGGTCGAAGTTTTAATTCAGGATTATTAGCAGCTGATAGCAGTTCTATGTTGTTTGTTGTAAATACAAAAGCGCCATTGTTGGTTAATCTGCCTTTGCTGGGGTATAAACTTCACATTAATCTGATTCACTATATAGAATTGCAAACCGGAAATGACAAAAAATATGAATTTCATATTTTAGGTTACTTTTACTTTCAACCCGACAAGAAAGTTTCAAAAAGAAAAACGAACAGGTTCGAAAGAAAACGACTGGAAGCTTATTACAATTCCGATCTTCATTTTTGCCGGTCGTTAATTAATGATCAGCTCAAAGAAAATGGTTATAGTACACGTAATAAATATTTTATAATTTTTCGATATATAAATCCTGAAACCGGGTTAAGTGAAGAAGAGGAATTTGAATTTGAAAAATATATAATTCGAACAGATAACGAGGCAAAAATTGTTGGTTTGAAAAACAAAAATTTATATATTGAATATTTCTTTCGGATTTAACGCATCCCGTTAATCTGAAATTGAAAGAGATAGAGGAAATACAACGACCTTTTTCACCGAGATAGTATATTCAAATATATATTTCTTAAAAGATACCTGTACTATTCGTGCTGATGGTTCACGGCCGGATAACTCGATTATGTTCGGTCCGGAAATCGGGAATAAACGTGTTGGAGCAATGTTGCCGTATGATTTTCAACCGGAAAATACGGAATAAATAAAATCATACGCCATGAAAAAATTTATATTAGCCTGCTCTGTTATTTTTACTTTTCAAAGTCCCTGATTTTCAGCCAGGTGATACCGGATGTAAGCTTTCGGCATGATACTGTTCTTTATGAAAAACTGTATCTCCACATTGACAGAGAACTCTATTCCCCGGGTGACGATATCTGGTTTAAATCCTATCTTGTCAGCGGGATAAATAACCAGCTTATTCCCGGATTCAAGAATATTTATGTACAATTAATTGCCGAAGACGGCCGGATTATTGACCAGCGGCTAATGCTTTCGATCTAACGGGATTTCAAACAATGATTTTCACCTTCCTGACACGCTTTCCAAAAGGACAGTACACTATTCGGGGGTACACCAGGTATTTGCAGAATTTTGGTGAAGAGAGCCTGTTTCACCAAAAAATTGCGGTGGCCAGTTCAACCGATTTGCCTGAATTTAAAAGCAACCGGAAGAACAAAAAATCATAGATGTCTCATTCTTGCCCGAGGGGGGCAGCCTGGTAATGAACGCAACCAATTACATTGCATTTAAAGCGATAAACGAAAAAGGAAAAGGAATCCCGGTAACCGGGAAAATAATTGATGAAACCGGGGAAGAAATTGTAACCTTCGAAAGCAAATACAAGGGAATGGGAATGTTTGTAATGATGCCGCAGGAAGGGAAAAAATACTATGGCCCTGATCGATGGTTATCCCGGTTTTACTTATCAGTTTGAAGATGCACAAATTGACGGGATTGCCCTGCATTACAAACAGAAAGAGAATAATCTGCAGTTCATTCTCAGCCGGAATATTAAATCAAAAAGTATTAAAAATCTTGTTTTGGCTGTTTCGCAAAAAGGGCAGGAGCTTTTCCGTGAAGAAGTTGAAATGACAGGTTTTCAGTACCTGATGGAAATCTACAAAGGGTTCTTTCCCCCGGGAATATCGAAAATAACCGTAATTGATGAACAAAACAATATAAATGCTGAACGACTTGTTTTTGTTCGGAATTCAGATGAAAAAACACTCAGGATAACTACGGATAAAAAGGAATACCAGTCAAGGGAGAAAGATAACACTAAAAATAGAATCGCTTCTCAACCCGGAAGAAGACAGTATTGAGGCAGGCCTTTCGGTTGCAGTAGTAAACGAAAATTATTTCAGCGGGGATGGCAGAAACCAAACAATAGAAAGCTACCTTTTGCTTGATTCGGAACTAAAAGGTTCACTTGAATCTCCATCTGATTATTTTTTAGATGAAGAAAACATCAGTGCCGATGAAAAACTGGATTTGGTGATGATGATCAATGGCTGGAGAAAATATTTCTGGGACGAGTTTAAGAACTATTTCAGGAAACCTTTACCCGGCTGGGCTGATGTCGGATTGACAATTAAAGGAGAAGTCAAAACACTTTGGGGAGAGAAACCATTGGAAAATGCAACGGTTGAACTTGGTCCATTTTCAAGCCAGTTCCTGATATTAAAAGATACTACCGATAAGTCGGGAAAGTTCAGTTTCAGCCGGCTGTATCTGAGAGATTCAGCATTAATTATGATGAATGCCAAAAACAGGAAAGACAAAAACAATAATGTAGATATTTTTTACGAATCCACCCCTGTTTTTAATTCAATAGTACCAGTTAGTTTGGGAGGGGAAATATACCGTGCCACGCCGGAAATTGAAATACCTGAAGAATTTGACCGTTCCGCCTATTACCGCTACGTGGCTGACCGGGAATTTAACCTGGCTGAGGGAAGTATCCTTCTGAAAGAGGTGGAAATAAAGGAAAAACTAAAAACACCAGCCAATATTACGGGATATTATGGTTTCCCCACAAGGTCCTATACATTAGCTGATGCAGACAGGGAGCGTTACCCTGATGTACTGAAATATCTGGAAATCGAGGTGCCTGGAATTTTAGATTTTGGAGATGGAATTCGAATAGGTTTTGCTTCAAAAGCTCCTACCATTGTTGTGGATGGTTATGATCCGGCTGTTTCTATAGAACAGATGTCAATGGATGATATTGCAAAGATTGAAATTATTCCGCCCTCAAGAGCTTTTCCGTCATTTTCTGCTATTAATCGTGCAGGAGAAATGGTAGAAGTTGGTGCACCATCCAATTCAGGAGGTGTAATTTCCATTTTAACTAAAACCGGGTTTGGGAAATTCAATGATGAATTTAAACGTATAATTCACGGAAGAATTACTCCCATTCTAAGAGGTTTCAGGCAGGCCAGAGAATTCTATTCGCCTGTATATCCTTTAGCTGAAAAGGATTCTGTTAACAGACCTGATCAGCGGCCTACATTATACTGGAATCCGGATGTGGCATTGGAAAATGATGAGGCGGATATTGAATTTTTTACTTCAGACATGCCGGGTAAATACATGATTATTGTTGAAGGTATAAGCAAAAAAGGGAAGATTTGTTATGGAACAAATTTATTTACCGTTGACGTTCGGAGGGAACCAATGAATTAGTAATAACTGCTGAATAAATTTTAAATTCAAACCTTTAGATAGAGAACGAGAAATAATTTTTGTATTTTTTACCGATTTAATGTTTTCTGAAAATGAAATACCTTATTTTACTAATCCTAATATTTCAAACAGGCATTCAAAATATAATTTTTGCATCTGAGAAAGATACAATTAATTCATCCGCTTCAATCCTTTACGAAAAGGTCTATCTTCACATAGATCGTGAATTATACGCTCCCGGCGACGACGTATGGTTTAAATCGTATCTGGTTAGTGGCATCAATAATCAACTGATTCCCGGATACAAAAACATTTATGTTCAGTTGATTAGTGATTCCGGGCATGTAATAATTAACCGGTTGATCCTTTCAAGAGATGGCGTGGCTCATGGTGACTTCAAATTAAGTTCAACGATTCCTGACGGAACATATTTTATCAGGGCATATACCAAATACCTCGAAAACTTTGGTGTAGAAAGCTTCTTTCATCAGAAAATTATGATTTCAGGAAAAAAAAATTCAAACGAGATCATTTCAGAAACAGAAGAAAAAAAGCCGGAGAAAATAGATATTGCCTTTTTGCCCGAAGGAGGGAACTTTGTACTTAATGCAATTAATTATGTTGCGTTTAAAGCCATTAATGAAAAAGGGAAGGGAATTTCGGTTAAGGGAAAAGTAGTTGATGAAAGCGGAAATGAAGTTGTTACGTTCAAAACAACTTACAAAGGAATGGGTAAATTTATTATGATGCCACAGGAGGGAAGAACTTATTTTGCCTTAGTGGATGATTACCCGGATTTTGTTTACCAGTTTGATCCGGCACAACCTAATGGTATCAGCCTGAATTACAAACCGGATGGAAATTATTTACTTTTTACATTAACGCGAAATCTGAAGATTGACCGGACGCAGCATTTTATATTAAAAGCTACTCACAAAGGGATCGAACTATTCAATTCGAACGTGGTACTGAGCGAATTTCAACAAGCCCTCCGTTTGTATAAAGGATTATTTCCGCTTGGAATATCTATGATTACACTGTTTGATGATCAGAATAATGTGGTTGCAGAACGAATGATTTTTGTGCGCAACAGTAATGATGAAGCACTTCAAATCAATCTTGACAAGGAAGAGTATAGAACCCGTGAAAAAGTGAAAATGGATATAGCCTCTTTGCTTACGGATGAAGATTCTGTTAAAGCAACATTATCAGTGGCCGTTGTTCATGAAGATTATTTTGATGCCGAAGGGAGAAATCAGTCTATTGAAAGTTATTTGTTGTTAGATTCAGATTTAAAAGGTACCGTGGAATCGCCGGCCAGCTGTTTTATCGAAGAGAAAAATATTTCGGTTGATGAAAAACTGGATTTGGTAATGATGGTAAACGGTTGGAGAAGTTATTACTGGAACGATTTGGAAAAATACAGGGGAGTAAAATTGCCCAACTGGGATGATTACGGATTAACAATAAAAGGACAGGTAACGAAAGAGTGGGGCGGAAAACCGGCCGATTTGGCTAAAGTGGTAATTGGACCATTTTCCAGTAGTTTTATTTCGGAAGAAACCACGGCTGACCTTACCGGGCATTTTAATTTCGACCGGTTGTATTTAAAAGATTCAGCTTTGATAATGATAAATGCCAAAACTAAAAAAGGGAGTAAGCGAACCAACATTTCCATTGATCCGCAGATCAAATTCAAGGATTATGTTTCCATGAAAAACATGCATAACATCTGTCCTGATATTGAAACTCCCATGAAATTTTACAGGTTAAATTATTACCGGTTGATTTCAGACCGTGAATTTGTATTAAAAAATGGAATTCTTTTAGGAGATGTAAAAGCCATAGGTCAGAAAATTACCGGTGACGGTCATTTCAGGTTATACGGAGAACCTGATATTTCACTTGATATTAGCGAAGATGATTACACCTACAACAGCATTTTGGATTACCTGGAAATTAAATCGATACCTGGAGTAGTAGTCGTAGGAGAAGAAATTCGGATTCGTGGGGGAAGTCGAAATCCTTTGCTTCTGGTTGATGGTTTGGAATCATCGTGGTCGAGTATCATCAATGTGCCTATGGGAGATATTGATAAAATTGAAATATTAAAATCTGGATTTGCTATGGCTGCGTATGGCTCACGTGGTGGTGATGGTGTGATTTCGGTACTTACAAAAATGGGAAAAGGAGAGTGGGAAAATAATTGGGAACGAGTTGTTCGGGGAAGAATCACGCCGCGAGTAAGCGGGTTTCAATTACCGCAAGAATTTTACTCTCCGAAGTATACTCCCGAAAATATTGATGATCAGCGTGCCGATTACCGGCCGACATTGTTGTGGAACCCCGATGTAGATGCTTCCGGAGGTTCGGCAAAAGTAGAATTTTTTACCGCCGATAATTTTGCCCGTTACAGGATTATTGTGGAAGGAATAAGTAAAAATGGGAAGATCTGTTATGCTACCAGCTTGCTAACGGTTTCAATTCAACGATAATTTGTCCATTGAAAATTGCTTTTTGTAATTTACATTTTGTAAATCGCAGGGTGGAAACAGACTTATAACTTCGCTGCATAAAAATGCGTTGTATCTACCTTAAAAATACCAATTCTTATTTCTGTTTGGCGGCAGAAGAATATCTTTTAAAAAATTTTGATGAGGATATTTTTATGCTCTGGCAAAGTGAAAATACGGTGGTAGTCGGTAAACATCAGAATGCACTTGCCGAGATTAATTATCGTTATGTTCGGGATAATAACATAAAAGTTGCGCGCCGTATTTCAGGAGGAGGAACAGTATTTCACGATGCGGGAAATGTAAATTTCGCATTTATAAAAAATGTTTCCAGCCCGGCAGAAATTAGCTTTAAAATTTTTACTGAACCGGTAGTAAAAGCACTGGCAAAAATGGGTATTACTGCAACTACTTCGGGGCAAAATGATTTGCTGATCGGTGATTTAAAAATATCGGGGAATGCAGAGCACATCTATAAAAACCGGGTACTTCATCATGGTACTTTACTTTTCGATACTGATCTGGAAAATCTTGGACAGGCAATAAAAGTAATTCCGGGGAAATACGACAGCAAAGCAGTTCAATCAAACCGTAGCCGGGTGACCAATATTTCGAATTATCTGAAAAAGAAAATTTCTGTTGAAGATTTTATCCGGTTTCTTTTGGATGTTCAGTTGGAAGATAATGCAAATTTAAATTTGGAATTATCTGGAAAAGACGATGAAACAATTCAGAAATTATCGAAGGAAAAATTCGAAACCTGGGAGTGGAACTTTGGCTATTCACCTCGATATACTTTCAGAAACACTTTCCGAAGCAATAAAAAAAATCTTGAAATTGAATTAGAAGTAGCTAAAGGAATAATTAAATCATGTCAGCTAAAAGGTGACTATTTTACGGATGCTACAAAAGAACATTTGACATTATTACTTACGGGAAATCAACATCGTTTTGAAGTAATACAACGCTTACTTGAAAAAGTTATAATTAAAGTTCCTTTTGGGTTAACAGACGCTTTTTTTTAGCAACACAAAAAAAACCGCCGGAATTTTTTAAAAACCGGCGGCCCGAAATCAAGGCTGTTTAAACTATTTCGGTAACGGATAGCCCTCTAATTTTTTAAGGTTGTTTGCGATCTCTTCTTCAGGATATTCATAATCTAAAAGTTCCCCAGCCATATATTTGCTGTAACCCACCAAATCCATTAATCCGTGTCCGCTGAAATTGAAAAGGATCACTTTCTCTTTTCCTTCTTCTTTGGCTTTTTTTGCTTCGCGAATAGTAGCGGCAATGGCATGTGTGGTTTCAGGAGCAGGAATAATGCCTTCTGTTTTTGCAAAAAGTAATCCGGCTTCAAAACATTCACTTTGGTGAATGGCAACTGCCTCCATTAAATTGTCACGCAATGCAGCGCTAACAAGTGGAGCCATACCGTGATAACGTAAACCGCCTGCATGTATTGGCGCTGGAACGAAGTTATGTCCCAGGCTGTTCATTGCCAAAAGTGGGGTCATTTGAGCCACATCGCCATGGTCATATATAAAAGGTGCTTTTGTTAATGTTGGGCAGCTAAATGGTTCAACACCAATTATCTGAATATCTGCTCCATGAATTTTATCGTACATAAACGGGAAAGAAATTCCGGCAAAATTACTTCCGCCACCACAACAGCCAATAACAATGTCAGGCTTTTTAATTCCAACTTTTGCTAACTGCTTTTTAGCTTCCTGGCCAATAACGGTTTGATGCAACAACACATGGTTCAATACTGAGCCGAGTGAATACCGGGTTTGGCCAGTTGGATCAGTAACGGCAGCTTCAACTGCTTCAGAAATTGCGATACCAAGACTTCCCGGTGTATCAGGAAACTCAGCCAGAATGTTACGTCCTGCCTGGGTTTCGGTGCTTGGACTGGCAATACATTTTCCACCCCAGGTTTCCATCATCATTTTACGGAACGGTTTCTGGTCGAAACTTACGCGAACCATAAAAACTTTACATTCAATTCCACCAATTTGTGCACAGGCGTAAGAAAGGGCAGAACCCCATTGTCCGGCGCCGGTTTCAGTGGTTAGTTTTTTAATTCCGAATTGTTTGTTGTACCATGCCTGTGCAACAGCCGTGTTTGGTTTGTGACTTCCGGCTGGTGAAACGCTTTCGTTTTTATAATAAATTTTGGCCGGAGTTCCAAGCGCCTCTTCCAGTTCGTAAGCACGAATTAGCGGGCTCGGACGCCATTGCATTAGTATTTCCCTGATTCCATCGGGAATATCGATCCAACGATTCGGACTAACTTCCTGTTCAATCAGGTTCATTGGGAAAACAGGCGCTAACATTTCAGGGCCAACGGGTACTCCGCCAGGTCCGAGTGGTGGGTTTAACGGAGTAGGAAGGTCAGGGGCAAGGTTATACCATTGTTTTGGGAATTCCGACTCCTCGAGAAAAATTTTCTTTTGTCTGGTCATGATTTTATCGTTTTTTAAATTAATTGAAAACAAAAAAAGGGATTCACTGCATTAACGCAATAAATCCCTTCTTCCGGCCTTACGGTCGCAAACAAACTGACTGATCTCGCATTTCCATTTTCACGTTACGCCAGTTCAATTCTTTACCGTATAAGGGCGATTTATACATATCTCTCTAAATTTCAGTACGTAAAACTAATATTATTTTCTTTTTGAAAAAATATTTCCGGGTTTAAAAAGCCATCTGTTCTTTAAGTAAAAGTATTTGATATAAATGATGGTGGTTCCAATTTACGTGAATGTCTTAATTTTCCATAATTTGGTTGAAAATTCAGGAAAGTGAAAAAAACAAATGCTGCCCGGCTGCTCGATAAGCATTGGATAAATTATGAAATGGTTGAATACCGGGTTAATGAAGATGATTTAAGTGCTGTAAAAGTAGCTGCAAAATTGGGACAAAATGTAAATCAGGTATTTAAAACGCTGGTTTTGCGTGGAAATTTAAACGGGATATTTGTTGCAATTGTTCCCGGGGATACAGAATTAAACCTGAAAAAAGCTGCTAAAATATCAGGTAATAAAAATACAGAAATGGTGGCAATGAAAGAATTATTAGGCCTCACCGGATATATTCGCGGAGCTTGTTCTCCTCTTGGTATGAAAAGACCTTATCCTATGTTTATTCATGAAACCTGCCTGGATTTTAATTTCATCTTCGTTAGTGCTGGCAGGCGTGGAATGCAGTTGAAGCTTAATCCAAATGATTTGATTTCAACAACAGGAGCAGTTGTTTGTGATCTTATCGGGGATTAATTTCTTTAAACCAATCTTTTATCTTTTTACTTTTCAGTTGAATGTCTATTTTTGCAGCTACTTAAAAATAAGAAAATGAATAAGCCAATAGTTGTCAGCGGAATACGGCCAACCGGATATTTGCATCTTGGAAATTATTTTGGTGCTGTTCGGAATTTCATTCGGATGCAGGATGATTTCAACTGTTACTTTTTTATCGCTGACATTCACTCGTTAACCACACATCCAACACCGGAAAACCTGCAGGCTGGCGTAAAACAGGTTCTGTCAGAATATCTTGCCTGTGGAATCGATCCGGAGAAAGCAACCATATTTATACAGAGCGACGTTCCTGAAGTTTCAGAATTGTACGCATTGTTAAATATGAATGCCTATTTAGGTGAACTTGAACGTACTACTTCTTTTAAAGATAAGGCGCGTCAGCAACCAGATAATGTAAACGCCGGACTTTTAACTTACCCGGTTTTAATGGCTGCCGACATTATTATTCATAAAGCCAAATATGTTCCAGTGGGAAAAGATCAGGAACAAAACCTGGAAATGGCACGGAAATTTGCCAAACGGTTTAATCACATGTATGGTAAAAAAGTATTCCCTTCACCAAAACCATTTACTTTCGATGGTGGCGATATGATCAAAGTTCCCGGACTGGACGGAAGCGGGAAAATGGGAAAATCGGAAGGGAATGCAATTAATCTCTATGAAGATCCAAAAGATATTCAAAAGAAAGTAATGCGGGCAGTTACCGATTCCGGTCCTACAGAAATGAACCAGAAAAAGCCGGAGCCAATTGAAAATTTATTTACACTGATGAAGATTGTTTCTACACCTGATACTGTTGCACATTTCGATGCTTTGTACAACAAGTGCGAAATTCGTTATGGAGACATGAAGAAACAACTGGCAGCTGATATCATTGCATATACGGCGCCTATCCGGGAAAAAATCATTGAGATTCTTGCAGATGAGGAATATTTGGCAAAAGTTGCTAAATTAGGTGCTGAAAAAGCACGGGAGTCAGCTTCGCGGACACTACAGGAAGTAAAAGACGTGATCGGCTTTAAAAAGCTTTTTTAGTAATACTCCAAAGAAATAGCCGGGCTGTTGTTCGGCTTTTTTCATGAAAATCTGCTTTCACCATAAAAATATAAAATGAAACCAGTTTATTCTTTCGGCGCTGTGATTTTCGATATGGACGGCGTAATCACAAAAACAGCAATTACACATGCCGCTGCCTGGAAAAAAATGTTTGATGAATACCTTCACAAACGTGAGAAAGAACATGGCGAACCGTTTAGGGAATTTACACATGCCGCTGATTATCTTCCTTTTGTAGATGGAAAACCACGTTATAAAGGAGTAGCTAATTTTTTGGAATCGCGTGGAATTGAAATTCCTTTTGGCAACCCGTCCGACTCTCCTGGAAAAGAAACAGTGTGTGGTTTAGGAAATCGTAAAAATGAAACGTTCAACGAGGTTGTTGCAAATGAAGGTGTCGAAGTCTATCCTTCAACTGTTGAACTGCTCAATCAGTTAAAAGACGCAGGAATAAAACTTGGAGTGGCTTCATCGAGTAAAAACTGTAAAATGGTTCTTGAAGCTGTTCATTTGCTTGACATTTTTGATGTGCGTGTTGACGGCGAAGTTTCTGCTGAACTTGGATTACACGGTAAGCCCGAGCCTGATATTTTCACTACTGCCTGCGACACAGTTGGTGTTGAGTATGCCTATGCCATTATTATTGAGGATGCTGTTTCCGGAGTTCAGGCTGGTAAAAAAGGCGGATTTGGATTGACACTTGGTATTGCCCGTGAAAATAACCGAAAGGAACTCGCAGAAAATGGGGCCGATTTTGTAGTTGAGGATTTGGGTGATGTTGGAGGTATAAACGGGTTGGAAAAATTTTTCAATAATTTCAGCAAGTAAAAAACAATAAGTAAAATATATTGAAATATAAGCCTGATAATAGTCAGGCTTTTTTCTTCCCTGATTGTGAGATTTCTTTTATATTTTTGAATGTTGCACCATGTTTTTATTTGGGCTTTGGATATAAACAATTCTTAAAATGAGGAAATCAGTCGTTTTAGTTTTAATCGTACTGGCATTTGTCGCTTGTAATAGCCGTTCAGAACAAAAAAATCAACCCGTAAAACCTAATATCATTTATATTTTGGCCGATGATTTGGGTTACGGCGATTTAGGTTGTTACGGGCAGGTACATTTTACCACGCCTAATCTCGATAAAATGGCCAGCGAAGGAATGTTGTTTACCCAGCATTATGCAGGTTGTTCAGTTTGTGCTCCATCGCGTTCTTCATTAATGACCGGGCAAACAACAGGACATACTCCCATCAGGGGCAACAAAGAAATACAGCCGGAAGGACAGTGGCCACTTCCTGATGCCGCTTTTACGATAGCCGAAATGCTAAAGCAGGCGGGTTATGTGACAGGGGGGTTTGGCAAGTGGGGACTTGGTTTTGTTGATTCGGAAGGAAGTCCAAATAATCAGGGATTTGACGAATTTTACGGCTATAACTGTCAGCGAATGGCGCATAATTATTATCCCGGACATTTGTGGGATAATGAAAAAAAAGTTGTTCTTGAAGGAAATACCGGAGATAAGTTTGAAACGTACTCGCCAGAGCTAATTCATCAGCGGGCATTACAGTTTATCGAAAAAAATAAAGACAGGCCTTTTTTTATGTATTATCCAACTACAATTCCTCACGCTGAATTGCTGGTACCAGAAAAAAATATGGAAGAATTCAAAGGACAGTTTTTGCCGGAAAAAGAATTCAAGGGTGCTGAACCCGGTGACAAAAATTTCAGAATCGGTGCTTATGGAACTCAGCCGGAAAGTCATGCGGCATTTGCAGCCATGGTAACGCTGCTTGACAAACAGGTTGGTGAAGTGCTTGCAAAATTGAAGGAACTGGGTTTAGATAAAAACACGTTGGTTATTTTTAGTTCCGATAATGGCCCACACCTGGAGGGCGGCGCAGATCCTGATTATTTCGACAGCAATGGTCCTTTGCGGGGATACAAGCGGGACCTTTATGAAGGTGGTATCCGTGAACCCATGATCGCCTGGTGGCCGGGAAAAATTGAAGAAGGAACAAACAGTAATCACATATCCGCATTTTGGGATGTAATGCCCACGCTGGCGGAGCTTGTTGGAACAGAAACTCCAAAAAATATTGACGGAATCTCTTTTTTGCCTACACTGTTGAATAATGAAGGTCAAAAAAAACATGATTATCTGTATTGGGAGTTTCATGAACTGGGTGGCCGAAAAGCAATTCGAAAAGGAAATTGGAAGTTGGTGCAGTATAATGTTCTAAACCCGGGAAAAACAACTACTGAATTGTATGATCTGTCAATAGATATCGGAGAAAAGAATGATGTTGCAATGGAACATCCTGAAGTAGTTGAAGAACTATTGGAACTTATGAATTCGGCAAGGACTGAATCAGATGTGTTTTCCTTTCAAGTACCTGCTGATAAAAATTAATTTTTTGAAAAAAAGGCAACTTTTCAACTGGGAAATGAATTGCAGAAAATCACTCATCAAACTGCCAATACGGGCAATATGAATTGCGTTTATATGGAGAGTGAACTTTTGAAATAAACCTTAAAAACTACTTTCTTTTACAAAGGGAATATTTTTTCTGTTTTTAATATACTGGCTGGGGGGAATTCCTTTTATCTTTTTAAATTGTTCGTTGAAGTTCGAAATATTATTAAATCCACTTTCAAAGGCTACTCCTGAAATACTCATCTTGTCTTCTATCAGCAATTTACAGGCATGTCCAATCCTGATTTCGTTTAAAACAGTATGAAACGTTTTTTTTGTATGTTTTTTAAAATACCGGCAAAATGAGGTTGGTGTCATTCCAACCAGGTCGGCAACGATTTTGAGTTTAACATTTTTTTGAAATTTATCGATCATGTAATGGTGAGCCTTATCAAACCTGTCGAAATCAGCCGATTTCCTTATTTTAGAATATCCAATGCTGGCTAACAATTGCTTTTCGTCTGTTTCCGACATGAAATCGAGTATTTTTATTAATCCTATAAGCTTATCGATTCCTGTCGCCTGGATCAATTTTTTCATTTGTATTTCAATATTGTCTCTTGCCGATCCGAAGAATTTAATTCCAAATTGCGATTCGAAAAGAAGTCGATTAATTTCCTTCATTTCGGTCAATTTTGCCAAGGACCCTTTTAAAATCGAATCATGAAAATGTACTACTTGAACATGTGCAGTAAGTCCTGGAATATTTTCCTTGTAAATCGGGTCACTTCTCCAAACGTGTGGCAGGTTAGGCCCTACTAGGCCAATGTCCCCCTCTTTAAATGCCTCAGAATGATCTCCTACAAAACGGGTTCCACTACCTTTTTCAATATAAATGATTTCCGTTTCAGGATGAAAATGCCAGGGAACATCAAGATAAGGACAATCGGTATTAAGGATATTTATTCCATATTCGGTTTCAGTTGACAGCTTTTCATAAAACTCTTCCTTAATCATATCTTATTCTGTATAATAGTATACAAATATAGGACAATAAACCATTATTTTCGGAAAATGTACAGGTAGAAATGAATGCATTATACGACTATTTTTATAGGTCAATTTTGAAATTACAGAATTGGTTAAATCAATAAAAATTCTAATTTTCAAACCATTCTAAAATGAAATAAATGAAAATAAAACAAACCATTTTTCTGATGCTTATTGTAAGTTTGAGCATCAGAATTAATGCACAGCAAATCAGCCCTTTTCTTTTTGGGCAAAACCACTGGATGGATAAATCAGACGAAGGGAAACGCCCCGGTTATCTTTACATGCTTTGGCCAAAGGTTGAGGAAAGCGGAATTAAAATGGTTCGGATTGGAGGAGCAGGTTATGAACATCGTTTCCCGGAAAGAAAAAGACTCACTGCCATGATTGATTCGATTCGTGGTGCTGGTGCTGAACCAATTCTTCAGGTTCCCCGCGATTATACCGTATCCGAAGTTACTGATTTGGTCAGGGATTATAAATATTCCAACGGTAAAGGTGTCAGGTTCTACTCTATTGGAAATGAACCATTATTACAGAACCGCAGTACCGTTGAAAAAGTGTATGAATATATAAAACGTCTTGCACCGGCAATGAAAGCTGCCGATCCCACAATCAAAATATTCATTTTTGATGAAAGTAGTCTTATGAAAGATAAATACGAAGCTATTGTTGGAGGTAATCTTGATCTCACAGGAAAAGATGAAAACGGCCATTGGATGATTGACGGAATTACCTTTCATAATTATCCGAATGGTCGCAATTTCAATCGTGATGATGTTGTTTTCTCCGGTCCGTTTAAAATCAGGCGTCAAATAGAACAACTGATGGAAATGATTGATAACGCAAATAAAAAGCATGGACGAACCGGGAATGAAAAATTGCAGTGGGGACTGACTGAAGTCAATGTAACTTATGCAAATCCCGACCGGGAAATTTCAGGATATGGAAATCCCTCATTTTTGGGTGGACAATTTATGGCTGAAATCTATGGACTTGGACTAAAATATGGAGCATTTACGGTTTGTCCATGGTGCATCAGCGAGACAGACAGAATTAATACCGATTTTGGATACCTTGGATTACCTTCCGAATTTTATCCCCGATCGAGCTATTATCATACGCAGATGATGGCTTTAAATATGAAAGGGGAGTTTCTGCCAACCGAAAGCAGTAATTCATATGTAAAAACCATCGCATCGATTAGCGATGATGAGATTTGTGTTATGATTTTAAATGAAGATCAGACTCATGATTTTGATTTCGACCTGATTTTAAATAAAAGTGGCGATTCTCCCAAACCGTTATTAATTCATGCTGATCTTGGCATGGACAAAGTTATCAGTGGAACTATTCCAAATCAAACAACAATAATGTTTGTGTTGTCAAAATCAGGAGAAATAAAAAGGCAATACACATACGGATTAACTCAAAACCTGAAAAACCTTCCACCAGAAGTAAAAAATGATAAAAATGAATAAGAAATAAATAAAGATTTTATCCTTGATTCAGCAAGAAACCTGATAACGATAGGAAAAATGTAAAATTATTTTTCACTTAATATAAGCTGGAAAATCTAATCTAAACATTTATAATCCTAACACTTATAGTTTTTTAGGAGAATTAACACGGGCAACGAAATAAATTTCAAAATGAATAAAAAAACAAAATTTAAATTCAGCGGATTTTCCATATTGGCAATTTTGCTTTTCGCTAATTTTTTAGGATTTTGCCAAAACACAATTATCCCGAATCTTTCAACCAAGGCAGGTGATGCGCTTCCGTCAACCGGTATGCCACAATTGCCACCCCAGATCAGTCATGTTTCGGTGGTAGCTCCTGATGTGCTGTGTATTGAAATCGATGATTGTAAAATTATACCGATCAGGCAAATACCTTATCAGGCCGATTCTGCCGATATAGTTACCGTGGCTACAAAAACTTTGCTTGGAGAGCCCAGAGATATGTTCGTTACAAGAAATGGATTTCCACTCGGAAGTTTGGTTGGACCGGACAGGAAAATCCTTGTATTGCATGAAAGAATTGCCGGAAAACATCTCGACACGGCTGTGGCTGATTTAGCTTCCAGTTATTCAATCAGCTCTTCGACCGATATAAATTACAACAAGCCAGTCACTCCATTGGCAGTTTCACGAAAAAGCAAGCCCACCGCATGGACTGATACTTCGTGGAAATTGGCTAAGGAACAATTTTATACGGCCAATCATAAGCTGTATCTGAAATTGCCTTATCCCTTAAAAACCGGAGATGCTTATCTGATTAGTCTCCCGGCGCTCAACCTGACAAGTTCTTCATACTATTATGTGCACGACCCGGTTTATGTCCGCAGTGAAGCTGTACATGTTTCACAAATCGGTTTTCGGGCTGATGATCCTGACAAAAATGCCTTTTTATCATTATGGATGGGGAACGGCGGTGGCTATACCTATCCTGAAAACCTGAATTTTTCGTTGATCGATGATAAGACCAACCAAAAAGTTTTTACCGGAAAGGTAGTTTTGCAGTGGAAAGGCAGTGAACCTGAAGGAATCGGCACCAAAGTAAACCACAGCGGAACTGATGTTGTCCGTTTGGATTTCAGTAGTTTTAATACGCCAGGCCGCTATCGGGTTTCGGTTGATGGAATTGGGTGCGGTTATTCGTTTAACATAGATGAGAATAGTACTTGGGAGCATGCTTTCGAAATATCCATGAAGGGTGTATTTCAGCATCGAAGCGGCATTCCGATGTTGCCGCCTTACACCGATTTTGTTCGTCCGCGAAGTTTTAATCCCATTGATGGTGTGAAAGTTTACCAATCTACCTGTTCACTTTTAAACAGCGGGAATGGGTTGAATGCAATGGGAACCGACAGGGGTAATTTCCCGAATCTGGTAGCCGGTAAAACCAATGTACTCGTTCCTGAAGCCTGGGGTGGAACAATGGATGCCGGTGATTGGGATCGAAGGATCAATCATGTTTATACTCCACGGCTTTATTTGGAATTGATGGAGCTGAATCCTGAATATTTCAAGAATATTTGCCTGAATATCCCTGAATCAGGAAACGATTTGCCTGATTTGGTGGATGAAGCGCTGTATGGTCTGGATATTTATCGGCGTATGCAAATGCCTGATGGAGGTATTCGGGGCGGTGTAGAATCGTCGGAACATCCAAACGAAGGAAGTACTTCGTGGGAAGAATCAAATACGGTAATGGCATATGCCCCAGATCATTGGTCGAGTTATTTGTATGCCGGCGTAGCGGCTCGCGCTGCGTTGGTGTTGAAAATGCTGGGTCAGGACGAGAAAGCAAAAATCTGGGAATCCAGTGCGGTGAGAGCCATGGATTGGGCTGAAGTGGAATACCAGAAATGGATTACCAGTTCAGATTATGAAAAAGTCAGAGACCGTGCAAAAAATGCTGTGCCACAGGAGCGTAATCTTGCTTCAGTTGAACTTTATCGCCTGACAAAGGATAAGCGCTGGCACAAGGTTTTTCTTAATACTCAGGAGAAATTCGGCAAAGAGGAAGCTGCGTTTATATATGCGCGTCTCGACAAATCACTGGTTGACAGAAAAGTTCAGCAAAAAATGAAGGATGACCTGATCGCAAAAGCCGATCACCTGGTTGAATTGGCAGCAAACAATGCATTCGGACTTACAACCGGATCGGCAGGGAGACCAATTGGAGGCTATTCAGGGGCTTATTCCATTCCTGCATCAACTGTCTTGGTTCGCGCCCATGCTTTAACAGCCGACCAGAAATATCTGAAAACAATACTTCGTTCAGCACAGTATTCAGCAGGCGCCAATCCTATGAACCTTTGTCTGACCAGCGGTTTGGGAGAAAATCATGTGATGAATGTATTGCACGAAGATTCGAAACACACCGGACAGCCAGCGCCAATCGGAATTACAGTATTCGGACCTGGCGAATTAAGTTCTATTGCCAAACCCGGATCTGAAGTCGAACAAAGACTTCGGGGAGGGATTTTTCCTGCTATTCCTGAATGGCCTACGGCAGAATCATATTTTGATGTATTTTGGATTGTTCCTCAGAATGAGTATGTTATTGATCGACCTTTGGGGCAGTCAGCATATGTTTGGGGGTATCTGGCATCGCGCAAAAAATTGTAATGGTGACATTCAATGAGCTGTAAAATAATATATCTGAAAGAAAAAAAGATGAAAGGCATTATCATCAGTCGCTTAAAAGGAATATGGTCATTTCTAAGTATTCTGTTTCTTTTTGCTTGTTTTAATATCCAGGCACAATCGATCTATCCGATGAGAATTGAAGATCCTAAGGCTGTCTATCTTTTGCCAGATCAATTTGCTGTTCATGCCGATGGAGTTCATGATGATTCCGATGCGCTACAGCAGGCTATCGATAAAGTGGAGGCAAATGGGAAATTTGGAATTGTATTTATTCCTGAAGGCATGTATAAATTAAATAAGACCATCTATGTATGGAAAGGCATACGATTAATTGGATTTGGGAAAAAACGACCGGTCTTTGTCAGAGACGGCAACGACCCCGACTTTAATGCTGAAGCTTCAAGATACATGATACATTTTGCAAGCAACAAAGGGCGGGGTACAAGAATTAGTGATGCCAATGCCGGTACTTTTTACAGTGCCATTAGTAATATCGATTTTAAAGTGATAAACGGGAATAATCAGATGGTGTGCATTCGATCGAATTTTGCGCAACATTGTTTCATATCTTTTTGCGATTTTGATTTGGGTACGGGACTGGCTGCCATTGAACGCATTGGAAATGAAATATCCAATTGCCGTTTTTTAAATGGAGAATATGGCATATTAGCTTATAAGAGTTCTCCGGGGTGGCCGGTTATGTTAATGGATTCTTATTTTGAAGGACAGAGAAAAGCTGCAATCGAATCACAGGAATCCGGATTAACGATCATTCGAACGCATTTTAAAAACACTCCTTCGGTTCTTGTAACACGTCCCGATAATCCTGATAAAGTTTATATGGAAGATTGCCGCTTTGAAAATATCTCAGATGCGGCAGTCTTTATTGATGAAGAATTTAATGCCTACTCCCAATATAACATGAAAAACCTCACCTGTATAAAAGTACCTTTATTGGCAAAGCTAAGAAGAAGTGGAAAAGAGATTCAGGGAGAAAGCAATATCTACAAGGTTATTGATTTTATGCATGGACTACAAATTAAGGATTTAGGTGAAAAGCCATCTATTGAAACCATCAGCCAAATTGTACCGATGGCGAAGGTTCCCCTTTTGCCCAAAACAGATATTCCCCTTTTGCCCTCTCCGGATAGCTGGACGAATATGGCCGATTTGGGCGTGATTGGTAATTCTGATTTTGATAATACTGAAATTATTCAGAATGCTATTAATCAAAACGATGTACTTTATTTTCCAAGCGGGAGATACCGGATTTCTGATCAACTTAAGTTAAAACCAAATACAGTTCTAATTGGCTTAAATCCGATTACAACACAAATACTCATTAGCGACAAAACTGAATCTTTTGCAGGTACAGGAAATCCTAAGGCTTTAATAGAATCATCGGTTGGGGGAAACAATATAATAACCGGTATTGGTGTTGATGCAGGAGGAATTAATCCGAGAGCTGTTGGGATAAAATGGATGGCAGGTGAGCATTCTCTGATTAATGATGTTAAATTTTTGGGAGGCCATGGCACATTTGATTCTACCGGGACATACCTGCAAATTTACAATAACAATAGTACGGCGGACAGTGATAATAACCGGAAGTGGGACAGCCAGTACTGGAGTCTCTGGATTACCAATGGAGGTGGTGGATCAATTAAAGATGTCTGGACAGCAAGTCCGTTTGCACAAGCCGGATTGTATGTTTCCAATACAATAGCTCCCGGACGTGTTTATGGAATGTCGCTGGAGCACCATGTAAGGAATGAAGCACAAATAAAAAATGTATCCAACTGGAAGTTCTATGCTTTTCAATTCGAAGAAGAAAAAGGCGAAGGATGGAATGCCCTGCCACTTGAAATTGATAATTGTGCAAATTTACGTTTTGCCAACCTCTATTCTTACCGAACAAGCCGTACATTTTCTCCTTATCCTTATGCTGTGCTACTGAAGAATTCTTACAATCTGGAGTTTTGTAATGTGCATTCATACAGTTCCACACGTTTTGTTTTTGACAACACCATTTTTGATTCCGGATGGAATTACGGAGTTCGATCTTTGGAAATCTCAAATCTTAAAGTTTCCGGTAATTCTCCCAAAATAAGTAAAAATAACAATCTGTCTCAGATAAAAAAAGTAGCTGGTGGGTTTGAATTTATTGATGCACTCACTTCAGATAAAGAAGGCAATGTATATTTCACAGATAGCCGCTGGAACGAGATTTATAAATACTCTCCTGAAAAGAACGAGGTCTCAATGATATGCGATTTGCCAATTTCACCCATTGGTTTGGCTATTGATAAAGCAGGGAATTTATTGGTAAAATCGGAGAATAAGGCTTTTGTTTCAATGGATGTAACACAAGTACCAATTGAAGAATTTGATCTATTGACGAAAGATTCGATAATGGGATCAAACAAACAATGGGGAATTTATCCCGCCTACCTGCATTCCTCAGTCGATGGATTCTATCAAAAATTAAAAACAAATCGTGTTGAATATTATCACAACAGCGATACCACCACAACTATAATAAATACAAGAGAATCAAGAGAGCCGCATAATTTGGGCATTGCAATATCGGGAGAAAAGTTCTACTTGGTTCAAGACGAGATACATAAGACTTACTCTTTTGATGTTTCGACTAACGGAAGGCTAAACAATCCAGTACTTTTTGCCGAAGAAGGTGATTATCAAGCTATTGCTGACAAGCATGGGAATGTATATATCGTTTCAGGTAACATTTATGTGTACGATGAAAGTGGGAAACAAATAAAAGAAATAGAAGTGCCGGAACGTCCTTCAAGCATAACTTTTGGCGGAAAAGATGGAAACACACTATTTATTTCTGGTAGAACAACATTGTATTGTATTGATATTAGGGAATTATGATTTGTGATATGCGACAAAGTAGTTTTAGTCCTGAATTAGAATAGTAAATAGTTGAAAAATAAATAGAATAAACTAAAATAAATCGAAATGAAATCAAATTTTAAAAGAACACTTTTTGTGCTATTGGTAATTTTTACCATCAGTGCGAATGCTCAGAAGATTAGCCCATATCTGGTCGGTACCAATGTTTGGTTTAGTAGTTTAAGTAAACAGGTTTGGGATCTTACCAAAGATTGTGGGGTAAAATCCATTAGAATTGGTGGCGCTTCTTATGACAGACGCATGCCATCAAAAGAAACATTACTTGATTGGGTTCAAAAAATTCAGGCCATCGGAGCCGAACCTATTCTTCAGGTTTCACAATATCAATCGGCTCAGGCAACTGCCGATCTGGTCAAGTTTTTTAACGTCGAAAAACATGATGGGATCAAACCAATCAAATTCTGGAATATAGGCAATGAACCATGGTTGCAGGCCGGTCGTCCCGATCAGGCAACATTTGGCGCTATTGTTGAAAAGTATTTCAAACCCATTGCAGCTGCTATGAAAGCGGTTGATCCAACCATCAAAATCTTTGGTCCCGATTTTTGCGATTATCTGGATGCCCCAATGAACGATTTATTTGGTGGGAAGAACGATATTTCTATTAAAGTTCCGGGCAAGGATTATTACTATTGCGACGGTCTCTCATGGCATCGCTATCCGCAGGGAAATGGAGATCCTGCAATCGAAGGGGCAAAGGATATGTTGACCAGAATCCTGAAAGTAAGAGCAAAAGTTGATCAGGTAAATGCTATGCACAACCGAAAAGGTGAAAATGCCCTTCAGTGGGGAATTGGCGAGTATAACTCGAAAGGCGGACCTGAGGTTCATACCTGGGGGAACGGACAAATGTTTGGTGCAGTATTGGGTTGGTGTATGGAATACGGAGCGACTTATGCCACCAGTTGGAGCATGTTTGAACATGGCGGCGATCGAAAAGGTTCTGATTTCAGCTTTATTGATGGAGCCAATATGACTCCAAGGGCATCGTACCGGCACATGGAATTTGTAGCAAAATATTTTACCGGAGAATTTGTTAAAGGGACGGCTTCTGATTCAAGTTTTATGGTTTACGGCGCGAAAGATGGGAACCAGCTCAGTGTTATGATTATGAACCGTGGATTTGGCGAACCTCGCAAGTACACTTTATACCTGAAAGACACAAAGAAAACCGGTTCCGGTTTAACCCTGATCATTCATGGGAACAGCGACAAAGTTTATAGAGATGAAATTCAACCGCGTGCCACTCAAGTACTTATTTTTAAAGGCGATACAATAACTAAAATAAATTATACAAGCGAGAATTTCGACAACGAAAGATCTCCTGTATATTCTACAAATAAATGACTAACATGAAACAAATTACCTTGATACTTATTTTCTTATTATTGATTCTAAATGTTTGTCCGGTATCTGCTCAGGAAATAAGTCAACAATTGGTAGGCACTAATCTTTGGTACACCAATCCAAGTACAACTGTTTGGAATTTAACAAAGCAAGGAGGTTTCCAAACTATTCGTATCGGAGGGGCCGAATACGACAGGAACATGCCAGGTAATGCAACTATTCTGAACTGGGTGAAACAAATTCGATCAATAGGAGCTGAGCCCATTGTACAGGTTTCACAATATAAATCTGCTGCAGATGCCGCTGCCTTGGTAAAATATTTAAATATCGACAACAGTGACGTTATTGCACCGGTAAAATACTGGAATATTGGCAACGAGCCCTGGTTACAAAATTATTCGTTGGCAGGTGGCGTGGATGTTGGCGGAATGGTGGAAACCTATTTTAAGCCCATCGCTGCTGCAATGAAAGAAGTAGATCCGGGTATTAAAATTTATGGTCCCGATTTTTGCTACTATGTTGATTTTGCAATAAATGATTTATTTGGCGGGAAAAACGACATTGCAGGTAAGGTGCCTGGCAAGGATTATTACTATTGTGACGGCATTTCATGGCACAAGTATCCGCAAAACGAAAGCATCAATCTGGCTTACGGAGGAATCGACGATTTTAAAAGTTCAATTGTAAAATGCAAGCAAAAGGTTGATCAGGTTAATGCATCGCATAATCGAACTGGTGATGATGCATTGGTTTGGGGAATTGGTGAATTCAATGCAAAAAATGGATCTTTGGTTCACAGCTGGGAAAATGGGCAGATGTTCGGTGGAATATTGGGCTTATGTATGAAATACGAAGCAAAATATGCCACCACATGGAGTATGTTTGAAAGTGGAGGCAATCGTCAGGGAACTGATTTTAGCATGATTGATGGTGCGAACATGACTCCGAGAGCATCATACAGACATATGGAATTTGTGGCCAAATATTTCAAAGGTGAATATATCGACGGTACTTCTTCAAGTAACGATTTCATCGTTTACGGATCTCAGAACGAAGAAGAAATATCAGTTATGATTATGCATCGTGCAAGTGGTTTACCAAAAGAATATACCCTTCTGTTAAATGACACTGCCTCGACAAATGGGCAATATAATTTAAAGGTGAATGCAGGACTTCCCTTTAGTTACAACGATATTATAAATCCCCGATCAACACAGGTAATTATTTTCAGGGGCGATTCTATTACAAAAATCAATTATACGAGCATTGATTTTGAGAACGAACTACCGCCGACGTATTCATATTTTGAATTGGCAACTGCCCTGCCTGAAAAACCGTTCAATTTACGAGCCAATCCTCTTTCATATAATTCGATTGAATTAACATGGAATAATAACTCCGACAACGAACAAGGTTTTATTATTGAAAGAGAAGGAACTAATGGGTTTCAATTGCTTGCTCTTCTATCACCCGATTCTACATCTTTTACCGATACAGACCTTACCCCTGAAACGGAATACAAATACAGAGTTCGGGCATATAATTCGCTTGGAAAATCAGATTATTCTGAAATCGTTTCAGGAGTGACAATGGAAACACCGGCACCAAAAGCATATAACGGCCCACATTACATTCCCGGAAAAATTCAGGCGGAAGATTTTAATGATAACGAAGCTGGAATTGGATTTTACGACTCCGATGCGATAAATGAGGGTGGAGAATACAGAACAACCGGTGTTGATATTGAAACTTGCACGGATGTAGATGGTGGTTACGACGTTGGTTATATTGAAAACGGAGAATGGCTGTCATACCTCATCGACTCGGTGAAAACAGGTACTTACGATATTGCTCTTCGCGTGGCAAGTAATGTAACAGGAACACATAAGATTGATGTTTATATTGATGATGTGAAAGTAGGTCAGGTGCTGCCGGCAAATACAGGTGGTTGGCAGAATTGGGAAACACAAAATATCGAAAATGTAGAAATTCAGGATGCACAGCCCAAGCTGTTAAAATTGAGTTTTACAGGTACCGAATTTAACATTAACTGGTTTGAATTTATTCCCCACGACAATACATTATCGCCCCAAACAGATTTGCATAACTTAATAAATTCATACTACAGTGGCAGTAATCAACAAATAATTATTTTACTGAACGAAGTAATGAATCAGACTAAAGTTCAGATTTTCAACACACTTGGACAACCATTTTATCAGAAAAGCTTAAATGGATATACTAAAATGGCGGTTGATGTAGCAAGTTGGCCGGCAGGGATTTATTTGGTCACCTTTACAAATCAAAATGGACACATGACACAAAAGTTGGGAATAAAATGAAGAATCAAAAAATTTATATTTTACTGATTGGCCTTGTAATTACAAGTACAGTTTTAATTCGATGTTCCTCTTTCCATCAATCAGAAACACAAAGCCCTCTGGAACAACGGTTAGATACATTATTAGGCAAAATGAAAATGCAGGAAAAAATCGAGCAGTTGTATTACAAAACCGACGGAAATGAACGCTTAGGAATTCCTCAGTTTACCGGAAGTGATGGCCCTCATGGAATTGGTAATGGCGCAAAAGGATTTTCATCTTTTCCTGTAACCATTGGATTGGCTGCAACATGGGATCCTGCACTTGTAACCCGTGTTGGAAGAGCAATTGCATTGGAGCAGGCGGCACGTGGAAGAGATCGTATTGCCGGTCCAACACTCGATTTACTTAATTGATCCACGAATTGGACGCGCTCCCGAAACCATTGGTGAAGATCCGTTTCTTGGGAGGCCGCATCTCTGAAGCTTTTGTGCTGGGGCAAAACACAACATCTGTATTTGGATCAATTAAACACTACAATTTAAATACATACGAAATTAACCGTCGAACAAATAATTATCTCTGCGATGAAAGAAGCCTGGTTGAATTTTGGGGATATCATTGGAAAAGGACAATTCAGAATGGGGGCGCACTTTCGGTAATGTGCGCGTACAACTGGGTAAACGGAGATAAATGTGCCGAAAATAAATTTCTGATAAAAGATGTTTTGCGCGACCACTGGGGATTCAATTATTATACCATGTGCGACTGGGGTGGATTCAGTAATACAGGCAAAGCATTAAACGCTGAACTTGATTTTTGTGAAGGAAACGACTTATATATTAAGGAACTTCCTCAAGGCGTGAAAAGTGGACAATTTGATAGTACGTTGGTTAATCGGGCTGCCAGAAATGTGCTAAGAACCAAGTTGATTTCGGGAATGATTGATGGAAAACCAGTCATCCCAAAAAGTGTAATTGATAGTAAAGAACACCGGGAACTGGTTTACGAAAGTGGATTGAAAAGCCTTGTTCTTTTGAAAAATGACGGGAGTATATTGCCGCTGAATAAAGAAAAAATAAAATCGGTTGCTGTTATTGGCCCAAATGCCGCTGTGTTACCACTCGATGGAAATAGTAGCTCGAAAGTATTGCCATCCTATCGAATTCCGGTTGAAAAAGCATTTAAAACAGTTTTAGGAGACAAACGTGTAAATTATGCAAAAGGCTGTGACATCAACGATAATGATAAAAGGCAATTTGCCAAAGCAATTGAAGCTGCAAAAATTTCAGAATATGTGGTTTTTGTTGCCGGATTGGACAGTACTGTGGAAGGAGAAGGATATTTTCTTGATAAAGAAGCAGATGAAAAAGGGGGAGGCTCAGTCACACGTCCCGACAGGGTTTCGCAAACCGTATTGTTGCCTGGTGTCCAAAATGAGTTGATAAATGAAATAGCAAAGGTAAATTCCAACATTATTTTGGTGGTTATTTCAGGAGGTCCTTGCAGTGTAAGTCCGGTTATAAAAAATGTAAAAGGGCTGCTTTATGCATTTTATCCCGGTCAGGAAGGTGGCCGGGCCATTGCCGATGTTTTACTGGGCAATTACAATCCTTCAGGAAAATTGCCTGCCACCATTCCGGTTAACGACAGTCAAATCATTCCGATTAGCACCGATTTCAGAAATATGGTCACCAAAGGAGTTGGCTATCGCTGGTTCGACTCTCAAAAGCATGACCCCTGAATTTGCCTTTGGATTTGGATTAAGCTATACCACGTTTGAATACTCAAACATCAGGGTAAACAACCCAAATGCAAAAGTCGGCGATAATATTGAAATTTCATTCGATCTGAAAAATACCGGAAGAATTGCAGGGGAGGAAGTGGCACAACTGTATCTTTCAACCGGGAAAATTATTCCAGATTTGGAAATGCCAAAAAAACAACTGCGCGGTTTCGAAAAAGTGATGCTGAATCCGGGCGAATCAAAAAACATTACTCTCACGCTTTCACCTGAAGAGTTTTATATTTATAATGAAGAAACCAAATCGTATCAGGTTCCTGAAGGAGAATTTATTGCACAAGTTGGTGGCTCATCCGATAATTTGCCTTTGAAGACAGAGTTTACTTTGTCTAAAACGGAGGGAAAACCTGATCTTACGGTAAAAAATATTCGTACTCTGCCAGCCTTCCCAAAAGATGGTGAAGAAGTGATTTTTATGGCGTCACTCATCAATAACGGAACCGGAGCTACCAATATCGGCGATGATCACCTGGTTCGGTTTTATGTGGATGGGAAAGAAGTTGCGCGCTATTATTCCAAATCAATTGCAATTCCGGTTGGTGGCATGGAACTAGCCTGTGCACAAGGATTAAAAGGAATCGACTGGAAAGCAACTAATGGAAAGTTCAAAATATCAGCAACGATAGAAGTCGCCGACAGCAAAGATTTGAATCGGTCTGATAATACCTGCGAAGCTGAACTTCAGATTCCAAATGGGAAGGTTATTCCCGCTGAAGTTGATATGATAATAAAGTAACAAACATTAAAAGAAAAATATCCTTTGCCGTTGACTTCAGTCAACGGTTTCAGGGTGGATTTGTAAAGCGGGCTTTAGCCCAATAGTATATGGCTTTAGCCAATTGTTTTTTATCAATCAATCCGTCTGCCAACGCAGACGGCAAGGAATAACCGAAACTGGCTTATTAATTTTAAAATAAATTAGATCAACAAAAATATCAATGAAACGATTACACATTTTCCTCGTTGTTATACTACTTTTTGGAATTGGAATGCTTCGGGCGCAAACCGCTCAAAAGCCAATCTATAAAGATGCTTCGGCACCAATTGAAGCACGTGTTCAGGATCTGTTGTCCCGAATGACACTTTTAGATAAATGCCATCAATTGGATATCTGGCATGTAAATTCAACAAAGACCGCCGATAATAAGATTTTTCAAAAACAATTGAAGGATTTGGGAGATACAATCAGCAACGGAATAGGTTTTTTACAATTTGAGACAAAACTTCCGGCAAAAGAATATGCAGCTAATTTCAATGCTATACAGAAATATTTTGTGGAACAAACCCGGCTTGGCATTCCGGCCATTTCAAATGGAGAAGGTTGTCACGGATTTATTGGTGACGAGGACCAGTCAACCGTTTTTCCTGCTCCGCCTTTGCTTGGTAGTACCTGGGATACGGAACTGGTTGAATCAGTTTATACTTCAGTGGCAAAAGAAATGCGAACTTATGGAATTACACATGCTGCAACTCCGGTCATTGATCTGTTGCGAGATCCACGCTTTGGTCGTTCAGACGAGTTTTTAGGTGAAGATCCGTATCATGTTGCCCAAATGGGAGTGGCTGCTATACTTGGATTGCAAGGACATTCATTTTTAATTGATGAAAACAATTTGCTTGCTTGTGCCAAACATTTTGCAGGACATGGACAACCTGAAGGAGGAACAAATCTCGCACCTGCCAATTTCTCGGAACGGGTACTTCGCGAAAATCATTTCTATCCGTTCGAAATGGCGGTGAAAAAAGCTAATGTTCGAACAGTTATGGCTTCATACAACGAAATTGACGGTGTCCCGAACCATGCAAACAATTGGTTACTAAACGATGTGCTTCGCGGTGAATGGGGTTTTACCGGGTATGTAATATCCGACTATGACGCGGTAAACCGGATGGTTACCCGACAGCATGCTGCATTAAATCAGGCTGAGGCAGGCAAAAGAGTTATTTCAGCAGGAATGGACTTCGAGTGCCCCAGTAGCCGGAAGGACTATTGTTTTCGTTATTTACCCACACTTATAAAGGCCGAAGAATTAAAAGAATCCATTCTGGACTCTGCGATTGCCCGAGTTCTTCGAAATAAATTTATCCTTGGTTTATTCGAGCATCCTTACATCAAAGTGCCTACTGACAGTGAGAAGATGGAAATGCAAAAACAACATCAGCAAATCGCGTTAAAGGCAGCTGAAGAAGGTATGATCTTACTCAAAAACAATGGAACCCTTCCCTTCAATGAAAATAAAATCAAACGTCTGGCTATTATCGGGCAGAATGCAGATGAAGTACATTACGGAAATTATTCGAACGATAAAACTCCGGGAATTAGTATTCTGGAAGGATTAACCAGGTATGGGGAAGGTAAATTTGAAGTGTTATATGCCGAAGGTTTCAAAATTTATGAAAATGACACGACCCTAAAAGCTTCGGAAAAAACTCAGGATGCCGAAAATAGTCGAATAGAACAGGCAGTCGAATTAGCCAAAACCTGCGATGCGGTGATCCTTGTGATGGGCGGAAATGAAAAAACTTGTCGCGAAGAATGGAAAGGTCATACCGGCGATCGTTTCGATCTGGATTTGCTTGGACGTCAGAATGATTTGGCCAAAGCTATCTTCGCACTCGGTAAACAAACGGCAGTCCTTTTAATTAACGGACGACCACTATCGGTGAATTATCTGGCCGAGAATGCACCAGCTATAATCGAAGGCTGGTATTTAGGCCAGGAACAGGGAACGGCAGTTGCCAATGTGCTATTCGGGAAAGTGAATCCAGGTGGAAAACTGGCAGTAACCATTCCGCGACATGTAGGGCAATTGCCTGTTTATTACAATCGTAAGCCATATGTTCACGAAAGTCCATATATTACTGGTGAATACTCTCCCCTGTATCCTTTTGGATTTGGATTGAGCTATACGAAATTTGTATATTCCAATCTTAAGCTAAGCGCTAAAAAAGTAATTGTTGGGGAACCGGTTAGAGTTACTATTGATGTAACCAATTCAGGAGAAAGAGAAGGTGACGAAATCGTTCAACTATATATCCACGACCTAATCAGCACAGTAACCCGGCCAATTCAGGAATTAAAAGACTTTGCCCGTATCCATTTGGCGAAAGGTGAAACCAAAACCGTTTCTTTTCTGATAACTGCAGATAAATTACAATATTTCGGACCTGATATGAAGAGAATTGTTGAACCTGGTGAATTTGATGTTCAGGTAGGAAGAAATTCAAGCGATTATTTATCCGATAAATTCGAAGTAATCAGTCAACAATGAGAAAGCTTTTTTATTTGTCAGCTATTTTTTTATTACCATTTCATTTTTGGGCAGGTGCAATCAATCTGGAACAGGTATTTGTAAGAAGTGGAGAAATGTTACTGAAGGATCAAAAGATTGAAATGAAAAGTTTTCAAATCTCGAAATACGAAGTTACAAATGCTGAATATGTTTCTTTTTTAAATGCTGAAAAGATCAGCTTTGATGGAATATATAAGGGAATACAAATCATAAATACATCTTCCGAAGATCTTCAGATTGAATATAAAAATAAGAAATGGAAACCTAAAAGCGGCAAAGAAAATTATCCAATGGTTATGGTAAATTATTATGGTGCAGAAGATTTCTGTGAGTGGATAGGAGGAAAACTTCCGACTGAATTGGAATGGACCTATGCAGCCAAAGGGGGGCGCAAAAGTAGAAATTACATTTATGCTGGTAGCAACAATTTGGATGAGGTGGGCTGGTATAGTCGAAATTGTGGAGGCCATTCACATGAGGTTGGGGAAAAGAAACCTAATGAACTCGGCATTTACGATATGAGTGGAAATGTTTGGGAATGGTGCCTGAATGACACTCTGAAATCAGATGAATATTTCTGCGTGCACATGGGTGGAAGCTGGTTCCCCGGCGAACAGCCCAGCCAGATTTCAGCCCATTACGGGAATACACCGACGCATTTCAGCAACAGTGTAGGTTTTCGGGTCATTTTTTCAGTAAAAACAAAAGTTAAGGATGAATGAGTCAATAGTTATTAAATTAGTACTGAGATATGAGTATCAAGTATCAAGACTAAAACCGCAAACGGGATAAGGATTGCATCAACTTAAACAACATGTTAGTTAGTTTTTTGCGTTAAGCGCCTAAAGAAATATTTAAACAAAATTAATACAACGATTATGAAAAAAATTAGAATGAACTTGTTCTCTGCTTTTTGCATTAGCATTCTAATCTCCTGTCAGGTAAATCCACTTGGCGATTATAAGGGAACCCCCTATTCCGACAACAAATACACGGATGGCGCACAAACCATTCCCGGAAAACTACAATGTGAGTTTTATGATTTTGGGGGTGAAGGAATTGCTTATCATGATGATGACTCCATCAATTCCGGAAGCGGTGGATTAAACCCAGCAGATGGTTCCTACTTGCACGAGTTCAGGATAAATGAACCGGTGGATATTTCATACACCAAATTTCAGGATCCACCAATTGATAATACACCCTTTAATCTGGTTCAACCTGAAAAAGACAAGTTATACATAGGTTGGACCAAGCCCGGTGAGTGGACAAAATACACGGTGAATGTTACCGAACCCGGAACTTACCAACTGGGATTGATGTATACATCAAATAAAAATGGGAAAATTTCAATCGATGTAAATGACAAAGATGTTACAGGCGAAATCCTTGTTCCATCCACTTTTGTTGAAGCCGACACAATTGCCTGGCGGCAATGGCATCACTGGAACTATCTTGATAAAATGGCAACCATTAAATTGAAAAAAGGTTTGCAAACAATTACTCTTCATACTGCGGATGTAGGCGATATGAATTACGATTATATCAACTTTGAACTATCTAAACAATAACTTTAAACCTTTAAAATGATAACTGAAGAAAGATTTCAAAAATTCCCGGAATGGTTAAAACGAATAGTCTTGTTTCTTAAGAAACTCCGGATTCCTGCAAAAATAATGTACATTCTCGTATCGGTGCTGGCAACCATTTGGTTTTTAATTCGTGTCATTCCAAAGCCATCAAGAGCGACTTATCCTTGTATGCAGATGGCAGCGCCTGTAATGTCAGGTTTTGCAATTTGGATTTTGTCGATTTCGGGAGCAGCATTTGCTTTCAAAAATGCAAAACACAAATTTATTCAGACCAAATATTTAGCAGCAGGATTTTTCCTGATACTTGGAATAGGTGCTATTTCCATATTTATGGCAAATTCCGCTAAAGATTCAGTAGCAGCAAATTCAGAAAGTTTGGAAATATGGTACAAACCAAACGTTCCACTTGGCGAAGCCAAAGGGATGTTTCCTGGTCGGGTGGTTTGGGGACACAACCCAAAAATTGCATCGTGGGATGGAAAAACCGGCTTTTGGTGGGAAGATCGTTTAACAACCAGAATGAAACCGATAAACTTCTTGCGCAAACACTGCTAAACTTAACCGAGATACAAAATCGGGAAAAGAGTCGTGGGATGTCTTTGTTTCGTTTTTTCAATAAAACGAAAAGACAATGAGGATGCCGGATACAAATCAGGCGAAAAAATTGCCATCAAAATAAACATGAATAATGTGGATGCACATGAAAGCAACAACCGGATAAATGCAAATCCGCAACTTGTTCTTTCGTTATTGAGCAGTTTAATAAACGAAGGCGGAGTTCCGCAGGAAAATATTACGGTTGCTGATCCCAGCCGTTTTATTACCAACAATATTTTTGATAAATGTCATGCGGCTTTTCCAAAAGTGCATTTTGTTGATCACAATGGTGGTGACGGACGCGAGAAAGCCACATTTGTAGAAAATGGATTTCTTTATTCTCAGGGTTTTGAAAGACAAACTACTGGTCTGGCAACTTGCTTTGTTGAGGCTGATTATGTGATTAATATGGCATTGATGAAAGGACATGTCAGCCAGGGAGTAACTTTAAGTTCAAAAAACTTTTTTGGTTGTCTCGACATTGAAACCGACTGGCGAAAAAATGCTCACGGAAGCGGTTTTAGTCAAAGCCGCGAAGGAAAACGGCAGTATTCGGTTTATCCCGATTTTATGGGGCACAAAGATTTAGGGGCTAAAACCATGTTGTTTTTAATCGACGGCATTTACAGCAATAAATTTGTTGATGGCGTTCCTGAATCCAAATGGGCATTAACACCTTTCAATAATCAGTGGCCAAACAGCCTGTTTGCCTCTCAGGATGGTGTTGCCATCGAATCAGTAGTTCTCGATTTTGCATTAACTGAATGGCCCGATGCCCCGGACATGATGTACAGCGATTATGCAATGGAAGAAATGGCATTGGCCAACAATCCACCCTCGGGAGTTGTTTACGACCCTGAACGTGACGGAACCAGACTTGCAAGTTTGGGTGTAACCGAACACTGGAATAATCCAATTGACAAACAATATTCACGGAACTTAAAAACGGGAAATGGGATTGAACTGGTGTATAAAAAAGTAACAAATTAGAAATTGGACTTGCCGAAATAATACAAATTATATAAAATGAAGAATATCGTATTTATCCTAAATATTTACAGGAATCATGATTACTAAAAGTAATTTTCTGAATGCCCAGGAGCCCCAGATAACCAATATTCAAAACAGGGAATGTTTTACACTTAATGGAGTTTGGAAATACATTGTTGATCCCTATCAAACAGGGTATTACGATTACCGTAGGGATGTACGGGACGAGCAGCCAAATCCGAGCACCGCTGAATCTTTGTTTTTAGGTTACAAACCGCAGTCTCCATCCGACAGGGTGGAATACGACTTTGATAAAGCCGATAACATTCTTGTGCCGCGTGACTGGAATTCGCAAAAGGAAAAACTCTTTTATTACGAGGGTTCTGTGTGGTATTACAAGAATTTCGACTACGAAGTTCCAACCAACGGGAACCGTCAGTTTTTGTATTTTGGAGCTGCAAACTACGAAGCAGATGTGTACCTGAATGGCAAAAAACTGCGCAAACACGTTGGTGGATTTACTCCGTTCAACTACGAAATTACGGGCAAACTGAATCCAAAGGGCAATTTTGTAATTGTGAAGGTTGACAATACACGCGGCCTGGAAAAAGTTCCGACCATTAATACCGATTGGTGGAATTATGGCGGACTTACCCGAGACGTAGAAATCATCGATGTGGCAAGTACTTTTATTCAGGATTATTACATTCAGCTGGCTAAAAACAATCCAAATCTGATTGAGGTTTCGATAATTTTGAATGGCGCTGAAAAGGCAAATCAGAAAGTTGTTGTCGAAATGCCTGAAGCTAAAATCAGGGTTGAATGTACAACCAATGGCGAAGGTATCGCAAAAACGACTATTCCTGTAAATAATCTGAACTTGTGGTCACCCGAAAATCCACATCTTTACGAAGTAAAACTAACTCATAATGCTGATGTTCTGAAAGACAAAATTGGATTCCGGACAGTCCAGACACAAGGCAAAGAAATTTTAGTGAATGGTAAACCAGTGTTTTTACGCGGAATTTCAATTCACGAAGAAAATGGTATTCGCGGTGGCCGCGCCTACTCCAAAGAAGATGCACGCATGTTGCTGGGCTGGGCCAAGGAACTGGGGTGTAATTTTGTACGTCTGGCACATTACCCGCACAACGAAAATATGACACGCGTTGCCGACGAAATGGGGATCATGATTTGGTCTGAAGTTCCGGTTTACTGGACCATTCAGTGGAAAAATCCGGAAACTTATGCAAATGCGCACGCTCAACTCACCGACGAAATCACCCGTGATAAAAACCGGGCATGTATCATCATTTGGTCAATGGCCAACGAAACGCCGCTTTCGGAAGCAAGAACCGATTTTTTGAAACGCCAGATTAAAACTGCCCGAGAGCTCGATAATGTTCGATTGATAAGCGCTGCTCTTGAAAGACATACCAAAGCGGGAACACAAAATACACAGGTGATTGAAGATCCCTTGCAGGATTTTGTGGATATCATCGCATTTAACGAATACATCGGCTGGTATGCCGGTCCTGCTGAAAGTTGCAAAACTGCTGTTTTCGATATCCAATACGATAAACCTGTATTTGTTTCTGAATTTGGAGGAGGCGCTTTACAGGGTTACCATGGCTCAAAAGATCAAATCTGGACAGAAGAGTTTCAGGAAGAAATTTACATTGAAACGGTTAAAATGCTCGAGAAAATTCCGCAGTTGCGTGGTATGACTCCATGGATTCTGGCCGATTTCCGTTCTCCACGACGTGTTCTTCCAGATATTCAGGATGGCTGGAACAGAAAAGGATTGATCTCCGAAGTTGGAGAAAAGAAAAAGGCCTTTTATGTACTTCAGGAATATTATGAAAAAAAGGAGGCTGAATACCTGAATAAAAATAAGTAGAGTCGCGTAAAGCAAGGAAATTGATCAATTAAAAATTCTGGATTTAATTGACTTAAGTTACAAAACGGAAATGCAAAAAGATAAAATTATTTCAAAGCTGTATGCTTACTTTTTAGCTGGAATTATCGCTTTCGGAATATCCGGAAATGCAATTGCCCGGCAAAAAGGAAATGAAGATTATCACAAAGTGCAAGCCCGCAAAAATGCAAAAGATACTTCCTGGCAAACGTACTTTACTAAAACAGTTGATCGTTTGCCTGGATTTGATTATTCAACTGATCCAAAAACTTCTGTTTATGGTGGATGGACCACATTTCAGTTAACCAGGATCGGATTTTTCAGGGTGGAGAAAAAAGATGATCGCTGGTGGATTATCGACCCGGATGGTTATCCTTTTATTCACAAGAAAATTGTAAATAGCAATTTTCAACCCTACCAATCTTTGCCCGATAATATGAAACAATTGAATGACCATGTTTATGAGTTGATTCAATACCTGGATAAATAAAAACATCAAAAACTAAAAATCACTGCTATGAACTTTAAAACTAAACCGTTTTCCATGATCCTGATTGTATTGTCTTCAATACTAATTTATTCATGTTCTTCAACCTCAATCAACTGGCCCCAATTCAGAGGGGCTGAAAACAACATGATTGCTCCCGGCACGAATTATCCAACTGAATGGAACGACAGTCTGAATGTTAAATGGACCTATGATATCATAGGTGAAAGCTGGTCTTCGCCTATTATTTATGGCGACAAAATATTTTTTACATCAGCTGTTCAGGAAGAAACAGCATCTGAAAATAAAGATGATAGTTTAATTAATGACGTGTACCGTTTGGAATTGACCTGTATTGATTTGAAATCGGGAAAGGAACTTTGGAAAAAAGTGGCGTATCATGGTATTCCAACAATTAAAAAACATTCCAGAAGTACTTATGCCTGCGAATCACCAGTAACTGATGGGAAAAGAGTTTACGCCTATTTTGGAATGATGGGTGTTTATTGCTATGATTTAAATAGTAATCCACTCTGGCAAAAAGACCTGGGTGTTTACAATACGCGCAATAATTGGGGAACAGGTTCATCCCCAGCAATTTATAAGGACAAGCTTTATATTCAGGTTGACAATGAAGAAAACTCTTTTTTGGTAGCACTGGATGCTGCTACAGGAGATGAAAAATGGAAAGTTAACCGCGATGAAAAGACAAATTACAGCACGCCTGTAATCTGGGAAAATGCTGCAGGAACAGAATTAGTTACTGTTGGTACAACTGCACGATCGAACGATCCTGAAACAGGCAAATTAAACTGGGAATTAAAAATCGGCGGACAAATGGCTGTCCCTTCACCGGTATATGATAATGACCATATTTATTTGGGGCTATCAGGAGAAAATTATAAACCAGGAGTTTTATATTCCATTAAAGCGGGTGCAAAAGGCGACATTACTCCAGCCGACAGCGGCCTGGTGAGCAGTGGAGTGGAATGGACTCTCCGGCAAGCCGGGATTAATAGCGCTTCTCCCTTGCTGTATAATGGATTGCTTTACCTTGTAAGTGGCAGAAGTGGCGAACTCAGTTGTGTTGATGCCTCCACGGGCGAGTTAATCTATTTACAGAAAATTGAAAAAATGGGCGCTTGCTGGGCCAGTCCATGGGAATTTGATAACAAAATCTGGTTTTACGATGAAAAAGGCGTTACCCAGGTTGTTCAGGCTGGAAGGGATTTTAAGTTACTTGCGCAAAATACACTGGACGATAAATTTTGGGCATCTGTTGCTTTTTCAGACGATGCCTATATTTTCAAAGGAGTTAAAAAAATATATTGCGTAAAGAAATAAGTTGGGTTGAAGATTAAAACTATTCAAATGAAAAGAGTATGAACAATTCGTTAATCTGTAATTTGAAAATTACAGTAATAAAAAGAGTTGCGCAGGTAATGCTTTCCTTAACGGTAGTTTTACCCCTGTTTAATGCATGTTCCTCACCGGAAAAAAAGGAATCCAAAAGTGAAAATACAAGCGATATTGTTCTTGGAGTAAATGCCTATTCGTTTGCTGATTTGCTATCAGCCCGGGAATCGAGGGATAATGACCAGGTTTATTCACTTTTTAACCTGCTCGACTGGTGCAAAACCCAAAACATAAAAGCACTTGATCCAACAGGATATTTTTTCCCAACCTATCCGGAAGTTCCTTCCGATGAATACATTACCAAATTTAAAAACAGGGCTGCAGAACTGGGTATTGCCATCAGCGGAACCGGGATTCGTAATAATTTTGCCTCGCCCGATCCGGCGGTTCGCACCGAAGGCGTTGAATTAGCTAAAAAATGGATAGTGGTTGCTTCAAAACTTGGAGCGCCTGTAATTCGTGTATTTGCAGGTGAGATACCCAAAGGTTATGAAAATAATTGGGAAGAACCGGCTGGCTGGATGATTGAATGTTATAAAGAATTGATTCCCGTGGCAGAACAATACGGCGTGAAAATTGGCATTCAAAATCATGGAGACATGCTACAAACCGCTGAACAATGCTTGTATGTGCTAAAAGCTGTTGATTCAGAATGGGCAGGTATTATTCTTGACACCGGCAGTTTTACCACGGAAGATCCTTATGAAGATATTGCTGCAATGGTTCCATACGCAATAAACTGGCAGGTAAAAGAATTTACCGATGGATATGGCGGAAGCAAGAGAACCGATTACAAGCATTTGATTCAGATTATTAAAGATGGAGGATATAAAGGGTATGTTCCTGTTGAAACATTAAAAGTAAAAGGTGATTTTTACGATCCGTTCCAACGTGTAAGTAATATGATGAATGTGCTTAACGAAAACATCGCTGCGGTTTATAGTGAGTAAGTCATTTGAATCATCTAAAAAATATAATCGACCTTTGACACTGGGAGAATTTGGCGCTTATGAAAAAGCCGATATGGATTCCAGTGTGCGATGGACTAATTTTGTTGCAAGAGAGGCTAAAGCCCGCGGTTGGAGCTGGAGCTACTGGCAATTCGATTCTGATTTATTGTTTACGACATTGATAAAGACGAGTGGATAACACCAATATTAAGAGCACTTATACCACAATAACTGAAATCATTTTTGCCAAATTTGACTTCTGGTATTAAAATCCCTTTCTAACTATTTCTGTTTTGTGCAAATCACCAAATATGCTGAGTTCTTCAAATTCATTTAAGAAATATCTCTAATATTTTGAGATAGAAAACGGCCATTTTAAGTGACAAAAAAGTATTTTTGATAAGCTAACAATTCAAACTTTTAAAATGGGTTATAAATTGTTTTTTACAGTAAGTATTTCATTTTTAATTTTAACAGGATGCCAGCGATCACCAAAAGAAAAGCAAAAACCCAATTTTCTTTTTATTCTGGCGGATGATTTGGGTTATCACGATTTAAGCATTACTGGAAGCAAATTTTATGAAACTCCAAATATCGACAGGATTGCCCGGGAAGGAATGATTTTTACTGAAGGTTATGCTGCCTGTCAGGTTTGTAGTCCGTCGCGGGCAAGTATTATGACCGGTAAATTTCCGGCCCGGCATGGCATTACCGACTGGATTGGAGCGCCCACAGGGAAAGAATGGCGAAGTGCAGGAAGATTCAATAAATTGTTACCTCCTGAATATTTGCATAATCTGCCAAAGGAATATTTAACACTACCCGAGGCGATGAAACAGGCAGGATATAAAACCTTTTTCACCGGGAAATGGCATTTGGGAAGCAAGGGCTCATGGCCGGAAGATCATGGTTTTGACATAAACAAAGGAGGCTGGGACGCAGGAAGTCCAAAGGGAGGATATTTTGCTCCATGGGATAATCCAAATCTTCCGAGTGGACCCGATGGTGAAAACCTCGAAATGCGCTTAGCCAATGAAACCGTTCAGTTTTTAAAAGAAAACAAAGACACCTCCTTTTTCGCATATCTTGCATTTTATGCTGTTCACGGACCTATTCAAACCACACAGGGGAAATGGGCTAAATACCACAACAAGGCAGAAGAATCGGGAATTGCAGAAACCGGTTATAAAATGGGTCATTTTTTACCCATTCGGCAAGTTCAGGATAACCCGGTTTATGCAGGTTTGGTTGAAAGCATGGATGATGCCGTGGGAGAAGTGTTGAAAGCATTGGACGAATTAGGCCTTTCAGAAAATACGGTAGTAATTTTTACTTCCGATAATGGTGGAGTGGCGGCCGGTGATTCATATTCAACTTCAAATCTGCCATTACGTGGCGGGAAAGGTTACCAGTTTGAAGGAGGAATCCGTGAACCTTATTTTATAAAAGTCCCGGGAATGAATCTGGCTGGTAAAAAATGCGATACTCCGGTCTCAGGGGTGGATTTTTACCCTACAATTCTTGAACTTGCCGGAATTTCGCTAAAACCTAGTAAACATAATGATGGAGTAAACTTAGTCCCGCTTTTAAGGGAAGAAACCATTTCCGAGCGACCGTTAATCTGGCATTATCCACATTATGGTAATCAGGGAGGAGAACCTTCTTCGATAATCCGGTTAGGCGACTGGAAACTGATTCATTATTATGAAGACGGGCATGAAGAATTATACAACCTGAAAAAGGATTTGGAAGAAGCTAACGATGTGGCGGATGAAAATAAAGATAAAGTAAAAGAACTAAGTGAAATGTTATTTGCTTATTTAAATAAAGTTGGTGCAAAGTACCCGGTAAAAGATTCTGGATATGATGCAAAAAAAGAGCAGGAGTATTTACAGAAAGTAATCAATGAGCGATGGCCTCAACTTGAAAAACAGCGGCTTAATTATTTGTCAAAAGACTTTGATCCCGGTAATAACTGGTGGGGAAGTATGGTCACAAAAGATTAAAAAAATGAAGAAATTACATTTAATTGTATTTGCAGGAATTATTCTGTTTTCGTGCAATCATTCCAATGTGGTCCCAAAATCTGAAACCAGATCGGATGAGATCTTTCAATATTCGTTGTTCACTGCACTGGCTAACAGTATCTACGATGGTAATTTCACTGTTGCCGATGTAAAAGAAAAAGGCGATTTAGGATTGGGTACTTACAATGGATTGGATGGCGAAATGATTGTTTGCAATGGAAAGGTTTACCAATTTCTCGCAAACGGAACCGTTCAGCAACCGAAGAATACGGAATTGGTTCCGTTTACGATTTTGAAGTTTTTTGAGGCGGATAAAAAACTGGTTAAAGATGAAGTTACCGATTTTCCGGAAATGAAAAATTACATTGAAAGCGAGTTATCATCGCCAAATTATATTTATGCGTTAAAAATTAAAGGAACTTTTTCACATCTGAAGTGCGGCAGCGCTGAAAAGCAAGAAAAGCCGTATGTAAATACATTGGCTGATGCTATTGCCGACCGACCGACTTTTGAATGGGAAAACATTACCGGGACTATGGTTGGATTTTGGTTCCCTGAATACGTTGGCGGAGTAAATATTCCCGGCTTCCACCTGCATTTTATTTCCGATGATGAAACAAAAGCAGGACATGTTCTTGAATTTCAGGCTTCGAAGCTTGAAATTGGGATTGATGAAAGCTATGATTTTCAATTTGTTCTTCCGGAAACAGATGATTTTAAAACCAAAGTTTTTGATTTGAAACAAGGATACAATAAATAGACATAACCATTTAAACCTATGAATTTTAATAAATTAGTCATATTTGTACTACTGATAGCAATAGCTTCAAAATTATTCGCTCAAACAACAAAAATCGTTTATTTGTCAGGAACTGACGCTGCCAATACCGTTGACTGGGATTTCTTTTGCACAGATGGAATGAACAGCGGCAAATGGACCACAATTCCAGTACCTTCAAACTGGGAACTGCAGGGATTTGGAACGTATAATTACGGACACGATTGGAGTAATGAAAACATTAAACTGGGCAAAGAACACGGACTATACAGGCATGAATTTGAAGTTCCTGCTTTATGGAAAGACAAAACTGTAAATATTGTTTTCGATGGTTCAATGACGGACACCGAAGTAAAAATTAACGGGAAACTGGCAGGCGAAATTCATCAGGGGGCATTTTATCGATTTAAATACGATATTTCCAAATTGCTTAAATACGGAAAAATGAATTTACTGGAAGTAGATGTTGCCAAACATTCTTCCAACGAATCGGTTAACCGAGCTGAACGGCAAGCTGATTTCTGGATTTTTGGTGGAATTTTCCGCCCGGTATTTCTTGAAATTTTGCCCGAAATCCATATGAATCGTACTGCAATCGATGCAAAAGCCGATGGTTCTTTTAATATTTTAGTCGAAACAAACAATGCAAAATCAGATTATTCAGTTTTTGTTGATTTGTTTGATTTGGAAGGAAATAAAGCAGGCGAAACAGTTTCTGCTGAAATTGAAAAAGGTACTTCTTCCAAAATGATTTCCGGAAAATTTAAAGGTGTAAAATCATGGAATCCCGAATGGCCCAATTTGTACAATATAAAAATCACATTAAAGAAAGGAGATAAAGTTTTACACGAAGTAAAAGAACAGATTGGATTCCGTACCGTCGAACTCAGGAAACACGACGGATTTTACATCAACGGTGAAAAAGTAGTTTTCAAAGGAATTGACCGACACTCTTTTTGGCCCGAAACAGGACGTGCGCTCAGTGAAGCAAATCAATTGCAGGATATTCATTTAATAAAGGAAATGAATATGAATGCAGTCCGTTGTTCGCATTATGTTCCTGACAAACGGTTTCTGGAATTGTGCGATTCATTAGGGCTTTTCATCTTAGATGAGGTTACCGGCTGGCAGGATGGTTATGATACTATTGTTGGACCAAAGTTGATTAAAGAAACGGTTTTGAAAGATGAGAATCATCCGTGTGTTGTAATCTGGGATCACGGAAACGAAGGCGGCTGGGATTTTGCCAACGAAAAGTGGCTTCATTACTGGGATATTCAGGATCGTCCTGTTCTGTGTCCGTGGTTATTGCATAATGGTGTTGATACACATCATTACCCGGAGTTTGATTATGCAATCGGGCGCTTTGTTTTTGGCAACGACCCGTTTATGCCCACCGAGTTTTTGCATGGATTATACGATGGCGGTCACGGCGCCGGACTGGAAGAATTCTGGCGGAGTTACAAATCTTCTCCGTTGCTTGCTGGCGCTTTTCTTTGGGTTTTGGCCGACGAAGCTGTCCTTCGAACAGATAAACCCGGAACTGTTTTCGACTCGGATGGAAATCACGCGCCCGACGGAATTTTGGGGCCACACCGCGAAAAAGAGGGAAGTTTTTATACCGTGAAAGAAATCTGGTCGCCGGTGCAGGTTCATCCTGTTACCATTAATCGGAAGTGGAATGGAAGATTGTTCCTGAAAAATGAATTTATTTATACAAACCTGAAAGATTGCGGCTTTAACTGGAAAGCTATAAAAACAGAAGTGGGCAGTAAAAAAGAAACGATTGCTGGCTCAGGAATTATTCAATCTCCGGAAGCCGTTCCTGGAGAAACAGCCATGATTTCACTTGATTGCAGCGAGGCGTTACAATCTGCAGATATTTTCCAATTTACTGCACTCGATCCCAATGGAAATGAACTTTACAGCTGGAGTTGGCCGGTAGTTCAATCCGATGAAATGATAAGAGAATATTTGGCAAATAATGGGAATTCAGGTTCAGAAATAAGCGTTCAGGAAAATAAGAATGAAATTATAGCAGCGGTTTCCGGAATTGAAATTACATTCAGCAAGAAGGATGGAAAACTAGCTGCTGTAAAAAATAAAAAAGGAATTGTTTCTTTCTCAGGAGGACCGGCACCTGTTGGTGTTGGATCAGAAGTTAGCGGAACTACCTGGGGAAAAGATTCCGAAGGAAATTTTGTTTTTGAGATTACATCAAAAGGTTATCCCGAAAAAATGATGTGGAAATTGGAGAAGAGTGGTTTGCTGTATTTAGAGGCCAGTCCGTTAAAAGGTGGAAATAATATTGATTTTGTAGGAATTTCATTTAATTACCCTGAAAAAAATTGCCAAGCAGTGAAATGGATGGGCCGGGGCCCTTACAGGGTTTGGAAAAACCGGATAAAAGGCAACAACATTGGAGTATGGGAAAAAGAGTACAACAACACCATAACCGGTGAAAGTTTCAACAATCTGGTTTATCCTGAATTTAAAGGGTACCACGGGAATTTGTATTGGGTAACACTGGAAACAACCGAGTCAGATTTTACGATGATTTCCGAAACGCCGAATTTGTATTTCAGATTATTTACACCCGCAAAACCACAGTTTGTGACCGGTGGTACTTATCCGCCTTTTCCTGATGGAGATATTTCATTTTTATACGATATTCCGGCCATCGGAACAAAATTTAAACAGGCCGATCAACTGGGGCCAAAAAGTCAAAAAGGAACTTATGGTGGTCATAACGGCGATGATTTTTACCCGATAAAATTGTGGTTTGATTTTCGATGATTCCGAAATTATTTATTAAAACTCAATTATTATCCCAATCGTTGGAAGCACCGTTCCCGTAGTATTTTTTACGGTATTTAAAACGTATTTCGTACCGTTGTCGGTGGTGATAAAGTTCCCGTTTTCATCTTCGGTACGAACAATAATATCCTGTTGTTCAGCCTGGTAATTATACAGGTTTTGGATATCCAGATAAAATTTCAATGTAATTTTTTTGAGGTAGTACGATTTGTCGACTCTTACATCCAACTGATGAAAAGGTTTGAATCGCAAGGAGTTTAATTTAGAATAATCGTAATATGGCCCACCCGTTAAATTCCATGCTTCAACCAAAGCGCTTTTCTCCATATCCCATGGAGTATAAGGCAACCCACCGACAAAACGCCAGCGTCCTCCAATTCTCCAGCCTTTTTTCATTTCAATAGTTGAAGTTGCCGATAGTAAATGTTTTGAGTCCCAGCTTGAAGCGATAAGAGGTCCGTTTGTAATACCAAATTCACTTCTTACCAACGTATAAGATAAATTCAGATTGAATCCTTTTGGTGAATTAATCCGTGTTTGAAATTCTGCTCCGTACGCTCTTCCTACTGAACCGGAAGTTACTTCTTCGTCGCCAACGACACCAAAATCAGCACCTTTGTTGGCAATACTAATGCTATCGTTTACTGAATAGGGATAATTGGAATATCCTTTCCAAAATCCTTCGAGAGAAAACAGCACAGTTGATCTGGGTCGGAATTCAAGGCCGGCAATAAAATGATTAACATTTATATATTTTAAGTTGTTTTCTTTGTTAACCAGTTCATTATTTTCTTTAAAACCAAGAGACGTATAAGGAGGCAACTGGTAATAACGCCCGGTGTTAAAATTTAAACTCCATTTTGTTGTTAAACTGTATGATGCTGAAAATCGGGGAGAAAGTTGTTTGAAAAGGTTACTCATACTTTGTGAGTAATTATTTGCATCAGCACGCATTCCAAAAGAAAGAGACAATCGCTCTTCTAATACATTTTTACTGATTTGTCCAAAAACCCCCCATTTCATGAGATTCAGATCAGTAGAATATTTAATATTGATGATTTGATCGTTATAAAACCGCTGAGCCTGCGTATTATTTTTATAGGTGACGTAATCGAAATTTGCTCCAACATTGATCTTGAAATCATTTAAACGGGCAGTATTTTCAATGCGCAATTTGTTTTCGATTTCCTCCGATGAATAATCCAGAATTTTATTGTTTTCCGCGCTGGCATCATTCTCCAGATATTTTGTTGCACCATTGTTAAGGTGGCTTCTGCTGGCAACTAAAGTATAATAACTGTTGTCGGCAAAATGCTTGTAAACAGCTCCTATGGTGTAATTCCACTGCTTACTTTCCGGAAGTTGACTTAAAATATATTCTTGCTGATCATCGGGATTTTTAATTTTAAGATTTAGTCGGTTTACATCGTAAGCTCCCAATCCAATAAACGTAATTTCATTTTTTTTGTCAATTCGGGATTTGATTTTGAACTGTGAATCAGTAAAAGTTGGAAGGAATGGCAATTCAAGGGCACTGAAAAGTAACTGCAGATAAGATCTTCGCGCAGAAAATATAAAGGTGGTTTTCTCATTTACAGGTCCATCCAGTGTTGCTGCAACTTCAGAAGCTCCTAATGTTCCCTGAAATTTAAGTTTTTCGCTGTTTCCGTCAACCTGGTAGAATTCAAGTACACCACTTAATGCATTTCCACGATCAGCAGGAAAGGCGCCGGAATAAAAATTTACCTCTCGAATAAAATCCGCATTTAATACGCCAACCGGTCCTCCGGATGCTCCCTGTGTTGCAAAATGATTAATAAAAGGCACTTCAACACCGTCGAGATAAAAACGGGTTTCCGAAGGTCCTCCTCCCCGAATAATTATATCGTTTCGGTAAGCTGGAGTTGACTGCACCCCTGGAAACGACTGGATCACCTTTGAAATATCACGATTTGCTCCCGGACTTTTTTCAATTTCACCAATCCCGATTGAACGAAGTGAAACCGGACTTTCTTCTGTTTTTCGAAAAGGAGATGCTTTAACAGTAACCGCTTCAATCTGCTCTTTTTGTTGTTCAAGCTGAATTTCAATAAAATTGGTTTTTGCGGGACTCACTTCAATTTCAGGAGAGATGTATTTTTTGTAGCCTACAAATGAAGCTTCAAGCCGCATGAAACCGGGCTTTAATCCACTTAGTATAAAATTTCCATTTTCATCGGTGGTTGTTCCTGTAGTTGTGCCTGAAACAATTATATTGACAAAGGGCAATGGCTCATTATTAATTGAATTTACCACCCGGCCTTTAATCGTAGCCGTTTGTGCACCGACATTTATCGAAAGCCCCAAAGTAAATAGTGTTATAATAATGCTTTTAATAATAACTTTCATTAGAATTATTCATTTTGTTTAATGATTTTGCAAATATATTAAACAAATCGATATGAAAAAGGTTGAGAAATGTTTTTCTATATTCGTATAAGAAAAAAGTGAGCAATGAGAATTGTAATTCAAAAAGTTTCAGAAGCGTCTGTAAAGGTTGAAGAAAAATATTTTTCTTCCATTGGCAAAGGATTACTGGTTTTGGTTGGAATTGAAGATGCGGATACCGATGAAGATATTGACTGGCTGGTAAAAAAAATGCTTCAGCTTCGGATTTTTGACGATGAAGGTGGAATAATGAATTTGTCGGTTCAGGATGTTCAGGGTGAAATACTTGTGGTTAGCCAGTTTACTTTACACGCGAGCACCAAAAAAGGGAACAGACCGTCTTATATTCGTTCTTCCCGACCAGAGTTTGCAATTCCGATGTATGAGAAATTTGTTCGGAAAACAGAGGAAGTCCTTGGCAAAAAAGTGGGAACCGGCATTTTCGGAGCCATGATGGATGTTTCATTGGTAAATGATGGTCCGGTAACAATTATAATAGATTCAAAACAAAAAGACTTTTAGCTTTAATTTTTAAAAATGGATACACAAAACATTACCATAACCGAAGCCCAGAAATTGGTTGACAATTGGATCAAAACAATTGGAGTAAGGTATTTTAGCGAACTGACAAACATGACCATTTTGACGGAAGAAGTTGGGGAACTGGCGCGGATTATGGCCAGAAAATATGGCGATCAGTCGTTTAAAAAATCGGATGAAAATTACGATTTAGCCGATGAAATGGCCGATGTTCTTTGGGTACTGATTTGTCTTGCCAATCAGACCGGGGTTGATTTAAATGCTGCCTTTTTGAAAAACATGGAAAAGAAAACGGATCGCGATAAAGAAAGACATCAGAATAATAAAAAATTAAGATGAGATTGATGTATATTTAAAAGAAAAACTAAATCGGCGACTGATGAAATTTAAACCTGTTTTAATTGCAATGATTATTTTAACAACGATGTCCTGTAGTAATCAAAAAAATCCTGAAAAATGGAGTGATGAGGAGGTAAATAACTGGTTTCAAAAACATGAGTGGCTGGAGGGCTGGAATGTTCAGCCTGATGCTTCTATTAACAAAAGAAGTCTGGCCATCAACTATTTCAAAAACCCGGTTCACTGGAAACAGGCATTTCAGTTTTTAAAAACAGCAAATTTAAATGCACTGCCACTTGGGAAGCAATATCTTGAAGGTGATCATCTCAATATCAGTGTTGCCGAATATATTCCAAAGCCAAAGAAAGAGACCCGTTATGAATCGCATAAAAAATACATCGATATTCAGTATGTGATCAGGGGAGAGGAACTTATGGGAATGACAACACTGGACAAGGCTGAGGTAGTGGAACCATACAACGAAGAAAATGACATTGCTTTTTATGATTACGATGGTGGAAATTATATAAAAGCTACGCCGGCAAATTTCCTGGTATTCTTTCCTGAAGATGCTCACCGACCATCAATTACAACCGGAGACACAACGATGGTCAAAAAAATAGTAGTAAAAGTTTTAATTGAGTAGAGTTATTTTGAGCGGGTGGTGATGTAATTCATTAGTTCAATGAGTGAGTTGCGGGCTACGCCATCATTAAACTCCATTAAGCCGTTAATGGCTTTTTCCTTGAATTCATTCATTTTTTGTTCGGCATAAATCAAGTCCCCCTTTATCGGTAACCATTTGAATCAGTTCGTTAACCACCGAAGCATTTTTGTTTTTGTGCTTTACGAGCCTGAGAATTCTTTTTCGTTCCGAAGAATCAGAATTATTCAAAACATAAAGAAGTGGCAGCGTTATTTTCTTTTCTTTGATATCGTTGCCAGTGGGTTTACCAATAATTCCTTTTGCCTGGTAATCAAAAATATCGTCTTTAATCTGAAAAGCGATTCCAACATCCTGACCAATGCGATACATTTTCTCCACAATTTCTTCATTTTCGGTTACCGAGGCTGCACCAATTGCCATGCTGGTTGCAATAAGAGAAGCTGTTTTTTTTCGGATGATTTCAAAATACACATCGTCGGTAATATCAAGCTTCCGGCTTTTTTTTATTTGCAGAATTTCCCCTTCGCTCATATCCTGAACAGCTCTTGAAATCAAATGAAGAAAGTTGTACTTTTTATTTTCCAGTTGAAGGATAAGTCCTTTTGCCAGAATATAATCTCCCACCAAAACGGCGAGTTTGTTTTTCCAAAGTGCTTTAACCGAAAAGGCTCCCCGACGCTCATACGATTCATCAACCACATCATCGTGAACAAGTGTTGCGGTGTGCAGCAGCTCTACAGCGCAAGCTGCCAACTGGGAATATTCATTGGTTTCGCCATGTAGTTTTGCCGATAAAAACACAAAAATCGGGCGAAGTTGCTTTCCTTTTGTTCGATACAAAAAATTTAGAATTGTTGAAAGTAACGGAACATCACCTTGCAACGATTTTTTGAAATAAGATTCAAATTCCCGGAGTTCTTTTTCAATCGGTGATTTAATTTTTTTAATTTCAGTCATCCCGTAGCCAGCAGCTCTTAATTAATTAAAAACGAACATAGAATAAATTCGGATAAAAAAGGAAACTTTTAACGAAAAAAATCTAAATGGATGTAATGTTAAAAGGAAATATACATTATTCAAAATTATTTCAAATAAGAATGAAGTCGTACCGGCAAACCTAAATATTTATATATTTGCATTTGTAAAAGCTACTGTTTATGGTAAAGGTCAGAGAGTTAGATGGCGAACAATTGGAAATTGCATCGAACATGTTAAAGGCAATGGCTCATCCGATGCGAATTGCTATTTTAAATTACCTTGAAGGAGGTAGAAAATTAACAGTAACTGAAATTCATGAGTTGCTGGGAATTGAACAGTCAACGACTTCGCATCATCTGGGTATTTTAAAAGATAAAGGTGTGCTTTGCTCGAAACGGGAAGGGAAAAATACGTACTATTACATGAAATACGACATGATAGGGCAAATTTTAGATTGCCTGCATGCGTGCACCTGCGATTAAAAAAAATAATGAATAAATAGGAAAACCGTTGATTTATCAGCGGTTTTTTTATGCTCGAAAAACACAGAAATCAACCATTTTTCTTTCGGTTTCAATAATTTCCAGTTTTGCAGAAAATATAGATGATTTTCAAGCTAAATAAAAGAGTTATGAATGAATTTCATCAAAACGGTGAAAGAGATGCTTTTTCGTTATTTTTACCTGATCGTTGAAAAACGACTAATAATCAAATTTAGACCTGAATAATGAACGGTTTCGTCAAAAGATATCATCACCTGGTTTTTTTATTTTTTGTTGTTCTGTTGGGTTTCTGGCAGGTTTCCTTTTTGGTTTATTCCTTAAAGTGGGATTTAATCGATGTTGTTTTTCCTTTCCGGCACTATTTTTCAGAAAGTATTCAATCGGGTTATTTTCCGTTCTGGAATCCGTACCTGCAAACCGGCACACCTTTTTTCGCCGACCTGCAGGCTCCTACTTTTTATCCGGAACTATTGATGGTTAGTCTTTTCACCGGGTATGGGGTTTATGTAATGCAATTTTTATTTGTGATATATGTTTTCATCGCTGCGCTGGGAATGTATCAGCTTTCATACTACATGAACAAAAACCAGTTGGCTTCTATGATGGCCGGAATCGCATATGCATTCAGTGGGTACATCATTGGCCACGGGCAACATTTTTTCCTGTTGATTGGCGCTGCATGGATCCCGTTTGTGCTGGTTAATTATTTACGGTTACTGAAAACACAAACATTTGTTCAGGTATTGAAAACAGCAGTGTTTGTTTTCCTTATGGTTTCCGGGGCTTATCAGGCATTGTCGTTTGTGTTGTTTTACTTGTTGTTGCTGATTTTTATCGGGCTAATCATCAATGAATTGGCAAGCAGAAACTGGCAAGGGGTGATTCGGATTTTAAAAGTCAACGCTTATTTGTTGATTGTTGTGGTTATTTTTTTACTGCCGCTCATTATTTCAACACTGGAAGTTATTACTTCTGTCGATCGGTTGAAAAACGGGATTGGTCTCAGTCAAACCCTTAATTCAGGACAAAGCTGGAAAAGTATTACTTCCTTTTTCCTGCCATTTTCTACGTTAAAGTACAATGAATTCTGGGGCACTGATCCTTCCATGCGGAATCATTATATTGGATTGATACCGCTGATATTTTTTGCTTTAGCTCTTTTAAAAAGACGTACAAAAACCGAATATCTTTTCCTGATTTTTGGGCTGATCATTTTTGCTTCTTCGTTTCAGATTCTTCCGGTCAGGGCTTTTCTTTTTAAAACGATCCCGTTGATGAACCTGTTTATTTATGCTGCTTACGTGAGAATTTTTGGTTTGCTGGCATTAATACTTTTGGCAGCAAATTATATGGCTTATTTATCGGGGAATCTGGAAAAGGAAAAAAATAAACTACTGGCTGCAGGAGTTTTTTTTCTACTGATATTTATGTTTTTTATTGTTTACTCTTTGCAGAAAACAACTTTAGCAGAACTTAAGCAATTGTTGAAAGACAAAGGTTTTTATGAAATACTGAAAGACATGCAGTTTTATCAGCATGTGTTTATACAGGCAATTTTTCAATCGTTGATTATTCTCTGTTTTCTTTTTGTCATTGTTTTTCGCCAAAAGTTGAAATCTCCATTGAGTTACCTGCTGCTTTTAATTGTCATTGAAATGGTAGTTGCAGCTCAACTTAACATGAGTTTTACAGTAACTGCCAATGAAAGTAAACCTTATAGAATGAAGCATGACCTTGCTTTGTGTCCTCCAAAATTTCCACTGCCGGTAGATGATAAAATTATTTTCAATGATCAGCAACACGCACTTTTTCCACCGTTTTGGCGAAACACCTACGATTTTTCAAAACAGGTTTCTTTCACTGCATTTTCTTCCTTCGAGCTTAATTCGTTTAATAAACTGGATGACGATTATCCTAATTTGCGAAATACAGTTCTGAATCATCATTTGGTTTATTTTTCCGATACCATTTTGCCTTTAAATCAGTTCAACGACAAAAATATCAACCCTGGAAAAAAATCAGACGTATTGTATTTAGGGGAAAATGATTTCTCTCATTTAGCACAGGTAAAAGCGCAGACAGATTCTTCCGATAATATTCGTTACTTAGAATTCTCGCCGAATAAAATTACGATTGAAACGAGGACTAAAAACGATCAGTTTCTTACCATGCTTCAAACTGATTTTAAAGGATGGAAAGCTTTCATAGATAATGAAAACACACCTGTTTATATTTCTAATTTTAATTACCGAACCATTTTCCTTCCGGCAGGAAATCACACGGTAATGTTTGAATATAAAAACAACAAAATCCTAGTATTTTATATTCTATCCAATATTGCTTTCTTTTTAACTGTTTTGTTTTTGATCGGATCTTCACTTCGCAAAGAGAATGTTCCCAATAAGTTAATTGTTACCATGCTGACAATTGTTTTTCTTATTACTGCTTTTTTCCTGGTTAAAAGGTTAACCTACAAGGATCTTAATAAGCCCGTACATCAAATTTACAAAGAGCGATGGTCAGACAAAAAAACATTGTTTAGTTTCAATGATGATTTTGAAAACGATTCTTTGGCTGGTGATACGACAATTATTTTTTCGGGGCGGAAAAGTTTTCATATAATACCCGAAAATGAATTTTTGAATTTGGTAACGATTTCCAATAAAGAACAAAAACTTTCTTCGGCAACTATGGTTGTCACTGCGGAAATTTATCCCGAAAACTATGTAAAGGCTTTGATTGTAAGTGATTTATCAGGCGAATATGTAACTAACGGATGGCATGCAGTTCGGACTGAGCAACAGATTGAAAAGCCACGTCAGTGGAATGAAATTTTTTATCTGCGGAACTTTTATAATCTGGACGAAAACGATGAAATAAAAATTTATTTATGGAATCAGAAGCATTCGAATTTCAGAATCGATAATGTCACTGTTAATTTTTACCAGCTGATTAAAGGTAATTAAGCATTTTCGTTTTGATATTAACTTTGAGCAATCAGGAAGATACTACAGAATAATACCGGCAAAAAAACCAGTCAGGCATGAATACTTTTCCAAAGTTTAAATCCGTTAAAATAATAGCCGGTTCTTTTTCGTTATTTTTACCCGAAATATATGTTTATGGAATTCGTATTTGCTACCAATAACCAACACAAATTAAAAGAATTACAATCCATCCTTGGCGAAAGAATTCGTTTGCTGAGTTTAAAAGATATTGGTTGCGAAGAAGATATTCCGGAAGAACAAGCAACATTGGAAGGGAATGCCCGACAGAAATCATTTTATGTTTATGAAAAATACGGTTATTCTTGTTTTGCCGATGATACCGGTCTTGAAATAGAAGCTTTGAACGGTGAACCTGGTGTTTATTCTGCCAGGTATGCAGGAGCAGAAAAAAATCCCGGGGCCAATATGGACAAAGTATTGAAAAAACTGGCGAACGAAACCAACCGGAAAGCACACTTCAGAACAGTGGTCTCGTTAGTTATAAACGGAGAAGAAAAGCAATTTGATGGTATTGTTGAAGGCAAAATATTAACAGAAAAAAGAGGCAACGGCGGTTTTGGCTACGATCCTGTTTTTCAACCTGACGGATTTAATTTAACCTTTGCCGAAATGAATCTGAATGAAAAAAACAGTGTTAGTCACCGGGGCAGAGCGGTTGAAAAACTGGTAAAATATCTTCAAACTCTTTAAACCTAAGAAAATGATTCGAAAAATAATTATATCGGTTTTAGCCATTTCATGGATGTTTCAGGCTGTCGCTCAGCGGGCTCAGGGAAGTTGGCAGGATTATCTTTCATACGGCAGCGCCATTAAAATTGCCGCGTCACCCAACAAAGTTTTTTGTGCAACCACAGGAGGATTAATGTATTACGACCTTGAAGACAACAGTGTAAATAAATTTGCAGCAATTGCCGAACTTTCAGATTTTGGTATAAAAACAATTGCATACAGCGAGGAAAATAACGTTCTAATTATTGCTTACAATAACAGTAATATCGATTTGGTTTATGGCTCGCAGGTAGTTAATATTTCAGATATTAAGCGAAAACAAATTACCGGAGATAAAGCCATTAACAACATTACGTTTATTGGTAATGAGGCTTATTTTGCCTGTAGCTTTGGAATTGTTGTGCTGAACCTGGAAAAACAGGAAATTAAGGATACTTATTTTATTGGTGATGGAGGTTCAGCGATCGTTGTAAACGATGTAGCTGCAGATGATGAATTTCTTATATGCTGCTACCGATAATGGAATCCTAAAAGCGGACAAAACAGGAAGCAATTTGCTTGATTATCATAACTGGTCAAGAATCGAAGATATTCCACATGCCAGTAAAAAATTTAATCACCTGAAAATTCATGCAGGGAAACTGATTGCTAATTATACTCCCGATCAATGGTACGAAGATGAAATGTATGCATACGATGGTGTTAGTTGGGAACCATACTTGCCGCAAATAAAGTATGCTTTTGATATGCAAAATAGCGGTGATTATCTGACGATTGCCAGTCGCGACCAGGTTTTTGTGATCGACAACAATGATCAGATTATTCAGAGCGTCAATCTTTATCAACAGGGAAGTGAAACAATATCTCCGATACATCCCAGAAGTGCATCGATTTATTCCGACGGAACCATTTGGATCGCTGACTACGAAGAGTCACTTGTAAAGGTTTCAGGAGATAATTATGAAACAGGATTTGTGATTGGTCCGCTGGACAATACCATATATTCCTTAAATTATTCTTCTTCGGGTTTGTGGGTTACTCCGGGCGGAACAAGAGGTTACGAGATTCCCAGGTTTGAGCGTCTGGAAAACAATCAATGGAAATATTTTACATAAAGAAAATTACCCCGAGTTGGATGGCTTTTTTAATATTGTTCAGGTTGCAGTCGATCCGTCGGATGCAAACCATTTTTTTGTGGCCAGTTGGGGCGGGGGGCTTTTGGAATTCAAAAACGATGAATTTGTAAAACGATACAATAATTTCAATAGTCCGCTGGAATCGGCTTTACCGCAAAGTCCTGAACAACCTTATGTTTGGATTGGTGGACTGGCTTTTGATTCGGAAGGGAATTTATGGATTTCAAATTCACATGTAAACAAATCGTTACACAAATTATCGCCACAAGGTGAATGGGAATCATTTGTTTTGCCTGACAACGCAGAAAGCAAAACTATGGGTAGTATAGTTATTACTGAAAACGGTGATAAATGGATTGTTGCACCTCGTGGAAATGATGCTTACGTTGTAGATAAAACCGGAAAAACGAAAAAACGATTACTTGTAACTTCTTATTTCAATAACGGGGAAAATGAAATTTTTAACCGAATGAGTGATATTCTTTCGATTGCCGAAGACAATGAAGGTTCAATTTGGATGGGAACTACAAAAGGAGTGGCAGTTTATACAAGCCCGTATCGTATCTGGGACACTCAAAATTTTTATGCCATCCAGCCCAGCCTCGACCTGAATGATGGTCTATATCATCCGCTATTAGAAAACGAAGCAGTTACAGCTATTGCTGTTGATGGTGCCGACCGGAAATGGCTGGGAACACAGAGATCTGGCGTTTTCTTGGTTTCTGAGAATGGTGATAAAGAAATATTGCATTTTACGGCTGAAAACAGCCCGCTTTTGTCTAACAGTATCACCTCAATTACCATTGATCCGCAGAATGGTGAAGTTTTCTTTGGAACTGATGAAGGAATAATATCGTACATGGGAGAAGCAATTGGTGGAAAAGACTCTTATGCCGATGTTTACGTGTATCCGAATCCTGTGCGTGAAACTTACGATGGCCCTGTTACGGTTACTGGGCTTAAGTCAAATACGGAAGTTAAAATTACTGACGTTAGTGGCAATCTTGTTTTCAGGACTAAATCGCTAGGGGGCCAAGCTGTCTGGGACGGGCGAAACTTAAACGGAAATCGAGTAAAAACCGGGGTTTACCTCGTTATGTGTAACGATGAAACGGGAGAAGAAACTCATATTTCGAAATTGTTATTTATTCATTGATCGAAGAATTTGAATTAACTGCAACCATAATTTTAAGGAATTATGCTGGCGACCACTGAAGGTATTGTATTGCACACTATAAAATACGGCGAAAGCAGTGTTATTGCCACTATTTATACCCGCGATTTTGGGCGGCAAAGTTACCTGGTAAATGCTGCACATGGCAAACATGCAAAGAACAAGGCAGGATTGCTGCAGCCATTATTTTTGGTCGATATTGTTGCTTATCACAAACAATCGCGCGAGTTAAACCGGGTTAAAGAGCTGAAAAGTAACCGAAGCTATCAAAACCTTTCTTTTGATATCGATAAATCTACGCTGGCTATATTCCTGGCAGAAATGCTGTACCGGTCAATTCACGAACAGGAAAGTTACTCCGAAATGTATGATTTCATTAAACATTCACTGCTTTATTTTGATTTAATGGAAACAGGAACGGCAAATTTTCATATTTACTTTTTATACCGGTTAACAGAATATTTGGGGTTTCTGCCTGAGTTGAAAAAAGCAGGTTTTCAAAACTGGTTCGATATGAAAAAAGGTGCCGTAGTTCATGCTCAGCCTTCACACCCTTTTTTTGCCAATAAAGATGAGACAGAAATCCTGATCAATTTGTCAGGTTTGAAATTACATGAACTTGGAGAATTTAAAATTTCAAGAAAAATGAGAGAAGCATTACTTTCTGTACTTGTAGAATATTACCGGCATCATTTTGACGATTCACGAGAGATTAAATCGCTTATTATCTTGAAAGAAGTCTTTAGTTAATCGTCTGCTATCCTCTGAAAATGATGGCTTCATAAGTAAATAATTCCGCCGATTTCCAGCCGTCCCATCCCAAACCTGCTTTGTCTCGGGAACAATGCCCAAGGAACTGATCGAGATTCCAGCCTGTTTTTGTTGCCACCTGAGGTAAAAAGGTACCCGAGTTATAACCTTCCCGAATATAAATACCATGTTTCCCCAGAATTATTTCATCAGCAGAATCGATTTTCTGAAGCGGTGATAAAACAGAAATTTCAAGCTCCATATCTTCAAGTTCATCGGGTTCAACAGCACTAAAACGACGATCGTGTAAAGCAGAAACAGCCATTTTTTGAACCATCTCATTTAATGTTTTATCCTGTGCAAACCCACCAATGCAACCTCTTAATTTTCCATTGATATACACACTTACAAAAACACCGCTTTTTTTAGTAAGAATTCCATTTGTAATTGGTGGTTGCAGGTTCGCTTTCTTCCCGGTCTTTATATAAGTTTCAATTGAAGTACGGGCTTTTTCAAGAATTTCTTTTTTTTCTTCTTCGGTAACATGAAACTCTGTCTTTTTTTCATAAACTGAAATTGCCCAGTAACCCACTACACGGTTTTTATCGTTGTAAACGCGTGAATCACCGGAATTCATATAATGAATTTTTTCTAACGTTATGTTTTCGTCTTCAGTTAAATAAAGCAAGGTCAATACAGATGTCCAGCCGCAAAGGGAGGTAGCTAAATTAGGGACCCCGAGTTTTTTGTTTTCATTTAAAATCTGGAGAAAATAATTGGGCTTGTTTGCGCAAATAGCATTGGAGGTAGTTTCGTCAACCTGAACAGCGCTGTCATAATCGGGGTAATGCGAAAAATCGGTACTGATAACAAATAAGTTATCGAGAGTAAACCATTGTTTTAAAACCTTTGCAATTTCCTGGCAGGTTTCCGGTTGATGTGTTCCAAGAATAATTGGTACGAGTGAAAAGTTATTTCCTAGCCGATGCTGCAAAAAAGGTAATTGAACCTCAAGACTGTGTTCGTAAAGGTGCGCATCATTGTGTTGCATGAACAAAGGTGAAGCATCCAAAAGCCGATGAACAAAATCGGTGTCCACTTTTACTTTACCTAGGGGAGTTTCATAATTTCCGGCACTGTAAACGGCGGCACCGTCAAAGGAATACCGGTGGCTGGAAGCTAAAATGATTATTCGTTTATAAATCGCGTTTTCAGGAATACGAAGATAAGCTGATGCAGCAACTTCGCCACTAAAAATATATCCTGCATGCGGTGCTATCAAAGCTCTTGGAGACGATTTTGCAAATGAAGGATTTACATAATCCCGGGCAGCTTTGAAATATTTTGCTATTGAAGTGGTTAATTCCAGTTTATTTTCCGGGTAAAACTGCCCCGCAAATTGTGCCTGGCGTATAGTATTCTCTGATGACCAGCCTCTCATTTATTGTTTGTTTATTGACAAATTTAAAGAAATAACCACAACCGGTTTTTACCTCTCAATTTCAATTCCGGGGAAATGTATTTAATTACGCATTTTTGCTTTGTTTTGTTTGGTAAACAACCAACAATATTTCATCCGATAAATTTCTTCCGGTGGTATTTTCCAGAAATTGAAAATTGAAAAGACGCTGGAGTTGCAAACAATATGCTGTGCAAAACTTGCGTTGCTATCATATACCGGAGAAATTGCTTTTATCTACTTTTAGATCATAAAATACTGAAAAGGAAAAAATATGAAAAGAATACTTTATTTTATCATGGTTGTTTTTGCTTTTACTGCGTGTAAAACAACAAAACAACAACCGCAGTCGCAGTACACAACTGATCCTACTGCTCAACCCAAAGTCTTTTCGGTTCCCGGAACTACCAAGCCTGCTGCTACCGAAACTAAAGCTACTCCTACTGACGATAAACCGATCTCTACTAAAAAAGAACAGGTTTCTTTTACGCAACAGGAAGATCGGACAGGGAATGAATCAAACACCTATTTTGTAATTATCGGCTCATTCAGCCAGCTCGACAATGCAAAAAATTATCGTGAAACACTTCTCGATGAAGGATTTACGCCAATCATTCTGCACAGTGAAACAGGTTATTACAGGGTTTGTGTAAATTCCTATAAAAACGAAACAGAAGCCAGAACACGAATAAAGGAATTACGTCAGGCTTTTCCGAAATATTCTGATGTCTGGTTGCTGATCAAAGAATAACACCACAGTTAGATATGTAACTAAACGCCGCTATAAGCGGCGTTTTTGTTTATATTCCAGTTTGTTAAAAAATAATAATATTTAACCCAAAACCGTTATTTGAACAATTTTTAGCTTTTCGATATTACCTTTGTAATCTTTTTCAGATTGAAAGCACTTATTGTTGAACAATGCAATTATAATGGAAAACAATAAACAATACCTTCTTGATCAGCGGTATTTGCGTATGGCTGATATATGGGCCCAGAATTCATATTGTAAGCGACGTCAGGTCGGAGCATTACTGGTGAAAGACAAAATGATCATTTCTGACGGTTACAACGGCACACCTTCCGGCTTTGAGAATGAGTGTGAAGATGAAAATAACCAGACAAAAGCATACGTTTTACATGCCGAAGCAAATGCCATCACCAAAGTGGCAAAATCAGGAAATAATAGTCTGGACGCAACTTTATATGTCACTTCATCCCCTTGTATGGAATGCTCTAAACTGATTATTCAGGCGGGTATAAAAAGGGTGGTTTTTACTGAAAAATACCGTTTGGAAGATGGGATCAATTTGTTGAAAAGAGCCAATATTGATGTGGTTCAGGTAGATATTTAAGTAATATGAACAGAAAAATTAATTTATATATACCGATATTGGTTGCGGTTTCGATAGCAGCAGGAATTATAATTGGAAATCTGCTCAAGCGAAACAGCCAACCTGGTTTTGCTGGTTTTCAGGTAACAAATACCAACAAAATCTCAACTGTGCTCGACTTGATCAAACATGATTATGTTGACAGTGTAAATACCACTAGTATTGTCGAAAAAACAATTCCTGAAATTCTGAAAAATCTCGATCCGCATACAACTTACATTCCTGCGACGAATATGCAGGAAGTGGAAGAAGAAATGACCGGAAAATTTTCGGGCATTGGCGTACAGTTTTCCATTATGAATGACACTGTAAGGGTAATTGAAGTTATTCCTGGTGGTCCTTCAAGTAAAGTTGGCATTCTAGCCGGAGACCGGATTGTACGGGTAAACGATTCAATTATTGCGGGAGTGAATGTGCAAAACAAAACGGTGATGGATCTTCTTCGCGGGGAAAAAGATTCAAAAGTAAATGTGGGAGTTATTCGCAAAGGATACAATGGTGAACTGGAGTTTGAAATTACGCGGGGGGACATCCCGATTTACAGCGTGGACGTTTCATACATGATTGATAATGAAACAGGCTTTATCAAAGTGAACCGCTTTTCCAATAAAACTTACAATGAATTTATGAAAGGAATGGAAAAACTGGATGGTCAGGGAGCACAGAAAATAATTGTCGATTTGAGACAAAATCCTGGAGGTTCACTGGCTGCCGTTCTACAGATTCTGGATGAATTTCTTGAAAAAGGGGAGCCTATTTTATATACAGAAGGAGAACATCAGGCCAGGCGAACCTACAATGCTTCAGGACATAACAGATGGGAAAACAAGAAGCTTTATATATTAATCGATGAATTTTCTGCTTCGGCAAGTGAGATTTTTGCCGGTGCAATTCAGGATAATGACCGCGGAATAATCATCGGGCGACGTTCTTTTGGTAAAGGATTGGTACAGGAACAAATTCCTCTGTCCGACGGCTCTGCACTTCGCCTCACCGTGGCAAGGTTTTACACTCCAAGCGGGCGTTGTATCCAAAGTTCTTATAAAGATGGGACTGAAGAGTATTTCAAACATATTTACGAGCGTTTTCATAACATGGAACAGTTGGTAGCCGACAGCATTCATTTTGCTGATTCGCTGAAATACAGGACAAAAGGAGGGAGAATTGTTTATGGTGGCGGTGGAATTATGCCCGACTTTTTTGTTCCGGCCGATACTTCAGGAAATTCCAGGTACTTTGATAAAATTTACAGAAAAGGATTGATTTACTCCTATGCGTACGCTTATGCCGATGAACACCGGAATGTACTTTCAACTTTTAAACAAGCTGACGAAATTGACAATTATCTTGAAAAAGAAAACGTGCTGAATGATTTTATCAAGTATGCATCAGAAAAAGGTGTTCCAAAAGATAACAAAGGGTTGAAAGAATCTGGTTTGATTATTAAAACACAGCTTAAAGCATATATTGCCCGAAATATTATTGGGGAAGAAGGTTTTTATCCGATTATCAAAAGAATAGATAAAACACTCCTTCAGGCCATCGATATTTCAAAACAGAATTTGCTGGTTGAAAATTTAAGCAGGAGTGATTCTACCGAAGTTTGGAAACAATTGAAGTAAAATAAAATTCCTTTTGAAGTTCCGGATTGACGTAGGCCAGGAATTCCGCTTGTAATATCGGCTCAAAATTGTTTTGTTTTAATATTTTGAAAATATAATCGGTAGAATGTTTATACGTTAACACACCGGTTTTTGTCTTTTTCTCCCAAATTCCGGGTTCTATTTCAGTTGAATCTTCGAGATCAGTTGATTTCTCAAAAGTAAAAGCAAAATAACCTCCCCGAACCAACATCCGGCTAACTTCGGAAAAAAGAGGTGCTATCGGGTGGATTAAATGAAAAACACCGTTTGAAATAGCTGCATCAAATGTTTTATTTTTCAGCGGGAAAGGAGGCTTTTCGAGATCGTGTAATACAAGATTTTCTGCAATGTTCTTTGTTTCGCATATTTTCAACATATTTTCAGAGCCGTCAATTCCAGTTATTAAATGTTCTTCACCCTTAAACAGGAGAGAACTGACACCTGTACCAATTCCAAGATCAAGTATTTTTGATTTGGGCTGAAGATATTCGTTTAATTGCATGAACAGAATTTGCGGGCCTATCCAATTATCTTCTGATATTGTCTTATCATAATCAGCAGCAAATTCATCAGCTAAGGTTAAATTTTCACCAGGCATTATTTTGAAATTTCCAGCATTCTGAAAATCGGAATTCTTGCTTTTTCAATTACATCTCTGTCCAGTTTAACTTCAGGAAGTTCGTGTTTTAAACAGAGATACAATTTTTTCAGGCTGTTGAGTTTCATATATGAACAGTCGTTGCATGCACAGGTGGAATCAGCTGAAGGTGCTGGAATAAATATTTTTTCAGGGCAGGCTTTTGTCATTTGATGTAGAATACCACTTTCGGTAGCAACAATGAATTTTTTGTTTTTGCTTTGTTTTACGTGGTTTAACAATGCTGTAGTTGAGCCAATAAACTGAGCCAGCAAAAGTACCGGTTTTTCGCATTCAGGATGTGCAATAAATTCAGCGTCGGGATGCTGTTCCATCAACTCAATAATCTTTTCCAGCGAATATTGTTCGTGAACCATGCAGGCCCCATCCCAAAGAACCATGTTCCGTCCGGTGATACTGTTAATATAATTTCCCAGGTTTTTATCCGGGGCAAAAATCAGTTTTTCATCTTTTGGAAAGCTTTCCACAATCTGTTTTGCATTTGCCGAAGTACAAACAATGTCAGACATGGTTTTTAAAGCTGCTGTGGCATTGATGTAAGTAACTACTTTATGTTCAGGATATTTAGCTTTGAATTCAGCAAATTTATCGGCAGGTGCCGATTCGGCCAGTGAACAACTTGCTTTAAGATCAGGGAGAATTACTTTTTTATCGGGATTGATGATTTTTGCTGTTTCTGCCATAAAATGTACGCCAACAAAAACAATCATTTCTGCATTTGTATTTGCTGCAGCCTGTGCCAGCCCTAAACTGTCGCCAACATAATCGGCAATGTCCTGTAATTCACCCTCAACATAAAAATGGCTCAGAATAACTGCATTTTTTTCTTTTTTCAGGCGCTTAATTTCTTCCACCAGCTTAATGTTCGCATCAATGGGTTCATCAATGAATCCTTTTTCCTCAAGCATCCTGCTTATCTGTATCTGTTCCATCACAATCCGACACTTTGAATCAAAAATAAACGGCTGCAAAATTACGAAATCATTTAAAAAAACAGGTATTAAGTGTTTAAATGTTTGGATATGAAGCATAAAAAAAGCATGACAATTAATCTTGTCATGCTTTTTTTATTTACTCCATTAAATTAATAATGGAAGAATATTACATTTTATTCTGCACTTACGTGGCTGAAATAAATACCATTCATAAGTTCATCTTCTCCGTTATAGGAACCCTTTGTTCCAATTACTGTTAGTGTATCACCAACTTTAATGCCTTTGTCAGCTAACAAGTATTTTCTATCGTCGCCAGTTGCACCATAACCCGGATAACAGCCATAAACGTAGGATTTCACTGTCGCCGTCTTTCAAATAAAGATTACCATATGTTTCACTAGTAATTGATGTAATTTCACCGGTTACCATAAAGTATGTACTGGCATCGTCAGGTTTAGTCAGCACCTCTGCAATAGTAGCAGTAGTTACAGGAATAGAGCTTTCCAAAACAGCAGAACCTACTTGTGGAGTTCCTTTATATTCGGCACGTTTTCCAACAATTGTAATAATGTCACCTTCTTTCAAACCTTTATGTGCAAAATCTTGCAATTCCATAAACATACGTTTCACCGGAGAAATCTTTTAAGTATAAATTGCCATATGTAGCATTGGAAATACTGGTAATAACACCTGTCAAACGATATTGAGTATCACCAACTTCAGCTGCAAGGAATTCTGCAATAGTTGCATCTACAATCGCTCCTGTTTGGCTAAGAGTTGTTTGTGCATGTATAGTTTTTAGTTCCATCAGTAGTGCGGAATGTGAGAGTAGTTCCACGATCTCCACCGGTATTAGCTTCGGCTTTGAATTTCACAACAGTATTAGTTCCTGCTGATTGGATAGATGAAATTGATAGCCAGGACTTGGCATCATCAGGAATTTCTACCGATACGCCTTCTCCTTTGCAGGTAAGGTATGCAACAAATTCACCACCTTCAATAGGAAGCTCTGCGTTTTGCTACCGAATCAACTTTCACAAGTGATTTATTGATATTGATAACTGTTACATTTACCAATTCCACAGTTCCGTTCCGTAGGTAGTTTTTGGTCCTTGAACAGTTACTTCATCTCCCACTTCAAGTCCTAAACTTAAAAAGTTTTTCTCTCCACCCTTCGCGTCAAGAGTACCATATATATAAATAGAACCTGTTTCATCCTCCAAATACCAGTTGCCGTAAGTTGTGTTGGTTATTGCCGTACAAACTCCGGTTACCTGATAGGTCTTGCTGTCAGGTCCGGCAATTACCTCCGCACATGTGGCAGATGCAATTGTTGCCAAACCCTGGATGATATTTATTCTCTGAGTTTCGCCTCCACATTGAATTAAAACCTCTGCTTTGCGACCATCTAAGGCAGATTCAGCCGAAAATGTAAGCGTTGATTCACCGGCACTGCCAGAGGTTGAAGAGATAGTCAGCCATTCAACATTATTCTCTACTGTCCAGCTATCTTTAGCCGTTACAGTAATGGATGTAGAACCACCCTCTACAGGGATAGACACGTAAGACGACGATACTTGAATTTCATCAAGCAATGTCATTGTTTCTTCATCGGTACAACTTGTCATCAAGGCAAGTATTGCAATGAAAAATGGAAATATTTTTTTTAATTTCATAATTGTCAGAGCTTTTTAATTAGTTGAAAATATACTTGATACCGATTAAGCATACCACATTGACCCAATGAGTAGCTTGGCGTGAATGTTTTGGTATTACCATGGATTGAAGAGGGTGTAGAGAATGTAGCCACACCGTCAGCATCAACACCTTCGTATTTGAGGATACGAGCTTCCGAACCAATTTCCGGGTTCAAATATTTAGCTACACCCCAACTGGAGTTGAACAGGTTCATCACGTTTTTGATATCAAAGCTAAGTTGCAGTTTGTGTTCGTTATTACCTGCATTAAGAGCAAAATCATGTTTGTAGCCGAAGTCGACGCGATGTACCCAGGGAGAGTAAACGCTATAGGCTTCTGCATACTTGCCTTGTTGATTTTTCAAATAATCATTGGCATGCACATAGTCCATAAAACGAGTTTGATCGTCTGCTGAAACAAAGCGGAACTGATTGTTTGCCACTTCATCGTCAGTTGGAACATAGATTGCATCGTAGTTGTAACCGTCACTATTGATATCGTTAACCGTCATGTATGAGTAGTTTGCTCCACCGTGCCATCCTTCATAGATAATGCTATAGTGGTTACCGCTCTTGTCGTGGGCAGTAAGCGATGCCATAAGACGATCGGGTGTGGTGTATTGAGAATTGTGCAATTTAATGTTGTTAGGACCTTCTACTGTTGGAACGTATGTAAATGCAGATTCTGCATTAGATCCCGGCATACCTGTTACATCTTTAGCAACTGTGTGTGTATAGGCAGCCATTAAATTGAGCCATTTTGCTGGTTGAGCATTGAAAGTAATGTTGCCTGACCAACCATAACCGCGACTTGTGTTTTCCAGCACAAAGGCTTTTGTGCCGGTACGATAACCGGCAGGATAAATTGGACGATTGTCAACACCGTTGAAACGGGCGAAACCACCTACATTTGGAATACTCCAGTCAGAAATAGAAACACCGTTGATTGTTTTGTTGAAAATTCCTTCTACCGTTACAGAGAATGGGAAAGATGTTTTGAATGCGTAGTCAACAGCAAGTGACGTTTTCCATACTTGCGGCATTTTGAAATTTGGATCTACAGCCGCAATAGCAGAAGGAACTGTTCCATCTTCGGGAGAAATAGTTGAAGGATATCCCAATGATGTTAATTTATCATAAAGTGCAGCAATAGTAGCATTTCCGTTAGCATCAGTTACAAGACCGCCGGCAAATTCATCCATTGTGAAACCTTTTTTTGCTGCGTTCGCTGCATTTATCTGTGCCTGATACTGTACCATTCCACCGTTGGTAGGCATATTGGTGAAGAATACAAGCGGTAAATTACCCGAGAAAAGACCGGTACCTCCACGAACTTTCAAGCTCTTATCGCCAAATGTATCCCACACAAAACCTATGCGAGGAGAGAATATGATATTTGCTTAAGGCCATTTTCCTGTATCGATATGACGACCGGAATAATCAATTTCATAGATAGCTTTGTTTGTTATCAAGTCATTATTATTGAAGAAAAGCCCATCTATACGAAGTCCATACGAAAGTTTGAAATTTTCAGTAACGCTCCAATCATCTTGCCCGTAAACTCCAATTTTGTTTGTTCTTATGCGAGCTGCAGGATTGCTCTCTCCATCATAACCATAAGTTAAGTTTACAATTTCAGGTGTTCCTTCGTTTAAGAAGTCGTCAAGACTTGTGTAGCGATAGTATCCTGTACCGTTACGCATATAAGAGTTATCAGCCATCTTATACTCGTAAGCAATACCGCCAATAATTTTATGATTGCCTAAATAATAGTGTCAGTTCGTCTTTGATATTCCAAACATCGTTGTGAACGCCATTGTTCCAGGTAAATAGCTCGTAACCTAAAGAGAGGTATGCTTGATCGTCTTTCAAAATATCGATAAAAGGGAATTCATGATGAATTGGTTCCGCGAACATCGTCAAGTTTTGAGAATGTTGCCAGGAATTGGTTAGAGAAATTATCCGACAAACGGCTGTTTAAGTCAAAAGAGAATGAATTAACAAGGTTGTCCATCGAATACATCGAGTTGGCATATGACATTGAAGCCTGTGACATTCTTGCCTCAGACATACGAGTACCTCCGTCCATAGAAGATGCATTAGGAGATCTCCATGAAGGTTTTTTGTGTAGTTATAACGCAATGCCAAATGATGTTTATTTGTGATATTCCAATCCAAACGAGCAAGAAGTTTGTTGTTGCTTTCATCTGCAGGGAAATTTGTGTAAGATCCCGTTTCATATCCATATTTACTTTTCACATAATCAGAAACTGTCTGAAGATCGTTTTCTGTTGTGCGAGAGATATAATTGTCTGGATCAGCAACACCATCAGTTGAAGCTCTCCAACGATTGGCAATTGTTGGTGTTTTAGCCATTTCAGCGTTTACGAAGAAGAACAATTTGTTTTCGATAATCGGACCACCTAAAGTGAAACCGTATGTTGTATTACGGTCTTTTTCACGTGCTCCTTGTATTTGCATACCATTAACAGCATCTCCGCGCATGTTTTCATTTCTGTGATAAGCATAAGCACTACCTTTGAAGGTATTTGTACCGGATTTTGTAATAGCGTTTACACCACCACCAATAAAGTTAGTTTGACGCACATCGTATGGAGCGATTACAACCTGTAATTCTTCGATAGCTTCAATAGAAATTGGGTTGCCTCCACCAGGAAGAGCATCACTCAAACCGAAGTTATTGTTGAAATTAGCTCCATCCACTGTAAAGTTAGCCGTACGACCATCTGTACCGGCAAAGCTCATCCCATTGCCACCATAAGGTGAAAGGCGGGTAATGTCTGTAATGCTACGGCTTACCGTAGGCAAATTTTCTATCTGGTTGTTTGTGATATTGGTCACTGCTCCAGTTTTCTCATTAGAGAATTTTGTGCGGGTTGCCGCAACAATAACTTCATCTAATGATGATGATTCTTCTGAGAGTACAACATTCATTACATAGTTTTCACCTAAACTCAACGTAATGTTGTTTTGTGTGTATGCACCATATCCAATGAAAGTAACTTTTACAGTATAAGGTCCGCCTACACGCATACCGTTTAGGTTGAATCGGCCCTCCTTGTTGGTTACAGTACCATAAGTTGTTCCTGAAGGGGTGTGTGTTGCAATCACCGTTGCACCTATCACAGCTCCTTCAGCATCAGTAACACGTCCACTCATACTGGATGTGGTTACCTGTGCTTGCACAATAGTAGCTGATGAAATAATGAGCGCTACTAATAAAAAACTGATTTTTTTAATCATAAATAGTAAACTTTAATTTAGTAGTTATATAAATGAATAGTATTTTCTGAAAATTAATTTGCAGATTGCTAAATATAATATGAGGTAAAAATATTTGTGGAATTCAATAATACAAATCTTCCGGATGTAACCTTTTGTTATCTTCTTTTGCATTAACACTGTTTATTTGATCCAGTTTAAAATCTTTCCCCGGTTAATCTGCCAAAGGCGATGCAAAGGAAAGTTTTTTATTTGATGTTTTTATTAAATACCGGTTAAATTTTGATTTCTGATTGCTTTTTTAACATCTTTCTTTTCAGAAACAATTATTGCCCTGTAAAGAAGAAAACAATATTGTAAAATCGAAATTCTTAACTCTTCATAAAAAATTTTGCCTCTATAAAAAGGTAGGTGAATTTCAACATATTTAAAATGAACACCAAAAACTTACCCGCTTTTTTATTAAATATTTGAAGTTACTTTTTAACAATATTTAAAGAAGATATCAACATGTATATAGAACCATTTTTACATCGAATGCAGCAAGAGATTAAATAAAAATTGAGCTTTTTGATGCCATTCGCAAGACATTTTATATTTATATCTCTGAAATTTTATATGGAAATTTTGCCTTCCTGTACTGTAATCTAATGATTTGATCAAAAATTTTATAAAAAATTAGAAGCATAAAACGACTGATTACCAGTAAATTGTAAATAAGCAATGTAAAAATATTGAAAATAATATGGTACTATGTGTTGCATGGTACTAAAAAAAATACATATATTTGTAATACCAATAACAAGGTAAAAAAAAGTAGTTTTTTTAAAAAAGTTCTATATAATTTGTAACGAAATAAAAAAGTAGTCGTCTTAAGAAAAAAACAAACAGAAAACGGGATTTCCCTGAAAAATGAGAACAGAAAACAAAAACAAGAAAAACAAAAGCCATGAAAACAAAAAACAATGTTCAGAAAACAATTTTAAGGTTTGCAGCCGTAGTTATTAGTTTTATACTGATCAGTTTTACGGTAAGTGCACAGGATTTTTGGAAAAGGCTGATTGCCGGTAGCAGTTTTAATGAAATCGCCCTGGCCATGGTCGATCATTCCAAAAAAGTGAACTACACATCCGACACAGCTCATGCATCTTTCGATTTTGTTTTAAATCAGGAAAAGGATGCTCCATTGGTTCTTGAACCCTGGATGACAGATGAAAATGTCTTTGGAGAAACCACGACAATGATTACAAATGAAACAGATGCTTCGCTGATGTTGGAACCCTGGATGTTAAATGAAAAATTATTCAGGGGACAGGAAGCCGAAGAAAGTCTGAAAATAGAAGACTGGATGGTTTCAGACCGTATCTGGAAACAGTAACTCTTGAAAACTTTTCGCAGCGAGTTTGAAGATGATTATACATTAATAGAAAACCAATAGCAATGAAAATAGAAAACGCAAAAGCACAAATGAGGAAAGGAGTTCTGGAATACTGTATTTTGCTTGTCATTGATGGTAAGCCGCTGTATGCCAGCGATATCATCGAATCACTAAAACAGGCAAAAATGATAGTTGTGGAAGGAACACTTTATCCATTGCTTACCCGGTTAAAAAACGCCGGGTTACTAACCTACCGCTGGGAGGAATCGACACAGGGACCACCGCGTAAATACTATGAACTGACCGACAGTGGCAGAAAATTTCTTGGCGAACTGGAAGAATCGTGGGGTGAACTGGTTGAAGCAGTAGCCACCGTGAAAAACACCAAATCATAAAAACAAATTTGCTGAAAAGAACATTCAAATCGATTTAAAATGAAAAAAACATTCACCATTAATATAAGCGGCACCATTTTTCACATAGAAGAGGATGCTTACGAAATACTTCAAAAATATCTGGTCAACCTGAAAAATCATTTTGGCACAGGAGAAGAAGGGAAAGAAATTATTGCTGATATCGAAGCAAGAATTGCCGAAATATTCAGTGAAAAATCGGATGAGAAAAAAGTGATCACTCTTGAAATGGTCAACGAAGTGGTTGCCATGATGGGCACACCGGAAGATTTTATGGAGCAGGAAGGTGAGGAGGAAGAAGAAACCTATACCAGCGAAGCAAAGCGTAAAAGAAGACTTTACCGCGATCCGGACCACAGGGTTTTTGGAGGTGTTTGTGGCGGAATGGGTGCTTACTTTAGTATGGATCCGGTAGTATTAAGAATAATTTTTGTCGTCCTGTTTTTTGTTACTTCGGGTGCAGCATTACTGGCCTACCTTATTTTATGGATTGCCGTCCCGAAAGCTATAAACACAGCGCAACGTTTGGAAATGCGTGGACAGGAAGCCACCGTAAAAAACATCGAAAGGTCGATAAAGGAAGAAGTTAAAGATGTAAAGGAGAGTTACAAAAAATTTAAAGAATCGGACTCCTATTCCAAAGGGAAAAAATCGGTGGAAGCTGCGGGAGACGTCACTTACAATGTATTTAAAGTAATTCTGAAAGTATTTGTGGTGGCGATTGGCGTAATACTGATCCTTTCAGGATTTTTCGGATTACTCGGATTTGTATCTTCCATGGTCATCGGACATTCATTTGTACAGGGATGGCCGCTTATATGGGGACCTGATATTCATGTTCCGGGATTGCTGGATCATTTTGTCGATCCGGGAACAATGACCTTTGGAATGATCCTGGTTGGACTATTGATTGGTATTCCATTGCTTGCCATTCTATTTATTGGTACAAAACTGGTATTTCGCTACAAAACAAATAATACGGCAATTGGTCTGACGATGGTTGGGGTATGGTTGATAGCACTGGTTGCACTTGCTGTAGTTTCAGCCGGGCAGGTTGGTAATTATACGAGCAGGTCATCAATTACCAGTAGCGAAGCAATTTCGTGTGATTCATGTAATACGCTCGTCCTTAAACTTGGGGAAGACAAATATAAAGGATATGAAAGGTCGGATATTGAAATTGAGAATATGAAGGCTATAGTTGTTGACGGAGATGATGTTTTATTGGGAGTACCACGGTTGGATATTGAAAAATCGGGGAATGATGATTTTACTATTTTGATCAAAAAAGCTTCGCGTGGAAGATCGCGTGAAAATGCAAAAGAATCGATCGAAGATATTGTTTACCACTATGAGTTAAAAGATTCGATCGTTTATTTCGATCCTTATTTTATTTTGGATGAAGGCGTAAAATGGCGCGGACAGCAAGTAGATATTACAGTAAAAGTTCCTGAAGGAAAAGCAATTTATCTGGATGATAACATGGTAAAAATCATACACGATATCGAAAATGTGTCAAACACCTGGGACAGCGAAATGGTTGGAAAAACCTGGATTATGAAACCTGAGGGATTAACTATGAAAAAACAGATAAATAATTAAATATCTAAATTACGAATTAGTTCAAAAAACAGATAAACATGAAAACAATAATTGCAATTTTTTTCGCGCTGGGTATGTTATTGGCTAGTCTTGTAACAGAAGCACAAAGCAGGTCGGATAAAATGTACGATGCCTTTGCCGAAAAAGACGGAATAACCAGTTTTTCCTTTTCAAAAAATATAAAAGATGCATTTAATATTGATCTGGGAGACAATGGCGAAGAAAAAATCGTGTCGGGCGATTTGCACCAGGTGCGGTTTATGTCTTACAATCCTAAAAAGGGGGAGATTTCGGGTTCTGAGTTTATAAAAAAAGCCGTTGGATATTTGCCAAAAACAGCTTATAAAAAATATCAGAGTGAAGGCGATGATGAAAATACCGAAATCTGGTTAAAAGGGAATAAAAAGAAATTTAAAGAATGTCATATTTTTATTAACAATGAGGGAGAAGATCAAGTACGGATCGTGGTCTCCTTTTTTGGCGATTTTACTGTTAAAGATCTGAATGGATTGAAAAAGACGGGCAAAGAATTCTCTGAAAAGGGAGAATAATAAAATACCCTCCCTTTGAATTTTTATAGCGAATAGTTTTAAAACAGCCTTGAAACCTGGAAATTGGTTTCAAGGTTTTTTATACCTAATGATTGAACCTTATTGAATTACAATTTTTTGATTTTTGACCCTTTTCCCTTCGACAATTTGCAGTAAATAAACTCCAGGAGTCATGTCGGCAACATTAAATTTAACCTGTGTTGTATTTACTTTTTTAACCTCTTTCATTAAAATTCCTGTTGACGAGAAAAGTCTTATATCATTAATTTCCTTATCAGAAAGAATATTTATTTCACTCGTTACCGGATTAGGATATACACTTATTTCTCCAATCTGCCGAATATCCGCCCTATTGTCTGTTATCACTTTCGGGTCATTAAATCGTCGGGTTGAATAAAGCCGGTATTCTCCGGGATGTGAGCGTAAAATTTTGAACAGCAGAAGCTGAACTTCAATAGAGTCGTGGGTAAAAAATTCATACCATTTTCCTGTTTTTGGGAAAGTAACATTTTGATTGTTACTCTGAACATCAAAATTTCCAACAGCAAGTACATGGTTGTTGTTATTTGTCAGGGTGTACCATTTGGTAGTATCTTTTAGGTAGTATTGTGCTGCTGTTGGAGAAAATTCATCATATTTTTGTTTTAATTCATTCAGTTTTGCCATAACCTGAAAAAGAGAGGTTCGATCAGAATTGTCGAGATAGTCCCAGCGAACCGGCTTTGGATTAGTGCGGCATGCGTCATTTATTGTTCCGTTCTCACAGGTGTTTATCGAATAGTCATATCCAAGTTCTCCAAACTGCCAGATCATTTTTGGGCCAGGTAAAGGCAGGAAAAAGAGAGCATCTAGTTTTATGCGATCTAATGCTGTTGGAAGCAGCTTAGTATCATAACTTCCACTTGAATTACCATATTGTTCGCATTTATACATCAGGCGTTCTTCATCATGGCTTTCCATGTAACTTACCAGGTTTGGCTCGTTCCATCCTCTATTTGAATAAATTCCCCAACTCAGGTCTTCTCCATAACCCATGGCAGTTTCAGCATAATTGTTATTCATATTACCCCAAAGAAGTATTCCATGGTTTGCCAGTACTGTTTCTTCCGTGTTATCAGAAAGATGTTCCATTATTACCAAAGCATCACTTTTTCGGGCCCATATCTGATCTGACATTCTTTCCAGAATTTGAACTCTTGATGAGTCGTACGCCCAGCCATCACCGGGAGTATTCGTAAACCCTTTGGTAAAATCGAACCGGAATCCGTCAACTTTATATTTATTTATCCAAAAGCTATTTATACTATCTACAAGTTCTTTTACAACATCTGCTTCATGGTTAAAATCATACCCCCAGTTAAAAACGGGATTCGGAGATGAAACGTTGTACCAGGGATTTTCAGGTAAAATAGTCCAGTTGTTCATGTACATCTGAACAAAAGGACTTTGACCGTAACTGTGATTTAAAACCATATCGAGAACTACTGCTATTCCACGTTTATGACATTCGTCAATCAGTTTTTTAAGTTCTTCTTTTGGACCGTAATATTTATCAGGAGCAAAATAAAATGCCGGATTATAACCCCAACTAATATTTCCTTCAAATTCATTTACAGGCATCAATTCAAGGGCATTTATACGCAAATCTGCAAGGTAATCCAGTTTTTCGCGAACAGCTTTGAAAGAGTGTTCCGTCATAAAGTCGCGTACGAGCAATTCATAAATTACAAGTTTCTTTTTATCAGGTGTCTGGAAATTGGATACCTCCCAGTTAAATGGTACTTGTCCGGGTTGAAGAACAGAAACAATTCCTGTGGTTTTTCCAGTGGGGTATTGTTTCAAATTTGGATATGTTGATGCACTGATATATTGATCGTTCCAGGGATCTAATATTTTTTCAGTATAAGGATCGGCAATTTTTATTTTTCTATCGATCCAATATTGAAATGCGTATTCTTTTCCTGCTTCCAGATTTGGGATATCCAACCAGAAATAGTTGTTATCTTTTTCCATTTTAAATTCCCTGGTTGGAGTCCAGTTATTAAAATCGCCGATTACATAAACTGAATCTTTTAATGGTGCCCACAAAACAAGTGCTGCTGAATTATTGGTTGGGTAATTAATACCTTTTCTGTATTCGGCAGGTTTCGGGGAAGTTACAATGCCGTCAGAAACAATAACCAGAATTGAATCACGGTCCGAATCGGTATCACTGGTAGCTTCTGCAATAACCCAATTTTTTCCACTTTGATTAAAAAGGTGATTTGTAGAAATAGTTAAACCACTTTCCTGGGCTATCACTTCGTTATTAACTAGCAGTTTTAAAGAAGCATTTTGTGTTGCTGTGGCCGATATGGTGGCGGATTGATTCAGATTAAAAAATGATTTGTTTGATGGGTTTTTGATTTTGATTAATAAACTGCTGACATCAACATATAGATTGTCGGTTTGTTTTTGTGAATCGGCCGATGAAAAACAAATTCCAGTTTTAACACCTTTTCCTCTTTGGGAACATTGTAATAAGTATAAATATCAGGGGCGATAACCAGTTCATAAATACCGTTTCCCTTGTTGGTTAATTTTGGTTGTGTGGTATTATTACCCCAACTTTCGATTACATATTTCCAGTCGGTATCCGATGCACTTTGATCAGTGATCAATCCGGTATGGGCATACAGATCCCCCGTATAATAACCGAGTCGGCTTTCCTTTGAGGAATCAAATGTAATGGTAATTTTCTCAGAAGCTGTTGGTAATTCGGGAACAGAAGTTATCTGTCCGCAAACGGAAAATCCAACTACAAGAAAGAATAAGCTAATAAACCACTTTGAAATCATAGCACAAAAAGGAATAAAAAAAGGGCTGCCAGGTCTCCCTGACAACCCTTTACGTTCTAACTAAACTTATTGTTTTGTAATCGTAGCCTTTTGAGTTTCCAGGGATCGAGTGTTAACGTATAGTTTCCATCTTCGGCAACTGAAAGGTTGGCTCCGTCTTGCGTGAGGTTATTCAGGCTTCCGCCAAAATTAACTGCCCAATCATCATCGGCCCTGAATTTAAACTCACCTGCTGTAAGATCAACAGTGATTGTGAATACCTTATTTGTTTCATCCCAGGTCATATTAAAATCAGAACCCCATGTCGGGTCAGGAGTTGCTCCACCAACAACACCCCAACGGTGAATAGCGTAAGTGTATTCATTTGGAACACTCAAATCTAATGTCACAGCATAATCTGATTTAGGTCGAATAGGAATATTTGCACCTCCGGCTTGTAATGTTCCATCTGCTGCATCACTGCCATAATTATAATCCCAATTGTGGTTAGCACGGAATTTAATTTCGGCATCGGTCAGGTGTATGCCTCCTTTCCAAATGGTAAGTGCAGGATCGTAACTTAATGGTGTTATTTCATCCCATCCCATTGGAGTTGCGCTTCCTATAACACCCCAACCTGGGCAACTGCAGTAAATGTTCCGGCAGCAGCATCGGCGTTTATTTTGTAATAACCAGCCGGAGAATGAATATTATCTGCACTGGCATCTGATACTTCCCACCACCACCATCCCCATAGTTCGGGCCATCCCAGTTTGGCTGTGTGGCAAATTTCCATTGGTTATCGGCATTTGCCATATAAACATAACCTTCGAGGCTTGATCCAGTTTCGATGGTGCTCCATAATGTGCAGAATATTCCAGGAGACCAGTTCGCCATTCCCGACCTGGGTAGCTTGCCTCAACATAATCGCCGGGAATATACCAGGTGAGGATATCAGCTAAAGTAGTAAATTCAATGCTTTCGCCATAGCCGGTACCTGCTGAATTGGTAGCATAAGCGCGAACATAATAGGTAGTATTTTTGTCGAGATTTGTTAAATTGCTGACAAAAGTGCCCATTCCCATTCCTCCATCGATAATATGATCGGTGATTGTTGGATCGGGGTTCATACCCCATGCCAAACCACGGGCGGTAATATCTGCGCCGCCATCATCGGTTACTTCACCGCCTGAAATTGCAGAAGTTTTTGTAATACCTGTAACTCCAGATGTTGTAACTTCGGGCAAATCAACAAGTGTTGTAAAAGAAACTTCCGGGCCATAACCGGTGCCTACTGAGTTAGTTGCATAAGCGCGAACATAATAGGTAGTGTTTCCTTTTAAATTAGATAACATGCTTACAAAAGCACCTGAACCATCTCCGTCTGTCGTCTTATCGTTTGCAATTGTTGGGTTGTGTTCCATACTGTAACAAATGCCACGAGCAGAAACATCAGCGCCTCCATTATCTGTAACTTCACCACCACCGGTAGCTGAATTACCGGTAATTTCAGTAATTGCTGCAGTTGTCAGAAAAGGTACAACAGACAGTGTTGTAAAGGTTACCTGTTCTCCGTAAACAGTGCCTCCATTGCCCGTTGCATAAGCCCTTGCATAATATTGGGTTGCATAATGCAAGCCTGATAAGGTTACGTAAAATGTTGCAGCCGGCTTACCACCTTCAGTATAAACAACTTTATTATTGTCAATTGTTGGGCTCTCTGAGGTGTTGTAACAAACACCCTTTTCTGTAAATCCATCTCCCTGTGCAATAACAAAGCCAACAACAGTTGCTGAATCTGAAGTAATATTTAAGGTATTGGAAGTTCCGGCAAGCGTCGGTGCCAGTCTTATATCAGAGTTTTCCTTTGTGCAAGAAACCAGCGACACAATGGCCGTAATCAGGACAACCCCCAGGCTGTACCAGGTTACTTTTTTTATCAATTTAAATTTGAATTTCATAAGTCTTAGCTGTTTTTAATGAATGTAACTGAACCAGACGTCCCGGAGGCTGATATAGTAAACTGAATTGTGTAGTTTCCTCCGGCGCTTATAATTATATTTCCACTACTATTGGGAAGCTCCATAGTGCCACCGGATGCAGGTAATGTCGTATCAGCACTGGGCCCCCGTTGACTGACCAGGCACTGTTTAGCCGAAATTTCATTGGTCCCGCAGGTAAATCCATTGTAATCGTCCAGTAACCTTTTGCTACGTCATAATCCATCGGGATGTCGAGATCAGTAACCCAGCCGGTGAATTCGCCAACAACCGCGACTGAATACGGAGTTAAGGTGAAAGTAAGCGTATTAACGTTTACTTCAAGTTTGTTCCATCCGTCGGCTTCAGGTGTTATGGCCGTTCCGTTTGCAGCAAGGGCCGAACCATTGGCTCCATAAATTGTATTTGAATCCGGATCTATTAGTGTAAACGGTTTGGTCTTATCCAGCTTTACAAAACCCGTGTAGATTCCGTCTCCTAAGGCAGATTCAATTTTTTGATCCATCCCTGAATTCAAAAGTCCAGACGAGGTAATCCATACAAACTTTACGTCGGCAGTTTCAGTTGCAGAACTATATGCGAACGGATTCGAGCTGTGGTTCCGGGAGCTCCGGTACCGGCGTCTACAACGAGCACTGAACGAATGCGAAAATCAATGCTTGATGAGTCTGATCGGTTGGGAACTTTTTAATTAGAATTGTATTTAGATCTCCAACCGTAATTTTTAAGTTCGTCCGCCTGAGTTGATGAAACAAGCTGGATTGGTTCTGCGAAATCAGTACCGCTTGCACAGGCTTCAAGGTAATAATTCGCAGAAAACTTAAAGCCGGGATCAACCGGTGTTCCGGTGAATACAAGGTATCCATTCCCATGCGACCGTTGCAAGGACAAATCGGGCATGGACGTGATGGTCGGTGGTGTTTTGGATTGTCAGACATGACGACTTTAACCTCATCTTTTTGACAAGAAGCTAAAAGTCCGATCAACCCAATCAACATGAAATATAGTTTGAAATTCTTATTCATTGTTTTGAATTTTAAAGATTAATAGCCAGGGTTTTGTTGCATGTTCGGGTTGGCAGAAACTTCATCTCCCGGTATTGGGAAAAGGTTCAGATGGCTATCGGTTTGTGTGCCTTCGTAGGGGTTTTCTTTCCATTGCCATACATAGTCGCCGTTGGTAAATTCACCAAAGCGGATCAGGTCTGTCCGACGTTGACCTTCATAGTAGAATTCACGTCCACGTTCATCCAACAAAAATTTGTCTGTCAATTGATCAGCAGTAATGTCTCCGCTGTTATTTCCGTAAGCTCGCTCACGAATAATATTTACATCCTTCACGGCATCAGCATCGTTACCATGGTGGAAATGCCTCAGCACGCATCAGGTACGCATCTGCTAACCGGAAGATCGGGAAATCGGTACAGGCGTAAGCTGAATTGTAATCGGCCGGTAATGTACCATCGTGATTTCTGGCTGTAACTTGTAAACGCCAACGCCATAGTCGCCACTGGATGATGGACTTGGAATATCCAGACTTTTCTTCTGTCTAAGCAGCACTCGTTTATCGGGGCACTGTGCAAAAATGGTATCCGAAGCTGGAACCGGATTGTCTCCATATGTACTCAAAGTATCAACCAATACATTCATGAAATCTTTCCGGGTACGGTTTCCGTTCCAGTTGGTGTTCGATGTTAATCCATGGTAATCTTCAGCACGAATGTAGGTTGCGTCACTGCTTGATTCAATAATAAATGTTGTACCAACATATCCCTGGGTATGAATTCCATCCTGTTCAGGCAAAAATCATTTCTGGGTTTAGGATGACCATTGTCTGCACTGAAGTTTTGACGATAGTCAGAGCAAGCGAATAATATCCACTGTTAATTACTTTGTCGCAATATATTTTACAGCCGTCCCATTTCGCTGTTCCGGTATAAACTTCGGCATTTAGGTAAACGCGGGCCAATAACATCCAGGCTGCAGCTTTGTCGGCTTCAGGATAATGTCTCCGGATCACCCAGTTTATCTTCAATACCGTGTAATTCCTTAACAATGTAGTTGAACAAATCGGCTCGTTTGATTTGTTTTGGGTAGAATTTTCCAACTCCATCAGCTTCGGTTGTGAACGGAGGATTTCCAAACAAATCCATTTGGTAGTAATAAGCCAATGCTCTTAGGAAACGGGCTTCTGCATTATAACGAATAAAATCGGGGTCCGTATTTCCTCGGTATATTTGATAAAGTCGTTTGCATAGGTAATACTCAAGCTCAAACGTTGATACAGAGCTGTCAAAAATGGGTTACTCGGGCTCCATGTTTGTGTGTTCAGGTCGGCAATACCGATATCACCCCAGGCACAGATAGCCTCGTCAGTGGTAATTTCCTGCAAGTTCCACAGGGCACGAGAAGTCGTAAAGAAGTTATCGTCAGCCGCGCTGATATCAGCTCCGGCATTTCCTCCCTGTCCGGCAATAATAAAGCTGGCATAAATTTTCCCAAGCACTTGCTGCATGTATGCCGGATCATCGCCCAGGTTACCTGCCATAATGATATTTGGTGTAATAGGAGTCACATCCAAATCATTCACACAAGTCATTATGAATGTTAAAGGGAAATTCCTAATATTGATTTTTATCTTATTCATTTTCAGTTCTTTTAAAGGTTAATAGGTAAATCCGACTCCAATCATAAATGTACGTGCTCTTGGATAGAAATTGTTGTCAATTCCCGAACATTAACTTCCGGATCGATTCCCGATAGTTGGTAATGGTGAACGCATTCTGCACAGTGAAGCTCAGACGGGCAATTAATTTATCCCTTTGTCGAAATGAATAACCAGCGCTCAGGTTATCGAGTTTAAAGAACGAAGCATTGCTACAAAGTAGTCGCTGGTAAATTGGCGTTTTACAAATTGAGTATCCAAGGATTTTGGTATATTTTTCCAGTAACCAATTTGATACATCTGGTCGTAGGAGGATCCGGCAGCTACCTGGTTGTATACATAGTTTCCGAAACTTATCCGTGATGAAGCAGACAAATCGAAGTTTTTGTAGTTAAAGCTGGCATGAAAATCCCATTAACACATCCGGTGCCGGATTATGGAAGATGTATTTGTCATCATTGTCGCCATTAACTGTTCCACCCTGGCCTGAAAGGTCATCATACAATCCTTCAATAGGGATTCCGTTTGAATCATATACTTGTTTATTCAGAAAGAATGAATAAGCAGGATATCCCACTCGGGTAACTTGTTTTTACCCGGTCAAACCATCACCATAAAGAATTCCAATGTAATTCGGATCGTCATTTAACAGCAGTTTGGTGATTTTATTTTCGTTGTATGTTAGATTGAAACCAACATTCAATGCCATGTCTTTTTTAGAAATGAATCCAGTCTAACGAAACTTCAACTCCTTTGTTTTCAAAGCTACCGACATTGGTTAAAAGGGTATTCGAGAAGTTACTTCCACTGGGGATAGTCACTGTATTCAACAAATCGTCAGTCACTCGTTTATAAACATCCAATGAACCGGATATTCGATTTTCCGCAAATCCAAAATCCAATCCAATATTTTGGGTAGTTGTTTCTTCCCATTTAATATTTGGATCGTAGGCATTTGGACGTAATGTTGGAAAAAATTGTCCATCTATCGGGTAACAAGTACCAACGAATGAAGATACATATACGGCTTGTGCCGGATAATCGTGTCCAATATTCTGTTGACCCGTAATTCCCCATCCTAAACGTAGTTTAAGGTTTGAAACGATTTCACATTTTTCAGGAAAGCCTCATCTTTGATTTTCCAGGCAAAAGCTGCAGAAGGAAACAACCCCCATTGATTTTTGCCAATGAACCTGGAAGAACCATCATCACGAAGCGTAAATGTCAACAAGTATTTGTCTGAAGTGTATAATTGAAACGACCAAAGAAAGAAACCAAATAATTTTCAGTAATTGAAGATGAGGTAACATCATTTTGTGAATCCACACCAATACTGGTGGTAAAACTGTTATCCTCGTCTGAAAATGTTGCCACGAATAACCGGCAGTTACGTCGATTTTACTTTTAATGCTTTCCAAATCTTTTATATAATTCAGGTAGAATTCCAGCAGGTTGTTTTTATTCGTTGCATCGTAAATGTTAAGCCGTCCATGCGGTTATCTGAAAAATTTGTAGGGGAAGCTATTGGCCGGTTATTATGTCCTTCGCCGTTAGCGTAATCAGTAGCCAGATTTAAATTAGCACGTAATCCGTTAATAAAAGTCAATTTGTAATCAGGTTGAGCATTGGCAACTATCCTGTTAACGCTCGAATTATTTTCATCTTCCATTAATTGCTCTACCGGATTGGGTGTGCCCAGACTGGCTCCATAGTTTTCCCACTGAAAATATCCATTTGATTTTGCCGATATAGGATTAGAGTCATGAACAGGTTTTGTTGGATCCATACTAACAGCTGAACCTATTGCTCCAGTATCACCAAAATTATTATCCGTAACCATTCCTTTTGCATTCAGGTTTACTTTCAAATTCCCGTTGAGCAATACCGGACTAATACTAACGGAACCAGTCAATCTTTGCATGTCCGTATTTTTCAAAATCCCATTTTGATCAGTAAAACCTATTGACACACGATATGGAACTCCACGGTGATCCGGATAAGCTTAAATTATGATCGTGTGAAACAGATGTACGGAAAATTTCTTTCTGCCAGTTTGTATTTTCATTCCAAAGCAGATCATAAGTTTCAGGAGCAAACAATTCCGGTTTGCTGTTTGCGATTTGCCTTATTTCATCTCCGGAAAAAACATCAATATATTTAATCGGAGTAGAAATAGAGGTTTTCAAATCGTAATTGATTTGTAAAGGGTGACCTGCAATACCTTTTTTAGTTGTAATGATAATTACACCATTTGAAGCTCTTGATCCGTAGATGGCAGTGGCAGAGGCATCTTTCAGAATACTTAATGATTCAATATCATTCGGATTTATAAATGAAAGAGAATTTGCATCTCCAGACACCGTTATTTGAAATCGGCATACCATCAATAATGATTAACGGATCGTTAGAGCATTAAGTGAAGAACCTCCCCGAATACGAATGGTTGCTCCGGCACCCGGAGCACCTCCCGATGAAGTAATTACCACTCCTGCAGCTTTTACCAACACTAAGTCCTGTGGAGACGTGATATGCTCCCTTTATTAAAATCATTGGAATCGAACAGCAGTAACAGAACCGGTTGCATCTTCTTTTTTAACTTGTCCATAACCAATTACAACTACTTCATCCAGGCTTTCAACCGATTGTTCCAGCTGAACATTTATTACCGTTTCGGCGCCGACTGTTACCTCTTTCGGGTTATAGCCAACGAACGAAAAAACAAGCACCTGGTTCGTTTCAACGTTGAGCGTATATTCACCGTTGACATTTGATGCTGTACCATTGGTAGTTCCTTTAACTACAACAGTAACACCCGGTAATGGTTCACCACTTTTTGCATCGGTAACTTTACCGGTAATTGTCTTTAGCTGCGCGAAACTGACAAGTGAAGTCAGAATAGCAGCCAAAAGCAAAAATACTTTAAGGTTTTTTCGAATGATCCTCATTTCAAAATGTTATTAGTTTATGAATTTTTATGCGTTTTTGTTAAATGAAACACATTGTAATAAAACAGGCAATATTCAACATTTACAAGCACTTCCTATTTAACACTGGCAAAAATCCAAAACGAAACTATAAAATTTGTTAACACTTGTAACCTTTTTTTAACACTTCAGATTTCGCAAACGTTTGCGGTTACGTTTGCAACGAATATGTTATACAACAGGTAGTTACTGGTGGGTATAAATTTAATCGAATTATTGGCAATATTTTCGATATCAAGGAAGATTTTGGAAAAGGTAAAGAATACATTTTCAATGCCTGAATCAAGTTTTTATTAAAAGTACTAAAAATGAATCAAAATATATTATTAAACTATGTTCAGAAACATGATTAAAATTACACCAAGCCATTAATGAGATTAAACATCCGGATTAGCAATAAAATCAGGCGTAATCTTCATTTTTCCTGCATCAGAAATAAAGAAAGCATATATTTGGTTTGTTAGCTTCTCCATAATTAATAATGAATATGAAATAAGTTTCAGAATAAGTATTATTTTTATACATAGTTGTCAAAAACCAGTAATCTATTTCACAAGCGGGAAAACATTTGAAATGAAAGGTGGACTTGTTACCATAAAAGATATCGCACGTGAACTAAAAATATCCCCGTCAACCGTTTCAAGGGCATTAAAAAATCACCCGGATATCAGCGAAGAGACTAAACATGCAGTTAATGAGCTGGCCCAAAAACTTAAATACCAGCCCAATGCACTTGCTTTGAGTTTAAAACAACGAAAAAGCAGCACAATAGGTGTTATAATTCCTGAAATTGTACATTACTTTTTTTCATCGGTTATCAGCGGAATTGAAGATGTGGCTTATGATGCAGGATTTAATGTAATTATTTGCCAGTCGAACGAACGTTTTGATCGTGAAGTAGCGAATGCCAAAACATTGCTGGCTAACCGTGTTGATGGTATTTTGGTCTCGGTTTCAAAAGAAACAAAAGACTTTAGCCATTTTTATAATTTGAAAGACAATAGGGTTCCACTGGTTTTTTATGACAGGATAGTCCCAGGATTCAATACAGATCAAGTTATTATTGATGACCTTGATGCAGCTTACAGGGCAACGATGCACTTAATAGAAAACGGTTGCAAAAAAATAGTTCATTTTGCTGGACCGAATAACCTTTTGATCGGGCAGCACAGAAAAGATGGCTATTTAAAGGCATTAAAAGAAGCCGGGATACAACCATGCAATGAATGGATTATTGAAGCTGATAATTTCGAAAAAGCACGTCTTGCTGTTCTTAAGATCGTGGAAGAAAAACTTCCCATTGACGGGTTATTTGCAGTGAACGATTTAACCGCAATTGGCGCAATGCAAACTTTCCAGAAAAGAGGATACAAAATTCCATCGGATGTTGCTATAGTTGGTTTTTCTGACGGGCGCTTATCGGGAATTACTGATCCGACACTGACTTCAGTGGATCAGCATGGTTACGAGATGGGAACAATTGCTACTGAAATGCTTTTGAAAAGGATTGTTTCGGAGGAGAACGCCGATCCGTTTGAAACAAAAGTGCTAAATGCCAACCTGATTATCCGCGGATCATCTGTTAAATAAAATTTTTTTAAAAAAATATTGTTGTGTCGCAAACGTTTGAAATCGGTTTTTTAATAAAATTAATTTGATTTACAGGCATTATTCAAAATCAGAAATTTGCATTTTAAGTTTATTCTGTACTATATTTGTTGTGGCAAATCAACATTTACACCTCCTTTTTGATTCTCAAATTTCCTTTTAGCTGGAATTTTTTCAGCTTATTATCATTTAATTTAGATTAGTTATGGCTAAAAAACCTACGCTAAGTTTTTGGCAGATCTGGAATATGAGTTTCGGGTTTCTGGGTATCCAATTTGGCTTTGCGTTACAAAATGCCAATGTTTCAAGGATATTTCAAACATTGGGTGGCGATGTTGACCGGCTGGCTGTTTACTGGCTGGCTGCACCGTTGACAGGTTTAATTATTCAGCCCATAATCGGACATTACAGTGACAAAACCTGGGGACGGCTGGGAAGGCGGCGACCGTATTTTTTGGTTGGTGCAATTCTGGCTTCGATGGCTTTGCTGTTTATGCCGAATTCCCCGGCATTATGGATTGCTGTTGGAACGCTCTGGATAATGGATGCTTCTATTAATATTTCCATGGAACCATTTCGTGCGTTTGTTGGAGACAATTTGCCTTCGGAGCAAAGAACAAGGGGATTTGCAATGCAAAGTTTTTTTATTGGTACCGGTGCAATTGTGGCGTCTTTTCTGCCCTATGCAATGACCAATTGGTTTGGTATCGGGAACACAGCACCCGAGGGAATTATTCCACCGTCAGTGAAATGGTCGTTTTATATTGGTGGAGTTATTTTTCTGATTGCAGTGTTATGGACAGTTTTTAGTTCGAAGGAGTATTCTCCTGAAGAAATGAAAGAATTCGAGGAAGAAAAGGTAAAATCGAATCCCAGTGTCCGTATTAATTATCGATCATCGGAAAAACTAAAAAGTGTATTTCTTCGAAACGGTTTAATTTTTATTTTGGTTGGGTTGGCTTTTAGTTATCTGGTTTTTTCCCGAAACCTTGAAAAAGAACTTTACATATTAGGAGGAGGCCTTGCTGTTTATGGTATTATTCAATTGGTTACGCTGATATTGACAAAATCGCACAGGGTAAACAACGGATTGGTAGAAATTATTACCGACATGGTAAATATGCCAAAAACCATGGGTCAACTGGCGGTTGTTCAGTTTTTCTCGTGGTTTGCGCTTTTTGCAATGTGGATTTATACCACGGCAGCAGTTACAAATCATGTTTATGGGACGAGCGATACCACTTCAGCTTTATATAATGAAGGTGCAAACTGGGTTGGCGTTTTGTTTGGTGTGTATAATGGATTTGCTGCAATAGTAGCTTTTGGACTGCCGGTTCTTGCCAGATTTACCAGCCGAAAAACCACACATGCAGTGTCACTGGCAATAGGTGGAATTGGGTTGTTATCGTTTTACATCATTTCAAACCCAAATATTTTACTGTTTTCGATGGTAGCTGTTGGGATTGCGTGGGCTAGTATTTTATCGATGCCATATGCCATTCTTACCGGATCGTTACCGGCAAAGAAGATGGGAGTTTACATGGGAATTTTCAATTTTTTCATTGTAATCCCGCAAATTCTGGCAGCCAGTATCCTGGGATTTTTTATGACTCACTTTTTCAAGGGAGATGCAATCTGGGCTTTGGTGGCAGGTGGTTTTTCCATGATAATTGCGGCAATTTCTGTTGCCTTTGTTAATGATGTTGATAGTCCGAACAGAGGAAAATGAAACATTCTGTTTTGGGAATTTCAAAGAGGTATGGATTTAGAAATGAATTTTCATCAATGTTTCCGGGCAAATGTTTTAAAAGTGTAAGTTAGTTATAAACTCATGAAAAGTTATATCAGGTATAATGAATGGTTGATTATCGAGGACGAATTTAATCCGGAATATAACCGCATTTCCGAAAGTATTTTCAGCATCGGGAACGGTAAGATGGGGCAACGGGCGAATTTCGAAGAGAAATATTCCGGTGATTCATTGTCGGGATCCTATGTTGCTGGAATTTATTATCCCGATAAAACAAGGGTTGGCTGGTGGAAGAACGGGTATCCGGAGTATTTTGCCAAAATTATTAATTCAACCAACTGGATTGGAATAGATATAAAAGTAAATGAAGAGGAACTCGATCTGGCGAAAGTGAAAATACTTTCCTTTAAGCGGATTCTCGATATGCAACATGGCTTACTTTCACGAAAATTTGTTGTTGAATTTAAAAATGGCAACCAGGTGGAAGTAAAAGCGCAGCGTTTTGTTAGTATTGATAATCCGGTTCTTGGTGCCATAAGTTATTCGGTTAAAGTGCTGAATTTTAATGGTAAAGTTGAAATTGCACCTTACCTGAACGGGGACGTCCACAATGAAGATTCCAATTACGATGAAAAATTTTGGGTTGATGCCGGTAAGGAAATTAAGGGTAATGAAGGATATCTGTCACTGGAAACACTAAAAACAAAATTTCGTGTTTGTACCGGTATGTGGTTTCAGATACTGAAAAACGGGAAAACAGAGATTTCGGAGATCAAGAATGAAATTCAGGAAAAACAAGTCAGGGCAACACAGAAAGTGAAAGTAAAAACCGGCGATGAGGTAGTTATCGAAAAATTTGTATCGGTTATTTCTTCGCTCGATTTTCCCTCAGATCAACTGTTAGCGACGGCGAAAAAGTCAGTCAAAGAAGCCAGAGAAAATGGTTTTGATGGATTGTTTGAAAACCACAAAAATAAGTGGTTGGATAAGTGGGAAACAAGTGATATAAAAATTGAAGGCGATGTTGCAGCTCAACAGGGGATTCGGTTTAATATTTTTCAGTTAAACCAAACGTACACAGGGGAAGATGAAAGACTGAATATTGGCCCAAAAGGGTTTACCGGGGAAAAATATGGCGGAGTTACATACTGGGATACTGAAGCTTATTGCCTTCCTTTTTATCTTAGTACGGCTCCAATTGAAGTTTCGAAAAAATTGCTGGTTTATCGTCACCGACATTTGTTAAAAGCCATTGAAAATGCTGAAAGGTTAGGATTTAATAGTGGTGCTGCTTTATTCCCAATGGTTACCATTAATGGAGAAGAGTGTCATAACGAATGGGAGATCACGTTCGAGGAAATCCACAGGAACGGGGCAATTGCTTATGCCATATATAATTATGTAAATTATACCGGCGATGATAGAATACTTAGCTCCTTATGGTTTTGAAGTTTTACTGGGGATTAGTCGGTTTTGGAGTCAGCGTGTGAGCTGGTCGGAGAAAAAACAAAAATATGTGATGCTTGGCGTTACAGGACCAAATGAATATGAGAACAACGTTAACAATAATTTTCATACCAACTACATTGCGGTTTGGACATTGAAATACACCCTTGAAGTCATCGAATTTCTTCAGAGAGAATTTCCGTATCTTTATGAAGAACTCGTTGCAAAATGGAAATTCAATGAACTAAAGGAGACGGACAGATGGAAAGATATCATCAAAAAGATGTATTTCCCGTTCGACGAAAAAAGACATATCTTCCTTCAGCAAGACGGTTTTGATGATAAGGACTTAACTCCGGCTTCTGAACTTCCGTTTTCCGAACGCCCTATTAATCAAAAATGGTCCTGGGACCGAATTCTGCGTTCCTGTTATATTAAGCAGGCAGATACGTTGCAGAGTATGTTCTGGTTCGAGAATGAATTTACAGACGAAGAATTAAAACGCCACTTCAATTTTTATGAACCATTGACCGTGCACGAATCATCACTTTCTCCTTGTATTCATTCAATACTGGCAGCAAAAATCGGTTTCGATAAGAAGTCGTATGAAATGTATTTGCGAACAGCACGCCTCGATCTCGACGATTATAACAACGATACGGAAGACGGGCTTCATATTACCAGCATGGGTGGAACCTGGATGGCTTTTGTAATGGGTTTTGGCGGAATGCGGGCAGAGAAAGGAAAACTGGTTCTTAACCCATTTGTTCCTAATAACTGGAAATCGTATTCCTTCCGGGTAAATTTTCATGAAGCGCATTTAAGCCTGAAAATGGAAAAGAAGATACTGACAGTAACCAATTATTCATTCACGGATGTTCCGGTGGTTATTTGGGGGAAATCTTATGAAATCAAAGGAAACACAACAGAAGAATTTAAAAAGTAGTACGATGAAAAAATTAATCTTTCTTCTGTTCATCTTATTTGCGTTGCTGAATACTAGCGCTCAGAGTGTTACGCTTGAAAAAGGTAGAACCAATGTTTTGGTGGACTGGGATGAAATCACCGGAACTTCAATTAATGGTTTACGGCGAAAATATTTCGACGGCAGATGTTCAGCTTCAGTATCCGGGAGTTGAATTACAGTCAGTTTCAAAAGTTCAGAATCCCAATTACCTTTTTATCAATCTTTTACTTGACAAAAATGTTCAGCCCGGAAAGTTCGAGATTAATTTTGTCCTTGGAGACAAAACCCTTCAGCACTATTCTTACGAATTGAAAAAAAGGGAAAAGAATTCTTCAAAACGAATCGGTTTTAACAGTTCCGATGTGATTTATTTGATTACACCTGACCGGTTTGCAAATGGTAATCCCGAGGAATGACAACATGCCGGGAATGATCGAACAGACCAACCGGACTGATGACAACGGGCGTCACGGAGGCGATATTCAGGGAATTGAAGATCACCTGGATTACATTTCGAAAATGGGATTTACTTCGGTTTGGATCAATCCGTTACTCGAAAATAACATGCCGCGTACTTCGTATCATGGTTATGCAATCACTGATTTGTACAAAGTTGATCCGCGTTTCGGTACCAACGAAGATTACCGGAAGCTGGCTCAGGAACTGCATAACAAAGATATGAAAGTGATGATGGACATGGTTTTTAACCACATTGGTTCCAGCCATTGGTGGATGAAAGATATGCCCATGCCCGACTGGCTGAATGATTATCCGGATATCAAAATTACTACAAACAGGAGAACTGTTAATCAGGATCCACATGCTTCGGAAATTGATAAAAAAGGAATGAGTGATGGGTGGTTTGTCAGGTCGATGCCTGATTTAAATCAGCGGAATCCTTTTTTGGCAACATACCTCATTCAGAACAGCATCTGGTGGACTGAATATCTGGGATTGAACGGAATTCGAATGGATACCTATCCGTATCCGGACAAATACATGATGGCTGCCTGGACAAAACGTATGTTGGAAGAATATCCGGATTTCTACATCGTTGGCGAGGAGTGGTCTATGAATGATGCTATTGTTGCATATTGGCAAAAAGACCATAAAAATCAGGATGGCTATGTTTCCTGGCTCCCGGTATTGATGGATTTCCCGTTGAACAATGCAGTTGTCAATAGTTTAAAGGATCGCGAAACATGGGGGAGCGGTTGGACTAAACCTTTATGAAGAGTTGGCCAATGATTTTGAATATTCACATCCCGATCAACTGGTTATATTTCCGGATAACCACGACATGCAGCGGTTTTATACACAAATCGGCGAAAATTTTGAATTGTGGAAGCTTGGAATGGTTTATTATGCCACTAGTGCGAGGAATTCCGCAAATTTATTACGGAACTGAAATTCTGAAGGTTAGTGCGGAACCAAAACGTGACGGCGTTATCCGGTCTGATTTTCCGGGAGGATGGCCCGGTGATTCGATCAATGCATTTACGGGAGTTGGTTTGACCAGCCAGCAAAAAAAGGCGCAGAATTTTACGCGTAAACTTCTGAACTGGCGTAAAGACAAACCGGGGATCCATTACGGAAAACTGATGCATTTTGTTCCTGAAAACGGGATCTATGTTTATTTCAGGTACGATGATAATGACAAAGTGATGGTCATTCTGAATAAGAATAGCAGCGAACAAGTTGTATCGACGGACCGGTTTTCTGAAATAATGAAAGGATGTAAATCGGGGAAAGAAATTATTTCCGGCAAAGAAATTTCGGATATTACTGAAATTACCATTAGCTCCAAAATCAGCTATGATTATTGAGTTGTATCCTAATTAAACCAACGACGTAAACAGTAAAAAACCAAAAATCAATAAAAATGAAGTCAAGAAAATTCATCATTTTCTTATCAGCAATTTTGTTGTTTACAGGAGCCTGTAATCAAGCCTCAAAGACAAATACTGAAAACGAAAAAATCGGGAGTTGAAAATCCTCTTGCCTGGGCCTATGATGCCACAATGTATGAAGTGAACGTCAGGCAATATACACCCGAGGGAACGTTCAATGCTTTTTCGGAACAACTGCCGCGTTTACAAAAACTAGGTATAAAAATTTTATGGTTTATGCCCATTCATCCCATTGGCGAAAAAAATCGTAAAGGAACACTTGGCTCATATTATTCTATTGAAGATTATATGGCCGTTAATCCTGAATTCGGTACGCTCGACGATTTCAAAACATTGGTAAAAAAGGCGCATGGCATGGGATTTAAAGTGATCATCGATTGTGTGGCAAACCATACAGCATGGGACAATGTGTGGATGAAAGATCATAAAGACTGGTACACCCAGGATTCTTTAGGAAATGTTATTCCTCCCGATCCTGACTGGAGCGACGTGGCCGATTTGAATTACAATAACCAGCAAATGCGCGCTGCAATGATCAATGTTATGAAATACTGGGTTTCCGATGCCGATATTGACGGATATCGTTGTGATTACGCTGGTGGTGTTCCTACCGATTTTTGGGAAACAGCACGGGCGTCGCTCGACAGTATTAAACCGGTGTTTATGCTGGCTGAAAATGAAGATAATCTGGATTTGCTGAAGAAAGCCTTTGATTGTAATTATGGATGGACAATGCATCATTTAATGAATGAAATTTACAAAGGGGAAAAGTCAATTTCAGATGTGGAAAGCTATTTTGCCAGAATCGATACAACGTATCCTCCCGGAAAATATCCTTTACAGTTTACTTCAAATCATGATGAAAACAGCCATAACGGAACTGTTTACGAACGGTTGGGAGACGCGGTGAAAACTTTTGCAGTTCTGACATTTACTGTTCCGGGAATGCCGCTGATTTACAGTGGTCAGGAAGTCGGGTTGAACAAAAGACTGGAATTTTTCGATAAAGATGAAATCGACTGGAACCATGATCCGTCGATGACAGATTTTTATACAAAACTGATTGACTTAAAGAAGGAAAATCAAGCGCTTTGGGATGGATTGGGCGGAGGCAAAATTCAATTTTTGGAAACTTCTGCACCGGAAAAATTATTGGCTTTTCAACGCGAAAAGGATGGAGACCAAGTTCTGGTAATAATGAATTTGTCGGATAAACCGCTAAACGGAACGGTTTCATTTAGTGGTGACAGAACGGTAAAAAATTATTTCTCGGGAGAAAAAGTCACATTAAAAAGCAATTCTGGCTTCAACTTAAATCACTGGGAATATGAAGTTTATGTAAATAAATAAAAATAATTTAAATTTATTTTACTTTTTTTGAACCATTTCAGAACCTTATTGTTCTATTGGTACCACAAAAAGTAAATTTCTATATTTACTTACCATAATGATGGTTTGGTTTTTGGTTTAGTTTAGGTTTAGGTTGATTGAGAAAGGGCTGGTTGTTGAACCGGCCTTTCTTCTTTTTATGCAGCGCAAAAAGCAACTTAAAACAAGAAATCTTTACACTTTCAAGCAGAAACAAAAAGTATTAATATGTAATAGGAAATTTTATCAGGATGCTGTTACTTTTCTTTTATCAAGCCGGATGATTCTGTAACCAATGAAAATCATAATTAGCCCAATCAACTCGGTAACGAAGAGAACATTTACATGTCCCAAGCGTGTCATGGTTCCGCCGATTCCCGGGAGTAACCCTCCTATAGCAATAAAAACATTGCCTTTGAAGCGAGCTTGTTTGTCAACCATCCGGTAATATTTAATAGCTGAATAAATGGCTCCTCCAACAAGAAAAACAAAAGCGTAAAGATTAATAAACGGAGAAAAGTAACGAACCCATTTCCATTCGAAAACAGCACCGGTAAGTTTGTAGTCGAATCCTTCCGGGATAGAAATTGGGGTGAAGATTACACAAATTGAGGCAAAAACAATTAGAGTCACAAAAAAGTAAGTAGTGAAATTTGCAAACTTGCGGTTCATTAATAAATAAACCGACCCCTGTGCCAGCGGAAACCCTCCAAGTAATGCTCCAACAATATACCAGTATCGAAGATTCACCGGATTCCACCCAAACAGTACATTAATACTTTCCGATAAAGTGCCCAGTCCGAAAGTTAAAACACCAATCGTCCACCAAAGCAGGTATTTTGTATTGCGTTGCCGGTAATGGGTAAAAATTTCTTTAACAAAATAAACAGAAAAGAGTGTGGTAAGAATAGGGATGTATTCGGTAATATGGTTCATATTTTCCTTTTAATATTGCTGACTTCTACTCAACAATCAGGTTTCGGTTTTGTTGACAAGATAATTCGTTAATTCAATGATAACAGAAAATGATTATTTTTATAAGAGTTTGTTCCAATTCAATGAAAATGTCAAATAACTTATTGTTTTTCAAGAGAAATATTTTAATGTTTTTGTAAAATGAAGAAAAAAAAGTTTTTATTTTTTCTTTTAAGTTGGGTCTGTTTTTCAGGATTTTCGCAGGTTCCCGATCTGAAGTTTACCGATAAAATGGCATTGGCTGAAAAAGAACAATACCGGCTAAAATCAACTTTTTCAGAAAGTGAAAATTATACGGATTTTGATTTAACATATCAGCGAATGGAGTGGGAGGTAGATCCAACTGTAAAATATATTAAAGGAAAAGTTACATCGGTTTTTAAGTGCCTGATTAACGAGATGGATACCATTGATTTTGATTTGAATGATAAAATGACGGTGGATTCAGTTATCCACAAGAATCACAAAATTGAATTTCAACAGTTGAATAATAAAATAGTTATTCCCCTAAATCCTTCATTGTTAAATAATCAGATAGATTCGGTAACGGTTTTTTATCAGGGTATTCCAGAGCCGGATATTAAAAGTAACGGATCTTTTTCAACAGGAATGCATTCAAATACTCCCGTATTATGGACACTCTCAGAACCTTACGGAGCAATGGAATGGTGGCCGTGCAAGCAATCACTTTTAGATAAAATAGACTCTATCGATATTATTGTAAAAAGTCCGGAAATGTACCAGACAGCAAGTAACGGTATTCTTGTTTCTGATATCGTTGCTGATGGGTATCGAACAATGCACTGGAGACATCGTTATCCGATTGCTACATACCTTGTTGCCATAGCAACTACCAATTACGCAGTTTACAACGATACGCTGAAATTCGATGATGGAAGAATTCTGAAAATAGAAAACTTTGTATATCCCGAAAATTTAGATGTGGCAAAACAACAGACTTTTAAAACGGTTGAGATAATGAAAATCTATAATAAATTAATTGGTGATTATCCGTTTGCAAATGAAAAATACGGCCATGCTCAGTTTGGTTGGGGAGGAGGAATGGAGCATCAAACCATTAGTTTCATGTATAATTTCAATTTTGATCTGGTAGCACATGAATTGGCCCATCAGTGGTTTGGCGATTATATTACCCTGGGATCATGGCAGGATATCTGGCTGAATGAAGGATTTGCTACTTACATGACCGGGCTGGTATATGAAAACAGAAATAATCAGGAATTATGGCCTGTGTGGAAACGGCTGGAAATTAACAGAATAATAAGTCAGCCGGGAGGTTCAGTCTTCGTAAAAGATACAACTGATTTTAACACCCTTTTCAGCAGTCGGCTTTCGTATTCAAAAGGTGCTTATTTGTTACATATGCTTCGTTGGGTCCTGGGTGACGATCATTTTTTTCAAGGGATGAGGGATTATTTTAACGATCCCGATCGATTGCTGGCGGATTTGCAAAAAATAAACAGTTTGTTCAGCATATGGAAGCGGCAGGCGATACCATCTTAACGGAATTTTTTAATGACTGGTATTACGGAGAAGGATACCCGATATATGCTGCAAAATTTGGAACCACTAAAAATGGGAAAACTTGGATTGAATTATCGCAAACTACATCGCATGAATCGGTCAGCTTTTTTGAAGATGCCGGTTCCGGTTAGGGTATATAATTCGGATAAAACGGATTCTATGGATTTTCGGTTAATTAATAATCAAAATGATCAGCAATTCATACTTGACACTGACTTTAAAGTAGCATCTTTTGACAATTGATCCCGACATGTGGTTGATTTCTAAAACCAGTGAAATTGTAAATGTTCCGGAAGGGTTACCACTAAATTCTTTAAAAATTTATCCGAATCCTACCACCGGATATTTTCATATTTCAGTTACTAATAGTGAATTAATACAGGAAGTTAAATTATATGATACGACTGGAAAATGTGTAAGTACTTTTCCTGCAAATAGCAACGAGATTGATCTTTCAGATCAGGCTCCGGGAATATATATTGTACAGGTAAAAACAAATAGCGGGGAATTTACTCAGAAAATATCCAAAAAGTAGATCAAGATTACCAGTTAAAATCAATGGTTTATTTTTGGGGGATTAAAGTCCCACCGTAATTATACAACTGTAGAATTCTATTTGTTAATAACTAAGGTTGCAATTATTTTAGCCGAAAAATATTTTGAAATGAATCATCCTGAAAAAAGAATAGTCGACTTCATCCACGAGCATCACGTGTTAACGTTAGCAACAAGTATTGATGGCCAACCATGGTGTGCCAATTGCTTTTATATATACCTTGAAGATGCGGATATTTTTGTTTTTACTTCGGATGATAATACAAGGCACATTCAGGAGGTTTTGGTTAATTCAAAAGTAGCCGGAAGTGTTGTTCTGGAAACCAAAACAGTTGGGAATATACGTGGAATTCAGTTTGCCGGTACAATGGAAAGACCCGAAACAAACCTTCTGGCAAAAGCAAAAAGGGCTTATCTATCACGATTTCCGTATGCAATTCTTATAAAAACTACACTATGGATACTTCGTGTTGATTATATAAAAATGACTGATAACCGGCTCGGATTCGGAAAAAAACTGATCTGGGAAAAAGAATTACCTCAATCATAAAATCATATTTCATTTTAAAAATACCTGAAAATACAGGCGTTTTATTATTTTCGTGTTACAAATTAAGTAAAAAGTAACACCATGTCAGTTTCTCGTTTTGGCGTTTCACTTGATGAAGAGTTGTTAAAGGCTCTCGATGAATATGTTATGGATAATCATTTTGCTAATCGGTCGCAGGCAATAAGGCATTTAATCGAAAAAAATCTGACCGAAGAAAAATGGAAATGTGACAATATTGTTGCCGGGGCAGTGGTACTGGTTTTCGATAATCATAAAAAAGATATTCTACAGAAGTCAACTGAAATCCAGTTCGAATATAGCGATGTGGTATTGTCTGCACAGGGTTTTTTTCTGAATGAAATGAATTATATGGAAATTATTGCAGTTAAGGGACCTTCAAAACGACTCACGGAAGTGTCGGACTTGCTGATTGGAATAAAAGGAATTCAGCACGGTAAACTGGTAATGAGTAAAGCACAATAAATATTTTTTTTGATAATTAAGTAACACGAAACTAAATAAAAGTAACACGAAATGATGAAAATGAACAAAACCAAATTATTGTTAATTACAGGAGTGTGGGTTGCCGGGGTTTGTAATTACCAGGTATATTAAAAGCCCAGTTACGGTATATCTAAGGACACCATTCAAATTAAAGAGGTATTGGTTACTGGTACGCCGGTGAAAGTTAACCGGAATAATGTTCCGCTGGCAGTGACTGTGGTTAACCATAAGGAAATAGAACAGTCGGATGAATCGGCATTATTGCCGGTATTAAATGGGTTGGTTCCGGGTTTGTTTGTTACCGAACGTGGCGTAACCGGTTTCGGTGTGGCACAGGGCTCTGCCGGGCAAATTTCCATTCGGGGAATTGGCGGTAATCCAACAACAGGAGTACTTATGCTTATCGACGGACATCCCCAGTTTATGGGAATAATGGGCCATCCACTTCCTGATTCTTATGTGGCATCAGATGTTGAACGAGTTGAAGTTATTCGAGGCCCTGCATCGGTTTTATATGGAACCAATGCCATGGGAGGAGTTATTAATATAATAACTAAAAAACAGACAAGAGAGGGAGTACACGGAAATGCGCGAATTTCTTATGGATCGTTCAATACACAAAAATATATGGGATCTGCGGGATATAAAAAGGAAAAGTTGAGTGCCTTTGTTTCGGTAAACCATGATCAAACCGACGGACACCGACCGCATTCTGATTTTAAAATTACCAATGGATATGCTAAACTCGGTTATAATTTCAATGAACATTTTTATGCTTCTACTGATTTAAGTCTGGCTGCTTTTAAAGCTTCAGATCCGGGCCCCGATACATTAAATGCAAGTGTTGGTGAACGGATAGATATTACACGCGGTTACTGGGCTTTTACACTTCAAAATGAATTCAATAAAGCATCAGGAGCACTTAAATTATTTTACAATTTCGGCGAACATAATATTACTGATGGATTTCATTCCAATGACGATAATTATGGTGTTAATTTTTACGAATCTTTTCATCCTTTAAAAGGAAATACGATTACACTGGGATTTGATTATAACAATTATGGAGGAATGGCCGAAAATTTAAAAGCAATGGGGGGAGCAGGAATTGTTTTTGCAGATACTTCTATTAACTGAAATAGGAGCTTATGGATTTATTCAGCAAACGTTGACGGAAAAACTCACCTTAAATGCCGGGTTACGTTACAGCCATCACAGTGTTTATGGCGGACAGTGGATTCCATCGGCCGGATTTGCCTTGGAAATTGGTAAGCTTACAACATGGAAAGGAAACATTGCAAAAGGCTTCAGAAGTCCTACCATGCGCGAATTGTTTCTGTGGGGCCCAAATCCAGATCTTAACCCGGAATCAATTATGAGTTACGAAACCGGGAATTTCCAAAGTCTTTTTTGAAAAGAAAATGCGCGCAGAATTAACGGTTTATTCATTAAACGGAGATAACCTGATTATTACTGTTCCGTTAAAAGGATTGCAGAATTCCGGGAAAATAGAAAATAAAGGGATTGAATTTGCTCTGGAAGCAGAACCTGTAAATCAGCTTTCCGTAAATGCTACATATAGTTATATACATATGAAAACGCCGGTATTTGCAACACCTAAACACCATATTTTTCTGAGCACCCGGTACAGAATTAAAAAACTACAATTAATGGCCAGCATTCAGCAAATTACCGACCTGAACAATGATCCTTCACCGGGAGGTGTTAACTTAGTAAGTTATACAATGCTAAATGCTAAAACAGCCTACCAATTAACAAGGAATATTAATCTTTATGTCAGTGGTGAGAATCTTTTGGGGTCAACTTACCAGGTAAACCGTTATTATACAATGCCGGGAACCACCGTTTTTGCAGGAATAAATCTGACACTCTGAGATTAATTCTGATTTCTTTTAAAAAATTAAAAAATAGGAGTTAAGGAACGAATTAACGATTTTGTAATTCATTTCTGAAGGAAGTTCTGACACAACGAAATCCGATATAAGATTTTGTTGTATCCTGGTATTCGAAACTTCGGGTTGAGGTACGGATGAAATATGCAGCATCTTTCCATGATCCACCACGAATTACTTTACGCTTCATTACAGGTGGATCGTCGGTTTTGGCATTATATTGGATTTCAGGATTTAAATCATTCATTAAATCATAACCTGCTTCAAAGAAAGCTGTACTGGTCCATTCTGCCACATTCCCGGCCATGTCATACAATCCATAATCATTCGGATCGAATTCGCCGGTTTTCATTGTGGTAGTGGTGGTTGGACTATCAGCAACATAATTTCCGCGAAGTGGTTTAAAATTGGCAATAAAACAACCCTGATCGTTTCGGGTATAATAACTTCCCCACGGATACAAATTTTCCATTCGTCCGCCACGCGCAGCAAATTCCCATTCTGATTCCGATTGGAAGTCGAAAATCATGAGCAGGTGTTTCATTAACTCGTCTGCTTGCCATCATCTTTAAATTTGTCCGCCAGTTGCAAAATGCTTTGGCCTGTTTCCATGAAACACCAACAACCGGATAATCATCAAAAGCAAAGTGCGAGAAATATTTGAATGTGAAAGGTTCGTTATAGGAATAAGTAAAATCACGTATCCAGCATAAAGTATCGGGATAAATCGGAACAGACTCATGCATCATAAATGAACTCCTGTTTTGGATCGGAATTATTTCGCCATCGGGAGTTTACAACAGCTCCGTCATATTTTTTAGTTTCGAAATTGAAACTGTTACTCGTTTGGCAGCCTGTTTATAATCTACCCAGTAATAATCATAAATAAGTTTACGGGAATCAATTTCTCTTCTGTTTATAAAACGTTCCTGCTTCAGGGATAAACAAATCATCCATTGCGGTCAGGTAATCCTGATCTCTCCAATCAATATGTTCCTGCCAGTTGATGATTGGCTCATCAAGCGGAGTACCCGTATTTATCTTCGGTAATTAACAAAATCAGTGTAGGTTTCGCCCAACAATTTTCTGGCAATAGAATCGCGCACCCAATACACAAACTGGCGGTATTCATTGTTGGTGATTTCCGTATCATCCATCCAGAAAGCTTCCACGGTAACCGTTTTTGTGGGGGTATACTCTTGTAACTTCATCACCCGAAGGTCCCATATGAAATGAACCGCGTGGAATATAAACCATACCATATGGGTTTGGTTCAAACCATTGTGCCTTTTTCCAGTTTTCCCCGGCAGATAGTCTTGGGCCTTCTGGCATGAACTGAAAAGCACTCAAATGCAATAATTATATATATGATGGCTTTTCTCATTCCTGACATAAATTGTTTTGAAACGAGGCCAATTCAAAAAAAAACCTTATGAGATACATAAGGTTAAATTTATAGTTCTTCCTAATTAATATTCCCAAAGATCCTGTTCAAAATTGAAAATTTTATTTTCAATTCTTTTCGATTCCAGCATCGCATCTTTCCCGCTTAGATAAGCATTGATATCTCGGTTGTTATAAACATTTTCTTCAGCACAACATAACTGTGAAACAGTCTTTTAATAAATAAATCATCAAAAGACATTTGCTGAGACGGATTATATGGATTCAAAACAACATTGGTTGCCAGCAATGGTCTTGCTTCGGGATAATAAACCCAGAATAATTTCTGGTACTGCACCTGTCCCGATGCATCTCCTTCACGCACAAATTCACGAATAGGGCAAATACCAATAATGCGTGACATTAAGAGTGGATGTTTGCTTGTCAAAATACCACTCTTCTTTAATCATATATTGTTTAACTTCGTTAGGTCTTATTTCTCCTGCAATAGCTAACTGTGTACGTTCACCTGTATCAAAATCAATTTTTTCTTCCGTGGTTGCTTTTGCCCCAAATGATTCTTTTACCTGTTCGTAAGTCATCGGAACTTTAAAATCATCATCAAAACTGGCATCATATGGAGTAATTTGTCCATTTTCAATACCATTTAGCAAAAGATTTATCAGGTTACTCGTCCTTCAATTTCACTGGTAGGATAATAAAGCGTCAGGTTCATTTTTTCGCGCAAATCGATAATACGCCATATTTTTTGCGACCAAAACACATCTGCTTCCCGCACCGATGGCAAAGGCATTGGTTTTTTCTGCATAATATCGGTGCGTTTATATGCACCGTTAATAATTTGTGCGTTAGTTTGTAAACCTGATCCTATGAATAAGAATACAAATACTCCAATATATACAACTAACTTTTTCATAATTAAAGTATTTTAAATGAAATTGGGTCAAGATCACGAATTTCGCCATCATCTCCCCTTGCTTTAATATTTCCTATATAAACCATACTATGTGGTTGGCACGACTTAATCAAATCCTTTTGTTCCTGAGTAAACCGATTTGATTTCGATTTCTTGATATTAATATAACCACCTGTCAGTGGTTTGAACTTAAATTCAGTAACTGTATATTTAAAATCAAAATCAAAATCTTCCAAAACTGCCATATACTCCATCCTCAATTGCAAGTATTTCTTTACGAATATCACCTCCCGATTTTCCGGCAACTTGTGCAACAGGATCGGGTACTCTTTTAACACGCCAGTCGGATGTACCAACCAAACTTCTTGCTCCTCCAATATTTGCATAAACCGATATTTTTGTTTTTCCATTTCCTTGTTCATCCAAATCAGTTGGTTCGACAATCCACGCATTTCCCGCTTTGGTAATTTTCCCATTTGTCATTTGAACGGAGCAGATTTTCCCTGGGAATTCCACCACCACCAACATCAAATGGATTATTTAATCCTTTGTAGAAAACATTCATTTTGGTTGCCGACATGGTAACACTTGGTGTAGTAACCTGATATTCCTGTTCAAACGGGTAATTCTTAATAATGCCTGCCGGAGTTTTATACTTTATTAAACCACTCCATTTAAAAGTCCCGGCTTCATTTGTATTTACTCTATAAATGCTTTCCCGTCTATAACTTCAGCCTCTTTTCCATTAATAATAATCTGAGGTTGCTGTGTAGTATCTTCAGCAGCAAGAAACACCTTCTGCTTCATAAGTTTCTCCCTGAAATACAAGATTTGAATTTGGCAATTACCGTTGCTCCAAGTTTATTGAATTTAAACGATCCGGCATCAATTTGTGCATACAGATAATTGATCACATTTGCTTCCGAGTTTTTAACATCAATTTGCATTTTTGAAAGTACTGTTAATACAGCAACTAACGGTTTATTTTCAAAATATTGTGATTCCCATGTTTTTTGTTCGTCGGATTCTTTTAATCCAGCCGAAGGATCGGGTGTTTCCAAGGTAGTTAAAATGGTATTTCTTAATTCGGCATCATCTTCACTAATATTGCCTACTAAATTGTTTTTATAATCAGTAATATGTTGTTTTAATTCATTTGCCTTTTTTTGAGTAATCATGTATTCTGAAGGACCATTCAAATCATCTTCCTTTTTAATTTCAAGGGTATCTCCACTTTGCGTAACAAAATTAAATCGGTCAGGGTCATAAGGATTATCTTTATTTACAGGTTCACTTCCTGAATATTTTACCAACTCTTCCTTCATGGATGAAATATATGAAACCATATCAGCCGAAATCTTGCGAACACTATCCGCTTTTTGTTTCCACTCCTGAACTTTAACAGGATTTTCGACATATGCCTGTTCAAAAGCAGCATAAACCTGTTGGTTTTTTGTCTCAACTCCTTCCATGGTATGAAGCAGGCTCGCATCAACTAGACGAAAGCCTCAAGAACTTCTGCTGCAACATTTAATGCCAACATTGCGGTTAGCACAATGTACATCATGTTAATCATTTTTTGCCTCGGGGTTTCCGGGCAATTTTTTGCACCCATAGGTCTAGTATTTATTTTTTATAACTCATTGCCCCCAGCATATTTCCATAAATCGTATTCAACGATTCCAGATTTTTATTTAACTGTTCGGCATTTTCTTTATATTTCTTTAATTCATCAACCGATGCAACCAGCAAATTATTCATTTCCATTAAATCTTTGCTAAAACTCTGACTTGCCTTAAATTGCTCTTCAGTAGCTTTTAACTGACTTTCAAAGTTTGTGCTTAAGCGCCTGCAAATTTCCGTTCAGTTTTTGAAGATTTGTTGAATACTGATTGGAACTCTCCTTAATGTTTTCGATTTCTGTGGTTACAGAAGAACCGGCATTCTGATAAGTTTCAGCCAGTCGTTTTGTTGTTTCTGCCAGCTGAGATGAAAATTCCTCACCGCTTTTATGAATTTTATCGATGGTGTTCAGTCCTGACTTCGCTGATTTTCTGTGCAGTTGCTGAATATGAATCAACCAAAGACCCAACTGATTTGTGAATAGATTCATTTGCCCTGTTGTTGATTTCAGCAAAAGTACTCATAGATTCAGAAGCAGATCCCATGTTTTTAACATACATGTCAGTAGCAAGAGTAGCTGAGGAAATATCACTTATTCCTTTAGCAGTATTGCTTAAATCATTCAGTCCTTTTCCGACTTTGTCAAGCAGATCTGGTGTTAACTCAGAACTTCCGAAAAGCTCTTCAAAACCTTTTTTCTCCTTTTTGTCAAGTTCATCGAAACCTACCATTTCATAATCTTCCCTTAATTCCGGATAAACATGGCTCCATTCGGGCTGTTCCAACGGTGGCTCGAAGGCTGATAAAAAGAAAATAAAAGCCTCAGTACAAAGTCCAACAGCCAGCAAAACGCCCGAATATTGAAGGTGTTCAAGTTTAAACAATGCACCAATCATAACAACTGCTGCACCCCATCCATAAACATAGCCCATGAATGTTTTCCACCTTTTTGTTTTAAATAATTCTCCGATATTCATTTCTTTTTTTGATAAAGTTATGATTAATTTAGAATTCTTGTCCAAAAGTTGAACGCACACAACGAAAACCGATATATGATTTGGTTGTATCCTGATATTCATAGTTTCTGGTAGAAACCTGAATAAACGATGCAATATCTTTCCATGAACCACCACGGATGACTTTTCTTTTCATCACAGGAGGATCATCAGGTCTGGCATTATATGTAAATGTTGGATTTAAATCACTAAAATAGTTATATCCGGCTTCGTCAAATGCTGAAGATGTCCATTCTGCTACGTTTCCTGACATATCGTAAATACCATATTCATTTGGGTCGTAACTTCCGACTTTCATGGTGGCAATTCCACCATCTTCTACATAATTTCCCCGTAATGGTTTAAAGTTGGCCAGAAAAACACCGTCTTCGTCCCTGCGAATAATAACCTCCCCATGGATACATGGAAAATTCCTTTCCTCCTCTTGCTGCATATTCCCATTCCACTTCGGTTGGTAAACGGTAATCCTGCAAACTTGGTTCTCCCTTTGAAGATAAAAATCTTTCCAAAATTTTGGTTCTCCAGTTACAAAAAGCAGTTGCCTGTTTCCAGGTAACGCCAACTACCGGATAATCATCAAATCCGGGATGCCAAAAATACCTTGTAGCAAGCGGTTCATTATAAGAATAGGTAAAATCCCTAATCCAGCATAAAGTATCAGGATATACAGGTACCTGATCTCTCATAATAAACGATGAACGGTTGGTAATTGGAACTAATTCACCGTTAGCGTCATATACATTCCCTTCATATCGTTGGGTTTTAAAATTATAACTGTTACTTCTTTTTGCCGCCTGTTGAAAATCAATCCACCAATATTCATAAATCAACTTTCTGGAATCAATTTCCTTTTTTCCAAAGAAACGTTCATTTTCAGGCATATAAAGATCCTGCATTGCCATTTGATAATCAGGATCATCCCATCGATTTTTTCGCGCCAGTTAATAATTGGAGGGTCAATTGGATTATTATCACGATCTTCTGTAATCATAAATTCCGGATATTGATCACTCAACATTTTACGGGCAATAGAATCACGAACCCAATTTACAAATTGCCGGTATTCATTGTTTGTAATTTCAGTGTCATCCATCCAGAAAGCTTCCTGGGATACAGTTTTTGTCGGAACTCCGGATGCACTTGCATCCTGATCACTTGGTCCAATATTAAAACTTCCTTTTCGGACAAATACCATTCCGTACGGTTGCGTTTCTCTCCATTTCGGTCTGTGTTGCACTCCAACCAATTCCCCGTTCCCGGAATTACTACATCCGGTAAAAAAGAATACATTGAAAAGTACAAATGCAACTAATAAAAGCTTTTTCATTTGTAAATCATCTTTTATTTATACATAGCAAATAAAACGCACCCCATATATTTTCAACAGAAGGTGTTAATTTAAAGGTTCGTTTCATAAGCTCAATAAATGTCGGTTTATAAAAATCTTATACTTTTATACTTTTGCGTTCGGTTCTTTTCTAAATCCAGTGAATAACTGACAAAGATTTCATGAGAACCAAACCCATAACGTCCAATAGCCGATGTTACTAAATCGAAGGAATATCCAAATCTCAGTCCATTCTCCATCTCCATCCCCAACAGCAATGCAATTGCATCACGTACACGATAAGAAATTCCTCCCCAAAATCGTTCATCAAAAACAACATTTGTGTTTAAATCCAACTGCCATCCGGCTAAATCGGATTTAAACAAGAACGATGGTCGCAACACAAATAACGGATCAGATAATTTTATATTGTATCCACCCATTAAATAATAATGTCTTGCCAAATAAGTACTTGCAAGATCGCTAAATTTTATGGATGCCTGGTTGATATGTGTAACCGAGGCTCCCAAGTAGTATTTATTCGACTTCAAGTACAGCCCAAAACCTGCGTCCAGCGCCATCTGGCTCACTTCTCCCTGCGGTATTGCCGGATCAGAATTTGGTTGTGTAAATATGCCAAAATTATCTTCAGGAACTTCCCACTCACCATTAATGCTTTTACTAAATAATCCCAAAGATAAACCAATTCCCAAATTTCCAATGCCTAAAGTTCTAATATATGAATAATTGGCGTTGATCTGGGTGTTTTTTTCAAAACCTAATTGATCACTAACAACATTTAACCCTACTCCACCAGGAGATCCAAAACCATCGACAGCTGCGTTAGCACTAAAAATCAACGTCTTAGGAGCTCCCTTAAATCCTTCCCACTGATAACGATTTAATATCAAGCCACTTATCTTGCCTTCAATGCCTGCATAACCCGGATTCATCCCCAACTTATATTCCATATAGTTGGTAAACTGCGGATCCTGCTGGCCGAACGCTGCTAATTTAACGATAAATAATAAATATAAAAAAGAAATAATTTTTTTCATACTTTCCTTTCGGATGCGGCTGTTTAGTCATTTCAATCCTTGCTAAAGAAATAAAAAAATTGTGACTTGCAATAAACTTCTTTTAACAATGTATGCAAAGAACGTTGTCTTTTCGGCTTTATTTTAATATTTCGTCCGATTTTTGTACATATTTTAACCATAGTTCAGGAATTTCATTGTTTGAAGCCTGTAAATATTCTTCTTCAGAACAAGCAAAATAATGTGTTTCGCTGTGTACGGTTTTTATTTCCATCCACCATCGTTCAGTTTGTAAGTCCTTGATAAATACCAGAGGATGATCAATATCTTTTACTTCAACTTTATAAACGGTATTATTTTCTCCTGCATTAACATTTCCAGGAAGGCGGTTGGCAAATCCTTCCAGGAAATGCCAGATAATTTGCGATGCAAGTTTAATGGTTGTCGGGTATGCGGCATCATTGTGAGAAATTTCAAAAAGACCAAAAACTTTTACACGGCTGGCAATTCCGGCATATCTTGAAAGCTGGCATGCCTCCTCACTTCGTAATCCGTTGGGAGAAACAATGTTATCTCCAGGGGCATCAGCATATTTAACAGCACCTATATCGAAAGAAACCACATCACTGTTTCGAAAAACTGGTTCTGCTGCAGCTATTTTATCACGCAGAAGCCCAAGACGCAAATGTTGACTTACTCCTTTGGTCTTTGTAAAATATTGATGTGCTGTAAAATAGCTTTGATACCCGATTAAGTTAAATTGAAAAATTTCAGGGTTCAACTTAAAAATGTGCGAAAGATAATTCTTAGGCGTTAAAGGATCATTTCCTGTTTTAACATCTAATAAAGCGTCAATAACAGTAAGCGAAAAAAATGGATTATTCTTAAATGCATCACATACGCCAACGGTCAGATCCTGACTTCCGCCCAGAATAATTGTAACAATTTTTAATTCGTTGAAATATTCTATAACATCGCGAACGGCCCGGTAAGTTCCTTTTGCTGTAGCAGATAATTTCAGATTTCCGAAATCAGCAATAGTAATTTGCTGATTGATTTTTGTGAGTTGATAAAGTTCTTTTCTTATTTTATCCGGTACTTCCGAAAGGTTACCATCTATCCGGCTATCATAAGGAATACCGAGAATAGCAACATCAATTTGTTCCGTTTTCTTAGGCACTAAAGAATTCATCGTTTTTTCAATGCTGGCTCCCAGCGTATGTTTCCGGTTCAGTATTGCTGAATGTTGAAAATTTGAGAAATCAACTGGATCAAAATAATGACGAATATCCATGTGCTTAGTTTTGCGCATTCATCTGCCTTTATCCCTTATTTTTTTCTTGTCCGTTTTGATTTTGTATCCGGGCTATTGTTAATGATTGTCAAACAATCTTCCAGTGTCAGTTTATCGGCTGCTGTTTTTTTCGGTATTTTATAATTCTTCTTTTTATACGAAATGTAAGGTCCCCACCTGCCGTTTAAAACTTTGAGGTCTGGCTCTTCAGGGAATGTCAAAATAATAGCCTGTTTGTCTTTAAGCCGTTTTGCTTCAATAAGTTCAATAGCTCGCGAAAGGTCAACAACGAAAGGATCATCGTCTTTCCCAAGCGAGACAAATTTATTATCGTGCCTGATGTATGGTCCAAACCTTCCAAGACCAACAGTAACTATTTTATTTTCAAACTCGCCAAGTTCACGCGGAAGTTTAAATAAGTCGAGTGCTTCCTCCAGTGTAATCGTTTCCAGAATTTGTCCCGCCCGCAAACTTGAAAATTGTGGTTTTTCACCATCCCCGTCTGCTGAAGCTTCTCCCAGTTGTGCAATAGGACCAAAACGACCAATTTTCACGGAAACCTGTTTCCCGGTTTCAGGATCTGTCCCCAATATCCTTTCCCCCTTAGATCGTTCCGTAATTTTCAGTGCATGTTCTACCTTTTGGTGAAAAGGCTGGTAGAATTTATCAATCATTTCATACCAAACCTTTTTCCCTTCTGCAATGTCGTCGAAGTCTGATTCTACACTGGCAGTAAAATTAAAATCCATTATCTGATCGAAATTCTCGGTCAAGAAATCATTGACTACCATTCCAATGTCAGTTGGGAATAGTTTAGATTTTTCCGCACCGGTTATCTCAGCATTATTTTTTTGACTGACAACACCGTTTTTCAGTGTTATAACTTCAAACGGACGTTCTACTCCCGGGCGATCTTCTTTAACCACATAATTTCGGTTTTGAATAGTTGTAATGGTGGGAGCATAAGTTGATGGCCTTCCAATTCCAAGCTCTTCCAACCTTTTTACCAACGATGCCTCAGTATATCTTGGAGGCCGTTGGGTAAATCTTTCAGTGGCTGACAGCGACGACATTTCCAACGCATCATTTGCTTTTAACGGAGGAATAATCTCGTTACCACCATTATTCCCACTCTCATCGTCAGTCGATTCGATATAAACTCTTAAAAATCCATCAAAAACAATTACTTCTCCGGACGCAATAAATTTTTCCGGGGAATTTGAAATTGCTATCGATACGGTAGTTTTTTCAAGAATAGCATCTGCCATTTGAGATGCGATGGTTCGTTTCCAGATTAGCTCGTATAAACGTTGTTCCTGCGAAGAACCATCGACAGTTTCCTGAGACATATAAGTTGGACGGATTGCTTCATGGGCTTCCTGCGCCCCTTTCGAAACCGTTTTAAACTTCCTTATTTTTACATATTTTTCACCGTGAAGTTCTTCGATTTTTTGTTTGGCTGTATTAATGGCAAGCCCGGAAAGGTTTACAGAATCGGTACGCATGTAGGTTATTTTCCCGTTTTCGTATAACCGTTGAGCTACTGCCATTGTTTGTGAAACAGAAAATCCAAGTTTCCTACTGGCTTCCTGCTGGAGTGTTGATGTTGTAAAGGGCCTAGCCGGAGTACGTTTCCCTGGTTTTTTAACAACGTCTTCAACTTGAAAAGTAGCTGATTTACATTGCTCCAGGAATTGATAGGCTTCCTTGCTGGTTTTAAATCGTTTTGACAACTCTGCCTTGAGTTCAGAAACTTTTCCATCTTTATCTTTTACCAGAAAATACCCGATTACCCGGAATGAAGATTCGCTGCTAAAATTGATGATTTCCCGTTCGCGTTCAACAATTAGCCGAACAGCAACAGATTGCACACGGCCTGCTGAAAGCGCTGGTTTTACTTTTTTCCAAAGTACCGGGGAAACCTCGAATCCGACTATCCGGTCGAGGATACGGCGTGCCTGCTGCGCATTTACCAGGTTTACGTCAATATCGCGCGGATTTTTAACTGCATGCAATATTGCATCCTTGGTAATTTCGTGAAATACGATCCGTTTAGTGTTCTCAGGTTTTAACTTTAACACTTCTTTTAAGTGCCAGGCAATTGCTTCTCCTTCACGGTCCTCATCGGAAGCGAGCCAAACCATTTTTGAGTCGCCGGCCAGTTTTTTTAACTCGGCAACAATTTTTCGTTTATCAGGAGTAATAATGTATTTGGGTTTGAATTTTTTTTCAATATCAATACCAAAATCTTTCTTTTCCAAATCCCTGATATGTCCCATGCTGGAGGTAACTACAAAATCTTTCCCGAGAAATCTTTCGATGGTTTTTGCTTTGGCAGGAGACTCAACTATAACAAGATTTTCGTGCATATGCTTTTTCAAAAATTTCTGCAAATTAAAGCAAAACCAATGCTAAGTTCAAAATTTCATCCATTATTTTTAATTCTATTGAATTGAGAATGATGATTTTATTTTTTCAAAATAAAAATATTCCCGGCTACTCGAACGTTAGGTTTGTTGTTGGGTAAGTCAAATCATATATATTTGCCGAATGGTTTAAAATCATAAAATTCATGTCGAAAAACAAAATCAGTTTTAAGAAATATATTATTGCATTTTGGTCGGTTGTGGGCTTTTTTATAGTAGCCGGCTTTTTATTTTTTTATTTGATAGCAAAAGGTGCTTTAGGTTTTATGCCTAGTTTCGAGGAGTTGGAAAATCCAAAAAGTGTTCTTGCTTCTGAAATATATTCCAGTGACGGGAAAATACTAGATAAATATTTTATTCATGAAAATCGTAGTTATGTAAGTTATAAAGATCTGCCGCCGAATCTTATTAACGCTTTGGTTGCTACCGAAGATGTTCGTTTTTACCGGCATTCGGGAGTTGATTTGCGGGGTCTGATACGAGTAGTGAAAGGAATTGCTACCGGAAATTCCAGTTCCGGTGGTGGAAGTACGCTAAGCCAGCAGTTAGCTAAAATGCTTTTTCCGAGAGAGGACAATCTCAGTGCTATGCAGCTTGCTCTACGAAAATTTAAGGAGTGGGTAATTGCTGTAAAACTTGAACGCAGCTACACCAAAGAAGAGATCATCCTGATGTACCTGAATAAATACGATTATCTGAATAATGCGGTAGGAATTAAGTCTGCGGCCCAGGTTTATTTCAGTATATCCCCTGATTCCTTACAGCTTCATCAGTCAGCAATGTTGGTTGGAATGGCAAAAAACTCATCGTTGTACAACCCTGTCCGCCGACCTGAATTGGTTTTGAAACGCAGAAATGTCGTTCTTAACCAAATGGCGAAGTACGGGTATATTACGAATGAAGTTCGGGATTCTGTTAAACTTTTGCCACTCGATCTTGATTACAACAAAGTCGATTATAAAATGGGAATTGCACCCTTATTTCAGGGAATACCTTCGTTTGGCAATGAACAGAACAAAACCGAAGTTAAGTGATTATCCTTCCTGGATGAATGAGCACTACAGGGATGCATTGTTCGAAGAAGAATCGGATGAATGGGAACACAACCCGTTGTTTGGATGGTGTAATAAAAATGTAAAACCTAACGGTGAGAAATACAATATTTATACGGATGGCCTTAAAATATATGCTACGATCGATTCGAGGATGCAAAAATATGCCAATGAGGCGGTTGAAAAACATTTGAAGGGTGATCTGCAACCACTGTTTGACGACAATATGAAAGACCTTAAGAATCCACCTTTTGGAGATAATATGTCATCAGAGGAAGTGGATGGTTTGCTCGATAGGTTGATCCAGCAAAGCGAACGATATCGTGTATTACGAAAAAGCGGGATGAGTTTCAGCAAAATAAAAGAGAACTTTAATCAGCCGACAGATATGACGGTTTTCTCGTGGCGTGGAGAGATTGATACTACCATGACACCGCTTGATTCCATAAAGTGGTATTTACGTTTCTTCCGGTCATCATTTATGGCCATGGAAACTGAGACCGGAAAAGTAAAAGCATATGTGGGTGGTCCAAATTACAAGTATTTTATGTACGATATGGTGAAAAATGGGAAACGCCAGGTGGGATCAACTGTAAAACCATTTTTATATACACTGGCGATGCAAAATAATTATACTCCTTGTACGAAAGTACCATACGTAAGCCAGCAGTTTCAAATGCCGGATGGTACCATTTGGGAACCCAGAGACTCGGAAGAAGATGATGCAATGGATGGACAAATGGTTACCTTAAAATGGGGGTTGGCAAATTCAAAAAATAAAATTTCGGCGTGGGTGATGAAACAGTTTAACCCGCAAGCTGTTGTCGAGGTAATGAAACGGCTGGGTGTTTACAGTTATATTGACCCCGTTCCTTCTATGTTTTTGGGAACGTCAGATGTTACTCTTTATGAAATGGTTGGGGCATTTAATACTTATGGCAATCTGGGAGTTTATATTAAACCTTATTTTGTAACGCGGATTGAAGACCGGCATGGTAATGTTATTGCAACATTTTTACCTGAAAAACGCGAAGCCATTGATCCAAAGACTGCTTACCTGATGTTAAACCTGTTGGAAGGTGTTGTTGACGAGGGTACCGCAATCCGGCTTCGAAACCGACCTAATTACGGGCAGTTTAAAATGCCAATTGCTGGTAAAACAGGAACAACCCAAAATCACTCCGACGGGTGGTTTATAGGTATCACCCCAAAACTTAGTGCAGGTGTTTGGACAGGAGCCGATTTAAGAAGCGTACATTTCAGAACGCTTTCTACAGGTCAGGGAGCAAATATGGCACTGCCGATTTGGGGTTATTTTTACAAAAAGGTATTGGCCGATAAATCTTTGGGAATTACAGAAGAACAGGAATTCAAAAGACCACCGAATTTTAATATCAATCTCGATTGTGACGATACTAAACCTGAAAACAAAACCAAAGGATTTGACGATTTCTTTTAATGATGAGATTTAGTAAAGAGTAGTTAGTATTTAGAATTTATTCCATCTGATTTTTTCAAACTGTAATTCTTCAAACGGTTTTCCTTCCCTTGCTTTTGCGGGATAACCAATGGTCACGATATTTAAAACCCTGTATTTTTCAGGAATGTCTAATAGTTTCTGAATATATTTTTCTGCTGTAAACTCATCAGAATGCTTCCGGTTATGAACCTGAATCCAGCAACTTCCTAACCCAAGCGACTGGGTGGTCAATTGAAAGAGAATCGAAGCAATTGAACAATCTTCAACCCAGGCATCGTTAATGGTTTCGTCAGCACAAAACACAACTGCCAGGGGAGCAGTTTGCAGTGGTGTCGTTCCATACGGTTTGCAATTTTTTAGTTGTTGGATAATTTGCAAATCGTCAACAAAGATAAATTCCCATGGATTTAAATTTTTAGAAGAAGGTGAACGCAAAACAGCTTCTTTTAAAAGTTCCAGTTTTTCCGGTTCTATCTTTTGGTCGGTATATTTTCTGCTACTTCTGCGGCTTCTGAGAATTTTAATAATGAATTAGGTTTTGTATCAGGATGGTATCCCTTCAAGGAATGCCATCATCCTTTGCTTGTTTGTATTTATTATTTCAACCCGCTTCTTTCCAGCAGTGCATCAACGGTTGGCTCCTGTCCGCGGAATCTTTTGTACAAAATCATTGGGTGTTCAGTTCCACCTTTTTCCAGAATATTTTTCCGGAACGATGTGGCCACTTCTTTGTTAAACAATCCTTTTTCCTTGAATACACTGAAAGCATCAGCATCAAGTACTTCCGCCCATTTGTACCCATAATAACCTGCTGCGTAACCACCAGAGAATAAATGGCCGAATTGTGTACTCATACATACCTCATCAATAGGGGGGAAAATCTGCGTTTTCTTCCAGGCTGTTTCTTCAAAGTCTTTTACACTGCCTTCAAACGGTTTTCCCAGGGTGTGCCAGGCCATATCGAGATAACCGAAACTTATTTGGCGGTTAGACAAATAGCCTGCCAGATAATTTTGCGAATCAACAATTTTCTGAACAAGTTCTGCCGGAATTTTCTCACCGGTTTTATAATGAACTGCAAACTGATCGAGGAACTCTTTTTCAACTGCCCAGTTTTCCATAATTTGCGAAGGTAGTTCCACAAAGTCGCGGTAAACATTGGTTCCTGAAAGACTCTGGTAAGTTGAGTTGGCAAGCATTCCGTGAAGTGCATGCCCGAACTCATGCATGAATGTTTCCATTTCATTAAAAGTTAGCAATGCTGGTTTGGTTTCGGTTGGCCGGGTAAAATTCATAACAATGGTAATGTGTGGTCGCGAGTCTTCACCATTTTCTTTCCACTGGCTTTTGAAATCGTTCATCCATGCACCTCCCTGTTTCCCTGCACGTGGATGAAAATCAGTATATAAAACGGCAAGAAAAGTACCATCTTCGTCAAACACTTCATAAGGAACGACTTCCTCGTTATAACCCGGTATATTTTTATTGGGTTTGAACGTGATACCGTAAAGCTGGGTTGCCAGTCCGAAAACCCCGTTAACTACTTTACTTAATTCAAAATAAGGTTTTAGCATTTCGTCATTTAAATCGAACTTTTCCACTTTCAGCTTTTCGCTGTAATAAGTCCAGTCCCATGGCATAATTTCTCCCGAGAAACCATTTCGATTGGCATATTCCTGTACTTCTGCTTTTTCGCGATTAGCAACATCAAATGAAGCCTGATACAAATCGTCAAGAAGTTTGTAAACACCGTCCTGATTCATTGCCATACGACGTTCCAGTACATAATCAGCGTAGTTGTTGTAGCCCAGCAATTGAGCCATTTTTAGTCGCAATGCAACAATCTTTTTCACGTTCTCCCGGTTATCGAATTCATTTCCCCGAAACGATTTTGAACCGTATGCCAAATACATTTCTTTGCGAAGCTCACGGTTATCGACATATTTCATAAATGGCAGATAACTGGGCATGTTCAATGTAAAAATCCAGCCTTCTTTGTTTTTCGATTTTGCCAGGTTGGCTGCTGCTTCAAGGGCGCTTTCCGGCAGCCCGCTCAGTTGACTTTTGTCGGTGATATTAAGCTCATAATTATTAGTCTCCTTCAATACATTTTCGCCAAATTTCAGGCTCAGTTTTGACAATTCAGTACTGATTTCCCTGAATTTTTCCTTGTTGGCTTCCGAAAGGTCCGCTCCCTGTCTTACAAATCCGATGAATGAGTTTTCAAGCAGCATTTGTTGTTCTGTTGTCAAATCAAGCTGATCTTTTTGAGCATAAACTGTTTTCACTTTTTCAAACAAAACCGGGTCGAGCGTAATATCGTTTTGAAATTTGGTCAGCATAGGTGAAACTTCCTGTGCAATTTGCTGCAGTTGATCGTTCGTTTCCGAACTCATCAGGTTAAAAAAGATACCCGCAGTGCGGTTCAATAATTTTCCTGACCTGTCGAGAGCAACTATCGTATTTTCAAAACCCGGCACATCCGGGTTATTTTTAATTACCTGTATTTCGGCTTCACCTTTTTTTATGGCTTCCTGAAAAGCAGGTAAAAAATATTCATTTTTAATTTTATCAAAAGGGGCTGTTTTATGTGGCGTATTAAAATCACCCAGCAAAGGGTTATTTTGTGTATATGCTATTCCCATATTCATTCATATAATTATTACAAAATTCCCGTTTTTTTCATTGGTTTCAGTTCAATAGCGTCCTAAACGATAAAAAAATGTGAGAAGATATTTAAGTATCTCAAATTATCTTTGAGTTGCACAACAAAAAAAACTTCTCACATGTCAAAGATAAATTTATTCTCACAGATAATATCAAAATTAGATCGTAGTTCCTTTAAATCCTTAGTAAAGGAAAGAGAAACCGACAAGCATCAGAAAGGCTATACCAGTTGGTCACATCTTGTATCGATGTTGTTTTGCCAGTTTGCAAAAAGTCAATCGGTGCGAGACATTAGTAATGGTTTAAAATCGGCCACAGGGAACCTAAATCATTTGGGGATTCAAAAAGCCCCTTCCAAGTCCACTATAAGTTATCAAAACAAGAATCGTGACTGGCAATTATTTAAGGACTATTATTATAAACTGCTTTCACAATTAGGACAGCAAATGAATGTGAAGCAGACAAAGTTCCGAATAAAGTCGAAAATATTCTTGTTGGATTCGTCAACAATAAGCCTTTGTTTAAGCTTGTTTGACTGGGCAAAATACAAAACAGCAAAGGGAGCCGTAAAAATGCACACATTACTTGATTACGACGGGAACTTACCTGCATATGTAAATGTTACCGATGGCAAAACAGCTGATAATAAAGGGGCATACGACTTACCATTACTTGCCAATAGCGTAATTGTTGCAGACCGATATTATAATGACTTTTCCCTTTTAAACGTTTGGGACAGCAACTCGGTATATTTTGTGATTCGGCACAAAGAGAACCTGAAGTTTAAAACAATAAAAGAAAATGAATTGCCCGACAATAGACACCAACACGTGCTAAAAGATGAAATTATTGAATTTACAGGAGTCCAAGCTAAACAAAAATACCCTAAAAGACTTAGAAGAGTCGCCATATGGGACGATGAGAACAAGCAGGTGATCGAACTTATTACCAATCAAATGTCTTGGACTGCTAATACAATCAGCGAACTTTACCGCAGTAGGTGGCAAATCGAAATATTTTTCAGGGAAATAAAACAGCTCCTTCACATTAAATCGTTTATCGGAACAAGTGAGAACGCAGTTATGATACAAATTTGGACTGCCTTAATAACAATACTTGTCCTAAAATACTTGAAAGCTCTTTCGAAATTTGGTTGGAGATTATCAAACCTTGTTGCTTTTATTCGCTTGAACCTTTTTGTAAAAATAGAACTGCAGCAGTGGTTAGATAAACCATTTGATGAACCACCCAAGAGAACCAATGATGCAATGCAAGGGGTTTTATTTTAAAATATGCTATTCTGTGAGCACTAAACACCATGAATGCATATGTTTCTTAATTTTAAAAATTTATTTAGGACAGGATTGGTTTCAGTTTATTGGTTTTATTTATAGTTGTTTCAAATATTTCGGGGCGCAAAGAACGTTATTTTTTCTTTTTCTTCTTTTCCACGCTCCATCCAAATTTTCCTATTTTTTTGCCTAATCCGAAATAGTGCCCGTGGCTGTAAACAAGCGGATCAGCTTTCGAAAAGCTAAATGCCTGATTTTCGTTCAGGTATTCATCGTCAACCGAAACACTGATGACTTCTGAAATAAACATGTGATGCGAACCAAGTTCAACAATATCTTTGACCTTACATTCAATATTTACCGGCGATTCCTGGATTATTGGAGCTTTTACCATTTTTGCCGGAGCAGGAGTGAGGTTCAATTCTTTCCATTTGTTGTATTTTCTGCCCGACCGGCATCCAGCCCAATCCGTTGCATGTGCAAGTTTTTCAGTGGTGAGGTTAATAACGAATTCGCCGGTGCGTTTAATGATTTCATAAGAATGTCGTCCCGGACGTACCGAAATGTAGCACATAGGCGGATCGCTGTTTATTGTTCCCGTCCAGGCAATAGTAATTATGTTGTATTCCTCGGGTGTTTCGCCGCAACTAACCATAACTGCAGGCAGCGGATAAATGATCGTTCCGGGTTTCCAGTATGTTTTTGCCATTGTTTCTTTTTGTGTTAATTTAATTGCAAAACTACCAATCTATTTCAGGTTTAAAAAATCAGATGGGTTAATGAACGCAACTATTTTCAACTTTCCGACATCAATGATTTAAAAACATTCTTATGAAACATTTGTCTGCAGTGCTTTTATATGTTGCGATGATCGTTAGTTTTACCGGATGTAAAAATGATGTAATTCCTTCAATAAAGATTTTGTAATTGAATTTGGATCGCAATGTGGCTGGTGTGCCGGTGAGGAGATGATCAGCCTAACTTCAGCAAAAATTGAATATACAAGAACTATTCCCTGCGACGAAAACAAAGGAATAACAAACAAAATTGCCTCGATAACTGAGGCAAAATGGGATTCCATCCGTTCTTCATTCGATTACGATTTGTTTAGGACCCTGGAATACAACGAATGTAATTATTGTGCCGATGGATGTGATGAAATCATTCGGATCACAGAAAACAATAACACACACGAGTTACGTTACTCGCCGGAAAAAGAAATTGAGGGTATAGAAAATCTAAGACAAATTTTAGCCGGAATACTTTCCGACATGCAGGATCAGGATTAATCTACAGGATCTTTCCAGTCCCCGTTTTCACGGAGAAGCAACTCCAGTTCTTCCACAGCATTTTCAAACGGAATGAATCTTTTCACCGGTTTTAAGCCTTTGTAAAGCGTAACTTTATTACTGTTGGCTCCAACAAACCCGTAATCCACATCACCCATTTCACCTGGGCCGTTTACAACACATCCCATAATTCCAATTTTCAGGTGGTCGAGGTGTTTAAAATGTTCCTTAACCTGCACCGTCGTTTCATGTAAGTTGAACATGGTTCGTCCACATCCCGGGCACGAGATAAATTCGGTCTTGGAAATCCTCATACGGCTGGCCTGCAAAATACCAAAACTCAAGTCCTTCAATTCAGTGAATGTAATATTTTCACTATCGTTTGAAATACAGATTCCGTCGCCGTAACCATCAATCAAAAGTCCGCCTAAATCGACAGAGGCTTTTATTTGCAAGTCTTCCAAGACACTTTCTTCGTACCTGCGGTAAAGAATCACTGGCACTTTCCAGATGTGTGTTTCCAACGTCATAAAAAAAGCACGTAATTCAGCCATCGGGTTTTTATTGAAACTTTCAAGGATCAATACTGTTTTACGCGTTTGTTTCAGCTTGGTAATAATTTCCGGGTGTTTGTTCATGAACCGGTCGAAATCCATTTTGTTGGTACGAATAAATTTCATCCGTCCCCATCGGGTGCTTTCAAAAAGATATTCTTCCAATGAAATTACCGGATAACTTTCACCTTTCATATCCATGATTTTATTACCTGAAAGAAAATAATCCGGGATTAATTTGCCCCTGATCGGGATCATTTCTCTTAAAGTACGGTCGCCTAAATCGGCAATAACTACGGGCAGTTGCTTGTCACCCATGTTCAAAACAGGTCGCGTTGAACGGCGTTCATACTCAAACGGGTTAGTTTGAGCAATTAGCGGTGCTTTAATAGGCTCGTGATTTTCGTAGCTTTTAATGTGGTTAACCAATTTAATAGCTACAGGAATTTCCCTGATTGGTTTTTCTGTTAAAGAAACCCGAATGGTATCGCCAATTCCGTCTGTAAGCAACGCTCCAATTCCAACGGCCGATTTAATACGCCCATCTTCACCTTCTCCTGCCTCTGTAACTCCTAAATGGATTGGGTATTTCATATCTTCCATCCGCATCTTGTAGTTCAACAGGCGAACAGCATACACCATCATCCGAGTATTACTCGATTTAAGCGAAACTACAACATCATTAAAACCTACCTTTTTACAAATACGAAGGTATTCCATTATCGACTCGGTCATACCGGAAGGAGTGTCACCAAAGCGGCTCATCACCCGGTCCGAGAGGGAACCATGATTTGCACCTATTCGCAAGGCAGTGTCGTTTTTTTTCAGCATTTTGAGGAACGGAACGAACATCTCTTCAATTTTTAGCAGTTCTTCCTTATATTCTTCATCAGAATAAACTTTATGTTTAAAGAGCGCTCGTTTGTCGTAGAAATTCCCCGGATTAATCCTGACTTTTGAAATGCTTTTGGCAGCAATTTCTGCGAGTTTCGGATTAAAATGTATATCACCGATGAGTGGCGTGTTGTACCCGCGTTTTACAAGTTCTTCTTTAATGTTTTTTACATTTTCTGCATCATAAATACCTTTAACGGTCATTCGCACATAATCTGCCCCTGCTTTAATCAGCCTGACCATTTGCTCAACAACCGCGTCAGTATCTTTTGTGCTTGTATCGGTCATCGTTTGAATCCGGATAGGATTATTGCCTCCTACCGGAACTCCTCCGACGTTAACTTCCCTTGTTTCCTGTCTTTCGTAACGGGTTAAATCCTTTATATAATTGAAATTACGGTTTTCCATGTCCTTTTGTCTGTTAATGCTGCTGTGCAAATTTAATCTAATGCTTTCAAAATAAAAAGAATGGGCTATTTTTGTTTATTCATTATAAATATATGAGTGTAGAAACGAGGAACATAACAAAATTATTTGGAAGACAAAAGGCGCTCGACAATGTAACTTTTACACTTCAAAAGGGAGAACTGGTTGGTTTCTTGGGTCCTAACGGAGCTGGAAAATCAACCATGATGAAGATCATTACCGGTTTTTTACCGGCCGAAAAAGGTGAAGTACTGGTTAACGGACAAAAAGTTTTACCCGAAAAACTTGAGATCAGGAGAAATGTTGGCTATCTGCCGGAACATAACCCACTTTATACAGATTTATATGTTAAAGAATCGCTTGAAATTACTGCCGGTTTTTATGGATTGAAAAACAAAAAACAAAAAGTGGCAGAGATGGTAGCACTAACAGGACTTGGTGACGAACAACACAAAAAAATAGGTGCTCTTTCAAAAGGTTACCGGCAACGTGTTGGACTGGCCCAGGCACTAATTCATGATCCTTCGGTTCTGATTTTAGATGAACCAACTACCGGCCTTGATCCAAACCAGTTGGAAGAGATCAGAAATCTGATCCGTAATATCAGCAAAGACAAAACAGTTATGCTTTCATCGCATATTATGCAAGAAGTGGAGGCGGTTTGCAACCGGGTGATCATCATCAATAAAGGGAAAATTGTTGCAGACGGAGGAATTGCTGAATTGAAAGGTGGAAGTTTCAGGCAAAACCAGGTGGTGGTGGTCGAATTTGATTCGTCTGTTCAGGCCGGGCAGTTGCAAAAAATTAAAGGCGTTCAACAAGTAAATGGTAATGGTAAACTTTGGGAAATTGAGTCGACCGGTGAAGCTGATATCCGTTCTTTTATTTTTCAATTTTCGGTCGAACATAATATAAGCTTATTAACCCTGCAGGAAAAACAAAAGAACCTGGAAGGAGTATTTCATGAGCTAACGCGAAAACCGTAACCTGTATAACTGAGGAAGTTTTTAACTTCCGTATAATATATTAATTCGCGGATGAAATCCGCTTCACCCATAAATAATTCAAAAAACTCTTTTTTTATTCAAAATAAGTATTGTACATTTGCCTCCGCTACGTGGAAAGATTTGAGATTGATTGCAACCACATGAAAAAATGCTAAAGCAATCGTGCTTTATTTTTCAAACTTCAATCCATATCCCGCAGCCTGAATTTTTAAATGTTGAATTGTGCTGAAATATTTTCGGCTTTAAATTTAAGGGAAATGAGTTATTTATTTACAAGTGAATCGGTATCGGAAGGTCATCCCGACAAAGTTTCCGACCAGATTTCAGATGCATTGCTGGATCAGTTTCTGGCATTCGATGCAAATTCAAAAGTAGCTATTGAAACATTGGTAACCACCGGACAGGTTGTTGTTGCCGGTGAAGTAAAATCGCAAGCTTATGTTGATGTACAGGAAGCTGTTCGGGGGGTAATTAATAAAATTGGCTATACTAAAGCAGCATATCGTTTCGACGGTGATTCGTGCGGTGTACTGACAGCAATTCATGAGCAAAGTGATGATATTAACCGGGGTGTTGACAAAGCAGACAAAAATGATCAGGGCGCCGGCGACCAGGGAATGATGTTTGGTTATGCCTGCAAAGACACTGACAATTATATGCCGCTTTCGCTGGAATTATCGCACTGGATTTTGATGGAATTGGCTGATATCAGGAGAGAAGGAAAAGTGATGAATTATCTGCGTCCTGATTCAAAATCGCAGGTGACGATTGAATATTCGGATAATAATACGCCGGCAAAAGTGCATACTATTGTGGTTTCTACGCAACACGATGAGTTTGATGCTGATGAACCAATGCTGGCAAAAATTAAAGAGGATGTCATCAACATTCTTATTCCGAGGGTAAAAGCTAAATTGCCAGAACGCGTACAGGTATTATTTGGCAACGATATTATTTATCACGTTAACCCAACCGGAAAATTTGTTATTGGTGGCCCGCATGGAGATACCGGGTTAACCGGCCGAAAAATTATTGTTGATACCTATGGTGGTCGTGGAGCACACGGTGGTGGAGCATTTTCAGGTAAAGATCCGTCAAAGGTTGACCGCTCTGCAGCTTATGCATCACGTCATATTGCCAAAAACCTTGTGGCAGCAGGTGTTGCTGACGAAATTCTTGTACAATTGGCTTACGCAATTGGCGTTGCACAACCGGTAGGTGTTTATGTGAACACGTACGGAAAGAAGAATGTGAATATTTCTGATGGTGAAATTGCAGAAAAAATAAAATCGATTTTCGATCTTCGTCCGGCTGCAATAGAAGAACGTTTAAAATTGCGTAACCCGATTTATTTGGAATCTGCAGCATATGGCCACATGGGAAGAACCCCGGCAACCGTAACGAAATGTTTTGAATCGCCATACATGGGGAAAATAGAAAAAAAGGTGGAATTGTTCACCTGGGAAAAACTGGATTATGTAGATAAAATCAAAGATGCTTTCGGGATTTAATCCCGCGGGAAGTGTTAGTAATACGCCGAAAGGACGGTCAGTCGTTTGACAGATCGTCCTTTTTTGTTGAAATTCTTTTAACCGAATGTAACTCTTTTGAAACCGCCTCGAATAAAAGGATGAAAAGAGAATGTTCAACTAAAATCAACTGCCATGGAAGAAAAACTGGTTACAATAGTAGTTTTGCCATATTCCAAGGCGCACATATTAAAGTCGCAGTTGGAGGCAAAAAAAATTGAATGCGATCTGGAAGAGATTCATTTAATTGAAGGAGCTGCATCATCAACAATCCGGGTAAAAATTTTGGAAAGCCAGATTGAAAAAGCACTTCCGATAGTAGAAAATTTGTTGGGAGTAAAACCGTTTGTAATTCAACAACCGGTGGATAAAAAAGACAGGCATATTCTTGTTCCGGTTGATTTTTCCCCAAACAACGAAAAGGCGGCTAAAATGGCTATTAATATTGCCACACACCTGAACCTGAGATTAGTATTTTTTCATTGTTACATTAATCCTGTAATTCATTCCGTTCCTTTTAGCGATATTTATGCTTACGACGCTTCGTTGCTTACCAGGGTGGAATTTGCTGAAGAAAATGCAAACTCAAAATTTCAGCAGTTTATATCAAAGCTTTCAAAACAAGTAGGCAAAGAGAACTGGAAAAAGGTTTCTCCGGAATATATCATCAAATCGGGTTATCCTGAAGAAGACATCCTTGCATTTGCGCATAAAAACTATTCACAACTAATTGTTATGGGAAGTGGAGAAAATGAAGGTTTTGGAACTCTTGGCAGCGTAGTTGTTGATGTTATGTATAATGCAAAAGTCCCATTACTAGTTGTGCCTGAGAACGCAACCGAGCAGTCGCTTATTGATATTTCAAATGTACTTTATGCAACTAATTTTGATGAAAAGGACTTCGCTGTTCTCGATAAACTGATGGCACTTTTAAAACCATTTAAAACCAAAGTAATTTGTGCACATGTGGGGCAGCCAAAAGGAAATGGCTGGGACATAGCCCGACTGGAAGGCATGAAAGATGTTCTTTATAAAAAATACAGCAGCAATGAATTTGAATGCAAGCTAATTGTTGGCATAGATCCTTTGGAATCGCTGGATAAATTTATTGCGGAAGAAAAAATCAATCTGTTAACATTAACAACGCATAAAAGAAACATGATCACGCGGCTGTTTAATCCAAGTTTTTCAAAGAAAATGATGTTTCATACCAACACCCCTTTATTGATATTTCATGCTTAAATAATGGTAGATAAACAGAAAAAGATTATTAATTACTCCTATCTTTTTTCAGAAATTGGGATGTTTGATTGATTGTCTCCTTTATTGGTGTATATTCAAAATCAATAAACTGTTTTATTTTATTACCGTTGTAAAAACTGTTTTTGTTTGAAGTAGCTGCAGTTTCGCGGGAGATAAAAGGTGGTTTCCCGGTAGCCAAGCTAATTATTTTAGCTGTTCTCCAGATAATTCCGAGTAAAAAGTTAGAGGTAAAATACTTTGGCCGTGGTTTTCCAAGTGCATCAGAAATCTGGCAAAACAAGTCTTGCATGCTTAAATTTTCGGCACTTAAAAGGAACCGTTGATTTTTCGAATTTTCAAAATGTGTATCATCCATTAACCAAATCATTGCTTTTACAACATCTCGCACGTCAACAAATCCTTTTACTCCCCGCGAATAAAATTTGAATTCATCATACATCAGTTTAAAAAACCGGGCACTGCCGTTGTCCCATTTGGTTGGGCCTAAAATAATAGACGGATTAACAATCACTGCGTCCAGACCTTCCTCAGTCCCGCGCCAGATTTCTACTTCGGAAAAGAATTTGCTTTCGGAATAACCGGTAACTTTTTTAGATGGAATCCAGTTGGTTTGTTCGGTCACTGGAGTTCCGTTTTCTGAACTTCCCAAAGCCGATACAGAACTTACATGACAAAGTTTATTAGCCCCGTTTTCAATGGCAGCATTCACAAGATTGGAGGTTCCTTCCACGTTGTTTGCGATCATCTTTTTACGCTCATTCGGATAGAACGAAATAATGGCTGCGCAATGATAAATTTCAGTAACTCCTTTCATCCCTTTTTCAAGCGAAAAATAATCGAGAATATCACCGTCAACCCAGTCAATTTTTTCAAACAGTTTTTCAGGATTCGGAGAATAATAAGAAAAAGTCTTCAGCACCTGGCTGGTATCACTGGCTTCTCGTTTTAAGGCTTTTACCTGTTTTCCTGCCGAAGTAAGTTCGTATAACAAATGCGATCCAACCAATCCTGTTCCTCCGGTTACAAAAATCATTTTTTAAGCTTTTTCCCTGGTACTACATTAACACCAAAATCTTTAGCAGAAACTTTTTCCATCGATACTTTCATTATTCCAACATTTTCAACCGAGGGTTTTCCGAATTTGAATTCACGGTCGCTGTATTGTGCCATAAAAATTTTTAGCAACCGGTATTTTTCATCGTAATCGTCAACAAATTCAACGGATCCTTCTACCAAGACCGATTTCGATTTTACGCGGTAACTGCAACCCACAAGAACATTCTGCCAGGCTAATTCTTCTCCCAAAGTCCAGTTAATGCAAACCTGCGGATTCTTTTTTAAAGTTTCCCACATCCGGCCGCTTTGTGCGCTGTGCAAAATAACCGAATCGCCATCAAGGGCAAAATTCATCGGTAAAACGTAAGGCTGGTTGTTATCCGACATGGAAACATAACAGGTTTTACATGCTGTGATTATGGTGTTTATTTCTTCCATGTCTTCGATAAATAGCGTTCGCATAAGTTTATTTAGTTGATGGTACGGTTGCCTAGTTTATCCGACAAATCTTTTTCAACCCGTTTTAAATTCAATGTATTTTGATTGCTCCTCGATCACTTTGTCAAAATCGTTCTTTTGGTATGCAGCGTTTATTTCTTCCTCAATTTGAGGCAACATTAACCGAATTTTTCGGGCTTTGTATTCGTAAATTACTTTTGGTATCAGCCAATCCAGAACATCTTCTTCTGCCTCGGTAAATCCACCGCCTTTTTTCCAGATATTGCTTTCAATAAATTTTTCTGAAAGTAAATCGGTAGCCAGTTTGCTGATTTCACCATCAGGATGATATACAAAATATTTCCAGGGATCAAAATTCGGCGTATCGAGGTTATCTTTTATTTCATTAAAAATCTTTTGAAAAAGAATATTTTCTGAAACAAGGTCATCATTTTCAAGTTCACGAATCATAAATTCTCCCACGCTCAATATTTCAGTTTGGTTGGTTTCTTCATTTTCCAGCTCAAATAGTGGAGCATTGCAGTGTTTCAACAAGAAACGCAGAAATACCAGTTCTTCTTCCAGGAATTCATTGGGGGATACGGAAACAGGCATTTCAGGTTGCTGCGCTGTTTCTCTTGCTGATTCCCTGATTACTGAACGTGCATAGTCGTTCGACTGTTTGCGTTTTTGCTTGCGAACTTCGGTATAAAGAACCTCCTCGTTAACGTTCAGCAATTTACTGCATTCTCTTATATAAACCGAGCGGGTTATCGAATCAGGTATTACAGCCACCGAACGAATAACATCGCTGATCAGGCGCGCTTTTGCTACCGGGTCATTTTCAGTGCTCTTCAACAGAAGCCGGGTTTTGAACTGGATAAAATCGGTTTCGTTTTCTTTGATGTAATCCTGAAAACCGCTGGCACCTCTTTTTTTTGCGAACGAGTCAGGGTCTTCACCATCGGGAAGCAGAAGTACTTTTACATTCATCCCTTCTTCCAGCACCAGGTCAATTCCGCGTAGCGATGCTTTTATCCCGGCTTCATCGCCGTCGTAAATAATGGTAATATTCGGAGTGAAACGTTTTATTAACCGGATTTGCTCCACGGTTAGTGCAGTTCCCGAAGAGGCAACCACGTTTTCAATTCCTGCCTGGTGCATCGAAAGAACATCAGTGTAACCTTCCACCAGGTGACATTTATCTGATTTCGATATTTCGCGTTTGGCCTGGAAAATTCCATATAACACCTTGCTTTTGTGATAAATCTCCGATTCGGGGGAATTGAGGTATTTTGCGGTGTTTTTGTCCTCTTTCAGAATCCGTCCACCAAAAGCAATTACTCTACCGGCAATATTATGAATCGGGAAAATTATCCGGCCTGCAAAGCGGTCGCGAAGCCAGTCGTCGCGTTTTATGGTCAGCCCGGTTTTCTCAAGGAATTCAATTTTATAACCTTCTTTTTGAGCTGCATCTGTAAACGGAGTTTTTCCATCGGGGGCATAGCCAACTTCAAATTTTTTCAGGATGTCGTCCCTGAAACTTCGTTCCCGGAAATAACTCAATCCAATGGTTCGACCTTCATTTTCTTCCCACAAAAAGCGGGTAAAATATTTTTGGGCAAACGATGAAACGATCATCAAACTTTCGCGTTCGTCTTTTAGCTGTTTTTCCTCCTCCGTTTCCTCCTGCTCAACCACATCGATGTTGTATTTTTTTGCCAGCCATTTCAGTGCTTCGGGATAAGTAAGGTTTTCATGTTCCATAATGAAATTCACGGAGTTACCGCCTTTGCCACACCCAAAACATTTAAAAATACCTTTTGCAGGAGAAACCGTGAAGGAAGGTGTTTTTTCGTTATGGAACGGACATAATCCCAGCATGTTAACTCCGCGTTTCCGAAGCGTTACAAAATCGGAAACAACATCTACAATGTCTGCCGAATCTAAAATACGTTCTATGGTTGCATGATCGATCACTGGCTACAAATGTAGAGATTTCATCACATAAAAGTTGAAGTAATTTTCTTAATGTTGGTAAAACATTTATATGGCTTGACTATTTGATAAATAGCATCCCTCAGAATTTATAATTAAGGGTTTTATGGAAAAATTGAGGTTATCAAATCAAACAAAAAACCCGGTAGTTAATAAAATTACCGGGTCGTAAATGTCATTTTAATAAAAGTCAGTCCTTTTTCCCCCAGGTTAATACGATTACCAATCCGGTTAACCCACATACAACAATATATGCTAGCGTATCAACAAAAATGGCCCCGAAATTCAGAATTACATTGGTCATCCCATAAAAGCCTAAATCAAGGGACAATGCATACAATAATCCAAATAAAGCTCCAATTTTTAAGCCATCAATCCATGTTTTTGCCTGTCCCCATTTCAAGAAAAGGGTTTGCATTAATGCCATAAAAAGATTGGAAGCAATCATTGCCCACAAGATCATTTCATCCATCGGCAGGTAAATACTCTGGTTGTAATTATTCATGGTGAAATCCATGAGTAAAACTCCCCAAACCAGATAACCAAGCAGGAAAATTACGATCCCGCCAATCACAGTTCCTCTAATTAATTTCATAATTCAATTAGTTTAAAATTTCAGGATATAATTTACATGAATTTTCGCAAATAGCAAGATGCTTATATTGATTTAAATCATGAAATTCAGCAAGTTAGGGCGCAATCGAAACATCGTTTATTATTTTCGTACATAAGTTTTCTTACATTTCTTTTTCTTCTGTCCAATTCAAACTGCGATTGTTTGCTTTTGTAATATTGTAAAATTTCCAAGCAAAATATTTTATCTTTAAACCAGAATCGATCTTAAAAAATGAAGAAGAAACTGGTCATATTCTCAGGTGCAGGCATGAGCCAGGAAAGCGGACTTCGAACTTTTCGCGAAATGGGCGGCTTGTGGGAACAGTACGATGTAAACGATGTGGCCAGTATTGAAGGATGGTATCGAAATCCTGAATTGGTAATGAATTTTTATAACCAGAGACGCAAACAATTACTTGAAGCAGAACCAAATGCAGGACATTACGGAATAGCGAAACTTGAACAGCGGTACGATGTAAATGTGATTACCCAAAATGTGGACAATTTACATGAGCGGGCAGGTAGTACAAAAGTTCTTCATTTGCATGGCGAACTGATGAAAGTACGCAGTACAATTGATTCTGATTTGGTTTACACATTGGATAGCTGGGAACTGAAAATGGGGGACAAGTGCGAAAAAGGTAGCCAGTTGCGTCCACATATTGTCTGGTTTGGCGAATCTGTTCCGGCGCTTTACGAAGCCATTCCAATTATTGAAAATGCGGATATTTTAGTAGTAGTTGGTACTTCGCTGGCAGTTTATCCGGCTGCCGGACTTGTTAATTACGCAAAACCGGGAATCCCCGTTTTTGTTATAGATCCTAACCGGCCATCTGTAATACAGGAAAATGTAACTTTCATTGAAGAAAAAGCCGGGAAAGGCGTGGAAATACTTATGAAAGAACTTAAAAAACCAATTCAAAATGAATAAAAAACTGTTTTTCTCAATCGTTCTTCTGATGTTTTTTAATGTTGCCATGTCGCAACGATTCGACGGTGGAATACTTGCAGGTTGGAATGCCACGCAGGTGGAAGGAGATAATTACAGAGGTTATAACAAAGTTGGATTGGTTGCAGGGGCTTACGTGCAAACCGATATTGCTCCGGCTATTTTTGCGGCAATGGAAATAAAATATTCCCAAAAAGGATCCAGAAAGAATGTAACTCAGAAGGATCCGGAAAAATATATAATGCGTCTGGATTATATTGATATTCCTGTTTATTTGGCGTTTCGGACCAACAACAGGGGTGCGGTTATTGCGGGAGTTTCAACAGGATATTTGATGCATTCAAAAGAAATGGATAATTATGGAGAATTGCCTACTCAGGACCAATACGCTTTTAATAATATCGATTTACAACCTTTTATTGGATTTCAGTTTGAGTTTCTTGACCGGTTAAAAGCCGATCTTCGCTTTGCATTATCGGTTTTGCCAATTAGAGGACAACCCGGAGAAAATGCAACGAATTATTACTGGCTTAACAATCAGTTCAATAATGTAATTTCGTTTGCTGCTTATTATCAGATTGGCAGGTAAAATAATGAGTATGGAAAAGAAGAGAAAAATAGTAGTCGCGGTGACAGGAGCAAGTGGTTCGGTGTATGCCAAAGTGCTTTTTGATAAATTGAGAGGAATCAAGGATCAACTGGATGAAGTTGGCGTAATTTTTTCTACCAACGCTCGCGATATCTGGAAATATGAACTTGGTGTTGAAGAATTCGACCCTGTATTTCCGTTTCATGTTTATGAGAAAGACGATTTTTATGCCCCGTTTGCTTCAGGCTCTTCATCCTTCGATACCCTGATCGTTTGTCCCTGCTCCATGTCAACACTTGCCAGGATAGCTGGCGGAATTTCAGACGATATTATTACCCGTGCAGCCGATGTAATGTTAAAAGAACGACGCAAACTTATTCTTGTTCCGCGCGAAACGCCATATAGTTTGATTCATCTTGAAAATATGAAAAGTATTACGCAGACAGGTGGAGTTATTTGCCCGGCTACACCGTCATTTTACAGTCGTCCGCAAACTATTGAACAACTTGTTGAAACAGTTGTTGACCGCGTACTGAACCTGGCGGGATTCAGTTTGGATTCTTTTCGATGGGGCGAGTGATTTCAGTTTCCCTGTCAATGGAATTTTTTGGACAATTTGTTTTAAATCGTACTTTTAGCGTAAATTATAACCTGTACCTAAACGGTAAACTATTATGGATTCTACCGTCAAATTCTCTGACATTAAAATAACTCTCGTGCTTTTGGGTGCGCTAATCTTTTTTTATCTGTACTATTATATTGCTCATTCAGCGTATTTTGAGAACAGTATAAAAAAGAATCAAAATATTGGAGATGAATTAAAGCTGTTTTTGTCAAGGAAAATTCTGGGTTTTTTCGTTTTGGGTATAATTCCGGGAACACTTTATTTTTTGTTTCTAAAACCGGAATACTCATTGATCGATTTTTTTAACGGGAAGTTCTCATCGAGTCTTTTAATTATTCTGATTCTTATTGTTATAATTACATTTCTTGCATTCATGAATCAGAAAAAAAACCCGCAACGGAATTCATTGCAAATAAATATCACCAACTGGAACTTATCTTTATTTGGAATAAATGCTTTTGGGTGGATAATTTACCTGCTGGGTTACGAATTTTTGTTTCGCGGATTGTTGCTGTTTGAGTGTTACAACAGTTTTGGGTTCTGGCCCGCGATTGCAATTAATGTGGTTATTTATTCTGCAATTCATATGATTAACAGTAGAGATGAGGCGATTGGTGCACTGATATTTGGATCGATTGCCTGTTATTTTACGCTACAACAGGGAACCATTTTGATTCCGGTTATGATGCATATTGCTTTAAGTTTATCCTCCGATTATTTTTCTATCAGGTTAAATAAGAATTTGGAATTTGTAAAAACAGGAACAACTAAACTTCTTAATTCATGAAATGCTTTGTAACAGGAGCTACAGGTTTTATCGGGAACAGGCTGGTTGATGCCCTTGCGGAAAAGGGTTACAAAGTCAACGTGCTGGTCAGAAAAATTAAGAATTTTGAAAATAAGAGTGCTAAAGTAAAAGTTTTTGAGGGTGATTTATTGAACACAGATGTTTTAAACAATGCCATTAAAGATTGCGATTATATCTTTCATTTGGCTGCATACGCAAACATCTGGTCAAAGGATAAAACACTTGCCTTCAAAACCAATGTAACCGGCACAAAAAACGTGCTTGAACTTGCGGTACAAAACAAAGTTAAAAAGGTTGTTTTTACATCGTCGGCTGCAACGCTTCCACCTTCAGAACAATTAGAATTGGTGGATGAAACGTTTCCTGTTCCCGAAGAATATCTTACGGAATATGAAACAACAAAACAACAATCAGAAAAGCTTTGTATAGAATATGCAAAAAAAGGATTACACACCGTAATTGTTAATCCTTCCAGGGTTTACGGCCCCGGGTTTCTTAACAAGAGCAATTCGTTAACGATTCTTATTAAAAAATATATTGAGGGAAAATGGCGGATAATTCCGGGAGACGGAACAAAAATTGGAAATTATGTATTTGTTGATGATGTGGTTTCAGGACATATTAAAGCGCTTGAAAAGGGGAGGTCGGGAGACAAATATATTCTGGGTGGTACCAATGCTTCTTTCAACGAATTTTTCCAGTTACTGGCCGAAGTTTCAGGTAAAAAATATAAAATGTTTCATCTTCCCACGTCGATAATGATGATAGTTGGGAAAGTTGAATTATTTATGGCCGAAACTTTTGGTAAAAAGCCGCTGATTACTCCGCCGTGGATAAAACGATATCAGCAAAACAGACCGCTATCAGTTGATAAAGCAGAAAAAGAAATTCAGTATTCATATACTCCTTTAGATAATGGATTTGACAAAACAATTTCCTGGCTAAAAATGATGTAACTATGAAAAGAAAAAATACGGATTTATATACTTTGATTACAGGCGCCAGTGCCGGTATCGGAAAACAAATTGCAATTGAATGTGCCAAACGGGGATTTAATTTATTTTTGGTTTCACTTCCCGGAACCGGGCTGGAAGATTTTTCAGAAGAATTAAAAAATAATTATCCGGTTAAAGTTGAATATTTGTCTGTTGACCTTACCCGAAAGAAAGCACCTCAGGAAGTTTACAATTTTGCGAAAGAAAATAATTTGCCGGTAAATATTTTGGTAAATAATGCAGGGTTGGGCTTTAACGGCAAACTTGAGGACCTTACGCATGAAACAATAGATACGATGGTGCTTTTGAATATCAGGGCTTCAACGCTTCTTACATTTTTGTTTCTCTCGGAAATGAAAGAGATGGAAAAAGCACATATACTGAATATCAGTAGCTTTGGTGGTTTTTCGCCTTTGCCAAACAAGAGTGTTTACGCGGCCACAAAAACCTATCTGCTATTTCTAACGCAATCGTTAAACGAAGAATTGAAAGGAACAAATATCAAGGCAACCTCCATCCATCCTAACGGGGTAAAGTCTGAAAGGGCCAGTGCACGCATTAAAAATTCAGGATTAATTGCCAGGATTGCTGCTCTGTCTCCGGAATATGTCGCGAATGTTGCTGTTGATAATATGTTGTCTGGAAACAAGTTTGTGATACCCGGAATCATGAGTAAAGTTTATTATTATCTTGGTAGTAGTTTACCCCATGGGCTTATTTTAAAAATTGTCGGTATCGTTTTCCGAAAAACATCTTAACTATGCCAAAATCAAGTTGCCACTAAATTTTGATGTGGTAAAAATGCAGGTGGGATAAAATGGATGTCTGCATTGTATTATCAAACGAACGTCACCCTGGACTTGTTTCAGGGTCTTATTGATAATATGTTGGTTGTCAGAAATAGTTAAGATGCTGAAACAAGTTCAGCATGACGTGCAAAAAGAATATGATACAATGCGGATATCCAAAATAAAAATCCCGGCTCAAAAAATTAAACCGGGATTGTATGTGTTTTACAAAATGAAATAATGGTAACTACTTTACATACGAATAATTTTCAACATCCGCTTCCGTAAATGGCATCCATGCCAGAGTAGCTTTTTGAGTCACCATTTTATCGTGCATAAAAGAATTATTTCCAAAAATCAGCGATTTTGCATCATAACCAAACAAACGCAGGTAGGCAGTAACAAATCCGGAATTCTGTCCGGTTTGACAATAAGTTACTACGCTTTTTCCCGTTGGAATGGTTTCCATTTCGTCAACAATTCCCAAGGTTGCATTAGGTTTATAGCGAATTGCACCGGGAATATGCCCATCTTCATATTTATCACGACGATCGTAATTAATTACATAAAATTTATGCGGGTCTTTGAATAATGAGTCGGCATTGATAAAGACTGAACGCATTCCGTTTTCAAACAAACTGTTAATTCGGGCATCCATAATTTCTTTGCCTGTTGATTTTCCTGTATTCATTAAAGGTAAATCATTCAGTACATCTTTTTCGTTGATTGTCTTTCCCAGCAGATTCTCGTATTTCCCGGAAACTTTTTTCAGCCACCAATCGGCAGCAAAATCTTTATTCCAGCTGCTCATTCCCCATTTCATTGAATAAACGTTGCCATAGCCCATTAACCGTAGCAAACATGTTGCATAACTGGCAATTTGCCCGGCATAGCATGCCAGAATAATTTTGTCATAGTCAGTCGGGTTAATGTCATTTTCAAAATATTCCGGTAGTTTGCTAAAAGTAACATTGGCTGCTCCTTTTATATGACCTCTTTCAAATGTTTCCGGGTCGCGCAAATCAATGATTTTGATATTTCCATCGAGTTCATCGTGAACAGATGAGGCTTTAATCATTGATGGAAAACTTCGGCTGTTTACGTAGTCTCCGGTTTCAACAAGATAATCGAGCAACTTTTGGGCCTCAGTATTAATTTCAACAGATTTGCTTTTTGGGGTAGCTGATTCAACAGTTTTTGACTGGGTTGAACCATTTTTATTTCCACCGGAGCAGGCGACAAAAAAGAGCAATAAGATCAGTGATAAAAAACGGATATTATTTTTCAGGTTGTTCATTATTACGCAGTTAAAAATTATCCTTCATTTTTAATCTGAACATTATCTTTATCGTAACGTACTGTTTCAACGCGCAAGCCGTTATCGTTGTATTTATATTCTTCAATAGCTACTCCGTTATTCGGATTATTTACAATTTGTTTGTTTTCATCTAAAGAGATCCGTTTTACCGGCGCACCGTGTTCATCATAAACCAATTTAGTAGTGGGTATATTTTTACCTCCCAGGTACTCATCGTCCTGATCATATAAGGTAGATTCAACAACATTTCCGTTTTCGTCTACCACATTTATTCGTTTGGCCCAACCAAAGTACAGGTTTGAAAGCAGCCCGGTTGTATTGTAAACTGAAAAGTCAAGCAATGCTCCGCTGTCGTTGGTTTTGAAAAGGAAATAAGAAACGCCGTTATCACCACAGTTTTCAGCCGTACAATTGTAAAGTGTGTCGGCATCATAATTGGCCATGCGGGTAACATATCCGTTGTTATTATAAGAGAAACGTAATTCATAAAACGGGCAGAATGGATTCAAAACGGTAGAATCTCCTTTCAAATTATAACGCAACTCACGAATCATATTATCGTCTGTTTTTGTCCAAACATAATTATTAATGTTATTCCGGTTTTCTACAGGCTGACCGTTTTCATCAAGAAATTGCAGTGCCACACGCATTCCGTCGCTATTAAGTGTGTATTCATAAACAGAAACGCCTCCACTTTTTGTAGCTTCACCTTTTTCGTTAAAGAACTTTTTTATTTGCTTGTTTCCTTCGTAGGTATAAGTAACTTTTGCAGCACCCATAGAAGAATAATTCAATAATACTCCGTTCCTGTTGTATTCAACCGATTCCAACTGGTTTTTATCGTTGTAGGTAAATTTGTAGTTATTTACCGATTTGGCTTCATCGGCAGTTAAAGGATAGGTTCCTTTTTCAAGGTCCCAGGGTGTTTCACTAAATTGTAGATGTCTGAAATATTTCACATTTGCCTGCTCGTCCGCTTGTTTGGGTTTTGAATTACAAGCATTTATTGCTAATGCAATCAATGCTATAAAAATAAGTTTGTACCACTTCATGATTTTCTTTTTTTAAATGATTAATTTTTTGTTTAACAGCTTATTAGGAATATTGTTTAACCCGGTTAATTTTTGAAAGTATTTACCATCCATTTCGAAAAAACATCGAGATAATTCCAAAATGAGAGTAGTACTTCATCCGGCAAGTCCATTTTCTGAAGTACTTCTCGATAGCATCCCAGCCACACTTCACGAGCCTCAGGAGTGATTTTAAAAGGCAAATGACGACGGTTTAACATGGGGCGCCCCCGATGTTTATTGAAATACATTGGCCCGCCACAGATCTGAATAAAAAAATCAGCCGAATGTTCTTTGGCTTTTTCCAAAGCAATTGGATTTTGAGGGAAAAGATGCGAAACCGTGCTTTGAGCTAAAAGATCGTAAAAGTCACTGATCATTTTTCGCATGCCATCTTCTCCCAAAATTTCGAACATTTGGGTTGTGGGCAACGTAACGTCGGGTTTTACCCCCGGAGTATATTTACTGATATCGAGTTTCATTTTTCAGGATAATTGCTAAGAAATAAACAAAAAGAAAGCTAAAGAGGTTGACAAATGGTTGTATTAAATATCAGCAAAGCCAAGAGTTGCGATACTTACTTTTACATTGTCGATTTTAAGTAGCTGACTGGCACAGGCTTCCAGCGTTGAGCCAGTGGTTACAACATCGTCGATTAGTAACACATGTTTTCCTTCAAATTCTCCGGGATCATTTATTCCAAAAATATTTTCCACATTTTCCCAACGTTCAAAACGGTTCTTTCTTGTCTGTGTTGAAGTATGAATTTTACGTTTCAGATTGTTGGCGGCTACTGGTCTTTTTAAAGTGTTCGAAATTCCTTTTGCAATCCACTCACTTTGATTATAGCCTCGTTTTTTCTGTTTTAAAGGATGAAGCGGAACGGGAGTTATTATATCGATGTTCTTAAATCGTTCGGAATTTTCCAATGCAAAACCAAATCTCCTTCCCGTTTCAAATCCGAGTTCCTTCATCCCTTTATATTTGATGAAATGGATCAGGTGCTGGTAGTTACTACCCTTTTTATATGAGAAGAATGCAGTTGCGTTTTCAATGGTGATTCTGCCCCAAAAGAGTTGCTCCACTTTGTTTCCGGGTTGCAGATGGAAATTGGTAACGGGTAAATCATTCCAACAATCAAAACACAAATACTTTTCCTGTTTCACCAAACGGTTTCCGCATGTGATACAAAGCGTTGGGTAAAAAAACTCAATCAAATCAGGTAGATATCGGGTTAACAGGTTCATCATCTGCAAGGTACATTTTTTCGGGAACAAATAAAACCATGTTTAACGAATCTGTAATTAATTCTTAAAAGGAGTTTAATTTGAAAATTATAACATTGCATTGTTAATTTTTGACAATAGAGTACTATAACAGAATTTATTATTTTCTTACACCTGTTTTCCTTTTCGAATAAATTCCCGGGTTGTCTTTTTGCAAGACAACCTTTCTTTTTGCCCCTAACCGATACATTTATCTTCAATAACATTTCAAAGGAAATTCATGAATAAGTTGTGTTATATGAAGTGGTTTTGGCATTGTGAAGTCTCCTGACATTGTCGTTAAACTAAGTTTTATTATTATTGTATAATTGAAGTTCAGATAAATTAACCTTAAATTCTAAACCGGATTACCATGTTAAAAAAGTTGGGGAATTATCTGAGAAAAAAAGTCCTATTGGTCATTTTTATCGGATTCATTATCGGGATTGCCGTTACTATCTCCATAAATAAAGTTATTGACACAACTTCAACGAATGAATCATGTGAAATGTGCCATGTTCATCCTCAGGCTACAAGTTCGTGGAAGCTTTCGGTACACAGTATTACCAGGGTTGGGATAAAAATTGGTTGTGTCGATTGTCATTTGCCGCCCAAAGGACATGGATTTCTGAAGGGAAAAATTATTGCATCGACCCGTGATTTGTACGGTTATATATTTAACGACAGCGCTGATTTTAACTGGCAAGCTAAATCATCGCTTGATCAGGCAAAACATTTTGTCTTTAAAGCATCGTGTGTCAAATGTCATGAAAACCTTTTCCCATTGACTTTGACAAAAAAAGGGCAGGATGCACATTTGTATTATACCCAGAACGAAAATGATCTTCGTTGCATTAATTGTCATTTAAATGCAGGGCATTACGATCCAAATATGCTGCATGCTCAAAATGTACAATTTGGCAATACAGGCAACGAGAATAAAGAAAAATATGCAGAACCTGCAGTGGTTTCTGAGTTAAAAGATTTTACAGAAACCATTCCTAATACAACCATTTCATTTAATATGAAAGCTATTCCCGGCGGAACATTTAAAATAGGAAGTCCTGAAAATGAAGAGTTTCGTAAAGATGATGAGGGACCGCAGAAAGAGGTGAAAATAAGTCCGTTTTTTATGGCTGAAGTGGAAGTAACATGGGACGAATATTTGGCATTTTATGTTGCCACAGCCGCTGAAGGAAGATCAACAGATACGGAGGGAATCAGAACGCATGCTGATGTGGATGGTATTTCAGGACCAACGCCACCTTATGGACAACCCGATCAAAACTGGGGGCTCGGTAAACGTCCTGCCATTACAATGAGTTTTCATTCAGCAGAAACATATTGTAAGTGGCTGTCAGAAGTTACCGGCAAAACGTATCGTTTACCCACCGAGGCAGAGTGGGAATATGCAGCCCGTGGAGGATCAGAGACAGCTTTCTTTTTTGTAGGTGAACCAAAAGAATTTGCTGAAAAAGGGTTTATTGGGAATTTGTTTGGTAAAAGCAGTAATTTGATTAATAAATATGTTATTTACGATAAAGATAGCCGGATGAAAACGGCAGAACCTGATGCTGTTGAAGCCAACCCTTTTGGTTTGAAAAATATGCTGGGCAACGCCAATGAATATTGTTCTGACTGGTACGCTGCTGATGCCTATGCTAAACTGACGAACGGTGCGATGGATCCTAAAGGGCCTGCAACCGGTAAGGAACATGTAATTCGGGGAGGCTCATTTAAAAGTGAAATTGGACAAGTTCGAAATGCATCACGCAACTATACAAAAACTGCATCGTGGTTAAAAACCGATCCGCAGATGCCTAAAAGTATTTGGTGGTTGTCCGATTGCAACGATATTAGTTTCAGAGTTGTTTGTGAATTCAATGAAAAAACCGGAAAAAATTAATATTTTTAAAATTCTGATTATCAACTTAAATTAAACTTAATACCATGAGTGAAAATAATTTTTCCAGAAGAAAATTTTTAACCGGAGCAGCTGTTGTTGGAGCTGCAGGTGCTATGGGAGTTGGAACACTTTCGTCATGTGCTGGCGGAGGAAGTTCAGCATCAACTGGGGCATGTGATTGGATACAAAGAGATCTAAAACTTCCCCCGCTGTTAGACAAAGTCCCTGACGGGCCTGTTTTAAAAGCCGGTGTCATTGGTTGCGGTGGACGTGGTTCAGGAGCTGCAGGTAATTTTCTGGAAGCAGGCGGAGCAACGGTTACTATTACTGCTCTTGGAGATGTTTTTCAGGATAGAATCGACAGTCTTAAGGAAACGCTGAAAAAGCAAAATAACCTGGAAATTCCTGATGAAAATTGTTTTATAGGTTTCGATGCATTTGAAAAAGTGATTGATTCGGGAGTTGATATTGTTATTTTGGCTACTCCACCAAAATTTCGTCCGGAACATTTTGAAGCAGCTGTAAAAGCACGTAAACATGTATTTATGGAAAAACCGGTTGCTGTTGATCCAACAGGGATCCGCCGGGTAATAGCAAATGCAAAAACAGCTGAATCGCTGAACTTAAAAGTTGTTACCGGAACACAGCGTCGTCATCAGCACAAATACATTAATATTTTAAAAGAGCTCAACAACAACGCTATTGGGAAAATTGAGACTGCCGAAGTTTACTGGAATCAAAACCAGTTATGGTATAAAGAAAATAAACCAGATTGGAGCGAAATGGAATGGATGATCCGCGATTGGGTGAACTGGTGCTGGCTTTCAGGCGATCATATTGTAGAACAACATGTACACAATATCGATGTGGCTAACTGGTTTATTGGAACCCACCCGGTTAAAGCGCGAAGTTTCGGGTCGCGCCAGCGCAGGGTTACCGGCGATCAGTACGACAATTTCAGTGTTGATTTTGTTTACGAAGATGGTATGCATATTCATAGTATGTGTCGGCAGATAAACGGCTGTACAAATGCGGTTAACGAAATATTTCACGGTACAAAGGGCCAATCTTTTACGGACCAGAGCGGAACTGCCACAATTACTGATTTAGATGGTAATACACTTTTCTCTTTTGAAGATAATCCAACAAGCCCGTATGTACAGGAACATAAAGATCTTATTACTGCCATTCGCCAGGATTTAAAATGGAACCAGGCAGAAGAAACTGCAATTTCTGTAATGGTTGCAATTATGGGTCGTGTTTCGGCATATACCGGCAAAGATGTGACTTTTGAAGAAATGATGAACTCCGACTTGAAGCTTGGCCCCGACACTTACATCATGGGTGATGTGGGTTATATTAAAAATGCTAAAGTTCCTGTGCCGGGTTCTGAAAAAGGATAATTGATATTCTGTACAAACTTGTACAAGGTCGATCCATTGGTGGCAAAACCATTCGTTTGAGAAAATCATACGAATGGTTTTTGTTTTACTTTGTTTTAGAATAATCCTCAAAAGTAAAAAAACATAATGGTAATTTTTGTTTGCCAGCAAGTTAAATTCAACGCAAAAACCGCCAAAAAATAGTAGCTCCCACACTGATTATCATCAATAAAATGTACTTTTGCACACTTTAAGTTCAACGTTTATTGGCTAAAGCGATAAGAATGAAACGGATAAAAATTAAGGACATTTTACAGAGTGGGCAACCAAATCAAACAGTTATTGCAAAAGGTTGGGTGAGAACAAAAAGAGGCAGTAAAAATGTAAATTTTATTGCGCTGAATGATGGCTCTACCATTCATAACCTGCAGGTAGTTGTCGATGTGAATAATTTCAGCGAAGAACTATTGCGTGAAATTAATACCGGGGCTGCTATTGCTGTTACAGGGCAGTTGGCTGAATCGGCCGGTAGTGGCCAAAACATTGAACTGATAGCTAATGAACTTGAACTTTTGGGTGGAGCCGATCCGGATAAATTCCCGATCCAACCTAAACGTCATACACTGGAATTTCTACGTGAGAATGCCCATTTGCGTTTCCGTACCAGCACTTTTGGGGCAATATTCAGAGTGCGTCATGCCATGGCTTTTGCTATTCATAAATATTTTAACGATAAAGGGTTCAACTACTTGCATACACCAATTATAACGGCTAGTGATGCAGAAGGAGCCGGGCAAATGTTCCGGGTAACAACGCTTGATTCTAAAAAGCCTCCGCTCACGGAAGATGGTGAAGTAGATTTTGCAGCAGATTTTTTTGGAAGGCCAACTAATCTTACAGTTTCAGGTCAGCTGGAAGGTGAACTGGGTGCTTTGGCACTGGGTGAAATTTATACTTTCGGGCCAACTTTCAGAGCCGAAAATTCAAACACTACCCGTCACCTGGCGGAATTTTGGATGATTGAGCCCGAAATGGCATTTTACGATTTGCAGGATAATATGGACCTTGCCGAAGAATTTCTGAAATCTTTGATTAAATATGCGCTTGACAATTGTCTGGATGACCTGAAATTTTTGTCTAATCGTCTTCAGCAGGAGGAAAAAAGCAAACCTCAGGATCAACGTTCCATGGATTTGATTGAAAAACTGGAATTCGTACTTAATAACGATTTTGTCCGGATCACTTATACTGAAGCAATTGATATCCTGATCAATTCAACACCTTACAAAAAGAAAAAATTTCAATTCCCTGTGGAATGGGGTATTGATTTGCAAAGCGAACATGAGCGTTATCTGGTGGAAAAACATTTCAAGCGACCGGTAATTTTAATCAACTATCCAAAAGAAATTAAAGCGTTTTACATGAAACAAAACGATGACAATAAAACTGTTGGTGCAATGGATGTTTTGTTTCCGCAAATTGGTGAAATTATTGGTGGCTCGCAGCGTGAAGAGAACTTAGGAAAATTGGTTAACCGCATGGAAGAAATGGATGTGCCGGTAGAAGAAATGTGGTGGTACCTCGACACCCGGCGTTTTGGGTCCGTTCCTCACAGTGGGTTTGGTCTTGGATTTGAGCGGTTTATCCAATTTGTAACCGGAATGGGAAATATTCGCGATGTAATTGCATTTCCGCGAACACCTAAAAATGCAGAATTCTAGCGTAGCTATTTTAGACGCAATCCAATAAAAAAAATAGTAAATTTACCGGGCAAACAGTAGGGATATGAAGCAAAAACTTTCATTACAACAGAAATTGCTTCAAAAGCTTTCGCCCCAGCAAATTCAGGTGATTAAGCTTTTGGAAATCCCTACGTTGCAGCTTGAGCAACGTATTAAAAAAGAACTGGAAGAAAATCCTGTGCTGGAGCTTGAATCCGAAAACTCCGATGATGGCGAGGATAACGAGATTCAGGACCTCGAACAAGAGAAAGATGTAGATAATGATGAATTTACATTCGACGATTATTACGATGAAGATGAAGATATCCCTGCCTACAAATTAAACGCAAATAACTATTCCAAAGACGATAAATACATCGATATTCCTTTTTCTATTGGTACCTCATTTCATGAATATTTGTATGAGCAACTTGGTGAATCTAATTTCACTGAAGAACACCGACAGCTTGCAGAGTACGTTATTGGAAATATTGACGACGATGGATATTTACGCCGCGACTTACTTTCTATCTGCGACGACCTGGCTTTTAACATGAATGTTGAGGTAACTGAACAGACATTGTATGATATTCTGATGGTAATTCAGAAGTTTGATCCGCCGGGTGTTGCAGCACGCGATTTGCGGGAATGTTTGCTCATTCAGCTTAGCAGGAAAAAGGGAGAAGATTTCGTAACTGCCCGAACTATTGTCAGCGATTATTTTGAAGAATTTACCAAAAAGCATTATACAAAAATCCAGACCCGGCTGAATCTTACGGATGAAGAATTAAAACATAGTATCGATCTGATTTTAAAACTAAATCCCAAGCCCGGGAGTTCATACAGCAACCCGTTAAATAAATCGAACATGCACATTGTTCCCGATTTTATTCTGGAAAACAACGACGGGGAGCTGAATCTTTCATTAAACCAGCGGAATGTGCCCGATCTGAAAATTAACGAAACGTATCTTTCCATGCTACATTCGCTTGGACAAAGCCAGAAGCATAAGAATCAGAAAGAAGCCATGATGTTTGTAAAGCAAAAACTGGATTCGGCCAAATGGTTTATCGACGCAATTCAGCAACGGCAGACAACCTTGTTGCTTACCATGTCAGAGATCATCAATTTTCAGTATGAATATTTTCAGGATGGAGATGAAACAAAACTCCGACCGATGATTCTGAAAGATATTGCAGAGCGAACTAATCTCGATATTTCAACTATTTCAAGGGTTTCGAACAGCAAATACATACAAACACATTTTGGCATTTATCCGCTGAAATATTTCTTCTCCGAAGGGTTACAAAAAGATGACGGAGAAGAAGTTTCGACCAGGGAGATAAAGAAAATTTTACAGGATTGCATTGACAATGAAGATAAACTAAAACCACTGACGGATGAAAAACTGGCGAAAATATTGAAAGAAAAATCGTATAATATTGCCCGTCGTACAGTGGCTAAATACAGGGAACAACTGGGGATTCCGGTAGCCCGTTTACGAAAGGAACTTTAATGATGCAAAAAAACGCAGCCAAAATTATCTCCGCAATTTTTCACCCGTTTTTTATCCCTACTTTGGGATACGCAGTTTTGCTCAATTCAGGCTTTTATTTCTCTTTGATTAGCTGGGAAGCCAAACGTTTTATTTTACTGGTCATATTTTTTTCAACGGCTATTTTGCCCATGCTGTCGGTGGCAATTATGGCATTAAGCCCAAAGTTCGACATGGCTATGAACAATGCCCGCGACAGAATAATCCCACTGTTATCAACGGCGATTTTTTATTATGTTGGGTTTTTACTTTTGAGCCGGATACATATATTCCAGGTATTTAAATTATTTTTAATTGCCTCTGTGCTGGTTTTGGTTGCCCTTTTGCTTATTACTTTTGGTTGGAAAATAAGCACACACATGGCTGCTGTTGGTGGAATGACAGCTACGATTTTTGCCCTGTCATTTAGAAGTGGCACAAACCCGGTTATTGTAGTTGTTCTGGCAATTATTATTTCAGGTCTGGTGGCGACTGCCCGATTAATTTTGCAAAAACACAACATTTGGCAACTTGTAGCAGGTTACCTTTTAGGGTTTTCAGTTTTATACAGTGTGGTGTACTTTATTTAGAAGACTGGATTTTATCTATTCCATAAATTTATACCCAATCCCTTTCAACGTTTTTATATGATCGTTCCCGATCTTTTCGCGCAACTTGCGAATATGAACGTCAATGGTGCGGTCGCCAACAACCACATTTTCACCCCAAACAGAATGATAAATTTCTTCCCTTGTAAATACTTTGCCTGGTTTTGATACCAGCAATGAGAGTAATTCGAATTCTTTACGTGGCAGAATCATTTCAACATTATCAATCTTGATCAAATACCTTTCTTTATCGATAACCAGGTTCCCAATATTTACGGTGTTAACATCTACCGGTACAACTGTTGGTGCGGCAGAAGCTTCCCCTGTACGTTTCAGTAATGCTTTTATCCTGCTGACCAGAACTTTTGGCCGGATAGGTTTGGTAATATAATCGTCTGCCCCCGCGTCGAACCCGGCAATTTGTGAATAATCTTCCCCACGAGCTGTCAGAAATGCAATTAAAGTGCTGTTCAACGAAGGAATTTTACGCATTTCTTCACAGGCTGTAATTCCATCCATTTCAGGCATCATAACATCCAGAATAACCAGATGAGGCGTATTTTTTTCAGCTACCTCTATTGCTTCAATACCATTTTTGGCCGTATAAACTTTATACCCCTCTCTTTCAAGATTATAGCTGATAAATTCAAGAATATCCTCTTCGTCGTCAACTAATAAAATTTTAAATTCTGCATCATCCATATTTCAAAACTAAATCAGGTGTAAATATACAGGACGTTTTTAACACTAAAATTAACTCTCTAAAAATTTAATATTAAACAAAGGTAGCTTATTATTTGGCTTTTTCAAGCGTAAATGTAAAAGTAGTTCCCTCGTCCAGAACGCTTTGAACATTGATTGTTTGCTGGTGAGCTTCAATAATGTGTTTTACAATTGATAAGCCTAACCCGGTTCCTCCCTGTTCGCGTGAACGGGATTTATCAACCCTGTAAAAACGCTCAAATACACGGAGCAGATTTTTTTTGTCGATACCAATGCCGTTATCTGAAACTTCAACCATAATTTTGTCATCGAAATCGTAAAATCCAACCTTAACAAATCCTTTCTTTTTTCCGTATTTTATTCCGTTAATTACCAGGTTGGTAAGAACTTCAATGATTCGTTTTTTATCGGCATTTACAAGGATTGATTTATCGGGTTTATCCGAAAAATCCAAAGAAATTTTTCTTTCTTTTGACAATGGTTGTTCCAGTTCAAATACGTCTTCCACTACCTTAACAATATCGAAAGTACTATAGTGCGGCTGTAATTCACCGGTCTCCAGTTTGTTGATTGATTCCAGGTCCTCAACAATGGAAATCATCCGGTTGATACTTTTTTCAGCACGATTTAGGTATAGTTTGTTAATATTCGGATCTTCCAAACCACCTTCGAGCAGGGTTAAAATATAGCCCTGGATATTGAAAATGGGGGTTTTTAACTCGTGCGATACATTACCAACAAAGTCTTTACGGTACCTTTCCAATTCTTTCAAACGTTCAATTTCATGAATCTGATTTTGTGCCCACTCTTCCACATCATGTTCAACTTCTGACAATTCTACCAACCCCGATTTTGGATTTGTTTTATCCTTGTTTCCTTTTTGAGGCAGGTAATTGATGATCTTGTAAATAGGCCGTATTTTCTCCAGAATTAAATGATTCAGGACATACTGAATGAGGTAAAACCCAACGATAAAAAAAACTACCAGCCCAATGGCAATGATCCAAACTTTTTCGACACTATAAATGGAAAGTAGAGCCCAACCAATTCCCGCAACAATGGTTAATAAAAATGAAAGAAAAATAACGACTTGTATTGATGAAAATTTATTCATTATTATCTTTGTTTGCAAATGCAAAATTAAAAAATAAATGCATTATATTGATTAACAGTTATTTCATGGATAACTATTTTTTATATATATAATATATGTCTTGCTCATTAAAGCATTTATATTTGCCGGCCGAAACTAATTACTAAATCATGGAAAATTTCTACATTATCGTTGTTGTTATTTTATTCGCATTAGCGATTTCAGATCTTATTGTTGGCGTAAGTAATGATGCTGTAAATTTCCTTAATTCAGCAATAGGTTCAAAAGCTGCTCCCAAATGGGTCATATTTTTAATGGCAGGTCTTGGAGTATTGGTTGGAGCCACTTTCTCCACCGGAATGATGGAAGTAGCTCGAAAAGGGATTTTTCATCCTGAAATGTTTTACTTCTCCGAAATCATGGTCATTTTCCTGGCCGTTATGATTACCGATGTGATAATGCTTGATATGTTCAACACGTTTGGAATGCCAACTTCTACAACGGTTTCTATTGTTTTTGAGCTATTAGGATCAGCGGTTACAGTATCAATAGTTAAAATTAAAACGGCCGGTGGATCAGTAGTAATGGAATTATATAAATACATTAATTCTGATAAGGCTCTGGCAATTATTTCGGGCATACTTGTTTCGGTGATTATTGCTTTTACTGTTGGAGCCATTGTCCAGTATATCACCCGACTAATCTTTACATTTAATTATAAGCAACCCATGAAATACCTGGGATCGCTTTATGGTGGTGGTGCCATAACTGCGATTACTTATTTTATGTTGATTAAAGGTATTCATGGTTCAACATATGCAACGGTACAACTGAGTAGCGGCCAATCTCTTGAATCTTGGTTTAGTGCAAATACCGGGTTAGTACTTCTGTTTAGTATAGTTTTCTGGACCATTCTAATTCAATTATTAAAATGGATTTTCAAAATAAAGATTCTTAAAGTTATTGTACTGGTGGGAACATTTGCTTTAGCGATGGCATTTGCAGGCAACGATTTAGTGAATTTCATCGGTGTTCCTCTGGCGGGTTTTAATTCATTTAAAGCCTGGATTGCATCGGGAGGTGCTGCTCCGGGATCATTTACCATGGAAATATTGGCAGGTAAAGTACCTACTCCAACATATATGCTTGTAATAGCTGGATTAGTGATGATTGCAACACTGGTTATATCAAGAAAAGCACAATCAGTAATTGCAACCTCTGTTGATTTATCAAGACAAAATGAAGGTTCCGAAAGGTTTGATTCTTCACTGGCTGCCAGGGTAATTGTTCGGGGTACCACAGGTTTTCATGGAAAGTTTTACAGATGGCTTCCTGCAGGCTTAGTCAGAATTGTAAGTTCCCGGTTTGTCCCTGCTTCCATTGAACGGCCTGATGATCTTGAACCACCTGCTTTTGATAAAATCAGGGCTTCGGTAAACCTTGTTGTGGCCAGTATTCTTATCGCGTTGGGAACTTCATTAAAACTTCCATTATCGACCACCTATGTTACTTTTATGGTGGCAATGGGTACTTCACTGGCTGATGGAGCATGGGATCGCGACAGTGCCGTTTACCGTATTACAGGTGTTTTTGCTGTTATTGGTGGTTGGTTTTTAACTGCATTAGTTGCATTTACTGTTTCAGGAATAGTTGCATTAATTATTTCGCTTGGTGGAAGTGTTATGATTTTTGTATTTATTGCTGTTGCTATTTTTATGGTTATCCGTACTCATTTACTGTTCAATAAACAGAAGAGTAAAAAGTTGGCTGAAGAAGAAGATGCTATTGTTGAAGAAGATGCTCATGGGGAAATTATTGGGAAAAGTTCAAAACAGGTGGTACGTGCCATGGTATTTTCGAACCAGGTTGTATCGGTTGGCATTGAGGGATTTCTTAATGAAGATCGTGGAAAATTAAAGGCTGCACAGAAAACGTGTGATGAATTTTCGAAGAAAGCGAAGAAAAACCGGGATCGTGTTTATTCTACCGTTCAATTGCTTTCTGAAGGTCCGGTTGATACCAGTCACTTCTATGTTCAAATGATGGATTATAAACGGGAAATGGCACATGCAGTTCATTTTATGATCGAACCGATGAGCAAACATATGGATAACAACCATAAACCGTTTATTAGTGAACAGGGGAAAGAATTAAAAGAGCTGACTTCTCTCATAGATAGCTTCTTTAACTTGTGTTTACATACAGTAAAAGAGGAGAAGTTTGAAGACGTGGAATCACTTATTGAAGAGCGGGAAAAAATATTTGAATTTCTGGCCAAAATAGAAAAGAACCAGATTAAACGTATTAAGAACAAAGATGTTAATACCAGAAATTCTCAACTTTACTTTAAAATTATTACTGAAATCAGAAATCTGTTGCTGCACACGATTAACCTGATTAAGTCGCAGCGCGATTTTATACAAAATACAAGAATAGAAAAATAATAGATTTATATTCTTTTAAAAATAAAGCCCTGTGTCACAGGGCTTTATTTTTATCATATAAAAACGATTACATTTTTATTGCCCTAATTATTACAAAAATATTACATGAATTAAATGGTTGTTTATGAGAGTTTTTAGTCTCTTTTGTCAAACAGATTTAATCGTTTTGTAATATTTTGTTAATGCGCCTGTAATTCTATTGGATCACTTTTGCCCCAAAATTCAATCTTAAGTAAAATGAAAAAATTTATTCTATTATTCTTGATTACAAATTTTGCATTAACCGGATTTAGCCAGGAAAAAACAGAAGAGTTTAAACCCAACGGGAAACCATTAGCGCTGGTTTTTGCCAATTTCAATACCGCCTTTTCTGACGGAGAAACTACAAAAGCTTTTGAAATCACACGTGCTTATTTAGGATATGAGTACAATTTTAGCAAAGAATGGTATGCTAAAGTAGTTTTTGATGTTGGAAATCCCGGTGTTGGAGGACTTCAAATGACAGCTTACCTTAAAAATGCCTACGCACAGTTTAAAAATAGCGGTTTTACTGCACAGTTTGGAATGATTGCAACTACACAATTTAAAGTTTCGGAAAAAATTTGGGGAATGAGATACATTGAAAAATCTTTTCAGGATGCATATAAATTTAATGCAAGTGCTGATTTAGGTTTTAATGTTGAGTACAAGTTTGCTGATTTTATTAGTGCCGATTTTTCTGTAGTGAACGGAGAAGGTTATAAAAAGGTACAAAGCGATAATTATGTTAGGCCGGGTGCTGGAATCACCGTAACACCGGTAAAAAATGTTACTGCACGTATATATGGCGACAATATGGGAGACACTGTAAAACAGCAGTCGCTGGCAACATTACTTGCTTATGCAGGAGAAAAATTTACGATTGCAGGCGAATATAATTATCAAAAAAATATGGGGATGAAAGATGGTCACGATATTTATGGAACATCTTTTTTCGCCGCATACAAACCATGTAAAATGCCAGGATCTTTGGTCGTTACGATGATTTAAAATCAAAAGCACTCACAGGACAAAGGGATCCATGGCAATTAAACAAAGATGGACAGCTAATTATTGCCGGACTTGAATATAACCCCATTAAAGGTGTTAAAATCACACCTAATGTAAGATATTGGAATCCTGCTGATAATTCAGCAGCGACAACATTCGCATATTTAAATTTTGAATTTAAGTTTTAACCATTTAAAGGATTAGAAAATGAAACAGTTAGTTATTATAATTTTGGCCGTATTTATGCTAAACGCATGTAGTAATTCTTCCAGTAAAAACGGAGGAGAAAAATCGGCAACAAGCTCCAAAGTGACCATTACTGCTGCTGGGGCAACTTTCCCGATGCCATATTACAACATGGTATTTAAAGAGTATTCCGATAAAACAGGAGTGCAAATTACTTACGGTGGTATTGGTTCGGGAGGTGGAATTCGCAGCTTAAAGGATAAAGTTGTTGATTTTGGAGCAACCGATGCTTATCTTGAAGACGATCAACTGGCTGAAATGCCGGCTACAGTTGTTCATATTCCAACGGTGTTGGGGGCAGTTGTAATTGCATACAACCTTCCTGGCGTTGACGGGCTCAAACTTACCAACGAATTACTGGAAAAAATATTTATGGGTGACATTACCAAATGGAATGATCCGTTGATTGCAAAAAACAATCCGGGATTGAATTTCCCTGACAAGGAAATAACATTTATTCATCGTTCTGATGGTAGTGGAACAACCAATATTTTCAGCGATTATATGACTAAAGTAAGCAAAAAATGGGCTGATGAAGTTGGCAGCCGGAAAATCACTGCAATGGCCGGTTGGTATGGGAGCCAAAGGAAATCCGGGTGTTGCCGGTACAATTTCTCAAACAGAAGGAGCCATTGGTTATATCGGTTCGGAATATGCATTTGCACAAAAAATACAAACCGCACAGGTACAAAACAGTTCCGGGAATTATATTACTCCGTCAATTGCTTCGGTTAGTGCTGCAGCAAAAGGAGCCATTCCTGATGATACCCGAATAATGTTAACGAATTCTGATGATCCGGATGCATATCCAATCAGTGGATTTACCTGGATTATTCTTTACAAAGAACAGAATTACAACGGAAGATCAAAAGAACAGGCTTTGGCAACAGTAACATTGCTTGATTGGCTGGAAAGCGAAGAAGCACAAAGTCAGGCTGAAAAAGTACACTATGCACCACTACCGCAAGCTGCTGCTGAAAAAGCAAAAGCAATTCTTCGTACGGTAACTTACGACGGGACACCGTTGTTAAAATAATTTTTAATTCTTTTATCGATTAGAGAATCTCAGATTAAATATAATCTGAGATTCTCTAATCTTTGAACTATACCCCGATTAATGACCGTTTAAAATGCTGAAAATGAACAGCGATAAAATAACCAAAGGGGTTCTCATATTTTCATCGGCAATTATTTTACTGATTGCAGGAGGAATGGCTCTATCGTTGGTTGAAGGTGCCATTCCTGCATTCAAAAATTTTGGGTTGGGTTTTGTATTTAGCAATAACTGGAATCCAACACATGGGAAGGAAAACTACGGTGCATTACCTTTTATTGCCGGTACTTTAATAACTTCTATTGCAGCGCTCATTATCAGTTTGCCACTGTCTTTTTCCGCTTCGTTATTTTTAGGTGAGTATTACCGGGGAACCAAACTGGCAAAAGTTCTTGGAATGATGGTTGATCTGTTGGCTGGAATTCCTTCAATAGTTTATGGTTTATGGGGATTTTATGTACTGCGCCCACTTTTAATTGATCTGGGTTTACCAAACCAGGGATTTGGAATTTTTACTGCAAGTATTATTCTGGCAATTATGATCATTCCTTATGCAACATCATTGAGTAACGAGATTATTTTGATGGTGCCCAATGAGTTAAAAGAAGCAGCATATTCGCTGGGAGCAACCAAATCGGAGGTTATTTTTAATGTTATTGTTCCATCCGCCAGATCGGGTATTATTGCAGGATATATTTTATCGTTTGGCCGGGCGCTTGGAGAAACAATGGCGGTTACCATGCTTATCGGGAATACCAACATTGTGCCTGATGGTTTTTTTAGCACAGGAAATACAATGGCCAGTGTTATTGCCAACCAGTTTGGCGAGGCTGAAGGATTAAAATTAAGCTCGCTTATTGCAATTGGTCTTTTATTATTTCTGATTACAGGAATAATTAATGCCATCGGGAAATTTATTATTAAAAGAATGGCTTAAGTAGAAATGAATACTGCAAGTCAGAAAATAGAAATCTCAAATTTAAAATACCGGACAATTAAAGATCGGGTGATTAAAGGAATGATTATTTTATTTTCATTGATAACCATTTCTCCTATTGCGCTGATTATTTATAAGTTGATTGAAAAGGGTATTCGGCAAATTAGTTTCGATTTTATATTGAAAACACCGCCGAGCACATTTGAAGCAATGACGGCAATTTCAAACGGAGAGCTTATTCCGGGTGGTATTGCAAACGGAATTACCGGTACTTTATTAATGGTAGTACTAGCTTCAATAATAGCAATTCCTGTTGGTGTAGTTACTGGAATTTATCTGTATGAAAATCCGGGGAAATTTCTGGCTAATCTCACTACGAAATGTTTCTGACATATTACAGGGAGTTCCATCAATTGTACTTGGATTAATTTCATACATGTGGGTGGTAAAGCATATTACCAACGGGTTTTCAGCATTGGCAGGTAGTGTTTCTTTATCAATAATGATGTTCCAATGATAGTAAGATCAACAGAAGAAACACTTAAAATGATTCCGCAAACAATAAAAGAGGCAGCGCTTGCTCTTGGCGTTCCGTATTATAAAGTAATTTTAAGGGTTTTAATTCCAACCGGATTTAGTGGATTGTTAACAGGTATTTTACTTGGTATATCAAGAGTTTTGGGAGAAACTGCCCCGCTTATGTTGACAGCTTTGGGAAGTACCATGATTAATTTTGATATTTCTAAACCAACCAGTGCTATTCCGTTATTAATTTGGGAATTTTACAATGATCCGAATATGGTTGATTTAATATGGAGCTCTTCATTATTGCTGATGTTTATGGTGCTGGCATTAAATATTATATCAAAACAAATTGCCTCAAGATCAAAATAACAAATGAACGAAACAAACATTCAGATAAAAGATCCGGTACTTTCCATTCGTAACCTTTCTGTTGCTTACGATAAAGGAAAATATGCGGTTAAAAATGTTTCGGCAGATATTAAACGTAACAGTGTTACTGCAATTATGGGCCCTTCCGGTTGCGGGAAAAGTACACTTTTAAGGGCAATAAACCGGATGCACGAGTTGTATGAAAACATAGAAACAAAAGGAAATATCATATTGAACGGAAAAGATATATTCAAACATGCCAACAATTGAATTAAGAAAAATGGCAGGTATGGTATTTCAACGTCCGAATCCTTTTCCTACAATGAGCATTTATGACAATGTTATTGCAGGTTATAAATTGAATGGAATCAGGATGAAACGCAGTCAAAGGGATGAAATTGTGGAACGTTCGTTGCGTGATGTTACGCTTTGGGACGAGGTGAAAGATACCCTGTACAAAAAAGGTACATTTCTTATCCGGTGGTCAGCAGCAACGACTTTGTATTGCGAGGGCGCTGGCTTTCGATCCTGAAGTTATCCTGCTCGATGAGCCAACTTCCGCGCTTGATCCGGTGGCAACTGCAAAAATAGAAGACTTGCTGGTGAAACTTGAAAGAGAATTATTCCATAATCATGGTAACTCACAATATGTCGCAGGCTGCAAGAATATCAGACTATTCAATGTTTATGTATCTTGGTGAACTGGTGGAATATGGCAAAACAAAAGACATGTTTACCAATCCAAAAGATCGGCGTACAGAAGAATATCTGACGGGAAAATTTGGCTAATTTTTTTAACTTCACTAAAAATCTGGAAATTATGACTTTAAAGAAAGACGATGCAATAAATGATATTTTAAGTGAATTTGAGGAATTCGCTAATTTGGTTTTACATCAACTCGATTCGCTGGAGAAAATCATTACATCCGGTGAAACTAAAATACCAGACTGAAGTCAAGCCAGGAAATTCTGGAAAATGAAAAGAAGCTGGATAAAATGGAAGTTAAAATCAGCGATAAGATAGTGAACACTATTGTTTTATATCAGCCGGTAGCTTCTGATATCCGGAAAATTATTGCCTGTTACCGGATTGTTATCAGTCTGGAAAGAATAGGTGATATGGTTGTTAATATTTTGAATTTTATTCAGAATATTAAAACCATAAAAATTTATTCCGATTTAAATGATGTAATTACCAACATGGTTATTAATAGTTCAAACATGGTCAATAAAGCTTTGCTGGCATTTACTATGGACGACAAAGAATTTGCCATCTGGACTATCAAAAATGATTCATGTGGTAGATGAAATCAATCATAAAATGATAAAAAAAGCCATTAAAAAAAGTAGTGGCTCCGACGATGAAAAAAGAGCTATTAACAAGCTTTATCAGCATGAACAGCATAGTAACAAACATTGAACGAATTGCAGATCATGCAACTAATATTGCTGAAGCTGCTATTTATTCTATTGAAGGGAAAGATATACGTCATCATAAAAAAATGGAGTAAAAAAATACTTGTCTGAACACATAACCAACAATATTCGAAAAACGAAAATGGATAATTCAGCTCAGAAAATATTGATCGTTGATGACGAAAAGGATTTATGCGAAATTCTGGAATTTAATCTTTTAAGTGAAGGGTATGAAACTGAAGTTGCATTTTCGGCCGAAGAAGCATTAAAAAAACCATTGGATACATTCGATTTAATTTTACTGGATGTGATGATGGCTGAAATGTCGGGGTATAAAATGGCAGCAAAAGTCAGAAAAGAACTTCAGCTTACAGTTCCAATTATTTTTCTGACTGCAAAAACTTCGGAAAACGACTTGCTAACCGGCTTTAATGTAGGTGGCGATGATTATATTTCGAAACCATTTTCCATTAAAGAAGTGATTGCCCGGATAAAAGCTGTTTTGAAAAGAGGGATAAATGAAACAGAAACGAATCATATTTTACAAGTTAATGATCTCGAGGTGGATACTGCCAGAAAAATAGTTACTATTGGCAATGAAATGATCAATCTTACCCGAAAAGAATTTGAAATTCTGGTATTATTACTGAAGCACCAGGGGCATTATATAGCAAGGGAAGTGATTATTGAACCGGGTATGGAGTGACGATGTTATAGTAACAGAAAGAAATGTGGATGTAAACATCGCCCGGTTACGAAAAAAAATTGGTGAATACGGAAATTACGTAAAAGGAAAATCCGGCTACGGATATCGTTTTAAAATACAAAACAGTTAAACCATTTAAATCGTACGAAAAGTGCCATTACAACAATCATTCAGAAGAACAATATTTATCTATTTTATTTCAGTTTTTGTACTGTTTACAACTGCAATTTTGCTTTATCAGTTGAATCGCGAGAAACATTACAAATCAGCTCAACTTGAAAATACGCTGGAAAATGTGGCTGAGGTTGCTCATAATTATATTCAGGTTTATCACCTTTCAAAAACAGGTAATTTTAAAAAGGCTGACACGCTGCGTTATCTTGTCCCACAAAAAAATATCAGGATTACTATCATCGATAAAAAAGGGAAGGTTATGTACGATAGTTTTGTTGATGACTATTCTCAAATGGAAAATCATTTTGAACGCCCTGAAATTCAAAAAGCATTATTCTCCGGAACAGGATCAAATATTCGGCGTTCAGCCACCACAAACCAGGTATTTTATTACTATGCACACAACTTCGACGATTATTTTGTGAGAGCTGCCATGCTTTACGATGTCGATGTGAAAAATTTTCTGAAAGGGGAGCGTTTTTTTATCTTTTTTATCATTGGTATATTTCTTATCATTTGGTTTCTAATCAATTTAGTTACCAAACGGCTCTCTATTTCAATAACCAAGTTAAAAGATTTTTCCATTAAAGCCGGCAGAAATGCACCCATTGATGAAGATATGCAGTTCCCCGACAATGAGTTGGGTGAAATAGGTACACAAATAATAAAAATTTACAATAATCTAAGAAAAACGAAAGATGATGTTGCGTTGGAAAAGGATCGTTTGTTTAACCACATGAATATCCTGAATGAAGGAATTGCTTTCTTCAGACCCAATAAGGAAAAGATGCTCGCCAACAGTCATTTTATACAGTATATCAGTATAATTTCAAATACTTCAACTATATCAGCAGAACATATTTTTTCGATTCCTGAATTTGTTAAGTTGAATAAATTTCTGGGAAAAAATCTGGTAAAAGAAGTGGAATTTACAAGTAATGATTTACCTCAAATTGAATATACAATTAATAAAAATGAAAGCTATTTTAAGATCTTAAGTATCGTATTTGCCGATAAAAGTTTTGAGATTCTGATAACAGATGTTACCCGTCCCGAAAAAAGAAGATTACTGAAACAACAACTAACATCTAATATTGCACACGAGCTAAAAACGCCGCTGGCTTCGATAAAAGGATACATTGAAACATTAATGAATAATCCCGGCATTAATGAAGAGAAGAAAAAATATTTTATTGAACGTACCTATGCCCAGACAGAGCGACTTAACCTTTTACTTAACGATATCTCGTTGTTGAATAATATTGAAGATTCAGGTGAATTATTTGAGATCAATCCTACGGCCATAAAAAGTATTATTACAGATGTTATTGAAAACCTTGAGAATCGACTGGCAGCCAGGAATATTAAATGTAAACTTAATATCGATTCCGATGTCGTTGTCAATGGTAATGAATCATTGCTTTCTTCCGTTTTTCAGAATTTAATTGAGAATTCTATTAATTATGCCGGTGAAAATATTACCATAGAAATTAAGAATTATCTGGAAGACAAAAAGTTCTATTATTTCAGTTATTCCGATACTGGAATTGGAATCCCGGAAGAACATTTAAATCGTATTTTTGAGCGTTTTTATCGAATTGATTCAGGTAGAACCAGAGAATTAGGCGGTACCGGACTTGGTCTTTCCATTGTTAAAAATGCGATTCAATTGCATAAAGGAAAAATTTCTGCACGTAACCGTCCGGAAGGTGGAATAGAGTTCTTGTTTACATTGGCAAAAAGTTAATTTTAAGCACTCTAATAATTTTATCCCCCTGAGATTCACAGAGGCTTTTTGTTTTAAATGCTTGATTTTTATCGAATTAAATTACATTTTTATTATAAAAAATCTTTATTTATGATGAAATGAGGGATTCCAAAAAATCCGTTAAATTTAACCGCCAAATTAATCAACATGAAAACCCGGTTTTACATCCTGTTCATACTTGTAATCGTATTATTTGCCTGCTCAAAAAAGCAAGAGATTCCGTTAGCGGAACATCCACGTCCTGATTTTGAGAGGGAGGTGTGGCAAAACCTTAACGGTTACTGGCATTTTAAACTTGATTCTGATAATGTTGGTCTGGAAAAAGAATGGCAGAAAACACCGGTAATATTCACCGATAAAATACTGGTTCCATTTTCGTGGGCAAGCCCGTTAAGCGAAGTTAAGCGTCCAAAAGTTAATTATGCCTGGTATTATCGGTCATTCAACATCGATGATCCGAAGTTATGGGAAGGAAAAAATGTTTACCTGGTTTTTTGTGCTTCAGATTTTAATACCACCGTTTGGATAAACGGAACTGAAGTTGGTAGTCATTCAGGTGGTTACGTTCCGTTTGATTTTAATATATCAGACGTTTTAAAATCGGGCGATAACAATTTGGTTGTAAGAGTAGAAGATGAAGAACTGGATAACCGGCCGTCAGGGAAACAATACTACGGTAATGCAAAAGGAATCTGGCAGACTGTTTACCTTGAAGCACGTCCGGAAAATTATATTTCGGGGATAAAATTTACGCCAGACATTGATAATAACCAGGTTACTGTTGATGTTAATTTGCACGAAAAAGCTAAAAATGATCTGACTTTTCGTTTGAAAGGAAAAGGAAACGAGATAGATTTTACAGGCAAAGTTCCTGGTGGAAAATCTTCCGGGACATTCGTTATTCCAATACAAAATATGAAGTTGTGGGATCTGGATCATCCGTATTTGTATGAAGTCAATGCACAAATTCAAAACGAGAAAATCAATGACAACGTAGCTAGTTATTTTGGGATGCGGAAGATTTCGGCTATGCAGGTTCCTGGAAAGGATTTCGAGTATGTGGCACTGAATAACAAACCATTATACATGAAGCTAACGCTTGATCAAAGTTATCACCCAAAAGGGTTTTATACCTTTCCTTCTGATCAATTTATGAAAGAAGAGATTCAGCGTGCAAAAGATTTAGGACTAAATGGCTTGCGAATTCATATTAAGGCTGAAATTCCAAGAAAATTGTACTGGGCTGATAAACTTGGTCTTCTAATTATGGAAGATATCCCCAATTTTTGGGGCGAACCAACTCCAAAGGCTAAAGCCAACTGGGAATATATTGCAGAAATGGAAATGAAACGCGATTACAATCATCCCAGTATTTTTTCATGGGTGTTGTTCAACGAAACATGGGGATTGTTTAGCCGTGATTCGGTCACAGGGCAACGAAGTTATACCCCTGAAACTCAGCAGTGGGTGCGCCAGCAGTTTCATAAAGCAAAAGATTTTGATGCAACCCGGTTGGTAGAAGATAATTCACCTTGCAACTGGGATCATGTAATAACCGATATGAACACATGGCATAGTTATTTGCCGGCTCGTCACTGGGCCCCATTTCTCGATCACATTGTAGAAAATACGTATCCGGGTTCGTCTTTTAATTTTATTGGCGGAAATGTTCAGGGAAATCAACCCATGTTTAATTCGGAATGTGGTGCCGTTTGGGGTTATTCAGGAAGTACCGGCGATATCGACATTACATGGGAATATCATATCATGATGAATGAATTCCACAAAAGACCTAAGATTGGGGGATTTCTGTTTACCGAGTTTCATGATGTGATAAATGAATGGAACGGGTATTACCGTTTTGACAGGTCGAAAAAGATTTTTGGACTGGATGAACTGGTGCCCGGCATGAAAATGAACGATTTTCACAAAGACTTGTATGTAGTTGTAGGCGACAGTTTTTTCAATACTTATAAGGGAGGGGAGGAAGTTAAAATACCGGTGGGGATTAGCACCGTGACTTCTGATGTGCCTGAAGGAATGAAGCTCGAATATTCAGTTTACGGATGGAATGATCAGGCAGAGAAAGAGGAAATATCATCAGGTAATCCAGCTGTTTCAACTGAACCTTTTGCTTTTAAGGAACTTGCTCCGATTGAATTTCAGGCACCGGACAAAAATATGATGGCGATTGCTGCCACAACATTAAAAGATAAAAACGGAAATATCATTCAGCATAATTTTGTGCCGTTCACAATAGAAGGGAAAGCATCAGAAGAAAATCTGATAACAAAAGCGCCAAACGAGTTTACAGGAGCTGATTGGAATATTAAATACCTGGCCACGCAAAACGGGAACAAAGTGTGGGGAATGGGTTCGGGTTATTTTGAATATGAATTTGTTCTGCCGGAAAATCTGGACAAAGAAAAAGTAAATGGAATTGAATTCATGGCCGAACTGGCATCCCGCTATCCGCAGGAAAAATATTTAGAGGAAGGGGATGCAGAGCGAATTGGAATGAAGGTAGTTTCTGAGAAAGGAACTATTCCGGGTTACGGGAAAAACAGTTATCCGCAAACAGATGAGAAACGTCACGGATCACTGGTTGCCATAACGGCAAATGACCATGTTCTGGAAACAGTTGAGCTTCCGGATGATCCAGCTGATCATAGGGGAATACTTTCGTGGAAAAATCAGATACCAGGCAGTAGCTGGGGTAGCTCTGAGAATAAATCTTGGCTGCTTGACGAAGCCGGATCATACGGTTTCCCGGTGAAAGCAACATTCGATGATCTGGCAGTAAAAACTGCTCTTGAAACGGGCAAAGTAGTAATTCGTTTACTGGTAAACGAATCAACAAATAATCGTGGCGGACTTTCAATTTACGGGGCAAAATCAGGGATGTACCCTATGGATTTGACACTGAAAATTTTAACCCAGGATTAATCTCCGTTATGAATCATTAGATCGCGGTATTTCCCGGGAGTTCTCCCGGTAATTTCTTTAAATATCCGGGAAAAAGAATTTACAGATCCAAAACCGGAATGTTCGGCCACTTGCTCCATCGTTGATAATTTATTTTGGGGATTACCTAACAGTTTTTTTGCCTCTTCTATGCGATATTGATTAACAAATTCATTAAAATTCATGTTAAATTCTTCGTTAATCATTTTTGAAATGTAAGTTCGGTTTGTTTTCAACTGTTCTGAAATATGCGTTATACGAAGGTCCGGATTAACATAGATTTTTTTTCTGGAAAACAATAATAATAGCTCTGACTTAAGTCTGTTTGTTAGCATATTTCCCATTTCTCCGTTTTCTGATATGATCAATTTATCGTCAAATTCGGAATTAATCCTAACCTGTTGATTTCCTTTAAAACCAATTATAAATAATAATGTGCTGAAAACGGCCGATGGAATAATAAGTGAAGCTTCGTGCTGCGTGAAAAATCCTCTTCCTAAAAATACGCTTATTATGCTCGAAACAGCAATAATAAAAATAAGGATACTTATAAACCGAACCCAGTTTAACGTTTTTCCTTCCGTATTGGAATAATAATTGACAATTCTTTCATTGTGCTGTTTAGCAAGTATAATTACTTTAAAAACATAATATATTAACTGTAAAAGAAAAAAACCACGACTAAGAAGAAAAATGAAACCTTTAACTCCATTAAATGTTGACAAATTCAATCCTTTCAGATTATTTTCAACCAGAACTTCTTTGACATAATTAATTTTTTCATCGTGAGACATCATCAGGGTTGTAATACCTACAATTGAGCCAAAGATTAACGCCGGGAGGAAATGAACCAGGTGCTTTTTTATTTCAAATTTATCAGAAGTAATTATTTTCAGGTATAAAAAATACATCGGATACACTGAAAGCATGGTAAAAACATATATGAACTCAACAATGGAATATAAATAGTAAAGATGATTAAAAAATATGGCATGACAGGAATAAAGCAAAAATGCATCTATCATAAAAAATCCAAGATGTTTTTTTGCTTTGTCTTTTTTACCTGTCTGGATAATAAATACGATACTCCAGAAAAAGGTAATATACAACGGTAAAAGTATTGCGATCTCTTTAATCATATTTCTCACTCCCGGAACAAAAATAATTAACAATAAAAAATTTACGTTCATTAATGAGCGAAATTCAGTAAGATTTTTACAATTTAATATGTTTTTTTACGATTTAGTGGTCGGGATTTAGCCATTAAAGAATGAAATTTGCCTTCAGTTTGGTGAAAGGCCAACTATACGAAATAGTTTTGATTTAAAATATTCGGAAAATGAATTTTGCAGGTGAAATGCAAATTTATTTTCCGGCCCTCATCAATTGGTTTTGCCAAGGATTGGCAATATTAGGTTTTAGGGGTAGCAGTTCTTGCTACCCTTTTTTTATGTTAGAATTATTCTTTTGATATAATGGCAACCCAACCTCCGCCGGATGCCATCTCAATTTTTATTTCTGAGTTATTGGTGACTTTCACTTCTTCCTGTTTGAAATCGGCTGCATGGTTATTCGCGTTGACTCCATCTTTCCAAATCTGCATTTTATAATTACCCTTTGGAAGAAAATTCAAATTAATATTTAATTCTCGCGGCGTCCAGTCTGTCATTGCACCCATGTACCATGTATCACCTTTACGGCGGGCTTCAACAATATAGTCGCTTACTTTGGCATCCAGTACTTTTGTGTCGTCCCAGGTGGTTGGCACCGCTTTCAGAAATTCCATGCATTCCGGCTCACGATAATAGTTTGAAGGATTGTCGGCAAGCATTTGCAGCGGGCTTTCAAAAATCACATACATACCCAGCTGATGACAACGGGTACCGGGGCTCATAGGTTCGGAAAATACCGGATGGAAATTGGTTTTATTTGCATTTAACATGGCTCCGGGAGTATAATCCATAGGACCTGCTACCAACCTGATAAATGGCAGTGTTACGTTATGTTCCGGATCTGGTTTGTCAGACCATTTGCAGTTTTCCATACCGCGCAGGCCTTCAAAAGATAATACATTTGGATATTTGCGATTTAATCCAGCCGGTTTGTAAGCTCCGTGGTAATCAACCAGGAGGTGATGTTTGGAACATTCGCGGGCAATTTTTTCGTAAAAGTTTACCATCCACTGATCGTCGCGTTGCATAAAATCAATTTTTATTCCTTTTACGCCCCATTTTTCAAACTGGTTCAATGCTTCCTCCAAATGGTCATCCAAAGCCTTCCAAACAACCCAAAGAATAACACCGACATTCTTTTTCTTTCCATAATCAACCAATTCCTGCACATTAATATCATCAACAACATGCATTATATTGTCGAGATGATACCAGCCTTCATCGAGGATAATATAATCAAGTCCGTATTTGGAAGCAAAATCGAGGTAATATTTATATGTGTTGTTATTAACGCCTGACTTAAAATCGACTCCATAAATATTAAGCGCATTCCACCAGTCCCAGGCAACTTTTCCGGGCTTAATCCATCCGGTTTCGTCAAGCACATTTTCAGGTGCGAGTTTGTAAACAAGTTCTGAACGAACCAGATCAGCATCGTTTTCAGAGATCACAAGGACGCGCCAAGGAAAGGTTCTTGATCCTTTGCACTCAGCAATATAATCAGCATATTTTACGGGACGCACATCGCGGTCGTTGGTTTGTTCGGTTTCAAGCACAACCCCGGGAAACTTACCTTTGAGTGCAAACGGATTTTCAGCGGATCCCTTTAAATACATTCCGGGATAATCCATAAGATCAGATTCTGATATGTATGTTTTAACGCCGTCTCCGCAATCAACAAGCATCCCTGTGGAGCAAAACATATTTGGAGTAATTTCAGAAAGCATGGTGTCAAGATACAGACGTTCCTGGTGAGTAAACATGCTTTCTTCCTCCGGGAACCAGGTTTTCTTATCGTTAGGAAAAGCAAATGTAGCTTCTTCACTCATTACTTTAAGCGGTGATTTACTTTGTACTCCCCAACGGTAAGCCACACCTTCGTCATAGGCCCGGAATTCCAGGCTGTAATTTTTGAATGTAAGCGTTAACAGGTTATAATTATCCGGAATCTTTGAATATTTCCGTGCTACCACCGGGATGATTTCATTTTCAACTGTGGTAGTTTTTGCTTTTTTTACTTTGGCATTTTTACCTGTTTCAATTCCATTATCGAGTAAAAGTGAAATTGTTGACGGAGCAATGATCTGTTTATCACCTAAAGTTACAGAATATGTAATTGATTCATTAATATTAACTTTAACTGCCAGTTTCCCGTTAGGCGAAGTTATATGGTATTCTTTTGAATTTGCCGTTGAAATAACAAAAATCAGAAGCAAAAAGATGATTAGTTTTTTCATGGTTGACTGTTTATTTTGATTTAGTTGCGAAAGATAAAAAATAATTAAGCAGATAAAGATGATTTTTTTAGTAACATTTTCAAGTTTGTACTTTTTAAAATATGTTCGAATGAAGAGAATTTTATAATTTAGAGAAATTCAAAACACTTTGGAAATGAAAAAATGGATTACAATAACGTTCGGATTATTTTTATTTGTGTTTTTAGCGAACGCACAAACTTTTGAGAAAGACAATTTTGAAACGTCGAAGGGTGAACTGACGATTACATTTATTGGTCATGCGACGTTGATGATGCAATTTAACGGGAAGACAATTCATATCGATCCGGTATGGAATTATGCCGATTACAACAAATTACCAAAAGCAGATTTAATTCTGGTTACACATGATCACGGAGATCATTTGGATGTTAATGCGATTAAAACACTTTTGAACCCGGGCACTGAGGTTGTTTTAACTGAAAAATGTGCCGAAAAATATCCGGATGGAAAAATTATGAAGAACGGAGAGTCAGCTACGTTTGCAGGAATTCAGGTAAAAGCAGTTCCGGCGTACAACATTCAAAATGTAAGGGGTCCCGGAAATCCGTATCATCCAAAAGGTGTTGGGAACGGTTACGTACTTCAGTTTGGTGATAAAAAAGTTTATGTTGCCGGCGATACGGAAAACGTTCCTGAAATGGCAAATCTGAAAGATATCGATATTGCTTTTTTACCAATGAACCTTCCTTTTACAATGACCCCGGAAATGGTTGTTGAAGCGGTAAAATTATTCCATCCTAAAATTTTATATCCGTATCATTTTGGTAAAACAGATATCGATCATTTTCTGGAATTAATGAAAAATCAGACCGGGACAGAAGTTAGAGTTCGAAAATTAAGCTAATCAACAGCGCTTAAAAGTTGAACTGTTTCGTTTGGTTTTACTGTTCTGATTAATGCGAAATAAAATCACTCTTCTTACATTTCCTTAAAATGCAGTAAGTTGTTGCTATAAGCGCAATTGCTGCAAATATTATCAGAGATGCATAAAAAATAGTAGGTGATAAATTTGCACAGCAAGCAACAAATCCAAAAATTAGTGTAGCTATAAATCCAAGAAATCCCCACAGCCCCAAATGGTAACACGTTAAAACGAGTATTTTTTTCATTATTATTTTATTTTGCCTCTAGCTTTAGCGAAGTTAAGAAAAATAATTTATATTTGCACATATGTTTATAATAAAAAAATATTTTAGCACAATATATTTCTGATTGCCATAGAATGACATAGTATTTAAATTACGAGTAATTGTTAAAAAACATGCACGGAAAATTTTCTGAAACTGAATGTTTGATTAGGGATGGGTATAAAAAAACTGAATTTTAGATATGAATGAAAATAAGTTAAAATATCATGGAAGAGATGTGGATTAATTCTTACTATTCCATTTGAATTTTTGCATGCCACAAAAAAACCGCTGAATTAAATCAAATCAGCGGTTTTTAACTCAAACTTTCAAATTTATTTTATCGTAGGATTTACTTTTTCAATGGAACCTATTTTTAGTTCCGGCATTTTTAACATCGAATTCAGGTCATTTATATCAACCGATTTTTTGGCTACAAAATCTGCCGGTAAAACCGCAATTCGAAAGACCTGGTTGTCAGTTTCAGCAGGTAAGAGTTGCGATTTATCCATCGTTGTTTCAAGGTAAATTTGTACATCATTAACCGTATAATCAAAATTATACTGTATCACATCAGTTTCCGGATAGTTGGAATTAATTGTTTTTAAAACAATTGTTTGTGGTAACAATCGCCAAACGTCTGTTCCGTTAGATTGTTCCCATAAAATGTAAACCAGTACTACATCCGTATCATAAATTTCAAAATTACTGGGAAACTGATAAAAAAGGGTGTATTCATTATTGGCTGTAAAATCACCCTGAATTTCAAACACCGAGCCGATAAATGAAGTTCCGTTTAATCCTGGTTCTCCTTGAGGGCCCTGAGGACCTTCGCAAGAAGTAAAAATTATTGCCGCTATTATAAAGAAAATGGCTGTAACTGTTTTCATGATGATAAGTATTAATTGTTATAAATAAGTTTTTACCTTTAAAACAAGTATAATGCCAAACAAGTTTTCAGTATTAAAAATTCATTTTTTATGATAGGGAAAATCGCTACTTGCGGATATCTTTACAGGGTTACATAATTATTATTTTTCTCTAACATATAAACAAAGAGTTTTTGTAATTTTAATCGAGTCACCAATAATTTAAATCCGTTTAGGATATTGTTGTTGTGTCCGCAAGTTATTAAAAAAAGTAGTGTCAAATCTGATAGTAAAATGAATTAAAATAATATGAAAATTTCGGAGGAGGTAAAAATAAGTGATAATGGTTTTGTATTCAATTCCAAAACCGGTGATTCGTTCAGTTTAAATCCTGTTGGTCTGGAAATAATAAAAATGATCAGAGAGGATAAGGATTTTGATGAAATAAGAAACTTTTTTCTCGAAAAGTACCAGGTTGAAGAGTTGACTTTCGAAAAAGATTTTTATGAGTTTTGTGCTTTGTTAAAACATCATCAAATCACAGTTCAGGGAAATCCACTCGAATTTGTTTAATAAACCGGCATGGAAAAGAAAAAAATTACGCTGGCAGTTACCGGACTGAACAACACAGATAATCCCGGACCGGGCGTACCAGTAATTCGCGGTGCAAAAGAGTCTGATGATTTCGATGTCAGGGTTATTGGTTTGGTTTATGAAAACCTGGAACCGGGCATTTATATGGAAGATTTGTGCGATCGTATTTTTCAGATTCCTTATCCGTCGTCGGGCTCGGAAGAATTAATCGAACGTGTTGAACACATTCACCAGCAGGAAAAAATTGATGTGTTGATTCCTAATTTCGATGCAGAACTGTTCTCTTTTATGAAATATGAACAACGTTTGGCAGAGCAGGGAATCAGAATGTTTTTACCAACCATAAAGCAGTTTCAGGAACGCGAAAAAGATAAGCTGCCGGAGTATGGTAAAAAGCACGGTGTTAAAGTGCCGGACAGTTTAAACATAAGCATGGTCAGCCAGCTTTCGGATGTGGAAGAAAAGTTTGATTACCCGGTGGTGGTAAAAGGTCAGTTTTACGATGCAGTTATTGCTGCAAACAAAGACCAGGCAATACAGGCATTTCATAAGATTGCAGCGAAATGGGGATTTCCGGTTATTATCCAGGAATTTGTAAAAGGTACTGAAGTAAATGTGGTTGCCCTTGGTGATGGTAAAGGAAATACCGTTGCCGCGGTGCCAATGCGTAAACAGTACATTACCGATAAAGGAAAAGCCTGGGGTGGAATTACACTGGCTGATGAAAAGATGATGGAACTAACCCGAATGCATCATTCAGAAAACAAAATGGAAAGGTGGAATGGAACTGGAATTGATTAAAACAACTGAAGGAGAATATTATCTGATGGAAATCAATCCACGAATTCCGGCCTGGGTTTATCTTGCTGTTGGAGCCGGGCAAAATATTCCTGAAGCATTGATAAAACTGGCGTTAGGAATGGAAGTTAAGCCAATGAAAGAGTATAAAATAGGTAAAATGTTTGTTCGCTATTCTTACGATTTAATTGTTGATCTGGAACGTTTTGCCGCAATTTCAATGAATAAGGAAATTTAAAAACAGAAAATGGAAAAGTTAAAATATGAAAAACCGGTTATCAGTAAAATTACCGCCGGGGTGCCCAATAAATTTGGGTTACCGGTTAAACAAAAAATAATTTCTGAAATTGATGGGCATCCGGTGTCTGAATTAATGGAAAAATACGGTTCGCCGGTGTTTGTTTTTTCAGAAAAAACAATTCGTGAAACTTATACAGAAGCACGAAGAGCATTTGAAACCCGATACCCGAAAGTGCAATTTGCATGGTCGTATAAAACCAATTATCTCGATGCTGTTTGCTCCATTTTTCATAGTGAAGGTTCGTGGGCGGAAGTAGTTTCGGGTTTTGAATTTGAAAAAGCACTGTCACTGGGAGTAAACGGATCGAACATTCTGTTTAACGGCCCGGAAAAATCGGAAGAGGATTTTACACTTGGCCATCAAACACAATGCCTGTATTCACATCGATCATTTCGATGAACTGTATTTGCTGATTGAAACCACCCGGAAACTTGGTAAAAAAGCACGGGTTGCGATTCGTGTAAATATGGACACCGGCATTTATCCCATGTGGGACCGCTTTGGATTTAATTATGAAAATGGTGAAGCCTGGAATGCAATAAACCGAATTATGCTGGCAGAAAATCTGGATTTGATTGGTTTGCACACGCACATCGGAACGTATATTATGTCAACTTCAGCGTATGCAATTGCCGCCTCAAAACTTTCCAATCTGATGATGGCAACTTCACCGCAAATTTGACCACTGGCTAAAATATATTGATCTGGGTGGCGGTTTTGCTTCAAAAAATACATTGAAAGGAGCTTACATGCCGGGTTCCGAAACCTGCCCGTCATTTGATGATTATGCCGAAGCCATTTCAAATGCAATAATTTCATCGGAAATTCCACATGAAAATTTACCGGTGCTTTTCCTTGAAACCGGTCGGGCTTTAATTGATGACTGCCGGTTATTTGCTAACAACTGTTCTGGCAAATAAACGTTCGACCACCGGAAGAAGAACCATGGTTATCGATGCCGGAGTAAACCTGTTATTTACTTCATTTTGGTACAATCTGGGAATTTACCCGAGCAAGGAAGCTTCTGAGTATACTGAAGAAACAACGATTTACGGACCACTTTGTATGAACATTGATGTAGTTCGAGATGCAGTTAATTTTCCGCACGTAAATACTGGCGATCAGCTTGTAATTGAAAGGGTTGGAGCATATAATGTGACACAATGGATGCAGTTTATAACCTATCGGCCAAATGTTGTACTTGATCGATACAGAGGGTGAAACTCATATTATTAAGAAAAAAGAGAAGATGGAAACTTTCAGGGCGACAGAACTAAATCCTAAAAAGTAAACAATTACCTGCATGAAATACAACCTGAATTGGAGAGATATTATTAATTCGGTACTGAACAGCTATTCGCAGATATTTTTTTCAAAATCAAAACTGCTTGCTGTTCTTTTGCTGATCATCAGTTTTTTTGATTACGGGGCTGGTTTGGGTGGAATAATTGCGATAGGTATTGCCAACATTCTGGCGTATGCTTTGGGTTACAATCGTTATTTTCTTGTTTCAGGACTGTATGGATTCAATGCTTTACTGGTTGGTTTGGGGATCGGACTTTTTTATCAGCCTTCGCCTGCATTGTTTCTTTTGGTGGCCATTTCAGCAATAACTTGTTTTTTTTTAACCATTGTATTCCAGGGAGTTCTTGGAAAATATGGGTTGCCGTTTTTGAGTGTTCCTTTTTTGGTGGTGATTTGGATTGTAGCACTTTCGGGAAGTAGTTTAACCGCATTGCACATCAGTGAAAGAGGAATTTATACCTACAACGAATTATTTGCATTTGGAGGGAAGCATTTTGTTGATCTGTACAATTTTTTTGAAAACCTGGTGCAGTCGTCATTTCTGAAAGTGTTATTTCCATTCACTTGGGGCTATATTTTTTCAATCACAATTGCTGGCAGGTATTATCATCGCAATTGGATTGCTGCTTTATTCCCGGATAACATTTGTGCTTTCACTTTTGGGATATTCAGTTGCTTATCTGTTTTACCGCATTGTTGGAATTGAATTTAACTCGATGGGTTACACTTTTATCGGGTTTAATTACATTTTAACTGCCATTGCTCTGGGAGGTTATTATCTGATTCCAAACCGGTGAGTTTTGGGTGGATCATGTTGTTGCTGCCTGCAGTTGTTTTAATTACTATCGGTACACAGCAATTATTTCTGCAATTTAAAATATCGCCTTATTCACTGCCATTTAATATGGTGGTTTTAATGTTTCTCTACTCGTTAAAGCTTCGTGAAAAGAAGGCAGTTAATTTAGTGGAAACGCCAGTCCAACTGGGGAATCCTGAATTAAATGTTTACCTGCATGCCGGAAATACAACGCGTTTCCCGGCAGCTTACCCGGTTTCTGCTGCTTTGCCTTTTTTGGGAGAATGGCAGGTCAGCCAGGGACACGATGGGGAATATACCCACAAAGACGGATGGAAGCATGCCTGGGATTTTGTTATTACCGATGCCAAAGGTTCACAATTCAAAAACAACGGCGATTTTGTTGAAGATTATTACTGTTTTGGTAAGAGCGTAAATTCTCCGTTCGACGGAACAGTGGTTGAAGCGATCAATCACATTCAGGATAATAAAATCGGAGATGCAAATACCCGTGAAAATTGGGGGAATACGGTCATTATTAAACACAACGATTATTTATATGCCAAGCTGAGTCATTTGAAATATCATTCAGTTGAAGTAAAATCCGGCGATTCAGTTAAAAAAGGACAGTTGATCGGACGATGCGGAAATTCGGGCAGATCGCCGTATCCACACTTGCATTTTCAGTTTCAGGCAACTCCATATATTGGTTCGCAAACCATTGATTATCCTTTTGGAAGTTATTTGCTGAAAGAATCTTCAGGCTATGTTTTAAGTTCGTTTAGAAGCCCCGCAAAAGATGATGTTGTAGCAAATCCATCGAAAAATGAAATTCTGCAAAATGCACTTCATTTTGTTCCGGGTCAGCGAATGAATGTAAATGTGGAAGTTGAATCTCAAAGATCAAAAGTGGAAGAAATTAGCAGGTACATTTTTCTGGGTTGTTGAAACTGACGTTTATAATACGACCAGTATCAGAAGTGTCGAAGAAGATTCGAAAGCTTATTTGTACAATAACGGCGATCTTCACTTTTTTACCAATTTCGCTGGAAAGAAATATACATCGCTGTACTGGTTTTTTACTGGTTTATACAAAATGCCACTTGGTTTTTTTCCTAACAGTAAAATTTCCGATTCGTTCCCGGTTAACCTGATGTTTGGTGGATTACTGAAATATGCGCAGGATTTTATTGCACCGGTATTTTTATTTCTGAAAACAGAATATCAGCTGACGATTAAGGAAGCCGGGGACATTTTATCATCGGGCGATGTGGAAGCAGAAGTTACGATCACAAAAAAGATATTCCAAAAAACGATGAAAGAATACCGGTATTGGATTACCATTGGTCAGGATGGAACATTCAGGTTAACCATTGAATTTGATAAAGCAAAAATCAAAATAGAATGTCAAAACGATATATCATAAGTTTATTTTTTATGGTTCTTGCCACTTCGCTTTTTGCGCAGGAAAAATGGAATTATCCTGAAGTTGATGCACGCTCGTACGAGCTTTATCAGCAAAAGCAATGGGATGATCTTATCCGGTATTCTGCAAAAGCAAGAGAACAGGGAATCGATTTTTTTTACTTGCAGGCACGCACCGGAATTGCATTTTACAATCTGAAAAAGTACAGGAAAGCTGCCGATTGGTTTTTGAAAGCCTGGGAAAATGATCAGTCGTTTGAATGGCTGCAGGAATATTTGTATTACAGTTTGGTTTTTGCCGGACGTTCAACCGAAGCATTAAAATATGCCGCAGATTTTACGCCGGAATTGAAACAAAAAATTGGATATGCCAACAGCAAAATTTCTCGAATTGCCCTTGAAGGCGGGTACAGTTTTAATCCTGATTTTGGGAAGTTACAGAAAACCGATTTTGCAACCAGATCAGGTGTTGGTTCGAATTATGGCGAAGGATTTTTCCTGAAAAATTATCATTTTGAATCGGTTGATGTGGGTCATCAACTGGCTCCCGGTTTTTACATGAACCACAATTTTACCATTATAAATGTTAAACGTGAACAGCAAATCGATTGGGGCAATCATGATTGCTTTCCCGTTGGATATTAACCAGTTTCAGTACCTGATAAATCCGTATTTTGTTTTAGGAAACAAGCTCAATATTTCTACTTCGTTAAATTTTATTTGGGGAAACTTTGCTTATTCTGCCGGCGGAATTAATAACAATCTAATTCACTATTTATACAACAAGGATTATCGTTATTCCGATTTTATTTTTTCTACTTCAGCATGGTCAGCTTTTGGAAATTTTACACCCGGTGCTGAAATTAATATGGCTTCAATATATCTGATAAGAATTTGATGCAACTTTCGGGTTGGATTACTTTCTATCCTTTTTCAAATACCAGATTTTACATTACCCCGCGTGTATATTTCAAAAGTAGTCAATCGCAAAAGTTTGCAGTATAATACGTTTGGAATTTCAGGAGGATTTCAACTTGGGCCGGTCTATTTTACCGGTCAGTATTTAAATGGCGACATGGAAAATTTTATCGAATCGGGAGGTTATGTCATTGCTAATTTCCCCGGAACTTCGGAACAAAAATTTACCGGGAGTCTCTATTTCCCAACAGAAGGGAAAGTACCAGTTTGTATTACGTTACATTAATCAGGATATTAAAGAAAAATACCGTGTTTATGAAAATCTATCGGAGATAAATATGGTTGATTATCGTTATATAAAACATACATTAACAATGGGAATATCATGGAATTTTTAACAAAAACGATATTATTATTTTTATTAATGCCTGTGTTTTTTACAGCACGGTCGCAATCAAATCAGGCAGCATTGGAAGCAGCCTTTTCAAAAAGTTATGGGTTGGAAAAATCGGGTGATTTTTCGGCTTCAATGGATGCGTTGAAGAAAGTTTATGATGAATCTTCGTACGAAATTAATTTGCGGTTGGGTTGGCTGAATTACAATGCAGGATTGTTTGATGAGTCAATCATATTTTATGCAAGGGCACACAATCTAAAACCATATTCCGAAGAGGCCCGGTTTGGATTGATATTGCCTTACTCCGCATTGGGAAAATGGGATGAAGTAATAGAATTATACAACGAAATTCTTGAAATAAATCCCAATAATACTGTTGCATTGTACCGGTTGGGGCTGGTATATTACGGCCGCAAAGACTACAATACTGCTTATCCGTTATTCAAAAAGGTGGTTGATTTATACCCGTTTGGATACGATGGATTATTAATGCTGGCATGGACTTCCTACTTCCAGGGAAAATACAACGATGCGAAAGTACTTTTTAACAAAGTAATGTTGTACAATCCAGGGGATAAATCTGCCAGTGAAGGATTGAAACTAATCAAATAAAAACCAAAATGTCATGAGAAAATTTCTTGTTTCAGGGCTGTTTGTTCTGCTAAGCCTTGCTATTAGTGCCCAGGTTACGCTTGATAAAAGATATGATTATTCAACATCAATAGTTAAGTTGGAAAACTCCGGCTATAAATATTATTTGATGGACGTTACGGCAGTCCAGTGCCGTATTTACAATCCGGATCACTCACTGTATAAAACCATTAATTGTCCGGTTCCGAGTGGATGCTATTTGTACGATATCAAATTTGTTTCTGAAAACTTATTTGACACCGATGCCGGAATTGAACTGGCTTATATTTATTATAAGTACATCCCAACTCAGTCTTCATATTATTATGAATATGACGGCAAAATCATTAACGAAGATGGCTCGGTAATAACCAGTATCGACGGAGCATTGTACATGTATATTAACAAGGTAGCCGAGAGCAAATACCAGCTTTTTGCCTATTGCTATGATTTTTCGGTTCTCCCTGAAAAGATATGGACCAACATTTATAACGTGCCCGGCACATCGGTTTCTGCTTCACTTCTTAAAAATGGAACACCGGAAATACTTTTGAATGCGTATCCAAATCCGGGAAACGAAACTGTAAAGATCACCTATTCTTTGCCTGAAAATATTTCAACAGGGACATTTCATTTGGTTGATCAAACCGGAAAAGCATTGAAAGCGTTAATGGTTGATAATCATATTGATCATCTCGATCTGGATGTTTCTGAGTTTTCCAGTGGGATGTATTTTTATTTTATTGAATACAACAATATCCGTACTCCGTCGAAGAAGCTGATTGTTCAATAATTCACTTTATCGGGCAATTTTCAAATTTAGCTTTTCAAAAAGTCGGGTTAAAACCACTGTTAATGAAAAGATTCCGACAAACCAGAAAATATAAGTTTTCATTGGTTGAGTCTGGTAAATTACAGTGGCAATATTTCCGATAATTAACCATTGAATGATATAAAAAACAGTGATATTCTTTCCGAGCCAGATATATAAATTTCCCAAAACTGTCGATGGGTATTTCGAAATAAGTGTCCTCAAAAGAAAAGCCCAAAGCACAACTATTGCCAATGCCCAAAGTGCAAACCAGAATGTATAGTGATAGTATGACGGGAGATTCACTGTAATTGCGTAACCTCGTTTACTAAAAAGGATTACCACTAAAAACAAAACTGAAAAGATGAATGCCGGCAACCATTTTTTAGTAAGGATTTTTTCTTTGATTTTTCCTTCCAGAAAATAGAAACTAAACCCGATTAACGGATAAGCCAGCCATGGAAATAAAGGAAAATAACTCCAGGAATATTTTCCCGCGATAAATGGCAGAATGTAATTTCTTTCGGTGGATAAAAGGTGTTCATTCATAAATCCTGTTTCGGCAAGAACTACAAAAGCAAATATTAATGCAACCATTGCAGGTCCTTTTTTGATACTTTTTATCAGTGAAAGGACAATCAGGCTTAACCCGGCCAGATAAAAAATATCTACACCAAAAATATATTCCAGCGGTTTGTATGGCCATCCGGCAAATTTTATTTTTAGAAGCAGATGAAAATTCAGACCAATGTTTAGAAGAAACCCAACCAGGAAAACTTTCACACCCCGCCAAAGATTCTGTTGAATCGATTTTTTATTAAGGGCCATGAAATAGCCCATTACAATCATAAATACAGGGACTCCAAAAGGGCCTCCAAGAAAAAGTAGTACTTTTCCGTATAGGCTTTCTCTGCCCGGATAATCAACAAATGTCTCAAGAATTTGGATCGGAACAATGAGAAAAACCGCAAATCCTTTTAACAAGTCGGGTAATGGTAATCGCTTCATCGTATTACAATACTAAAAGTGGCCTCTTCTACGAAACATTTTTCCTTTGCCAGGAGAATTATTCGTTGATTGCATCATGCAATTTCCCATACCGTTTCCTCTTTGATGAGGCGTCTTAATAATATTTTGAAATTCATCTGCGGATAAAACCAAAGGCGAATAATCGATACCCTGGAAAGAAAGTTGTCGGGTAAGCGCCCGCAAATGATTTCCTGATGCGCGAAGCAGATTCTCAAAGACAGATATAATTGTTTTATTATCCGTTTCATTAATAAGCCGTTGCAAGTCTTCAATGTCAAGCTCTTCAAAAAAAGCTCCTGCCTTAAACGCGTTCACTAATGATTGACTGCCACTATGGGTCAGAGAATCGTATAGCTGCACTAATTTCGGGTTTCGAAATTTTCCGGCCTTTTTAAAAGCCGGGTCATTTAATTCAAATTCATTTAAAAGAAAACCAACGGCCTCAAAATGTCGTGTTTTACTGTTCCAGATATTATTGAAGATTGGAATGTTCCACTGGTCTGAAAAACTTAAATAAATATCATGAGCAAGCTTTTCTTCCTCCCGCATTAAAAAAATGCCTTCTTTTTCATTCTCTGAAAGTTGATTGAATCCTGCGGATATCTGAGTTTCGGAAGGGAAAAGTAACAGGAATAAATGTGACAATGATGTTCATAACCTGTGTTTTTGATTTTAGGTTAGACACGATTTATCCTATAAACTTGTGTTTAATTATTTTTATCCAAAGTGAATTTGGGCAGGCTTGCTTAAAACTGAATATTTATTCTGCTTCCACCAGGAGAAAATCAGCAATATAAAAATCGGGATCTACTTTTAATGTCTGAAATGGTTCTTCGAGGTCAAGGTTCTGCCAACGTGGATTTGGTTTCAACCAAACAGGTTTCCCGTTAATATAAACTTTTACCTTCATATTAAACCCTCTTATACAGTTACTCCATCGGTAACGAAGTTGATTTTTAATCAATCCGTATTCAAATGCCGGAATACGGATATCACACAAATACTGGTCGAAAATTGGCTTCATATCAATACCGGTTTGCTCGCTCATGTAATTTTCAATTTGCTCTGCTTTAACCGTTTGATGATAAAATGTTTTGTTCAATCCCCGCAAAACCTGTCTCCATTTTTCGTCGTCATTTACAATTTGCCGGATGGTATGTAGCATATTGGCTCCTTTTGAATACATATCGCCGGAGCCCGGATAATTAACACCATAAAATCCAATAATCGGCCTGTCGTTCCTGATGTTCAATCGGGTTCCCCTGCAATATTCGGCTCCGGCTTCTTTTGCCCCAGAAATATTCCACAAACAGGTTTTCAGCATAAGCAGTAAAACTTTCATGAATCCACATATCAGCTTCGTCCCAGTTGGTAATGTTGTTGGCGAACCATTCATGCCCCGATTCATGAACAATAATAAAATCGAATTTCATCCCTAATCCGGTATGGCTTTCATCGCGACCACCATATCCGTTTTTGAATCCGTTTCCATAGGTTACCGAACTTTGGTGTTCCATTCCGGGATACGGAACTTCTACCAGTTTATAACCATCTTCATAAAAAGGATATGGACCATACCAGTGTTCAAAAGCTTCAAGCATCATGTGGGCTTGTTTAAATTGCTCTTTGGCCTTTTCAAGATTATAATCCAAAACCCAGTAATTGCAATCGAGGTTACCTTTTTCACCTTTGTAAATATCGTTGAAATTAATGTAGTTGGCAATATTGATATTCACTCCGTAATTGTTGATTGGATTGGCAACAAACCAATTGGCAGTTTTTGTACCATCATTGTTTTCTGTTAAACTCCGAAGTCTTCCATTGGAAACTTCCATTAAATTTTCGGGGAAAGTAATACTAATCAGCATGCTGTCTGGTTCGTCATACGGATGATCTTTGCAGGGCCACCATAAACTGGCTCCGTCACCTTGGTTGGCAGTTGCAATAAAAGGCCTTCCTCTTTCATCTTTTTTCCAACTTACTCCTCCATCCCATGGAGGGCGTTTACTAACTTTTGGCTTTCCACTAAAAGTAACAAGGAGTTCCTTTAGATCGCCGGTATTTTGATTTTCTTTTAAATGAACGTGCCAGGCATTTCCGTCTCTTTCATATTCCTGATCTATGCCGTTTTGTGTTATCCGTGTAATTTTCATTGGTGGCTGCAAATCAATCTGCATGGTTTGATTGGGATCCAGAACACGATAAGCGATGCGATTATTCCCGTAGAAACTGCTATCTTCCGGGTTTACTTTTACACTTAAATGATAATAGGTTAAGTTCCACCAGGCACGTTCAGGCGTAATACTTCCGCGCAATGTATCCTGACGTGTGAAAACCGGTGTTGGGAAAATCCCTGAAATGAAAATCCAATTATCAGAAGTAGTAAAAGAAAATATTTCTGAATCATTATGTTTGTTTTTACTCGATTTTTGTTGCGCTTTTTAAATGCTTCGATGCCGCCAACTACAGGCAATAGTTAATGAAGTTGCATCGAGATCTACAGTGAGTTTTGTTCCGGGTTTTGGCCACAAAGTAAAATCGCGATCACTGGAGAAAATCATCAACCCGATTTGTTGCCCGGCGGGAATGATCTGATCATCCGGTTCAATTCAAATGTAACTTGATAAAATTTGCCTTTTTTCAACGGTTCACTTTTGGTAAGCGATTTATAATTCTGTGGATCAGCCCATCCACGGGTGATGATATTATCAGTTATTTTAGCATTTCTTCGATCATTCCAGGGTAATGAAACCAACCATACGGATAAATTTGCTGCTGGCTTACTGCTTGCCAATCGAATAGTAGTTGTTATTTCCCCTGAAATATGAACATCATTTGAAAGCACAGGAGTAACATATAATAAACGATGTTCTGTATTCTCAGCCTGGGCCAGAACCGATCCGCTAAAAGATACATTATCCACCAATGTTTCTTTTCCTTGTTTTGAAAGTGGTTCTGCGGAAAGTTTTCCTGTCTTCGGTGCTCCTTTGCCGAGGAAGAGTTTAACAGGAGATGCTTCGGGATTTGGATAATTTGCGTAAGGAGTAGGATTGTCGCGATCATCATTTTCCCGTACAATCCATGCTTTCGGATCATTTTCGACACCGTTATCTATACCAAATAAATAATGAGTAAACCAGCGGTTCATCATTTTCATTGGTGGTTCTCCTCCGTGTCCTCCCTGGTGATAATAAATTTGTAGCGGAACATCTCTTTCTTTCAATGCTTTTATAATACGGTAACTGTGCTCAGGTACTACATTCCAGTCGTTAAAAGCATGTGCCATTAAAACCGCTGCTTTGAGTGGCCCAAGATCATTGAGGTAGTCACGGCCAGCCCAAAAATCATTATAATCGCCGTAAATACGGTCAAAGTTTCCGTACATTTCCTTATCTCTTACAACACTGTCGCAATAAGAACATCTTTCGGGATTTCCGCTGTGTATCCAGTCGTACAGAAAATCAATATCTTCTCCCTGCCAGCCGCCAGGATTCCGAATTAATCCGTTTGAACGATAGTAGTGATAATAGGACGTATTTGGAGCGATTGGAATAATTGCTTCCAACCCGTCGACACCTGTAGTAGCTGCGGCTAATGGAAGTGTGCCGTTATATGAAGTTCCCGTCATTCCAACTTTGCCGTTTGTCCAGTAAGCAACAACTTCTTCATTTCCGTCAGGGGTTGTAAAACCTTTTGCACGACCATTCAGCCAATCGATTACTGCTTTTGGCGCCAGCGATTCATTATCTCCACCAACCGTTGGGCAGCCTTGTGAAAGACCTGTTCCCGGGGAGGATGAATGTACGACGATAAATCCGCGCGGCACCCATTTTTTTTCATGCGATTTCGAAATAATTGGCCGGTTAATTTTAGCTTCAAATTTGGGTACATGTTTCCTTGGGGTTGGCGGTGTGTTAAGTTCCTGTTTTACGTCCCAGAAATATTGTCGGTCTGATGAACCTGTTCCTGCATAATAAGGGCTGGTGATATAAATAACGGGAAGTTTCAGCCCTTCAGTATCAGTCTGTCGCTGCCGGGTTACTGAGACGTGCATCCGGTCAGGTTTCCCATCCCCATCTGAATCAAATTCGGTTTTTACCCAAAGATCATGTCTTATCCATAGATCTGGGTCGCTAAATTCCGGAAGAACCTGTGCTTCCCCATTTTCAAATACAGGTGCGACAGGTTCTTTGTTCGAACTTTCTGATTGTCCCGAAGTATGATTTATTGTTCCCTGAAACAAAAAAAGGACGGATATCAGAATTAATAATTTAAGTGAACTACACATTGCAGATATTTTTTAGTTGGTTTAATTCAACTTTAATTTCGGCTTTCCAGAGATATAATGAAATTAATCAAGTAAATTGAAAGTCTAAAAATATAATTAAATCCGTTATTTGGGGTTAAAATTCCAGCATTCAATACCCATAAAAACAATAACAGCATCTCAATTGTTAAATTTTCGTGAGGATTATTCATGATAAATATCATATATTTGTATATTAATACAAATAAGTATTTAATTTGAGATGATTTATTAACCTGAAAATTATTACCATGATAGATTTAATATGTCCTGTGTCTACAGAAAAGACCAATGAGCGATTAACAAGGCTGAATGCATTTTTTACCATTTTACTGGCCTTTTCATCGTTTCTGTTTAATACTCCGGTATTTCTGATTATTTTATTACTTGATTTTTTTATTAGGGCTTTCACGGGTGGAAAATATAGTCCGGTATGCATGATTAGCAGGCTTTTGTTAAAGTTTCTGGGACTGGCAGAAAAGAAAATTGATAAAGCACCTAAAATATTTGCAGCCCGAATGGGTTTTTTAATGACCCTTGTGATAACGTTACTTTTCTTTTTGAATTTAAATGTTTCAGCGATGGTCGTTGCTGGTATCCTGGTTTTTTTAGCTACGCTGGAATTTGCATTAGGAGTTTGTGTGGGTTGCCTTATATATACATATCTGGTTTTGCCTTTTAATAAATAAATTAATAAAACTTACATTCAAATGGGGAGGCATTCATTTTTGAATGCCTTTTTTGATATAAAAAAGGGAGACTTTGCTCCCTTTGCGCTGTTTAATTTACTATTTCTATTTATAGTTTAATAGTATTTTTATTTGTCATTAACCTTTTTGAACCAGATTCGGTTGCCAATTTCGTAATACTGCTTTGCCATGTCTGGATTGTCTGCTAGTTGTTGTTTGGTATATGGAAAATATGGAACAATAACATCATCACCTTTATTCCAGTTTGCCGGAGTTAGAACTTTTTGCTGATCCGTGGTTTGCAAAGCCTCAACAATTCTTACTATCTCATTTAAATTTCTACCAACCTGCATTGGATAGAAATTAATCGATCTAACCACATTATTACCATCAATTATAAATACACCTCGAATATCTCTGTCTGTACTTGTAGGCTGGTGTAACATTCCATATTCTTTGGAAACAGTTGCATTTGGATCTTCAATGATTGGAAAATTAATTTTTAAGTTTCCCCTGTTCTTGTAATCTACGTTTTCAAGGTATTCTTTCCATTCTCTATGCCGTTCAACATTGTCGGTGGAAATAACAGCAACTTTAATGCCTAGTTGGTCAAATTCCTTTTGCAGATTAGCCATTTCCAGGAGTTCGGAAGAACAAACCGGGGTAAAATCCTGCGGATGACTAAAAAGAATTTTCCAGTTTGATCCGAAATCATCAGGGAATGTAATTTTACCGTTAGTCGATTGCGCGGTAAAAGAAGGAGCTTTTGATCCGATTAACGGAATTTTAGAATTGTTTTTAGCTAACACGCTCATCACTAATGAAGTGATAATGAGGGTAAAAAATAACTTTTTCATGATAATTTGTTTAATTGTGAATAATTTCACGTGTAATATCATGATATTAACACGCCAAAGTCAATGTTGTAAAACATAAAAAAAGATACACCATAAAACTTGACTTTCTAGGTTTTCAGATAATCACAAAAAAAGATATAAGAATGCTAAAATATTTAGTGTTTTGGTTATATATTAAAAGAGAAAACCCGGGTTTTCTCTTAAATTGTTATTTGTTAACCAAATATTAAAAAAATACATTTTAGTATTAATTAACACGAATTGTTAAATTTCAGGAGGATTTAATGATCTATCAAATGTAATCCTGTTATTAAGGAAACCGGATATGAAAAAAGGGGGCATTTGCCCCCTTTTGCGCTGTTTAATTTACTATTCCTATTGTGTATAGATTAAAATAACAATTTAAAATAGTTTACTTATTTACTTTTTTAAACCAAATACGATTACCAAGACTATAATATTGATCCTTGAGTTCAGGATTGGCTACTAATTCTTCATTTGTGTATGGAAAATGAGGAACTATGACATCATCTCCATCGTTCCAGTTGGCAGGGGTTAAAACCTGTTGCTTATCTGTTGTTTGCAAAGCTTCAACAATCCTTACAATTTCATTAAAATTTCTGCCTACCTGCATTGGATAAAAATTGATTGATCGGATAATATCATTACCGTCGATAATAAATACACCCCTGATATCTTTATTTGAGCTGGTGGGTTCATGCAACATTCCGTATGTTTTGGAAACAGCTGCACCAGTATCTTCTATAATTGGAAAAGTAATTTTTTGTTGACCTCGGCCTTTATAATCCAGTTCTTCAAGGTAGGTTTTCCACAAAAGGTGCTGTTCGACATCATCAGTAGAAATAACAGCCACTTTTACGCCTAATCTGTCGAACTCTGAATGCAGGTATGCCATTTCCAAAAGTTCAGAGGAGCAAACAGGGGTAAAATCCTGCGGGTGGCTAAAAAGAATCTTCCAGCTTGATCCAAAATCTTCAGGAAATTTAATATTTCCTTCAGTTGATTTAGCTTTAAATGAAGGTGCTTTTGATCCGATAAGAGGGATATTAGAACCACTTTTTGAAAATGCACTTACCGCTACAAAAGCGATGATAATAAATGTAAATACTAGTTTTTTCATGATACATTGTTTTAATTATTTATATACGATTTCTAACCACAAGGTATGGTGGCAAAATGACCCAATTATATGTTTTATAACATAAAATATAGTGGTCTCAGTATAGATTGAAATCGAATCGTAGCTGAATAGCACAAAAAAATATTAAATTAATATTTAACTAAAATAAATTGTATTAAATCGATTTTTATTTTAAGGAAATACGTTTAGATTATAAATGAGGTATAAATAAATACATAAAGAATCTTATAATATTTATTAACATTTAAGATTAATCATTCAGTGCTTATCGAACAATAAGTTTAAAAATTCAACTAACTTTATTGTACTGAAATAGAATAAATAAACTACAAGCATGTGCTAATAATAGAAAATATTCGATTTTTGGGCAGGGATAATAAAAAGGAGGTTGTTTAATACAAAACAACCTCCTTTTCATTTTTTTCAGGAATTATCACTTTTCGGGTTGAGCAAAAATGGAATCATCAAAGTCTTCGTTGAATTTGACATCTTCCATGGTGATTACTGCGTCTCCCATTGGGGTTTTCTGTTCAATTTTCGTTGCCATTGTAATCCCGTCAATGGTTTTAAAGCCGCTCATTTTTTGTTCTATGTTTACGTCTTGTCCATTTGACGAGACTTTAGCTGAAAGTTTAGTGACCATATAAGAATTGGCATCAATGAAATAGTCCCTTGCGTTTCCGTCGCTGGTTGTAAGTTTAACCCTGTAGGCATCGTTTCCGTCAAGATTAACTTTGCTAATAAATTCGGCAGTACTGCCTTTCTTTTTATAATTGTATAATTCACCTTCAATCATCATTTCGGCTTGTTGTTTTGCCTGTGCAAGTGTTTCTCCTGTCATTTCCTGTGGATCCGGACTTACCCAGGGAGCGATCATCCAACCTTTTTCACCATCGAATGCCTGGGTCATTTTCTGGCCCTGCATATCAAGCGTAACAATGAATTTTCCTGGGCGTTTAATTTTCATTTCCATCGGAATTTCCATGCCCATTTGGTTTACTTTCGCCTTAACATGCATACTTTTTGTTTCCATTAATTTATTCTGCCCAATTGCTTCAAAATATTTGTTCAGAATATCATCAAGTGATTGTGCTCCGACTGTATTTGCCAAAGCTACAACCGTCATTACCATAATTGTAAGAAATAGTTTTTTCATTGAAATGTTGTTTTAAATGATTCGATTTATAAAGTTTTAAAATATAAAAATTCAATTTCACCCGCAGAAACGATCAAAAATAAATTTCTGCAAAAATACGATCAAACGGAATTCCTTTTTCAATTAATAAATCGCGCACCTCAACCACCATTAATGCTTTTCCACAAAGAAAGTAATTTACCTGCGGCAGTTCGTTAATCGTTTTCAGGTAATCAGTAACCCTTCCAGGTAAAACATTACACGATGCTTCTCGCGAACAACAACGGATATAATTTTCTTCCAATTGTTCTTCCAGTTCATCTTCAAAATAAAATTGGTTCAGGTAGCGAACGCCATGAATAAGTGTTTTATTTTTACCTAAACCCGATTTCAGCATGCTGTAAAAAGGAGCGATTCCTGTTCCTGTGGCAATCCACCATGCCGGATCGTTAGATCCGAGAAAACTTCCGTAAGGTTTTGAAACCAGTATTTTGTCTCCCGGAATCATTGCCGCCAGTTTTGGGGTTAAAAATCCATCTTCTTTTATATTGAACAGGATGTTGATTTCGCTTTCTTTATTCCCACTGCAAATACTGTAAATACGCGGTGGATGTGCATTATCAATACCGATTTTAATTACTTGTCCGGGGATAAAGTCAAACGTACGGCAAAACGAAATCACATATACACCGGAAGAAATTTCCTGATTATTGGTCAGGGGAAATTCAAAAAGCTGTAGTTCCTTATCGGTCGTTTGTTTTGCAGGCATTTTTACTGAACATTCTGAATTGAAAACGTAATAACAAGGTTTTCTCCATTCTCGGTAATAAGATTCTTTACCTGGTAATATGCATCGAGTTTTTTCATTTGTTTTACCTCGTCTGAATTACCCGTTAATTCAAGCGGGGTAACATGCTGAGCTTTTAAAATCAATGTCTCTGGTGCGTCAAAACCAATGCCCGGCTGTACTGATTCAAGTTCAAAATCGATGTCGGAATTATTTTTTATGTAAATGTATTTTTTAACCCTGTTCTCAAGTCGAAGAGGTGAATTTTCATATTCCAGTGAAGCAAAAAATAACTGGTCAAGGTAAACTGCATTTCCCACTAAAATATTATTATACCAAGCTACCGTTCGTCGGTCAAAAAGTGCCTCCTTAATTCCTCCCTGTGTCCGGCTTTTTGAAAAAACCAGTGTCATAGGTCGGTGTCCGTTTTCTATTTTAATAGGTCCGTGCGCATCTGAGTTGGCAAATACAGTAAGTTTCCTTTCGTTTGCCCAGGCCAGCGCTTCGGGATAAAATTCGCCATTATAAACTTCTATTCCGTTAAGTAGATTTTTATTGTAAAGTTGAGTATGCTCATCCCACCAAACGGTTGAATCTGGTTGTTGAGCTTTCCATCCGGGGTGGTTCCAGAAAATAAAAGCTCCCTGGTCGCGTGCCTCCTGCAGGGCCTCATATACATCATCGCGGTCGAGTAAATTGGCGTTGGTAATAAACAGGGTATTTAAATGGCCTGGGGGCATATTACGAGTTATTTCAGCACCTCTGATCAGTATAATTCGTAGTTCTTTTGCCAGTGGATCAGCAATCTCAAAAGACCGGTTGTGATCGGCGACAATATCTTTTGAATGTGGGTGATATTCAATATGATCAGTAATTGCTATTGCATCCAGCCCTTCATCCCAGGCTTCCTGGACACGCACTGTTGGCCACACTGTTCCATCGGAGAAAACGGTGTGCATGTGAAAATCGCATTTTAACGTTTGGTATCCCGGAATATTAGGAATATGAATAATTTTTCGCGATTGCGCTGAAGAAAAAAGTACAATCAGGGAAAAAAACAAAAATGAAAAAAATTTATATCGTTGCATAATTCAATGTTTTTGAATCACAAAGTGCTGTAAAGATCGGGTTTTTATCTGATTTTTAATGGTTTCAGACCGGAGTATTTTTCAAATATAGCTACCGTATTAAGTTTAAGTAAACAAAACGCATCTTTTTAAAAATATTAAAAAGACTATTTGTTCTTATTTAATTTATTCCGATCTTTGTGGGAGAAATAATTATGGAATCACTTTTTAAAAATACAGGCAAACAGAGTGTTACGGTGGAATCTAAAAAGATTTCGCACAAAAAGCAGATTTTGCGAGCCATTTATTTTAACGGTCCGCTTTCGAATGCTGACCTTTCAAAAGTGATCAAACTCAGTACTCCAAAAATCAACAGTCTTTTAATTGAATTAATAAATGATGGCCTTGTACAGGATCTCGGCAGGGGCGATTCGAGTGGTGGAAGGCGGCCTAATATTTACGGGTTAGTGCGCGACGGATTTTATGTGGTTGGAATTACAATTAACATCAACCGAACGATTATTTCTATTTTTAACAGCAATAATGAAGAGATCAGCGGGCCACATTATTTCCCGATAAAAATGCAGTCGGACATTACGATTTTTAGCCGGGTAAATGAAAAGCTGGAAGAAGTAGTTAAAGAAAGCAACCTGGATTATCGAAAATTTCTGGTTGCGGGGATTGAACTTCCCGGGTTGATCGATTTGAAAAAAGGGATTAATAAAACCTATTTTCCGGAAATTGACAATCTGTTTGATAAGCTAAAAGAGATTTTTGGAATACCGGTGTTTTTTAACCACGATGCCAAAATCAGGGCATTTGCGGAACAACATTTTGGCCTGGCAAAAAACAAGAAAAATGTGCTTTTGCTTCAGGCCGACTGGGGTTTGGGTCTTGGCATTATTATCAACGGGAAACTTTATTCCGGGAAATCCGGTTTTTCTGGCGAATTCGGGCACTTACCTATTGTCGATAACGGTGTGTTATGCTCATGCGGGAAACAAGGATGCCTGGAAACTGTTGTTTCAGCAGTTGCTATTGCACGGCAGGCTCGCGAAGGAATTGAGAATGGAAGTTCGTCACTCATCAAAGAGTTGGTAAAAAATGACCTGAGCAAGATTGATATTTCAACGGTTATTCATGCAGCAAATCTGGGTGACCAGTTTGCTATTTCATTGTTTACTGATGTTGGTTACTGGTTGGGGCGTGGTATTGCATACCTGATCCAAATCTTCAATCCGGAACTGGTTATAATTGGAGGAAAAGTAGCCGAAGCAAACCAGTTTATATTAGCGCCTATTCAGCAGGCGATACATACATTCAGTAATCGGGACATCAGCAATAATACCGAAATAAAATTTTCAGAATTAGGGATCAAAAGCAGGCACGATGGGAATTGCGGCGTATGCCATCGAAAAATTATCATATTCAAATTAATAAACATGGAAATGAATTTCACCAATGTAGAAAAGGCTTTTTTTGAAAGACGCGACAATAAAACAAATTACAACACAAATTCCATATATTACGGTTGAAAGTTTTCCAAAACTGGGATTGCTTTCGGCATTGAGTTTCCTTGAATGGGTGGATGAAAATCCAACTGGGGTAGTGAGTTTGCCAACCAGTAAAACAGCCCAGCATTTTATTCATTTTACGCATCTTATCCTGGATAACTGGGACGACAAAAAAACAAAAGATTTGTTGAAAAGATATAACCTGAAAGGAATGAAAAAGCCGGATTTTGGGAAACTACAATTCGTTCAAATGGGAGATTTTTACCCCATCAGTTCAGAACAGCACAACAGTCTGTACAATTTTGCAGTTAACCAATTATATCCAGGGTTTTGGGATGAACATGGATAATGCCATGCTGATTAATTCGGAAGATATTTTACTGGCCGAAAATAAAAGTTTTAATGAAGTGTTTCCGGATTATAAAATTGATTTGACATTGCGTTTTCGTGAGGCTAAAACACGAATCGAGCAGATTCAGCAGGAATCTATTTTTAAAATTGACAACTGGTGTACGAATTATGAGAACAAAATAAGGGATAAAGGTGGCATTGGTTTTTTTCTGGGCGGAATTGGCCCCGACGGTCACATTGCATTTAACACAAAGGGAACAGACCATTTTTCCTCCACCCGGTTAACCAAAACTAACTTTGAAACACAGGCGGTTTTAGCTGTCGATCTGGGGGGTATTGAAATATCGAGGAACAGGCTGGTTATAACTGTTGGCTTGGGAACGATCGGATTCAACCCAAATAATAAAGTTATAATTTATGCGGCTGGTGAAGCTATCGCTGACATTATTAAAACCGGCCTTGAAAGCAACCCGACGGTTGATTCTCCTGCCACTTCGCTTACAAAAACTGAAAAACAGCCGTTTTTATCTTACCGAAGGAGCGGCAGTAAAACTGGAAGACAGCATTGAACATTATTACAAATCAGGTCCATGGACACATCAGAAAACGGAACGTGCTGTGATAGAACTATGTAAGAAGGTGAATAAGTTCGGACCAAAACTTGAATTGGATGATCTGAAAGCTGATAAGTATTGTAAATTAATTCCCAACCTCAATGAAAATACAGTTCAAACAGTTATCGATTCCATTCTGCAAAAATTACAAAAAGGAATGGAAAAAGAGGTGAACCAGATTTACTATCATACGGGCCCGCATCACGATGATATTATGCTTGGAATTATGCCGGCAACAAACCGGCAATCGCGCGATGCCAGCAACGAACTTCACTTTTCGGTCTTAACATCAGGTTTTACGGCTGTAACCAATACATTTTTATACGATTTACTGGAGGATACAAAGGATTTGATCAATGCAGATAAGATAGAAATGGTGGACTTTCCGGATTTCTTTAAAGATGGGTATAAATACAAGTGGGACAAAGATATTTACCATTATCTCGATAATATTGCCGCGCAAAATAACGATGAAAAAAGAAGAGGAGTTTGCCATCGAACAGTGAGAGCGCTGGTTTCAATCTGGAATGTGAAAAATAAAGAGGAGTTGCGTGATGCCATTTACGAAGTTCTTTCGTCGCTAAAAGCCAGTTATGACGGCGGCAAGAATCCACCAAAAATCCAGAAGTTGAAAGGAATGATCAGGGAATTGGAGGAGGAACTGGTTTGGGCACATTATGGAATTATGGTAAAAAATGTGCATCACCTGCGTTTAGGATTTTACCAGGGCAATGCCTTTTCGAGTCAACCCGATTTTGAACGCGATGTTCTTCCCATATTGGAGGACTTCAGAAAATACAAACCCACTGTGATCAGCCTGGCAATGGATCCGCAAGGAAGTGGTCCTGATACACATTACAAAGTTTTACAGGCAATTGCAAAGGCTGTGGAAGCATGGAACAAAGAAGAAGACTTGAGCAAATTACGAATAGTTGGCTACCGAAATGTTTGGTTTAGATACAATCCCTGGGATGTGGAAGTGATTGTTCCGGTTTCATTAAACGCATTGGCAACGCTCGACAAATCGTTTTCAGAATGTTATGTAACCCAGGTAAATGCTTCGTTCCCAAGCTACCAACTTGATGGGAAATTCAGTGAACTTACCCAGCGGGTTTGGTTTGAACAACATAAACAAATCGAATTATTACTGGGCAAAAATTTCTTCTATCAAAACGAATCTCCGTTGCTTCGTGCAACACATGGAATGGTTTTCCACCGCGATTTAAATGTGGAACAGTTTCTGGAAGAGGCATTCAAACTGGAAAAATCGGTGGTTGGATTATTTTGAAGATAAACACAAATAATAAGAAACAGTAAATAATAATCAACAATGAAATTAGTAATTCAAAAAGATTATGGCGAAGTCAGTGGCTGGACAGCCAATTATATAGCAAAACGAATTAATGATTTTGCACCGACAAAAAACCGCCCGTTTGTATTAGGATTGCCCACGGGTTCTTCACCTGTTAAAACCTATAAAAAACTGATTAAGTTAAATAAAGAAGGTAAAGTTTCCTTCAAGCATGTGGTTACTTTTAATATGGATGAATATGTTGGATTACCGCAGGATCATCCTGAGAGTTATCACTCATTTATGTTTAAGAATTTTTTCAATCATATTGATATCGACCGGGAGAACATTCATATTCTCGATGGAAATTCACAATATCTTCGTGAAGAATGTGCTGATTTTGAGGCAAAAATAAATTCATTTGGCGGTATTGAACTTTTTCTGGGTGGCATGGGTGCCGATGGTCATTTGGCATTTAATGTTCCGGGCTCGTCGCTAAATTCGCACACCCGGCTGGTAAATCTTAACTACGATACTATTGTTGCTAATTCGCGATTTTTTGACAATGATATCAGCCAGGTTCCGAGACAGGCACTTACAGTGGGCGTCCAAACGGTTTTGGATGCACGTGAAGTGGTAATCATCGTGAATGGTTACAAAAAAGCCCGGGCGCTGCAAAAAGTTGTTGAAGAAGGAATCAACCATATGTGGACCCTTTCAGCGCTGCAAAATCATCCGCGTGGAATTATTGTTTGTGATGAGGATGCTACCTTGGAACTAAAAGTTGGTACCGTAAAATATTTCCGCGATACCTTATAAAAACTTACTTTTTTTCTTCAGGTGCAATCTTCATCGTAAATTTAGCTGCTTTTTCAACTTCCTCTCCCGAAAAAGGATCAGCGTGATATTTATTATTAATGTACAATAACGTTTGATCCAGATAAAACTTGCTGGCAGGAATCCCACTTGTTCCGGTGGGAATTACAGTTTTTGATGCGTCCCAGTTTTGCGTATTAAAAACATGGCGTTCTGATGGACCATGATTTACCTTATACAAATTATTGTAAGAGTAACTTAATGCGTCAACGGTATGAAAACTACCCGGCATTTCAAATGGCCCGCGACTAAGATTAAGCGCTTTATCAAGTATTTTAACTGCTCCTAACGGGTGGCTTATCGTAAACAAATGAATTTTTCCCCACTGCCAGTCGGTTGTGTTAGGACCTATTGTAGAGGCAAGTTCATTAACCGATTCTTTAAACGAACGGACAATAATATCATTTAATGTTTCTTTTTCCGGTGTGGTTTTGTCATCTGTCCAGTCGGATGACCCGTCAGAAATAATATTCATAACCAGATTTTCCAACAACATTCGTTGACCCATCACCGATTTAAAGAGATCAGGAGTAAGATCATCTTTGATCAGGTTTTCACAAACTCTACGATATAAAATTTCGAAAACTGCTGATGAGCCACTTTCTTTGGTAAGTTCGAAGTTCCATTGTTTAAAATCCTGTAAAGCCGCTTTCTCTGTATTGTTAAAATCGTTTACTGATTCCAACGCAGCAATGAAAATTGGTGTCAGCCATTCTGCCGTTTTCGATTTTACATCACTTTGCATTTTCTGCATATCTTCTACACTAAGCTTATCTTTTGCTTCCAGCATTTCCCTGATTCTGTCAATGCGGGAAGAAGTATCAAACCAATGACTGATGTAATAAGGATAATCATCAGGGGCAGTTTTATTGTTTGCCGACGAAACATAACCACGATCAGGATTAAATTCGTAAGGAAGATCCTCAAAAGGCACTAATCCTTTCCAGTCGTATTTCGATGAATCGCCCGGATAAACCTGAATGCCATTACCAACTCGGATTGGAACTCCGGCGCTACATTGCAACCCGATATTTCCCGCTACATCTGCATATACAATATTCTGGCTAACCGATTTAAAGGTTTTTACAGCATTTCTGAAATCTGTCCAGTTGTTGGCCCGGTTAAGCAGATAAACCGCTCTGATCTCATTGCTCATTTCATTCCCGACCCATCGAATGGAAAGCGGTGTTTCAGCAGCTTTTTTGAAATAGTTTACAATAGGCCCCCGGTGCGTGAATCTTAATTTCTTCTCAATAGTTTCACCTCCTTTGGTTTTTATAACTTCTTTTTTCACCAGCAAATCTTTCCATTCCCCGTCAAGTAAATATTGCGTTGAATCGGCATTGATTTTTTCGGCATAAAAATCCAGATCATCAACCATTACATTTGTCATTCCCCAGGCAATTGAATCATTGTGCCCTGCAATAATAAAAGGTTGGCCGGGGAGAGCAACCCCTGTAACATTAAGTTTGCCTTTTATATTTTGATGTATCTGATACCAGATTCCCGGAGCAAACAAGCTAAGATGCATATCATTAGCCATTATCGGACTTCCTGTAACACTTTTTTTACCCGAAACAGCCCAGTTATTACTCCCGTAGAAGATTTGTGCTCCCAGCTTTTCAAGGTTTTCACTTGCTGAAAGAATCGTTTCTTTTGGGTTAACTCCGGGTTGATGGAAATCACGAAAAACAGCCGTTTTATGGTTTTCCATCCGCGGGACCATTTCTTCTGTCTGCCGGGAGCCAACTTCCTTTGAAATCTGCTGAAGCAAAAGTTCGAGGTTCCAGCCGGAAGTCAAATTCCACGACATGTATCCAATTAAATCGATTGAATGTACCGGTTCCCATGGATCCGGCCGGTACCCCAGTATTTTAAATTCAGGAGGCATCGGGCAATATACCATATAATAATTCACACCCTCGGCAAAGGATTGCAGGGCGGAACGAATTTCAGGAGAAGCCTGTTCAAGTATCTTTTTTGATTTTTCTTCTATTCGCAATGCACGCATCAACAAATCGGTATTAACCTGATCTTTCCCGAGAATTTCTGAAAGACGGCCTTGTGTAACACGCCGAAGCAAGTCCATTTGCCACAAACGGTCCTGTGCCATTAAAAACCCAATTGCACGGTATAAATCGCTTTGGTTGCTGGCATAAACATGAGGAATACCATACTCATCACGATAGACAGTAACTTCATCGGAAAGCTCGTTGATCGTAACATTCTTGTTGTAATCGGGAACTGCTGCATTTTTTAGGTTTTGCAGAAATATAAATCCGGCAATTGCAATAATAGCTACTATGAACAGGATTCCAATCAGGATTCGTTTTAGTATTTTCATAAACGGGAAGCTTTGAATATTAAAAAGTTAAACTGACGAATTGGACAAAATAAATAATTGGCTATATTTAATCCAACAAAAAAATCAAACCTGAAATTATGAAAAAAATCGTTATCCTTTTGTTTTTGGCTGTTTATTCATTGGCCAGTGTTGCACAGGAAGCCGATAAAATTATCGGTATTTGGTGGAACGATGAAAAAACCACTAAGATTGAGGTGAAAAAAGTGGATGGGAAATACATCGGTACCATTGTTTACATGATCCCTGAAAAGTATGAAAATGGTCAGCCTCCCAAAGACGACAAAAATCCCGACCCGAAATTACAGAGTCGTTCGGTTGTTGGGTTACAAATTCTTAATGGCTTTGTTTACAATGCCAAAAAGAAGGAGTGGAATAGTGGTACAATTTACGATCCTAAGTCGGGGAATACTTACGATTGTTATGCCTGGATGGAAAATGAAGACTTGTTGAAATTAAAAGGATTTATAGGCGGAATCCGGTGGCTGGGCAGAAGTTCAGAGTGGTATCGTACAACGCTGGAATAACCAGTAAAAACATATTGGATCCAACTAGCTGGAAACTTGCGAAGGTATTCCAGCTCTTTCCACTGTTTCGGCAATTGATTTCAATTTTGCCAGCGAAATTCTTTCTATGGATTCCAGCGGCGTATCCCGTGCAATGGTGTATATCATTACTTGCGCAGGTTTTATCTTTTTCAGTAATGCAAGCCAGGCTGAAATTTCATTTTCAGTTGTATTGTCGATCGTTTTTCCTTTAAAGTGGCCTTTTATAAACATGGTTTGAATGGTTATCTTTCCTTTGAATGAGATCAGTTGATCAACTACTTTTTCAAGGTCAAAATTACCATGTGGACAATCCATAATTTCTATGGTTAAAGGAAAAGCAGAATCCAGTTTTTGGATGTTGTCGTCAACTTTCAGCAACGCATTAAAAACATCGGGTTTATGCAGCATTGTTGCGTTTGAGAGTACTGCTATTCTTGCGTTGGGAGACAATCGGTTACGCAATTCTACTGTGTCGTTAATTATTCCTGTAAATTCCGGGTGCATTGTTGGTTCACCGTTTCCTGCGAAGGTAATTACGTCGGGCAACTTTTGCCTGGCGGCCATTTCAGTTAATTTCTCTTCCAGCTTTTTCCGCACCTCTTCCCGCTTGGGTAATTTTGCTTTTTCGGTGTACTTTTTCGGTGTCCAGCCACATTCGCAATAAATACAGTCGAAAGAACATACTTTTACATTGGTAGGCAAGAGGTTGATTCCTAATGATACACCAAGCCTACGGCTTTTTACCGGGCCAAAAATAATCTTATCGAAAAGAAATGTTGCCATATTATATTATGTTTGACAAAGATAACAGCTTCCTGATTCAAAACTGCAACAAATGTCCTTGTGTTTTTGGTTATTTAACGCTCAAAAATTTGCATTTCTGCTAAATTTTCTTATATTAAAGTTTGTGTGTTGACTTTTTAACAGGTTTGAAATAATTAAGGATTTTCCCTCAGTTCAAAGATCTTTTGATTTTTGAATTTCCCCCGAATTGCTGCGCAAATCGAGACACACACTTAATCTAAAAATTAAACTTGAAAATTGAAGTTGACCGGAAAGTGATGACTGGGAAATTAAAATAATTCGCATGTTAATGTGAATAATGAGAATAGGAAACGGAATATTAATTTTAAAAAATGAAGATCATGAAAAGAGGAACAAGTGCATTTCTAGGATTTGTAGCCGGAGCAGCTACAGGAGCTTTAACAGGAATTTTAATAGCCCCGGCAAAGGGTTCAAAAACAAGGAGAAGAATTTCTAAGCAAGTAAAAAGTGCATCGAAAGATTTAACTAAAACAATCAATAAAGAAATTGAAAACCTAAAAGAACAGGTTAATGATGCAGTGACTGAAATGCGAAATAAAGCTGAAAATGCAGATGAGGTTATAAAGGAAAAAGTTAATGCCAAGATACATAAGGAAGCAAAAACTGCCTCAAATTAATTGTATTTATTGGTTAACTCAATAAATTCAAATAAATGAGCAAAAGTTTAGAAAAAAATTTTGCTAAACTCAACGATTCTGCAAAAGACTACTTAAAAACACAAGTAGATTTAATAAAGGTTTCGTTGTTGGCAAAATTGACAAAGCTTACAGCAGCACTGATAAATATTTGGGTTATAATAACATTTGCTATCCTTATACTAATCTTCGCTGCTGCAGGATTTGTTGTTTGGTATGGACAGACTTATCATAATTTTTCCGGAGGTTTTCTTCTGGCTGCAGGTTTTATACTTTTGATAATGTTGCTTTTCATAATTTTTCGTCGAAGCATAATTACAACCCCGGTTTTAAGGCATTATTCAGAAATAATTTTTGAAGATGATGATAATGATAATGAATCGGAATGATGAAAAAGATTAAAAATATGACCGAATTAAGGTTGTTCAAACAAAAACTGAAATACCGGGAAATGCTTCTGGAAAAAGAACTTATTAACTCAACGGCAGGTTTAACTGAACATTTTACCAATAGTTTAAAAAACTTTGCCTTTGATTTTGGTTCCCGAATAGTCTTGTCTTTGTTCAGGGATAAACAACAAAAGAAAAAATCCGGGGAAAAGAAATAGACACATTATAAACATTTAAAATTTATTGCCATGAAAACAAATTTGCTACTATTAGACTCATACAGAAATATTGAAGATTTAATTCAGTTTGCATTTTCTTTCAGTAATCATTACCAGCGTAATTTAAAAATTACGTACGTTTTCGATTTTAACTGGATGACACAATCTGCACTTGCCGGAGCTACCGGTACAGGGAGTGCTGCTTTAGTCAATGCTAAAAGACATATACTTAAGGATTTTGAGGCTGCTGAAGATAAAATGCGAGGAATTGTAAACGCCTGTCTCAAGGATAAATCGGTAAATTTTAGCATCGATATCGACGCTTCAAAGAACAGCCGAATTGACGTTATTAGTGCTGAAATACAGAAAGATCGGGATTTGATGGTGATCATCAGTAATCATCAGAATTATACAGAAATTACCGGAGGACTTGTTTCATACCCGAAACTTATTGAACATGTAAAATGTCCGGTGATGATTGTACCTGACAACATTCGTCAGGCTGCATTTCATAATATAGTTTATGCATCCGATTATAATCCGGAAGATATCAGGTCGTTAAAACATCTTTCAAACTTTATGAAACAATCAGAACACACACACATAACAATATTACATAATGAACGGGATTTTGATTATCAGGCCAAGCTAAAATGGATAGGTTTTAAAGATGTTGTTCAATCTGAAATAGAAGGCAAAGCGGATATTGATTTTTCATTAAAAAAGGAAAATGACTTTATAAAAGGCATGGAAGATTACAATGCAGAAACGAACGCGGATTTAATGGTTATGTTGAATGAAAAGAGAGGTTTTCTGGAAGATATTTTTTCCTCCAGCACAACGAAAAATGTAATATCACATTTCGATAAACCATTGTTGGTTTATCATGAGAAATAAGAATTTTAAAAACAACAATTTATGGAGATTAAAGAAAAGACAATAAAAAAATTAGGATTTAATAATAAGGATAAAACGCAGTTAACTAATGAGTTAAATTTACTTATTGCGAGTTATCATGTGCACTATCAGAAGTTGAGAAATTTTCACTGGAATGTTGAAGGAAATGATTTTTTCGAGTTACATGAAAAGTTTGAAGAACTGTATAATTTTTCAAAGGTAAACATCGATAATATTGCAGAACGCGTCCGTGTTTTTGGCGACAGGCCAATGGCAAGTTTAAAAGAATATCTGGAACATTCGAAAATTAATGAGCCGGAGAAAGCTTTGAATGCCACAAACATGGTGAAATCGATTCTTGAAGATTTCGAAATTTTAATAAAACAGATGGTTGAAACGCTTGATATTGCCAATAAAATTGGAGATGTCTCTACCATTGATTTGCTAACAAAAATATTGAAACAAACAGAAAAATATTTCTGGATGTTCAGGTCGTATGTAAGTCAAAACTAGGCAGAAAATTAGCAGGTAATTGCTAATATTAATTTGTCAGGCAAGTCTTTTTACTCTGCTTTGCGAGGTCAATTCCCCGGTTCGAAAATCAATTCCGGTTATCAAATTAATTCCGGGTTTTTTACCGGGTTCGAAACTGCCAAATTTATTCTCAATCCCCAGTGCTTTTGCGCCATTTATGCACGCCCAGGCGAAAAGTTCCTCCAACTTCAAATCCGGGAAATTCAGTTGTAAAGTAATTAATTCTGAAAGAATTGAGAGATCGTGATTGGAAGCCAGGCTATCAGTCCCGATACAAATGTTTACCTTTTCTTCCCGGAATAAAAGAACCGGTGGAAGCTGGTCTTCGATATAAAGGTTGGCATTGGGACACAACGTTAAAAATGTATTTTCCGGATTTCTCCGCTTTTTTAGCTCGGCAATGTCTGATTTTTGAGTAAATGTATTATGCACCAGGATCAAAGCATTTTCTGCTGGAATATAATCGAGAACAGACATAAGCGAACTTTTACCTGTGGGTTTCCAATGTGAAATATCGAGGTTTAAATTATGCTGAAGGTGGTTGGCGATAGGTCCGTCTCCGGTTTTAAAGAATTGTTCTTCTCCCTCGCTTTCCTGATTATGGATAGAGATCACGCTGTGTTTTGCAAGGGCATTTTCAGTTATTTTCCGGAAAAGTGGTTCCGATACCGAATAAGGAGAATGCGGGACTATGGAATTGGAAAGTTTACCGGCCTCAAATTGTTGTTGCATTTGTAATGCAATATCAAACGCCCGTTCTGCCCTCGACGGATGAAAACCAAATGTCTCAATAAAAGTATGGTAGTAAATGTTACTTTTCTGTTTTATGCCAATGGTGTCTGCCGAATTGGAAACGTCTCCTGTAGCAGCAATTCCTGCAGCCCACATCTTGCGGTCGGTTAAACGAGAAACCGCATCGGGATCATATGTTTTGTCGTTTCTTAACCGGTTTATTTGCCCGATAAATTTGCCGATCCCGGTTTTTTCCTGAATTTTTCCTTTTAGATATGAGAGTTCAAGATGACAATGTGTATTTACAAAACCAGGGACAAGAATACCACTGTAATATTCCAGTCCGGCTTGTTCATTTATTTTTTCACCACCTGAAATTATATCAGCAACGGTTCCATCGGGTTCACAAGCAAGAATTCCGTTTTTTAGTAGCTGGTTATCAGGAGTAAAAAGATATGTGGCCGCAATTTTTCTCACTTTCTTTCCCTGGGATCCTTAAATTCAAGCGGATCAGTTTTTCTACCGTTATATTCTTGTTCCGTTTCACTAAGCTTATTCATTACTTTTCGGTACATTCTTTCAAATTTTTTTGGACTACTGGCGTAGTAAACAAACGATTTTTCAAAAACGGAATCGGGGACCTGGTATTTATCCAGAACAGAGTAATAAAACACGGATGAAGAAACATTCTTGTATGCCGAATCGTAACGAAAGTGATTAAACATTGATTCAGCCATATGCATATCAGTCAGCATATCTATCATCTTTCCTTCCTTAATAAGCTTTTTGGGTTTTTTGATAGGCGAATTATCACCGCAACTGGTTAGGGCAAAAACTATTGCCAGAACAAAAACGACTATTTTACTCAATTTTATCATTCAACTATACGATAGATTTCAGGCCAAAATAAGGATTGTTCCTTTACAATTCAAAACAAATGTTGTTAAAAATTATTGATTTGAAAGGGGAAAAATCAGCTGAAAATTGTTTTAAATACTTCTTCAACACGATTGGCCCTAACCAGTTCAATTTTGAATTTTGAAGCATCGAAACTTTTATTATGCGCCGGAATAAATATTTTGTTGAGACCCAGCTTTTCCGCTTCTGCAATGCGCTGTTCAATGCGGCTGATCGCCCTTATTTCTCCGGTCAGCCCCACTTCTCCGGCAAAACAATATTTATGGTTAATTGCTACATCAATATTCGATGAAAGAATGGAAGAAATTACTGCAAGGTCGGTTGCAGGGTCGTTAATTTTCAGTCCACCGGCAATATTCAGGAACACATCTTTTTGTATAAGTTTGAACCCGGCGCGTTTTTCAAGCACAGCAAGCAGCATATTCAGCCGTCGTAAATCGAACCCGGTAGAAGATCGTTGCGGTGTTCCATAAGCTGCCGAGCTTACCAGCGCCTGAATTTCAATCAGAAATGGACGCATTCCTTCAACGGTAGCGGCAATGGCAGTTCCACTCACATTATCACTCAATTTCGAGATTAGTTGCTCCGAAGGATTGATTATTTCGCGCAACCCGTTTCCACCCATTTCAAAAATACCCAATTCATTGGTTGAACCAAACCGGTTTTTATTTGAACGTAAAATTCTATACATGTAGTTGGTGTCACCTTCAAACTGCAAAACGGTATCCACCATGTGTTCCAGTACTTTTGGCCCTGCCAGACTTCCCTCCTTGGTAATGTGACCAATTAGGATAACTGCAACGTCATTCTTTTTGGCCATCTTCTGAATTGCCGAAGTGCATTCGCGAACCTGCGAAACCGATCCCGGCGATGATTCGAGTATTTCAGTTGAAATGGTTTGAATTGAGTCAATAATCAGCAGTTCAGGTTGAACCTGTTCGGTTTGAGCAACCAAATGTTCAAGCGATGTTTCACTTAAAAAAAAACAGTTATCGTTTTTCAGGTTGAGCCTTTCTGCGCGAAGTTTTATTTGTTGCAGGCTTTCTTCACCCGACGCATAAAGAATCTTACGGCCGTCAAGTTCAAGCGCCAGTTGCAGTGCTAAAGTCGATTTCCCGATTCCGGGATCACCGCCTAGCAATATTAGCGAACCGGGAACAATTCCGCCTCCAAGTACCCGGTTAAATTCGTTGATGCTGGTTGGAATACGCCGGTTGCTGAGAGATTGAACATTTTCGAGATTTACCGGCTGACTGCCGCTAATTTTAGCTGCTAATTTCCCGGTTTGCTGTTTTTTTACCACAATCTCCTCAACAAATGTGTTCCATTCACCACACGACGGACATTTGCCCATCCATTTCGGAACCTGTGTTCCGCAGTTCTGACAAGTATAAATTGTTTTTGTTTGGGCCATTATTTCAGGTGCTTAATTTTCTGAATGATATCGCTGGTTGAAATTCCCGGCACCAGTTCCAGTGTGACTACTTTTCCGCCGTTATTTAAAACGGTATCATGCCCTGCAATTTCGTGAATTTCGTATTGTTTCCCTTTTACAAGTACATCGGGAATTATCTGTGCAATAAGTTCGGCAGGCGTTTCTTCGGGGAAAATAATTACTGCATCAACAAATTCAAAAGCGGCAAGTAACTGTGTCCTGCCCAACTCTCCAATAATCGGTCGTCCTTCTCCTTTCAGTATTTTTACCGATTCATTGGAATTTAATCCTACAATAAGACGGTCGCCCAAAGCAGCTGATTTTTGCAGTGAATCGACGTGCCCGTGGTGAATAATATCAAAACATCCGTTGGTAAATACAAGGGTCTCTTTGTTGTCCTTCCATTTTTTTAGCGTTTCTGCAAAAGACGGAAAGTCAGGGAATATTTTTTTACTGATGTTGGATTTCATCTGTTTAAATCATTTATTCTTCAATAGTAACAGATGGAATTCACATAAAAAATTTAATCACTAAAATTAATGTGAAATGATGAAATTTATTTATGTTCATTTCATGATGTAATCTTACTTGTATAAAAATAGAAAAACCTACCGGCTTAAAAAATTGGTTGAATATTATTCTGAAAACATTTCTTTCAAAAGAAATAATATATCAAATTGAAATTACCTTTCACTCCAGTTAAATTTTTCTTTTATTTGGAATCCTCCTTTTTCATTTTTAAGAACGGTTGCACATTCAGTAAAATAGTCGTGCTCAAAAAAGAGGACATAATTTTTAGCTGCAGCCTCTTCCAGAAATTGTTCTTTTTCTTCCAGCGTTTTTACCGGGTACAAATCGTATGAAGCCAGCCAAAGTAACGGAATATTGGCTGCTGTTGGAATCAGGTCAGAAGTATATACTACAGTTCGGCCATCAAAATGAATAAAAGGTATTATTTGTCCTGGTGTGTGGCCATCATAAAATCGGGTTTCGATACCAGGGAAAAGTTCTCCTTCTTTTTCAAGCAAATTAAGTTTTTCTGAATGAGACAGAAAATCAAGTACTTCGCGATGATAAGCCGCTTTTTCGCGGGCATTTGAAATTTGGGAATGTTTCCATTGTTTTTTGCTGCACCAATGTTTTGCATTTGGAAATGTAAGCTGGTATTCTCCATCCGTATTTTTGACCGACCCAGAACAATGATCCCAGTGAAGATGAGTTAGTAAAACATCGGTAATTTCTGTTGTACTGATTCCGTTTTGCTTCAATGATTCTTCCAGATAATCGCCGGGAACATATCCATTATTTATGAAAATATTTTTCCGGATAATGATTACCAATTCCTGTTTCAACCAGGATTTTATGATCACCGGTTTCGATATACAGACAACGTAACGCCAGTGGGGTGAAATTATCTTCGTTTGCCGGATAAATTTTGCTCCAAAGTTTCTTGGGAATAACGCTGAAAAGTGCGCCGCCATCACAATGAAAATTTCCGGCCGATATAGGTATGAGTTTCATTATTCTTCAGATTTGCCGACAAAAATAGTAGTTTTTAATGCACTGTCAAATGGTTTTTCTTCTGAAATACAGGATCATACGAAAAGTCCATCACCAATTGAACCACATCGTTGTAATCATCAATACCTTTTTTTACATGGTTGGTTTTCAAATAGGTATCGTTTACTTTGGAAGCAATTTTATCTACTTTATCGTTTCGAAGCTTATCCCAGTTTTCACGTATCTTCCGGTAATCGTCGATCACATTTTTATTCAGTCTTTTAACCATTTCAGGATATATTTTCAAACCGGAGCCTTGGTATAGAAAATACCGCAACACCTGTAAATTTGCCGAATACCTGAGCTGCTTCGATGGAGAACTGGTACAAACCAGCCATGCATAAAAGTTGGCTTCTGCTTCGCTTGTAATCCCAAACTGATGCGCTTTCTCATGGGCCAGAACAAAAGGATATTCTACCGGCAACACATATTTGTTTACATGAATTTCGTTAAAGAAAGGGCCATAATATCCTGAAATTCCGGCTTTGGCAAAGAAGCGGCTGAATGTAATTTTTTTTGCGCGACGTTTTCCCTGCGGATAGTTAATTTTTAAAACCGGAGCCAACTTTTTATATGATGCTTCAACCAGTGAATCAATTCTGTTTTTATCAAAATCATTGAACGTGCAATAGTCAACGTTGGTTGTATCGATAAGTTTTTGTAGTTTTTCGGAAAATAATTTTGTGTCTGGCTTTTGTTTTGGAATTCCCAGCCGTGCATTCAAATCAGGTCTGGAATAATTAAACCCCCAAAGTATATAAAAGAGAATATAGACACCTGCCAAAACATTCAAAATTGTTTTTAAAGCTTTGCCAAACGAAATTTTTCTGAAAAAAGGTAAGATCAGCAAAATGATCAGCAGCAAAATCAAAATAATGTAAAACAGATCGTCGAGTGAAAAAGGGAAAAGAGAACTGATAGCTGAAAAAAAACGTGCAATTACAACATACAATTTCTGCGAGTACCAATGCTCAACCAGCGAATGAAAATGAACTGCCACCCGGGTTAATAAAAATACCAGAATTGCCAAAACCGGTAATATAATCCAATTTTTTGAAGCTGTTTTTCTTTTCAATTTCAAAATATTTCTTGTTAAAGTAAACAGTTTTCTATCGGTTTTTCCTGTGAAAAAGGTTTAAAATTGGGTTTTCATTCGACAATAATTTTAAATGAGAAGCTTAATCTTCTTCATTTTGTCAATTTTCCGATCATTTTTGTAATATTTGTGTTCGTTAAATTTGTCGCATGCGAATTCTTATTTCCATTGTTTTTACCGGATTTTCGTTGATCGTATTTGGCCAGTCAAGAAGCACAGAGGGCTGGACCGATTTTCGTAGTAATCATGTAAACAAGTGGCTTCAGATTGCTCCGGGTAAAATGGGCCCAAATGCTTTGCCTGTTCCCGATATGGATTATGCTTTAGTGGATACCATTTCGAATTTTGAAACCGGAATTCATGCACATTTTATGAAAGGCGACCACGCGGTCAACTCATACCTGAGTTTGTACTGGACTGTTGTTCCGCGAAGGGTAGGCGTAAAAATCTGGGGTTTCCCGACAGAAACATTTCATATGGACAACACTGTGCGTGATGAGCGGCAAATTTACTGGGACGATACAGGTTGGATAACAAACCCCGGCGATCTTTGGATCAGTACCTTCATTCAACTGGTCCAGGGAAAGGAAAAGTGGCCTGACATTTCCATTAATTATTCTTCGAAAACCACAACCGGTTGGGCAACACATGCCCGTTATACCGATGCCGGTGCTAATTATTATTATGCGGCTTTTGGAAAATCGTTTTTTCCTAAAAAAGGTATTATCAACGAGCTTCGGTTAGCTGTACTGGGAGGATTTTATGAATGGCAGACCAACAAAGTGGAGATGGCGCAGGATGAAGGTCCCGTGTATGAATTTGGCATAATACTGAAACACCAAGGAATTTCATGGTCAAATGAATTTGGCGGGTACCATGGTTATGATGTTTATGAATATATTGGAGTTACCGGCGATAACGACCCGCTCATTTACCGAACCAGATTAATGAAAACAGGGAAACGCTTTGAATGGAAGCTGGAGTATCAAACTGGTTTTCGCGATTATCACTACCAGACATTTCGGTTTTCAATAGCCTACCGTTTTCATTTTCTTCAGTCAAAAAAAGGCTGATTGCACGTATATCTGAACAGAATTATTAATATTGTAAAACAAAAAACCAAAAAGAGACACGTTCCGATTTTCGGTTCAAGTTCCATCATTTACCTAATAAAAAACAATTATAAGATGAAAAAACCAGCATCAATTATTCTGCTGTTTTCAGCATTGTTTGTGCTATCTGTTGCAAATGGCGGAGAACCAGACAAAGCAGTAATGAAAATTCACGAAAAAGCATTAACCGTTGATACACATTGTGATACGCCGATGCTGATGATCAGTGATAATTTTAATGTAAGTGAGAAACACAGTTCCCCGGAAAGCAGGGTTGATTTTGTGCGAATGAAAGAAGGCGGCCTGGATGCCATGTTTTTTGCTGCATTTACCAGCCAGCGTGAACGTACACCGGAAAATACAGAAAAGGCTTATCAAATGGCAAATAAAATGATCGATGCAGTGTATGATGCTTGTAGCAAATACAATGATATGGCAGAAGTTGCTGTTTCATCACAAGATGCTGCCCGAATTGAAAAAATAGGTAAACGGGCGATTTATATTGGTATGGAAAACGGATTTCCACTGGGAACAAATATCCATCGGGTTAAAGAATTTTACGATCGCGGAGTACGCTATATTACGCTTTGCCATTCGAGCAACAATGATATTTGTGATTCTTCTACTGACAAAAACGGTTCAGAGCATCATGGATTAAGTCATTTTGGTAAAAAGGTGGTAAAAGAAATGAACAAACTGGGAATGATGGTTGATGTTTCACATATTTCTGATGAATCTTTTTTTGATGTGATTAAAGCCAGCAAAGCTCCGGTAATTGCTTCTCATTCAAGTGTTCGTGCAATTGCACATCATAAACGGAATATGACCGATGAAATGATAAAAGCATTAGCAGACAAAGGAGGAGTTATCCAGATTTGTTTACTCGATTCGTATATCAAAGACCCTGATACAACCACAGTTCGTTATCAAAAAGAAAAGGAATTACGTCAACGTTTTGGCAAACAAATGACTGATGATGAACGGAAAAAGTTACGCGAAGAATGGAGAAGTCTTAGCGAAAAATATCCCAGAGAATTGCCAACTGTTTCCGACTGTGTTGATCATATTGATTATGTGAAAAATCTGGTTGGAATTGACTATGTGGGTATTGGCAGTGATTTTGACGGTGGAGGAGGTCTGGCCGATTGTGCTGATGTAAGCCAGTTCCCCAATATAACCGCGGAAATGATTCGGCGAGGTTATACTGAAGAGGAAATCGAGAAAGTATGGGGCGGAAACTTTTTCAGGGTATTTAAAGCGGTTGAAAAGTGTGCAACTCCAAAATCGTGATGGTAAATTTTTACCCTTACATTTTACGGGTAAAAATATAATATGCTGTTTTTCGCCGATTTTTAGTTTTCATTTGAAGACAATTCTTTAATTTGGTTAACCGTTTAATTTAGAGTAATATTAACCAAACCTATTATGAATTACATCGATATTGTTCTTGTTTTGTTGCTGGTTTTTGCTGCAATCAGCGGCTTTAAAAACGGGTTAATTGCAGAAATTGTTTCATTAGCCGCACTGGTGCTTGGAATCTGGGGAGCCATTAAGTTCTCTTATGTTACCTCAGATTTCTTAACCGAAAACATGAACTTTAAGTCAGAACACCTGGAAATTATTTCCTTTATCGTTACGTTCATCGTAATTGTAATTCTTGTGCACATTGTTGGAAATGTGGTGAATAAAATGGTCGAAACCATGATGATGGGTTTTATCAATAAACTCGCGGGTTTAATTTTTGGTGTATTAAAGGCTGCGCTTATTTTGAGCATCATTCTCCTGGTGCTCGATTTTATTGATGATGATGTGAAAATACTTCCGGAAAAGGCCAAAGCTGAATCGAGAATGTATGGCCCGATTCGTGATTTCGCTCCGTCGATATTACCGTTTATTAATTTCTGGGACAGCGATAAAACTGACAATTCTTCTGATGGCAAAGTGGCATAAACTTCTGAATAAATTTCGAAAAAGAACAACAGAACATCGTCATGAGAACGAGGTTTGCCAGAATTGTGTAACTACGTTTAGCGGAAAATTTTGCCCGGAATGCGGGCAGGCAGTGAGGGATTACGATAAACCCTTCACATTCATTTTTTATAATTTCATGGGCGACTTTTTCGCTTTCGACACCCGGTTTTTCAGAACTTTTGGCGCTCTTTTAGTCCGTCCCGGATTTCTTACTTCAGAATATTTTAAGGGACGCCGTGTGAAATATGCTCCACCTTTTCGCATTTTTATATTTGTAAGTTTTGTGCTTTTTCTGCTTTTACAGATTTATACCAACAAGGGACTGACAACAGTGCTCGATGCTGATCTTTCAAATAAAAATATTCTGACGCTTGATTCTGCTTCGGCAATGGTTGCAGATTCGGTTTTAACCCAGGTAAAAAGTGAAATTGATACAATTGGTCCAGAAAATTTCAAATTCAATTTGGATCTGGCAACTTTTCGTGATACACGTGATTTAAGAAATGGTCTTGAGAAGCTGGCCTTAAATCAGGAGAAACGGCTGAAAACGGAAACAGATCCCAAGGAAAGAGAAAAGATAAAAGAATATATTCGGTTATGTCGTTATCCTGAACAGGCGATGGCAAAAATCCTAAAATATTTATCCTGGGCATTTTTCCTTCTGCTCCCAATTTTTGCGCTTGTTCTGAAGCTTGTTTACATCCGTCGCAAACAAAATTATATGCGGCATCTTATTTTTTCCATTCACATTCATTCCTTTATATTTGTTGTACTCACAATAATTGTAGGCCTGTATTTAATCACCAACGTCAATGTCAAAATTATTACATCAATTCTTATATTTTCAGTACCTATATATTTTATTCTTGCATTAAAAAAATTCTACGGACAAAGTTACGGGAAGGTGATTTTGAAATTTCTTGTAGTGTCTTTTCTTTATAATATTATTTTCCTTTTTGTTGTTGGGTTAGTATTTCTAAATGCGCTAAGTATAATTTAGAGTTCGGTATTTTTATACGAAAGAATCAGAATAACAGTCAGCATTTTATATCTTTGCGCAAATTTTTTAAAACACTTTTCATGAATTTTGTTGAAGACCTGAAATGGCGTGGAATGTTGCACGATGAAATGCCTGGCACAGATGAACAACTACAAAAGGAAATGACATCGGCGTATATCGGTTTCGACCCAACTTCCGATTCTTTGCATGTGGGAAGTTTTGCCCAGATTATGCTGTTGAAACGTTTCCAGATGGCAGGTCATAAACCTATAGCTTTGGTAGGAGGCGCAACTGGAATGATTGGCGATCCTTCAGGGAAATCACAGGAAAGAAACCTTTTGAATGAAGAAACACTGAATAAAAATCTTAACGGGATAAAAGCGCAACTTTCAAAATTCCTTGATTTTGACTCGGGTGAACCCAATGCAGCCGTAATGGTCAACAATTACGATTGGATGAAGGAATTTTCATTCCTTGGTTTTATCCGTGATGTGGGGAAGCACATTACCGTAAATTACATGATGGCAAAAGATTCGGTAAAAAAACGTTTGGGTTCCGACTCAAAAGCGGGCATGTCTTTTACTGAATTTACCTATCAACTTGTTCAAGGATACGATTTTTTATGGTTGTATGAAAACATGAATTGCAAGCTGCAAATGGGTGGTTCCGACCAGTGGGGAAACATTGTTACCGGGACAGAACTTATTCGCCGAAAAGCTGCGGGTGAAGCTTTTGCACTTACTATTCCGTTGATTACCAAAGCTGATGGCGGTAAATTTGGAAAAACCGAGCATGGCAATGTATGGCTCGATCCGGAGAAAACATCTCCCTACCAGTTTTACCAGTTTTGGCTAAATACTTCCGATGAAGATGCAGAGAAATATATAAAGGTTTTTACGATGCTTTCGCATGAAGAAATCGATAAATTGATCAAGCAGCATAGCGAAGCGCCTCATCAGCGATTATTACAAAAGAAAATTGCAGAAGAAATCACAACGATGGTACATTCAAAGGAAGAGTATGAAATGGCCGTTGAAGCTTCACAAATTCTTTTTGGAAAAGGTACTGCCGAACAACTAAAAAAGCTGAATGAAAGTACTTTCCTGGATGTATTTGAAGGCGTACCCCAGTTTACTGTTTCAAAAGAAGAGATCGGTCAGGGCGTGAACGTGGTTGATCTTTTGGCTGAAAAAACAGAAGTATTTGCTTCAAAAGGAGAATTACGAAGAACTATAAGTGGTAATGGACTGAGTATCAATAAAGACAAAGTTGCGAATGCTGATCTCATTATTGACAATGAATTTCTGATTAACGGGAAATATATACTTGCGCAAAAAGGGAAAAAGAATTATTACTTAATTATTGCCCAATAATCGATCAAAAAGGCAAAATCAAATACTAAAAAACCAATCCGTTTCGTTGAAAAAGAACGATCAAATTGAAACCACACTTATGAACAACTTTTTTGATAACCAGCGAATCCTCTCACTCATTTGGAAACGCAAATTGCATTTTGTAGTTGTTGGCGTAATTGCCATAGTGCTATCTGCTATTTTTTCAGGACCGACGTTTATCCGGCCCAAGTTTAAGTCGGTGGCAAGATTGTATCCAACCAATATCAGTACAATCAGCGAGGAGTCGGAAACGGAACAAATGCTGGAAATATTGAACTCAAATGACATTAAACTTAAAATGTTTGATGCGTTTAATTTAGGGGAGATCTATAATATTAAAAAAGACGATCCTCATTACCTGACATACATGTTCGATATTTACAACAAGAATGTAAAAACCGCAAAAACAGAGTATGAAACGGTAGAGATCAGCGTTGAGGACTTTCTTCCTGAACGGGCTTGTAATATGTGCGATTCAATCATTCATTTTTATAATTTAAAAGTGGGTGCAATGTATAAGGCCAAGTACCTGGAAATGGTGCAGATAACACAACGACTTCTGAACAAAAAACATAATGAATATGATTCTTTGAAAGTACTGCTTGACAAAGTCAGGGAAAATTCGGGAGTGTTTAACTTTAGCGGGCAATCACCTGAAATTACACGTGGTTATATGAATGCGCTGGTAAATGGGAAGGGATCTACTAATGATGGTAAGAAAATTGAAAAACTATATAATAATTTTGCCGAGAAAGGATCTGATGTCCAATGGCTTGAAAATCAAAATCATCTTGTGATCAGCGAAATAGATTCAATTGGGCGGGTTCATGAAACGTATCTGTCAGAATATCAAAAAAACATTACCTACAATCACATTGTTGAACATCCGTTTCCTGCAGATAAAAAATCTTATCCTGTTCGCTGGCTGATTGTTGCTTTTTCAACTTTTTCTGCTGTTTTCCTGGCGTTGCTGGTTTTTCTTGTGATCGATTACCGTAAAGAAGAATAGGTGTTTCGGAATGTAACCATAAAAACAACTTTATTTTATTTTATCACCGTAAGTTTTATCTTACTGAATGTCTGGTTCGTGGTGAAAAAAGATATGATGGTGGTAAATGCTTTACCCCTGGTTTTGGTAATTGTGCTCATCGCCATTTTTTCTTTTGACAAAATAGTATATCTCGTCGCTTTTTTTGCACCGCTTTCTATTCCTCTTTCTGATATTATGCCGGGTCTTGGATTCGATATGTATTTACCTACGGAACCACTTTTGTTTGGCTTGCTAATCGTGTTCGTTTTAAAGCTGATTTATGAAAGGAAATATGACAGGCAAATTCTGACGCATCCGGTTTCAATGGCAATTTATGTTAGCCTCATCTGGATTTTTCTAACAAGTCTGACCAGCACGATGCCCTTAGTTTCATTTAAATTTTTATTATCAAGAATCTGGTTTCTGATCGGCTTGTACTTTATTGCAGCAAAAATATTTTCCGACCAAAAAAATTTTGAACGATATATCTGGCTTTATGTTATTTCGCTGTCTATAGTTGTTTTCTATACCACCTACCGCCATTTGGGTTACGGGTTATGGAACAAACAGGTGGCCAACTTTGTCCCGTCGCCGTTTTATAACGACCATACTTCCTACGGAGCCGCATTGGCCATGTATATTCCGTTCCTGGTGATGTTTGCGTATTCAAGTTTTAAATCGTTAAGAGAAAGACTTGTATCTTTTGTTTTTCTGGGAATACTTCTGATGGGTTTTGTTCTTTCCTATAGCAGGGCCGCCTGGTTAAGTTTGGTTGCTGCTACCGGAGTATTTGTAATTATTAAACTGAAGATTAGTTTTAGAACGATTTTAATTGCATTTGTTTCAATCGTGGTTTTATTTGTTGTTTTTCAGAATAGAATATTTATGAAACTGGAAGAAAATTCACAACAGTCGTCTGCCAATTTCATGACACATATTTCTTCCATGTCAAATATTACTTCTGATGCTTCTAACCTGGAACGGATCAATCGCTGGAGTTGCGCTATTCGTATGTTCGAGGATAAGCCTTTTTTTGGTTATGGCCCCGGAACTTATATGTTTAAATATGCTCCATACCAACTGAATAAGGACAGGACAATAATAAGCACTAATTCTGCAGATGGCGGTAATTCACACAGCGAATATCTTGGACCTTTATCAGAATCAGGAGTTTTAGGATTAATTACTTTTTTATTGATCGTTGGAACGGTATTATATACTGCTATTCGTACCTACTCCAGGTTAACAGATCGCCGGTTAAAGGCTTTCGTCCTTTCGGCCATCGTTGCCCTTGTATCATACTATATTCATGGGTTGATGAATAATTTCCTTGATACGGATAAATTGTCGGTACCATTCTGGGGATTTACGGCGATGATTGTTGCCATGGATATTTATTCCCGAAACCAATTGAAGACACAAAAAAATCCGGCCTGATATTGACCGGATCATTTATATTACTAAAAATTTAATCTACTGTTTTACACGTTCACTGTACGATCTGTCGCGTGTATCCACTTTAATAATATCGCCTTCGTTAATGAACATTGGAACCATAACTTCAGCACCTGTTTCAACCGTGGCTGGTTTTAAAGCCGTAGAACTGGCGGTGTTCCCTTTTTCCCCTTCAATGGTCTGCGTTACCTGCAATTCAACCAGGGCCGGCATTTCCACGATTAACGGTAATTCTTCCTCTGCATGGAAACTGATTTCAATAATCTGACCTTCTTTCATCAGATCGGCATTTTCTATCATCGATTCAGGAATTGTGATTTGTTCGAAAGTCTCTGTATTCATTACCATCAGGCCCAGATCATCTTTGTATAAATACTGGTACTGGCGGCGTTCCACACGTACATCATCTACTTTTACGCCTGAGTTGAATGTGTTTTCAATAACTCTTCCGGTCTTTACATTTTTGAGTTTTGTTCTTACAAAAGCAGGCCCTTTCCCTGGTTTAACATGAAGAAAACTTACGATGGTGTAAATTTCTCCCTTAAACATAAAGCACATGCCATTTTTAAAATCTGCTGTTGATGCCATGAAATCTTATTTTCTTAATATTAAGCCGCAAAAATAATTAAATCGATTATAAATCAACCTATTCTAAAATTTTTTTGGACAAAAAAATTAACGAAATTATTTAGTAATTTGCTCTACTCCATCAATTTTGTAGCTTTTTAATTCGGCTTTCAGCGTTCCGAGTTTTATTTCAAATTCAATTAAAACGGGAAGCTTTGTGTCTTTTGAAATATAAAACTCCAGTCCGTCAGAACGTTTTAACAATTTTCCTTTATCTACAATTGGGGCCAGTATTAGTGTATTGATTTTACCGAGTTGTGTTTGAACCCTTTTTTCGCCCATAAATTTAATGGTTACATCCGAAATTTTATCGGCATGAAAAGTAGGTAATGTTATTGCAGTTCCCTGTCCGATATCATCATCCAGATGTTCATGAATGAAATAAAAAAACACTGAAATAATATCTACGAGATTATGCGGCACCGCTTTCCATCCCGACTTTTGGCTATAGATGGAATCGACATCGTGATAATACAAAGTTTCGTTATACCAGCGATATTTATTTTCCTTTATGTTACGAATTGATTTAAGCGGTAAATATGTTTCTGCATTTACAATGGTTTGGTATTCGTCGTTTATCCCAAACAGCATGTCGCTAATTCCAGTCGTTCTGCCAACCATAGTATACTGGATGGCAGGTTTTCCGTTAAAAACAGTATCGGTAATGGTTAAAACGGCTTCACCTCCTTTGGCAAAAGAAAATTTCAGATCGAACAAAAGCCGTTCTTTTTTTGCTGATGCCGTATTAAGTCCGATAAGAATAAAAAGAAATATGAGGATTTGTTTTGTCATGGAATAATTTTGTTTTTTGGAATGGTTGCTACAAAGTCTTTTAAATAAAAAGGTTCGAAATAAGCAACGTTTTCAAATTCCTTCTTGTTGTATTTGTCATAAGCAATTTTTTGCATAAACTGTGCCGAGGTTGCTGTTGGTCCACTAAAAACGGCATTTTTATGTAAAAGTGTGTCTTTACATTTTTTCGCGCCGTTACCAAAAAACAAAACCGGTTGTTCTTCCAGGTATTCATTAATAAAGTTTTCGTCAATAATTTCGGCAGTAACCGGCTTTATCCTTTCCCCTGCAGCGTTATATAAAGCAGTATAAACTTCCATTCTTCGCGCATCGATCATCGGGCAGAAAAGCACTTTATCGTCCGAATTGAATTCGGTAAATTCACTAACGTGTTCTGCCGTGTATTTTCCGAGAACATCGAGCGAGTTAATCGCGATGAGTGGGATATCTAACGCATAACACAATCCTTTTGCCACTGAGACACCAATTCGCAAACCAGTGTACGAACCGGGCCCTTTACTTACGGCAACAGCATCAACAGATGAAAAAGAAAGATTATTTTCTTTAAAAAGATCTTCAATGAATACAGTCAGCAATTCAGAATGGTTTAATCCTTCAAGACTCTCCTTTTTAAAGCGGAGTTCACCGTTTTCTGAATATGCTACTGAACAAACTTCGGTCGATGTTTCAATTTGTAAAATGCCGGCCATCAAATTCGTTTAATTGTTTATACAAAAATACCCAATTGTTTTGGAATTTCTTTTACACGGTAATTTAATCCCAAACAAAATACAGAAGTTAAAGTTTGCTGAGAACACTTATCTTTCATTCTTTCATATCTGTATGTGATCCGTTTATCACCACACCATCCAGTTTCATTTTTCGGGCTTCTTCCAGAGCATCCTTTTCAGTATGAACTATAGGGTTTCCTTGTGAATTAAAAGAAGTGTTTATCAAAGTACGAATACCATATTTTTTATCGAGGTAGCATAATAGGTCGAAAATGAAAGGATTTTCTTCTTTGGTAAAAATAGTTTGAAAACGGGCAGTTCCGTCTGCGTGAATAGCTCCATTGATCTCAGCTTGTTTTTCCGGCAAAACTTTAAAATCAAGCAACATGAATTTGGATAACGGATGAATTTTATCTAATCCCGTAAAATAGCGCGTATTTTTCTCCATTGTAACCGGAGCCAGCGGGCGGTACCATTCGCGCCCTTTTTTGTCCATACTTAGTTTTTTTGCCATACTTTTTGAGTTGGCTAAAGCTAAAATTGATCGATTGCCCAAAGCTCGCGGGCCGGCTTCTCCAAAACCATTGCAAATTCCAATAATTTTATTTTGTGCCAATTCCTCCGCTACTTTTTTTACTGTTTCTTCGGAATATGTAACCTTTTCATTTTCAATATTCCAATTATTCAAATAGACTGAATGTGTTTTGACTGCACCGTGTTTTTGCCATTCCATAAAAGCAGTGGCTCCCAAAGCCAAACCTGAATCTTCAGTGCACGGAGGAATAAATACTTCTTTGAAAATTTTGCTGTTAACAATAGCTGTATTTGCTACTATATTCAATGCCGAACCTCCGGTGTAATATAAGTTTTGGGCTCCTGTTTTTTGAGCCAGTTCTTTTAGCTTATCCAGAATTGCTTTTATAAAAATGTATTGTAATGTAGCGGCAACATCCTGAATAAAGGGATTTTTCTGGTCGAACGAGCGAATTTCAACGTTCAAGTCAGTTTTTGCTTTTTCAAAAAACACCGATGTTTTTCCCCAGATATTTTCAAAATACTGATTCTGTGTTAGCCATTTTTCAAGTTCAGGGCGATATTTTCCACATCCTGCAAAACCCATAAATTTGCCCGGCACAGCATTTTGTTCGGGAAGTTTAGCTACCAAAATCGAAAATACCAAAGCGTTTGCGTTATAAATAGTCGATAACGGTTTTAAGTCCCAATGAAATTCTTTCCACTGGAGTTTTCCATCTTTAAAAGTAGCTGCCGAGAAATTGCTAAGACTTGCGCCACCATCGAAATGGACCAGCAGGCTGTTGTTTTTAAAATTTCCAAAAAATGGAAGGCAGGAATAAATATGTGACAGTTCGTGATTTAACACATAAGCTGCGCGCTCTTCGCCAAACCACCAGCATCGACCTTTTTCAAGTGTATTGGAAAGGGTTGTGTTTAGCGGAGCTTCAAAACGGGCATCACCAGACTGAGTAAGAAATGTTCGGCCAACTACATTATCCACAAAAACCAGGTCATAGTCTCCGGGGAGCAGTTTTTTCTCTTTCAGAATTTCTTTTAAATGAATGTGCAGCGAATTATCCCTTTTCCGGCGTGAAATCCGTTCCTGTTGTAAAAAATGAATTACTTTCCCATCTTTCATCAGTGCCAGATTATGATCGTGAACATAAAACGGATTCGGATAATTTTCCCGATCCTGAATTCCGTAAATAGCAAGTGTGGCTTTGGACTTATCCATAAATTAAGTAATCAGAAAATTGCATAATTACGGCCAACGACAGCAATAAGGTAAAAAGAAATTCGCCCCAAAAACGGGATTGGATAGAAACAAACAGGTTTGAGATCAGGAAAGTAACCGGAATCAGTGAAATTACAAGTATCTCTTGTGAAACTGCCGGAACAAGTACAAAGCTGACTATTGAAAAGAGAAAAATGATCAGGAAGACCAGGAAGTATTTTCTTGAACTTACCTTTCGCGAATCGTACTGTTGTATCAGTTTTAAGCTGCCAATAACAGTTAACACAATTAAAAACGCCAGGAAAACGTGAAGCGCATAGTTTGTTTTGAAATGGTTGACTGGTGTTACAATATTTTGCTCAAAAGTGTAGAGGAGTTCCATTAAATGATCTGTTAGAAAGGCATAGCTAAAAGCAAAAATGAACGGAACAATAAACCCAATTAGCATAATTACAAATTCGCGCCAGTGAATTTCACGGCATAAAATAATAATTCCGATTAAAAAAGCAGGTAAAATAATTACCAGGTTGAAGTAAAACAAAGAACCGATGCCAATAAAAAAACCGGCATTAAAAATCTGCGGGAAAGTATTCGGATTATTAAAAACGGCGAACAGGCTGTGAATAGCAAAAACAAGAAAAATACCGGCAAAAAATACAGGGTGAAGCGTATGCATATCGGTAAAACCACCAATGAAAATAACAAACATTGTGGCCGGCAATTTGGTGCGTGCCCGGATGAACGCAAAACGATCGTTTACCTGCTGAATTAAAAACCCGGTAAAAATCACAAGAACAAGTGAAAGCAACACCTGCACCAATGCAGAATGGTTGGTCAGATCATCGATAGGTGCAAACAGAACACTTTTGTTTTCACCTGCAAAATAATTATAAGGAAAGGGTTCCAACAGGCTTTTTGCCCAGAAGAGTAATCCTGCCAAAGGAAACAGGATCAGGTTAACAGATCGGTTCGATTTTAGTACACGTAAAATCATTTTACAAGTCGAAACCTAAGTCTTTCCGGTAGTATTTTTTATTAAACTGAATTTTTTCAGCATTCTTATAAGAAGTTTGAAGCGCATCCTCGAAATTGGTTCCGTATGAACTTACGGCAATAACTCTTCCTCCGGCAGTAACAATTTGTTCATTGAAAGTTTTTGTGCCGGCATGGAAAACGATACTTTCTCCTGCATTTTCAATCCCTGTAATGACTTTCCCTTTTTCGTAACTTCCGGGATATCCTCCAGAGACAAGCATCACTGTTACTGCAGCACGGTCATCGGTTTCAAGCGTTTTGTCAGCCAGCGTTCCAGTGGCTGCACCTTCAAGAAGATCAACAAAATCCGATTTTATCCGCAACATCACTGCTTCCGTTTCCGGGTCGCCCATTCTTACGTTGTATTCAATAACGTACGGATCGTTTTTTACATTGATCAACCCAAAAAACAAAAAGCCATTGTATTCAATATTTTCTTTCTGAAGCCCATCAATAGTAGGTTTTACAATGCGGTCTTCCACCTTTTTCATAAATTCCCCGTTTGCAAAAGGAACCGGTGAAATTGCACCCATTCCACCTGTGTTTAAACCAGTGTCACCTTCCCCAATGCGTTTGTAATCTTTAGCTTCTGGCAGAATCTTATAATCTTTCCCATCGGTTATGGCAAAAACGGATAATTCCACACCACTTAGAAATTCCTCGATAACTACTTTTTTGCTGGCCTCACCAAACTTACCGTCCAACATTTCTTTCAGCGACATTTTTGTTTCTGCCAAATCGGGAATAATGAGTACACCTTTTCCTGCAGCCAGCCCATCGGCTTTTAAAACAAAAGGTGCGTTTAGTGTTTCCAGAAATTCTGTTCCTTCACTCAGATTTTCCAAAGTAACGGTTAAATGGCGGGCAGTTGGAATCTGGTTGCGAATCATAAAATCTTTGGCAAAATTTTTACTTCCCTCAAGCATGGCGCCAGCTTTTTTCGGACCAACTACTTTTACTGAAGCAAGTTCGTTGTCCTCAGCAAAAAAATCATGCAGCCCTTCAACCAACGGTACTTCCGGCCCAATAACCATTAAATCAATTTGATTTTCAATAACCAGTGATTTGATTTTTTCAAAGTCACTTACTCCAGCATCGAGATTAGTGCCAATTTCAGACGTTCCTGCATTTCCCGGTGCAAAAAACAAACGTTCTGTTTTTTTACTTTGTGCAATTTTCCACCCTAAAGCGTGTTCTCTGCCGCCGGATCCAATGATCAGAATATTCATATTTATTTATCGATTGAATTCAGCTGTGAAGATAAGTTTTTATTCCCGTCCTTTCAAAAACAAAAACAAGTTAGAAACGACATCAGATGATAAAAAAAGCCGACCTACATGAAATGCAAACCGGCTTTTTCCTTGTTTTTTTAAGATCAGCTATTGTATTTTGCAAAATACGCTTGCATGGCATCGCTCACTTTTTTCGAGAATTCAGCTTGTTTGTTTGTACGGGCAGTTCGTTCAAGAATCTGCAGATAGAATATATCGCGCTGAATTTCCTCATTTATGCTTTTTGTTTGAACAAATTTAGGTTTCAACGAAAAGAAATAATTTAATTCATCATCGAAAGTAGAAAATGCAGTTTCTAAAACGTTTAATCCTTTATCTGTCGCACCTGCTTTAAAATAGCTGTCTGCCAGCTGAATTGAGAAATATTCTGGTTCAACAAGCTTCATTGGTACCAAATCAAAACAACGATTGATAACTGCTATGGCCGAATCATTTTTGTGTTCATTGATCAACGCCCCTGCAAGTCGGTTAAAACTGTTTCGAATGTTGGTCATCATTCGCATATTGTTTTCATCGATGTACACTTTCGGATCATTCATGTTTCCCCATTTAAATTTGTTCATCAGATTATCATACATCAAATTGGTATTAACTCTGCCAAACATAAGCTGATCGGGTTTGCTAGTAGTTTTAATGGGGACAAGCCGGTATGCAAATCCTTCTACCTGGAAATAATCCTGCAGGTTGAGGTATTTGTCGCGGCCCACAGTAATGGCCCAGTAAATTGGTCGTTTCCAATTATTGGTAGCAAGCAGATCGAGAATCATCAGTTCGTCTTTTGAAATGTAATTCCGATTGCTCAGATCGATTGTAATAGTATCTACAATCTTATCGTAATCTTCCGGGGCAACCACTTTGTTTCTTATCACTGCTTCCTTATCTACTTTAAAGCTGAGTATCTTTTTAGGAATATATGCTGCATTGTCGTTCTGTTGCCATTTTGTGGCCGGATTATCGTCGGCAATAAAATCAATGGCTTCTTTTAAACCTACCGATTTTCTTGCGATTCTGGGATTATCTGTAAGATAAATTATATCACGCGTTCCCTGGCGGTATTTTTCAGGTGACAAAGAAAACGGAATCGGATCAGAATCGTATTCTTTCCTGCGCATTTGATTGATATACCAGTCGGTTTGCAGGTAGCTAAGATTACAAACGCGAACATCAGTACGAACGCCTTCCACTTCCTGGTTATACCACAATGGGAATGTATCGTTATCTCCGTTGGTAAACAAAATTCCTTCCGGCTGACATGTTTTTAGATAATCAGCGCCAAAATCTCGGGCAGTAAAACGTCCCGACCGGTCGTGGTCATTCCAGTTCTGTGCCCCCATAATTCCCGGGACAAGTACCAGTGTTAACACGCCCGCAATTCCTCCGGCCACAGCTTCCGGCACGATCTTTTTAAGTAAGTCCACCAGCGTCATTACTCCAATGCCAATCCAGATGGCGAATGCGTAAAACGATCCGGCATATGCATAATCACGTTCTCTTGGCTGATGAGGATATTGGTTCAGGTAAACAACAATGGCGAATCCTGTCATAACAAACAACAGGAATACAACCCACAAACCTTCCTTCCCTTTTGTGCCTTTTTTATACTGAAAATATATTCCAAGCAATCCGAGAATAAACGGGAGAAAATAATATGTGTTTCTTGCTTTATTATTGGCAAAACGCGCCGGTAGATTTTCCTGACTTCCCAAACGTGCATCATCAATGAATTTTATTCCACTTATCCAATTTCCGTCAATCAAACTGCCATGACTTTGTATATCGTTTTGACGACCAACAAAGTTCCACATGAAATATCGCCAATACATGTGAACAATCTGATACCGCCAAAAGAAACGTAAATTTTCACCAAAAGTCGGTTTTACAATCATCTCATTTTCACCACGTTCGTTTCGGTGCGGAATCCGGATACCTTTAATTTCTGCCCATTCTTTATAATCGTCGGCATGTGATGGTTCCATGGAACTCCACATACGCGGGAAAAAGGTTTCAAATTTATCGTCGTAATTTGGAACAACCTTTCTATCAGTAATTACATATTTTCCGTCAATTTGGCTGTAAACTGGTTTGCCCTCCTTGTAACGCTGTTGAGGATTATAAGGTGAATTAAAATATTGCCCGTAAAGCAATGGCCGTTCGCCATATTGTTCCCTGTTCAGGTAACTTAGTAATGCAAACGTATCGTTTGGACTGTTTTGGTCCATTGGTGGTTTTGCCGATGAGCGGATGATGATAAGGGCAAAAGACGAATATCCGATCAAAATAACTGTGACACCGAGAATGATTGTATTCCAAACTACCATTTGTTTTTTTACGGTGTACCGTATTCCGAATACAACACCAGTTATTAGTAAAGCAATATAGAAAAATACACCCGAGTGGTATGGTAACCCGAATCCATTTACAAATAGCAATTCAAACCACGACGCAATTTTCACTACGCCCGGAATTATTCCGTACATAACAATTGCCAGTATTGCAATTGAAGCGATTAAAGCAATAATTACTCCTCTTCGGGTTGGTGTATATTTTTTGAAATAATAAACAAAGACAATGGCTGGAATTGCAAGAAGGTTCAACAGGTGAACTCCTACAGAAAGGCCGATAATATAGGCAATAAATATAAGCCAGCGATTGGAATGCGGCTTATCGGCAACATTTTCCCATTTTAATATGGCCCAGAAAACCATGGCAGTCATTAGCGATGATGTTGCATAAACCTCGCCTTCAACAGCAGAAAACCAGAACGTATCGGAAAAAGTATAAGCCAGTGCACCAACTAATCCGCTTGCCATAATTGCAACGGTTTGACCTACGGTAACTTCACCATCTTTGGCAACCAGTTTTTTAATCAGATGAGTGATGGTCCAGAACAGGAACATAATTGTAAACCCACTGGCAAGTGCCGACATGGAATTGACCATTTTAGCTGCACTGTGTGCATTCCCAAATAAAGTAGCTATGCGACCAAGAATCATAAAAAACGGTGCTCCGGGAGGATGGCCTACTTCTAATTTAAACGAAGTGGTAATAAATTCACCACAATCCCAAAAACTGGCTGTTGGTTCAATGGTCATTAAATAAACAATGGCTGCAATAACAAAACTTATCCAGCCAAACACGTTGTTGTACAGATTATATTTTTTCATCTGATAATTTCTAACTATTTCAGGTTCCGAAAATAATAGGTGCGAAGATAACTGTTTTGATATAAACTGGAAGTACTCATATGATTTTTAAGTTTTTTTAAACGGTCGTAATATTAATTTGAACAAATTAATAAAAAACCAGGTGGATTACAATATCATAATTCCCGAAACCATCCTTCCGGTATTTACTCCTTCTCTTCTGGCTGAGAAATACTTATCTGCGAGTGTAAAGGAACATTCCTCTAATATTTCAATATTTTGGGTGAGGATTCCATTAGCAACCAAAAGTTGCTTATTCGCTTCCCAAAGATTAAAATGATATTTACCGGAATGATTAAGATGAAGTGTTTTTTCAGGTTCCGGAATTGAATTTCTGACTGCATTGACTACTTCATTGCCAATTTCATAAACTACAGGACCGATGGATGGCCCAATTAATGCCAATATTTTTTTTGGTTGTGAGTGGTAATCTAAAATCATTTGTTGAACCGTAATTTTCACAATTTGTTTTACCGTTCCCCGCCAGCCTGCATGTACTGCGGCTACAACCTTTTTTTCTGGATCGAAAAGCAGGATTGGAACACAGTCGGCAGTTTGAACGCAAAGACACATTCCTGTTTTGTCAGTGATAAGTGCATCTGTGGTTTTTAATTCTTTGTCAGGTACCTGATTCAATTCAACTACACAATTGGTATGGTCCTGCCGCGGGAAAATTAACTGATCAACTTCAATTTCAAGTTTTTCGGCCAACGATTTTCGGGCGTTAATATATAATTCAGGCGAGTCGCCAGTGAAGCGCGAATGCTGAATATCAAAAGTTTGTTTGGACGTTGTAAAGGCCAACAGGTTTTCAAACGGTTCAAAAATTTTATATTGATTAAAACTATTCGATCTATCCATGTTGCAGAAGTTGATTCAATTTTGTTTTATCAAGAAGTGTCACGGTTTTCTTTTCGATCTTAAGAAGTCCTTCTTTTTGCATTTCTCCAAAAACTCTTGCCAGCGACGGACGTGTAACACCAAAAAGATCAGCGAGTTGTTGCTGGGTATTTTTAATTTCTATGGAATGTAAATGATCGCCAGCCTGTTGCAAAAGAAAATGAGCTACTTTTTCTTTAATGGTTTTAAAACTCAAAAAGTGGAGTTTTTGTGAAAGAAACTGTGCGCGTGTAGTGATGATGTTCAGGTAGTTCTTTAAAATCTGCTGATTGATTTGTAGTAACTTCAGAAATTCAGATACAGGGACTACCAATATTTTAACTTCATTGTTAGCTGTTACAGTAACCGGAAATTTGTTTTCTTTTCCAAACAAAAAGGCAGTCGCCAGCGGTTTTGGAGCTTCAATATCTTCTATTTTAATCGTTTTCCCGGAATAGTCAATCATCTCGCCTTTTACACTTCCCGCCATAATAATGTAAAGGCTTGTAACCGGTTCTCCGGCAACAACAACAATGTCGTCTTTGCCGAAACTTTTTATCTGGTAATGAATTGTTCCCAACAATTTTTCATTTTCATTTTCCGAAATGCCCTTAAAAACAGGACATTGAGCTATCAATTGATAATCGATCATTATTTATCGTTTTTGTAACAAATGATACAACTTCAGAAACGCACAGCAAATACATTTGTTGTAAAAATAGAAATTATGATACGCGAGATCGTAAAGATTAATGAAGAATTGTGTAATGGTTGTGGCGACTGTGTTCCGAATTGTCATGAAGGCGCGTTGCAAATTATTGACGGAAAGGCACGGTTAATCAGCGAACTAATGTGCGACGGGCTGGGTGCCTGCATCGGACATTGTCCGCAGGGTGCAATTACAATTGAAGAGAGAGAAGCGGATGAATATGACGAGGAAGTTGTGATTTCCCAAATGATAAAAAGCGGGAAAGCTACGGTATTTGCTCATTTAAAACATTTGCAGGAACATGGCGAAACTGGTTATCTAAACGACGCACTGAATTTCATAAAAGCAAATCGCGAAGCAATGCCATTTAAAATAAGTGAAGTGCACGAATTGCTGCACGGACAAAAAGACCAAACATCACACCAGGGTGCTTCCTGTGGTTGTGCAGGTTCAGCGTCACAATCGTTTAATGTAGCCGAAATAAAAATGGCGGCACCGACAAATGAAGTTCCGTCTGAATTAACACAGTGGCCCGTTCAGATGCACCTGATTAACCCGGCGGCATCGTACTTTCAGGGAGCTGATCTTTTGGTAGCAGCAGACTGTGCAGGTTTTGCGTATGGAAATTTTCATCAGGATTTTATTAAAGGAAGAAAAGCCGTAATTGCCTGCCCGAAACTGGATCAGGGGAAAGATATTTATGTGCAAAAACTTGTTCGCTTAATTGATGAAGCAAGGGTAAATACCATAACTGTTGTTATTATGGAAGTACCATGTTGCGGAGGACTCTCACAAATGGTGGCAATGGCCATTCAAATGGCTTCAAGAAAAGTACCTGTAAAAGAAATTATGATCAGTGTAAGGGGAGAAGTCTTGGCAGAAGAATGGGTTTAAACCCATAACATAACGGGACCTAAAAAACCAATTGATAAGTAAATGAGGAAACACGTGTTTTTGGTTTTTTACGACATCCAAATTTTGGGTGCCGTTTTTTATCAGTTGCTGGCGAAAATTTGCAATTTGTGCATTATTAGAATCTCCTGAAAATGGACAACTGAAGCCTGGCAGTATTAAATTATAAAGAATTTAATCTTCGTTAACCGTCTATTTTTGCATCCTCAAAAGCGAAAGGTTAAATTTGCTTTTCGTATCGACAGCAATCAGTTAAAATAAAAATAAAATTATGGGAAAAATAGCAGATGCAATTAAGCCGGGAGTTATTACAGGTTCCGACTTACAATTCATTTTTAAAGTTGCACAGGAGAATAAATTCGCCATGCCGGCAGTAAATGTTGTTGGCTCATCTTCTGTTAATGCGGTTATGGAGGCAGCAGTACAGGCCAACGCACCGATAATGATCCAGTTCTCGAACGGGGGTGCAGTTTTTAATGCTGGTAAAGGTTTGAAACTGGAAGGGCAGCAGGCAGCTGTTTTAGGCGCTGTTGCAGGTGCAAAGCATGTTCACACACTCGCCGAAGCTTATGGTGTTTATGTTGTATTGCATACCGACCATGCAGCTAAAAAATTACTGCCCTGGATTGACGGCCTGCTTGATGCAAGCGAAAAATATTTTGCTGAAACAGGAAAACCGCTGTTTAGTTCGCATATGCTCGATCTTTCAGAAGAACCGTTGAAAGAGAATATCGAGATCAGTAAAAAATACCTGGAACGCATGAGCAAAATGGGGATGACCCTTGAAATTGAACTCGGTATAACAGGTGGAGAAGAAGATGGCGTTGACAATACCGGAGTTGACAGCTCAAGATTATACACGCAGCCGGAGGAAGTTTGCTATGCTTATGAAGAATTGAGTAAAATCAGTCCGAATTTTACTATTGCTGCTTCGTTTGGTAATGTTCATGGCGTTTATAAACCGGGTAACGTAAAACTGATGCCAGTAATCCTGAAAAATTCGCAGGATTACATTAATAATAAACTTGGATTAAACGATGACAAACCGGTAAATTTTGTATTCCACGGCGGTTCAGGTTCGTCGCATGCCGAGATTCGCGAAGCTCTTTCTTATGGTGTAATCAAAATGAATATCGACACCGACACGCAGTGGGCTTACTGGGATGGTGTTCGTGCTTTTGAAGCCGCAAACCACGGCTATTTACAAAGCCAGATTGGTAACCCGGAAGGTGAAGATAAACCCAACAAAAAACATTATGATCCAAGAGTTTGGGTGAGAAAGGCTGAAGAATCAATGATTGCCCGTTTAAAAGTTGCTTTTGATGATTTAAATGCAATCAATTCTTTGTAAAAAAGGTTTTCATGATAATTAAAAACTGCTTTGGAGATTCCAAAGCGGTTTTTTTATGCCTGAAATTTCAGGTTTATTAAATATTTTAATAACATAATAATTTATATCAGGGGATTGACCTTAAACAAAAAAATGGTTATATTGCATCATCTTAAATCAAAACTTCAAAGAAATGAAAAAAGCGATTTTATTAATCCTCCTTGTAGTTGCTGTTGCTTTTGTTAAACAGGCCAGTGCAGCTTCTTATTCAATAGATGAGCAGGCTATTGATAAACTTTTTGCTACTGCAACTGAAACCAGTATGATTTCGGTAAATGCGGGTGTATTGAACGCACTTCCTTCAAATATTTCTTCAGTAGCCATGGCTCCGGAAAAAGATGCCGTTATTGCTCTCGTACTTGACTTTTTCCTTGGAGGATTTGGAATTCACCGTTTGTATCTTGGAACCGAAACATTAACATGGGTAGGTTACATTTTAACTTGTGGTGGTATTTTTGGTATTGTTCCATTAGTTGACTTTATCGTTTTAATTATTGACAATAAAGATATTAGTCCATACATAGATAATCCGAAATTTTTTATGTGGCAGTAAGATATACTAAATTGATAAGGGGTGTCTGTTTTTATAAACAGACACTTTTTTTTACCAGTCAGGATGAAAACATCTTTTAAAGAAATATTTTTATTGTTTCAAATAGTGGTTCTAAGTATCACTTTGCATGCGCAACCCGGAAGTTATATTTCATTAAAACAACGAACCGAAATTCTCGAAAATAAAAATAAACTTACCACTAATGTCGATTTGTTTTTTGATAATGACCGACAAATAATCACTAAATACTATCACTCTTCTCCAGATTTTATCACTGTTTCAAATGCTCTTGGGGAGATAAAAACATATTTCCCTGCAAAAAACCAGGTCGATTACAAACAGATTGCCGAGATGTCTTCCAAAAGAAACCTGATTTATTACTTTGCCAATAACCTGACGGATCATCTGGGATTGTTAGATGATGGGTTTACACTTGAGTCAAATACATTTGAAGATCATTATTATGTAACACTTTGGAAACCTCCGTCATATATTACAGGAATTGCGGCTGTAAAAATGGTTTTTGATAACGGTTTCCCGATTTATTCAGAATACCGGGAAAACAAAGAAAAAATTTCTAGGAAGATTTACTACACTAATTATAATGATTTTGTAGGATTCAGATTACCGATGAAAATTATTGAAATCAATTACAAGTCAACCGGCGATTCCATTATAAGCCGGACAATTTTTTCTGATGTAAAAGTTTCTTCTTCCCCCGATAATTCGTATTTTGATTTCAAAATTCCAAACGATGCAATACCTATTAAATCAGAGAAAGATAATTAGTACCAGCCTTCTTGTTTCCTTTTTTCTTGCTGTTTCGATCACAGGCTATGCACAGAAAATTGATTTGAAAAGTGACTTGCAACTTGTCGATTCAATAACAAAGCAACAAATTCCTGTTTCAGCAAAAAGACCTTATATCTTTAAAGATCAGCCAAAAACATTTAAAAACAGTAATCCTGTGAGCTTGATTTTCGGTGGTTCATTATTTATATATCAAAATTTTTTCTCACAACATCTTTCTGCCAGTTGCCTCTACGATCCCAGTTGCTCGGACTTTAGTAAACAGGCAGTTAAAGAATTCGGACTGATCAAAGGAACACTTCTTTCCTTCGACAGGTTGAGCCGATGTAACCGGATAGCTGCCACTGACCTTAATCCGCAGGAAGTAGATATAAAAACGCATCATTTCCATGATTCGGCAAATAAGTATAAATGAGATATCCTTTACTGATTATTTTTCTTTTGATTGTTCGTTTAGGGTTCGCACAGGACAACAGTGAGATTCCTTTTATCCGGCATTTGGTTAACAAGGGATATTATAAAGAAGCTATTTTTTTGATTGACAGGGATACATTGTTCCATGAAAAACAACAAAACGATTCGCTTAATTATTACCGGGGCTGGTCGTATTATTCGTTGAGGGATTTGGAAGAATCAACCCTTTCATTGCTTAGAGTTGGTAAGGAATCTCCTTTCTACAAAAAGTCATATTTTTTTGCCGGGTATAACCAGGTATATCTTGAAAATTACTCATCTGCCCGAAAAATCTTCGGACAGATGAAAATTAAGGATGAACCCAACTTATCGCTACTCAATTTTGAATTAACCGGAATCGAGATGCTTCAGGATAACTGGCCAAAAGCGAAAGAATTGCTCGGAAAGGTAAATATGGAAAATGCAACATTAACTCAGCAGGTTATTGGTTTGGAAGATATTTGTAAAGAGCATGAAAATCATCGTTCAAAATCGCCGGTTCTGGCCGGAATAATGTCGGGGATAATTCCCGGGTCGGGGAAAATTTATGCAGGAAAAACGGGTTCCGGTATTGCTTCAATGATTGGTACGGTTGGATTTGGTTTAATAACATGGGAAAACTATCATAAAGCGGGAATTAAAAATGCAAAGACAATTATTTTCGGAAGTATCTTTGCTGTTAACTATGTTTCAAATATTTACGGATCGGTTATTTCTGTAAAAATCAGTGAAAATGAATATAAAAATGCCTTACACAATCAAATACTTTTTCAGCTTCATATTCCTTTGCGGAATTTCTTTGATTAGCCGTTCTGCTACTCTGAAGTGTGATAGTTTATATGCTTCCGGGAAATATTTTGAAGCTTCTATTGAGTACGAGCGGCAGATTTTTTTGGCAAAGGATCAGGCTAACCTGAATTATTTTAAATACAGGAAAGCTTTGTGTTACAAAAAAATGGGAGAATTTGAACAAGCTATCAGCACACTTCAACCAATTTATTTTTCAAGTCCGGAGGACTCAGTGTATCGTTTGGTTTCCTATGAGCAGTCGCTTTGTTATTATTTAAACGGAGAGCCTGCCAGGGCTCTGTGGAAGATCGATGAATTTTTTCATCGAAGCAAGGACAGTGCCTCATTTTACTTTTTCATGCCAGTAAAAATTTTAGCCCTGAATGAAACTTATCAGTGGGACGAAGCAAAAAAAACTTTTCTGCAATTTGTAAGCATGCAGAACTTTTCGCCAGACAAGAGGTTCGAGATGGAGCAAACGATAACGAGTTTGTACAATAAAAAGAACAGGCCCCGCATAAAATTGGTTAAGAAAGCCGAAAACTGGTCACGTTTTTTTCCGGGTTCGGGGCAGATTTACGCAGGTAATTTTGGCGAAGGAATGATCAATTTATTAATTAATGCGTCGGTGCTTACCTTTGCCGGCTTCCAGGTTTACAATGGCTTTTATATCACCGGATATCTGGCAGGACTGGGTTTCTTTAATAAAACTTATCATGGAGGAATTAAGCGGGCGGGGGTTTTAGCGGCTCAAAAAAATAAAAAGTCAATGGGTAATTTTAATCGTAAAATAAATGCTGAAATTATTGCTAATTTTGAGCTAAACTAAACCTGTTCCCGAAAGCGGTTTTTGTATTATTAAGATTTGGTTTCTTTTCAATATGAAAAGGCATACTCGTGTACTATTCAAAAAATTAAAACGGATGAAATTCAAAAAATATCAGTTACTGTTTTTATTGCTTGCCTTAACATTTTTAGCAACAGGGCAGGAAAAAGATTACGTTCGCATTTCCAATGGGAAAATAAAACTGGCGGTAGATTTGGAAGTTGGCGGACGTGTAATGGAATATTCAAAAAATGGGAATAATGTCATCTTTGTACGCACTGACAACGATGTAAAATCATCGGATCCTGATGGAGGAAGATGTGATTTTGGTCCCGAAAAACTTGCACCTCCGCATCCCGAGACATGGTTAGGGAAATGGGAATTGGTTGAGAAAAAGTCAAACTATATAAAAATAAAGAGTCCGATTGCCAAAACTGCCGGTGTTCAGTTGGTCAGGGAATTTACTTTAGATAAAAAGTCCTCTCATCTGGAATTTGTCCAGACGATTATTAATGTCAGTGATTCACCTAAACGTTATTGTCACTGGAGCCGCACTTTTGGTGAACGAAACGGGATTTGTCTGGCCCCGCTGAATCCTAACAGTCGTTTTCCCAAAGGGTACATGGTATATGTTCGCGGAAGTAAGCTGGACTTTGGCCCGGCAGGTGGAGAAAATGAACGTGTAAGGGATGGCGTGCTTGAAATTCTTGGGCCTCCTGAAAATCCAAAGTTTGTTACCGATGGTTCAGACTGGTTAGCCTATGTTACTCAGGACAATCAACTTTTTGTTAAAAAATTTAAGGTTTTCGATGATAAAGTTTATGGTGAAATGACCGGAGCCACAGTGTCTCTTTGGTATAATAAAGATGGCATTTGTGAAATTGAGCCCATCGGTCCGTGGGAATGGATTGAACCGGGCAAAAGTATTTCATTCACAGAAGATTGGTACCTGACAGATTATAAATATCCTGAAAACAAGCAGGTGGATTTAGATAAAATAAGAGATATAATTAGAGAATTGTAATCAGGGTGAATTTTTTAAAATATCTGATTGAATTTCTCTTTCAGAATTGTTTTTACTTCTTCAATGTCGATTTCTTTTCCCAATTCCTGCTGAATGGAAGTTACACCGTAAGTTGAAAACCCACAGGGATTGATGTAATTAAAATAGCGCATGTCGGTATTTACATTTAGCGCAAAACCGTGCATGGTAACATACCGGCTAACACGAACACCGATCGCGCAGATTTTTCTCGCTCGAACTTTATGTTCTGCCTGCAGCCAAACTCCGGTTGCCCCTTCTTTTCGGCCTCCTGTTAAACCATATTCAGCGATGGTGGCAACAATGGCATCTTCCATTTTTTCGATATACTCGCGAACGCCAATCTTATAATTTTCCAGATCGATAATCGGGTATCCAACAATTTGACCCGGGCCATGATAGGTAATATCGCCGCCACGGTTTATTTTGTAATAAGTCGCTTCAATTTTTTTCAGGAAATCGGCATTGGCAAGCAGATTTTTTTCATCGCCGCTTTTGCCAAGCGTATAAACATGTGGGTGCTCAACTAACAGAAAATAGTTTTTTGCCGAAGGTTTCCCGGAAGTACGTTTGTCGGCAACTACTTCTGAAAGCAATTCTTCCTGGTAATCCCAGCATTCCTTGTATCCTTTTAACCCGAGATCAATGTAATTAAAATCAGCCACTTACTTTTGCCTTGTAATTTTTAACTTTTGCCTTGAATTACGCATTTACGTGTTCTTCTGCTCTGTAGGAACTTCTGACTAGCGGTGAGCTTTCTACAAACTTGAATCCCTTTCTTATCCCAATATTCCGGTACTCCGCAAATTTTTCGGGTGTGATGTATTCTACAACCGGCATGTGTTTAATTGTGGGTGCCAGATATTGTCCGATCGTCATTACTTTAGCTCCGGCTTCCAAAAGATCGTCCATGGTCTGCAGAATTTCATCGGGAGTTTCACCCAAGCCAAGCATAATACCCGATTTGGCAATTTTATAATTCTGCGCTACGTAATTTATCACATCGAGGCTACGTCGGTATTTCGATGCAAACCGAACAAAAGGTGTAAGTCGTTCAACTGTTTCAACATTATGAGAAATAACATCCGGTCTTGCGTCAATCACCTGCTGGATGAGTTCTTCTTTTCCCCTGAAATCAGGGATCAAAACTTCTATTTTTGTTTCCGGATTTACTTTTTTTACCTCGGTAATAGTTCGTGCCCAGATTTCAGCTCCCTGGTCGTCCAGATCATCACGATCAACAGAGGTTATTACACAATGTTTAACCCCCATTATCCGAACTGATTCTGCTAATTTTTCAGGTTCTTTTAAGTCGGGTGGTAAGGGCCGGCCACTTTTAACAGCACAAAACTTACAACGTCGGGTACAAATATCTCCCAGAATCATAAAAGTTGCTGTTCCCCGGTTCCAGCATTCTCCAATGTTTGGGCAGTTTCCGCTGGTGCAAATGGTATGTAACCCATGCTTCTCAACCAGGTTCTTTACCATTGAATAACTTTCGCCTTTAGGCATTTTCATCTTCATCCATCGCGGCAGTCTCTGCCTGTCCTTCAACTCATGTGCCATACGCTGTCAAAATATTTTGTGCAAAAGTAAGTTATAATGTCATAAATTAAAAGTGAATAGTTTATTGTAACAAAAGAACTTTCTTAGAACGAGAGTGTTATTTTTGTATTCTATTTTAACAAGCAATGAAAGGTATAGTTTTCGTTATCGTATTTTTAGTAAGCATGAATGTAGTTTTTGCTCAACAGAAAAGAAGTGAGCTTCAAACGCAGTCGAGTCTGGCAATTACATACTACAATGCCAAGGATTATGTAAAAGCTGCCCCATTGCTTTTCACTGTTTATGAAAAAACAAAAAATGAAAGTTATTTCAGATATTATCTCGACTGCTTGTTGAAACAGGAAAAGTACGACGAAGCTAAACAACAGGTACAAAAAGAATTTAATAAACAACGTGATCCCCGGCCGGAACTTTATGTTGATTGGGGTCATGTGCTGAAGGCAGAGAAAAAAGATGAAGAGGCGAATGCAAAATTTAAAGCGGCAATTGACCAAATTCCGGCAAACAGGGGAAATTACCTGATGACAGCCAATGCTTTTATAACCTGGGGTGAATATGAATATGCTAAACAAACTTACCTGAAAGGGAGGGAAGTACTGGCCCCGGAGCAATTTAGCTACGAACTTGCAAGAACATATCTGTACCTGCATGATTATGAAAATATGCTGGAAGAATATCTCAATTTGCTTCGGGAAAATGAGAAGCAGTTGCCGCGTGTGCAAAGTGCGTTATCATCTGCAATGCGACTCGATATCGACGATGAGTTGCGTGATCAGTTCCGGAATCAGATTTTAAAACGCATACAATCAGAGCCGGATGTAATTGGTTATAACAGACTACTAATCTGGTTTTTCTTACAGGAAAAGAAATTTGCTCCGGCTTTGAGGCAATCAATAGCCCTTGATCGTAGAACAGGATCGGAAGATGTACAGATTGTTCAACTGGGAAATATGGCGTTAAATAACCGCGATTACGAAGATGCCCGGAAAGCTTTTGGATACCTGATGGATAAAGGTGAATCAAATCCGTTTTTCCGACAGGCTTTTGCGCTGAATATTCATGCTTCTTACCAACAATATATCTCTGATTTCGGAAAGGATAAGGCAAAAGGTGAAGAGCTTGCAAATCAGTTTAAGGAAGGACTTGATTATCTGGGGTATTCTCCATCGGTTCTGAATCTCATTGAGGAAGACGCACATTTACTGGCATTTCACCTGAATAAGACCGATGAAGCGATTGAAGTGCTTAACAAAGGTCTTAAGATTCCAAGGTTGAAACCGGAGCAATCGGGGGCATTAAAAGCTGAAATGGGAGACATTTATGTGTATGCCAATGATCCATGGGAAGCTACGTTGGTTTATTCGCAGGTGATTGAAGATAACAAAACTAATTCGTTGGGAGATGAGGTAAAACTGAAAAAAGCAAAACTGGCTTACTACATGGGTAATTTTAGTTGGGCAAAAGCTCAACTCGATGTTCTGAAAGCAAGCACATCGAAACTTACCGCCAATGATGCGATGGAACTTTCACTGTTGATTGGGAACAACCTGAATCTGGATACTACAGCAGTTCCGTTAACCATGTTTGCCAAGGCAGATTTAAAATTTTTTCAGAACAAAAATGATACTGCAATGGCTATCCTGGACGGATTGATGAAACTTTATCCTTATAATTCACTGGTAGATGATATCCTTTTCCGAAAGGCAAAGATTGAAATAGAAGCAGAATAACGATACACTTGCTGCACAATACCTTACAAAGATCGTTGATGATTTTGGTTATGATCTGCTGGGTGATGACGCTATGTTTCAACTGGCTGAATTGTACGATTATAATCTGAATAAAAAAGAAAAAGCAAAAGATTTGTATCGTGAAATGTTAACCCGGTACCCGGGGAGTGTTTTTACCGATAAATCGAGAGAAAGATACCGGGAATTGCTCAAAATTTACCCCGACAAAAATGAGAACCTGAAGGAAGAAATATTTATGAAAGATTCTTTAAAAGTGAATGAATTCTAATAAGGCATACTTTTTTGCAGGATTATCTGTGATTTTTTGGTCCACTGTAGCAACTTCCTTTAAACTGGCGCTTCGGGAATACGATTTTATCCAACTTATTTTTTATGCTTCAGTAGTAACCGTCGTTTTGTTGTTTATTGTTTTACTGTTTCAAGGGAAAACAAACCAGATTTTTAAACAAACAAAACGCCAGTGGTTGTATTCACTACTGATGGGAGCCTTTAATCCGCTGCTATATTACCTTGTACTTTTCAAAGCTTATTCGTTGCTGCCGGCACAGGTTGCGCAGCCACTTAACATGATCTGGCCAATTACGTTGGCTTTGCTTTCGGTACCTTTCCTTCATCAGAAAATTAGCTGGATCAGCATTGTCGCGCTGCTAATCAGTTTTGCAGGGGTATTTTTTATTTCCTCACAAGGCGGATTTGATGGTTTCAGGAATACCAATTCTCTCGGAGTTTTTCTGGCTGTTGGAAGTTCGGTGTTATGGTCGTTGTACTGGATATTTAACGTACGTGATAAACGAGATGAAATAATTAAGCTGTTTTTGAACTTTGCCATTGGAGTGATTTATCTTGCACCGGTGGTTTTTCTTTTTTCTTCATTTCAGATTAAACCGGGAGTAGGTCTTGCCGCAATTATCTATTCAGGTATTTTCGAAGTTGGTATAACTTATGTGTTGTGGTTAAAAGCTATGAACCTGACTACCAGCAACGCAAAAATCGGGAACCTTGTATTTTTTGCACCTTTTCTTTCACTGGTATTTATTCACTTTATCTTGCAGGAAACCATTTTTATAACCACGTTTATTGGTTTGATCTTTATTATTTCCGGAGTACTTGTTCAACAGATCGACAGGAAAAGAGGTGATATAATATAATTATTTGAGACAATTTGGGAGATAGAAAGCGTTTTATAAAACAAAAAATTTCAATAAGTCTCCAGAAGTTGCCACAAGTCACTATTTTTATTGAATGGAAAAACCATTACGCATACTTGGAATCGATCCCGGCACTACAGTATCTGGTTATGGGTTAGTTGAAATACGTGAAAAAAAGCCTGTAATACTGCATATGGGAAACATTACTCCCAGCAAATATTCAGATCATTATCAGCGATTAAAAGTACTTCATGAAAGGGCGCTGCATTTGGTTCGCGAATACAAACCCGATGTAATGGCTATCGAAGCTCCGTTTTATGGTAAAAATGTACAGTCGATGTTAAAGCTTGGACGGGGACAGGGTGTGATTATGGCTGCTGCACTTATGCATGAAATTCCTATTTTTGAATATGCTCCGTTGCTGGTAAAACAAGCGATAACCGGCATGGGGCGGGCAAGCAAAGAGCAGGTAGCCTATTTTCTGCAGAAAGTTTATAATTTGAAAGATCTGGATCAGGGTCTCGATGCTACCGATGCGGTGGCAGTTGCTATTTGCCATTTTATTCAGTTAGGGAAACCGGAAAAATCGAAAGAATATAAAAACTGGGGCGATTTTGTAAAAAAGAATCCTGGGAAAGTAAGGTAGGTAAATGGGTAAATGTTCTCATTAACAATATGCTGAAATGAAAATCGCGAAATTGATGAAGTAATTAAATGTTTTCACTCGTCTAAAGTCTATTAATCTAAATATCTAAAACATGAAACGTCGTACCTTTTTCAAAACAACAGCTTTGAGCGGATCGGCACTGGCAGTGGCCGGAATTGGCGCCTGCACGGTTGAAACAAAAAACAAAGAAGTAGTCAACCCGACCAATTTCGATTTAAATGAAATCACCATTGGTGAATTGCAACAGAAAATGGAGTCGGGTGATTTAACGGCTGAAAAAATCTGTGAAAAATATTTAACCAGGATCAATAAAATTGACAGGATGCTGAATTCGGTTATCGAAATTAATCCCGATGCTATGGATATTGCACGAAAGATGGATGAGGAGCGGAAATCGGGAAAAGTACGTGGGCCTCTTCACGGAATACCGATTCTTTTTAAAGATAATATTGATTCAGGGGACAAAATGCAAACCACTGCCGGATCATTGGCTCTTGAAGGGAATATAGTTGGTGAAGATGCTTTTATCGTAAATAAAATACGCGAGGCAGGTGCTGTTATTCTGGGAAAAACCAACTTAAGTGAGTGGGCTAATTTCAGATCAGATAATTCGTCAAGTGGTTGGAGCGGCCGTGGTGGACAGGCTCGAAATCCCTATTATCTCGACCGTAGTCCCTGTGGGTCAAGTGCAGGAACAGGCGCTGCAGTTTCAGCCAATTTGTGTGCTATTGGAATCGGCACTGAAACTAACGGAAGCATTGTTTGTCCGTCGGGTGTAAATGGCGTGGTTGGTATTAAACCTACACTTGGTTTATGGAGCCGTTCAGGAATTATTCCAATTGCCCACAGCCAGGATACTGCCGGGCCGATGACAAGATCGGTAAAAGATGCAGCTATTTTGCTGGGAGCTCTTGCCGAATTCGATCCTAATGATGCTGAAACGCACATTGAAAAAGGAGAAATATATTCGGATTATACAAAATTCCTTGACGAAAACGGACTGGCAGGAATGCGAATTGGAATTGCTTCGCAAATGATCGGTTTTGATGCAAGAGTAGATGATCTTTTTAAGCAGGCAGTTGATGTAATGAAAAATCACGGTGCTGAAATAATTGAAAAAGTAGAATTTGAAAATAACCGAAAATGGGGTAATCCTTCTTATCAGGTTCTACTCTATGAATTTAAGGCCGATCTTAATAAATACTTGCAGGAACATCCTACAGCACCGGTTAAAAGTCTGGAAGAAATTATTGAATTCGATAAGAATAATGCCGATCGGGAAATGCCCTGGTTTGGTCAGGAAATATTTTTACAGGCACAGGAAAAAGGTGATTTGAATTCAGAAGAATACTTAACAGCGTTAAAAGATTCAAAGAAATATGCTGGGAAAGAGGGAATCGATAAAGTGATGGAAGAACATAATTTAGATGCAATAATTGCACAAACTAACGGCCCTGCCTGGAATATTGACTGGGTGGACGGGGATCATTTTAGTGGAGGAAGTTCTTCTCCGGCAGCTATTTCAGGCTATCCAAATGTTACTGTTCCGATGGGATTTATTCACGGATTACCTGTTGGAATTTCATTTTTTGGAAAGGCCTGGAGTGAACCCAAATTGCTGAAAATTGCCTATGCATTTGAACAGGCTACAAAACACAGGAAAGCTCCCGGGTTTATAAAATCGTTGATGGAATAGTACCTGCCATTTCGATCCCTCCCGATAGTTATCGGGATTAGCGGTAGAAAAATCTCTTGCACAGGGAAACGGATTTCTCCTCGCATACTCTTCGGAATGACAAAGTCGTGTTATCTTTGCCAAAAAATTTGTGGTGAAAGAGAATCTGTTTGGAAAGACATTAAATGAGTTACAGAAACTGGTGACAGAACTTGGTCTGCCCAAATTTACAGCCAATCAGATTGCTGACTGGCTGTATAAAAAAGATATTTCGTCGATTGATGAAATGACCAATCTTTCCAAAAAGGCGAGAGAACTGTTGGATGAGAAATATGAGTTTGGACTAATTTCGCCTACTAAAATTCAGGAAAGCATCGATGGCACAAAAAAATACCTTTTCCCAACGGTTCAGCATAAATTTATTGAAACTGCCATGATTCCGGAACGCGAACGGAAAACCGTTTGTGTAAGTTCGCAGGTGGGATGTAAAATGGGTTGCCTTTTTTGTATGACCGGCAAACAGGGTTTCCAGGGGCAACTTACTTCGGGAGAAATTGTGAACCAGATAAAAAGTATTGCTGAAGCAGAGGATGTTTCCAATATTGTATACATGGGAATGGGCGAGCCTTTCGATAATCTGGATGAAGTTTTAAAAAGCATTGAGATTCTCACGTCTGACTGGGGATTTGCAATGAGTCCACGCCGGATTACGGTTTCTACAATTGGCATTATTCCCGGAATGTTGACATTCCTCGAAAAAAGTGAAGCGCATCTGGCAGTGAGTTTACACACTCCGTTTAACGAGGAACGTAAAAGATTAATGCCGGTTGAAATTGCCTATCCGATTGAGGATGTGGTTGCAGAAATAAAACGCTGGGATTTTGGACGTCAGCGACGGGTTTCGTTTGAATACATTGTTTTTGAAGGTCTGAACGATTCCATTGAACATGTTAAGGAACTGGCAAGTTTACTTTCCGGGTTGAAATGTCGTATCAATTTAATCCGTTTTCATCCTGTTCCGGGGACACCTTTGAAAAGTCCGAACGATGAAATCATTCAGCATTTTAAAAACGAACTCAATAAAAAAGGAATTCTTACCACAATTCGTGCTTCACGTGGACAGGATATATATGCAGCGTGCGGGTTACTTTCCACAAAAGAATTGGTGAAGTAACAGATATCCTGTCATTTCGACGAAGTATAAGGAGAAATCCGTTTTATTGAAGAGAGATTTCTCGATCGTACCTCCTCGAAATAACAATCAATTACTTCAGCATCAATTTCTCCACATAAATATCCTGAAATTCCGGATCACCTTCAAGGTTAACATGGGTAGTTTTTCGTAAAATATGCTGAATGAATTCATCCTCCTCAAACAAAAACATTTTTGCGCCAATGAGAGCTGTGTTTCCAAGTTTCACAATTTTCTCTTTTTCGCATTCAATTAACCCGGTGCGGATTACATTTTCAAGGTTTAGGAAATTCCCAAATCCTCCGGCAATGAATACGGTCTCAATTTCATGAAAAGTAATATTTAGTTGATTAAGCAGAATTTGCAATCCTGTTGCAATGGCAGCTTTTGCCAGTTGAAACTCCCGAATATCTTGCTGGGTTAGAAAAATACCAGGTGCCAGTTCAATTTTTTCTTCGCCTGAGTTGATCTCTCCAAATATCCCGATTCTTTCCTGTTGAATTAAAATTGACATCGCATCAATCAACCCGCTGCCACAAATTCCTTTGGCTTTTACATTCCCAATCACATGACAATCAAAATCCTTATCTTTCAATGAAATCGAAGAAATTGCTCCTGTTGTGGCGCGCATTCCCTGGCTGATTTTTGCACCTTCAAAAGCCGGTCCTGCAGCCGTAGAAGCACAAACAATTTTTTCTTTGTTCCCAACAACAATTTCACCGTTTGTACCAAGGTCAATTAATACGGAATATTTTTCTCGTTCAGTCATTTTTGTTGCGGCAATTCCAGCAAGAATATCACTGCCAACAAAACTTCCAATGGAAGGATAGAACTGGATTACTGTAGTTTCAGGAAGTTACCAGTATAACTGTTTGGCAGAGAACAGCTGTGTTCCCATGTCGGGAGATTCAAAAGGATAGTAAGGATAGTGGTTGAACATTCAATCCTGAAAAAATATGATGCATAACTGTATTTCCAACTAAAACAATTTTCGAAACTTCCACCAAATGTTTTTGCAACATGAACCCGATCATTTTTCCGATTTGTTTCCGAATGAGTTTCTGCATTTCCTGTTGTTTCCCATCCAAACAACTTTGGATTCTGGAAATTAAATCTCCTCCATATTTTGACTGAAGATTAACTTCAGAAACAGAATCAAGAATATGCCCGTTTTCAAGATTCATCAATTGGGCTACGATTGTTGTCGTTCCTAAATCAATAGCAATTCCAAATCCTTTTAAAGGGGTGAAGTCAAACTCAGAATCATCTGCAAGTATGATATTCTCAAATTGCGAAACTTCCAGTGTGATATCTGATTCAGCTTTACAAAAACAGGCCAGTCGCCAATTATCTTCTAACCTTAATTTTTTCAGTTTTTGTTGTTGGACCAGATCAGTTTTTAGTTCTCCTTTCAGTAATTTTACTTTACATCTACCGCATGTTCCTTTCCCGCCACAGGGAAATTCAATACCAAATTCATGAAATATGTCAAGAAGTGGAGTTCCTTTAAGAACCTCAAGTTTTTTATTAATGGGTTGAAGATTGATGGTGACTTTTTGCGGCATATACTACGTTTCAAAAATGCAAATTAGGAAAGTTAAGTTCCCAAATTTAGCTAAATTATAGAAGTTTGCATAATGGAACTAATTTATCAAAATTAGAGTTAGTTGAAAATGCAAATCTTATTCAACAGCATATTCATTAAAAATAAAATGACATGGTATGTTTAAAATTTCAAAAATAATGGTTTTGTTTTTTGTGGTTTTGTTCTCTTTTATTTCATGCAATAAAGACGGTAAAAATGTAAAAGATATTACAAACAGTCGGAATTGTGATTTTATGTCGTGGAATCAGTAGCATAGCTAAAAACAATGAATATAATCCGATAATCGAGTTTTATAAAGAAGGAAATTACACACTGGAACTTGATGTGAATGGTTGTTCGGGAGAGTTTAAATTAACGGGTGAAGGTGAAATTGAAATAACTCTTGCAGGTTGCACAAAATTGTGTTGTGATAGTGATTTTTCAAAAAAGATACAAGAAATGCTTTCACAGGTGAGTAGTTATTCTATTGAGAGAAATAAATTGAAACTGAATATTACGGGTTGGGGTTGGATAAATCTTGAATTAAACGATTGAATTGGTTTCGGTATCAGGAAAAACAAACCAGGGTTTAAAAGTTTTTGCTTCTTCAAAATCCATGTGTGCATATGAAATAATAATTACAACATCACCAACGGCAACTTTACGTGCTGCCGGCCCGTTAAGACAAATTGTGCCGGAACCGCGTTCGCCTTTAATAACGTAAGTTTCAAGGCGTTCGCCGTTATTAATATTTACAATCTGAACCTTTTCGTTTTCAATAATGTTGGCAGCATCCATTAAGTCTTCATCAATGGTAACGCTTCCTACATATTGTAAGTTGGCTTCGGTAACCGTAACCTTATGTATTTTCGATTTACAAACTTCAATTTGCATGACTTTGCTCCTTTCAGTTAAAAACAATATTGTCAATCAATCTGACTTTTCCACAATAAACAGCAACACAAGCAACTTTTGTATTCTTTTCATCCCAGTTTTTAACAGGCTGAAGTTTTTCATCGTCAACAATTTCTGCGTATTCAACAGCTAAATACGGGTTTTTGTTGATATTCTCTTCAATCCAATACGCAAGTTCTTGTACGGATTTTTGGCTTTTAAGTTCTTTTGCCTTAAACAAGGTTTCAGAAATTAAAGCGGCATTTTTCCGTTCTTCTGCTGAAAGCAATTCATTTCGTGAACTCATTGCCAAACCACTTTCTTCGCGCACAATGTCGCAAGGAATAATTTCAACCGGAATTTCCATCTGTTTGACCAGACTTTTTATGATGGCAAGTTGCTGAAAATCCTTTAACCCGAAATAGGCTTTGTCGGGTTTAACCATTTCAAACAATTTGCTTACAACTTGTGCTACTCCATTAAAATGTCCGGGTCGATGCTTCCCTTCCATAACTGTTTCCAGTTCGCTAAAGTTAAACTTTCTGGTATCCGGTTCAGGATAAACCTCGTTTACTTTAGGGGCAAAAACAATATTACAGTCTGTTTCTTCCAGCAATTTCAAATCGGCATCAAGGTTCCGCGGATAACGTTCCAAATCATTTGTGTCGTTAAACTGTGTTGGATTTACAAATATACTGACTACTACCACTGGGTTTTCGCTCACCGCACGGGTTACAAGAGAAATATGCCCGGCATGGAGAGCTCCCATTGTTGGTACAAATCCTACACTCTTTCCCAACGATTGAAAAGCCTGCATTTTGCTTTGTAAATCCTTTATGGTTTTGACCAAAAACATCCCCCATTATTTTCGGGTGCAAAGTAAATAAAATAAATTGGCAATTCATGAAATTTTGGCTTTGTGTAAAGCATTACCTTAATCTGTATAACTGGCTTAAATTGAATATTAAGGATATTTTTATTACCTTTGCACCCTGTTTATAACTGCGCTCATTGGTCAATGGAAAAGAAAAAGATCCTATATATTTCGCAAGAAATAACTCCCTATTTACCCGAAACCGAGATGTCAGAAATCTCTCGTTATTTGCCTCAGGGAGTTCAGGAAAGAGGAAGGGAAATCAGGACTTTTATGCCCCGATATGGTAGCGTAAACGAAAGGCGAAATCAGTTGCACGAAGTCATTCGTCTTTCCGGAATGAATTTGGTAATTAACGATACGGATCACCCGTTGATAATAAAAGTTGCCTCAATTCAGGCTGCCCGGATGCAGGTTTACTTTATCGATAACGAAGATTATTTTCAACGGAAATTCGTATTAACAGATGCTCACGGGAAAGAGTTTGAAGATAATGACGAGCGCGCTGTGTTTTTTGCACGAGGCGTTTTGGAAACCGTAATAAAACTTCGTTGGGCGCCTGATATTATTCATTGTCATGGATGGTTGACTTCGCTGGTACCACTTTATATTAAAAAGTATTATTATAACAATCCGTTGTTTAGAAATTCTAAAGTAGTTTATTCGGTTTATGACGATGATTTTAAGAATCCTTTGAATTCTGATTTCAATGAAAAGTTGCTGGTGGACGGGATTACAAAAGAAGATGTTTCTATGTTGGAAACCCCTGATTTTGTTAATGTAAGTAAATTGGGAATACAGTATTCCGATGCTGTAATCAAAGGAGCTGAGAAGATAAATCCGGAAGTCGATAAATTTATTCAAACGACTGACAAACCAATTCTGGAATACCAGCCAAAAGAAACATACATTGATGCTTATAATGAATTTTACGACAAAGTTTGTTAAAAGAATCAAATTAAAGTTTAAAAAATCAAAATTACATTTATTTCAACCTTGTTATCATTGTTTTTTAATACGTTTGTGAAGTTTTTAAGAAAACCAGAAAACATAGAGAATAATTAATCAGAAAATTTGTGAAAAGAATCAGAAAATACATTTCCGGAATCTTACCTGTATTAATTTTTGTTGTAGTATTATTTACTGGCTGTAAAAAAGAATCAAGTATTGGTGTTGAAGTGCTACCATCGGGTGATTTAATTTCCATAAGAAGTGAAGTTATTAAGGACGATATTTCTGCTTATACATTTACAGAAGATAAAATCAGAACTGATGAGGCTAATCACAGTTTACTTGGAAGCTTGAAAGATTCACTTTTTGGAACTACTACCATAGATTTGGCCGCTCAGTTCAGGTTGTATGGATTCCCTGATTTTGGGAGTAACCCGACAATTGATTCTGTAAGATTGTACCTTTATTACAGAATTATTTACGGTGATACAGTTACTTACCAGAAATTTAAGGTTTATGAATTGGAGACAGAGCTGATAGATGATTAGATGAACAAGTTATACTCAGGATGTTGATTTGAAATCGATGGCATCTACCGAGTTACTTGGTGAAACAGAATATAAACCGAGAGTAAGACTTGATTCCACTACTTCAGATACATTTTACCAGTTGATAACCATTCCAATTGATATTTCACTGGGAGAAAAACTTCTTAATACTGACTCGCTTCAGAATGTAAATATTGATGCTTTTCTGGAATATTTTAAGGGGTTAGTAATTGAAACGGAGCCGGTTACAGAACAAGGTGGAGCTATTTTGTCAATGGAGCCTGTGCCCTCGGGTGGGTTTCAGGGATCAGCACTGGCACTTTATTATAATAACGATTCTGTTCTTAGAAGTGGCATAGACACTTCAATGGTTATGCCATATATTATTTCACCATTCAGCGCACGCGTAAATAGTATTGTTCATGATTACTCCGGAACTCCGTTTAAAGAACATTTGAATTCGGAAGTTGCAGAAGATTCACTAATTTATGTTCAATCAACCGGTGGGCTAAAAGCAAAAGTTATGATTGATGATCTTACTTCATGGGCTGATTCAGTAAACACTGCAATAAATAAGGCAGAACTCATTTTCCAGATTGATACACGTAGCTTCAGATATCTAAATTTCCACCTCCGCCGAAATTGTTGTTTACATTTATCGATAGTTCGGGTGTAGAACGATTGCCTGATGATTATTTTAATTCCTCATTTTATGGTGGTTCATTAATACGCTGATCATACTTATCACTTCAATATTACCCAACATTTACAGCGGATTATCAAGGGAGAAGATAAACAATTCGGATTTTTTTTAACTACCGGGAAACGAAATGACCGGGCCAACCGGGTGGTGCTGAAAGGAAGTTCAAGTGCAGCGGGGATCAAACTTATTATAACGTATTCAAAGTTTAATGATTGATAGTACACAAAAATCTGTAACGCTAATTAATAGGACCTTTTAGATTTTGTAGTAGCTATTTCGTTTTTATTCTTACCACTGTTTTATCATCAGCTGTCTCTCCCTTTTTTAATTCAATACTTTCAATTTTTTCTTTGTCCAACTCTTTAATATCTTTTGCTTTAACTTTTTTCCCGTTGAGATAATATACAGTGTTTGTATCGCCAGGAGTACTTAAAAAAATGGGTTGTCTTCCATAAGTTTCGGCCAGTTGGCGATATTTTTCAGCTATTTGGTCTTGCTTTCCATCCTTTGACGATCGAGCTTCCATTTCTTCGCGTTGTTTTTCAGAAAGATCATTTTGTTTTTCATACAAGTCACGTTGACGTGCTACCAATTCTTCAACATTTGCACGGGAATAGCCAGTTCCAACTCCTGTAGAATAACCTCAGAATCGAATCTGTCATTAATTTTATAAAGATTTTCCAATCCTCTTAAATTCAAAGTATTATTCAATTCTGCTACTGTTGATAAATCAATGTCGCCATTTAACTCCACTAGATTTGTTGATGCCGAAGAATTGGTTATCAATGCCAGAGATTTAATTTTATCCTGGTTCTTTTTCAAAAATACTTTAACATCCTCACCCATTCTTTTTTCGGTTTTAAACAAAGTATAATTTTCCTTTTTATAATAATCCAGTATCGTTTGATGAATTTCCCTGTCGGAATCTTCATCCCCGGCACTAAATTTTTTCCGGTGCCTGAAACAACAGCGCTTGCTCTCATCAAATTACTTTGAGAAACTACCATAATGTAATCCAGTTTTTTTAAAGCTTCGGAAACCGGCGAAGATTCTTCCAGATTCTTTTTTTAAGTAAAGATCAAAAATGTCGCTGGTTAACATACTGGCACTAAAACCATCCGTGTTTGAGTAGGTTTCTGTTAACTGTTCAAAAAGATTTTTTGGTTGCTGTGCCAAAGCCGCAAAAGAAATTGCGATAACCAGTGTCATTAGAATTGTTCTTTTCATAATTTTTTGTTTTTATATTAATTAATAATTATTTCCACATCGTTATCGACCCAAAGAACCAGCATTTCCTCCTGTTCTTCGGGTTGAATACTTTCAGAAACATTGTAAAGTGCCTGTTCCATCACAAAAAAATCGTTTTCAAGTTTTGCATTTCGTGTATTCCGAAAACCGATATAAACCGATAAAATAATTGCCAACACAGCAGCAGCAGAACTCACTCTGAATAATCTAATTCTATTCGTTTTACTTTTTTTCTGTTTATCGATTACTTTCGAAAAAATAGTTCTTCCAAATCAGCAGGTACTTTACCTTCTTTATGAAAATATTGAAACATATTCTCTGCAGAATCAAATTCTTCGATCAAAAATCTGGCTTTTCAATACAGTTTCTTCTTCGTCTGTTGTTTCGCCTTTATAATATTTACCGAGCAAATCTTCTTGTCTCATCATAATTGTAAATTTTTTCAACTTCCTCTTTCACTTTCAATCTTGCCCTCGAAAGAATTACTCTCAAATAAGGGACTTCAAATCCGGTTATTTCATTAATTTCTTCAAACGAAAAACCGTCAATATCGCGCAATTGAATTACCGTTTTATTTTTCCGGGTAAATTTTCAATACTTCGGTGCACATATTCATACTTTTCTCTTGTTTCAGGTTCTGCGCTGTTTTCAATGTTTAAAATTTTAAATGCATCATTTTCGCCAATTATCGTTGGTCGTTTCTTTTTCAATAAATCGATACTATAATTTTTAGCCACGGTATATATATAGCTGTCCAAATTCGTGCAATTCTCCAATTCCTTTCTTTTAGTCCACAGTTTTACCATTAAATCCTGAAATGCATCCCTGGTTTCCTCCTGATCTTTTAACATCCGAAATAACATCGGAAATAGCTTTCGCGAAAATGGTAATATTTTATTTTTAAATTCTTCGGCTGTCATTTGATAACATAGACGATTGATAATCAAAATTATAACAAACTACCCGATTTATTTTTAAGAACGTGAAAGTGAACAATTTGAACATCAGCACTGAAATAAAGGAATGATGTGTTCAAATGGGCATAATTCAGTAATATTGTAGTTTATTTTTACATGAACTTTGAACAGTTAATAACCTTTCTGCTCATCGGTGTTGGCTTAAGCTTTGATTCATTTGCCGTTTCAGTTTCCTGCGGATTAATGAAACGCGAAATAAAATTTATGCAGGCAACATTGGTTGCAGGGTTTCTGGCATTTTTTCAGGCACTATTTCCTGTTATTGGTTGGTTAATAGGCAGTTCGGTAAAAAATCTAATTGCAACAGTCGATCACTGGATCGCTTTTGGATTGCTTGTGTTTATTGGGGTTAAAATGATTATTGAAGGAATAAGACCAGATGGGAAATTAAAGAGATTTAATCCGTTTGAATTTAAAATATTGATTGGATTGTCAATAGCCACCAGTATCGACGCATTGGTAGTAGGTTTAAGTTTCGGATTTTTGGATATGCCAATTTTTTTCCCGGTTATAGTTATCGGCACGGTAACTTTTATTATGGCAATGCTCGGAATGCTGTTTGGGAAGAATATTCCTGCTAAACGCAGCCATCAATCACTTATAATTGGAGGAATAATTCTGGCACTGATTGGAGTAAAAATACTTGTTGAACATTTGTGGTTTTAGTGGTGTAGATAATTAATTACAGATGAAAATTATCTTCAAAAAGTTGCGTTAATGGTTAAATTTGCAACGGTTAAAAAGCTAAGATGAAAATAGGAAAACTGGAATTAAAAGGAACTCCTCTCTTTCTTGCGCCAATGGAAGATGTTACTTATAAATCTTTCCGGTGGATGTGCAAGAAATTTGGCGCCGATGTAATGTACACCGAATTTGTTTCTTCTGAAGCACTGGTTCGAGACATTAAAAAGACAAAACAAAAAATGGTATTGTATGATTTTGACCGGCCGGTTGGTATTCAAATTTACGGTCACAATATCGACTCAATGGTAGATGCAGCAAGAGTTGCCGAGGAGTCCAATCCCGATTTTATCGATATTAATTTTGGCTGTCCCATGAAAAAGATTGTCCGTCACGGCGCGGGTGCAGCATTATTAAAAGATTTACCCAAAATGCAGGAGATGGCTGCCGCAATTGTAAAAGCTGTTAAAACACCAGTTACTGCAAAAACCCGACTGGGATGGACAAACAATGACAAACCAATTTTTGAAATTGCCGAACGTTTACAGGATGCAGGAATAGCTGCACTAGCCATTCATGGCAGAACACGCGAACAGCTATATACCGGTGAGGCTGACTGGACATTGATTGGTGAAGTAAAAAATAATCCTGCAATTTCAATCCCAATAATTGGAAACGGTGACATTAATAGTGCTGAAAAAGCAGAACATTTATTAAAACAAACCGGTGTTGATGGATTAATGATTGGTCGCGCTTCAATTGGCAGACCCTGGATTTTTAGGGAAATAAAACATTATCTAAAAACAGGAGAAATGCTTCCACACCAGCAGTAAAAGAGGTTTGAAATTTTAAAAGAACAAATTAAAATGAATCTAGAATGGAGAGATAATGAGCGAACTGGGATTTTAATGATGCGTAGACACTTTGCAAAATATTTTCCCGGATTATGGAATTTCAAAGAGCTAAAAATAAAACTTTTACGTGCAGAAACCGGCAAGGAAGTAAACGAAATTTTGAATTAATTGTTAATTATATGGTAACCAAATTTGGATTATACTAATGCAAATTTGAAATAATGGAAAATCAATATTCAAAATTTTTTTCTGAAAAGTCGCTTTGGGAAAAAATAAAACAATTTTCAAAATCGGCAGGTGTAACAGTAATTTATGCAGCATTATTGCTTTTTTATATAATGAAGGACAAAAGTATAAGCATAAAAATAAATTAATATTGCAGCGGCATTGGGCTATTTTATTCTGCCAACCGATGCAATTTTTGATTTAACACCAATAATTGGTTATTCCGACGATTTGGGGGTTCTTCTGTTTGCATTGGCCAGATTTCCTCCAATATTACCCCTGAAATTAAAGAAAAAGCCCGACAAAAATTAAGCGAGTGGTTTTCAAATGTTAACGAAGCTGAACTCATTGAACTGGAGAAAAGATTTGAGGGAAATTAGGGATTAAGTCAACCCTATTTATTCTTCTTTTTCATTTCTGTTTGATCTGTTACTTAGATCAATTATTACAATGTAAATAAAATGTTAATGTGCCGTAATGGTAGTTGTTTGGCATTTACTTTGAATATCTAAATATGTCGAGAATTATATATGATTTAATAAATCGAGATAAATGAAGATAAGAAAGTGGTTTTAATCGTTAACATGTTTTTTGTTTTCAAAAAGTACAAATGACTTAAAGTACTTTTAACTGTTTGAGTAGCTGGCTTCGGCCAGCTATTTTTTGTATGTGCTGGAAACCCTTTATTTACACAGATGGTCGGATAAAGTTTACTTTGTATATTTCATTAACTTTGGCATATAGCTAATTATCGAAAACTTGTCGAAGACAAATTACCACAATAATTACTATTAATCTTTGTTTCTGAAAATCGGTATAGGATTTTTGAAAATATGGTCGTTCAACACTTATCGAAAGTAGCTTTGATATAAGTAATAATGAGTTAAAATATTTTGTTTAATTTTTAAATTTCAATGGCATGAGTTTGAAAAAAACGATGATGACAATATTCTTCGCAATAGGAATATTGTCGGGATTAATGGCTCAGAAAAATCCTTTTATTACAAGTATGTACACAGCCGATCCTTCAGCACATGTATGGGCTGATGGGCGCTTGTATGTATATCCGTCACATGATATTTCACCTCCACGCGGATGCGATTTGATGGACCAATATCATGTTTTTTCCACTGACGATATGATTCATTGGAAAGATCACGGAGAAATTTTACGTGCCGCAGATGTACCTTGGGGCAGAAAAGAAGGTGGTTTTATGTGGGCGCCTGATTGTGCATATAAAAACGGTACTTATTATTTCTACTTTCCGCATCCAAGTGAAACAGATTGGAATAATACCTGGAAAATCGGCGTTGCTACAAGTAAATACCCGGATAAAGATTTTGTAGTTCAAGGCTACATTCCGAATATTCCGGCAATGATTGATCCATGTGTTTTCGTGGATGACGACGGTAAGGCATACTTGTTCTATGGAGGAGGTGGAAATGTATGATGGGTAAGCTAAAAAATAATATGATGGAAATTGACGGGGAATTGAAAACAGTTGTGGGATTGGAGGATTTTCATGAAGCTTCCTGGGTTCATAAAAGAAACGGAATATATTATTTGTCTTATTCTGATAATCACGATGAAAATAATGATAAAGAAGGTGTGAAGGGAGACAATCGGATGAGATATGCTACCAGTAAAAGCATCAATGGCCGTTGGGAATATAGAGGAATTTATATGGAACCCACAGACAGTTATACAAATCATGGTTCAATCGTTGAATATAAAGGACAGTGGTATGCTTTTTATCATAACAGTAAATTATCGAGCGAAAAAGGGGAATTCAATGACTGGCAAAGATCCGTTTGCGTAGATAAACTTTTCTATAATCCGGATGGAACCATTCAAATGGTCAAACAGACATCTGAGTGGAAAGAGTAATTTACTTTTCTGCTTCATCCGTTTATAAAAACAACTATGACTGGACTCGACTTCACACTACTTCAATGGATTTTGTTGGCATTATGTGGCATTTTTGTTGGAATGTCAAAAGTTGGGGTTCCCGGTGTTTCAATGATTGTCGTTCCTACACTGGCAATAATTTTTGGAGGAAAAGCATCAACCGGAATATTACTTCCCATGTTAATGATGGCCGACCTTTTTGGGGTTGGTTATTATCATCGTCACGCTGAGTGGAAATACCTCTGGAAACTTTTACCATGGGCATTTGTAGGCATCGGCATTGCTCTTTGGGTGGGCGAAGTTGTAAATGACGAATGGTTTAAAAACATCATCGCCATTTTGATATTTGTTTGCATTGTTCTTATGCTTTGGAAAGACCGCCAAAAGAGCAGTAATTTTTTCCCCGACTCATGGTGGTTCGCAGCATCAATGGGCACTCTTGGAGGGTTTGCAACGATGATAGGAAATGTTGCCGGGCCAATTTTTGCCATTTATTTACTGGCTATGCATCTTCCAAAAAACAGTTTTATTGGTACAGGTGCATGGTTTTTTCTTATCGTCAATTTATCGAAATTTCCGTTACACCTGTTTATCTGGAAAACCATTTCGTGGAATACGCTATTACTCGATGTTTCACTTTTGCCGGGAATTGCAGCCGGGGCTTTTCTTGGCATTTGGCTGGTTAAAAAACTTTCTGACAAATTTTATCGCGCAGCGGTGATTATTGTCACGGCATTATCGGCATTTTTACTGTTAATTTGAAAAACGATTTACACGAAATAAAACTATGGAAGCACTGACCAATTTCTTTTTTGATAAAAATTGTGTGAATATTCTGGACGTAGGGACTGGTCCGGGAAAATTTATAAAAGTGTTGAGGGAAGCATTTCCTAATGGGCAAATTACCGGCATAGATCCTGAACAGGAATCGTTGGAAGAAGCCAACCGCAATTATCCTGACGTGAAGTTTGAACAAGGCGTTGCTGAACATCTTTCTTTTTCAACCGGGACATTCGATGTTGCCAGTATTTCCATGGCATTGCATCATCTTACAAAAGTGGGCAAAGGATTGCGCGAAATGAAACGTGTGGTGAAAAAAGGTGGTTGGATTATTGTAAACGAAATGGTCAGCGACAATCTGAATCCTGCTCAGGAAGTACACAAAATTTACCATCATTTTCGCAGCCGGGTCGATCGTATTCTTGGGTGTTAGTCACCACGAGACTTTTCAAAAAGAACAGGTTATTCAAATGGTTGAGGATGCCGGGATTTCAATCCAATTTTTCTTTGAACATAAAGATGAACCGGAAACAATGGATGTTAACGAGGTGGAAAAAAGAGTTAAAATTATGCAGGAAAAGCTTGAAACGATTAAGGACAGGCCTGAATATGAGGAAATGAAAAGCCAGATTACCGAATTCAGAAAACAAGTGTTAATACATGGATTTCAACCAGCTACAAAAGTGGTAATTGTTGGGAGGAAACTGTGATTTGAAAGTCTTAATTATAAAAAGAGAAGGTTCTCCAAATTAAATAATTTATACTTTTCCTCATAATCAAAGGGAGACATTCCTGCCTGTTTTTCGATTAGCTACAAAATATAAGTTTTGTTGAAAAAATGAAGCCTCCATTAATATGCTTCAATGATATAATGATATGAATTCTGATTGTCGCAATCAACCTTGTAATATTGTTGTATTTACACTTCGCAAAGGCGATCGATTTAGGTTTTAACTTTATAAAAAGCATAAATTTTTAGTCGTCAGTTGAACAAAAAGAAATCGAAACTTATTTAATCAGAAGAAAAAGCATTGGAGCTTTTAGAATCTTAGAGACTTCAGCGAATATTAATTAATAAGAAGAGACAAAGTTATGGAAAAAGAGAACGGTTGTACATTTTTAAATGGCAGCCAAAGATGGAAAAAGAATGGCAGAATTTTACACAAAAGCATTTGGTTGGGAAGCTCAGCAATATAGGCGATGATATGGGAAATTATATTGTTGTTCATACCAGCAGAAACTGATGATAAAGGTATGGTAAAAACCCCTGGTACAATCAATGGTGGATTTTACCAGCATCTGGAAGATCCAAGCCTGAATTATCCTTCAGTTGTAATCGCTGTTGATGATATCCGTGAATCAATCGAAAAAATCAAGAACGCAGGAGGAAAATTATTGGGTGAACCGAGTAACTAATTCCAGGTATTGGAGACTATATTTCGTATATTGATACGGAAGGAAATCGCTGTAGTATTTTACAACCAACTGTGAAATGTAAAAATGGACAACAAAAGAAACGATAGAAAAGTATTTTGCAGCAATCCATGCAGGTGGCTGGGAAGATTTCATTGCAGAAAATTTTGTTTATGCCAATTCATTTCTCGACAGAACTCTATTTGGGCAAAGCAGATTATATTGAGGCAGCGAGCAGATTTTTTAGCACTACATCTTCAGTTGAATTGAAGCGAATTGTTATTGATGGAGACAATGTAGTTGTAGTGGCAAGATACACAGTAACGGCGCCTCATGGGCAAACACAGAAATTTGATGTAGCCGAATTTTTGACTGTAAAAGGAGGGATGCTTGCTTCGTCAGCAATATTTTTTGATTCATTGAGCCTGGCCGATTTTATGGCCGGGAAAAATACTTGATTTACAAAATATTCTTATCCTTTCAACGCTTCAGCACCGCTAACAATTTCAAGAATTTCACCGGTAATCGATGATTGACGTGCTTTGTTATACTGCAATGTCAAATCTTTTAACAACTCTGTTGCATTATCGGTAGCCTGGTGCATGGCCGTCATTCGGGCGCCGTGTTCTGCGGCGTGAGAATCGAGAATAGCTTTATAAAACTGTATTTTCAGCGAACGAGGAATAAGTTCACGAATGATCTCTTCCTGAGAAGGTTCATAAATAAAATCGTAATTATTGCTTTTACTGCTCTTCTCTTCTTCAATTTCAACAGGCAAAAACTGTTCAGTAGTTTGAATTTGAACGGCAGCATTTTTAAATTGATTATAGACCAACTCAACCCTGTCGTATATTTTTTCGGAGAAGGTTTTCATAATTTCAGTTGAAATAGCAGAAACGCTTTCAAAGCTGATGGAATCAAAAAGCTCGTTGTGATTACCAGTCACATTCATTCCCCTGTGTTTTGCCTGACGCATTCCCTGTTTCCCGATGCAGACAATATCAACTTTTCCCAGTTTCAACTGCTTGTTGTATTTTGTTTCAACAAGTTCGATCGCCTTTTTCGTGATATTAGTATTAAAACCACCACAAAGTCCGCGGTTCGAAGAAATAAGAACGATCAGCACCTTTTCAGGATCCCGTTGCTGGGTATAAACTGAATCATCAACATTCTCAAGGCTGGAGCTTAACGACATCAAAATCTGGTGTAACTTATCAGCATACGGACGAATCTGTAGAATAGCATCCTGCGCTTTTTTTAACTTAGCTGCCGAAACCATTTTCATGGCGCTTGTTACCTGTCGCGTAGTTTTTACTGATGATATTCTCGTTCGTATTTCCTTTAATCCAGCCATAATTTTTTATGATTGAATGATTGATTTATTGATGGACTGAATGTATTGGGAATGCTCATTTTTCTTTGATCATTCAGCAATTCAGCAATTCAGTCCTTCAATCCTTATTATTTATATTTTTCTGCCACTTCAGCAGCAACTTTTCGTATTGTTTCTTCTACTTCAGCAGTAAGATTTCCGGCTTTCAGTTCGTCAAGTGTCTTTCGGTGCTGAACTTCCATAATTTCCAGGAAGTCAGATTCAAACTCTTTTACTTTTTCAACGGGTACTGTACGCAATAACTCTTTAGTTCCGCAATATATAATTGCAACCTGATGTTCGATCTTCATTGGATTGTACTGACCTTGTTTCAGTATTTCCACATTTTTGCGGCCTTTGTCGAGTACACGCATTGTTGCTGCATCAAGGTCAGAGCCAAACTTGGAAAACGCTTCCAATTCACGGAACTGTGCCTGGTCGAGTTTCAGTGTTCCGGCAATTTTCTTCATTGTTTTAATCTGCGCATTACCCCCAACACGCGAAACAGAGATACCCACGTTGATAGCAGGACGGATTCCCGAGTTAAACAGGTTCGATTCAAGGAATATCTGTCCGTCAGTAATTGAAATTACGTTTGTAGGAATATATGCCGAAACGTCGCCTGCCTGTGTTTCAATAATCGGTAACGCTGTTAACGAGCCGCCTCCTTTTACTTTTCCTTTTAAACAGTCGGGCAGGTCATTCATATTTTGTGCAATCTCGTCTGAGTCAATAATTTTAGCTGCTCTTTCCAATAAACGTGAGTGTAAATAAAATACGTCTCCCGGATATGCTTCACGGCCCGGAGGACGACGAAGCAACAGCGAAACTTCACGATACGAAACAGCTTGTTTTGAAAGGTCATCGAAAATGATCAGCGCATCGCGGCCGGTATCGCGGAAATATTCGCCGATTGAAGCTCCTGCATATGGTGCATAAAACTGTAATGCTGCAGGATAAGAAGCCGTTGCGGATACAATTACTGTATAATCCATGGCTCCGTGTTTTTCCAGCGTTGCTGCAATGTTTGCTACGGTAGAGCCTTTTTGTCCGATTGCTACATAAATACAGTACACAGGTTCACCTTTTTCAAAGTTTTCACGCTGGTTAATAATCGTATCAATTGCAACTGCTGTTTTACCGGTCTGGCGGTCACCAATAATAAGCTCGCGCTGTCCACGGCCAATCGGGATCATTGCATCGATAGCTTTTAATCCGGTTTGCAGCGGCTGTTTTACAGGCTGGCGAAAAATAACCCCGGGAGCTTTTCTTTCCAACGGCATTTCCATTAATTCACCCTGAATTGCCCCTTTCCCGTCTATCGGTTCTCCAATGGTATTGATTACACGGCCAAGTAATTGTTCGCCAACCATAATTGATGCGATTCTTCCTAATCGTTTAACAGTATCACCTTCTTTTATTAATGATGAGAGGCCAAGTAATACTGCCCCAACATTATCTTCTTCGAGGTTAAAAACGATGCCTTTTACACCACTGTCAAATTCAATCATTTCGTTGGCTTCCACATTCGAAAGTCCGTAAATGCGGGCAATACCGTCGCCCACCTGCAAAACGGTTCCAACTTCCTCAAGTTCAGCTTCCGATTTGAAGCCTTCCAGTTGTTGTTTTAAAATTTGTGATACTTCAGCTGGTTTTATATTTGCCATCTTTAAACTTATTTATAGCTTTTGAATATTTTATTTTAGGTCAGATTCCAGTAATTTCTGTTTAATTTTTTTTAGTTGGGTTGCCACACTCGCATCATATTGTTTGTCTTCCAAACGAAGAACTATTCCTCCAATAATGTTTTCATCAACTTTGCCGGTAAGTTCAATCTTGCTTTTTAATTGCTTTTCGAGCAACGAACTTATTTTATCCAATATTTCAGATTTAACATCTGTAGCAGTAATCAATTGTGCAGACTTGATATTCTGGTCTTTTCTTGTAAGATCGAGGAAATTGCGACATATGCCTGGTATGTGTACTTCCCTTTTGTTTCTAACAACCAACACTAAAAAGTTTAGGGTTGTTTCATGAACTTTCCCTTTAAAGATTTCAGTAATCAGTTTTTCTTTTTTTGATATTTTCACAACCGGGCTTTCCAGCAAAAGAATAAAATCGGCAGAGCTGTTACAAACCTCATAAATTAATTGAATATCAGTTTTGAAAACATCCAGCAACTTTTTATCCTTAGCTGTTAAAAAGAAGGCTTTTGCATATCTCACATTTATCGTGCTCAAATCCATAACTTTAGTTCAGCTTGATTTCGTCGATTAATCCATCCACCATCTTTTCCTGTTCGCCTTTTTTCTCCAGTTCTTTTTTAATCACTTTTTCAGCAATCATTACTGATAGTTCTGCCACTTGTTTTTTAATTTCGCTGATGGCGGATATTTTTTCAGCTTCGATTTGCTGACGGGCCTGATCAATGGTTTTTTGTGCCTCCTGACCAGCTTTTTCTTTGGCTTCTGCTACAATCTTTTCCTTAATTTCCTTGGCTTCTTTCAGAATGACATCTCTTTCTTTCCGGGCCTCGGCAATTATTTTTTCATTATCGGCCTTTAAACCGGCAACTTCTCTTTTTGCTTCTTCAGCTGAATTTAATGCAGTAGCTATCGATTCTTCACGTTCTTTTAATGCATTAAGAATTGGTTTCCAGGCAAACTTTTTCAGAATAAAAACAACGATTCCAAAGATGATAATCATCCAGATAACCGTTCCCGGATTTGGCATTACTAGATCCATAACTTAGAATTTTCAGTTAAAAGCAACCGCTACCTCCGGTAATCCCGGAGGCAGGTCGCTAAAAAATTTTTGTTACTTAACGAAAATAACGAGTGCACAAATGATCACAGCAAAGAAGGCAACCCCTTCGATTAATGCTGCAGATACAATCATGTTTGAGCGGATATCGCCAACCGCTTCAGGTTGACGTGCAATAGCTTCCATAGCACTGGCCCCGATTCTTCCGATACCGATACCTGCTCCGATAGCTGCTAATCCGGCTCCAACCGCTGCACCCATTTTGCCGACGGTTGCTCCGGCGGCCGCTTGTAGCAATACAGTTAAAATTGCTGATAACATAGCATTTAATTTTAATAATTAATATTAATGATGATCTGCTGTCGCCATTCCAAAATAGAGCGCCGACAAAAGCGTAAAAACATAAGCTTGTATAAACGATACCAATACATCAAGCAATACGATAAATACCGAGAATGCTATTGATATCGGACTTGCTGCCAAGCCAACACCTGTGCCAAATAAACTGGCAAAAATAAAAATCAGGCTCACAAAAACGGTTACAATCATATGACCGGCCAACATGTTGGCAAAAAGTCGCACCATTAAAACAAATGGTTTTGTAAATACTCCTGTAAGTTCAACAAGAGGCATTAGCGGGATAGGAATTTTTAACCACCACGGAACATCCGGGTTATAAATTTCTTTCCAGTAATGCTTATTCCCGCTAAATGTTGTTATAACAAAAGTAAACAATGCCAAAACCAGCGTTACAGCTATATTTCCTGTAACGTTAGCTCCAAATGGCGGAATGGGAATAAGTCCCAAAAAATTATTGATCAGAATAAAGAAAAACAGTGTGAGAAGGAACGGCATAAACTTTTCGTATTTTTTATGACCGATCGTCGGTTTGGCTACTTCGTCACGAATGAATAAGATAACGGGTTCAATCAAATTTTGTAAACCTCTTGGTGCTTTTCCTTTGTTCTTTTTCGCTGAAGCTGCTACTGAAAATAACAGCCAGAAAAGGACGATTACCGAAACCAGAATTCCGGCTACGGCTTTTGTCATCGAAACATCAATCGGTTTTCCAATCTCTTCTCCGTGTCCATCCAATTCAACTATTTTCCCTTTGTTATCATCGCTTTCTGAAATGCGAAATCCATTATAATCTTCATGCCCGTGGTGAAACTTTGAAGATATGAAAACATTGAATGCTTTCCCTCCATGCAATTCAGGATGTTTACTGTACAAAATTACTGGTAACGGGATGCTAATGTCAGTTTCACCAAAAGAAACAATGTGCCATTCGTAAGCATCTGAAACATGCTCCATCACAAATTCACCCGCGTTAAATTCTTCCTTTTCATGTGTTTTTTCTTCATGAGTTCCTGCTTGACTTTCAGTTTCATGCTGAGCAAAAACAACACCAGTAATAAACAGCATTGGTGCAAAAAAGAAGAAGATTCGTCTGGTAAACTTCAGCATAGTAGTTTTAAGTTTTTTAAACGTTCACAAAATTAAAAGTATTTTTTTAACACAACGGTAAAAATGCCATTTTCGAACCATAATTAACAATGTTTAAAAACCTGTTTTTTTGAGTAATTTTTCTTCATAGGGGATAAATTTAGAATTGTATTATTTTTTGGATAACCGACTTAATTCCGAAACTTCCAAGAATGAAAATATCACATAGATGATCATCAAACAAATCACAAAAACCAAGGCATTTTCGCGATCATTGGCGATGTAAACAACTGCAAAAACCGAGTAAATAACCAATTTAAAAAAAGTGACCAGCATGTTGGTACGGGCAAATTTTGCTAAGTTTTTTTTAGCCACTTTTAGTTGCCATGCATGGACCAGAATGGTAACTATCAGAAAAAAAAGTAAGGTAAAAGGCAGTATTGGCAAATAATATTCCGGGAGAAAAAGGGAGAACACGAGCCACCCTATTACTGCCATAACAACTGAGGTTCCAAGTATCTTTGCAAAAAATCGTTTCATATTAAAATGTTGAGAACCCTAAAAACCTTATCAGAGAAATTATTTGATTGTGTTGGTCCTCATTTTATAGTTTATTCTGTTTATGTTGTGGTAGAAATTATTTTTTTTTGAGTAACCCTTTTGTCCCGTAAATAACAGCTATAATTACCGAAACGATCATTAATCCCAAGGTAAAGCCTTTAAATTCATTTTTCATCCACTGGTCAATTTTATAGCCGACAAAAGTAAAAATACCTATGATCGCCATCATTTCAAATCCAAGGCCCGAATACCGGATAAAATTATCGAACCCTTTTTTATTTTTCTTCTTTTGCTGGTTCATTCACGGGGTGTTTCGGTGTTCCCATGGTACAAGTTCCGGAGAACAGAGAACCTGGCTCAACAGAAAGTTTTCCGGCCACAATATCACCTTCAATCTGAGAAGTTGATTTCATATTCAATAACTCAGCAGCATGTACCTTGCCTTTGATATATCCCGAAACTTCAACATTGCTGCAATTCACTTCTCCTGCAATTTTCCCGCTGGGACCAACTACCAGCCGTCCTTTGGCAGAAATATTGCCGGTTAGTTCACCATCGATACGGATATCGCCTGAGGCTATAATATCTCCCTTAATCCGGGTTCCTTCACTAATGATATTAATCGATTGATTGAGATTTTCGTTAAATGATTTCGTTTCCTGTTTTGCCATTTTAGTCGTTTTTGTTTTTAATTGTTAAACAACATTTCTGCCCGGGTTTTCAGGGGTTTGAAGTTACAATTTTTTGCTGTTTCAGCAAAGGGAGTTAAAGTATATAGAAAGAAAAATGATTGAATATAAATTTACACCATATCGTACGCCCATTTCAGGTAAATACTTCCCCAGGTGAACCCTGCGCCAAAAGCTGCCAGAATAACGTTGTCTCCTTTTTTGAGTTGTTTTTCATAATCCCAAAGGCAGAGTGGAATTGTAGCCGCCGTTGTGTTCCCGTATTTTTGAATGTTGATCATTACTTTGTCCTTTTCAAGTCCCATCCTTCGTGCTGTAGCATCGATAATACGCATATTTGCCTGGTGGGGTACCAGCCATGCCACGTCATCAGCTTCCAGGTTGTTTTTTTCCATGATTTCAACGGCAACATCTGCCATGCTCGAAACAGCAGCTTTAAAAACAGCTTGTCCTTCCTGATAGACAAAGTGTTCTTCTTTTTCTACAGTTTCGCACGACGCAGGCCTTAACGATCCTCCGGCTTTCATATGCAGGTGGTGACGACCCAGTCCGTCAACCCGGTTGATATAATCGATAATTCCTACATCTTCAGTAGTTGGTTCGAGGAGTACTGCTGTTCCGGCGTCTCCAAAAAGCGGACATGTTGTACGGTCTTTATAGTTAGTTATGGACGACATCATATCTGCGCCAACAATAATCACTTTTTTATATCGCCCTGATTCGATAAACTGTACGCCCGTTGAAAGTGCAATAATAAAACCCGAACAGGCAGCGTTCAAATCGAAACTCCATGCATTGTGAATTCCCGCTTTATTAGCAATGATATTGGCGGTTGCAGGGAAAGGCATATCCGGAGTAATGGTAGCACATATAAGCATATCAACTTCTTCCGGCGAAGTGTTGGTTTTTTTTAGCAATTGTTTCACAGCAGCAGTTGCCATATCGCTGGTTGCTTTTCCTTTTTCTTTTAAAATCCTGCGCTCCTTGATTCCAATGCGCTGCATAATCCATTCATCCGATGTATCGACCATGGTACTCAATTCGTCATTGGTCAACCTGTACTCTGGTAAAAATGCTCCTACACCTGTAATTGCTGCCCTAACTTTAGCCATTTCCTTTATTAAATAAATCCTGTTGAATGATAAAAAGTGGTTGTAAAAAAACCGGCGTGAATATAAAATTTAAGATGTGGTAAAACAAAGAATCAATTGAGGATGATAATTATGAATTAATAAATCTTCATGTTGCTGCCGAACAATTAATGGAAGAAGTCGAAAAATCAATTCTGTATTCCAAGCCACAAAACGAATGCTGTTTTTTGTCCGGGAGAAGTTTTATAAAACAAAAAAACCAGGTGAAGTACCTGGCTTAAACCGCAATTTCTTTGATAATTACCTGTTTCCCACGGTAGTATCCACATTCCGGGCAAACCGTGTGGTATTTTACTGTTGTTCCGCAGTTCGAACAGGTAGCAAGCGTAGGTGCCACAGCTTTGTAATGTGTGCGCCTTTTGTTCCTTCTCGTTTTCGAGATTTTATGTTTTGGATGTGCCATTTTATTTTGTTTTAATTATTATTTCTCAACTTTTTCAGTGCATCCCAACGCGGATCTGTCGATCCCTTTTCTTCCGTTTTGGAATGTGTGTACTTTTTCAGCTTTTTCAACATCTTCGGGTCACATTCCCTTTTCCCGTTTTTATTTTTCGGATGAATATGACGCAACGGAATACTTAGCGATACATATTCATAAATTGGTTGTGTCAGGTTGATAGCATGTTCTTCAGGTAAAATCCAAATTACATTTTCGTCTTCATCAAATGTTTCTTCACCAAACTTAATAAACAACTCGGCTTCATTTGTTATTTCCTGTTTGTATTTTTCAAGGCAACGGTCGCAGGTCAATTCAACTCCCCCGTTTATTTTAAGTTGAAGCTGAATAAATGTACTTCTTTTTTCCATGAGCACAACTATTTTTACTTCTCCCTTCTCAACCAGACTTCCCTCAAAATGTTCAAAGAACTTGTTGTCAACTTCAAAATCGAATTCGTGAAGTCCTTCTTTAAGACCTTTAAATTCAATGCTGTATTTCGATTTCCAGTTCACGTTCCGAAAAAGTGCTGCAAAAGTAAAAATTTTTTATAAACACCGAAAATTTTAAATGATTATTTCAGAAACCTTTAAGAATGAAACAATAAAGTTTTTTATCCACCTTCATCTTGCTTCACTATTTATTTAAAATGATACGGAATGTTGTTCCTTTTCCAATCTCCGACCATTTAATAAAGATTTTTCCGCTATGGTAATTTTCAATGATGCGTTTGGCAAGTGACAATCCCAATCCCCAACCACGACGTTTGGTGGAAAAACCGGGTTGGAAAATCGTTTTAAATTGTGATTTATGAATGCCTTTCCCGGTATCGGTAATATCAATATAAACCTGGTTGTCTTTTTCTTTCAATAATATTGAAATGGTCCCATGGTTATCGATGGCATCGATGGCATTTTTGCACAGGTTCTCAATAACCCATGAAAAGAGTGCAGCATTTAGCGGGACTTCTATCACATCGGTTTCAGCAAAAGAGGTTTCAAACTTAATTTTACTCGACGACCTGGTTTTCAAATAAGCAACCGTTGAAGACAGGACTTCAGCAACATTAGTAAGTAGTAATTCAGGTTTTGCCCCAATTTTTGAAAAACGTTCCGTAATCTTTTCCAGCCGTTGTGTATCCTTTTCGAATTCTTTTACCAGGTTCTCATCGACGTTTTGAAGTCTTAATAGCTCAATCCATGCCATAAGCGACGAAATGGGTGTTCCTAACTGGTGGGCAGTTTCTTTTGACATTCCAACCCAAACCTGATTTTGTTCGGCGCGTTGCGAGGCGGCAAATGCAAAATAGGCGATTATAATAAAAATAACAATTACGAAAAGCTGTATAAAAGGATAAATATGCAAGTTGCGTAGAAGTGTTGATTCTCGAAAATAAACGTACCATGTTAGATCCTGAAAATTAAAGCGTAATGGTTCGGAGTACGCTTTCATCTTTTTCAACTCTTTTGTCAGAACTTGTTCCCTCCGGTCCTTTATTATAACTGATATTAGCATCAGAAACGAATGTTCCATTTTCGTTAACAACTATTATTGGAATATTGGTGTTTTGTGAATTCACCAGCGACAGAAAATCAAGATATTTACTTTCAAGTTCATCTTTTTCTTTTGAAATTTTTTCAGGATCCAGCGTCCCGGCCTCGTTTACGGGTTCGCCTTTGTCATTTCTTAAGGTGATGCTTATATCGTTTATGTTTTCTGTTGCCTTTGCCCAAAGTCTTACTTTTTGCTGTTCTTCCCGCGCCATTTTTTTGGTAAGCCAGTTGGTATATAGCAGGGAAGCAACGCCAATAACGATTGCGATTAAAAGAAACAGAATTTTCCCACGACGTCTTTTCAGGTAAATATCCAAAGTCGATAAGTTTTATTGTACAATAGTTTGAAAACGAGGGAATCTGCAAATTATTATTTCTCCAGTAATTGTGTTACCTCGTTTACAATTGAATGCGTGTCAATGCCGCATTCCTTATATAAATCTTCAGGTGTTCCGTGCTCGATAAATTTATCAGGGACCCCAAGTACTTTTACCTTGGCTGAATAGTTGTTTTCAGCCATAAATTCCAGTACGGCACTTCCAAAACCTCCGTGTATTACTCCGTCTTCAACTGTGACAATAGTTTTGAAATTTTCAAAAATTTCAGTTAGCAGCTTTGTGTCAATTGGTTTAACAAAACGCATATCATAATGTGCCGCTGAAATACCCTTGTTCATCAAACTTTTTGCAGCACGATTTGTAAATACTCCCGATTTTCCAATACTAACCAATGCAACATCCTTACCATCTAAAAGCTTTCGGCCTTTTCCAATTTCAATTTTTTCGAAAGGTTTTCTCCAACTTGGTTTAATACCACATCCTCTTGGATATCGAATAGAGAACGGCCCTTTATTTTCAGGTAACTGAGCAGTGTACATCAGGTTGCGTAATTCAATCTCATCCATTGGGGCCGAAACAACCATGTTGGGAACAGATCGCATATAAGCAATATCAAAAACACCATGATGTGTTGGCCCGTCTTCACCAACCAGCCCTCCACGGTCGAGGCAAAATACCACATGCAGGTTTTGCAACGCAACATCATGAATGATCTGATCGTAAGCACGCTGCATAAAAGTGGAATAAATATTACAAAACGGAATCATTCCCTGTGCAGCCAAACCAGCAGAGAAAGTCACTGCATGTTGCTCGGCAATTCCAACATCAAAAGCCCTTTCGGGCATTTTCTGAATCATCACATTCATAGAACAACCTGTTGGCATGGCGGGAGTAATTCCTACTATCTTTTCATTTTGTTCAGCCAGTTCTACCAATGTCTCGCCAAAAACATTCTGAAATTTAGGGGCTTTTTCAACCGGGCAATTGCAAGAATAAATTTCACCGGTTTCTTTATCAAAAACACCGGGCGCATGAAATTTGGTCTGATTAATCTCGGCGAGTTTAAAACCTTTTCCTTTTTTGGTTAGAATATGTAAAAGTTTTGGGCCTGGAATATTTTTCAGGTCGGTTAATACTCTGGTAAGATAAACAACATCATGACCGTCAACCGGACCAAAATACCTGAAATCAAAAGCTTCAAATAAATTATTTTCGTCCAGTATAAGGTTTTTAATTGCATGTTGATTTTTTTGAAGAAACTGCCTGGTTTTTCTTCCAAAACCGTCCAACTTACCCAACCCTTCCCAAACGTCTTTTTTAAACCGGTTGTAAGCATTAGACTTCGAAATATTCAGCAAATACTGGTTAATTCCCCCGACATTAGGATCAATGGCCATATTATTGTCGTTCAGAATTACAAGTAAATCACTGTTATTGGCACCAGCATTATTCAACGCTTCATAAGCCATTCCTCCTGTCATGGCACCATCACCAATAATAGCAACTACTTTGCGGTCGGTTTCGTTTTTTAGTTTTGCAGCCACAGCCATTCCCAAAGCTGCCGAAATGGAAGTAGAGGCGTGACCCACACCAAAAGAATCGTATTCACTTTCCCCTCTTTTAGGAAAACCACTAATGCCTTTGTATTTTCGGTTTGTATTGAATTTTTCCCTGCGGCCGGTAAGAATCTTGTGCCCGTATGCCTGATGACCTACATCCCACACCAGCTGATCGTAAGGTGTATTATATACATAATGAAGAGCTACCGTAAGCTCAACCACTCCCAAACTGGCACCAAAATGGCCGGGATTGGCAGAAACTTCATCAATAATAAAGTCCCGGAGTTCATTGCAAAGTTCCGGAAGTTCTTCCAGTTGAAGTTGCTTTAAATCCGACGGATCATTTATTTTTTCGAGTAACTTCCCCTTAATCTCATCCATGTGCGAAAAAATGTCTTCAAATATATAAATTTCCCTTATTCCTTTTCTACATCGGTTTGAATCAAATTGCTCGTTAAACCTGCTGTATCTTATTTCGTTTTGAAAAACGGAAACGTGAAAGTTTTAGTACTTCCAAAAAACAAAGGTAGCAAGATTTAAAACCCAGTATGATTTTCAGATGAAAAAAGAAGGATTTTGACTAATTTGCGTGCTAATTTTAACAGAAAATATAAGGAAAGTAATGAAAACAGGAAAACAGATTATTGTAATAAGTATTATTGGTTTTTTGCTGAGTTCGTGTGTTTCTTCAAAACAATTCAGTGAGAAAGTTGGTAGCCTTCAAAAGGAAAATGAAATGCTTCAAAAGGAAAAGATGGAACTAACAACTGCCAATACAGAACTTTCAGGGAAAAACAGTCAACTGGAGTCTCAGTTAAAAAATTTGGAAAAGCAGCGTGATGAGGCAGAATACCAGGTGAAACTGCAAAAAGAAAACGCTATTGGGTTGCAACGAGAAATTGATGCTTTACGAAAACAGATGGATGCTTTGAATTCAGGGAGTTCAGAGGAAATTGAAAAGCTGTTGACAGAGTTAAATAGTGTTCGCGACGATTTGAATACACGTGAAGATAAACTTCGGGCTGCTGAAAAAGAGCTGGAAGAAAGAAATGCCCGGTTAATTGAACTACAGAACGTGCTGGCACAAAAGGATGAAGCTGTTAAAGCACTGAAAAAGAAAGTGATGAATGCATTGACAGGATTTCATAACAACGGATTAACGGTTCACGAAAAAAACGGTAAAGTGTATGTTTCTTTGGAAGAAAAATTACTATTCAAAACCGGTAAATGGGATGTTGATCCAAACGGCCAAAAAGCAATAAAAGAATTAAGAAATGTTCTGGCAGAAAATCCGGATATCAATATTATGGTGGAGGGGCACACTGACAATGTTCCGATGCATGGCATCGGGTGAAGTAAAAGATAATTGGGATTTGAGTGTGATGCGTGCAACTGCTGTACTAAAATCCTGATGGAAAATAAACAGATTGATCCGGTTCGTATTATTGCTGCCGGGCGAAGCGAATATTTACCAATATCATCTGATGATACAGCTGAAGGACGACAGATGAACCGCAGAACTGAAATTATTCTCACGCCAAAACTTGATGAACTATTAAAATTAATTGGGGCCGATTAGCTGTTGAATGTTTGAATCAGGCTTAGCCCGTCTAACGTTAACAGAGGTTCGATGTGATGAATGTGTTTCGTCAACGGTGCAATAATCTGGCTAAGACCACCGGTTGCAACGACGGTTAATTTTTCATTGATTTCTGCTTGGGTACGTTCAATAATTGAATCAACTAACCCGGTAAAACCATAGACAATTCCTGATTGAATAGCATGAATTGTATTTTCTCCTAAAACTGAAGGTGGCGGTACGAGGTGAATTTGTGGTAGCTGGGCGGTTTTTCCGGCAAGAGCGCTAACAGCTGTTAGTAAACCAGGTGCAATGGCAACACCCAATATTTCGTTGTTTTTCCCAATGGTAGTAAAAGTAAGGGCCGTACCGAAATCGATCACTGTTGTAAGGTTGCCAAACTTATGAAAAGCTGCCAGGGTAGTTGCAAACTAAATCGGATCCAATTTGATATGGGTTTAAAATTTTTATGGGCAGTTTTGGATAAATTTCCGGCCCGACTAGAATGATCTTAGCATCCTGGCAAATTACTTTTAGCATATCCATAAATGGGTGGACAAGTGACGGTACCACGCTGCTGATTATAATTTGTTGGACATTATTCAAACTAATTTCGCCAGCAGTCAACAACGACCGGAAAATAACTTCGTATTCATCAGCCATTTTTAAGGGATCGGTTTGAATGCGCCATGAATTGATCCATTCGTCTGCTTTTTTTACACCAAAAACAATGTTGGTATTTCCAATGTCAATTGCCAGTAACATAATTTTTTGGTTTTGAATATAAAAATCGTACTAAATAAAAACTTTGATCCATTTATTTTAGATAGATTCCTACAATATATTTTTTTCAATTTATTCCTCTTTCACAAAAATGTTAAAAAAGAATGGCATTTAAATCAATAAATTATAAATATCTTCGTTGTTAAATAGAATTGGCTCAGAATTTTTCGTCGAAAAAATGAGTTTGAATTGTGATAAAAAATGCGTTATTTTATAACTGACTAGCTTTCATTAAAATTCACCGTTTATGCAAAATACAAAGAATCCTTTAATTTTTATTGTTGAGGACAGTGTTGTTTATAAAGATTTGATTGTTGGCCATTTACAATCGAAAAAATTCAGCAATATAAAAACGTTCAAAAGCGGGGAAGAGTGTTTGAAAGAAATGCAAAAAAAACCTGACCTGATCATTCTAGATTATTCCATTGATGGAATGAGTGGACTAGAACTCATGAAAAAGGCTAAAGAAACCCATCCCGAAACTGACTTTATTTTTCTAAGCGGACAGAACGATGTTGAAGTTGCCGTTAAAATTATGAAACTTGGTGCAGCCGATTATGTGATAAAAAATGAAAAAGCACCTGTCCGGCTGGTGCAGGCTATTGAGCAGGCAATGGCAGTTACCAAAAACATAAAAATGCAAAAGGGATTTAGTGTTGGAGTAGTGGGCTTTTTTATCATGCTTTTTCTGGTTATTATGCTCATAATTTTGATTACTATTATTTTCAAACTTTAAATTTACCTTGAATCCTTTCATTTTTTGATTTAACCCCATGTTTGTATCATTCATTTCGAGGTATGATTTTGTTCATATTTCGGAATAAAAAACGTAAATAATATTTTGTTACCTTTCGCGTTTCAACAAAAAAATTTGAAAATGGGATTTGCATCGGTAATAAAAAAATATAATCGTAGCTTTTGGATAGCTAATACAATTGAATTATTTGAACGTTGGGCATGGTACGGATTTTTCATGCTGTTTGCCAATTACCTTACCGGATCGTCAGATATGGGTGGGCTGGAATTTACTCAGGAACAGAAGGGTTTAATTATGGGAATTGGTACCGGTATTCTTTATTTTTTACCCGTTATTACAGGATCGATTGCTGATAAATACGGCTACAGGCGGGTTTTGTTTGTCGCTTTTTCAGTATATACTTCGGCGTTTATTTTACTCCCTCATTTTAACACGTTTGCAGGTGTATTTGCAATGTATCTTTATCTGGCACTGGGCGCAGCACTTTTTAAGCCAATTATTTCGGCTACAATAGCCAAAACAACCGATGATGAAACATCGTCAATCGGATTTGGAATTTTTTACATGATGGTTAACATCGGGGGTTTTATCGGTCCGCTGGTTACTTTATTATACAAGGGACAATCGGAGTTAGTGTTCTATATCTCTGCTGGTATTGTAGCCTTGAATTTTATCTTGTTGTTGTTTTACAAAGAGCCTGACCGAATCGTTAATACTGATTCTATCTGGGTGTCAATTCGAAAGGTTTTTACCAATGTTGGGTTGGTGGTAAAAGATTTGAAATTTATGCTGTTTCTGCTTATTGTGGCTGGTTTCTGGACCATGTTTAATCAACTGTATTTTACGCTGCCTGTTTTTATTACACAATGGGTTGACACCAGTACACTTTACAATTTCTTCCACCAGCACCTGCCATTTTTTAGTGAAAATTATGGGATTGCCCAAACCGGACAGATGCAAGCCGAGTTTATTACCAACTTCGATGCATTGTTCATTATTATCTTCCAAATCATGGTATCTACTATTGTGATGAAATGGCGTCCGTTGCGTTCCATGATGTCAGGCTTCCTGGTTTGTGCCATTGGTATGTCGCTGACCCTGTTTACCCAGAATGTACTGTTTACAATAGTGGCAATATACATTTTTGCCATCGGCGAAATGGCAGGTTCGCCAAAGATTACCGAATACATCGGACGTATTGCCCCACTTGATAAAAAGGCGTTGTACATGGGCTACTCATTTATCCCCGTATTTCTGGGTAACGTGTTTGCCGGAATTATTTCCGGAAACGTATATGGAAGCATGTCGGACATAAACGTACTGGTGAAAAAGGAGGTGGCTGAAAAAGGACTGCAACTGGCTGATGGGCTCACCCAAAATGAATATTTCAAAGCGGCAGCCCAAAAGATGGGCATGACACCTTCAGAGCTGACCAACCAGCTTTGGGATAAATACCACCCGTCACAAATCTGGATGGTGATCCTGATCATAGGGCTGGCAGCTGTTGTAGCGCTCTTCCTGTACGACAAGTTCGTGATGAAAGGGAAACGGCAATAATCAGATCAAAGATTGCAGGATTACGAATATCGATTAACGTAAGAATTATTTCAACACAAAACGCCAGGGTTTACTTACCCACGGTTCGCCTGAATAATCGATACCTATTCGGGGCGAAGTGTTATACTTAACATTTTGTTCTGAATTTTCAATCCAGATTCTTTCTGATGTCATTAGATTTTCGCCGTAAAATGACTTATCAAGTTGAAGTGTTTTCCCAACTCTTCCCGGGCCTGAAATATTTTCCACTCCCCTGATTAATACCGCTGAAGGTTCATTTTTTTGGCCGGTAACAATATTCAACATCCAGTACATTCCATAGATAAGATAAACATAAACCAATCCGCCTTTATGAAACATCACTTCAGTTCTGGATGTTCTGCCTTTACTGGCATGGCAGGCAATATCTTCTGCCCCCCGATATGCTTCAACTTCGGTAATTTTAAATCTTCCCAAAGCCTGGCTGTTAAATTTGCGGACTATGATTTTTCCCAGCAAATCAGGCGCTACTTCCAATACCTCCCGCTGATAAAAAGCGTTTGTTAACCTGTCATGCATCAATTATACTTCAGATGAACCTGTTTCCTTGTTAGTCCTTTTCCTGTATTCACTATATGCATAACCTGCAATTGCCAGTATTAACAGCAGCGAACTTGCCAGTGAAATTTTGTTTCCGGTATAATATGATTTAGGGTGAAACTTAAATTCAATAGTATGTTCGCCGGCTGGCAGGACCAAAGCTCTTAAAACATAATCTACCCTGAAATGTGGTACTTCTTTACCATCGATGTAAGCTTTCCATCCATCCGCATAATAAATTTCAGAAAAAACGGTCAATTGATCTGAAGATGCTTTTGCGGTATATTTTAAGTCGTTAGGTTCATATTCTGTTAATTTAATTGTTCCGCTCGGGTCTTTCTGGAATTTTTTGCCTTGTACATATTCAGAGAATCGTTGATCTATAACAGCATCATTCTTTGGATCGATACTTTTTAAAGCAGCAATTTCTTGATCAGCATTTTTTACGATTTGATAATCGTTGACAAACCACGCGTTTCCAAAGGCGTAATTATTTCGAAGCGGGTTACTATTTAAATCGTAAATAACATACCGGGTATTAAGCATATTAATAACAGGGAGATTTCTGAAAACTGAATCAGGCTGATTTCCGGCTTGTAAATCTTTAGCCATTAGCTGCATTTCAGGAAGAAGATTATGATCGATCAGTTCCTGATAACGCCTGAGTTTTGCTGCGGAATACCCTCCAACACTTTTATGATAGTAAGAAGTTCGGGCATCCTGGAATGCATCTCCCTGAAGTGGCAATACCCGGTAATAAAGATCCTTGTCCTGCAAAATTGCCTTGTCTGCCGGCATTTCAGGAAACGGATTGGTAGCTTCTCTCTTTGAAACAAAATTGTCGTTATTCAGATAACGTTTATCAACTGCCCAAAGGTCAACCAGGATAAGGATACCCAAGACTGCCATTAACAAGTTGGTTTTCATTTTTTTCAATTGCCACAGGTAAAGCGATCCCGCTGTGAGGACAATAAATAAAAACGAACGCAAAGCATCGGAACGCAAAGCAGCAACACGGTCGGCAACAGCTGCATCAATCAGCCAATCGGGAAGTTTAAACCGAATATCATAAGGACTGCTGAAATCACCAATCATGGATGGGAATAAGGTAAACAACAATGAAACGCCGCCTGTTATAATGGTTGCCCATTTAAGCCCGTTCATCCAGGTTTTTTTATCGACTTTTCCGGTAATAATGTTGCTCAGAGCAATAATTCCAAGTAAAGGCATTGTAATTTCGGCAATAACCAAAATCATGCTGGGGGCCCTGAATTTATTGTATAAAGGCAGGTAGTCGAGTAAAAAGCTGGTCAGTCCCATTACATTTCCGCCCCACGATAGAACAATGGATACGATGGTTGCTGATAGTAACCACCATTTATACCTTCCTTTAACCACAAATAATCCGAGAATAAAAAGAAAAACTATTATGGCGCCCACGTAAACCGGGCCTGCTGTGCTGGGTTGTTTGCCATGATACATCATCACCATTTGGACTGCCTGACGAGGATTTTGAACCCCCGCTGACGAAGGGCTTCATAACTTTTTGAATTAATCCCGGCACGAATTTGTGAAGCTCCACCTTTGAAATTAGGTATTAGCAATGTTAATGTCTCATCAATTCCGTAACTCCACTGAACCACGTAATCTTTGTCCAGGCCGGTTGTCTTGATTTTCATTGTTACTTGTCAATTCCGAAGGGGCGCGAATGGTTTGCTTGGAATATTTATATGTTGTATATAGTCTTGAAAAATTCATTCCTACCGCAATGACTGTTCCTGCAAGTAAAAAAAGCACCGATTTAATAAAGGGTTGAAATGCTTTTTCTTTTAAGGAATAAACCAATTCTACTATTCCGTATATAGCAAGAAGAATAAATCCATAATAAGTGATTTGCAAATGTCCTGCAAGAATTTCCAAAGACATTCCTACTGAATATAATATGGTGCCAGGAATATATTTCTTATTAAAAACAAGTAAAACTCCTGCTAAAACAATTGGTAAATACGAAAGGGCAACAGCTTTTGAGTTATGCCCTGCTGCCAGAATAATAAGAAAATAAGAGGAGAAAGCAAAAGCGATAGCTCCAGCAATACTCAGCCACCGTTTAATTTTCAAACTGGAAAGCAATATGTAAAATCCAATCAGGTATAAAAAAATAAACGAAGCTGATGAAAAAAATCTACGTGGTAATCCACCAATATATTTTGCCAGATTATCGGGATAAATAACTGAAATCAAATAACCCGGCATTCCGCTAAACATACTGTTGGTCCAAATGGCTTCCTTTCCCGTTTCTTCCCGGTAATCCTGAAGTTCTCTGGCCATGCCTTTAAAATGGCTAATGTCAGATTGTTCAATAACCTGCCCCTCTAACAACGGGAACATATATGCATAACTCAGTACCAGGAAGAAAAGTATTATTGCCAAATTCAGTAAAAAATTGCGGGAGCCGGTTATCTTTGTCATCAGAATAAATTTAATGATTTCATTTTATTAAAAGTATAAGATGCCTGCCTGTTCGTGAGACAGGGAACTTGTCCCGAATAATCGGGACTCGTTTCAGTTCAATTGAAACAAAAATAATTATTTAAAACATTTTTGATGATTTAAATGGGAATAATCATTAAACAAAGTATTAAAGGAAGTATTTGGTCGTATTTGGGAGTAGGCATTGGGTTTGTAACTACGGCTTATCTTTTTCCCAGATATTTAACTCCTGATATTATTGGGCTTGTTTGGATTACTGCTTGCATGGTCCACAATATTTGCTCAATTTTCTGCTTTGGGTTTTCATGGGGTAACAGCACGACTTTTCCCTTATTTCAGGAGATAAAGAAAAGGGACACAATGGATTTCTTTTTATTGCTTTTATGGTTATGATAATGGGTTTGTTCTTTTTCTTGTCGTCTTTCGTGTTATTTAAACCCTGGTTGGTTGAAAGCAATATTGAGAAGTCAAAATTGTTTACTGAATATGTTAATTTGCTTTTGCCATTAACATTTTTTATGATGTAATGTTTACTTTTCTTGATGTATTTAATAAATTATTATACAATGCAGTTCTTGGAATTTTTCTTACAGGATTTTTTACAGCGCATTTTTATATTGATGGTAGTATTGCTTTATGTCTTTGGCTTGTTTTCTATTCACCAACTAGTATTGACTTTATGCAGGTGTTGTAAGTGCTAAAAGGAGTAATAATGTTATTTTATCTTTTATTAAAGGTGAATTAAATTTACAGACCACAATTAAAATTTATTCACAAAGAACTAAAAAAAGAAATGATAATGTGGCAATTTTTAGCATTTTAGCAGGTATTGGAGGCAACATTGTTTTTAGTATCGATAAGATAATTGTAAATCAAATGTTGGGATTAAGTGCTACAGGAGTTTACACTATTGCTTTCTTTTTTGGAACACTTGTCGTAATTCCTTCAAGACCATTACTGAAAATATCAGGAACTTTGATAGCTGATGCCTGGAAACGAAATGATGTGCCCTACATTACTGATATTTATAAACGTAGTTGCCTCAATCAGTTTATTATTGCAGCCTTCTTGTTTGGTGGCATTTGGGTAAATATTGATAATATATTAATTATTCTTGGTCCAGAATATGCTTCCGGGAAATGGGTAATATTTTTTATTGGATTGGGATATCTAATTGATATGGCTACAGGTGTAAATGGATTAATTATTGGTTATTCCAAATATTACAGGGTATCACTTTGGTTTTTGATTGTTCTAATTTCAATAGTTTTTATTTCTATGTATTTGCTTATTCCATTGTGGGGAATAACAGGAGCTGCAGTGCAATTGCAATAGCTTTCTTTTTTAATAATTTTATGCGCTTTGTATTTCTATATCAAAAATATAAAATGCAACCTTTTAACATTAAATTTGTAGTTGTAATATTGTTTTTTTTGGTGTCTGTAATTTTGACATCATTTTTACCGCAACTTTATTTTATAAATGACATTATTTTTCGTAGCGCAGCATTTACAGTGGCTTTTGTAGCCTTACTTTATATTTTTAGAATTTCTGATGATTTTAATGTGCTTGCAAAAGGAGTGTGGAATTACTTAAAGAATAAATTTAAAATTTTACGAAGATAGATTTATACAATATTGCTAAAGTTTAATTACACAAGGGCGAAAGGCCAAATCCAATTCAAATGATTTATTATATTACAAATATCATTAAAGAATTAAAACAAAAATTGGTTCATTATAAAAATGAAAGGCGCTGGAGGAAACAAAATAGTCATAACTACACAAGCCTGGGCAGGAATTTCCCATTAGAGTTTGTTCAAATTGGAAAAGGCAGCTATGGTATTTTAAATGTATTTGTTTATGATAAATTTAATAAGCATGACAAATTAATTATTGGCAATTATGTTTCAATTGCTAGAGAAGTCAAATTCTTTTTACATGAGAATCATCAGAGAAATACTTTTACTACCTATCCGCTAAAAACAATTTTTGGTAATAAGCAATCTCCCTTGGATGCTATAAGTAACGGATCAATTATCATTGAAGATGAAGTCTGGATTGGATTTGGTGTAACTGTTATGTCAGGTGTGCATATTGGGAAAGGTGCAATTATCGCTGCGGGTGCGATAGTGGTTAATGATGTACCGCCATATTCAATAGTTGGTGGAATTCCAGCTAAAGTGATAAAATATAGGTTTGACAAAAAGATTATTGCAAAGTTATTGTCATTGAACCTTGCTGATTTGCCCGAGGAAATAATTAAAGAGAATCTTGATTTATTGTATGAAAAAATTGAATCGGAGATCGATTTAAAGGCTATTGAATCGTTATTCAACTTTTATTCAAAGACTGAGAATTAAATTGGTGGTAAAGAGTTATTCTATTTATTTGAACTTTCTATTAAAGCTTCTTTAATTGCATTTAAATATCCTCTTCCATATTTTAAACAGGGTTCGATATAATTGCCTTCAGCCCATTCATTCCATGACTTAATAAATACTATTTTGTGTTCATCGTCTTTGTCTTTAATAATATCCAGTGCCTTTAACATATTTCTTTTTAAAACACTTGGTGTTGCATTGATATAAATGTATCCATTTCTTCCTGATGGTGGAGAATGATCCCAATTGGAAATCACACAGGGATAACAATAGCCCAAAGCATTTCTTTTATGATATGATATTCAGAAACAATTCTGAAATCGAGAATTTTTGCTCTTTTAAAAATAATTCTAATGAACTTTAGATATGCGCGTTGGATTAAAGAGTAATTTAATTTAAAAAAATCACTGTTATCAACAACAATAACAGCGTCGAATCCTTTCTCAATAAGGAAATTAATTTCATTTTTATTTCTTGCATGGGCTATAAAATGAATTCCTTCTAATCCATTCTCATTTGCCAAGTTTTGCCATGTGGTTATAAAATTTTTAATGTTTGGAATGTCATTTGGGAGATATATTAAAAATAAGGGTTTATTATTTACGCGAATATATCTATGGTCTTTAAATCCAGGTAAAAGTGTATTGAAATGATCAATTATATGTTTTTCTGCAGGGTATATTTGCTCTATTAAAAGTTTTTTAGTTCCCCTTTTTTTGAATTGCTTATCCATCCAACTATGATTGGCCCACGCCAGGCAAAATGGAAATTCGGTTCCTGTAATCTTAATACCTCATTGAAAGGAGTCTCCAATAATCTCTTCCCATTGCCAAACCAGTAATGCCAATAACAAATCCTTCGATTCCGTATTCTTTGGCCAAATCAGCCTGTGCTTGTCTCGCTTCTGGCATTTCTTAAGTCATAATACCAAGGTCGGTAGGCGCTTCTTCGTTGATAATGTCCCTTAAATAATGGCTTCGCTTTTCCAACATTGTTCCATTCTATGAACCCTTTCCCCCACCATTCATCATTTTCAGGAATAGGGTGAATTTCGATAGGTCAAAGGCAATAATTCTATTTTTATTTGCGGCCATAGAAATATTCTAACTATTATGAGTTCCTCTAATAACCCTCTTCTTAGATCAGGAGGCCTTATATTTTCATCATAGATGTAAATCATAAATCCATCAGAAGAAGATATTTGAAAAATATTACTCGGTAGTATGTTTTCTATTGCTTATAGTCGTCCTGCTTATGATATATGCAAATAACAACACGCTTTATTTTCTTGTTTACAAATGAATTTTCCAACCTTCCAACATCAACATCTCATTTCCTTCAATATCTACTTTTAAGAAGTCAATTTATATGAATACCGATAATTTTATCTATGGTAATACAGTTCTTATGATTAATGTTAGAAACAAATTTATTAGAGATGATAATTTTATGTTTCCATTTGGAAAAATAAGATTGGGCGCTTCAATCAATTCAGATCAGTCTCAAATATATATGTGTGTCCTGCTTTTTCTATAACATATAAGAAAAATTCCTTCGGCAGCACCTATATCAAAACTAACATCACCTTCTTAATGTTAAATGATCTAGTCAGATACCAATGTGGCGATGACTTGTCCTGTTCGATTAAGAGAGAATTGTAATAAGTTCTAATTTTTGTTTCATCCCAGATTTTTTTAAAATACAATCTCTTTTCATTGTGTATAACATATTTAAAACCAGTTGTTTGATCATAATGAACTATTATGTTGTCAGTTTTATAATTATTCACATAATTATAAGGGAAGATAGGGGTTGTAGGTTGTTTTTTTACGTATGCAAGAATTTCCTTTATTTCACTATTTACCCCTTTCTGGTTTTTGTAATACCTTAATATATCACTTCTTAATTGAATATAAGAATCACTTTTTATAACCTGTGGCTTTCTTCTAGAATATATGGACAATAGGCGATGTAAAGTTTCCTAATAATGGATCTCATAATATGGATATTTCTCTAATTAAATTAAAGTGAACATAATATTTAACAGACCATCAATTAAGTTATTCTAAACTTTTATACCTTAAAAGCATAGGTGTGACAGTCCTTTCCCATAACCAATTTTTCATATTATGGGTATGATTAAAAACAATTTCTTTTCTAAATATTTTTAATGTAACATCTGCAAATTCATTACTATTTTCTGAATGTACTGCAATTCCTAAATTATTTTCTTCCACAAACTCTTTCATCATTTTTGCGTCACTAACAATCACGGGTTTACCCATGATTGCATACTGGTAAATTTTGGTCGCAATAGTTTTGTTTATTTCATCGCGGGTTGCCGGTGGTGTAAAAAAACAAATATTGCTTGCAGCAATGTATGATGGTAAATCATTTTCATCAATCCATCCCTTAAAAATAATCGTATCCAAGACATCATATTTTTTCGCTGTTTTAAACGGGTCGTAAGGTTTTATTGTTTTACCACCAAGTACTAATTTGGCATTAGGTATATCTATTATAATTGATTTCATCGCAATAATTGCAGTATCTATGCCTCTTAATATATCGATTCCCCCGGCATAAAAGATTATAAAATCATCTTTAAATTGTTTAACTATTTGACTGATTGACATTGGATTTATTAAAAATTTTATTTGTTGGAGTATTGGGTATCGTTATAATATTTTCTTTTTGAATATTGTATCTTTTTCAAATAATTCTCTTCAAGGGGTTCGGCAACGGTAATTACCAAATCGGCTAATTCCAGGTATTTTTTTTCATACTTTTCCCAATCAGAAAACCTGGAAACCAATTTCCCTAATCTGGTATTCATGTGGGCAGTGTTTTTTTATCCAGTCGCTGTAAAACTCATGTTGGTCGCAAATTAGTTTGCAGTTATATTTCTTCTTGAAATGGTAACCAACTTTACTTGGGAGAGATCATGAATATGGATTGCATCAAAATTATATTTTAAATGTGTTTTTAGTATTGCCTTTTTCCATTTATGAAAGAAATTTGGCAAAATAAGCGCTAAAGCGCTCAACTTATTCCTATAAAAATTACTGAAATAGAATCGAT
>CAVYOB010000066.1:0-97441 GCA_963769925.1 uncultured Prolixibacteraceae bacterium
ATGTTTCATGCAATTAAAGCCGGGTTGGATATGGGAATTGTAAACCCGGGCATGTTGCAGATTTACGATGAAATTCCAAAAGATTTGCTTGAAAAAACAGAAGATTTGGTGCTGAATCGGAGGAATGATGCGACGGAACGACTACTGGAATTTGCACAAAACCTGGAATCGACGGGGAAAAAAGAAGAGAAAAAAGACGAATGGCGTGATCTGCCTCTGGAAAAGCGAATAGAACATGCTTTGGTTAAAGGATTTCCGGAGTTTGTTGATGAAGATATGGCCGAGGCCGTAAAAGTATATTCACCGGCACTTAATGTTATCGAAGGTCCGCTTATGGACGGGATGAACATCGTTGGGGATTTGTTCGGAGCAGGAAAAATGTTTTTACCGCAGGTAATCAAATCGGCGCGGGTAATGAAAAAGGCGGTGGCCTATTTACTTCCTTACATTGAAGCAGATAAACTCAAAAACAACACGGTTGACAACCGGAAAAAAGTATTGATGGCCACTGTAAAAGGTGATGTTCACGATATTGGGAAAAATATTGTGGGGGTGGTTCTTGGCTGTAACAATTATGAAATCATCGATTTGGGAGTAATGGTTCCCACCGAGAAAATTTTAGACACTGCAATCAAGGAAAAAGTTGATGTTATCGGATTAAGTGGACTAATTACACCTTCACTGGAAATGATGGCAGATATTGCCAAAGAAATGGAACGACGTAAAATGGATATTCCGGTTTTAATTGGCGGTGCAACAACTTCCAAAATTCATACAGCGGTAAAAATTGAACCTGAATATTCGCATCCGGTTATTCATGTAAAAGATGCTTCGCTGGCAGTAAATGTGGTTTCAAATCTGGTCGCGAAAAACCAGAAATATATGGATGCAGTAAAAAAAGAATATGAAGAAATCCGTAAATTTCAGGGACAACGAAAACCTAAAGAATATCTCACGTTAGCACAGGCACGTGAAAATAAATTTCAAATTGACTGGAGTAATACGCCAATTTACAAACCGAACTTCATTGGTGTAAAACAACTCATTGATTTTCCGCTGACAGAACTTCGGAAATATATCGACTGGACTTTCTTTTTCCTTACCTGGGGTTTGAAAGGGCATTTTCCACAAATCTTTTCTGATGGAGAACAAGGCGAAGCCGCAAAAAAATTATACGCCGAAGCAAATGAGTTTTTGGATGAAATTATTGAAAAGAAAATGTTGCAGGCAAACGCAGTTTTTGGAATCTGGCCTGCGAATGCTGATGGGGATGATGTGATTCTCTACAAAGATGAAACAAAGAAATCTGAAATCGGACGGTTCTATCATTTGCGTCAACAGGAAAAGAAAAAGGGAGAAGTTGCCAATTTTTGTTTGGCAGACTTTGTAGCACCACTCGAATCAGGAAAAGTTGACTATTGCGGAGGATTTGCAACAACTGCAGGAATTGGAATCGAAAAGTGGAAGGACGAGTTCAGAAAAGATAATAACGATTACAATGCAATTATGCTGGAGGCGCTTGCCGACAGGTTGAGCGAGGCTTTTGCGGAGTGGCTCCACGAAGCCGTAAGAAAAGAGTACTGGGGTTATGTTCCTGACGAGAACCTTTCACAGGATGATCTTTTAAAAGTAAACTACCAGGGAATTCGACCGGCAATTGGATACCCGGCATGTCCTGAACATTCAGAAAAGGAAAACCTGTTCAATTTGTTGAAAGCAGAAGAAGTGGGAATAACGCTTACCGAGCATTTTGCCATGTATCCAAATGCATCGGTTTCAGGTCAATTTTTTGTACATCCCGATTCGCGCTATTTCAGCCTGGAAAAAGTTGGGAAAGACCAGGTGGAAGATTACGCACGCAGAAAAAATGTTACTATCGATTTTATTGAAAAATTTCTGCCAACAAATCTGAATTATAAATAATTGAAAAATTAAAATTATATAAGCCTAATTTTTGCTAATAAATGACTAAAACCGAAATTAAAATCTATCCCTATCGCTGGGTTATACTTATCGTTTATTTTATTATTTCTGTCATCATTCAAATTCAATGGCTTGCCTTTGCATCAGTGTCTGAAGCTGCTCAGGATTTTTATCATACATCTGCGTTGCGAATCGATTTTCTGTCGATGATATACATGATTGTTTTTATCGGGATGAGTATTCCAGCTTCACTTATCATAGACACGCGTGGATTAAAAACAGGACTTATTATTGGCGCAGTGTTAACCGGATTCTTTGGTGCGATGAAAGCCTGGGGAGCCAATAATCTTTTGTTGGTTACCGTTGCGCAAACTGGTTTGGCAGTCGCCCAGCCTTTTATCTTGAATGCTGTAACCAAAGTGGGTGCAAAATGGTTTCCAATAAACGAAAGAGCTACCGTTGCCGGATTAGGTACACTGGCGCAGTATATCGGTATTATTATCGCATTGGTAGTTACCCCGTTTATTATTACCGAAACAGAACCCGGCCATTTTTCAATGGTAAGAATGTTATGGATTTATGGAATAATTTCGGTTGCCGGGGCGGCACTGCTAATCGTATTTATTCGTGAAGAACCTCCTACTCCGCCAACTTCAGAAGAATTTACCGGAAGAACCAATCCGTGGAAAAGTATTTCAGATATTTTTAAAATAAAAGACATGCAATTATTGCTGCTTCTGTTCTTTATCGGTCTCGGAATTTTTAATGCTGTTAGCACATGTATTGATCAGATCTGCCGTAATCTTACCATGGATGAAACCGGGTTAGTGGGAGGAATGATGTTAATTGGCGGAGTTTTGGGAGCTTTGATTTTACCGTGGCTGTCAGATCGGAAAAGCAAAAGAAAACCTTTCCTTGTTGGTTTCCATGTTATTAATGCTTCCGGGGCTGGTTGGATTAACCGTTTTTCACGAATTTGTTCCTATGCTGATATCTGCCTTTGTTTTTGGATTCTTTATTATGGGCGCAGGTCCTATTGGATTTCAATACGGAGCCGAAAAAAGTTATCCCGCACCGGAATCGACTTCGCAGGGAATTATTCTTCTTGTTGGCCAGGTTTCTGGAATTGTATTTGTATTTGGCCTGAACAAAACAGGAGTAACTGCCGCTTTAATTGCATTTGTTGTTCTTACTGTACTGAATGTTTTCATCAGTTCAAGACTAAAGGAATCGATGAACCGATACCTGTAATCTTTCAATTTGCAAGAAGTGAGATTAAATATTTGCGTTCAACGTAACACATCGTCCACTAAAAACACACTTTTTTGTATTTTTACACCACGATAAAACGACTATGAAAAAAAAGACTAAAAAAGGCAGCTTCTGGCAAAAAGTCATCTTTTTTATTTTAGGGATGATTGCAATGATGGTACTTGATATGATTTTTCATTTTAATAATTCGGTTGAAGCAAAAGTAACACACGAGTTAAACAAAGCGCAGCGTAAAATTGAAAACTCATTCAAATAAAGGAAATTAAGAATGAAAGTAATCGACATTATAAATAATTCAGAAAAAACGGTTTTTTCGTTTGAACTTTTGCCGCCGTTAAAAGGTAACGATGCAAGTAGATTATATCAAACCATTGAAAGCCTGGTTGAGTTCGATCCAAAATATATTAATCTTACCACACATCGTGATGAATTGGAATTTAAGGAAATGTCTGACGGATCGATTGTAAAACGTGTCAGTTCGAAAACGACCGGGAACAGTTGCTATTGCAGCAGCAATTCAGCATAAATACGGTATTCCGGTAGTGCCGCATATACTTGTGTGGTGGTTTTACAAAAAGTGAAACTGAATATGTTTTAATCGATTTAAATTTTCTGGGAATTAAAAATGTACTGGCTCTTCGTGGTGATGGAGAGAAAAACCAGCATGTTTTCCAACCATCAACAAACGGCCATTCAAATGCAAACGAATTGGTAAAGCAAATCAAGGATTTAGGTGAAGGAAAATATATTGAAGAAGATTTAAAAAACAATACACCACTCGATTTTTGTATTGGGGTGGCCGGTTATCCTGAAAAGCACTTTGAAGCACCAAACATGGATCAGGATCTTGTTTTCCTGAAACAAAAAGTGGATGCCGGTGCCGATTATATTGTAACCCAGATGTTTTTCGACAATCAGGTTTATTACGACTTTGTAAAAAAATGCCGTGAAATTGGAATTACTGTTCCAATAATTCCGGGAATTAAACCTATTAATCTGAAAAATCAACTAACTGTATTCCAAAAATTTTCAGTATTGATTTGCCTGGTGAATTGGCTTCGGAACTAGCGAAATGTAAAACAAATGACGATGCACGGCAGGTAGGTACCGAATGGGCAATTTACCAGTCAAAAGATTTGGTGGCCAACCATGCGCCTTCGCTTCACATTTACACTTACGGAATTTCAGACAATGTAAAGGAAATTGTAAAAGCTGTTTTTTAGATTGACTAAAAAATGAAAAAGGCTGAAGAATATAAATTCTTCAGCCTTTTTTAATCCGCATTTAAATATTAATTAACTGTACTTAACTTCCTATCTAGTTTATTATCTTCTCTTTCTGATCATTAAATTTAAACGAATAAATCATAGCTTCAACCTGATTAATTAAATTACGTTTGTTTTTGCTTGGTGCATAAACATAACCAAAGGCAACAACTACCCGTTGATTTTTCACATCAAGCTCAGCCAAAGAAACATAAGGCCCCCCCATAAAATCGTTCATCACTCTCCACAGTCCCCGCATTTCAGAAGCGTAATTTTCATTATGACTAAATACATTGTATGACCTGATCAAATCGCTTTTCTGTTGCCATATAACTTCCTTCCGTTGGGCCAGGAACATTTGCCTTAAAAATATGATCGCGTTTTGAAACCAAATAGTTTACCGTAAAAGTTGAATCGGAAACATAAGGGAAAGTGTACAGAATAATACCCTGCGAAATATCGGGCGTTTCATACCGGCACCAGATAAAATTCTTTTTCTGAACAGCAATCTGAAATCCCGGAGGGACTTTCATGGTAACACCAAAGTCCTTATCAAGTACATTGTAAACGGCCTTTTCGTAATATTTGTTATAATTCATCGTCATCCGTTCCTTTTCAGCCGCTAAAAAATAGGAAATAATCTTGTTCTTATTTTCATTAAACACTTTTGCAAAATCCTGGTTGTTTTTAGCTTTAATCTCAACAGTAGCCTGTGGATAGGCCCAAACATCGTCTTTATATATTACTTGTCCTCCTGAATTTGTAACAGCGATGTTAGTGATTAATAATGTTCCTTGTACTTTTAAAAATACTTTTAAATGCAGCTGGCGGAACATTTACCAAATTAAAAATTGGTTCACTCTGTGGAAGTCCGTCCTGAAACTGGCCTAACGATTCCTGGATTAGTTTCCCGGGTTCTCCTTTCCATGGCTGGTCAGGAATTACTACTACAAGTTCGTAAGCTCGCCCTGTAATGTTTTTGTGTGGTACATTGCTATTGTCACACGACTGAAAAAATAAACCATTAATGATCAAAAACGTAATAATATAAATTTTGCTTTTCATTTTTTTGCTGATTTAGAATTTCCAATTTTCTACTTAACAAAAACCTTACCAGAACAAAATAAAAATCCCGTACCTGAACTAATCAGGAACGGGATTTCAAACAATTCAACTATGGTTAATTTTCAATTTTATCCGGATCCGACTTCCCTTTCACATCGTCGTCTTCCCTTGTAGCATTTTTAAACTCCTTCATACCTTTCCCCAGACCTTTCATTAATTCAGGAATTTTACGTCCGCCAAAAAATAAAAGAACGATAATCAGAATGATAATTATTTCCTGTGGTCCTATAAATCCTGCTAAAACAAATAAATTCATGATATTATGATAAAATGATTTGATACAAAAATAGAACTTTTTTTGTTAGAATGTTCCGTTAATCATTTTTATTATGTCGTTGGCATTAGCATATAATACCAAGGCTAAAAGAATAACCATTCCAACAATTTGCGCATATTCAAGAAACTTTTCATTGGGTTTTCTACCCGTTACCATTTCGCCAATCAGGAACATAACATGCCCGCCATCAAGCGCAGGAATGGGTAACAAATTCATAATGGCGAGAATGATTGAAATAAATGCGGTCATAGTCCAAAAATGATGACCAGTCCCAGGTAGGCTTCAAAAATATTCCCAATAGTAGCAAATCCGCCAAGCGATTCATATGCTTTGGTATCTTTCTTAAAAAACAACTTAAATTGTTTCAGATAATCGCCGGTAGTTTCAACCCCTTTTTTAATCCCGGCAGGAATTGATTCGGCAAAACTATATTTAACCGTTTTAAGCTTAAACATGCTTAAATCAGTAAAACTGGCATTAAATCCAAGTTTCCCCTCATCATTCACAGTAACATCTTTGGTAATTATCTTGCCATCGCGCTTCAAGTTTAACTGTACCTTTTCATTTTTCTTGCTTTGAAGGTAATTAGTAAACTGATCATAGAACTTAAAATGCTGGCCGTCAACCGAAACAAATTCATCTCCTTCTTTGAAGGCCGGCTTTATCTGCAGGATATCCTTTTTCAACTTTCCCTACTTTAATATTGAAAGGGATACGAAACGACATATACATCTTTACTTTTTAAAAGAAGTGCCAGATCAGCATCAGTAATATTCACATCCACTTTATGCCCGTCACGTTCCACCTGAACAGTTTTGGCATTGTCCAGCACCACCGTTGGAATAATCTTGTTAAAATTGTCGATATATTGATGATCTACCGAAAGAATTTTATCGCCGTTTCTGAAATCCGATTTTTCTCCCGTCTCGTTTACTTCAATTCCATAAACTACATTTTTGTCGGCAGATACGATTCGCCCCAGGCATACAAAACACCAATATAAATGATCAATGCAAACAGAAAATTCATTAACACTCCACCAACCATAATCAGCAATCGTTGCCATGCCGGTTTTGATCGAAATTCCCAGGGTTGCGGAGGAAGTTTCATAGCTTCCTTGTCCATCGATTCATCAATCATTCCCGAAATTTTGACATAACCACCCAATGGCAGCCAGCCAATTCCGTATTCAGTATCTCCTTTTTTTATTTTAAAAAGCGAAAACCATGGATCAAAAAAAAGATAAAATTTTTCTACCCTTGTTTTAAAGAATCGGGCAAAAATAAAATGCCCTGTTTCGTGCAATACCACAAGAATTGATAAACTTAAAAGTAATTGTGCAGTTTTTATTAATATTGTTTCCATTCGTTTTTTTCTAATTTCTGTTTTCTGTTAATAACTTCGTAATTTTTCTTGTTTCGGCATTTGTTTTATTAAATCTTCCAAAGTCCGGTTTTTTAACAAAAGTTACTTTTTGCATGGCTTCTTCAATAATATCCGGCATTTGAAGAAATTTTACTTTTCTCTTCAAAAAAGCCTCGACAACTACCTCATTTGCAGCATTTAAAATACAGGGCATATTTCCCCCTTTTTCAAGTGCTTCAAAAGAGAGTGCAAGGTTACGAAAAATTTTTGTATTTGGCGGTTCAAAGTCCAATGTGGGATAATCAAGGAAATTAAACCGTGGAAAATCATTTTTTATACGGGTAGGAAATCCAATAGCATACTGAATTGGCAGCTTCATATCAGGTAACCCAAGTTGTGCTTTCATAGAACCATCTTCAAACTGAACCATCGAGTGAATGATGGATTGCGGATGAACAATCACTTCAATTTTTGAAGAAGGCAAACCAAATAACCAGTGGGCTTCAATCATTTCAAATCCTTTATTCATTAGTGTTGCCGAGTCGATGGTAATTTTTGCACCCATATCCCAGTTTGGATGTGCCAGTGCATCTTCCACAGTTACCTCTTGTAATTCTTTTTCTGTTTTTCCACGAAAAGGGCCACCTGAACACGTAAGATAAATTTTTTCCACAGGATTCATAAATTCGCCCACCAAACATTGAAAAATAGCTGAATGCTCTGAATCAACCGGAAGTATTTCCACCTTTTTTTCATGAGCTAATTTGGTTATAATTTCACCAGCAACAACCAGTGTCTCCTTATTTGCCAGTGCAATATTTTTACCTGCCTTTACTGCGTGATAAGTTGGAATCAACCCTGAATAACCAACCATTGCTGTAATAACCTGATCAACTGTTTCCATTTGAACCACCTGGTTTAATGCATCGGCTCCGGCAAAAACTTTCACAGGTTCATTTTTCAAAGCCTCCGTCACATAGTTATATTTTTCTTTGTTGGCAACAACAACGACATTGGGTTGGTATTTTTTTGCCTGATCAACGAGTAAATCAACATTGTTATTGGCGGTAAGAACTTCAACCTCAAACTGTTCAGGGTTTTTCCCGATTACTTCCAACGACTGAGTTCCGATGGAACCTGTTGAGCCCAAAATGGCAATGCGTTTTTTCATCGTAAAAATTAGGAGATAATCATGATGATATCTTTTTTCTATGGTTATTAGTTTTCATAAATAAATCGATGTATTGTTCCGGATCAATGCATTGCCATTGTACCAGAGTTCGAAATGTAAATGTGGACCGGTTGATAATTCTCCTGAATTCCCGATAATAGCAATTGCTTCACCTGCCTGTACTTTGTCGCCGGCTTTTTTAAGTAATTCAGCATTGTGCTTATAAACTGAAATCAAATTCGATTCGTGTTGAATATAAATGACATACCCGGTTTCAAGTGTCCAACCTGAAAAAATAACAGTCCCATTAAAACTGATGAAATACGGGCATTCGGATCACTCACCAAATCAATCCCAAAGTGATCGGAAGTTTAATCAAAATGATTGGTTACGATTCCTTTAACCGGCACAAAAAAATGCATCTGGCTCATACCGGTATTTTGTTGGTCATTATTCTGAATGGAAAGACTCAACTGTTCAGCTAGCAACTTATCCTGAAACACGGAGTCGTGATTGTATTCGGTAAATTTAATTTCGCTTACTCCTATTGTGCTGTCGATCACTAAATTATCTTCAGGTGTTTCTCCTGAAATAATGGCTTTTATTCCTTTAAAAAAATCATCACGTTTTTTCAGCTCCATTTCCAGCGAATCGGCTCTAAGAGCATTTTCTACCAACATTTGCCGGTATTCAGCTTTTGGGTAACCCGGAATATATTCACGTAGACCTGTGGTAGCAATCAGTAAAATCACCAATATTACAATAATTGCCGATGTTAAACTGGTAACCGTAAAAACTTTCAGCCTTGAGAGTTTCATGCTCCACACCGATTGAAAAGTGGAATCATTATAAATTATTAACCGATACTGATCCTTAAGTTTCTCAAAAAAATTTCTTTTCTTTTTCTCTTCCACCCTATTTTATTTTAAGGACTACAAATATAGAAAGAATTGATTAACAATGCCGTAGTTTATATTTTTTTAACCACCAAAACCAAATAAAACTAACACACCCGATTAAATAAGTACTTTTTTAATATCCGTTATAATACCGGTTAATTTTTCATTATTTCACCAGATGTAATAATATTTGATTTATGCGACAAATCTACTTAATCCCAGACTACGAATAAGGTAAAATCCTGACAAAACCAAACAAATATCACCTTAAGATGAACATTGAAAAATTATATTTGCAAATTCTACAAGAAAAAACCAATTAAAATGAGAAGATTAAATTTATTGCTGCTATTAACCGTATTAATTTACGGATCGGCATTAGCCGACGAAGGAATGTGGCTGCCTTCACTTATTTATAAACTGAATATAACCGAAATGCAAAAAATGGGGCTCAAACTGAGTGCCGAGGATATATACAGCATAAATCATTCAAGTATAAAAGATGCAGTTGTTGCGCTCGATCACGGTTCATGTACTGCTGAAATTATTTCCAATGACGGGTTATTGTTAACTAACCACCATTGCGGGTTTGGAGAAATCCAAAGTCATTCAAGCGTTGAACATGACTATTTACAAGATGGTTTCTGGGCCAAGTCGCGCGATGAAGAGCTGCCAAATCCGGGCAAAACGGTTACTTTCCTTATCAGGATGGAAGATGTTACTGATAAAGTTTTGGCAGATGTTAACGACCAAATGAGTGAAGAAGAAAGAAATCAGGCAATCAGGCAAAAAAGCGAGGAACTGGCAAAAGAAGCAAAAGGAGATACTCATTATGAAATATATGTTCGTAGCTTTTTCAACTCAAATCAATATTATCTTTTCGTAACCGAAACATTTAAAGATATTCGGTTGGTAGGCGCTCCGCCACAGGCATTGGGTAAATTTGGCGGCGATACCGATAACTGGATGTGGCCTCGTCAAACCAACGATTTCAGTATGTTCCGGGTTTATTGCGGGCCTGATGGAAATCCGGCTGAATATTCCGAAGACAACGTACCATATCATCCAAAACATTTTCTTGCCAATTTCTTTAAAAGGTGAAAAAGAAGGCGATTTTGCCATGATTATGGGATATCCGGGAAGAACAAACCGTTATGAAACGTCGTTTGGTGTTGAAAATACCATGCAGGTTACCAATACAGTTCGTATTGAAGTTCGTGAAAAATTACTTGACATCTGGGGAAAATATATGAGTACCAGCCAGAAAGCACGCATCCAGTATGCATCCGAAATATGCACGCAGCAGCAACTATTATAAATACAGTATTGGTCAAAACAAAGGGCTTGAAAACCTTAAAGTAGTGGATAAAAAGCAAGCACTCGAAAGTAAATTTACGAACTGGGTAAACGAGAATAACACACGGAAAGAAAAATATGGAAACGCACTTGCTTTGATTGAAGAATCGTATAAAAATATTGAAGTAGACAAAGCAAGAGCTTACATGTCGGAAGCAGTGCTTCGCGGTCCCGAAATTTTTATGTTTGCTTATCGTACACGATCATTGGTTGATCTTCTGGAAAATCCGGATGAAAATAAGGATAGAATAAACCTGGTTATGTGATCGCATTAAAAGCAGTATGGATAATTTTTTTAAGGATTACAATGCTCCAACCGACCAAAAAGTTGTTGGAACTTTATTAAAACTTTATGCCGATAAAAATGCCGCAAAATATTATCCTGCATTTTTTGCTGAAATCCAGAAAAAATATAAAGGCAATTTTGATAAATATGCTGAAAAATTATTCCAGAAAACCATTTTCGCCAGTCCGGAAAAATTAAATGCTTTCCTGGATAATCCATCGTTGAAAGTCCTGAAAAAAGATATGGCATTCATAGCGGGAGAGGATATTTTCAACAAATACCGTGAATTAGGCCAAATGGGTGGCGAGAATATGGAAAAACGCGCCAGGGGTGAGCGGTTATTTGTTGCAGGTCTGATGGAGATGGAAAGCGGTAAAACATTTCTATCCTGATGCCAATTCAACTATGCGTTTAACTTATGGCCAGGTGCTGGATTACAGCCCACGTGATGGTGTCACTTATAATTATTTCACAACAACCAATGGCTATCTTCAGAAGGAGATTCCCGGTGATCCTGAATTTGATGTTCCGGCAAGAATGAAGGAACTGTTACTCGAAAAAGACTACGGACAGTATGCAGATAAAGATGGTTCACTACATGCCTGTTTTATTACCAACAACGACATTACAGGTGGAAATTCGGGAAGTCCGGTTATGAACGACAATGGCGAACTCATTGGAATTGCTTTCGATGGAAACTGGGAAGCAATGAGTGGTGACATTGCATTTGAGCCGGAACTTCAGCGTTGTATATGTGTGGATATCCGGTTTGTCCTTTGGATGATCGATGTTTATGCAGGGGCTGATAATCTGATTAAAGAAATGACGATTGAAAAATAATAACTCAATGTTATTTTGGAGAACCCTGTCAGAAAAGGCAGGGTTTTTTATTTGTTTTTTCACACATCTGAATCCATTCTTGCATTCATAGTAAAAAGTTTACTTACTTTGTGTTTTGCCTAATTTAAATGTATGGCTCAACCCAAAATAATTATTTATACTGATGGCGCTGCCCGAGGAAATCCGGGCCCGGGAGGATACGGAATTATTTTAATGTCAGGCAACCTGCGTAAAGAACTCTCTGCCGGATATCAGCACACGACCAATAACCGGATGGAATTGCTGGCTGTAATCGTTGCATTGGAATCATTAAAAATTCCCGGTAGTGATGTTACTATTTATACCGACTCAAAATATGTAGCCGATGCAGTTACCAAAGGATGGGTATTTACTTGGGTAAAAAAACGATTCAAGGGGAAAAAGAACCAGGATCTTTGGATGCGGTTTCTGGATATTTATCCAAAACACCAGGTAAAATTTGTTTGGGTTAAAGGTCATGCTGACAATCCGTTTAACGAACGTTGCGATGAACTTGCCGTAAATGCATCAATGCAACAAAACTTATTGGAAGACAAAGGATATCGACCGTAAAATGAAATCTGAATTTTAACTGGCTTTTAGTCGCTGTATCCCTGAACGGTTCATTTTAATTTCAGCGTATTCTTTGGTAATAGTCAATTTATCGATTTTCTCTGACGGTGAATCAAACATGGCATCATTCATAATGCTTTCGCACATCGAACGTAATCCCCGTGCGCCCAGTTTAAATTCGATTGCCTTATCAACAATAAACTGAAGTGCCTCCTCATTAAATTCCAATTCAATGTCATCAAGTTTAAAAAGTTTGATGTATTGTTTGATCACTGAGTTTTTGGGGTCTGTTAAAATCTGACGAAGTGTATCCTTATCCAGTGGATCGAGGTAAGCTAACACGGGTAAACGCCCTATGATTTCCGGAATTAACCCAAATGATTTCAAATCCTGTGGAGCAACGTACTGCAATAAATTTTCCCGCTCAATACGATCGGCATCTTTTGTTGCACTGTAGCCAATTACCTTGGTATTTAAACGGTTGGCAATTTTTCGCTCAATACCGTCAAAAGCACCTCCGCAAATAAAAAGAATATTTTTGGTATCCACAGGAATCAATTTCTGTTCCGGGTGTTTACGACCTCCCTGTGGCGGAACATTAACGATTGATCCTTCCAGTAATTTCAATAATCCCTGCTGAACTCCTTCACCCGAAACATCACGTGTAATTGACGGATTATCACTTTTTCGGGCAATTTTATCGATTTCATCAACAAAAACAATCCCTCGCTCTGCTGCTTCTACGTTATAGTCAGCTACCTGTAACAAGCGCGTAAGTAAACTTTCAATATCTTCTCCAACATAACCTGCCTCAGTTAATACAGTTGCATCAACAATGGTAAACGGCACATGCAGCATTCTGGCAATGGTGCGTGCAAGCAATGTTTTCCCCGTACCTGTTTCACCAACCAGAATGATATTTGATTTCTCAATTTCAATTTCGTCTTCATCCATTGGTTGAGTCAATCGCTTGTAGTGGTTGTAAACCGAAACAGAAAGTATTCTTTTTGCCTGGTCCTGACCAATAACATACTGATCGAGGAATTCTTTGATCTCTTTTGGCTTTAACAATTTAATGTCGCCAAGATCGAAGGTGTTGTCTTTTTTGATTTCTTCAAGGATAATCGAATGCGCCTGTTCAACACATCTGTCGCAAATATGGCCGTCAATTCCAGCGATTAATAAATTAACCTCCTTCTTTTCGCGGCCGCAAAACGAACACTTATCCATTTCGAGCTTTTTTGCCATTATTATTTATTTCGGACCAAAATTTCATCAATCATGCCGTATTTCACAGCTTCTTCCGATGTCATCCAATAGTCGCGATCGGCATCTTTTTCAACCTGATCCAATGGTTTTCCGGTATGTTCAGATATTATTGCATACAATTCTTTCTTTATTTTCATGATCTCACGGGCTGTAATTTCGATATCTGAAGCCTGACCGGAAGCGCCTCCCATAGGCTGGTGGATCATTATTCGGGAATGTTTTAGCGCAGAACGTTTACCTTTTGTTCCTGCAGTTAATAGCACTGCTCCCATCGATGCAGCCATTCCTGTACAAATAGTAGCTACGTTAGCAGAAATATACTGCATCGTATCATAAATTCCCAGTCCTGCATGTACTGCACCGCCCGGTGTATTAAAATAAATTTGAATATCTTTTGTGGGATCAGTTGATTCCAGAAACAATAACTGCGCCTGGATGATGTTAGCCACAGTATCATCAATCGGGACACCGAGAAAAATAATCCTATCCATCATCAACCTTGAAAATACATCCATTGACGCCACATTTAACTGACGTTCTTCAATAATGGTAGGAGAAATATAATTGCTATATGCTGAGCTAAAGCGGTCAAATGTCATGCTGCTGATTCCGGCATGTTTAACCGCATATTTTCTGAATTCGTTTTTATTTTCCATTTTACTTAATGACTTATATAAAAAAACTTTGTAGTTTTTACATCTCAAACGTAAACTACAAAGTTATAAAAAAGTTGCTTAGTGAACCTTCCGGCAACATTTTTTCAAACTTGCCGGAATTAATGCACTTTATTTTACCATTTCATTGAATTCGTCCTGACTTACTTCCTTTTCTTCAATGGTTACTTTTCCTTTTACAACGTCAATTACTTTGTCTTCAAAAAGCTTCTTGTAAATGCGTTCGTTTTCTTCCGGTTTTTCCAGAATTATTTTTGCAAATGAATCGAGTTGTTCATCCGGTACATCGTAAATTCCGTATTGATTATATTGTGCACGAGCCATTTGTTTGGCAAAATCATGGACTTCTTCAGGATCAACTTTCAATTCGTTCTCTTTAATAATGACATCCTTAATAAGTTGCCATTTTAAATCCTGAATAAAGTATTCAAATTCGTTGTCTATCTGTTCTTCAGTCAATTCTTTGTTTACCGCCAGCAACCATCTTTTCAGGAATGCTTCCGGCATTTCAGGATTAATTTTTTCAAGCAAAGCATCGCGGGTATCTAAAGCAAATTTATGATCTGAAGAATACTTCAAATTAGCTGCAATTTCTTCTTTAACACGTTCCCTGAAATCCTCCATGGTTTTCACCTCAGTATCTTCACCATAAAGTTTTTTGAAAAGATCCTCATTTAGTTCAGCTTTTTCGAATTTTAATATTTCCTTTATCGTAAAACTGAATTCACTGTTCAAATCGTGTGCTTCCTCATGTTTGATGTTCAGCATGTGTCCTACTTCATGGCGGTCTTCAAACGCCTTAACAGGATCAAAGACTACTGCGTCCTCTTTCTTTTTCCCTATCAACTCTTTTTTGACACTCTCATCCTTAATCATATCAATGGCAATTAGCACACCTTTCGGCTGAATTCCATTTTCCAGTACTTCTCCATTTTCATCCAGTTGAACAAAATCGCCACGTACAGAACTGTTTTCTTCAATAACATCGACAGGTGTATTTGTACCCAACTGGCTGGCTGCCATTTCCACCTGTTCGTCGATCATTTTCTCTGAAACCTGGATATTGTAATATTTATATTTACCTCTTTTATCAAGTGTAAAATTAATTTCGGGCGCAAACGCAATATCAAAAGCAAACTCAAAATTCTCATCCGTTTCCCAGTTGATATTTTTTTGCTGTTCTTCATTGGGAAGTGGTTCTCCCAGGATATTTAATTTTTCTTCCACCAGGTAACCTGACAGTTTTTGCGAAAGTAGTTTGTTAACCTCATCCACTAAAATAGCAGTTCCGAATTTTCTTTTAATTAATCCGGCCGGAACTCTTCCTGGCCTAAACCCCGGAACGGAAGCTTTCTGGCGGTATTCTTTTAACTGGTCGGCAACTGGTTTTTCATAATCGGCTTTTTCGATGCTTACTCTTAACAGTGCATTTACATTGTCGATATTTTCCCTGGTAATATTCATGATTAATACATTTTATTCAAGAACGTTCTGTAAAAATAACCGCCAACACTTCATTGGAAGAAGGTCGGCGGCCTTTGCGTGCGGACGAAGGGACTCGAACCCCCACGCCGTGTGGCACTAGATCCTAAGTCTAGCGCGTCTACCAATTCCGCCACGTCCGCAAAATAGCGGCGCAAAGGTAAATATTTTTTTCAAAAATTAAAATCTGGAATAAAAAGATTCAGAATGAGTTAACTTATTTGAATTACTTCCATTCCACCACTGTTCCACGCTCTTTCTCTTGCATTTCTTCAGGTATCGACTCTTTGATTTCGCGCCAAAGTAAATTGATCAGCTTATGTTTGGCAAAATGTCTGGAATACACCAGGCTCACTTCACGCAACGGTTTTATACTGGTAAAAGATAACACATTATGCAACCTCTTTTCTGCCATTCCTTCTTTTGCCAGTTCAGGGATAAGTGTCAGCCCTCCTTCGCGGTCAACAATATTCATTAGCGTTTCCAGTGAACCTGCTTCAAAATGAAATGGTAAATGACTATCAGTCGTACCAAGGTAATTACACAAATTTATCACCTGATCCCGGAAACAATGTCCATCACTTAACAGCCAGATTTCGGGTGTCGCAATATCTTTAATCGTAATCTCCTTTTGTTTGTGAAGTTTATGCGATGGGTTGGCATAAATCAACATCTCTTCATAAAAAATAGGTTTCTCATTTATTTTCTCCTCTTTTAAAGGCGTTGCCAAAATACCAACATCAATGAGATCTTTATTTAAAAGTTTTACAATGTTTTCTGTAGTTTGCTCAACTACTTTAATAAAAATATTTGGGTAATTCTTTTTATACCGACCAATAAATATGGGCAAAAGATATGGAGCCATAGTTGGAATAATTCCAATGCGCAACATCCCCGAAACCTGATTTTTATGGTCTTTTACAATATTTTGGATTTCTTCTGATTGTTTTAAGGTCAACCTTGCCTGTTCGATAACCCGCTGGCCCACATCAGTTGGAATCAGCGGATGTTTACTACGGTCAAAAATTACTATTTCAAGATCTTCTTCCAGTTTTTTAATTTGCATTGAAAGTGTGGGCTGGGTAATAAAACAATTTTCAGCAGCACGCCCGAAATGTCGGTAAGTATCTACTGCTACTATATATTCCAATTGAGTTAACGTAATCATGTTGGTAGTTGATTTTAATTTTTAAATATAGAAATAATCTATGAGAATGTCCTCACTGTTTTGTCTTTTTTTGATTTTGTAAACAAAACGTAAAATAGCTTCATTTTGAGTAGGGTTAATTCCAACAAAAACAGCTGAATATCAACGAAATAATTAATAAAACTAAATTAAGTTATGTCAAAATATTTTGCCGGTACCATTCAAAACCAGCCACGGCTAAAGCATGTGAGACATTCATCGATTTACAACCTCCCGGCATAGGAATAAAAACTTTTTTGACCCTTTTTCAATCCATTCTGGAGGTAGTCCGTAAGACTCACTACCGGCAAGGATAATTGCCTTTTGAGGGAACGCAGTTTGGTAAATGTTTTCAGCAACATTACAAGTTTCGAGAATAACCAATTTATAATCAGTGCTGGAAAAGGCAATAAAATCATCTGGCGAGATAAACTCCCATTTCATTTGATCAAACGAGAATCCGGCAGTTTTCTTTATTTTGGAAATTTTAAACTGCTTGTTTTTAGTAATAAAAAAAACTTTTAATGCTCCCAGATTATGTGCTACCCAAATAATATTACCAATGTTTCCCGGGTTCACAATTTCCCAAACTGCAAAGATTAATGATCTGTCTCCGGGGAGAGAATCAATATCATTTTCGTTAAAAAAAGTAACAGAATTGGTGTTCATAAAATGCCCTTTATCATTTCCGGGATAAAATAGTAATTTTGCATCAAACATTAAAAATTATGAAGTTTTCAACGGTTATCATTGTTATTCTTGCATCGCTGTATCTGGTCTCTTGCGGGCCCTCCGATGAAGACAAAGCACGTGTAAAACTAAATTATGCCAAATCGTTGGTTGAGAATCATGATACCACAGAAGCATTACTTCAACTGGACAGTATTTCGATTTTGTATCCAAAAGCAGCTTATGCTGCTAATGCAGCTAAAAACATGATCAATGAAATCAACATTGACCTCCTTCAAAACTATGGTACAGAACTGGATACACTGGAAAACCACATCAGTGGAATGGAAAAATCGTTTGTTCCAGAAAAAACTGATATCGACCGTTACACCCGTTTTATTCATAAGCGACAGACATTCGATCGTGGATGGGACCGTTCATATATTCAGGTACACCTTGACGAAACCGGCGAATTATACATAAGCAGCAACTATTACGGGAAGAACTGGCTTAACCACGTTGCAATTCGGGTTTACGACGGAAAAGACGATGCTAAAACCGATACTATTCCATTGGGCAGCGTTTATAATCATCACAGCGACTTTATGGATTTAAAATGGGAGAAAGTCACTTATCGCGATGGGAAAGACAACGGTGTGATCGATTTCATTGCACGCAATGCCAACCGGCGATTAAAAGCCGTTTTTCTTGGCAAAGAATATTATTATATCATTCTGGAAGATTATGATAAAATCGCCATCAGGGATGCACTGGCACTTTCACATGCATTTAAGAAACGTATTCAGCTTAAAAACAAAATTGCTTCGGTGCAAAAGAAGTTAAATATCCAGTAAATGAAACAAGAGGTAATCTAAATTATCTCTTCAACATTTTCAGGCGGATTAGCCAATACAGCTTTATTACCATTTACCACAATTGGCCGTTGCAACAATTTTGGATTTTCAACCAGAATTTTGATCCATTCCTCATCCGTGAGAGTTTTTCCACGATACTTTTCTATGAATTCTTTCTCCTGGGTACGTACAAAATAAAACGGATGCTTGCCGGTTTTGGAAATAATTTCCTTCAATTCATCTTCCGTAATCCCTTCAGCCAGGTATTTTTTAATCTCAATATCATAACCTTTTGACTCCAGATACTGGAGTCCGGCGCGGCTTTTGGCACACCTTGGATTGTGATAGATTTTCATGATAATATGGTGTTTGTTTTTAATGTACTTATAAAAATCTTCCTGGGCGCGAAAATTTTTGTTTTCACCCAGGTTATATTTGTTGGTCAGCCCTGAATCCAAAATTCTGGCTTTAGTATTGTCTTTTAACTGAAAGGCAAGCATTTCTTTTAATTCGTTCTGAATTTCCTTGTCATAAACAGGACAAGCTACCTCAAACCGACGGTTTAAATTTCGGGGCATCCAATCGGCAGAAGAAACATATATCTTTTCATCACCGCCATTTCCAAAAAGGAAGATCCGTGAATGTTCAAGGTATTTGTCTACGATACTAATTGCTTTTATATTTTTGGCAAATTCACCGGTTAAATTCAACCCAAAAATACCTCGTACAATTAGTTGAATTTTTACTCCGGCACAAGCAGCTTCCACAACCTTTTTCATCATCTCAGGATCGATAAGGCTATTCATTTTCAAAATCATGTAAGCATCTTCACCCTTCTGAGCCAGTTCAATTTCCCGGTTAACACTTTTGTTAAAAAACTTCCGCATTTTAAACGGACTTACAACCAAATGCTGATAATCGAAATGCAGGTAATTATGCTTGAAAAATTCAAATGCATACGCTACCTCATCAGCAAGTCTGGGATCTGAAGTAAGCAGGCCTTCATCGGCATAAACCCGGGCAGTTCCCTCATGGAAATTACCCGTTCCAATGTATGCATAGTTCCGCATTTGGTTGCCTTCTTTTCGTTTTATTAAAGCCAGTTTGCTGTGTACCTTCATCCCCGGGACGCCATTGATCACAAAGGCGCCTTCCTCCTGCAACTTATTCGACCAATAAATATTTGCTTCTTCGTCGAACCGTGCCTGAAGCTCAATAACTACTGTTACTATTTTCCCATTACGAACAGCATTCAGCAATGCGTTCACCACTTTTGAATCGGATGCTACCCGGTAAATGGTAATCCCGATTTCGCGAACCTGCGGATCAATGGCTGCCTCGCGCAATAAATCGAGAAAATGATTAAAGGTTTGATACGGGAAATGCAACATTACATCCTTTTTGCGCAAAACACTTAAGATACTGGTATTTGGACGAAGGTCTTTATGTCTGAACGGCGTAAGTTTAGAATAGTAGTGCTTCTTTTTTCCGATCTCCGGGAAATTCATAAAATCTTTGTGATTATGATATCTTCCACCGGCAATCGTATTTTCTTCTTTATCGAGTTTCATCTTTTTAAAGATGAAGTTTTTCAGATCCTCCGGCATGTCGCGGTCATAAAGTAACCGAACCGGCTTTCCTTTTTTACGCTTCTTAAGACTGCTGCTCATCTTTTCCATAAAGCTTTTCGAAATATCATCGTCAATGTCGAGCTCGGCATCACGTGTAACTTTCAAAGTATAAGCCTCATGAACATCGTAATCGAAGTAAAAAAACAGATCATTAAAACAGTATCGGATTACATCATCCAGAAGCATCACAAATTTTTTCCTTCCTGCTTTTGGTAAAACCAAAAACCGCGGCACTGATATTCCCGGGATACGAATTAACGAGTACGCAAAATCATCCGGATCATTTTTTTTCGAAAGTTTTACTGCAAGATAAGCCGAACGGTCGCGCAGATACGGGAACTTGGTTCGTTTGTGCAGCATAATGGGAATCAGGTTAGGCAACACCTCATCATAAAAATATTTTTTCACAAAAATCCCCTGCTGATGGCTCAGTTCATTCTCGTTAAGCAGGTAAATCTGATCTTCCTTTAGTTCCTCAATAATATTTCTAAAAATTTCCTGAACTTTCAGCTGATGCCCGATAACAACTTCCTGAATTTTATCGTGCAATTCTTTGGGGGTGTAATTTCCAAGCAGATTTTCCTCATCTTTACCAAAGTCAACCATACGCCGAACAGTAGCCACACGAACTCTAAAAAATTCATCGAGGTTATTGGAAAAAATACCGATAAAACGAATACGCTCAAAAAGAGGTGTATTCGGATCTTCTGCCTCCTGTAAAACACGCTCGTTAAAGGAGAGCCAGCTAATTTCACGATTAATAAAATTCATGTCCGAATACATAGTTACCTATTCTTAATTACGATTCCTACAATATCAGAAAAGCCATTGAAATTTCAAATAAAACCTAGATGTTTTACATTTATTGCCCGCCAAACTGCATCAGGTAAGCTTTTATAAAACCATCAAGTTCACCATCGAGAACTGCATTTACATTGCCGGTTTCGTAACTGGTTCGCAAGTCTTTTACCATCTTGTAAGGCTGAAGTACATATGAGCGGATTTGAGAACCCCACTCGATTTTCTTTTTTGATGCTTCTATTTCTGCCGTTTTTTCGCTTCGCTTCCTGATTTCTATTTCATACAATTGCGATTTTAATAATCGAAGAGCATTTTCTTTATTGCCCAACTGAGAACGGCTTTCGGTATTTTCAATCACAATTCCTGTTGGAGCATGCCGTAACCGAACACCTGTTTCCACTTTATTTACATTTTGGCCTCCTGCCCCGCTACTCCTGAAAGTGTCCCAGGTAATATCAGCAGGATTGATTTCAATTTCTATTGTATCATCCACCAGCGGTGCCACATAAACCGATGTAAACGAGGTCATTCGTTTGTTTTGTGCATTAAACGGTGATAATCTTACCAACCGGTGAACACCATTCTCGCTTTTCAGGTACCCATAAGCATAATCTCCTTCAATTTCAAGGGTGCAACTTTTTATGCCGACCTCATCTCCGGGTTGCATATCTGCAATTTTCAGTTTATAGCCTTGCTTTTCAGCGTAGCGGGTGTACATACGAAAAAGCATATCGGCCCAATCGTTGCTTTCCGTTCCTCCGGCGCCGGCATTTATTTTGAGCACTGCTCCCAGCTTGTCTTCTTCATTTCGAAGCATGTTTTTTGCTTCTAGCTCTTCTACTTTTTCAAGTGTCTCGCGGAAAATTTTTATCTACTTCCTCTTCTGTGGCTTCATCAGCTTCAAAAAATTCGTATAACACCAGAAAATCTTCAACAAGACTGATTTACCACTTCAAAACCTTCCGTCCATATTTTAATGGAACGGATATTTTTCATTTGGGCTTCAGCTTCTTTTGGATTGTTCCAGAAATCGGGGTCCTGTGTTTTAAGTTCCTCTTCCTGCAATTGAATTAGTTTGGCATCGTAGTCAAAGATGCCTCCTCAGCGCATCCCGGCGCTCCAGCAAATCGTCAACCTGGTCTTTAAAAATCATTCGAGTTCTGTTTTATTGCGTGCAAAGGTAAGAAGAATTTATTTTGAATTTTGGAGAAAGTTGGCAGTATTCAATCGCAGTCTCAGTTTGCAGCCGGTTTTTAGCAATTTTTAATTGCATAACTTCGGGACAGATATTTTGATCAGTTTAGTTTTAAGCTTGTTTAGTTGCTAGAACTAACATTTGTGTGTTTCTTTAATAGTTCATAATTGGTCTGTTTTTTCTCATTTTTTACTGACCAAAGAGACTGCATATTGCGACTATTTCACCACTTCATTTAAATACCGGTGAATCAGTTCAGGCTCAAATCCACGGTTTTGAGTAAAGCGGATAATTTGCCCCATCCTTTCAAATTTGTCTTTCTTTTTAACGGTTTTGGCTTTATCTTTCATCGTTTTTATCAACACGGCGATGTATTTCTCATCATCGATGGAATCCAGCCCTTCCTGAATCAATTCATCCGACAAGCCTTTCATTTTCAGGTAACGCTGCATTTTAATCTTTCCCCATTTGTTCAGCCTGAATTTATCGGAAACATAAGCTTTTACAAACCGTTCATCATCAAGGAATTTATCTTTTTGAAGTTTGGTAATAATCTCATCCACAATTTCATCTACCAGTTCATACACCACCATTTTTCGTCTGATATCGGCGGTACATTGTTCAGAACGGCTGCACAACTGCGCCATTTTTGAATAAGCTTCCTTAATAATTAATTCCCTGTTTTCCATGGTAACGGATTGATTTTTATCTGAATCCATAAATTTACAGAAAATTCCATGGCTTTCCTATAATACATTAAAAAAGGGATTTTAATCGTCGAAGTATGTTTTTTCGACTTTCACTCCGGTGAAAAATTCTTCCAGTTCTGCCAGTGTGGTTTCCGTTTTTTGTACATCACGAACTACTTCTCCTTTTTCGAGGATAACGATACGTGTACAAACATCGGTAACATGGTCGAGGTCATGACTGGAAATAAGAAATGTTTTACTTTTCTGTGCTGCCAGATTTTTTATTATGCCACGCAATTTAAATTGTGATGTAGGGTCGAGATTGGCAAATGGCTCATCCAGAACAACAACTTCAGGGTTTCCCATCAAAGCACCAACAACACCTACTTTTTTCTGGTTTCCTTTCGACAGGTCGCGGATATATTTCTTTCTGCCGAGAATTTCATCGTTAAAGAATTCTTTAAACTGATCAAGAAATGACGAAATATCTTTTTCATTCATATCGCGCAATTCTCCAATAAATTTAAAGTACTCGTCGGGAGTCAGATAGCCGATAGTAAAACTTTCATCGATATAAGCCCCGGTAAAATTCTTCCACTCTTCCGATTTTGCTACCGGAATTTCGTTAATAATTACTTTCCCTTTAGTTGCCCGAATTAAATCGAGCACAAGTGAAAACAGTGTTGTTTTCCCTGCTCCGTTATTTCCTACCAAACCAAAAACTTCACCCCTTTGAACAGTTAATTCCGGCAAATTCAAAACGGTAGTTCCGTTATAATCTTTTTGTAAATTTATTGCTTGTATCATGATATTGATTTATTACTGATTAATGATGATTGATTATTATTCCACTAACTTTTTTTGTAGGCTGCAATCATTTTATGTTTTCTTTTTAAATATTGTCCTGTGAAATAATCTATCAGCCTTGGATGTAAAATAATTCCGATAAGACCAAGACCGCCTAAAACGATATATGCAGTAATATGGCCGAACAGAAATGAAAAAAGTCCAAAAACTGCCAGGGGACCAAAAAGAATCGGGAACGTGATCAGCCAGTTGGTGGCACTCATTCCCTGGTAATTAAACATCGCCCGTTGATCCAGGTCGATTGCTTTTCGGCTATTGAGCCCCAGCGCAAAAATAACCCAGGTATTTACTCCTACGTTGTATAACATTACTGCCAGATGTATATAAAGAACTTTTGGCGAAATGTACATATAACCCAGTGAAAGCAGATAAAAAACTACATTGGTAACTGCCATCAGAAAAAATGCGGACTGTAAGTATTTGTTTCATTTTTACATTTTGTGCCATCAGCAGTGGGTAGTAGCGACTGTGCCATGCCGGAAAAAACTGGCCATACATCATTCCAAAAACTCCTGTCATAAACATGCCCCCGAAAACAAAAATAAACTCAGGAAGAGGTTTCTCGGTTTGTTTATAAATAATCAAACCATAAAGAATAAAAAGGACTGACATCATTGCTGTGGTACGCGGCCGTTTGTTTCGTGCAATCATTTTTACTTCCAGCGATAACATTTTGCCGTATTCCCCAACCTGGCTCAGCCATGAAAAATCGTAAGTACTTCCCTCCTTTTTCTTTTGTGAAAGTTCATCAAGAAAAAACCGGTTCCACAAATATTGCCGGTTCAAAAAATAAAGTAAAACAGTCAAGAACAGGGAAAGATCAAAGCGCATTAAGGCTGGTTTATCAACTACCAGATCAAACAGTTTCCCGAATGTCTCCAGTAATATCGAAAATACCAAAGTAATCGATAGCAAAAACCGCGGCTGCAAGTGCCAGAAACCCGTAAAACAGCAGGTTCGATTCATTGGTTCTCCATTTAATATAAATTGCCAGAAAGTGATTTACAAAGATCATAAAGAACAGGGCCGCCAGCCACGCAATTAATTGGGGCGTTTCCAACTCGTTAACAGCAGCTTTAAATACAAATGGCAAAACAATAAAAAACGGAAGCACATTAAAAAAATGCAATAACGATTTGTTCAGCATGTACCGTGCAATCCGTTTTCTTTTTACCGGAATGATCAGAAATGGCTGAAATCCAAACATCGGCAGATTTTGCACCAAAATTCGAAGTACCAGATCAATACCAACGTAAACAAATATCAGTGCATTAAATGCTGCAATTTGCGATTCTCCCGGAAAAGTTTCCTGCAGATATTTACTGAGATTAAAACCCATAAACAGGGCAACTGCAGAAAAATAAACTGCCAGAAAAATAAGTATTCCTTTGGCCGCCATATTCTTGTTAAAATAGGCCGACCGGGTAAGTTCCCGCCAGGCAAAATAAAAAAAGCTTCGTTTCATATTTTTTGAGTAGTGAGTATTTAGATTTTAATACTGAGATTCTTGCTTTTATAGTTTGTAATACAAATGCCCGTAAAGTTACAAAGCAAATTCAGGAAATTGTGCTTTAAAATGTTCTTTTATTTTCGAAGGAACATAAAACATTTCGCCAAAAAGCATTATGGTCAGTAGAACAATAAAAAGGGAAACCCCGAAAATTCCTACGTTGTTTTGAAGGGCATGAAAATCAAAGATTCGGCTAAGATTTGGCGTTTGAATGGCTAACTGCATAGCCAGAAAACTTATTTGTTGTCCTCTTTTTAATTGTTCAAGCAACAAGAATTTCTTGCCATTTACTTTTGTTGTTTTAAAATTCTTCGGAAAGATCAGGAAATAATAATAAAGCATAAAAATGGTCAATCCGGCAAAAACCGGAACCAGTACCCAGACATCATTCTCAACGATTTTAAAAAGAGTTGCCAACACCAGTGTGAATGCAGCCGTCATAACAATTTTGGGCCAGCTGAAAAATTTCAGCAAATATTTCCAAATTAGAATATTGTATTTCCTGGCTAATTCTTTTTGTTTTTGCTCCTTTATTTTGCTAAAACCGGTAATCCCGAAATTTTCTGAAAGTATTGTACAATGCCTCTTCAAACGACAGTTCAGGGTTGGTTTCCCATTGTTCTTCAATTGATGATGCCAAGTGATCGACCAACTCTACTTGCAAATCGTAGTGATAGACAAAATGCACGTGGCAAAATTTGAATAGTTTTTTGGTTTCTTCGGTTGTAATTGTTCGGGTCATATAAGATTAGTTCTTGGTTTTAACAAAACATCCATGTTCTGGATGAAAGATTTCATTTCCTTTAACAGGTTCAAGGTTTCTTTTTTTCCGTTTTCTGTTAAGAAATAATATTTTCGCGGACGATTATTTACCGTTTTTATTTCAACACTCAATAAACCTTTTGCTTCCAGTTTATGCAGCGTTGGATAAAGTGCACCTTCTGTAATCACCAGTTCACCAGCCGTAATTTTTTCAACTTCACGGGTAATCTGGTAACCATACATTTTCCCTTTGTCATTCAATAACTTTAATACTATTGTTGAAAGGCTTCCTTTATACAATTGATTCTTTTGCATGCACTAAAAATAGAAAAAATTCACATACCTAAGTCTCTTAGGTGTATGTTTTAAATCACTATGCAGCCAAAAACAGCATCACTTATTCCAAAACATCGGTTAAAACTACTCCATCCTTAAACCGGTAAACATGACCTTCCATGTCGAACAACTCAACCAAAGTAATATAAACGCCAAGTGGTTGTCGTTGACCAGTTTCATCGGTTCCATTCCAAACCAGTTCATCTGAAGTTCCCAAAATTTCATTTTGTGCCAGTTGAATAATCTTTCTTCCCGATGAATCAAATATCCAGGTATTGATAACGTAACCCGGTTTTTCGGTTTGAATTTCAATCCGGTAATCATCATGAAAACCGTCATTGTTTGGCGAGAATGACTCGGTATTAAAAGTAACTTTTGGTTTTTGAATATCTTCCTGAATGATTTGTGAGTTTTCATAACCAGGCGTTGCATAACCCGATTCGGTGGATGCAGAATGCCAGTTATTTGGATCGTTGGTTGGTTTATTTACTTCTGTTCTTTCCAACGAAATTCCCTCCACATCTTTCAATAACGGATGATGCAAATCTTCAATGTAATGCAATTCATCGATGATTTCCATATTTTCATTTAACAAAACCACAACATCGTTATCATTATTAAATGATGGCATTTTTGATACCTGCTGAAAACATTTTGGACACTTAATTGAATAATAGGGAAAAACACCATTTGTATCAACTGTAAATGCAAAGTAACTTTTTGGTGGGATCAAATATTTATCGCCTGCCAACGAATAAATTTGTGTCAGTTCCAGATTTTTGTCACGCGATGCAAGAAACATCTTTTTCAGAGGAAACTCATTATCCGATTTATTATAAATCTCTACAAAATCTTTACCATCAGGAAAAGGATTAAATAATATTTCATTGATCACCAAGTCTCCGGGCAGTGCTGGTAGGATATTCTTTTTCTTCTGCAGTTACCAGAACTTCGTCAAGTATTACCTTATTGGAAGCATAGTAATTTGAAATATAAACGATAATCTGCAATACATTACCTTTAATTCCTTTCTGTTCAGCAAGAACTGAACCCCAGTTCCCTAAGTTTTCGCCATTTACCTCAAACAAGAATTTCATCTCCGTCGTCAACTTTGTAAAATGCTCTTAAATATTTTGTTTCTGTATTTGCCCCACTGCCTGTTTCCTTCGCTTCCAACTGAATATCAACTTTCTCGAAAGATGAAATATTAATCGGCTCGCTTTTCCAAACAACTTCGCCATTAATATCACGGCATTCAAATCTTCCTCCCAAAGTTGAAACCGTTTTTGCGTAGTCATCGGCATTTGAAAGCTCAACGTTATTGTATTCCAAAGCCCAGTTTGTAATTCCAGAAAAATCTGATTCAATGGTTCCGTCTCCTTTTCCCCAAATTCCTTTTTCCGGTATAGTAAAATGTTCTGCTCCATATTTCCTGAGCTGAAAGCGGAGAATAACCACAGTAACAGTATGAATGTTAATAATTTGGGAATATTGCGGGTCATCACATTTATCATTAATACCAAAATATTACCTTTGGCAGGTTTTAAGAAAACAGCGTGTTTAAATTAACAAAAAAATTTAAGTAATGAAAGTTGCAGTTGTTGGTGCAAGCGGAGCCGTAGGACAGGAATTTCTCCGCGTGCTGGATGAGCGTAATTTTCCGCTCGATGAATTGGTTTTATTCGGGTCAGTCCGAAGTGCCGGAAATGTTTATGATTTCAGAGGTAAAAAACTAACAGTAAAAGAATTAAAACACGGTGACGACTTTAAGGATATCGACATTGCGTTGACTTCTGCAGGCGCCTCAATTTCAAAAGAATTTGCAACTACAATTACTAAATACGGAGCAATAATGATCGACAATTCCAGTGCATTTCGTTATGACGATGATGTTCCGTTAGTAGTGCCGGAAGTAAATCCTGAAGATTCGAAAAAACGTCCCCGGAAAATCATTGCCAATCCTAATTGTTCAACCATCCAAATGGTGGTTTCTTTAAAAGCCATTGAAGCATTGTCGCATATTAAACGGGTTCATGTGGCAACTTACCAGGCAGCCAGTGGCGCCGGAGCACAAGGAATTGCTGAACTTGAACAGCAGGTTCAGGACGTAGCTGCCGGAAAAGAAGTTACGATCAGCAAATTCCCGTACCAACTGGCAATGAATATTATTCCCCACATCGATATTTTCCTTGATAATGACTACACTAAGGAAGAGATGAAAATGAACTGGGAAACCAAAAAGATTATGCACACCGATGCAGAAGTCAGCGCTACTTGTGTACGTATTCCAGTTGCCCGTGCGCATTCAGAAGCTATTTGGATTGAAACAGAAAAACCACTTTCTGTTGACGAGGTAAAAACTGCATTTAATAATTTTGAAGGTATTACAGTAATTGACAATCCGGCAGAAAAACAATATCCAATGCCGCTGTTTGTTTCCGGGAAAGATGATGTTTATGTGGGAAGAATCAGAAAAGATATTGCCAATCCGAACGGAATCACTTTCTGGTGTGTTGGCGATCAGATTAAAAAAGGCGCTGCTTTGAATGCGGTTCAAATTGCCGAATGGCTAATCGAAAACGGAGAAGTGAAGTAATATCTTTTGAAAATATTAACTCATGAAGAAGTCCGAATACATCGGACTTCTTTGTTTTTTATTGTAGCGGATTTTTATTATTTTCAACAGAAACAGAAAATAGAGCAAAATGGAACAAATAGATACAGTTGAATTGCGCCAGTTAAATGAGGGAGATTATGAGGAGCTAAAAAAATCAATGATTGAAGCATATCCCAACTGGCCGGGCGCATACTGGAAAGAAACTCATTTCCAGAAACTTTTAAAAATATTCCCGGAAGGGCAGTTAGCAGTTCTAGTAAACGATATAGTTGTTGGGTGTGCACTTTCTATTATTGTAAAATACGAATTGTTTGGCGACGATCATACTTATCAGGAAATTACTGGTAACTATACTTTTAATACGCACAATCCAAAAGGGAATACACTTTATGGAATTGATGTCTTTATCCGGCCTGACTACCGTGGTCTAAGAATTGGCCGCAGGTTATATGATGCAAGAAAAGAACTTTGTGAAAATCTAAATCTGAAAGCAATTGTCTTTGGCGGGCGCATTCCGAACTATCATTTGCATGCCAATGAAATGACGCCAAAAGAGTTTATTCAGAAAGTTAAATTTAAAGAATTATATGATCCTACATTAACTTTTCAGCTATCCAACGATTTTCACGTTAAAAAGATTTTAAAGGGGTACATGCCAGGAGATAAAGAATCTAAAGAATATGCCGTTTTACTTCAGTGGGATAATATTTATTATCAAAAAACTTCAGACAAAGCAAGCGGATACAAGTCGGTTGTTCGCCTTGGATTGATTCAATGGCAAATGAGGCTTTATAAAGATATTGATGAACTATTCACACAGGTGGAATATTTTGTGGATGCTGTTGCCAGCTATAAAAGCGATTTTATTCTTTTCCCCGAATTTTTTAATGCCCCGTTAATGGCCGATTACAACCATCTTTCGGAGGCGGATGCAATTCGGAAACTTGCTGAATATACGGAAGATATCAGGGATCGTTTTATGCAATTGGCAATTTCCTACAACATCAATATTATTGCCGGAAGTATGCCATCGTTAAAAGATGATAAATTGTATAATATTGGCTTTTTATGTCGTAGAAACGGAACATTCGAAACCTACGAAAAAATACATGTTACTCCCGACGAAGCTAAAGCCTGGGGATTATCGGGTGGAAATGTCATTGAAGTTTTTGAAACCGACTGCGGCCCAATCGGGGTCTTAATTTGCTATGACGTTGAGTTTCCTGAACTTCCGCGGATTCTTGCCCTGCAAGGAATGAATATTTTGTTTGTGCCCTTTTTAACCGATACTCAGAACGGATATTCACGCGTTCGTTATTGCGCGCGAGCCCGGGCGATTGAAAATGAATGTTATGTGGCGATTGCAGGTTCAGTTGGGAATTTGCCGAAAGTTGAAAACATGGACATCCAGTTTGCCCAGGCGGTAGTTTTCACTCCCTGCGACTTCTCTTTTCCCACCACAGGAATCAAGGCAGAAGCAACTGCAAATACTGAAATGATTTTGGTGGCTGATGTTGACCTTGATCTGCTTAAGGAGTTACACACATTTGGTGCAGTTCGAAATTTAAAAGACAGAAGGACTGACTTGTACTCGGTATGCCTGAACAATGAAGGTGATGAAAACTGCAGTGATAATAAAAAATAGTGAATCTTTAATCTTCTTCAACAATATCGTACAAATAATCATTGAAAGGAAAACGTTGTGAATGAATCTTCTTCACTTCGTTATACAGAAGTTCCTTAAATTCTTCAATATTTTCTTTTTCTTTTGCTGAAATAAATAATGAAGGGGTATTATTTTTTGCCATCCATGAATTTTGCCATTCTTCAAGTGAAAAGTTTTCTTTTGTTTTCGGACTTAAATCATCTTCATCTTTTTCAACGTAAGTAAAAGCATCTATTTTATTGAAGATATAAATTGTCGGTTTATCTCCGGCATCAATCTCTTTAAGCGTGTTGTTCACGGTTTCAATTTGTTCTTCAAATCCTTGATGTGAAATATCTACAATGTGCAGCAAAATATCTGCTTCTCGCACCTCATCAAGTGTTGATTTAAAAGATTCTACAAGTCCGTGTGGCAATTTTCGTATAAATCCTACCGTATCAGCCAATAAGAAAGGAAGATTCTCAATTACAACTTTTCTTACTGTTGTATCCAGCGTAGCAAATAGTTTGTTTTCCGCAAAAACTTCCGATTTTGCCATCATATTCATGATGGTCGATTTCCCAACATTGGTATAACCAACCAAAGCAACACGCACAAGCTTTCCACGATTTTTGCGTTGAGTCGCTTTTTGCTTATCGATTTTTTTAAGCTGTTCTTTTAAACGGGCAATTTTATCCAGAATTATTCGGCGGTCAGTTTCAATCTGCGTTTCACCAGGGCCACGTAATCCAATTCCACCACGTTGTCGTTCAAGGTGAGTCCACATTCGTGTTAATCGGGGCAGCAAGTATTGGTATTGTGCCAGTTCCACTTGTGTTTTTGCATTTGCAGTTTGAGCCCGTTTTGCAAAAATATCCAGAATCAGATTTGTACGATCGAGCACTTTACATTCGAGCGTTCTTTCAAGATTTCGAAGTTGAGTGGGCGTAAGTTCATCGTCAAAAATGATGGTGTCTGCTTCCACCATTTTTATGTAACTGCCTATTTCTTCTAGCTTTCCTTTCCCTACAAAAGTGGCTGTATTGGGTAGATCAAGTTTCTGGGTGAATTTCTTTAAAACCACAGCACCTGCAGTGTCAGCAAGGAATTCCAGTTCATCAAGATATTCCAACGCCTGCTTCTCATCCTGAGTACCATTGATAAGACCAACAAGTACAACTTTTTCTGTAACCGGTGCAGTTTCTATCATTCTTTTAAATTATGGCATAAAAAACTCCTGACCCAAAACTGGATCAGGAGTGCAAAAATATCGTTTTTATTTCTTATTGCAATACGAAGTTAATCGGAACAGTATAAGAAACATTTACAGGTTTACCACGTTGTTTTCCGGGTTTCCATTTCGGTAATTCATTTACAACACGAAGTGCTTCCTTGTCAAGTGACGGGTCAACACCTCTGGCAACAGTTGCATTGCTGATAGAACCATCTTTCCCAACGACAAACGTTACATATACTTTACCCTGAATACCGTTTTCCTGTGCAATTACAGGATATTTAATATGGCTCGATAGCCAGCTACGAAGAGCCATTTCCCCTCCAGGAAACTCGGGCATTTCTTCCACAATAAAGAATACTTTTGATTCTTCTTCCTCTTCTTCTTCTTTCTGAACTACTACCGGAGCAACATCAATTACAGTATTATCGTCTGCCTCAGTATCTTCAATTTTAAGCTCATCTTCAATTTCAACATCATTATCAACGATATTTAATACCTCAACTGTCTGCGGTGGTGGTGGTGGTGGTGGCTTAATTTCCTGTTCACGCGTAATCGGAATAATTTCTTCCTCTACGGCCTGTGCCTGAAGAGTACCCAATGACTCAGCTTTGCTTGGTTTTGTTTTCCAATCGAAAGCCACGAGAACAGCACCTAAGGCAACTACCAGGCCAACCATAAAGAAAAAATTCTTTTTGTTCTCCAGGTTCGCCTTGTCTGATTTCTTTAATTCCATATTCTTATTTATTTTATATACTGTATTTTAAAGATCTCTCCATCCTAAAAACGGGGCTTAAAGATAAAAAATAATTATCAATTGCAATAAAAAAAAATTGAATTTCAATTTTAATGCAATTCAAAATTTATAGGCACATAGTATATTACTTTCACAGCCTTCCCGCCTTGTCTCCCTGGCTTCCATTTAGGAAGCGACCGGATTACGCGCAGAGCTTCATTATCGAGGGAAGCATCTATACCACGGACTATCTCAACAGTTGAAACGTTTCCGTTCTCATCAATAACAAAACTTATATAAACCTTCCCTTGTATTTCATTGTTTATCACAATTTGCGGGTACTTTATTCCTTTCGCAATGTATCTTTGAAGAGCAATATCTCCACCCGGAAATTGTGGCATTTCCTGAACAAAAACAGGAATCTTCTCTTCTTTCTCAATCTTTTTGTTTTTCTGAGTGAAAATAAAATCATTGTAATTGAACAATGGATCATTAACAGGTTCGGTATTAAATAAATCCATATTTTCATCGATTTCAGATGAATTATCTACCAACTTGAAATCCGGTACAACTAAGGGTTTGGGAGGTACTTTTCTTTCTTCATTCGTAGCTGGCGGAATGTAAATAAAATCCTCCTGAACAAATTTATCATTGTTCCATTTGACAACTTCCTTTGGAGGCGTTTTCCATTGAAACGCGAGTAACACTAATCCTAATGAAATTATCAGACCGAAAAAGAAAAAAACACCCTTTTTGTTTTCAAGGTCAGCACCTTTTGACTTTTTGTTTTGCATGGCTAGTTTATTTAAAAGTGAAACAATAAACAAAGAACGCCGGCTAAAATTCTGTTTTCTGCGGTAATATATTCACAGCAAAAACTTTACCAGAATTTTAGTATTCGTAAAACCGAAGAAAAATTATTTTTATATTTGCAGCTCCGTTTTACAGTTAGAAGATATGATGTAAGGTGAGTCCACCTTCACTAAAGCTTCGGAGGACAAGGGGGTTTAGCTCAGTTGGCTAGAGCGTTTGACTGGCAGTCAAAAGGTCACCGGTTCGATTCCGGTAATCTCCACCAAGAAACAGGAATTTTTTGAATTTCTGTTTCTCTTTTTAGGTCAGCATTTCCCCGGAGACTTCATATTTATTAATTAACTCTCAATACAGGATTTACAAAATTTACTTTGTACCTATTTCTTAATTAAACCAGCAAAGAAACTACTTTTTTATTTTTAATACCAGACGCAATTATATCTAAAAATTCAGGCTAACTTCATTAAGTCTGATAATTTTTGTCTGCTGATTTTGTTAGTATTTTTTCATACGATTTTATTTTATTTTTAAATCAACTCAGATTGATTCTAATTCGAAAATGTAATAATTTTGAAATACTAAAAAACTGAAAGTTAATTATGAAGCACCTGCATAGACTATTTATTCTGATTTTTGTTATCGGTATTACAACTACATGTAAGAAAGAAAATCAACAACCTTCAATAAAAAGCAAAACAGCAAGTCCACAAACTATAAAAACGGGGGAGACAACTCAATTAACCTGTGTGGCAACTGATCCTGATGGTGACCAATTAACCTATTTATGGTCTTCAACAAATGGAACATTTCCTAATGGAATAATCGGGGAGTCAGTTTCATGGGTAGCGCCGGAGGAACCAGAAAATTATACAATTTCAATAACCGTTAATGACGGGAAAAATATTACTGAAGGAACAGTAAATATTACCGTTGATGCAAATCCACAATTATCTGTATCTCCAACTAGCATTGATTTTGGTTCTGCAATAACAGAAAATATTATTGAAATCAGAAACTCAGGAACCGGGACATTATCATGGACGATTTCAGTAAATCAGGCATGGTTAAGTCTTAGCACTAATTCCGGTGAAACGACAAATGAAACAGATACTGTAACTGTAAAAATTAATAGAGATGAATTGAAACCTGATAATTATGATGGATCTCTAACTATATCAGGTAATGATGGATCACAGAATATTATGGTGTCAATGAAAGTTGAAGAAGATGCTTTTACCGACTCTCGTGACGGGAAGAGATATAAATGGGTGAAAATTGGTGAGCAAATCTGGATGGCAGAAAATCTGGCCTATTATGTTGGCGCCGGATGCTGGGCATACAACGATGATGAGAACAATGCAGTAAAATATGGGAGGTTATATACATGGGAAGCAGCAAAAAGGGCTTGCCCCAGTGGATGGCATTTGCCTACTGATGCTGAATGGGAACAACTGGCACAATATATTAGCACCCAAAAAGGGCCTTACAATAAAATAAAAGATGATTGGGAAGATGTTGGCATGCATCTTAAAGCAACAAGTGGTTGGAATAACAATGGTAACGGAACTGATGATTTTGGTTTTTGGGTTCTGCCCGGCGGTGACCGTAGACTTGACAGTTACCTCTATATTGGAGATTATGGATACTGGTGGAGTTCCACTGAGGATGGTAATGAAATCGCATGGGTGCTTACCCTGAGCCGCTTAGACAATAATTTTGATCGAGGAAGTCTTAATAAGGTATATGGATTAAGTGTCCGTTGTATCAAGGATTGATTTGTTTGACTTTTTGTTTATTTGAATCAAAAAATAACGTCAGTTAGCGGGTACAAATAATTAAATTAACCAAAATCCAGCGACAGTTGCTCATCCAGCAACCGGAACGTCATTCGATGATATTTTGTAACACCACATTTTCTTATTGCCGTCCGATGTTTTTTCGTCGGATAACCCTTATTTTTTACCCAGTCGTATTCAGGAAATTCGTGATGTATCTTTGCCATAAAATCATCGCGATAAGTTTTTGCCAGCACAGAGGCGGCTGCAATGGAAAAGAATCGTCCGTCACCTTTAACCATGCATGTATAAGGAATCTTAACCTGGGGTCGAAAACGGTTCCCGTCAATCAGTAAATGTTCAGGAGCTATCTTAAGTTTTTGTACGGCCCGGTTCATTGCTAAAAAAGATGCATTCAGAATATTGACCTCATCAATCTCTTCATTGGTAACCATTTCAACTGCCCATGCCAGCGCTTCTTTTTCAATCACCGGGCGCAATTTATTTCGTTGCTTTTCGGTCAGCTTTTTTGAATCGGTCAACAGCTCATTTTCAAAATTGGAAGGTAAAATTACCGCAGCAGCAACAACTGGTCCCGCAAGGCAACCTCTACCTGCCTCATCGCAACCTGCCTCAATTTTATCTTTTAAATAATATGATGATAACTTAGAGTCACTCATTGCTGTTTTATTCAGTTCTGTCCTTCACTGTAACGCACGTTCTACACTTATCCAAAGTAATCGGGCTGTTTCGTCCCAACTAAATTTAGTTTTTTGGATAAATCCTTTTTCAATCAATGATTTTCGCAGATCTGCATCATTGGCTATATTTATCATCGCATCGGTAATCTGGTCAATTTTTACAGGATCGGTATATAAAACTGCATTCCCTCCCACCTCCGGGATTGACGTTGTATTGGAACAAATAACCGGCACTCCGGCACTCATAGCTTCTACCACAGGAATTCCAAATCCCTCAAAAAAAGGCACAAATGTAAGCGCCAGTGCAGCACCAAAAATATCATGAAGGTCGGCAGAAGAAACACGTCCGGTAAAAATTACATCCTCTTTATTTCGCAAATTTTCGTACGTATAAAAAATATCACCGGTTTTGTGCATTTCTCCTCCCACAATTACCAGTTTGATATTGTTGCCATTTATACTTCTAAACGCATCGAAAGCTTTGAGCAAGCCCGAAACATTTTTTCGCGGATGTAATGCTCCTACAAACAAAAAATATTCTGAGCCACCTGTATATTTCTCGCGCACATTGATTTTTTCTTCTTCTGTAAGCGGCTGAAATATCTGGTTAATTCCGTCATACACTACATCAATTTTATCATAATCAACCTTAAACGAACGCGTTATATCTTCTTTAGAATAAAACGAAACTGTGGCAATCCGCCGCGCAATGCGTGCAAACTTCGGAAAGAAATAATTGTAATACTTTGCAATTAACCATGGTAAATCTTCAGGCCGATGTACAAAGTTGATATCGTGAATAACTCCCAGCTGAGGTACTTTAGTTCGTAATGATAAATATCCGTCGGGTGAAAGGAAAAGATCAGCTTTATATTTTTTTAAAATCCGGGGAATCTGAAATTCAAACCAAATATAAAAAAGAACCGGATGCCTCGCCGGCGGACCAATAACCACCGGAGTAATATTTTCAGCAAAAATATAATCCTGATTATAAGGCCTGTCGAAGATAAAAATAAACTCATGTTCAGGATGATTTATCGTCATCCTTTTCAGCGTTTCAAGGGTGAACCAGCCAATTCCTTCCAGCTTCCCTTTGAGCAGCAAACGTGTATTTACGGCAATCCTCATATTGATTCTGTAAAATAGAAATTATTTTCTGATATCTTTGCCTCAAAGTTAAGGTTAATGAAGACTTTCGTAAAATTTATTCTTCAAAAAATATTGGGTTTAAAGACCTATTTATATGTATTCGCCCGGTTTGTTATTGTAAAAATCAGGTGGGATAAAAAGGAGAAAGATTTTTTCTATTTTCTGCAATTAATTCCGGACGGTGGATTGGTTCTCGATCTGGGCGCTAATATTGGAGTTACAAGTTACCATCTTTCAAAAAAATTACCTTTAAGTACGGTTTTTTCGTTTGAGCCACTGGAGTTGAATATGAACACGCTTCGGAGGATAAAAAAGAAATTCAGTCTGAATAATATACAGGAATATCTTGTTGCTGTTGGAACTGAAAACGGAACCCTTGAAATGGTAATACCAGTGATTAAAAATGTGCCCATGCACGGTCTGAGCCATGTAATTCATGAAGAAAACACAGAGAATAATGATGGCTTAAAATATCAGGTTCCAGTTGTTTATCTCGATGGTTTTGAACCTATTAAAACAGCGGAAAAGAAAGTTACAGCCATGAAAATTGACGTGGAAAATTTTGAATATTTTGTGTTGAAAGGCGGAGAAAAACTCATTAATAAAGATCGACCGATTATTTATTGTGAACTTTGGGATAACGAAAACAGAAAAAAATGTATTAGCTTGTTAAATAACCTGGGTTATTCTACGTTAATATTGCAGAAAAAAAAGTTAGTGCCTTTTGAACAGGCAACAATTGAAAAACATAATTTCTTTTTTATGCCCGATGAGACATAGAAAAATGAATCTTCTAAAAATTTACGAAACATTCTCACCCCTTAATCCCCTCGAGGGGAAATTTACCAATTTGTTTCATTTGCCAAACATTAGAAGAATTGCCCCATAGAAAGGGTTAGAGGTGAAAATCGGAATATTGTAAGTTAAAATTGACATAACTGAATGAACCAAAGTTTTGAGACGAAAATTTGTTACTAACCTGATATTAATTCTTTCCCTGAATCTGCTGATAAAGCCATTTTACATTTTTGGGATCGACCGCACGGTACAAAACCTTGTGGGGGACGAAAGTTACGGGTTATATTTTTCGTTATTCAATTTTTCCCTGTTACTGAATATCCTGCTTGATGTTGGAATTACAAATTACAACAACCGCAATATTGCCCAATATAACTTTTTATTGCCCAAACACTTGTCGAATATTGTCGGGTTAAAACTGGTCCTGGCGGTAATTTATGCAGTCTTCAGTCTTACTGTTGCAGCTATTATCGGGTACGACCGCATTCAGGTACATTTATTGTTTTTCCTTATTTTCAACCAGTTCCTGATTTCGTTTATTCTTTACCTTCGCTCAAATATCAGCGGATTACATCATTTCCGTCTCGACAGTTTTATTTCGGTACTCGACCGAAGTATCCTGATTGTTATTTGCAGTTTTCTGCTTTTCAATCCATTCCTGAGAAATTTTTTTACAATTGAGTGGTTTGTTTACGCACAATCAGCAGCTTATTCCCTCACAGCAATAGTTACATTTTTTATTGTACTTCAAAAATCAGGGAAAATCAAAATCAAATTCAACCGAAAATTTGCCTTCGTATTTTTGCGAAAGTCGTTTCCATATGCGCTACTTATTCTGCTGATGTCTTTTTACAACCGCATCGATTCTGTAATGTTGGAACGACTCCTCCCCGATCCTCTTGGAAAAGAACAGGCCGGGATTTATGCGCAGGCATTTCGATTACTTGATGCTGTTACGATGTTCGGAGTACTGGTTGCAGGGTTGCTACTTCCAATTTTTTCCAGGATGATCAAACTGAAAGATCCTGTGGGTGGAATGATAAAACTATCGTTTTCTTTATTGATTGTCCCCGCAATGATAGTTGCCGTTTCCAGCATTTACTACAACCATGAAATAATGTCGGTCCTGTACAAAACAAATACGGCGCATTCATCAGAGATTCTTGGAATCCTGATGACCGGATTTATTGGTATTGCCACAACCTATATATTTGGAACTTTGCTTACAGCCAACGGAAGTATAAAAGAACTCAATATTATGGCCACTGCCGGAATGGTATTAAATGTTGTTCTTAACCTGGTCCTCATTCCCCGATTTATGGCGTTTGGGTCGGCTTATGCCAGCCTTGCTACCCAATTATTTACAGCACTTACCCAGGTTATTATTGCAATTAAAATTTTTAAACTGAAGACTGAATTTCATTTTATCTTCCTGTTAATCATCTATATGGGTGTTATTGTGGCATTAGCAACTGTTTCAAAAATATTCTCTAACTGGTTTTACGGATACATCTTCCTGATTTTTGCTTCTGTAATCAGTGCTTTTATTATCCGCCTGATCAATTTGAAAGACCTGGTCTTTATTATTAAAAATGAGCAGTAATGAATAATCCTTCCATTCATGAGCTTCGGGAGTCGGGTGATTACGAATTGATCGGTCAGCTTCACCACGACGAGATCAAGGAATTTGTAGTGCACCAATTATCGGAAGGCGGCAGGTTTGTATTTCTATTTATGATCTACCAGTTTTTAATGATTCTTTTGGGCTTATTTTTTCTTACCCGTTCAATAGTTAAGGCTTTTAATGGTTCTTTTGAACCGCTGTATTTTTCCCTGGCAGCAACGGTATTTTGCTTTACAATTCTTATTATAATCCATGAGCTACTTCATGCAGTCTCAATAAAACTTACCGGCGCCAAAAAGATCAATTTCGGAGGGTATCTTCGGAAATTTATTTTTTACGCTGAAGCAGATCGGCACGTGATTAACCATAAACAATTTGCATTTGTTGCTCTTACTCCTTTAGTTGCAATTAAAGTAATTTCACTTACAGGCATCATTTTATTTTTCAGTCAACCAGCAGTTTATTTTTTCATTTTTATGATGAGTGCACACAGTCTTTTTTGCGCAGGAGATATTGGATTACTTAACCTGTTTTGCCATGAAAAAAATACCGAGATTTTTACATTTGATGTAAAAGCTGAAAAGACGAGTTATTATTACCGGAAAATCAGAACTCAAGCGTAAAAGTGGTCCGAACGGGCGGTTTTGAAACCACCTTTAAACTTCCACCGTGTAGCAGCATTATCTGTCTTGAAAGGCTTAGCCCGATCCCCGAACCTGATTCTTTTGTAGTATAAAACGGGACAAATATTTTATCCATAATATCATCAGGAATACCAGGACCGTTATCAAAAACTGTAATCTGAACCCGGCTGTATTCATTTATTTCCCCCTTAAGCTTTATTTTACCTTTTTCACTGTTTTTCAATGCTTCTATCGAATTTTTAACCAGGTTAATCAGCACCTGCGAAATCTGCTTTTTGTCTGCCGAAATCTCCAAATCAGTTGGGATCACTTCGGAATCAATATGGATATTTTTATCCATCGAATCAATCCCGATTAGTGTAATTGTGTTATCCAAAAGTTGTTTCAGATTTATTGTTTTTTTCTCCGGTGGCGGAATTCGTGTAAGTGTCCGGTAGGTTTCAACAAATCCAATTAAACCGGTACCTCTTTCATTTATAACCTCCAGTCCTTTTATCGTATTTCCCACAATTTTTTCAGAAGGTGGATTTCCGTCGAGATTTTTAAAGTACCCCAAAATAGTTTGCGACAGCGATGTAATTGGAGCAACCGTATTCATTATCTCGTGCGTTAATACCCTGATCAATTTAATCCAGCTTTCGAGTTCCTTGGTATCCATTTCATTTTTGATGTCCTGAATGGTTACCAGCTGAAGATTATCGGTTGCAGTTTTAAACTGGGTTGACTTTAACGATAGCTGAACCAAGCCTTCTTTACTGTTGAAACTCACCAGCCTGTTATCACCCGGTTGAATTTCTTTCAATGTAGAAAAAAGCTTTTTGTCGATCCTTAGTACCTGATCGATATGATTTAAATGTTCGTGCTTTAATAATGTCTGTGCTGCTGTATTGGATAAGAAAATTGTTCCTTTTTCATTAAAAGTAATTATTCCAATAGAAACGTGTTCCAGTATTGTTTTAAAATACTGCTCCTGCTCTTCCAACTCAAATTTTATCCTTTTGATATGTTCGTTTACCTTATTCAAACTGGCATTCAGCTCACTAAGAGCTTTGTTTCCCGTTTTTTCAGGGAAATTCAGTGTCGAATCATCGTTCCTAACAGCATCGAAAAAGAAAGCAATTTTTCTGTTGGTGCGGTTCAAATAGTTTATCAGCTCTGCAATCTGAATAATAAAAATCAGGAAAAAGAATACTCCAATAAAATAAATGTGGCTCCCAAAAAACATCCATCCCATGTTTAAAGCATTGGCAGCTAAAAACAATACCCTCAAGACAATATTCAGATAGAAATTTCTGCTTGCCATATATTTTTACAGGTTATATTTTTTCATCTTGTTATACAGCGTTTGCCTGGTTATTCCTAAATGTTCTGCTGCCGCTGAAAGATTCTGTTTATTTTTCTGAAGATTCCTGGTTATCATTTTAATTTCCATCTCTTCAATGGTTCCGTCAAAAATGTCATTCATCCCGGGCATTGAAGGTTTAAAAAAGAAATCGTCCGGTGTCAGTTCCTTTTTGTCGCAAAGAATTACAGCTTTTTCAATGGTATGTTGAAGTTCACGCACATTGCCCGGCCACTGATATCCAACAAGCTTTGAAAGGCCCGCCGACGATATTTCAATATCCTGTTTACGGTATTTATTCCCGTAAATTTTCAAAAAATAACTGGCAATGGCAATAATATCTTCTTTTCGTTCACGCAAGGGAGGGATTTCAATATGTATGGTGTTAATCCGGTAAAGTAAATCTTCCCGAAATGCCCCTTCACCCACCATTTTATCAAGATTTCTGTTTGTAGCACAAATTAATCGTACATTAACGGAAGTTGCTTTGTTGGAACCAATGGGAGTTATCCGCCGGTTTTGCAAAACAGTTAAAAGTTTTGGCTGCAGATGCAATGGTAAATTCCCGATTTCATCCAGAAAAAGTGTGCCGCTATTTGCATTTTCTATTTTCCCTGTACGATCATCTTTTGCGTCGGTAAACGAACCTTTTTTATGCCCAAACAACTCACTTTCGAAAAGTGTCTCGCTAATTGCACCCATATCCACAGTAACCAGGATTTCTTCCGCACGCTTCGAAAGCCGATGCAGTTCGCGGGCTACAAGTTCTTTCCCCGTACCGTTATCTCCTGTAATCAAAACATTGGCATCTGTAACGGCTACCTTTTTTATCAGCTCCATAATTTGTTCCATCTGCGGAGATTCAGCAATGATAAAATGTTTCTCTTTATTGATCTCGCTCTTTAACGCACTCTCTTTTTGCTTCAGTTTTTTTATCTCTTTTTTCGACTGCTGAAGTTTGAAAACGTTGCGAAGTGTTGCTTTTAGTTTTTCGTTGTCCCAGGGTTTTAGCACAAAATCGGCAGCGCCCTGTTTCAGGGCTTTCACCGCCAATTCAACATCACCATAAGCGGTAAATAAAACAACTTCCAGTTCGGGTTTTGTTCCTTTAATTCTTGAAAGCCAATACAGCCCTTCGTTGCCGGTATTAACCCCGGCAGAAAAATTCATATCCAAAAGAATTAAATCAAATTCAGAAGATTCAATAAGAGAAGGCAGCTGATTAGGATTTGCAATGGTAAGAACCTCTTCAAACTCATCCTGCAACAATATTTCGACAGCGCTTAAAATACTCTTATTGTCATCAACAACCAGAATTTTTCCCTTTTCCATATCAACAAGTCTTTTGCTAAAAACATTGGTTTTTATTCATCAGCTCAAATTTGATGCAAAAGTTTTCAAACTGCGTTCAGTCAATATATAAAACGTTACAAAACAGCTGTTTAACTTCTGTATCCAAAGGTACATTTACCACATTTCAATTCAAACAATGTGTCAAATTATTTTACACAATTTGTCCATTTTTTTTACAGTCCAATTTTCTTTCAATGTTCCCAAACAGCTTAAAACTTTCTCTCACAGTATCATACAAATAATGGCATTCTTTTGGCATGACATCTTGTAAATGCAAAAAAGTATGATTGTCAAAAATATTTTTCTACTACTAATATTTATTTTTTTTGTGGGAAACGGAATAATTAAAGCACAGGACCAATGGTCGCTTGACGATTGCATTAATTATGCCCTTAAAAACAACCTGGATATTGAATCACAATCAATCACCACCGAAAAATACAAAGAAAGCCTCGACCAGGCGAAAAGAGGAAGATTACCGTCTTTAAGCGCGGGAGCTAATTACGGTATCAATTTCGGGAAATCGGTTGACCCAAATACCAACGGCGTAATTAACAGTAGTTTTTCTTCAAACAGTTATTCGATAAACAGTGGCGTAGCTCTTTTTGAAGGTTTTATCAGAAATAACCAGATTGCTTACAACCGATTTGTTTTCCTTGCCGGAATTGAAAGTGAAAAAAATCTGAAAGTTGAGATTGGGTTCACAGTAATGGATGCCTTTCACAATTCTCTATACTACAAAGGATTGCTCGATATTGTAAAACAACAAAAGGAACTGTCGGAACTTAACCTTGAAAAAATAAAAAAAGAGGCTGAAGTTGGATTAAGTGCAAAGACTGATTTACTTGAGATTGAAGCCCGCCTCGCTGATGAAGAATTGCAGGTAATTCGCACCGAAAACAGTTATAAAGCATCGTTACTTGATTTGAAAAGGGCAATGAATTATCCGGTAAGCAAAGAACTTGAATTAAAAGATATAAACGATTCAGAATTGATCGAATACCCGGTTTTTGAAAATACCGACAGTGTTTTTGCACTGGCTGTAAAATATCTTCCCTCGGTAAAAGCAAAAATTCAGCAATTAAAGGCTGTTGAAAAAGCATTGGCTGTAGCAAAAGGGTCGCTTTATCCGTCATTGTATTTAAGTGGTGGATATTACACCGGTTATTATGAAACAAATAAAGATATGAACGGGGATCCCATTTCATTTAAAGATCAGTTTAAAAACAATGCGCGCCAGTCTTTAGGCGTTTCTCTTTCTATTCCTGTTTTTAACCGGTGGAGTAATCGGTCTGCAATAAAACAAAGCAAACTAAACCTTGAAAAGGAAAAAGTTGATCTGGAAAATTTCAAGAACCAGTTGTATTATGAAATTGAATCGTATTGTCAGGATCTCTCGGCAGTGTCAGCGGAATATCTGCAGGCAAAAAAACAGACCGCGTCAAACGAACTGGCATTTGAAGTAGCAGAAAAGAAAAAAGAACAGGGAATGTTCAACATTATCGATCTTTATACGAGCAAAAATCTCCTTTCAAATGCACAAAGCGAGTTGTTGAGGACAAAGCTTCTGTATCTTTTAAAAAGAAAGACGCTGGATTTTTATATGGGAAAAGCAATTTTTCAAACAGAATCAGTTAAATAAGATATAAATATGGGAATGGACAGAAAAATAGAGAAGAAAAAAGGGATCAGGCCAAAGCACATTATTTATGGTGTTGCCGGCATTGCAATAGCATTTCTTCTCTTCAAAATTATTAAAGATTCGAGTGTAACTTCTTTACGGGTGGATAAAGAAAAAATTACCATTGAAGAAGTTAAATATGGTGATTTTGATGACTTTATCAGAACCAATGGAACGGTGGAGCCTATTTCTACCATATTCCTCGATGCTGAAGAAGGGGGCCGGGTAAAAGAACGCTTTATTGAAGAAGGTGCAATGGTAAAAAAAGGTGACGTTATTCTGGAGCTCGAAAACAGAAATGTTTACATGGACATTATGAACAGTGAATCGAACCTGGCACAAAAACAAAATTACCTCCGACAAACAAGGATTAATTTTGAAAACGCGTTAATTGACTCAAAACGACTGTTGCTTAATTCAGAATTTGATATCATCAAAAAGAAAAGGAATTATGAACAACAGGAAGCTTTATACAAAGACGAACTGGTTTCAAAAGAGGTTTACCTTCAGGCCAAGGAAGATTATGAATACGCTGCTCAGCTTCAGAAAATCAACAAGCAAAAAATGGTAAATGATTCAATGATAAGAGTCACTGAGATGAACCAGCTTGAAAAAGAATTGGAGAAAATGACCGAAACACTTGCTTTGGTTCGTGAACGTTTGGATAACCTGAAAGTAAAGGCTCCGGTTGATGGACAATTGGGAATGCTTGATGCCGAAATCGGACAAAGTATTTCAAAAGGACAAAGAATTGGCCAGATTAATGTGCTGAAAGATTATAAAATTGAAGCACTCATTGACGAACATTACATAGACAGGGTTAGGCCCGGACTGAGTGCAACTTTCGAAAGACAGAACAGTCTTTTTAATTTAAAGGTTAAAAAAGTATATCCTGAAGTGCGGAATTCACAATTCCAAATTGATCTCGTCTTTACTGACAATAGGCCGGATAATATACGTACGGGACAAACTTATTACATTAACCTGCAGCTCGGGCAGCCCAAAAAATCGCTGCTTGTCGGGCTGGGAGCATTTTTTAACAGCACTGGCGGCCAGTGGATTTATGTTGTCGATCCGTCAGGAGATTTCGCTACAAAACGGCAAATAAGCATCGGGCAAAAGAACCCAAAATATTACGAAGTTCTTAGTGGGCTGGAAGCAGGTGAAAAAGTAATAACTTCAGGGTATGATTTGTTTGGTGATAACGATAAATTGATACTGAAATAAAAATTAAATAGATAAATAATCAAACTGCAGTAAAATGATTAAGACAGAAAAACTCACAAAAATCTTCCGGACAGAGGAAGTTGAAACTTACGCTCTAAATGAAGTATCGATTCATGTAAAATCAGGCGAATTTGTAGCTGTTATGGGGCCTTCCGGTTGCGGAAAATCCACATTGCTCAACATTATTGGGTTACTCGACAATCCGAGTAGTGGAAAATATTATTTCGACGATACCGAAGTAGCTACTTACAAAGAACGCCAACGTACACAAATGCGAAAAGGAAACATCGGTTTTGTATTCCAGAGTTTTAACCTCATCGACGAACTCACGGTTTATGAAAACGTAGAACTTCCTTTGATCTACCTGAAAAAGAAAGTCAGCGAACGAAAAGAAATGGTTAACGCCGTGCTGGAAAGAATGAAAATCGGGCATCGTGCCAGGCATTTTCCGCAGCAGCTTTCCGGTGGTCAGCAGCAACGCGTTGCCATCGGCCGTGCAGTAGTGGCCAACCCAAAACTAATCCTTGCGGATGAGCCCACCGGTAACCTCGATTCAAAAAACGGTCTTGAAGTCATGAACCTGTTAACCGAATTAAACAAGGAAGGAACAACCATTATCATGGTTACTCACTCCATGCACGACGCTGGTTTTGCTCATCGTATTATTAACCTTTTCGATGGCGAAGTTCTTACTGAAAATGTAAATGAAAGGATGGCTGAAATACTGTAAATCCTTATTATTGAAATAATCCTTGTCGGATTACCTCGATACTGCCTCAAAGCTTAGAAAACATTTTAAATATGAATTCATTAAAATTAGCATATCGAAGATTATTTTTTAAAGGAGAACATTCAGCCACCCGAATTATATCGTTAACCGCAGGGCTTGCTTTTGGAATATTGTTATTGTCTGAGGTATTTTACTACTATAGTTACGACAGTTTCTATCCTGATGCAAACCGCATTTATGTGGTACACGAAAACTTTAGGATGGATAAGTCTTCCGACAAGTTGGAGAGTCACCCCGGGGTAAGTGGAGCAATTGCTCCGGGTCTTAAATCTGAGGTGCCGGGTATTGAATCGGCTACCCGTTTGAATTCGATTAGCGAACAGGTTTTTTATACAGAAGATTTAAAAAGTTATAAAGCTGAATTTTCGCTGGCCGACGAATATCTTTTCGATGTTATTCCTGTACCAATGCTTACCGGAAATCCGAAAGAAATATTGAAATCGCCGATGAGTTGTATGGTTTCAAGCAAAATTGCAGATGAAATGGGTGGCGATGTTATTGGAAAAACTATTGAGTTAAAACGATACCCCAACAAGAAGTTAACCATTGCAGGAGTATTTGAAGCTTTGCCGGAGAATACGAATTATGAATACGATGTACTTATTTCAATGGTTTCCACCAAACAGTTTACGTGGGATGGCACTGAGAACTGGATGGGTAACGACCGATATCGCGCTTATGTAAAACTCGAACCTGGAATCGATCCTAAAAGTTTAGCACCTGCTGTACGTAAAATGCAGGAGAAGCATCAGGATATTGAAAAACTGGAACAGCAACAACAGGGGCTGGTATTAAAATACTCTTTCAAACCCATCAAAAAAATGTATGTCGACAATGTTAAAGACATGATTATTGTACTTAGTACCATTGCAATTGCCGTGCTTTTTGTTTCGCTCATGAATTATATTCTGTTAACGATGAGTGTTTTGGTAAATCGTGCCAAATCATCGGCCATTCACAAAACCTGTGGGGCCCAGACAAGTAACCTGCAAGGGCTTATTTTTACAGAAACCCTTCTGTTATTTCTTATTTCAATCTCGGCAGCAGTTCTTACTATTATCATACTGAAACCAATAGCTGAGGCTCAGTTAGGGCATCAACTTTCGTCGGCATTAAATCCTTATGTTATTTGGCCACTGCTTGGGCTACTGATCGCAGTAATCGTTTTAACCAGCTATCTCCCCGGCCGGTTCTTTTCCCGAATTCCGGTAGCAACTGCGTTCCACACATTTAAGCAAAAAAGAACCAAATGGAAACTAGCGCTGCTTTCTTTCCAGTTTATTGGCGCTGCATTTATCCTCACGGTGTTGGTTGTTGTAAGTATGCAATACGATAGTATGAAAAATGCCAACCACGGTTATCAAACCGAGGGGGTTTATTATGGCTCTACTACAGGAATGGATGGTCAGAAAATTTCTACTGTATTAAATGAACTAAGGGCTATGCCCGAAATTGAAACTGTTGGATTAGGATTCGATGTGCCTATAAGTGGGGCTTCTGGCAATAATGTTCGTTCACCCAATGAACAAAAGGATTTATTTAATGTTGCCGATTTTTACAGCGTGGATGAAAACTACCTCTCTATTTTGAACATTAAGGTAAACGAAGGGCAAACTTTCTCGTCGGAAAATACAGCAACAAACGAGATGCTGATTAGCCACAAAGGTGCTGAATTGCTCAAATTAAACAAAGGCTGGACCGATGGAGTAGTCGGAAAACAAATAACCGTAACTGAACATGGAAACACTACAATTTGTGGGGTATTTCCCGATTTTATTGTACGATCGATTTCTGATCCGGATTCACGGCCTTCGGTATTCTTTTATTTACCCGAAGGGAAATTTATTCAGAACAAAATTGACAATCCTGCAACTTTATACGATATTTTGATTAAAGTTCATGATGGAGCACAGGCCGGAATAATGAAAAAAATTACCGATGTGTTTAATCTGGCCCTGCCGCACAACGATGCCGTAATAAAAAGTCTGGAAGATGAGCAACTAAATATTTATCAGACTGAAAAGGGTTTTCGTAATGCGATGATGGCCGGCAATGTTATCATTCTGTTGATCACTATAATTGGATTATTAGGTTATACAACCAACGAAGCTACGCGCCGCCGGAAAGAGCTGGCCATTAGAAGAATCAGCGGAGCTAACCTGAAAGATATTCTCCGGGTATTCATATTTGAGTTGGAATCTATTGCCATTCCAGCCATACTAATCGGGTTGGTTGGCGCATGGTTAACAGCCAGTAAATGGATGCAGAACTTTGCTACAAAAATCCCTTTAAGCTGGGGAATATTTGTTGGTTGCAGCATGTTTATTCTATTGCTTGTTGCTTTAATAGCTGCTGTAAACTACATCCGTACTGCCAATCGCAATCCGGTTGAATCGCTTAGGTATGAATGAGTAATTTCCAATTGTCCGAAGCTGCCGAAGCGTCGGGGGAGAGAGTTTGAGATATAATAAAATGTAACGACATGAATCTATTACAGATTAAAAACAGCTTCCGGTTTTTACTAAAAAAGAAGAATTATCTCCTCATTAATATTTTAGGGCTCGGAATTGGCATCGCATCTTTCCTGATTCTATTTATGGATGTTTATAACGATTTCACATACAACCACTTTAATAAAAATCTGGCAAATATTTACCGGATTCGTGAAGGACAGGGAGTACAAACCAAAGGTTTATTGCTGCCTAAAATACTGGAACAAATTCCCGAAGTTGAAAACGGAACACGTATTTTCGACTGGGATGGTGCCCGGTTAAATTACGGTAGTAAAGCTTTTTTTGAAAATATTCAATATGTTGATACCGGCTTTTTTTCGGTATTTACTTTTCCCTTTATTGAGAAAGGAACAGGAGACAATATTCACCAAAAATACAGCGCAGTAGTCAGCAAAGAATTTGCCCAAAAGTATTTTGGCGATGAACCAGCCATTGGAAAAGAACTACAGGTAAGATTCGATAATATTTATCTGAAAGTAAATGGTGTTGTTGATATCCCCGATAATTCATCCATAAAATTCGATATCGTTACTTCTTATGAAACCGGGGAGGAGCTTTCACCATGGATGAAACAGGTTCACGACTGGTACAACACGTTTTCAATGACTTATGTTCTGCTAAAAAAAGGAATAAAACCAGACGATATTGACAACAAACTCCAGAATATTGTACATGAATATTTTTTGCCTGTAGGTGAAAATAAAACTGACCTTAATTTACTGGCATTCAAAGACTATCATGCTAATCAGGAATCAAACCAAACACTGATTATTATTCTCAGTATTGTTGCATTTGGGATCCTTGGAATTGCTATGGTTAATTTTATCAACCTGACCATTACCAATTCTTTAGGTCGAAACAAAGAAATCGGCGTTAAAAAAGTGGTTGGCGCCGGAAAAACATTTTTAGTCCGGCAAATTATTACCGAATCGCTAATGGTAAGTTTTATTGCATTGTTGATAGGCTGTCTGCTCGCCGCACTTTTCCTGCCTGAATTTAACCAGTTATATGGAACAAAACTACATTTTAACCTCTTTCAAAATAAGTTGTTATTGCTCATCATAGTGGCAGTTTGGTTGTTTATCGGATTATTATCGGGATTGGCACCGGCCTTATATTGGTTACGTATGAATTCAATAGCGAGCCTACGTGGGGAAGTTACTAAGGGAAAAATTGGCATGGCAAGATATTCCCTTATTATTGTACAGTTTGTTATTGCCATTGTGCTGATTTCAGGCACTTTACTGGTACGAAAACAAATCAACTTCATGATAAACCACGACCCTAAATTTGATAAGGAAAATGTTGTTGTAGCCGAATTAACCAGTTGGGAATACCCTGATTTAAAGGCCTTGTCGCAGAAATACAAACTTATTGCGGATGAACTAAAATCAAGTCCATTTGTGGAATCTGTCTGCTTTTCGCAGTGCACCCCCGGAAATTACAGTCAAAACTATAATAACTTTTATCCTGAAAGAGAGAGCAACGTAGAAAGTATCCACTTGCGAAAGGCTTACGTCGGAAAAAATTATTTTAAAACTTATGGAATAAAGTTACTCGATGGTGAAGGTTTTTCGGATGAAAGTTGTGATTACAGTCACAATCTAATTCTCAACAAAAAGGCCATGCAGGTTTTAGGTTACAATCATGTTGAAGATCAGGTGATGCACGAAAGTACTAAAACGGGAACATCCAATAAAATTATTGGTGAAGTGGAAGATTTCTCGTACCAGGGCGCCCAGTACGAAATGCAGCCGCTGGCTCATATTTTTGCCAAACAGGAAAATTACTCCAATTGGAGTTACCTCTCGGTTAAAGCCCGGCCCAAAGCAAGTCTACAGGTCATTGAACTGCTGAAAAAAGAATGGAAAAACACCCAGCCGGAAGCCGAAGTTTCCTACTTTTTTGCTGATGACAAACTGAACGAACAGTATAAAGAATATATGAAGATAAACCAGATTATTGCCTGGTTCTCAATTGTCGCAATTGTACTTTCCTGCATCGGCTTATTTGCCCTGTCTTCATATGCAATTTCACGACGAACAAAAGAAGTTGGTGTGCGCAAAGTTAACGGGGCAAAAGTTGGTGAAATATTAACTCTGTTAAATCGTGACTTTTTAAAATGGGTTGCATTTTCATTTCTGATAGCAATGCCACTTTCGTGGTTTGCATTAGACAGATGGCTAAAAGGATTTGCTCTTAAAACAGAAATGAGTTGGTGGATATTTGCCTTAGCCGGGGTGCTGGCACTGGGAATTGCCCTGTTGACTGTAAGCTGGCAAAGTTGGCGGGCCGCTACTAAAAATCCTGTTGAAGCACTCCGATATGAGTGACAACCCCGAAAATTCGGGGCCGACTATGGGTTGGGATAGAAGCATTAAGTGATGAATAAGTTAAAGATTCAGAATAAAGCTACGGAATTGAGGTACTGAAATAAATGTAGTAACGATAATATTAATTCAAAAACCAAGACTAAAATGTTAATGTATAATTTAAGTTTGGCCATTAGAAGAATTTTTAAAAATACATCTTTTTCGGGCGTTAACATTTTTGGACTAGCCATTGGTATCTCTTCGTTTTTGATCTTATTTCTATACGTATCCAACGAAAAAAGTTTCGACAAACATTTCTCTGACTATCAAAATATTTATCGGGTAATTACCGTACCGGGCGGAACCGGTGAACCATGGGCACGAAGTCTTGGAATTGTATTCCCTGCGACAGAACAAATCCCCGAAATCGAAGAAGCAACGCAATTTTCACATTGTGCCACAGGGATAATAAAAATAGACAAAAACTCATTCAGCCAGAATGATATCATGTCGGTTGATAAAAATTTCATCCACATGTTTGAAGTGCAAGGTATTGCAGGCGATCTTTCCGAGATAAACAAACCTAACGTTGCATTTATTACCGAAGATTTTGCAAAAAAGCATTTCAAAAGTCAAAACCCCATAGGAAAATCCATTGATGTTGAAGCGTTACAATATACCCGCAACCTTGGTAAATATGAAATTCGTGGAATTGTAAAAAACACGCATCCAAAAACGCATTTTAAGTACGAAATACTTTTATCTCAAACCGGAGCTTTAGCAGAAAGATATGCATCGCTTCCTTCACGAAAAATTCAGTGGGTTTATAATTATGTGAAATTAAACAGTAACACCTCGCCCGAAAAGGTTGCCGGCAAAATTCTGGCTTATTACAATAACAGCGAACTTAAAGAGACTCAGGGTCCTAAGGATTACAGTTTTAGCCTGGTGCCGATAAAAGATATTCACCTGAATTCAGATTACAGGTTTGAGTTAAAGGAGAGTTCAAGTAAAATAAATATCGGGCTTTTTATAATCATCTCATTGGTGATTCTAATCGTATCGTTGCTAAACTTTGTTAACCTGACCATTGCCCGGTTAATAAAACGATCAAAAGAACTGGGACTGAAAAAATCTGTTGGCGCCGGCAAAATTCAATTAATTTTTCAGGTTCTCGCTGAAGTGTTTTTGCTTTGTTTAATATCGATTTTTCTTTCAATCATTTTTATTGAAGCTGTAAATCCGGCAGTAAATAAATTATTTGATATTGATTTCAGAATATATTTTACTGAACCGGTAATTTATGCAAGCATTTTGGGTGTTCTTATTAGCTGTCTTGGAATCACAGCACTTTTCACTAGCTTCTTTTTATTTGGAAAATCTTCAACTATAACTCTGTTATCCGAGAAAAGCAATTTTTCCGGAAATCTCATCTTAAAATCATTGCTTGTCGGACAAATGGTTATTGTAATGATTTTATTGGCCGGCACTTTTATGGTGAACAAACAGATGAATTTTATCAACAAAAAATCACTGGGATTCTATAAAGAAAATATTTTGGTTCTAACCCTCAAGGATTTCTCAAAAGATCCGGCCGTCTTTGCTGAAGAATTACGAAAACAAAGTCAGGTTGCATCAGTAGGATTCACCACCCAGCATTTTGGTTACCCTGCACAGAGTTTTAATCTGGAATCTTTTGGAATAGAAGGAACAGCCGAATTTGTTTTTGCCAACTACGATTACCTTAAAACAATGAACATTGTATTAAAAAAGGACTGGATTAAACCAACTAACGATACTATCCGCGGAATGGTAATCAATGAGCACCTCTACAAAAGGATCCTTGAGAAATATGGCAGTATGGAAGCACTAAAGGCATACACCGATGCACAGCCACTGGAACCCGGACAAGTAAGAATTAATATTATTGGTGTTACCAACGATTTTAATTACAGCTCAATGCACGAACCAATTGGCGACTTTGCATTTTGGCTTGACGAATCAAGAAACAGGGCTCGTTTTATTCATATTAAGCTGAATAAGGGAAATCTGACTGATGCAGTTGGAACTGTCCGAAAGATTTGGAACAGTTATTACCAGGGACAGGAATTCAACTACTTTTTTATTGATGAAAAAATAAATGAACAATACAAAGCAGAAACAATTCTTAGCCGGATTCTTTTTACATTTTCTGTGCTTGCAATATTGATCAGCGTTATCGGAATAAGTGCACTTACACTTTATATATCGCAACAACGCACAAAAGAAATAGGCATCCGTAAAGTTAATGGCGCAAAGGTTTCGGAAATACTTGCGATGCTGAATAAAGACATTGTAAAATGGGTAGCAATCGCTTTTATAATTGCTGGTCCACTTGCATATTACGGTATGAATAAATGGCTTGAAAGCTTTGCCTATAAAACTACGTTAAGCTGGTGGATTTTTGTTCTTACCGGATCACTGACACTAGGAATTGCTTTGTTAACGGTTAGCTGGCAAAGTTGGAGAGCAGCTACAAGGAATCCGGTGGATGCGCTCCGATATGAATGACAAAATACTGATCTGTTCTACATGTACAGACAAATTTTTTGACAAACGGTGTCAATATATTAGACAACTGTTATTCTGCAAAATACAATAATATACTGACCAGCAATTAATTGAATACTTGGCATAATTTCTGGGTTACAACAAAAGACAATTTTGTATGCTAATATTTAATTTCATATAATATCATTTCCTATAAAACCAACCTGAGTTGGTGGATATTTGCACTGGCAGGTTTTCTGGCACTGGGAATTGCTTTGTTAACGGTGAGTTGGCAAAGCTGGAGAGCAGCAACGAGGAATCCTGTGGAAGCTTTGCGATATGAATAATTTTTTTAAAACATTTTATTATGAAACGCTTTTTTAATTCCATATTTAGAAATATTAAACGAAACCCGTTTTATTCTGCGATAAACATTTTTGGGCTCATTTTAGGTTTTTTGAGTGTATTCCTTATTTCGGTCTGGATTAAGTATGAACTCAGTTATGATGCCTTTCATAAAAACAGTAAAGATATATACAGGGTTCACCGGTATTTTTATGATCCGGATGGCAACGAAAATCTTCATTTACCAAATGTGGCCCCTCCAATCGCTCCATTGTTAAAAAATGAGATGCCTGAAATTCAGCAAATAGCAAGAGTTAGTAATACCGGAATGGTCTTTCTGGTTGACGATAAAAAGATACTTGAAAACAATGCTTGTTTTGCTGAACCTGAAATACTTCATATTTTTGATTTCAAGGGTCTCCCGGCTGATAAGGACCTCCTGAAGGCACCACTTACTTTAATCATCTCTGAAAAAGCTGCACAACGCTTTTTTCAAACCACCGATGCTGTAGGAAAATCGCTGGATGTAAAAGATGAACAAGGGAATAAATACAGTTTCCGTGTGCAGGGTGTATTCAAAAACTGGGGCCCAAACAGTCATTTCAATCCTGAAGTTTATATTTCATTCAGTACTTATGAATCTATTGTCGGGCCAGATGAGATGAAAGACTGGGGCAGCAATAACTATGAAACATTTGCGCTTATTCCGCATTTGCCGGAAAATATAGATGCAAAGCTGGATGATTTTATTAACAAACAATTTGAAAATGGTACCAGTTGGACAAAAATAAGAATGGAAGGCCTTACCGATATACATTTTAACTGGTACAGCAACCGTTCATACATTTACATTCTGGCATCGGTTGCACTGTTAATTCTTATTCTGGGCAGCATTAACTACATGAATTTAAATGTTGCCATGTACACGAAACGCCTGAAGGAGATTAAAATAAAAAAAGTGGTAGGTGCGTCCAAAAAATACCTCATCCTGCAGTTACTGGCTGAATCGGTTTTCTTCTGTTTTCTTTCCGTTTTAGTTACATTGGGGATCGTTGTAATTTCAACTTCTGTAATTAACGAAATAATCGGGAACAACTTTCATTTGACAATAAGCAATAACATCGATTTAATTATTGGCATTGTTGTTTTATCGGTTATTACCGGAATGTCTTTTCAATTCTTTATCCTGTAATGATCGTTTCCTCATTTAATCCCATAATCTCAAGTATAAATGAAAAAATAAAAGCCAGTAATAATACATTTCGCGGCGGATTGGTTACATTTCAGTTTGCAGTTTCAATTGCCCTTGTAATCTCATTTTTGTTTGTTTACAAACAAATCAACTATCTGCATCATAAAAACCTGGGGCTCGATAAAGAAAACATCGTAGTAATACCTTCCACGCCGCAACTCAACGAAAAGTTAAATGTATTTAAACAGCAACTGGCACAAAATCCCAATATACTTTCAGCATCAGCATCAAAAAGAACACCATCACAGGGCCTTTGGGATTCAGGAGGAGCATCGGTTATTTCCGACGGAAATTCCAATCCACTCGATTTCAGATTAGCCAATGTACGGGTAGATGAAGATTTCCTTTCAACATATAAAATTGACCTAGTAGCGGGAGAAAACTTCGATAAATCAAAAGATTCTGACAAAGGTTATCTTATAAATGAAACAGCAGCAAAAAAGATCGGGTGGAAATCACCGGAAGATGCTATTGGGAATCAAATCAATTATGGAGGGCATGTTGACAAAATAATAGGTGTAACAAAGGATTTTCATTACGAATCGTTACATGTACCACTTGCCCCCATTATTATGATGTATCGGCCCTCAAGTTTTAATTCCGTTTCCATTCGGATAACTCCCTTCGAAAAAACCCAAACCATAGCTTTTATCAAAAATATCTGGCAGCAATATAATGAGCAGGATAATATCTTTTCGTATGAGTTTCTGGATGACCGTTTTAACCGGCTTTACACGGCAGAGGAGAACATCAAACAGTTATTGAATTATTTTATGATTATTGCGCTTTCAATTGCCATTCTCGGACTAATCGGATTGTCCATGTTTATTATTCAGCGACGAGTAAAAGAAATTGGCATAAGAAAAGTAAACGGAGCTAAAATCTCAGAAGTAATGACGTTGCTGAATAAGGACTTTATGAGATGGGTTGCAATTGCATTTATAATTGCAACACCTGTTGCCTGGTTTGCTATGCACAAATGGCTGGAAAACTTTGCCTACAAAACTACACTCAACTGGTGGATATTTGCTTTGGCCGGTGTGCTGGCACTGGGAATTGCACTGCTTACTGTTAGTTGGCAAAGCTGGAGGGCTGCAACGAGAAATCCTGTCGAAGCACTTCGTTATGAATAAAAAAAACAAAAGACATGAATTTCATAAATGTAAAAACAACTTTTAGGAACCTTAGGAAAAACAAACTCCTTTCTTTTTTAAATATTGCTGGATTGGGGGCAGGGTTAACTGTGGCTATTTTAATATTTAACTATGCTTACCGGGAATTTCAGGCCGACAAACGACACAAACAATTGGAAAATATTTATGTGGTGCAGAATAAAAATTCTGCGCGTGTTCACTATGAAATGGCATCTCTTTTTGCCGAACAGATTTCGGGAATTAAATACATTACTGAGGTTAGTTCTAACATGAAAGATAAATTCATTTTAAAATACAATAACAACACTGCCATAAAAAGTGATCTGATTTTCACCGATAACAATTTTACAAAAATATTTAGTTTCGATTTGGTTTCCGGAAATCTTAAAGATGCGCTCGCCAGTCCAAAATCCATAGTTCTTACAGAAAGCGAAGCGAAGTTGTTATTTAACGATGAATCGCCCATTGGAAAGGTTTTATCTGTAAGAGGAGTATATGAATTTTTTGGCGAAAGCGATGTTGAAGTGAAAGCGGTTATTAAAGATTTACCCAAAAACTCCAACCTGCAATTTAAAGCCATCGTATCGCAATCAACTACCAAAGATATGATGCCCTGGATTAAGGAATGTATTTGGTCGTGCCAAAATGTTCAAAACTATGCACTTCTGGAAGTAGGCCAGGATCCAAAAATATTGGCTTCGCATATGAACAGGCAACTCAGACCATTTATTCCTGAAAAAATCGAGTGTGATTTTTCTCTACTTCCATATGCAGATGTATATTTTACAAATATTAGAGATGATTTTAAACATGGGAATATTAAACTGATTTCAACCCTTGCATTTTTAGCATTACTCATTCTTCTTATTGCTATTATCAACAATATAAACTTGTCGATGGCTGATAGGGCAAAAAGACTTAACGAGGTAGGAGTTAAAAAAATTTTTGGTGTAAAACCAGCACAACTAATATTTCAATTTGTGGGCGAATCTATTGTTATTAGTTTTATAGCAATCGTTTTTGCCGTATTTATAGCCCAGGTTTTAACCCCCTCAATAAACCGGCTATCTATAATTCAGTTGCCGTACCTCCCACTTTCTTCCATCCAATTCTGGACCGTTATTATCTGCAGTTCAATAATAATTGGATTTCTTTCCGGATTTATTCCTGCGCTTGGATTTAGTAAATTCAAGCCACTTTCGTTAATTACCGGAAGATCAAAAAGTCAAATTCAGGGATTCAATCTAAAACGTGGATTAATTGTTTTTCAATTTACGATTTCTATAATACTTATAATTTGCACATTTATAGTTACCAGACAACTATCCCTTTTTCGAAATTCTGACATGGGTTTCGAAACAAACAATATTATAAACATTCAACTATCTCCTGAAGTAAAACCAACAATTTTCAAGGAATTATTGTCGCAAAATCCGGGTGTTACCGACGTCTCCTTTTCAAGATGGTTTCCTGGTAATATTCAGGAAACCTGGGGAACTACATTAATTATAAATGGGATTGAAAGAGAAGTGAGCTTTGCCGCTGAAAATGCAGATGCGAATTACATTGATTTAATGGGGCTTGAAATTGTGCAGGGTAGAAAATTCTCAGAAAATTTGCAAAGCGATGTTGGCACCGCTATATTGAATGAAGCAGCTGTTAAAGCTTTTGGTCTCAACGATCCGTTTAATGTAGTTTTTAAAAAAGGAGAAGCAAATAAAGTCATTGGAGTTGTTAAAGACTTTAATTTTCAATCGCTGCACAATCCAATTAAACCACTTATTATATTTTGTATCGACAAACGCTTTTTCAGTGTCAATGTTAAGTTGGCGGCCGGGAATTTTAATTCAGTATCGGAAACCTTAAGCAGAATTAAAAAGAACTGGAGTGAAGTCTCACCCAATTATCCCTTTGATTATACATTTATTGATCAGGAAATTGAAAACCTCTATAAATCAGAAATGGTATTTGAAAAAATATTTAGTTACGGTTCTGCCTTTGCCATTTTTATTTCATGTCTTGGTTTGTTTGGATTGGTTTTAGGTTCAACCGAGCAACGTAGAAAGGAGATTGGTATCCGAAAAGTAAACGGTGCCAAAGTATCTGAGATATTAACCATGCTCAACAAAGATTTTGTGAAATGGGTAGTGATTGCCTTTGTCATCGCTACACCAATTTCATATTACGCCATGAATAAATGGCTCGAAAGTTTTGCGTACAAAACCAGTTTAAGTTGGTGGATTTTTGCTTTGTCCGGAATTCTGGCTTTGGGAATTTCTTTGTTAACTGTAAGCTGGCAAAGCTGGAGGGCAGCTACAAGGAATCCGGTTGAGGCACTCAGATATGAATAATCATAAAGAAAATGGAACACAATAAACCATAAAACTTTAAAATTCAATAGCAATGTTACTTTATAGAATTAAAGCACTTATTCGAAACAGTCTGAGACTAAAACAAACCTTAATCATTAACCTGATCGGGTTATCAATTGGATTTGCGGTGATTATTACCATTGCTTTTTTTGTTCAGGAGGAGAAAGCGTATAACCAATTTCATGAGCATATTAATGACCTCTGTTGTGTTTTCACTATTGAGCCATCAGCAAACAATTCCATTGGCTGGCACGAGTCGGTACCGGCGCTTCCCAAAGCCCTTCGTAACGAATTCCCCGAAGTTGCTGATGCTGCACTGATTCGCAATGGTACAGAAAATATGCTGGTACAATACGGGAACAACAAAAATTATGAAGACGTTCAACTGGCTGAACCCAATTTATTTTACATGTTTTCTTTTCCGGTAATCCTTGGTGAAATACCGACAGAAACAAGGGAAACACATGTAATTGCTTTAAGTCAGAGAATGGCAACCAAATATTTCGGGAATGAAGACCCCATCGGGAAGCCTGTAACTATTAATAATAAAGACAAATTTACAGTTATTGCTGTTTATGAAAATATGCCTCAAAACTCAACCATCAATTTTGATTTTTGGATTCCCATAAAAATTATGGAAGAAACCGAGCCTGGCAGTTTGGATACCTGGTATAACTTAAGTTTCAAGGCATATGTATTGTTACAACCCGGCACTTCATATACCGAGGTGAACAAAAAACTGTACAACCGGATTCAGCAATCAAACCCTGAATCGAAAGACAAAGTAAGTCTGTACCCATTTTCAAAACTTTATCTCGAAGCCTGGGGGCATCAGAAAAACATTCGAACAATGTCATTGATTGGCTTAGTTGTCATGCTGTTAGTTTGCTTAAATTTTATTAATCTGCAAACTGCCGAGGTATTTAAACGAATTAAACAATTTGGCATTAAAAAAATAAACGGGGCCAGTAACCTGCGCATCGGTATCCAGTTATTTATTGAAACGCTTCTGCAATCTTTTATGGCACTTTTGATCGGAATACTCATTTCTAACATTGGCAAATCCTATCTGTTAAATCTTATCAATAAACCTAATACCGATGGTTCGTTATTTACCACTTTTACCATTTCAGTTGTGTTGCTTTGTGTTTTGCTGATTTCCTTCCTTTCAGGATTTATTCCTGCCTTAATAGTCAGGGCAATTACTCCGACAAACTCTTTAAAAGAAAAAATTAGCGAGAAAATAAGCGTCAAAAAACTAAGGTATATTTTTACAACGGCACAATTCACGCTTGCCATAATCTTTGTTGCCTGTTTAATGATGACCTCAAAACAGGTAAATTACCTGCAAAACAAGGATCTTGGATTTGATAAGGAACAACTACTGTATATCCGGTTAGATGGTGAACTATACAACAAACGCGATGTGCTTCAGCAAACGCTTGATCAAAACTCCAATATCGCAAGTACGTCATTGGCTACAAATTCTCCCATTGGCATTTATTGGAACGGAGGAGGTTGGGAATGGGAAGGCAAAGAAGCCAATTTTGACCCCCAGGTAACTTACATCGAAACCGATAAAAATTTCAGTAAAACCTTTGGAATAAAAATGGCCCAAGGCGATTATTTTGAATCGGACAGACCGGGAGTGGTAATTAATAAAACTTTTGCACAAATGATTGCCCCGGGAGAAAGCGCATTGGGTAAAATGTTGATTAAAAAAGATCAGGGAATTAAAATACCAGTAACCGGCGTAATCGAAGACATCAATTTTAAACCCTTAGACAGGAAAATAGGTGCCTTAATGTTCATTCCTGAGATGGGATTTGAGAATATGAGATATTTGTTTGTTAAAGTCAGCCCCACAAACATGCCTCAAACGCTTAATTTTATAGAGAAAACAGTAACAACTCTGAATCCTGATTTCCCTTACTGGCATCATTTTCTGGATGATGACTTTGCCCGGCTATATACGCAGGAACGCACTTTACGTTCACAAATGGCATTTTTTTCCATTCTGGCTATTTTAATTTCGTGCATGGGTTTGTGGGGTATCATGGTGTTTGTTGTCAAACGAAGGATCAAGGAGATCGGTGTTCGAAAAGTAAACGGCGCCAAAGTTTCTGAAATTCTGACCTATGCTCAACAAAGACTTTGTAAAATGGGTAATAATCGCATTTGTAATTGCCACTCCCGTTGCATACTACGCCATGAATAAATGGCTCGAAAACTTTGCCTACAAAACCACTTTAAGCTGGTGGATATTTGCGTTGGCCGGTTTGCTGGCGCTGGGAATTGCATTGTTAACAGTGAGCTGGCAAAGTTGGCGGGCGGCTACAAGGAATCCGGTGGAGGCGTTGAGGTATGAATAAAAGCCCCCTCTAACTCCCCCGAAGGGGGAGGATTTGAAGATAAATGATAAGATGAACGATAACAATAAATATGCACTGCACGAAGTCTCCCCTTAGGGGAGATTTAGAGGGGCTTTGGAAAGCCGCTACACGGAATCCGGTTGAAGGCGTTGAGGTGTGAGTAATAACCAATTAACCTTATAACGATAGGTACTATTTAAAACATAACTTAATAAAACTACATTGAAGAAATTGTAAATCTTAAACTGATTATGAAAAAAATATTTTTATTACAATTCATCTTTTTAGCGCTAATGATGAGCTGTTTCGGACAGATTGATAAAAGCCTGTCGTACGAAGAATTAGAAGAACAGGCTATAAGTTCTTTCCGAAATAATCATACAGATTCCTCAATTATGATTATGGAATATGCCTTTAAAAATTTTCCTGAACAATTTGTCAAGGACATCAATCATACTTCTCCAAGTGTATTCAGGAACGGAGAATTTCTCAAAAGCAATTGAAGTATTGAGAAATAGGCATGAATAAGGGTTATACTTATAATTTAAGCAACCCTAACTATCAAAAATATTTTAAAGATAATGATGATTTTGAGTCATTAGCTCAATTAGAAAAAAGCATAATGGATACCATACATTTAAAGTATGAAATAGTTTTACCAACAGCATATAACAATAAAAAGACCTATCCGGTACTTTTTATTTTTCACGGCAACAACCGAAATATTGCTAAATCAAAAATATCGTGGAACGCACCAATAATGAGTCAGGCGTTCATAACTGTATTTTTACAATCATACATCCCAAGTTCTCCAACAAATTTTAAGTGGGTGCCTAATGATGACAAAATCAAAAAGGAATTTACAGAAATTTATAATCAAATTCTAAAGAATTATCCTGTTGATGACGCTAAAATAATCTTTGCAGGCATGTCTGCCGGAGGAAAAAAAGCACTGGAATTTACAATGAATAATTATTTTCCTGTTACGGGATTGGTATTAAATTGTCCGGTAATTCCTCCAGATATTACAGATGATATGATCACACAATTTGTTGAGAAGAATAAAAAAATTGGAATTATAACCGGTGAAAATGATTTTGCCTTAGAAAATCAAAAAAACTTAGTAAGCTCAATCGATAAACAGGTTGGGCAAACCAAGATCATAGTAAATAAAGGTCTGGGTCATGAATTTGCCGAAAATTTCACGCAATTATTTGATGAATATTTAAGGTGGGTGATTGAATAAAAAAGCAGAAAAATTGAAAAGAAAAGCAATTATAATATTTCTATTACTGAACTACCTTACGGTTTCTTCTTATACTCAGCAGCAAAAAGCGGAAGTTACCTACGTTGGCAATGCAGGTTTTTTAATAAACATTGGTGATAAAAAAATTCTTATCGATGCTTTGTTCAAAGGGTTTGAAGGAAATTACGAATTGCCACTGGAAGTTCAGGATAAACTAGCTAAGGCCCAAGCTCCTTTTGATGATGTGGATTTAATCCTGGTTACGCATGCACATGGCGACCATATTGATCTGGATATGGTGCGGCAACATTTGCAAAACAATCCAAAAGCAATTTTCGCATCTACTCAACAATTGGTTGATGCGCTAAATGATTCGACTGATCGTTGGATTGGCTTTAACCCCACCAAAGAAAAATCAGAGAGCAAAGTAATAAGTGACATAAGTGTAGAAGCGTTTTATCTTCCCCACGGAACAGATGCAAAAATTATCAATATTGGTTTTCTCATTTCTGTAAATGGGGTTACAATTTTCCAAACCGGTGATGCTGATTTTGATCAGTTTACCTTTGAAGAGTTTCGGTCGCTTCAGTTGCCCGAAAGAAAAATCGATCTTGCATTTATTCAACATTATTACTTAACAGGCGATTCCTTGAGTACTAAATTTGTTCGTGAAGCCATTGGAGGAAACTACATTTTTCCGATTCATTATCATTTTACAACACCAGCTTTTGACAGCTTATTAATAAAACAAAATTATCCTGATGCAATCCTATTCAAAGAAGAGATGCAATCCTGGTACGTACAAAACAAAATGAATAAATGAAACAACTACAACAAATAATACGGGGTTTAAAAAAGAATAGATTAAATAGTTCGGTGATAATTATTAGTCTGGCTTTAGGAATGGTATGCTTCTTATTAATATCCGTTTTTATTCAGCGCGAGCTAAAACCCGAAAGCTTTAATCCGGATAAACGCCGAATATTTGCTTTACAGACAAACAATCCTTTTGGCGCAGTAGGAGGATCCAGTACAAAAATGCTATTCTGTCGATATGGTTCAGCTGACTACATAAAAGAAAACATTGCTGAAGTTGAAAGTTATTGCAGGATTACAAACAATAGCGTTAAGCAAATAAAAGCAAACAGAAATCCCTTCTACGACCAACCCATTGTTCTAAATGCATCATCAAATTTTTTTAGCTTTTTTAATTATACTCTGCTAAGCCGAAATGAGCAAACGATACTTGAAACGAAAAATGATATTGCCATTTCGAAGGAACTTGCCCTGAAATACTTTGGTGAAATTTTGCCCATTGGCAAATCTATTCTAATAACCTACAACGGAGAAGAGAAAGAGTTTTTCGTTACCGGAGTTTTTGAAAGACCCATTGCCGCAACTCAACTTATTTTCGATATGGTAACGCGGTTCGAAGGAGAAAGGGACAGTCGATGTTATGTAAAACTTGATTCTCCTTTCAGCAGACAAAAGGTGGAAGACGAATTTGCACGTTTAAAAAATGAAATTCCGGTTCTCAGGGACGTACCTAATCAATATGACCTTCTTCCGATGAATGAGGCTTATTTTAGTTCTATGAGAAGATCGCAATTCGATAAAAGCCGCGATAAAGCTGACCTTTGGATAGCTGGCATAGTTGCATTAATGATATTGGGAATTGCCATTTTTAATTATCTCATATTAATAAAAAACAAGTTAAACGATAATACAAAAACCTATTCCATAAACAGAATTCAAGGTGCGTCAAACAACAATTTGACTCGGTTGTTTATGCGCGAAACTTTTGCCATGCTATTTATTGCATCCGGACTTGGTATGGTTTTTCTGAAACTATTTATACCCTATTTTAACGAACTGCTCTCTACTACAATTACAGCATCGGCTTTTATTCAGTCCGATAGTTTAATCTTAATCGTGTTACTTTTAGGCTTGGTGAGTGTAATTACCTATTTCTTTGTGCTTTTCCATTTAAGAACCCAACTTTCAACAACAAACATAAAAGGCAGCAATAATCCAATTCGCCGTAAAATACAGAGAATGAATATTATTCAGCTTGCAGCAATGGTAATTTTGGTAATTTGTTCTTCGGTTATAATCAAACAAATTCAGTTTATTAATAACAAAGAAATTGGGCTTGATAAAAACGTTACAGCAGTAAAAATCCCTCAAGCCTATCAAAATAAAGCAGAAGTTTTTATCGAAGAATTACGTTCCAATCCAAATATTAAAGACCTCGCTCTAACTCCCTCTTCACCTTTGTACGGGCATTTTAAACTTCTTTTAAATTATGATGATAATGGCGTTAAAAAGGAATATTATCCATGTTTATTTTCGGGAGACGCGAACTTTGTAAAGACTCTGGGAATACGGATTCTGGAAGGGGAAGATTTTTCAGGGATTCCGGAAGTTGACAAACGAAAATGTCTTATCAATAAATCGTTGGCCAACATGTTTCCGAATCAAAAACTTATTGGCAAAAGTATGCCCGGTAATCCCGACAAAACAATTATTGGCATTGTTGAAGATTTTCATTTTTCAAGTTTAAAAAGGATTATTGAACCGGCATATATCGAATACAATAACAAAGGCCCTCATATTTTGGTGAAAGCCAACGAAGGTTTTAATAGTGAAGTTGAAGCTTCGATAATATCTACCTGGACCAATTTAATACCTGATTATCCCGTAAATTTCGAGAACCTCGATGTACGTTACAAAAGTCTTCATGATGAAAACAAAAATTTCATTCGCTTAATTGGCTCCTGCAGTATGATTAGTATTTTTTTATCGATGATGGGACTGTTTGCCATTTCAATTGATAAATGTATAAAACGTACCAAAGAGATTGGTATAAGAAAAGTAAACGGGGCCAAAATTTCAGAAATTTTAAACCTGTTAAATTACGAATTTATAAAATGGGTAGTCATTGCTTTTGTAATTGCTACGCCCAATTGCATATTACGCCATGAATAAATGGCTCGAAAACTTTGCTTATAAAACCAACTTTAAGCTGGTGGATATTTGCCACTGGCCGGTTTGCTGGCTTTGGGAATTGCATTGCTAACGGTTAGCTGGCAAAGCTGGCGGGCGGCCACGAGGAATCCGGTGGAGGCGTTGCGGTATGAGTAAAGTTGAGATTCGATTGTAATATTGCGGTTAAAGTGCTAAGAGCGGTCAGAGCTTCTCATGGAGTGAAATATTTGACAAAAAATCATACACCTTTTGTCAAAAAAATTGACATATGAAATATTGCATGCAGTCACAAATTTCTATAAATCAGCAAATTAAACAGAGGGCACTGTATTTGAACTGAAATTGGGCAGAGCTTGTTGGTAAGCTTTAAAGTGAAAAGAATCTTCTGATTCCACTGATTCAAAATTTGAAATTATGATTCAATTCAAAATAAAACTGGCTATTCGGAATTTACTGAAAAACAAATTGTATTCGTCTTTAATTATTGGTGGGTTTGCCATCGGTTTTACTGCGTGCATTCTTATCGCTTTGTTTTACAATGCTGAACACAATGTGGATAAGCATTTTGCGCATTATAAAAATATTTTTCGCATTTACGATGCTAAAACGAACAAGTCGGGGCTCGATTATAAAATCAATGCAGTACTTTCCGAGAATTACCCGGATATAAAGAAGCCTGCCCCCTTGGATTTTCTTATTTCCCTATAACGCTTAAAGATCCGGAAACTAAGAATTATACACGCATTCAATATGTAATTTCCACCAACAACAGTTTTTTCGATATTTTTTCATCAAAACTATTGTCCAGACTGGAAGATAAACCATTTAGCCAGAATAATTCGGCAGTGATAACAGAGTCGGTGGCAAAAAAACTTTTCGGTAATAAAAATCCCCTGGGACGCATAGTTAAAGAAGAATTCTTTACTGCAACAGTTACTGCAGTTATGAAAGACCTTCCCGGAAATTCGAGTTTTAAAGCTGAGCTACTTTTGAATAGTGATAACAAGGATTTCCAAATGTCACAGGAGTGCAATAACGGTGTTTGCATTTACCCTACTGAGCATTTTCTTTTGCTGAAAAACGATGTAAATCCCGATCAGTTTGCTGAAAAGCTAAATGCTTCAATCGGGCAGTTTAATACAACAACCGACAGCCTGGCGTTACAAAATTTATCAGCCATTTATCTGTCGCCTAAAAAACTGGGATGGACAGATGATCATACAAAAGGAAATTCGAAAATGCTGCTTGTTTTTCTGTCCATTGCAATTTTGATTATTCTCCTTTCCAGCATTAATTACCTCAACTATACGGTTTCAATGCAATATGCTAAAATGAAGGAAATCGGGATTAATAAAACCAATGGCGCCGGAAAAATGCACTTGCTTGTCGATTCGCTTATAGAAGTATCTTTCGGAATATTTATCGCATTGTTCATTTCGGTAATACTGGTTTCCTTGTTGTTACACGCCACCGGAACTTTGTTCGGAAGGGAAATCTATCTTTCCGATGTTAATTTCCATCACTTGCTGCCTGTTTTTGCTGCAACAATCGTCGGGATTATTTTACTGAACAGTTTGGCCCCTATCTACATTTTGTCCCGGTTTAATATTACCGATTTCCTTTTGGGCGGAAAAAAGCGAACCGGGAAACAATTCGGGAAACAAGCAATGTTAACATTTCAGCTAACAGTTTCTATTGCTTTGATTGCTGTGGTTATGCTCATTTTTAAACAATTACAATATGTAAAACACTACGATCTGGGGTTTAACGAGGAACACCTTGTAAGGCTCGAACTTCCTTATTTATTTAAGAACCAGAAAGCTTTGAAAGATGAAGTTGCAAAGTTGCCTTTTGTATCTGGCAGTGCACTGAGCAACGGTTACCCGGGGCACATTAATATGTCGATGGGAAGTGGAGTGAAAGGCGATGAATTTATGGTAAACTGTATTTATATTTCCAACGATTTCCTGAAAACTTTTGGGATTCAGCTGTTGGATTGGCCGGAATTTTATGGCCGGCGATAAAGATCAGGCATGTATAATGAACGAGGCCGCAATGAAACGCTATGGCTGGGAAAATCTTATTGGTAAAAAATATAAGAACGGACGGGAAGGCGGCTATAACGTTGTGGGTGTAGTAAACAATTTTAATGTGGAATCGCTGCACTCGGCCCTGACGCCGGTAGCACTGATTTATGAACCGGATCGTAAGTTCAACACACTTTCACTACGACTTATTCCCGGAAAAGTGGGACAACAAATGAACCAGCTTCGTAAAGTATGGAAAAGCATGTTGCCTGACGATCCAATGGAATTTACCTTTTATGACACACAGTTTCAGACAATGTATGCAAAAGAAGACAAGCTGGCCAAATCCATTGCCTTCTTTTCTTTTATTGCTATCGTTCTTACCTGCATGGGAATTCTGGGACAAATTTTTCTTATCAGTCTTAACCGAACCAAAGAAATTGGTGTACGAAAAGTCAATGGGGCCAAAGTATCGGAAATATTAGTTCTTGCTAAATAAAGATTTTGTTATTTGGGTGTTTGCAGCTTTTGTAATTGCTACCCCAGTTGCTTATTACGCTATGAACAAATGGCTCGAAAACTTTGCGTACAAAACCACTTTAAGCTGGTGGATTTTTGCATTGGCTGGTGTGCTGGCTTTGGGAATTGCATTGTTAACGGTTAGCTGGCAAAGCTGGAGGGCTGCGACTAAAAACCCCGTAGAAAGTTTGCGTTATGAATAAAATTAACGGTGAGTTGGTCTCGCCTCAGGTGAGAGAGGGCCGCAACCAGGAATCCTGTCGAAGCACTTCGATATGAATAGTGAGAAGTGCGGAGACGCCGATTGCTTGGGATATAAACATTGAAGTATGAATAAAATAAGATCATTTAAATAAATACGCTATGTTACAGTTTAAGCGAATCCTAAAAACGATTCTGAAATACAGAACATCATCAGGTTTAACAATGGCGAGCCTGATTATTTCTTTCACCGGAATTATCATTCTTACACTGTATGTCTCGTGGGAAAAAAGTTTCGATAAGTTTCATGAAAATGCCGATTCGGTTTATCGGCTCGAAACTGCTTTATACCGCAGCGATGTCCCGGCAATAATGGGAAAAATTATTCGCGAAAATACTCCCGAGGTTGACGCACTTACTGCCACATGGGGCTATTTTGGGAAAATAACAACCCCAAAGCTAAACGAAACCAATGTTAACTACCAGGCATCCATGCTTTTTGCAGAAAATAGTTTTTTGGACATTTTTACTTTTCCTTTACTAACAGGAGATAAACAAACAGCTTTAACTGAGCCACACTCTGCGGTCATCTCCGAATCGCTTTCCGATAAAATATTTGGTGGTGGTAATCCTATTGGCGAAAATATCGTAGTCGAGGACATTCAGTACAAAGTTACCGGGGTGATGAAGGATTTCCCGAAGAACTCTTCGTTCCAATCCGATTGTCTGCTTTCTTTTTCAACCTATCTGGAAGAAAGTCGCTACAGTTATTTTAACCAGTGGAGCGAATGGAGTTTTAACGTATTCATGAAACTACATCCTGGAAGCAAGCCCGATGAGGTTGCGGATAAAATTGTAAAAATAGACGATATAAGCCAGACAGTTTCGGAAATGCAAAGTAGTCTTCCGGAAGGCAGAAATTTAATTGAGTTGCGCCCGCTCAAACAAATTCATTATGTGCCCGGGAAAGGTGCTTATGTAAACCCTGTAATCCTGAATATTTTTATTCTTCTGATTGTTATTTTATCGGTAATGGGCGCGGTTAATTTTATCAATTTTGCTACTTCGCAGGCGCCACTACGGGCAAAAGCTTTGTCGGTAATCCGTGTTTTAGGAGGAAGGCGTCTTTCATCGATGGGGCAAATAATCGCCGAATCGGTGCTTTTATCGCTTGTCGCCATGATAGTTTCGCTGTTAATTTACAGGGTTTCGTATGCTGGTATCGAGTCGTTTTTCGGAATTCAGGGGCTTGCTTTAAATGGACGTTACCTGTTTCTTGGTGGTTTTTTTCTCTTTGCCCTGACATTTGGAGCGTTAGCGGGTTTTTATCCGTCGCGCTATGTTACTTCGTCGCCGCTAGCGCAGGCTGTAAAAGGGAATGCCCACTTTACAGGTAAAGGTAAATCCTTCAGAAATACGCTGGTAACCATTCAGTTTATTTTTACCATTGGACTAATTGCCTCTTCTTTTATTATTGAAAAACAATTGAACTTCTGGCGCAATTTCGATATCGGGATTGATAAAGAACATGTGGTTTACCTGACTACAACTCCGGATTTGCGGGAACGCTACCAGGCTTTTGCCGATGAACTGATGAAAAACAAAGATATTGTTGATTACACTTACACCCAGTTTATTCCCGGAAGTGTTGGAATGGGCTGGGGCCGTAATATCGAAGGGCAATATGTTCAAATGAAATGCTGGCCCATCGACGAACGTTTTCTGGATTTCTTTGGAATAAAAATGGACGAGGGTCGTGAATTTGGAGAAACTGCCAATGTCGATGTAAACACATTTATTCTGAATAAAAAAGGAGTTGAGCAATTTGGATGGGAAAATCCACTGGATCGACAGATTCCGGGTTTCGATTTTACCGGGCAGATTATTGGCGTGGCAAAAGATTTTAATTTTTCTTCGTTAAAAGAAGATGTTGAACCCATGATTTTCTGGCGTACCAACGGGCGAAAAAACAGGCTTTTGTTACGACTAAGCCCGGGAAACTATACACAGACTATTGCCTACATAAAAAACACAGCTCAAAAATTTGATTCGAAAAATGCTGTGGAAGTACAGTTTCTCGACGATTCGCTGAATTTGCTTTACAGCAAGGAAGAAAAGATTGCACGTTTTATCGAGTTTGTGGCATTGTGGACTATTCTGCTAGCGGTAACCGGACTGCTTGGACTGATTATTTTTATGAGTCGCGACCGTATAAAAGAAATAGGTGTTCGAAAGGTAAATGGCGCCACCATTTCAGAAGTAGTTGTATTGCTCAACAAAGACTTTGTAAAATGGGTGGCCATTGCTTTTGTACTTGCCACGCCTGCCGCCTGGTATGCTATGAATAAATGGGTATCGAATTTTGCTTATCAAACCTCGTTAAGCTGGTGGATTTTTGCACTGGCTGGATTACTAGCATTGGGAATTGCGTTGTTAACGGTCTCGTTTCAATCGTGGAAAGCTGCAACTAAAAACCCGGTAGAGAGTTTGCGTTATGAATAAAGTTAACGGTGAGTTGGTCTCGCCTAAGGCGAGAGCGGGCAGCTTCGAGGAATCCGGTCGAAGCACTGAGATATGAATAGTGAGAAGTGTGAAGATCCCGATTGCTCGGGATGGAGGCACTGCGATACAAGTAACAATTGTGAATTAGTATTGGCAGCCTGAACGGATAAATTGGACTATTGGAATTAAAGAATTTGAAAACAAACTAAATAAAGTACCAATGATTAAACTATTTTTTAAAACAGCAATTTATCATTTGCGGAAAGATTTGTTCCACTCTTTTTTAAATATTGGTGGATTATCGTTGGGATTGGTTGCATTTTTATACATCGCCACCTATACTTTTCATGAAATAAGTTACGATAGTTTTCACTCAAAGGCCGATCGGATTTACCGATGTGTTGCTCATGTAAAAATGGGCGAAACAGCCCAAAACATTCCAAGGTCTGAAATTCCTTTGGCTGCTGCTGCTAAAAACGATTTTCCAGAAGTAGAAGAGGCTGTAAGATTGTATCCTCTTTCTGAAATAATCACCCGGTATAAAGAGAAAAAATTTGTTGAAAGTGAAATATGTTATGCCGACGCTGAATTGTTTGATGTTTTCGATTTTAAATTAATAGAGGGAAATCCAAAAACAGCGCTTAAGGAACCTAACTCAATAGTGCTTACAAAAGAAGTAGCACTTAAATACTTTGGTAATGAAAATCCAGTAGGAAAATCAATTTTACTACACAGTGAAAAAGATCCGTACGTGGTAACTGGCATTCTCGATAAAATTCCTAAAAACTCAAATTTACGAAGCAACATATATGCGTCGTTTTGTACGTTACAGGAAAGTAAGCGCATGGATTCCTGGGGTAATTTTGGCAATACCTATACTTACATTGTCACAAAAAAAGGCACCAATATTGAAGAATTTGAAGCAAAATTTGACGCATCAATACGAAAATACGAAGATGCTATGATACAAAAAGAAATGGGCATCTCTCTCGCCGAATTTGAAAGTCAGGGCAATGTATTCATTCATAAACTTCAACCTTTAAAAGACATTCATCTTAATTCAACTTATGCCGAAGAATTATCAACTTATGGAAATAAGCGTTTCCTTTTTATATTTGGAATAACCGGAATATTAATTCTAATTATTGCAGGTTTTAACTTTGTAAATCTTACTACATCAAGGGCATCATTAAGGGCAAAAGAAATTGGTGTGAAAAAAATTATAGGCTCACCACGCAAATCAATTATTTTTCAAATTCTTATCGAAACATTTATTCAGTGCCTGATTGCCCTTATCCTATCAATTCTTATTCTTTTGCTCATTCTTCCATTTCTTAATAATTTTTCGGGAATAATAATTCTGCCTGAATTTTTATTAAATCCCTTAACTCTAATAACCATCATTTTTATACCACTAATTATCACAATCTTAGCAGGCAGTTATCCTGCGTTCATTATCACGGCTTTTAAACCGGTTGATGTGTTAAAAAGGAAATTCAAAGAAGGAAATTCTAAATCGCTAACCAGAGGTGGATTGGTGACACTTCAGTTTATAGTATTCATTGCACTGGTATTTTGCACACTAATTATCCGGCGACAAATAAATTATCTGCACTCACAGAACCCCGGATTCGAAAAAGAAAATGTATTGGTTGTTAAAAATATGGGGTATTTAGGGAACAATCGAAATAGTTTTAAGATGGAACTGCTTAAAAATCCATCTGTCCTTTCGGCGTCATATTCATCAACATTGCCCTCGGTTGATGATAATTCCGGCAACATATTTTGTGAACAGGGAAGTGACAAAACCCATTTAATGAACAGGATGCAAGTTGATGGTGATTTTCAGAAGACACTGGGGGTTCAACTAAAAGATGGCCGGTTTTTTTCCGAAAATGTGGCTTCGGAGAAAGACAATGCGATTATAAATGAAGCAGCAGCCAGGTTGCTGGGATGGAGCGATTGTACTGACAAATACATTCATGACTATAACTTCGAAAAGGATTTTAAGGTCGTTGGCATCATGAAAGATTTTCACATGAAGTCGATGCGGGATGAAACACTTCCCCTTGTGTTAAAATGTAGCGATGCAAGTAGTTTTCTTTCAATAAGTGTACGATCGGATAATTTACCGGGCATGATAAAATCGCTAAAATCTGAATGGGAAAGTCTTAACAAAGAAGCTCCATTTGAATACTTTTTCCTTGATCAGTCATTTAACGCTCAATACAAATCGGAAGACCGTTTGGCAAAAGTAATTGGTGTTTTTACCCTTTTTGCAATTATGATAGCTTGTATCGGCCTGTTGGGTTTGGTGTCATATGCTGCAACCCGGAAACAAAAAGAAATCGGCATCCGCAAAGTAAATGGCGCCAAAATATCTGAGATATTAACCATGCTAAACAGAGACCTCGTAAAATGGGTGGTCGTTGCATTTGTTGTTGCAGTTCCGGTTTCATATTACGCTATGAGCAAATGGCTCGAAGGTTTTGCATATCGAACTGAATTAAGCTGGTGGATTTTTGCGCTGGCAGGTTTGATGGCATTGGGAATTGCATTGTTAACGGTGAGTTGGCAAAGCTGGAGAGCGGCAACTAAAAACCCTGTGGAGAGTTTGAGGTATGAATAATAAAAATAAGTTGGCAATCCCGATAGCTATCGGAAGGCGGGCAGCAACAAGAAACCCAGTGGAGGCGTTGAGGTATGAATAGAGTAATTTTAAAATTCGAACTGCATAACGATGATTAAAAACATTCTTAAAACAACGTTCCGAAGCATCAGGAAAAACAGAATTATTTCTTTAATAAATATTTTTGGTTTATCTGTCGCGATAACAGTATGCCTTAGCATTTATCAATATGTGCACTATGAATTAAGCTACGATAAATTCAATGAAAACAGAGAAAATGTTTATCGGATTGAACGTGATCCATTTTGTACCATTGCACCGTCGTTTGCTCCTTTGTTAAAGAAGGATTTTCCTGAGATTGATAAAATTGCAAGAATGGCTGGGCCATGGAACTCTCAAGTCTCAAACGAAACCAATTCATTTATTGAAAACAATATCTGTTTTGCAGAGCAGGACATTATTGATATTCTAAACTTCAAAATCATTGAAGGTGATCGACAAAATGCATTAAATATCGATCAGGTAGTAATTTCAAAATCCATAGCTACAAAATATTTTGGGAATGAAAATCCAATAGGTAAGAAACTCAAGTTTTTTGATAATGACTATCTGACTGTTTCGGCAATTATGGAAGATTATCCTGAAAATTCGCATCTGAAGTGTGATTTTTTATGTTCCTACTTATCACTTCGCGATAAGGATACAAAAATTGAGGATGACTATTTTTTGGGGAACAATAATTTCTCAGACAATGTTACATTAGTTTATGTTAAGTTTGGAAAACATACCAACATTAAAGATTTTGAATCGAAAATATCTTCATTCATCGACCGTTACATCCCTGCAAATAAAAACAATGACGGAAATGATCAACTGGCCAGCAGTTTTATCAACTTAACTACCCGAAAGGTTAGCGACATTCACCTTCATTCTCATAAATTGAATGAAATAAAAACAAACAGCGACATTAGCTATATTTATCTTTTTTCAATCCTGGCATTTTTAATTGTGATTATTGCTTGCATCAATTTCTTTAACCTATCGACAGCAACAATCGATAACAGGTTCAATGAATTTGGGGTCAAAAAAGTATTCGGCATTAATAAAGGAACCATTTATTACCAATTCTTTTTTGAATCGGGTTTATTAATTGTTTTTTCCTCTGTGCTGGCAATAGCACTCAACCTTTTAATCCGTCCACACTTATTGGCATTTCTGGGTATCAATAACAACCTGCAAATTCATCCTTTCAATCTATTTATTGCGTTGTTTGCTCTCATTGTTATTTTAAGTTTTATTACAGGTATCGTTCCCGGCAAATTTATTTCTAAACAAAAACCGATTCAAATCTTAAAGTCAAGCAGGATAACGGGGCAATTACATTATAGGAATGTGCTGGTAGTATTCCAATTTGTTGTGGCCATAGGTCTTTTTGTTTCAATCGGAACCATATACAAACAAATTGGATTTATCAATAAAAAAGAATTGGGATATGATAAAAATAATATTATTCTGATTCCTTCCGACAATGAAATAGTAAGTAACTGGAACAGTATTCATCAACAATTACTTTCCAATCCCGATATTCTCGAAGCTTCGTTATCGAAAGGAACCATTGGAAGTAGGTTGTTAGATGATCCTGGATTAAGTTTCAACATAAATGGAGAATGGAACAAATGGCCTGGCAAAATTCCGCATATCAGAACCGATTTTAACTTTTTTAAAACATATGGCATTCAGTTTTTAGCCGGACGTAATTTTAATCCTGAAATAAGTTCAGACAGCCTAAACGCTTTTATTTTAAATGAAACTGCCGCTAAGAAAATTGGATTTATAAATTATAACGACATCATTGGAAAACAATTAAGAACTGCAAACCGAACGGGTGAAATTATTGGTGTGGTCAAGGATTTTCACTATGAATCGTTACATACTGCAATAATTCCTATGGTTACTTATTATGAATTGAATTCTACGAATACGCTTTCGGTTAAAATAAATCAATCGTCAAAAGATCATACGATTGGATTTATAAACGAAGTTTTAAATAATTACCATACCGATTACCAGTTTAGTTATAGCTTTTTTGACAACCGTTTAGCTCAACAATATAAGAATGAAAGCAGAATGATGTCATTAATAAGTTACGCTTCGCTTTTAGCCATTTTTATTGCATGCATAGGTTTAATGGGGCTTTCATTATTCATGGCAGAAAGAAAAACCAAAGAGATAGGAGTACGCAAAGTAAACGGCGCGAAAGTTTCAGAAATTTTAGCCCTGCTCAACAAAGACTTTGTAAAATGGGTAGCTATTTCCTTTGTAATCGCCACCCCTATTGCCTGGTATGCCATGCATAAATGGCTCGCAAACTTTGCGTACAAAACCAGTTTAAGCTGGTGGATATTTGCTTTGGCCGGATTACTGGCGCTGGGAATTGCTTTGCTAACTGTTTCCTTTCAATCGTGGAAAGCGGCTACGAGGAACCCGGTTGAAGCATTGCGTTACGAATAACTCAATAAATTTTTTATAATGAAGAATATATTAAAACCAATAATCAGAAATTTTATTCGCAAGCCAGTAATCAACTTGATTAATTTGTTTGGATTGGCCACAAGTTTGGTATTTGTAATTATCTTATCGGTATATTGTTACAGCGAATTAACCACCGACTCGTACCATGTAAATGGAGAAAGAATTTACCTTATTGGTAAGCCTGGCGCAGGGATGAATACACCTGCTGTTTTAAAACCTCACCTCGATATGGAAGTTCCAGGCGTGGAGGCGGCTATTAGAGTTGCCGGCACATGGCAAACCCCTGTTTTTCAAACAGAAGAAGGTGAGCCTATTACCTCTGACCTCATTTTTTCTGATCCTGAATTTTTTAGCTTTTTTTCTTACAAAACAATCGAAGGAAATTGTGCTACCGCGCTTAATAATCCAATGTCTGTTGTTATTACCAAAACATTAGCAAATAAACTCTTTGGCAGTAATTCAGCAGTGGGAAGAATTATTAAATATAATAATGGAAAATTATTAACAGTTTCGGCGGTAATTGAAAAACCAACCGGAAATTCATTTCTCGATTTTAGTGCAATTACTTCTATTGAAACCCGCAAGATTCTTCAACCGAGTGAGGGTGAATTTAAAGAATGGGGATGGTCGAATTTTCAAACATTCCTATTGTTAGAAAAAAATGCAAATCCAACTCAAGTAGCCAATACCATCTTTTCGGTGTTTCCTGAAAACGCTCAAAAATGGGTTGAAGAGATTCATTTAATAAAATTGAAAGACATCTATTTTTCAAGTTTACAAACATTTGGAGCTCATTATATTAGAATGGGAGATAAAAGTAAGGCTTTAATTTTACTACTTGTGGCGGGCCTTATTCTAACCATTGCATTGGTTAATTTTATAAATATTTCATCGTCACAATGGACGGAGAGGATTAAACAGACCGGGGTATTAAAAGTTATTGGGGCAACACGGATGGTCATCTTCCGAAATGTTTTGAGTGAAACTTTTCTCCTTTTTTTTGCAGCAGTAATTATGGCTATAATCATTATGGCGGGTGTTTTACCAATTATTCAAAACTACACCGGTATTCAATTTAGTGCAAAATTCATTTTTAGTCCGGCACTATTTTTCATTTTATTTATTGCAACCATTGTTTTTAGCCTGGTTTTAAGTTTGATTCCAGGTCTGCGTATTTCATCATCAAAGGCCGTTAATAATCTTAGAAAATCTGTTGGCCAAAATTCAAAAAAATCATATTTGCAAAATGGATTAATTACCCTCCAATATGTTATTTCTATCGTGTTAATTGCTTTTACAATAATTATTTACAAGCAGGTTGGATATGGAAGCGATAATCTTGTTTTTAATCAAGAGAATACAATTGCAATAAAACTTACCAAACAGCTAAAAAAAGACATAGTAAAAGAAGAAATTGAGAAAATACCCGGAGTACAAAATGTATCATTATCTCAATTTTATCCGGGTAAACAATTGTCAAGTTGGGGGACCAAATTAAATCTGAATGGAGAAGAACAAGAGGTTCATTTTACAACTTTTAGTGCAGATGCAGAATTCTTTTCAATGATGGATTTGGAATTAATTATGGGGCAACTCTATTCAGACGATCTCATAAAAGATAAAAATAAGGTTGTTGTTAATGAATCATTTCTAAGAGAATTTAACATAGAGAATGCAATTGGAGGAACCTTTGCAATGCAAAAGGGAACCGAGTTTGAAATAGTTGGAGTAATTAAAGATTTTCATTACAAATCGGTTGAAAAGCCCATTGAACCACTTGCTATTATTAATCAGGGGTATGGCTCTTATTGTTTGGCAGCCATTCAGACAGGAGATTTTAAAACACTTTATTCAGCGGTGGGAAAAGTAAAAGCCGTTACATCAAAACTCTCTCCGGCATTTCCGGTAGAAATAAGTTTTCTCGATGGCGCCGTTAACAAAATGTATGAATCAGAAATCAAGTTTCGCCAAACATTCTCGTTGTTTGCCATTAGCGCAATAATCCTTTGCTCGATGGGGATTCTTACCATGTCGATTTTTGCAAGCCAACGCAGAATTAAAGAAATAGGCATCCGCAAAGTAAATGGTGCAAAAATCTCGGAAATGATGGTAATGCTCAACAAAGACTTTGTAAAATGGGTTGCCATTGCTTTTGTAGTTGCCACACCCGTTGCGTACTTCGCCATGAATAAATGGTTGGAAAACTTTGCCTACAAAACCACTTTAAGTTGGTGGATTTTTGCTTTGGCAGGTGTGCTGGCATTGGGCATTGCACTGTTAACGGTTAGCTGGCAAAGTTGGAGGGCAGCTACGAGGAACCCTGTGGAGGCGTTGAGGTATGAATAGTTTAAAATAGGAAAACATGAATCACCTTTTAAAATTAATTGTCAGAAATATCTTAAGGTACCCTGCGTACTCTGTAATTAAGATAGCAGGACTTGCCATCGGGCTTGTATGTTTTATTACAATAATGCTTTGGGTAAGGTATGAAACCGGTTACGATAAATTTCATGTCAATTCTGATAATCTGTATAGAGTTGCATTCACCAACGAAAACGAAGATTTTCATGGCTATTGGCAGACAGGCAACCTGGCCGGTTATTTAAAAGATAATTTTCCTGAAATTACTGAGTCAACAAATTACAGCGAAATGCAGTTTAAGATTTCGCTCGAAACGAAAGGTTTTTATGTAGCCGGCAGTTACGTGGATACTGCATTCTTTCGCATGTTTACGTTTCCGTTCAAATACGGTAATCCTGAAAACTCATTAAGAAATCCGGGTTCAGTTGTACTTACCAATTCTATCTCACAAAAACTTTTTGGAGACAAAAACCCAATTGGGGAAATGGTTCAACTAAACGAAGAAAAGGTATATACTGTTTCCGGTGTGATTGAAGATGTTCCTGAAAATTCGCAAATGAAATTCGATTTACTAATCCCTTTTTCTGATGCTTCTGAATGGATGAAAAGCTGGAATTCGAAATGGACAAACACGTATGTTTTATTGGATGATAAGGTCAATGTTGACGAGGTAGACAATAAAATAGCACAGGTTATGAATAATTTTCAGCCAACCTGGAAGAACATTCTCTATTTAGTGCCCATGGGGAAAAGTCACTTGTACAATATAAATGGAGGCGGACTGATTATTTACGTTATTCTTTTTTCTTCTATGGCTGTTATTATTGTATTGCTTGCCTGTATCAATTTTATGAATCTTTCGACAGCCCGCTCAGAAATAAGACAAAAAGAAGTCTTTATACGAAAGGTGATAGGATCGAAGAAATCACAGCTTGGCTGGCAATTTATTTTTGAATCAGTATTTTATTCTTTTATTGCTACTGTAATAGCAGCACTGCTAACTATACTTTTGTTACCAGCAATAAACAACCTGTTTAATACTCACCTCAGTATAAACAACTTCTCTTTTATTCCATATCTTTTATTTCTTACCATTGTAATAGGACTGATCGCTGGCAGCTATCCTGCGATATATCTTTCTTCATTAATACCCGGCAGGTTAGGAATAGGAAAAATACAGTCGCGTAGAAGCCGGAAATGGAACTTTCGGTATGTTCTGGTTACATTTCAATTTGTAATTTCAATTTGCTTCATAGTATCGGTGTTATCCATCAAACACCAGATGAATTTTATAAAATCGAAAGATTTGGGTTTTAACAAAGAGAATGTTATTGAACTTTCATCGCTTGGGAAATTGAGCGAAAAAACCAAAGAATTCAAAACAGCTCTTTTACAAAATCCTGCCATAGAAAATGTTACAGTTTCAAATAATAATCTGATATCCTGGACCAATTCGGGCCCTCTCGACTGGGATGGACGAAACAAGGATGAAATGATTGAAGTTGGCTATAACTGGGTTGATTATGATTTTTTGAAAACTTTTGATATTAAAATGAGCCAGGGGCGTTTTTTTTCACAGGAATTTTTGTCCGATGCGGATAATGCCCTTGTAATTAATGAAAAGGCGGTCTCTTATTTAAAACTACAGAATCCCGTTGGGATGAAAGTAAAAACATGGTTTGGTTTTGAAGGTACAATTGTAGGTGTAGTTAAAGATTTTCATACCACCTCGTTACATGAAGAAATGCTACCATTTGCCTTATTATTAAGTGAAAACGGAAACAATATTTTTATCAAAACCAATGGAAAAAATACACAGGCCACATTGCAATTTATTCAGCAACAACTCAAAAAAATTGTCCCTGACGATCCGTTTGAATACCAGTTTTTGGAAAATCAAATAGATAGCCAGTATAAAGCAGAAGTATTAACCTCCAGAATTGCAGATATAGCAACCTTTCTGGCCATATTTATTTCGTGTTTAGGATTGTTTGGACTGGTACTTTCCACCGTTGAACGAAAAATAAAAGAAATTGGAATTCGAAAAACAAACGGGGCTAAAACCATTGAGGTAATGTTCATGCTGATTAAAGATTTCACAATTTATGTAGTTATTGCATTTGTTATTGCCAGCCCTATTGCCTGGTATGCCATGCATAAATGGCTCGAAAGTTTTGCTTACAAAACCACTTTAAGCTGGTGGATTTTTGCACTTGCCGGAGTATTGGCGTTGGGAATTGCACTGCTCACGGTTTCGTTTCAGTCATGGAAAGCAGCTACTAAAAACCCTGTGGAGAGTTTGAGGTATGAATAATAAAAATAAGTTGGCAATCCCGATAGCTATCGGAAGGCGGGCAGCAACAAGAAATCCAATTGAGGCTCTGCGATATGAATAGTAATGCAAACTAAAAGATATGTTTAAAAAACCTATAAATAAATACAATGATCATTGACCGTATTTTAAGAACAGTCAGAAAGAACAAGCTCGACTTTTTCATCAACCTTGTCGGGCTTTCTGTAGCTATGGTTATCTTTATTTTTATTTCTCTTTATGTTGAAAATGAAGTTACCTTCGATAATTATCACCCGGATGCGGAACGGATCTTCAGGCTTACAACTTCATTAACTTCCCCGTCAGGGCAAAATACTGAAATGGCATTGGCGAATCCTCCGTTCGCACAAATTCTGAAAGACCAATGTCCGGAAATCGAAGATTTTGTTTGTGTGGAAACGGAAGGTGATGCCACCCTGAAATACAAAGAAAATGAGTTTAAAAATATTAATATCAGGGCTGCTACTCCTTCTATTTTCAGGGTGTTTTCATATCCAACAGTTTTAGGAAATCCAACTGAATTTTTAACATCGCCCAATACCATCGTTTTAACTGAATCACTCTCAAAAAATATATTTGGTGATTTATCGCCATTAGGACAAAAAATTATCATCGATAAAAAAGATTATGAAGTTACAGGAGTTATCAAAGATTTGCCCACAAATACAGATTTGCAGTTTTCAGCATTAATACCTTCTGATTTTGACGGAACAGGAGAACTGGTCGATTGGGGCGATTACTATGTTTATCTAAAAACCACCTCGCCAAATATTGCAGAACTAAATAATAAAACTGAAAAAATTACTGCCGAAAAATACGCCGACCTATTAAAACAAATGGGAGGGTTCAAACTGGTTCATCATTTGCAACCACTGCAAAGTATTCATTTTGATAACAGCCTTCTGGCCGACTCTCCCAAAGGAAATAAAACAACAGTTTATGTTTTTTCAATAGTCGCTTTGCTTATTCTCATCATTGCCGGAATAAATTATAACAACCTGATTTTAGCGCAGCTTGAAAAAAGGCAGAAAGAATTTTCTATTCGAAAAACCATAGGTTGTGGCAGATGGAGAATAATGTACAATATTGTCAGAGAATCTGTTTTGAATGTTTTGCTGGCAGCAGTGGTTTCAGTTATGCTGTCAACCCTTTTATTTCCAAAGTTTAATATACTGTTCGACAAAGATTTTCATCTTCTTTCCATTGCAAAAATATTTCCTCCTGTTTTGCTGGGTTTTGTGTTTTTAGGTATTCTTTCAGGATTATACCCGGCATTCAATACCATACGGAATTCAGCTACAAAAAATCATGGATTCAGCACAATTGGGAAATCCCTGGTTACTTTTCAAAACGTTGTTGCCATAATTATGATTGCCGGATTATTTATGATCTGGAATCAAATTCATTTTATGAAAAATGCTGAACTGGGATTTAACAAAAAGCAATTAATGGCTATTTCCATTCCGTCTGAACCAGAAAAATTCCCTGGGAAAGAAGTTTTACGAAAAGAATTTTCTGAACTCACCGGAGTAAAATCGCTGGCTTTTGGTGGTGGCGGAACCAACCTGGGTTCAACGGGAAACTGGATGAAAACTATTATGGCTGTTAAAGACGACAAAGGAAATGATATTCAGTTCGTTTTAAATCAGCCCCAAATCGATGAAAACTATATCAATTTATTTGGTATTGAAATGCAGGATGGAAGGAACTTTTCAGGAGAAAATTCAAGCGACACTGATAAGTCGGTAATAATAAACGAGACTTATGCAAAAATGATGGGTTGGAGCAATCCTGTTGGAAAGATCCTTGATGAAACGCCTCCACAAAAAGTAATCGGAGTGGTCAAAGATTTTCATTTCGATGCATTGAACAATCCAATTGAACCATTGAAATTTGTTATGCTGTCTGACCAACCCTCCTACTTGTTTTTACGAACAGAGCCAAAAAATCTGAAGTCGGTTCAAAAAGCCTGGGAAAAACTCTATCCCGATGAGCCTTTCGATTTTCAGTTTATGGATCAACACATGGCGCAATTATACCGGCAAAATGAAAAAGATATGGCTATATTTTCTTATTTAACCCTGATTGCGATACTGATTTCCTGTTTGGGTTTGTACGGGCTGGCATCACATTTTATAATTAACAGGACAAAAGAAATCGGAATAAGAAAAGTAAACGGCGCAAAAATGAGTGATGTTGTTACACTTTTAAACAAGGGATTTATACGTTGGGTGATAATTGCATTTGTTGTAGCTACTCCCATAGCATACTATGCCACACACAAATGGCTCGAAAACTTCGCTTATAAAACCACGCTGAGTTGGTGGATATTTGCACTGGCCGGGTTGCTGGCGCTGGGAATTGCATTGTTAACTGTGAGCTGGCAAAGCTGGCGGGCTGCTGCAAGAAATCCTGTTGAAGCCTTACGATATGAGTAAGGCTGAAATTCCCGACATTTTTCGTCGGGGTTGAGCAATGAGGTATGAGTAATCAGTTCTTCAATTGATGGGAAAACTCCTGACTAAAAAAGAATAGAAAGTGTTGCAGTATGAATAATAAAAACAAAAAGGAAAAGGCACTTCTACCAACTAGAACTAAATAATTAGTTCAACAACTAAGGGCATAGTTTTTGCTGGGATAATTCCAACTTAAAACTTAAACAATGAACTTCATCAATTTCAAAATTGCATTGCGAAATATCCTGAAAAATAAAGTCGAATCCGTGATCAGTGTATTAGGACTGGGAATTGGATTAGGCTGTATTATGATTTTGGGCGTGTTGGTTATTCACGAGTACTCGTTCGACAAGTTTATTCCGAATTACCAAAGTGGTTACCGCATCGTTGAAAATACCGATCTGCGTGTAGCTTATCCCTTGGCTCCTTCCGTTAAAAATGCCATTCCTGAAATCAGGGATTTTTTCCGTTTTTATCAAACCAGCCAGGTTCAGGTAAAAAATTCAAATAACCGCATTATACAGGAGGATCTGTTTGCATTTGCCGATAAAAATATTTTTGTTTTGCTCGGTGTTGATTTTAAATATGGTGCCCCTGCTGTTTCAAATTCCGAAATTGCCATTTCCGAAAATATGGCTAAAAAATATTTCGATTCGGTGAACGACGCTATTGGCGCTTCTCTTCAGGTAAAACTTAAAGACGATTTTCTTACGCTGAATATTTGCGGGGTTTACCAAAATTTTCCCTCCAACTCCACCCTTCATCCAGAATTTATCGGAAACACTGATTTGTCGGCAGAAGTTTTTGGGCTTTCCGCACGTATGTTTGGTGAGTATAGTTCTTCTCAAAAAGATTATAGAAACTGGGATAACAACTATTTTTACTCCTATATTTTTCTCAATCCGCAGGTAAATCCTGAGGCCGTAAGTGCTAAAATTAAAAATTACATGGTTTCCATGGATGCCGACAAATATGCTGAAACGGAATATCACCTTCAACCAGTTTCTCAAATTTATCTGCAGTCGGACGATCTTTCAGGAAATGTGTACAGTCGTGTTGGAGATCCCACTGAATTAAGGTATTATCTGGGTATTGCTCTGGTAATTCTTTGTATCGCTGTTATTAATTACATTTTTCTTACCAAGGCCAAAATAATGAACCGGCTTACTGAAATGGGTGCAAAGAAAGCGTTGGGCGCTACCAATAATACTATCCGCAGTCAAGTGCTGCTGGAAGCAAACCTCATTTCCATAATAAGCATAATCCCGGCGGCATTGATTGTGGTGGCAGGTGTGCCGTTTATTAATTCTACACTCGGAAAAACAGTTGGACCGGATGTTCTGGGGATGTGGCAAACCTGGGGAATGCTCCTTGCGGTTATCCTGCTCACAGGAACACTTTCGGGGTTATTCATAGGAACAACTATTTCCCGTACTTCAGCAGTAGTTTTGCTTTCGGGAAAGTTGAACAAAAAGCGAAAAAAATACAGTTTAAATCACTCTTTCTTGAGCTTTCACTTTGCTATTTTTATTGTGCTTATTGTAAGTGTCCTCACCTTTAAAAAGCAAATTAATTTCGGACTTACCAATTTCAAAGCCATCGATCCGACCAACATCCTTATATGCGAACTGAACACGCCCGAACTTCAAAAACAAATACAGGTTATCAGGAAAGAGCTGGACAAAAATCCCAATGTAATACGTACTGCAGGGTCTTCATTTATTCCACCGTTCAACGCATTTCTACCAGTAAGCCTGCGCACTAATGATGAATCCGTCCGGTTTGACGGTTTAATTATGGGAGAAGGCATGATAGAACTCCTTGGATTGAAAGTAATTGACGGAGAATCTTTTGGGGAGTTTAAACCCGCACGTACAAACATTATTATCAATGAGTCGGCTGCACTTCAGTACAAAATAAAAGCCGGCGACCTGTTAAATGGATTTACGGTTCGTGGGATTGTAAAAGATTTTAACGCACATTCTATTCACTCGCTCATTCAGCCAATGGTAATCTTGCAGCAACATCCCGAAAAAATGAGGCTCCTGGCAGTAAAAACCGACGGGAAGAACGACAAAGCAGTAATTCAGGAGATCAATAACCTTGTTGCTCAAATATCGCCTGATTCAGTGGCTGAAGTTCAATATCTGACGGACCAAATCAATCAGTTTTACCAAAGGGAACAAAACCAGGCAAAACTGATTACAGCATTTTCGTTACTGGCTGTTTCACTGGCAGTAATGGGGTTGTTCGGAATTGTTCTGACTTCCATTTCAAAACGCACGAAGGAAATCGGCATTCGTAAAGTAAACGGTGCCCGTATTACAGAAGTAATTGAAATGCTGAACAAAGAATTTTTGAAATGGGTGATTTTGGCATTTCTGGTTGCTGTGCCGGTTTCGTGGTATATTATGAACCGCTGGCTTGAAAGCTTTGCCTACCAAACCAGCCTTAACTGGTGGATATTTGCACTGGCAGGTTTGTTGGCGTTGGGAATTGCATTGTTGACGGTTTCTTTCCAATCGTGGAAAGCTGCTACCAGAAACCCTGTTGAGTCACTCCGGTATGAATGACAAAATCCCTACAGAAGTGTCGGGATAGAAAGTCTGAAATTTGAATAAGCTGGCAATCCCAATAACCCCGAAGTTTACGGGGGAAAGCGGCTACAAAGAATCCGGTCGAGACTTTGAGGTATGAAGAAAATAACATGACAAAAATTTATACATTTTTGTAAAAATATTTTACGCCCAACACTTAAAAGAATTGGCATTTTTCAGGAATAGTGTAATTTAGAAAACAGGCATTGTAATTGATGGATTATAGTAAATTTTAACTTGTACCGTAAAAATAGTTTTATGAAAATAAAAGCCATTATCAGAAATCTTTTCAGGAACTCGTTTAAATTCTTCAATTATCATAATCAGTCTGGCTATTGGAATTGCCTGTATGAACCTGATAACCATTTTTATAACCCGGGAAAATAATGCCGACGGGTTTCAAAAAAACAAAAACCGTATTTATGCTTTGCAGGCCGATGATCCTTTCAGTAAAGGTCAAAAAATGTATTTTATTCGAAATGGAGCTGCCGAATATATGAAAGATAATTTTGCTGAAGTTGAAGATTTTTGCAGAATATTAAATGCCAGTCCAACAAAAGTAGAGGTCAACAATCAGGACTTTTTTGACGACAAATTAACAATTGCAGCATCATCCAATTTCTTTACCTTTTTCTCCTATCCCCTTATTGCGGGCTCTCCCGAACATGCTTTGGAGACACAACATGATGTGGTAATATCCGAAAGACTTGCTTTAAAATATTTCGGGATTCCCGATCCGATAGGACAAAAAATAATTTTTACAAACAGGAATGAAAGTGTTGACATGGTCGTAAGTGGTGTTTTTAAAAAACCAAATGAAAGTACCCAACTGGAATTTGAAATGGTAAAACTAATCGGCGAAAACGATTCCCGGTGTTATCTGTTGCTAAAGGAAAACACAAATATTTCGCAACTGGAAGAAAAGTTTGCCCAGAATAAAGAAAACATACCGATTGTTCATGACGGAACCCCGGGCACACATTATTTAAAAAGTTTACAGGCTGCCTATTTTGATACTTCACGCAGACAAACCATTGAGAACAGTCGCGATAAAACCGATTTAATTGTTGCACTTGTAATTGCCCTGATGATTTTGGGTGTGGCTCTTTTCAATTATCTCGGTTTAATCAATAACCGGCTGATGGAGAAAACACGGGAATATTCTATTCGAAGAGTAAATGGTGGATCGAAGAGTAATCTGATATTTGACTTTCTGGCTGAAATGTCTGCTCTTATTGGAATTGCTTTTTTTCTCAGTATTTTATTTATGATGTGGGGCACTCCTTTTTTTAATCAGCTTACCTCTTCACACATCACAACAGCATCCTTTTTCAGTATTTCAAATATGCTCCTTTTGCTCGGAATTCCGGGTTTAATCATTCTGGTTACATTTGTTTTTGCAGCTAACAGAATAGGAAAAGGAATCCAGCCGGAAGCATTAAAACCCGGGAAAATACATTTGGCTGGGAAATTTAATATTCCGGCTTTTAATATTGCGCAACTGGCCATTTCTGTGTTGCTCATAATTGGTTCAGTTGTTATAATGAAACAAATTCATTACATCACAAACAAAGATATTGGACTTAACAAAGATGTACTGGAAGTAAAAATTCCTATACAGCATAAAGAAATATCTCCTGTATTTAAAGCTGAACTTGAAAAACAGCCTACAATTGAAATGATTTCGCAAGCAAATGCTTCTCCCGTGCTGGAGCATTTTGCCATATTACTGCATTACGAAGAGAATGGGGTTAACAAACAATATGTTCCCGCTGTTTTCCCGGGCGACGAAAACTACACAAAAGCTCTCGGGGTAAAAATTATTCAAGGCAATGATTTTTCTGAAAATGCTGAATCAAATAAAAATAAATGTATTATCAACGAATCGATGGCTGCACTGTTCTCCGATCAGGATTTAATTGGGAAACCAGTCCCGGGAAGTCCGGATAATATTATTATAGGAGTTTGTAAAGATTTTCATTATGGCAGTTTAAAACAAATCATTGAACCTGCATATATTTCCTATAACAACGAAGGTTATTATTTGATGGTAAAACCGGTTGCCGGTCAAACTCAAGGGGCAAGAAAGGCAGTTGCCGAAACCTGGAATAAACTAGTCCCTGATTTCCCGTTAAATATGCAATCGATAGGTGATCGTTATGAATGGATGCACCGCGAGAATGCGAACTATGCCAAATTAATCGCCTCCTGTTGTATCATCAGCGTGTTTTTATCCATGATTGGATTGTTTGCTGTTTCATACCATACCAGTAAGAGAAGGATAAAAGAGATTGGGATCAGAAAAGTAAATGGTGCAAAAATTTCAGAAATTCTGGCTTTGCTGAACAAAGATTTTGTGATTTGGATTGCCGTTGCCTTTGTTATTGCAATCCCTGTAGGATGGTATTTTATGAATAAATGGCTTGAGAATTTTGCCTACAAAACCAATTTAAGCTGGTGGATTTTTGCATTGGCAGGCTTGCTGGCTTTGGGAATTGCATTGTTAACCGTTAGCTGGCAAAGCTGGCGGGCAGCTACAAGAAATCCAGTTGAAGCCTTACGATATGAGTAAGGCTGAAATCCCGACATTTTTCGTCGGGGTTGAGGCGTTGAGGTATGAGTGACCACCCCGAAAAACCGTGGCTGACTATAGCATCCTGATTGAAACTATACACTATAAGTAATATTAAAAGTAACTTATTCGAAAATATAGTCGTCATATAATAGATAATCTTATAAAAGAATAAAATATTCTCATCATGAAAACTCGAATGAATCTTAAAATGTACACAATGATTGCAATGTTGACTGCACTGTTTTCATTGAATGGATTTTCAAAGGACGATCAACCAACAATTACAAAGACCTTTGATCTGAACCAGCCTGGCACACTAAATGCTTCTTCATCGGGAGGAGGAGTATCCGTAAAAACTCACAATGAGCCAAAAGTTATCATACAGGCATTTGTACGAAAAAACGGGAGACTTTTATCCCCTTCAGACAATAGGTTGAAAGAGGTTTTGGATGCATTCGACCTGGATTTCTCAAAAAATGGATCTGTTATAACGGCCAATGTTAAACGAAAATCACGCATGAGGTTCTGGAACAATACAGGTATTTCATTAACAATAATTGTCCCTGAAGAGATGTCATGCGACGTTTCGTCCAGTGGCGGTGGTCTGGAAATATCAGGTGTGAAAGGAACACATGAATTCTCAAGCAGCGGTGGTGGTGTTCGACTGGAAAATATAACCGGAACTACTGAAGCCAAGTCTTCCGGAGGCGGTGTAAAAGCCACAAATCAGAATGGTGACATTCGATTAAGTTCAAGCGGGGGTGGTGTTACATTGGAAGAAGCACATGGTAATGTTTTTGCGCACAGTTCAGGAGGCGGTGTTCATATAAAGAATATTGACGGAGATGTGGATGCAAGTAGTAGCGGAGGCAGTGTAAGTGTAACCGGGAGAATCCGGGGCCGTGAAAGCTACTTCAAGCGGAGGATCGGTTCATGTTAATATTAGCAATTTAAGTAAGAAATTATATCTCGCTTCCAGTGGTGGCGGAGTTGATGCAATAATTCAAAATGGTGACAAACTTGGCCTCGATCTGGATTTGAGATCAGAGAGAGTTAAAATCGATTTGCAAAATTTCTCGGGTACTGCAGAAAAAGACCGGGTAAAAGGAACAATGAATAACGGTGGAATCCCGGTTTATATGCATGCTTCCGGTGGAAATGTTCATGTGCAGTTTGAGGATTAGAAAAGAAACAACAAGCAGGCAGGAATCCCGATGGCAATCGTCGGGATTAAAATTTAAAGGTACGAATAATTTGATATCCTTGTTCCCCAAAGAAAGCATTGAGATATGGGTTATTTCAATTGACAAAAAATTATACACTTTTTGTCAAACTTTTTTACACTCTGCTATATGCTCAATTCCCTAAAGTGCTGATTGCTTGCTGATTGACAAAAAAGGCATTGTGTTTGAACATGTCTCAAAAAACAATAAACAAAATGTGGGGAACTTATTTAAAAACAGCGATTAGAAGCTTATTAAAAAACAAGTTTTTTACTGTTATAAATCTAACTGGTCTGGCTGTAGGTATTTCAGTTAGTCTTTTAATGTTGATTTATGTAGTAAATGAGCTTGAGTTTTGAGAACTTTCAAAAAAATAAGGACCGCATTTATCGAATTGCAGTCGAATGGGGAAACGACGGAAATGCAATGAGATTTGCGGGAGCAATGCCAGCCATCGCGCCTGCTGTAAATGATCAGTTGCCTGAAGTTGAAACCGCGGTGCGTATAAAAAAGGACTATGATGCAACCATTAAAAATTCGGATGACCAGCAGTTTGAAGAAGATGAATTGTATTTTGCCGACCCGGGAATCTTCGATGTTTTTAGTTTTAACCTGCTGCAAGGCGATTCCAAACAAGTGCTTACTGAACCTTATTCTATGGTTATTTCGAAAGAAAGAGCACAAAAATATTTCGGAAATATTAACCCGGTTGGGACAAAAACTAATGTACAACGACTTCCCGGTAAATATCACCGGGGTTATGGCTGATATCCCTGAAAATACACATTTACATGCTGGTATGTTTCTTTCGTATTCAACTTTGAAAGCCATGGGTAAAAGTCCGCAATACCCGTGGAATCAGTGGGGCGATGACATGACCTATATTTTACTAAATAAAAATGCCAAACCTGACTCCATTGTTCCTCAACTCAATAAAATGTTAGCAGAAAACGGGGGAGAATGGCTCTCATCGAGAACAAAATTTGAGTTGCAACCGCTGAGTAAAATTCACTGGGATACTGAAACAAGAGGAGATGTTGGGAGGAAAGGGAACAAAGCTTACATATATATCTTTCTTTCGGCTGCCATTTTCATATTAATTATTGCCTGCTTTAACTTCATGAATCTTTCCATCTCGAAATATATTGACCGGATGAAAGAAGTTGGGGTCAGAAAAGTTGCAGGGGCACACCGGAAACAGTTAATCCGCCAGTTCATGACCGAATCGTTTTTAGTAATCCTGATGTCGGTGCTGATAGCGACAGTACTTTTTAGTGTTTTTTACTCCGGCCTTTATACCTATCTCAATACCGATTTTATTTTTAACAAATATCATTTTATAGCACTACTTTTAATCATCACAGGTACTATTATTGGTGTTGGAATTATTGCCGGTGGATATCCGGCCCTGTTCATTTCTAAATATAATCCGGTTGAAATCTTCAGAAATCAAACCGGCAAGGCGGGGAAAAAGCTCACATTAAGGAAAATTTTGGTAATGCTCCAGTTCTCGATTTCAATCATTCTTCTTGTTGGCACTATTGTAATATTCAGGCAGTTAAATTATATGAAAAACTCGGACCTTGGATTTAACAAAGAAGATGTTGTCTTGCTTAGTTTTATCGGTTCTGACAATAAAAAGGTGATTCAAAAATACGATCTCTTACGCAATGAATTGCTTAAAGATCCAAAAATTCAAAGCGTTTCCGGAGCTTACACTATACCCGGGATTAACAGTCAAATGAACATCAGTATAACTCCTGAAGGAGAATCAGCAGAAAATTCGGTTAACATCCAGGCGCTGCCCGCCGATTTTGGATTTGCCAAAGCAATGGGCCTTCAAATTGTGGAAGGAAGAGATTTTTCAGAAGAATTTCCTTCCGACCGATACGAAAGTGTATTGATCAACCAAGCTGCCGTAACTTCTTTGGGGCTTAAAAAGCCTATAGGGACAAAATTAAAAATACCGGGAGATGAATTTAAAAATGGCGTACGTATTGTCGGGGTTTTGAAAGATTTCCATATTAAATCATTTCAAAGTAAAATCAGCCCGGTGCTGGTTTACATAAATCCGAATATGTATATGAATGTTGCCATCAGGATAACTCAGGGAAACGAAACAGCGTCAATAGATCAAATAAAGACGGTGTGGAATAAAATCTTCCCGGATATTCCTGTGAATCCAACATATTTGAAAGATGTTTATAACGGACTTTACAGTTCGGAAGAAAAAACCGGGAAATTACTTTCTGTTTTCACGGCACTTGCATTATTTATTTCGTGTCTTGGATTATTTGGTTTTGCATCTTACACCGTTAGCAAGCGGGTGAAAGAAGTCGGCATTCGTAAAGTGTTGGGTGCAAAAGCATCGCGGATATCATTTTTATTGTCAGGGCAATTCACAATCCTGGTTTTGTTTTCAGGATTTATTGCAATCCCAATAGCATACTGGCTTGTAAATAAATGGTTACAGAATTTTGCTTTCAGGGTCTCTGTTGCATGGTGGGTATTTTTTGCAGCTGTTTTTTTTGAGATTCTTGTTGCTTTAATTACGGTTGGTTGGCAGAGTTGGCGGGCGGCAACGAGGAACCCTGTTGAAGCACTCAGGTATGAATAAAGCGATCCTGCCTGCGGCGGACCAGGATCCCGGCCAAAGCACCGGCATTGATGTATACGGGTAGGAGCACGATAACTGAAATATGACCTTCTTGTTAAACTAACAAAATAAAAACTATGTTTAAAAATAATCTAAAAATGGCTATCCGGAACATTTTAAAGTACGGGACATTTTCTTTCATCAATGTTTTCAGCCTCTCCATGGGACTTATCTGCACTATCTTAATTTTATTATGGGTGCAGGATGAATTAAGCTTTGATAGTTTTAATAAAGATGCCAACCAAATATACAGAGTAGTTCAATATGACAATGACGGTAGAAATTCTCGAACACCAGCACTGTTTGCGCCGGAATTATCCGCCAATATTCCTGAAATTGAAAGCTATACACGAATCTTCAAACTCCCGGTCCTTATCTTTAAACATGAACAGCATATTTATCATGAAGACAATGGAATTGTTGTCGATCCTCAGTTCTTTTCAATATTCAATTACCCTTTTATTGAAGGAGACCCGAAAACTGCGCTTTCTTCACCGGCGAACGTAATCATTACAGAAACTCTTGCGAAAAAATATTTTGGAGATAGTGACCCGATTAACCAGAACATTAATATTGACGGGGAAAGCTCTTCGGTTATAACCGGGGTTATAAAGGACATACCTGAAAATTCTCATCTGAAATTTGATTTTGTGGTGCCTTTTAGCCTTCTGGAGGCCGTTGCATCATCCGATGTAAATAATTGGGGCGCTTTTAACTACACAACTTATCTGAAGATAGTACCGGATGCCGACATTGCTTCAACATCAAATAAGATCAATCAAATTGCAAAGACTAAATTACCCCCGCAAATACTTGCATTTTGGAAAAAATTTGAGCTCCAGCCTTTGTCCGAATGCCACTTAAGTGCCGATGTATCGAACCGACATTTTCTGGGCAGTTTTACTGTTGTTGAAAATCGGAATACCGTCTATATTTTCTCGTACATTGCTTTTTTTATCCTCCTTCTAGCCTGTATTAATTTTATGAATTTATCAGTTTCACAAACAGGAGGGAGAACACGGGAAATTGGAATGAAAAAAATACTAGGTTCTTCACGGATACAGCTCAGTAAACAATTTCTGAGTGAATTTTTCCTGCTAAGTCTCATTGCTCTCGTTTTGGCAATTATAGTAGTTGAGTTTTTGTTGCCCTGGTTTAACCACATCAGTGGAAAAACTCTTGGACTAGATTATAAAAAGAATATCCTGCTTTACCTTGGGATTTTACTACTGACAACCCTTTTAGGGGGGATTTATCCGGCAATCAGGCTAACCTCTCTTAATTCACTTAAAACGTTAAAAAAACAGATTAATGGAACTTTAAAAACCAGCAAAGTAAGATCATATCTGGTAATCTTTCAATTTGCAATTTCAATCATTCTTATTTCAGGAACATTCATAATAAATAAGCAGTTGCAATTTATTCAGAATAAAAATTTAGGTTTTCAGAAAGAGAATATTGTGTATGTCCCTATTATGGGTAATTCAGGTGCCCAGTACCAGACAATGAAGGAAGAACTTCTGAAAAACCCGGATATTCTGGCCGTTACCGCTAAAGATTGCCTGCCAACCACAACACTCAGAAACCTTGTTGACTTTTTCTGGGATGATAAAAAACCGGATCAGCAAGTAATGATGGAGTTAACCAGTGTTGATTATGATTATTTTAAAGAACTTAATATTGAGTTTGTAGCAGGAAGAAGTTTTTCGAAAACCTATCCGGGCGATGCTTCCCATGCATTTATTTTAAACGAAGAAGCAGTGAAGGAAACCGGAATAAAATCGCCTGTCGGGAAGAAATTTGCCAGTTGGAACAAATCAGGAACAATCGTTGGTGTTATCAAAAACACAAATTTTAAATCATTACATGAAAAACCAAATGCCCAGGTCTATCAAGTCATGCAGAATGTTCAGCAAGAAGCCGGTATGACCGGAGTGATGCTGATAAAACTTGGTGGATTAAAACTTCATGAAACCATCTCCGCTATTGAAGAAACATGGAAAAAACTGGTTCCTGATGCTCCATTCGAAGCCCATTTCCTTGATCAAACCTATGATCAGCTTTATTCATCAGACAGAAAGGTCAAATTGATAGTTAGCTATTTTAGTCTTATAGGAATACTGATTGCCTGCCTTGGACTTTATGGCCTTGCCCTATTTTCTGCTGACAAGCGAAAAAAGGAAATTGGTATTCGCAAAGTTAACGGAGCAAAAATTTCTGAAATACTGTCGATGCTCAATAAAGATTTCGTAAAGTGGGTTGTAATTGCATTTGTAATTGCAACGCCAATTGCCTGGTATGCTATGCATGAATGGCTTGAAAATTTCGCTTACAAAACCAGTTTAAATTGGTGGATTTTTGCTCTTGCAGGAATAGTAGCACTGGGAATTGCATTACTAACGGTGAGCTGGCAAAGTTGGCGTGCAGCAACAAGAAATCCTGTTGAAGCAATCAGGCATGAGTGACAAAATTTTAAAACTAAAGTTCAGAATATTGGCAAAATTATTGTTGCAGTTCATTTAATCGTTCAGAATTAACATCAATCTTAAACCGAAAATATGAAAAGTCAGACCCTGCTTTTACTCCTAATTCTGATAACGGTTTTTTATTCATGTAACCACAACCATATGAAAGCCGACGAAAGATCGCTTTCAAAGCAAATCCTTACAGAAGAAGAGCAATTGGCTCGTGAAGCTGAACTTCGTGCCGAGCGAGAAAAACAACTGGCCGATTCCATTGCAAAACTGCCCAAAGGATTCCGGTTTAAAGAAGACAGAAGCGTTGATTCCCAAAATCCGCCGGTTATTATCGATGTTCCGGGAACAAATGAAAATATCCGTGACTTTAAACTTTCAGATGTTGCTTCATCAATAAAATACATAAAACTGGAAGCCCCTCGGGATACATTATTACTTTGGACACTTACAAATTTTAGAGACAAAACATCATCCGTCATTTCAGATGATAACCATATCTTAATACAGAATGTTTATGGAGTTACACAATTTAGTATGGATGGTAAATTTCAGGAAGTAGTGTGGAAAAATGAATCAGGAATACATCCTTATAAAGAATATGTTTACTGGAATCCTCAAGAACTTTTTGGTGTTACGCCTGATAATCCGGTTTCGCTTTTTAATGGAAATTTATATCTGCGTTTTCAGGACGGGGCAAAGAAACAGGTTCAAATGATTAGCAGAAAGGTTCAGAATGATTTAGTTTTAGATAGAGCTAACGGTCAACAGGAAAACCAGTTGGATACATTGACAGGTGACAGATTGCTTACCATTAAGGAAAAATATGTTTCACGAAAATATCCATTGATATATGGATTAGGTCAGAATTGTTGGGCAGGCATTCATGATACCTGGAATGCTGCCGAGAATGGAAGTTCATTTGTTGTTTTTAATAATAATGGCGATACTTTGTGTACAGTTTCAAACCCCAATCAAATAAAGAACTGGACAAAAACAACGGTGCGTGCAGGAGAACCGTTTACCTATTATTACAAAAACCATTTGACTTTTATTGGACAACATGCTGATACACTCTTCCGGTTTATTCCTCCCAACCGAATGCTTCCGGTTTACGTCCTTGATTTTGGAAAAGATAAAGTAAGTTTTTTGGAAGGATTGGATCCCGGTTCTGATTTATCGCAAAAACTGATGTTGTATTCAATATTTGAAACAGACAACTTTATTTTTATCAGATATACGAAAAATAATCCCGGTCCACAAAATTTAAAGAATAAAAGCGTAGCCTTTTACAATGCCATATTTGATAAAACGGAGAACAAACTATATCATTTCCCCGGACAAAGTTTAACTCCAGTATATATTACTAATGACATTGACGGCGGTATTTCTTTCTGGCCTGAATTTATTACTCCAAAAGGAAATATGTTGATGCTGGTAACGGGTAAAGAGCTAAAAGAATATATCAAATCAAATGAATTTGAAAATAACGATTTAACTGCCGAACAACGACAAGGGCAAATTGATAAGGCACAGGTATTAAAAAATAACGATATAGTGGTGATGATTGTAAAATAATTTGTCACCAGCCCGAAAAGTACCCGCCTGGGGGGATTCCAGCTTGCCGGCTGGCAGGTAGTGGGGTAAAAAATTGAAATCGCAGTAAATATTATTATGAAACCAAAAATTCTAATACTACTTATTCTTGTTATTGTTTCCTGCAGCAGAAACAAAATGAAAACCAATGAACAATCGCTTTCAAAACAAATTCTCACTGAAGAACAAAAGTTGGCTCAGAAAGCTACTCAAAGAGCCGAACGTGAAAAACAATTGGCCGATTCAATTGCCAAATTGCCCAAAGGCTTTCGGTTTAAAGAAGAAAGAAGTGTTGATCCGGACCATCCGCCAACTGTAATTGATATTGCCAGATCTCTTGACAGCATTCATCCTTTCAAATTATCAGATGTTGCAACAGAAGTAAATTACATTAGGATGGAGGCTTTGCCGGATTCAACGCTACCCAATGATTTGAAGTTTAAATATTACCTGATGGATAATTATCTTGTTGCGACCAATTTATACGGTATACATCTCTTTTCGAAGGAAGGTGCATTTATACGTACGGTCGTAAAAAACGAATTAACAGGTGTGAATGTTGACTTGCCAAAAGACAGGATACATTTCTGGAATGATTACACGCTTGTTGGGGGTGGGACTTCGGTTTGGGGGCGAGGCAATGATTTGTTTTATACATACTCAAATAATATTACAGGGCAACGGTATATTATGGAATATGACTGTTCAACGACTTCCATTATAACAGGGAGCCAGCCTGGTTCAGAAAACACTGATTCCATTATCGGACTTGGAACTGTTGCAGTTGATTTGAGGCATGGCGATACACGGCAACCCAGTCCACGAAAGCACCAGGGAATGTTTAGTATGAGTCCTGATTATTTATACAAGGGAATGGGAGTGTTTTCTCCCGATCGCAATACATACGTGTATAGCATGAGTGGAAAGAATATGCTTGGGATATTTGGAACAGGAGGTGATACTTTGGCAACCTTCGCTAAAGTGGAACAAATAAAAAATTATACCAAGAACCTAATGAGGGGTACTGACAGAGGTACGCAATACGAGAAAGACGGTAACCTTTTTGTACGGACGAATTTCAATGATACTATTTTTCAGGTAATTCCTCCAAATAAATTGTTTCCGGTGTATGTATTTCGCCTGGGCCAATACAAAGTTACAATGCAGGAGGGGGTAGATCCTGGTTTCGATTTAAACGGCAAAATCATTTTGCAGGATTTTGCCGATACCCGCAACTATCTTTTTCTCACTTTC
>CAVYOB010000067.1:0-16616 GCA_963769925.1 uncultured Prolixibacteraceae bacterium
CTTATCAATCTTTCCCTACGGATAAAAACAATCCTGTTGCAAATGCAGATCTTCGGAATGGGAGCTTCACATATCTTGCACCATATGATTCATCCGGTATTTTGATCTTGAATAACTACGGTTGGGCCATTAAGGAAACAAAGTCTGCCGACTGGCACTTTAATGGGCTTACCAGTAAATCTAAAATAGCCAGGTTTGATGCGGCTTTAATTGACGACAATAAGAATATATGGCTAAGCAATGAAAATGGGTTATCACGCTTAAATACTATAACCAGGAAACTGGGTTCCTATCTGCACGACGATAAAAATATAAACAGTATTTTTCCACAACCTGGGTTCCCTGGCACAAAATTATTCATCGACCGCCAGGGAATACTTTGGATTCCCCGTTTTTCCTCCGGTATCAGCAAATTAAACTTATACGAAAGTAATTTTGGTCTGGTGAAAAAACCGAATGGCAAACAACTTATTGATGTACTTTCAGCGTTTGAACTTAAAGACAGTTCTTATTGGATTGGTTCCCGAAAAGAGAGACAGTAGTCTGACTCATTTTTCGCCCGATGGAAAAATCATTGAACAGTTTGATGGCAATGTTTCCAACTGTCCACCGGGAAGATCAGAAGGGAATAAATTAAGTGATCCTTTTATCTGGTCGCTGGCACAATCTGCCGACGGTTCAATTTGGGTTGGCACTGGTAACCCAAATCCGCAAAGCGGCGGATTAAACCGGATCAAGCCGGGCAGCAAAAAAATTATTCGTTTTAAACACGACCCCAACGATTCCACTTCCCTGGCAGAAAACTGGGTTAGGGGTTTGATTGTTGACGGAAGCGACCGGATTTGGCTTAATACGCCCACAGAATCAGGCATATGGATCGATCCTAAAACCGAAAAATTCCATCGATTTACAATTCCCGATACACTAATCAACTTTAAATCGAATTCAACCATACGTCTTTGGGTAGACATGGTAACCTCTAACGGGGATATAATTCTGTTGTTTGGAAATAGTGAATACTACAGGCATTTCATTGTCTACCATAAAGATTTGTCTGTTAAAAGTTTTGGCCCGATTAATATTCCCTTTAAATTGCTCTTATACAATCATGAAGATGATAAGGGGCGCTTCTGGTTTATTTCTCCCGATGGATTTGGATACCTGGATTCATCGTTAAATAAGATTGGGTATTATTATGAACTCAAAAAAAATAATTTCCCGGCCAGTTCAATCGAGGCAATTAATTCGGATAAAGCCGGAAATATATGGCTGGCAACCGACAATGGTATCATACGATTTAATCCATCAACAGAAGAATTTATACATTTTGGATTCAATCGCGGATTACAGGAAAATACGTTTCAGGAGTATCTCAATTATAAAGGGCCTTCCGGCAAAATTTATTTTGGGGGAACAGGAGGAATAAATCGCTTTGATCCTTTAGCAATGAAAACAAATCCTTTTCCTCCGGAGATGGTTTTTACCAGTATAAAACTGGATGAGAGACCCATTCAACCCGGTATTAACTCACCACTAAAACGGCCGTTAAATGTTGCAAAGGAAATCGTTGTTGACCCTGAAGTATCGGTAATTTCCATCGATTTTTCAGCCATCCATTTTGCCGGATATAATGACAATAAATACCAGTATCTGCTGAAGGGTTTTGATAAAAACTGGAGGGATGGAGGAACTTTAGGAAATGCCACTTATACCAATCTGGTGAACGGGAAATACACTTTTAAAATTAAAGGAAGTAACTGGGATGGCGTATGGAGCGATGGTTCTAAATCGATAAATATAGTTATTTTACCGCCCTGGTGGAAAAAATGGTGGGCATATTTAATATATGCCATCCTGCTGGTTGTTTTTATTTTCTTTTTTGACAGGTACCGTAAAAAACGACTTCTGGAAAAAGAAAGAGCACTTGCACGCGAAAGGGAGCTTGACCAGGCCAAAGAAATTGAGAAGGCATACAAAGAGCTTGAAATTTCTCACGAAAATCTTAAATCCACCCAGGCCCAATTGATTCAATCCGAAAAAATGGCCTCACTGGGTGAACTTACCGCAGGTATTGCACATGAAATCCAGAACCCGCTCAACTTTGTAAATAACTTTTCTGATTTAAACAAAGAACTTGTTGATGAACTGAAAGAAGAGTTGGCAATAGGCAATACGCAGTCGGCAAATGAAATTGCGGATGATATTAAGGAAAACGAAACAAAAATAAACCACCACGGAAAGCGGGCCGAGTCGATTGTAAAAGGCATGCTCCTCCACAGCCGCGGCAGCAGCGGCCAAAAAGAACCAACCGACATCAACGCCCTTTGCGACGAATACCTGCGCCTCTCCTACCACGGCTTCCGGGCAAAAGACAAAATCTTCAATGCCGATTTTAAACTGGAAGCTGATGAAAACCTGCCAAAAATCGAAGTCGTTCCGCAAGATATTGGTAGGGTTTTGCTGAATTTGATTAATAATGCGTTTCTATGCGGTGGATAAACGGGCAAAGAATTGACCCCCCAACCCCCCGAAGGGGGGCAAGGACAGCTCAAAATGAATATAAACCTGAAGTTATTGTAAGTACCTCTTCTCATCCCCCCTTCGGGGGGATTGAGGGGGGCTGTGTATGTATCTGTTTACGATAACGGCCCGGGAATCCCTGACTCCATCAAAGACAAAATCTTCCAGCCTTTCTTCACCACAAAGCCCACCGGCTCTGGAACCGGTTTGGGATTTGTTTGAGCTACGATATTATTAAAGCACATGGCGGCGAGTTGAAGGTGGATCGACAAAGAAGAGCGAAGGAACCGAGTTTATCATTCATTTACCAACAAGTTAAATTACAACGTTATGGTTAAAGAATATTTCAAAAAGAATTTATCAGGAATAGTGGTAGGATTTGTCTTATTGCTGATTACTGCTCCTTGCCAAAGTCAACAGGCAACATTTATCCCGGGGTCTATCCCTGGTCTTCCTACGGGTACAGTAATTACTGAAATGTGCCAGGATAACAATGGGTTTATTTGGCTTGCCACTAGTTCAAATGGGCTTTATAAATATGATGGTACAGAGTTAACAAGTTTTACTGCTGATGAAAGTAACCCGAATACCATTGTATCAAACCGAATGGAATGCATAACCACAGGAATAAGTGGAAATATCTGGATTGGCAGTTTTGAAAATGGACTGGACCGTTTTAACCCCGAAACCGAAACATTTACCCATTACCGGCATGATAAAGCCGATGATTCAACTATCTGTTCTGATTCGATACGGGCCATCATTGAAAGTCGTGATGGAATTATTTGGATTGGCACCACCAAAGGACTCGATAGTTTTGACCCTGCAACCGGCATATTTACGCATATGGAAGACACATCTGAAGCCGGGCTTGCACTAAAACAAAATCAGGTACGGACTATATATGAAGACAAAAACGGCACCATCTGGATTGGTTGCGGAAGCCCTTTTCCTGCAGATTATGAAGATTACGGGAATTATGTCAATTCAGTGCCAGGAGGTTTGTATAAACTGGACAGGAAGACTGGGAAAATAACACAGTACATGCATATTGAAGGTGATGAATCCAGCCTGATCGACAACCGGGTAAGGGCAATATTCGAAGATAGCCGTGGTGTTTTCTGGGTTGGAACAGCTGGTGACGGACTGCATATAATGGATCGTGAAAATGGCACGTTCCAGCGTTTGCGTTATGATCCAAAAAATCCCGATAAACCCAGCCGTCCTCCCCTTAGAGATATCTTCGACTACGTGGTTGACCACATCACATTTATTAACGAAGATTCCCAGGGTTGTATCTGGATTGGGACTTTCGCAGGAGGAATTAACCGCTATAACCCGGCAACCGGGACAGTGGAATATTTTGGAACAGCTGCAGCCGGCCCAAATAAAATAAACCACAACGATTTTTGGGCATGTCTTAAAACAAAAGATAATTTATTATGGGTTACAACCACTTGGGAACCTAATACTGATAACCTGTCTTTCTACAAAATCTCAACGATATCAGGGAAATTGAATTATTCACAAACGGATGTGCCCATATTGGATTTCGCGGAGGATTCCAAGGATAATATGTGGTTTGCTACCTCCCGCGGACTGCTGCGAAAAAATAAGAATAACCTAGTACAACAACTTTCTTCCGGAAAAAGATAGCGCAAATACTGCGAACTAATAGTGACTAATATTGAAATAGACGCTAACGACAATTTATGGTTATCTACGCGTGGCGGGCTTTACTATTTTGATACAAAAACTCCCAATTTAAAGCTTACCTGCATAATCCAAACAACAGCAACAGTATTTCCACCGATACAGTATATGTTACCCATATTAACATTGACGGGACCATCTGGGTTGGTACTGATATGAGTTTGGATTTGCTGGATCCGAAAACAGGCAATTTTAAACATTTTAAAATCAACCCTTCATTGTCTGTATCAAATTTTAATAGTATGTTGACTCAATAATCAATGATGAATCAGGAAATATCTGGTTTGGTGGTGTGAACGGAGTTATACTATATTGGATACAAACACCGGGCAGTTTATTGAAACGTTGAAAGTGGCATATATGTATGCAAACAGTATTTTCGAAGATAGCCAGAACAGGATATGGGCAGGGACAGACGGAGGATTATGGGTTAAATATCCCGGAACAAATGATTTTACCCAATTTCAGGATTCTGTTGGAATAATCCCCAGCAACCTGGGTATTTGGGAGATTACTGAGGACAAGGATCATTCTTATATGGATGACAACATACGTATGGCCTGATCCGGTTAAATCCGGAAACAAAAAATGCCGTCCTGTTTGGTAAAAGCTGGGATATTTCCCCGGAAATTCTTACAGGCAGTATATACACTTCTTCACAAGGAGAAATATTTTTAGGAGATACAGCCGGTTATTACCACTTCTTTCCGAACGATCTTAACCAGCCGGATGGAAACCTAACCAATTTATTCCTGAATAAATTATACATCGACAATAACGAGGTAATTCCCGGTTCAAATAATATACTGCCAAAACAACTCTCACAAATGCAGAAAATTACCCTGAATTATCTTCAGAATAATTTTACCCTCGAGTTTAATAATATTGATTACCTGACCGACCCGTCGGAGAAAAATGTGTTATACAAACTTGAAAACTACGACAAAGACTGGAGGAAAGATAATGGTGAAAACCAGGCAAATTATTACAATGTGCAACCGGGGAAATATGTATTCAGGGTAAAAGCTTCAAATTTATATGGAAACTGGACGGAGAAAACATTGGAAATTGAAATAAAACCACCCTGGTATAAATCAATGCTAGCTATCATTTTCTATTTTATTTTTCTGGCATTTGCAGGATGGAACGTCCATCTGTTCCAAAAAAAACGTACTATCCGAAAGGTTCAGGAACAATTAAAAGATAAGGAACTGGAACAAGCCCGGGAAATTGAAAAAGCGTATACCGAACTTAAAACCACCCAAGCCCAACTCATTCAAGCTGAAAAAATGGCTTCAGCTTGGTGAACTTACTGCCGGCATTGCCCATGAAATTCAAAATCCGTTGAACTTTGTCAATAATTTTTCTGAGGTAAATACTGAACTAATTGATGAAGCAAGTCAGGAAATTAAGAATGGAAACATATCAGAAGTTGAAATAATTCTGAACGATATTAAAGAAAACGAACAAAAAATAAATCACCACGGTAAACGCGCCGATGCAATAGTAAAAGGTATGTTGCAACATTCGCAAAGTAGTTCAGGCGTAAAAGAACCCACTGATATTAATGCGCTGGCCGATGAATACCTGCGCCTCTCCTACCACGGTCTGCGTGCCAAAGACAAATCGTTTAATGCCGATTTCAAACTCGAAGCCGATAAATCACTTCCAAAAATCAAAGTTATTCCGCAGGATATTGGTAGGGTTTTACTGAATTTGATTAATAATGCATTTTATGCGGTTTCTGAGAAATCAAAGCTTCAAGCGTCAAGCTACAAGCCGCAAGTTATTGTATCTACAAAAAAAGTGGATAATAAAATTGAAATACGTGTACATGACAATGGCAATGGAATTCCGGAAAGTGTAAAAGAAAAGATCTTCCAGCCCTTCTTTACCACCAAGCCAACAGGACAGGGCACAGGGCTTGGATTGAGTTTGAGCTACGATATCATTAAAGCCCATGGTGGGAATTTAAAAGTAGAAACAAAAGAAAGCGAAGGTACTGTCTTTATAATAGGACTTAATTCAAATAGTGCAAGCGTTTAAAATAATTAATTTGAAATTAGATGAAAAAAGAATCAAAAAACAGGACAACAACAAAACAAGCTAACCCAAAACCCGCTGTTCAAAAGCTAAATTTAAAAGATGTTTTGCAAATGCTTAACCAACGCGAAGCTGAGTTGGCTGTAATTAACAGCGTTCAACAAGGCCTGGCTGCACAAATGAATTTACAAAGTATCTACGATTTGGTTGGTGATAAAATTCGTGATTTATTTGATGCGCAGGTAACCGGCATTTATTCTTTTGACCATCATTCAGAAATGGAACATTTTAATTATTTGTTTGAAGATGGCGAACGTTTACATCCCGAACCACGTCCATTAAACCAAATCAGAAAATGGATTATCAAAAATGCCAAACTCCTTTTAGTAAATGAGGATGTTGATAAAACTATTATTAAAATAACCGGAGAAATTATTGAAGCAGTTCCAGGTACACGGCTACCTCAATCCATGGTTTTTGTACCATTAATTGTTGGCAATAAAGTAACAGGATGCGTAAGCCTTCAAAATCTCGATAAAGAAAATGCTTTTAGTGATGCTGATGTGCGTTTGTTAAGCACCCTGGCTAACAGTATGAGTGTAGCGCTAGAAAATGCCCGACTATACAGTGAAACCGAGCAACGAAATGCTGAACTGGCTGTGATAAACAGCGTTCAAGAGGGTTTAGTAGCCGAAATGGATATGCAAGGTATTTACGATTTGGTTGGCGATAAAATTAGGGATCTTTTTGATTCACAAGTTGCTGCCATAGCCACATTTGATCACGATAATGAAACAGAAACTTTTCAATATATTTATGAAAATGGTATCAGAGTCGCCTCAATAACCCGTCCTTTTGATAAAATTCGTCAAAGGCTCATTACTACTAAAAAATTAATCAATATCAGCGAAAATGCAGAACAAGCATATACAACTATCACCGGAAATCCACCAACGGCTGTAGAAGGTACCGTTTTCGCAAAATGTATGGTGTTTGTACCCTTACTTATAAATGATAAAGTACGTGGTTATGTAAGTCTTCAAAATTTAGACAAAGAAAATGCCTTTAGCAATTCTGATGTCAGGTTGTTAAGCACATTAACTAATAGTATGAGCGTAGCACTTGAAAACGCCCGACTTTTTAACGAAACCGAACAACGTAGCGCCGAGTTGGCCGTTATAAACAGCGTACAAGAAGGATTGGTAGCTGAAATGAATATGCAAGGTATATACGATTTGGTAGGTGATAAAATCCGTACACTTTTTGATGCCCAGGTTACCGCTATTTCAATATTTAATATTGATTCTAAAACTGAGAAATTTCAATATCTATTTGAAGATGGTGGCCGCCTATACCCTGCCGAACGTAGTTATGATTTGTTGCGCAAACAAATTATTGATAATCGCAAATCAATTCTTCTTAACGAGAATGCCGCTCAAAAAATATCTGAAATCAATGGCAAGCCTCATAAACCGGTGCCGGGAACCAAAGCTGCAAAATCGGCATTATTTGTACCTATGCAAGTAGGTAATACGGTTCTAGGTTATGTGACTTTGCAGAATATTGATAAAGACAATGCCTTTAACGATTCAGATGCAATATTGCTAGGAACTCTTGTAAATAGTATGAGTGTGGCCTTAGAAAATGCAAGACTCTTTAGTCAAACCAATAAACTTTTGGCAGAGACAGAACAAAGGGCTACAGAATTACAAACGGTAAATAACATCAGTATTGCAATGGTATCGCTACTTGAATTTAATGCACTTATTAAATTAGTAGGGGAGCAAATGCGTAAGACCTTTAAAGCGGATATTGTTTATTTAGCTTTACATGACCAAAAAACAAATATGCTTCATTTTCCATACATCTATGGAGAAAATGCTGAATCCAGACCCTTTGGCAATGGAATAACCGAAAAAATTATCATTCAAAAAGAACCGCTTTTGATAAATACTAAAATAGATGAAGTTTATAATAAAATTCAGGCTGATATTAAAGGAACAATGGTTCGATCTTTCCTTGGTGTTCCCATTACTATAGGGGCCAAATCAATAGGTGTTATCAGTGTGCAAAGTACAGAAGCTGAGAATGTTTTTAATGAATATGATCAACGACTTCTAACCACTATTGCCGCCAATCTTGGAATTGCCATACAAAATGCAGAAGCTTACCAAGAATTACAGGCTGCACTATCAGAACTAAAAGCTACGCAGCAACAGCTTATACAATCCGAAAAAATGGCCAGTCTCGGTGAACTTACAGCCGGTATTGCCCACGAAATACAGAATCCGCTCAATTTTGTCAATAACTTCTCTGAGGTCAACTACGAGCTACTCGACGATTTGAAAGAAGCGATTACTAACAATGACCAGGAAGAAATTGAAGCCATTTTCAAGGATTTGAAAGAAAATGAAAGCAAAGTTACCAGTCACGGGAAGCGTGCAGAATTCATAGTAAAAGGGATGTTACAACACAGCCGTAGCAGCAGTGGGCAAAGAGAACTGACCGACATCAACGCGCTGGCCAATGAGTACCTGCGCCTCTCCTATCATGGTCTTAGGGCCAGAGATAAATCGTTTAATGCCGATTTTAAACTCGAAGCTGATGAATCATTACCAAAAATTGAAGTTGTTTCACAGGATATTGGTAGAGTTTTACTGAATTTGATTAATAATGCGTTTTATGCGGTGGATAAGCGGGCAAAAGAAAATGAAGCCGATTATGAACCAAAAGTATTGTAACCCTCTTCGTCCCCCTTCGGAGAAGGGGGAAACAGGGGGGTGAAAATAAGTGTGAAAGACAATGGCCCTGGCATCCCTCCGGAACTCAAAGACAAAATCTTCCAGCCCTTCTTCACCACCAAACCAACCGGACAGGGAACCGGACTTGGATTGAGTTTGACTACGATATTGTGAAGGCGCATGGTGGGGAATTGAAAGTGGAAACGAAAGCAGGTGAGGGAGCAAGTTTTACAGTCATTTCCCCATTAATAAATTAAGCAATGAATCTGAAAAAAAAAGAGCAGGCAGAAGTATCGGAAGTTTATGAAATCTGGTTGAACAGCTATTTAAACGGAGATGTAAAAACGTATGATTCATATTTCGACGATCGGTACCGGTTTATTGGCTCTACCAATAACGAGGATTTTCTAAACAGAAAAGATACTACCCGGTTTTTTAAAGAAACAGCCGATCAGTTGGCCGGAAAGGTGGAAATAAGAAATAACAGGAGAACATTTGAGAAGTTTGATGAACTTATTTTTATTACCGACCTTTTTAATGCGTATTTCCTGAATGGCAATGATTCGGAATACTCCGGGAAAATTCAGATTCACATCCTCCCTCAAGAAAACGAACGATGGCTGGCGGTTTGTTTATCAGCATTTTTCCACGCCCGATTCAAAAGCATAGAAGGCGAAACAATGGTACAGAACAACTTGCTGCTGAAAACTTGCTGTTAAGGGAAGCCGTTCAAAGAAGAACTGTAGAACTTGAGCATCAAAACCGTGAATTGGAAATTGAAGCAGCCATGGAAAGCGTTCGGGTCAAAACTATGGCGATGCAACGTAGCGAGGAATTGGCGGAAGTTGCTGTACTGCTTTTTGAACAAATTAAAAACCTCGGCATTAATTCATTTAGCAGTGGATTTAACATTTGGGATGACGACATAAAAACCTTGTCTCCTGGATGAGCAACGCCACCGGTAACTTAAATCCGCCGTTTGAAATGCCCATACATACTTACAGTCAACACAAGCGCATTTATGCTGCGTGGAAAAACCATGAATCGTTTATGGAAGACGATATCACAGGTGAAGCGCTGACAAAACATTGTAGAGTTACTGCGTTCTTTCCCATTGCTCGATAAATCGTTTAATATTGCAGAAAAGGCAGGAATAAAAATTCCTGACAGACAGGTTCACAATATTGCCATTTTTCGCACGGATATTTACTGTTTATTACGTTGGAACCTTGTCCTGATGCTCATGGCATTTTCAAACGCTTTGCCAAAGTTTTCGAACAAACCTATACCCGTTTCCTCGACCTTCAAAAAGCAGAAGCACAAGCCAGAGAATCACAGATTGAAGCGGCGCTGGAACGAATTAGGTCACGCTCCATGGCCATGCATCAAACAAGTGAATTATCAGAGGTCATCATTGTATTGTTTAAGCAATTTGAGCTTTTAGACTTACTCGTTGATACCTGTTACATAGATATTTTTGACCAAAATAACCAAGCATTTAACTTGTGGATTGGTACTGGTACGGCGGTTTATCCAGAGCAAGTAACTCTGCCCTACTTCAACCATCCTATTCATCAGTTACATAAGAAGGCTAGACAAAATGGGTTAGAATTCTTCACTTTCGACGAGGATAAAAAATCTAAGGATAAATACTTTGAGCAATTTTACCCTAATGCTAAGGGAATAAATGTCCCTGAAAAACGAAGGGAGCATATAGCCAAAGGTATAGGGATTGCAGGTTCTGTTGCACTTGGTCAACACTCGGGTATTACTATTTTGAATTATCAGAAAATCATTTATTCCAGTGAAGAAAATGATATTTTAATACGGATAAATAAGGTGTTTCAGCAGACTTACACCCGCTTCCTCGACCTTCAAAGAGCGGAAGCACAAGCAAGGGAGGCACAGATTGAGGCGGCACTGGAAAGAGTCCGTGCAAGAACTATGGCTATGCACAAAAGCGATGAACTTGCTGAAACGGCAGCGATCCTCTTTCAACAAATGACAGAGCTTGGAGTTACACCTGAACGGCTAAATATCTGTCTGATTAAAGAAGCAGACAAAATTATTGAAGTCTGGGCGACAGATCAGCAAGGTATTAAGATCAGTCATCACTTTAATGCAAGTCTTGACGAGCCGACTACAGGAGAACGGGTATATAATGCATGGAAAGAAAAAAAGAAATCGGTTGTCATTGACCTAAGTGGAAAGGAATTAAATGATTGGATCCGGTATGTGCGGGAAGTAATGGGTATGGCCATTAAAGCTGAGTTAGTAAAGGAACATCGAATACATAGTGTGGCTTTCTTCTCGCAAGGTATGATATTAACAACTACTTCCGAACCATTACCAAAAGAATCAATAAAATTACTGGAACGTTTTGCAGATGTATTCAACTTAACCTATCGCCGTTTTCTTGATTTGAAAAAAGCAGAAGAACAGGCACGTGAAGCACAAATTGAAACTGCACTTGAAAGGGTACGTTCCAGGACTATGGGCATGCAAAAAAGCGAAGAACTTGCCGAAGTTATTGCACAAATAAATGCTGAAATTACAAATCTGGGAATCAGGTCAGACAATACGGGAATAATGACTGATATTAGGTTTAACGATAAATTGGGTTCGTATTGCATGTGGTTTTCAATTCCCGGAAAAACATACAGTAATAAATTTCAACTTCCCAACATGCAGGATCCTTTATATGAAGCGATGTACCTGGCCTATCAAAAGAAAATAGAATTTTATACGTTAAGTTTTTCTAAAGAAGAAAAGAACAAATACTTCAAAATAGCTTTTAAGGAATCCGATTTAAAATTACTTCCCGACGCCAGAAAAGAGTTTCTATTAAATGCTCCCGGATGGTCGCTAACTGTCATTTTACAAAAAAATTCCGGTCTGGCATTACAAAGATTCAAAGACGAGGCATTCACAGACCAAGAGAATGCAGTTGCAATCCGATTTGGCCGGGTGTTTGAACAAACGTACACCCGTTTTCTGGATTTACAAAAAGCAGAACAACAGCTACGCGAAGCCGTTAAACAAGCTTCACTGGATAGGGTAAGAGGCGAAATTGCCTCTATGCGTACAAAAGATGACCTCGACCAAATTACACCGCTCATTTGGAAGGAACTTATTGCTTTGGGAGTTCCCTTTATCCGCTGCGGTGTATTTATTATGGACGATGTAAAAAGGGTGGTTCATTCCTATCTTTCAACTCCTGATGGAAAATCACTCAGCGCCTTTGAAATGTCGTTTGATGACGAAGGAATCGCAAAAGCTATTGCTGAATATTGGAAAAGGGAAAAAATCTATAAAGAATTTTGGGACAAAAACCAGTTCCTGGATTTTATGAATACTTTGATTGACCTGGGCAAAGTTGATAAACCTGAATCTTATCAGGGCTCAGCTCCACCACCCAAGTCGCTGTACCTCAATTTTGTTCCTTTTAAACAGGGGATGCTTTACGTGGGTAATACTTCTGCTCTTGAACAGGAAGAATTAGAACTTGTAATGTCGCTGGCCGATTCGTTTTCAATAGCTTATGCCCGTTACGAAGATTTTAAACAACTGGAGGAAGCCAAAACAAAAACAGAGGTGACATTGAAGGACTTAAAATCCGCACAATCCCAACTCATTCAGGCCGAAAAAATGGCCAGTTTGGGTGAGCTCACCGCCGGTATTGCACATGAAATTCAGAATCCGCTAAACTTCGTAAATAACTTTTCGGAGGTAAACAAGGAACTCATCGCTGAGATGAAAGAGGAAATTGAAAATAACAACCTTGAAGAAGTGAAAGCCATTGCAAAAGACATTGATGATAACGAAGAAAAAATCATATTTCATGGCAAACGCGCAGAATCGATCGTCAAAGGAATGCTGATGCACAGCCGGGGCACTAGTGGTCAAAAGGAACCGACCGATATAAATGCTCTTTGTGATGAATACCTGCGTCTCTCTTATCATGGTTTCCGCGCAAAAGACAAATCTTTCAATGCTGATTTCAAACTGGAAACTGATAAAACATTGCCAAAAATGAATATTATTCCGCAGGATATTGGAAGGGTTTTATTGAATTTGATAAATAATGCGTTTTATGCGGTTGATAAGCGGGCTAAAGAATTGAACCCCCTCATTCCCCCCGAAGGGGGGACTAAGAACGATCAAATAAAATATCGACCTACAGTTACGGTTAGTACTGCTTCTTTGACCCCCCCTTCGGGGGGCAAGGGGGTCAGAATAGTCGTAAAAGACAACGGCTCCGGCATTCCACAAAACATAAAAGAAAAAATCTTCCAACCCTTCTTTACCACAAAACCAACTGGTTCAGGAACTGGGCTTGGGTTGAGTTTGAGCTACGATATTGTGAAGGCGCATGGTGGGGAAATAAAAGTAGAATCAAAAGAAAATGAAGGAACTGAGTTTATAATTTACTTAAAAATTAGTTAGCAAGATGAATAAAACGAGAATAACAGTAGCCTTCATAATTACATTTTTTCTGTCGGAATTCTCATTTGGACAGAACCCGTTCAACCGCTTAATAATGGAGCGCTGGAATACAAAAAACGGAATGCCAAACGACATGGTTCTAAATGTGTATCAAACAATGGACGGGTATATTTGGACGACCGGATATACCGGCCTGACCCGTTTTGATGGTATCAGTTTCACTCCATTCAATTCCCGAACTGTCAGTCTTATAAAAACCGACAACATTGAAACGCTTTTGTATGAAACAAATGACAGTACCTTATGGATAGCAACTCCAAACAGTGGGTTATTGTCCTGTAAAAACGGGCAGTTTAAGGCTTACCTTACTGATTCAACCTCTTTGTATATTTGGGCAAAAACAAACCAGGAGGAGCTGTTGCTGCAAATCGGAAGGGGTAATACAAGCTATGCATTGTTCGACACACACACCAAAACCATCAAACCTGTTACGAGTCCACAGGATTTGGAATTACTGTTAAAAGATGAAACACAAAGTTACGACCGGGTAAATGACTTGTCGGGAAATTCCTGGATTTATTATAACCGGACTTTTTTTCGATACAAAAATGGAAAGCTAAACAAACTGACACCAAAGGAAGGTTATTTCCCTGAAAGGGGCTATTACCAGGTTTATGCAGACAGTAGGAACAGGGTTTGGCTTATTTCCAGGAAAGGCTTGTTTTTATGGAATAGTCAGAAGTTTGAGCCTTATCCTGGAATGGAAGATGTTCTTTTTGTGGGTAGTGGGGCTCTCTCTACAGGTCAGATGCTTGAAGATAGTAAAGGGGGAATCTGGCTTGCAACTGCATCGGGAGTTGCTTATCTGCCAGCTCATTCCAATCGCTTTCTGTTTTACCCGGGAAAAGACGGTCCGCTTTCACGCCCCATCAATAACATACTGGAAGATAAAGAAGGAAATATCTGGTTCTCGTCCACTGCCGATGGACTTATTAAACTTAGTCAAAGTAAATTTATCAGCTATTCTATGCGCGATGGATTGAATGACAATCGTATAGCAGCGGTATGTGCATTGGACAACAATAGTTATCTCGTTGCAACCTATCGTAAATTATTCCGGATCGACAACGGTATGGTAAAACCTTATTTATTTAAAGATAAAAATCTTGAAAATTTTAGAGGTGATCCAACCCAGCTTTACAAAGATTCAAAAGGCAATATCTGGCTCAGTTTCACATCCGGTAATATAATCAGGATATCAAAGAATGGAGAAAAATTATTTCAACCGAAAGGAATATCCAATACCAGATGTGTGTTTGAAGATAATTCGGGCCAGGTTTGGTTTGGATTCGGATACAAGGGTATTGGTTTTATAAACCAGGAGGATGAAATTGAATTGTTAAATTTTCCGAAAGTTGATTTTAGTTCTTATTACATTAGTTCTATCCGTAAACTGAAAAACGGAAGCTGGCTGATAACCTCGTTCAATAATGGTATTATTGTAATCGATCCGGATGGGAATCCGACCTATTATGATGATAAATCAGGATTACCTACCATCGGTGTTTTTATTAGCTACGAAGATTCTGACGGAACCGTTTGGTTCACCACCCAGTCGGGAATTACGCGTTTTAAAATGGGCAAATTCCAAAACATTGGGTTCAGGGATGGTTTGCCCGAGAATTCCATTTTTGAACTTCTGCCCGACCACAAAGGATATTTTTGGTTCCCTTCTAACCGGGGATTGATCCGCGCGAAAAAACAGGAACTGGACGACTACCTGGATAATAATACCGATAAAATTAACTGGCAGTTATACGATGACGGTGATGGAATGCTGAACCGTCAATGCGTGGGTGCAAGACATCCTTCTATTACGCCCGACGGCAAATTACTTTTTCCAACATTTGGCGGACTTGTTGTGGTTGATCCCGGGCAGCTGAAACAAAACACGGTTCCTCCCCCTCTAAAAATTAACCAGGTTTTAAGAGATGATGTCGATCTGGGATTAACCCAAAACCAAACTCTCACACCCGGCAACCATCGCTATATTTTCAATTATAGTGCGTTGAGTTTCGTTGCCCCTGAAAAAGTAAAATTCAAGTTTAAGCTGGAAGGGTACGACAAAGACTGGATTTCATCTACAGGTGACCGAAAGGCTTTTTATACAAATATTCCTTCGGGAAATTTTACTTTTCGGGTAATTGCCTGTAATAACGATGGAGTATGGAATAACACTGGGGCAAGTTATACATTTAGGATCGCACCTTTTTTCTACGAAACAGCATGGTTCAGAATCCTGACAGTAGTATTTCTCACAGGTTGATTAGGTTGATCGTGAATGGAGGACAAGTGCTGCAAAAAAACAAAATGAATTTTTGGAAGCCCAGGTAGCATCAAGGACAAGCGATCTGAACAAGGCAAATGCAGAGCTTAATCAATCGCTGGAAAATTTAAAGGCCACCCAATCCCAACTCATCCAATCCGAAAAAATGGCCACTCGGTGAACTCACCGCCGGTATTGCCCACGAAATTCAAAACCCACTGAACTTTGTCAACAATTTTTCGGAAGTCAGCAATGAGCTGATAGATGAAATGAATGAAGAATTGGATAAAGAAGAAATTAGCGAAGCGAATCTATATCCTGAGACATTAAACAAAATCTCGAAAAAATTAACCATCACGGCAAACGCGCCGATGCCATTGTAAAAGAAATGCTCCAACACTCGCGCAACAGTTCTGGTTCAAAAAGAACCAACAGATATTAATGCCCTGTGCGATGAATATCTGCGCCTCTCCTATCACGGCCTTCGAGCAAAAGACAAATCATTTAATGCCGATTTTAAACTGGAATCAGATGAAACCTTACCAAAAATAAATGTTATTCCACAAGATATTGGCAGAGTATTATTGAACCTTATAAACAATGCTTTTTATGCAGTATCTGAAAAATCAAAGCAACAAGATACAAGCTACAAGCCGCAAGTTGTTGTATCCACTAAAAAAGTGACTGATAAAATTGAAATTCGTGTACGTGATAACGGCAATGGAATTCCTGATTCCATCAAAGACAAAATCTTCCAGCCCTTTTTCACTACAAAACCCACCGGGCAGGGTACCGGACTTGGCTTGAGTTTGAGTTATGATATTGTT
>CAVYOB010000068.1:0-21338 GCA_963769925.1 uncultured Prolixibacteraceae bacterium
GGGTACTGAAGAGGAAGAGCATGATTTTTTATTTGGCTCTTCCTTTTTTTTTTCACGTAACTGACTGTTATCCTTAAATATAACATCAAGTATTTCGTTGTAAAAATTGGTTCGATGTTTTTTCCCGTCAAATCCAATTTTAAAATTTACCCATTTTTGAATATAGTACCGTACTACTGAACTTCCTTCAAGAATGTAATGAGAAGATTTAATAAAATTTCATTAGTGTAAAAACAGCGATAAGAATTATTTTGGAGTTTCACATCGTTCCATCCGTTCCGCAAAATCCTTCATAAACTCTTCCCTCCAACGATTAACAGTCTTTACTCCAATAAGGTCCCTTTCTGCATATTCAGGAGCAGGATTGTCGGTCCACCAGTTTGGAAATTTTGCCGAAGGCTGATTTGCCAAATCGGCGGGAGGGATATAAGCTGTTACGCTCCCGCGTTTTCCATTTATTTCGCTGATATTACTTTCGATAGTAAAATCAAACTTACCGGCACTTTTGGGTGAAAACCGGAACCGTACAGTGCCATCTTCCAAAAAATATCCCGGTAGTTTTTGATTTTCCACCTTAAGCCATGCTTCAGGGCTATCTGGCAGATTCATAGGAAGCGGAAGTGCAATCTCGAGAATGGAGAACTCCTGGATACTATCATTTGCTGATGGCAATTTTTCAAAAAGGCAGTAAGGCCGTTCCCATGCCCGAACATACTGCCCGCCCCAGTTTGGCAATGTCGGGTCTTCAGGATTCGGGCTGTTTAACAGCCAGGCTAAGGATGGGGTATCACCCATTTTAATTGTTCCACCAAGTTGTGTCATGAAAAATTCTCCCAACGCACCTTTCCCTCCTATATATTTTTCTGCAAAACCTGAATTGCTCCATTCTCCCTCTTGATTTCCTCCGTTAAACCAGCCCCGGTAGGTTTCGTTTGACTCGATAATCCAAAGCTCAGGGAAATTAGTGGCAATGTATTGATAGGCATCGGGCCCCCATTTTTTATTTGGGCCGCCAATGTAGTACACCCTCAGTTTGGGCAGAATATCCGGTGCATCGTGCAACGCTTGTGCCAAATCCTCGATACCACCCCACACAAGTACATACAGGGGGCGAGGATCGTTGCGTCGGGCGCATTCTATTATTCTTTCCGAACCTTCGGTAGGTTTTCGGTAACCTTCATACCCTGCTATTTCCCTTTCTCCCTGAAAGGTAATTTTCCGGAGGGAATCGGCAGTGGGATAGTTTTTCGAATATGTTTTCAGGTTGGGGTAATCCTTCTCACACAGGTCGATTACCTTTAAAATATGTTCTTTTCGGCCCGATTCGAACGGGGAGGATATGAGTGCTTCAATATCCAAAACATCAGAATACAAAAGCAGATGTACCATCGATTGAAAATCATCTGGATCGGTTCCTCCGATATCGGTTGAAACAATTACACGGTATTTTGATACTGAATTTGCTGTTTCTTTTTTTCTACCGGCCTGAGAAGTGCATGAACCAATGAGGACCACGGCAATAACCGGGAGAAGAAAACGGAATAGTTTTTTATAAATGTTCATCACTTCACTGCTTTACATTAACAATAATTCTTTTGTACCTTGTTAGCCGCGGAGAGCCATGATCGGTAACTGCAAGAATAATATGAATAGTTCCGTTGCCGGGAGGCATAACCCTGCTGGATGGAACATCGAACCATGCTTTTTGCTGGTCAAAATCTTTGATTTCGATTGGTTGTCCGCTTCTTGCGCTTGATACAGGGAAGGTACCGGCTTCGTCATAGCAAAACCATTCATACGAAAGTCATCACCATCAGGATCGGTTGACCCGGCAGCACTTAATTCAATCCGTTCTCCTTTTTTAGCTTAATGAAATTGTTCATTTTCAATTTTGAACACGGGCGGATGATTTGCCTTATCCACTGGTTGAATTGTCCAGTCCATTCGGGCAGCAAAATCATTTTGATAAGCTTCGCTCCACCGCCAGATGGTTTCATGGTTTCCATTCGTGCCAACGACTATCAATTCCCAAAACTTCATCGTCCGCATCGGTCCAAATGGTCGTGTTTCGGGATATAGAAACCACTTTTGCATGCTTGGTGTGTACAACTCATAACGGCCACCCCAGCCACCCCAGTCAGGATGTTCCGGATTGGTTAGCCCATTATTGATCAAATTCAGAAATGAAGGAGTATCTCCTTCCATTAAATATTCCCAAGCGGATATTCAGCTCCCAAGAGGCCCTTTTCTGTCGAATATTTTGATCCAGCCATTCATTGGTGACGAGCATAAAATCAGCACCATCACAGCGGGCATGAAAATAGTCGCCACTTATTCCGCTCCATGTTGCATGATGGTACGCACCTCCTGCGCTAAATCCGGGGCTGACAATGTAGAACAGGTCCGGGAATTCTTTTCGAATCCAGGGACCGCTGTCGTCCTGGTCGGAAATGGTATAAACGCGAAGTTTTGAAACAAACTTTGCCAGTTCTTCCTTTGTACGGGTTTCCCTGACTTTCCAGAGCGCCTGCGCCAAAACATTCGGACCTCCCCATGCGGTTACCCATATTGGTCGTAGGGTCGTCTTTATCGATAGCCTGAATCAGCGCTTCCGATGCCGGCGAATCTTTCCCTGCACCAACAGCCTGTCATTCCATACTCAGGTAAACCTTCAGTTATTTTGGAAAGATATAAATTCGCCGGTCGGAAATCCAGGTTCATGTTTTTCAAGGTTATCACGAACTTTTCCATACGCTTCAGCTATCTGTTGCGAATTCGTTCTGGTGCTACTCTTTTCCGTTGATGAATGGAAGTTGTTGCAGCCAATCCTTCAATATCAAACTGATTGGCATACAGCAGAAAGCGAACCATCGACATGGCATCGTCCGGTTCATTTTCAATATCGGTGAGCACGAATACCCTGGGTTTTTCCTGAGCTTGATTTGTTTGATTCATAAAAATCAAAAAAATTGACAGGATCAGAAAGATGCGTGTTAAATTCATTTCAGGTATATTTTTAAGTTTATCATGCTTCGTGTAATCTTCGCGATTTTGTGACTTAGTGGCTATGATTCTTGCCACGAAGACTCTAAAACACAGAGCAACACTAAGTTATATCGTCGAATAAAATATATTAATTAGAGTAGTTACTCTTCTTTAGAATTAAATTTTTCAATCACCACAGCCAGTAAAATAACAAGGCCCTTAATTACCTGCTGCCAGAAAGGAGAAACATTTAAAAGCACCAATCCGTTATTCAGGATTCCGATAATTAAAGCTCCCTGAACTGTTCCCATTATTGTACCTTTTCCACCGGATAAAGAGGTTCCGCCAATAACCACCGCTGCAATCGAATCCAGTTCAAAACTCAATCCCGGCGTTTGGCTGTGCCGAATCGAGGCGCGATGTGACAATGATTCCGCCAATACCAGCCAATGCCCCGGCAATGGAATATACAATAATCTTCACTTTTTTGATTTTTATGCCCGAAAGCCGTGCAGCAGTTTCGTTTCCACCAATGGCATAAATGTGGCGGCCAAGCGCGGTTTTGTTGGTAAGAAAAATGGCGGCTGTAACAATCACTGCCGAAATCCAAACAGGCATCGGTATTCCAAAAAACCAGCCTGTTCCCAGAAAAGCCATATTATCGCCCAAATTTGTAATTGGAAAACCACCTGTCCAAAGCATCGTCAAACCACGGGCAATGGTAAGCATGGCCAGCGTTGCCACAAAGGGTGGCACTTTAAAACGGGTAATGGTAAATCCGTTAAACCAGCCAAGGAGAGTACCAACCAGTGTTCCTCCAACCAAGGCACCCAAAAGCGTAAAACCAATGTACATATTCATGTCGGTAAATTCGGCTCCGAATTTTAGCATCCCGGCAGTAACTGCACCTGCCAGAGCAAGAATGGAACCTACTGAAAGGTCGATTCCCCCGGTTAAAATCACCAGTGTCATCCCAACCGAAATGACCACATTTACCGAAATCTGCCGCATTACGTTCCATGCATTTTCGCCGGTAAGAAAGCGGTCGGATAAAAAGCTCAGTACAATGCACATGACAAGCAGTGCAATAACCGACTGAAATTTTAGCAGATAGTGTTTTATTTGTATTGTATTGACATGTTGTGAGTATTTTTTTAGCTTATTTATTAGAGTAACAAATCATTATTTAACCACCTCCCTCCCGATGATATCGGGAGTACTCCTCCTGGCAGGAGGAGAAATGTGTAATTCATATAAAATTTTAGCGTGCAAATAAAATCTGGAGTACCAATTATTCCCCTCCTTTTCCTGGAAGAGGAGGGGAGTCCCGATGATTCGGGACGGGGTGGTGTAGCGATATATATATAAAGTTTGAATCATATTTTTTCTGCAATTGCAGCGTTCATTATTTTTTCTTCGCTGGCATCGCTGCGTTTTATTACAGCGGTTAATTTCGATTCTGACAACACCAAAATAGTATCTGAAATGGCCAGAATTTCGGGCAATTCGGAAGAGACAACAATAATTCCGATTCCCTGTTCCGCCAGTTCATTTATCAGCTTGTAAATTTCGGCTTTGGCACCCACATCAATTCCGCGGGTAGGTTCGTCGAGCAACAGTATTTTCGGATTGGTGGCCAGCCATTTGGCAATAACTACTTTTTGCTGGTTTCCCCCGCTTAATTTTTGTACGGCAATTTTGGGAGTCGGAACTTTTGTATTTAATTTTTTCATGAATTCCTTACTGAGCTGATTCTCTTTCTTATTATTAATAATTCCATGAGAAGAAACCTGGGCTAGACTGGCAAGACTGGTATTTTTGGTCACGTCCATGTTCAGAATAAGACCCTGAAGTTTTCTGTCTTCGGGAACAAGTCCAAGTCCGGCATTAATGGCATCGTTTACGCTTTTAATGTTTACTTCATTGTTTTCGATAAAAATATCACCGGAAACGAATTTCGGGTACAACCCAAATAAAGCTTCAAGCAACTCGGTACGGCCAGCTCCCATTAATCCTGCAATTCCAAGCACTTCGCCTTTATGCAAGGTAAAACTCACATTGTTTACAAGAAAATCGGATTTATTTTCAGGATTCTGAAATGAAAGATTTTCAACCCTGAGCACTTCTTCGCCTGTAACAGAACCTGATTTACTAAAACTGCCGGTTAAGTCGCGGCCAACCATCATTTTAATAAGTTTATCGTGGTCGGTTTCCCGCATGATTCCGGTGCCGATTTTTTCTCCATCGCGCAACACTTCGAATCGTTTGGCAATTTCGAAAAGTTCTTTCAGTTTATGCGAAATATAAAGAATGGCAACTCCTTTTGCTGTTAAGTCGCGGATAATTTTAAAAAGCAGTTCAACTTCGCTGTCGCTGATGGCTGAAGTTGGTTCGTCCATAATTAAAACATTTGAATCGAACAGCAATGCCCGTGCAATTTCTACCAGTTGTTGCTGTCCGACCCGGAGCTGGTTTATGGAAGTCCTGGGGTCGATTTCCAATTCAAGCCGGGCTAACAATTCTTTTGCCTTTTTATGCATTTTCGGAACATCCAGGAATCCCCACGAATTTGTCAGTTCCTGCCCAAGGAACAGGTTTTCAGTAATGCTGAGATGGGGGATGAGGCTTAATTCCTGGTGAATAATAACAACACCTTTTTCAGCTGCTTCCTTTGGATTACTAAATGAAACCACCTCGCCATTCAGAAGAACCTCGCCTTCATAATCGCGGTGAACACCCGAAATAATTTTCATCAGTGTCGATTTTCCGGCTCCGTTTTCACCAATTATCGCAGTTACCATGCCCGGAAATACCTGCATATTCACATTTTTCAGGGCATAAACTCCTGAAAAATCCTTCGACACATTTCTGATTTCAAGTATAGGTTTACTGTTCATCGCTGAATTTTACGGCTACCGGAATCACCCGGATGGCATTTAAATCTGTGTTTTCTTCGTTGACTTCAATAGCTCCGGCAAATTGCAACTTCGTCCCGGGTTTTGCTGAATTCTTCAGGTCGTTGGCAACTTTTTCCTTTACCAGCTTATTGAGCGCCACCGAAACATTATTAAAATCGGTCATATTGATAAAATCGTCGATGTTTACAGCGCCGGAAGCATCGCGCACGGCATTCCCGAAAATAAAGCTGGTTGCCAGTTGTATTTTATTATTTTGCCCGATATCAATGCGTAATGATTCTTCCATCACCGAATCAACAACGCCTTCGCCTTTGGCCATAAAATACCAGGTTTTCGAGATTCCCAAGTTTCTTCCCAAAATCTTCAAAAGCCTTCTCCTTATTGGTTTTTAACAATTCAAGCAATGAACCAATTTCAGGTGCATCATTGATAACAGCCGGTATTTTGTTAAGCCAAACATCCTGAGCATAATCTAGCAGCATCAAATACTTTTATGGATTTGGCTGCTTTGTATTCATCCAGTTTTTCAATCCTGAACGAAAAGAAAAGCACCACAAGTATTACCAGGATTCCGAGAATATATTTAATTGGTTTCTTCATATCCGGTTAATTTTCAGGAAGAAATTGTTGAACATTTTCAGGTGTAATCAGGATGACTTCCACCGGTGTTTTCCCGGCAAAATCGCGCTTTCCTTTTATATATTCGTCAGCCATTTCGGCTGAAGTGCGGCTTTCGAGTACAGGGAACTGCATTACCGTTGCAGCAATTTTTCCCTGCGCAATACCCAGCACAGCATCATCGGCCCCATCAAAACCAAATACTTTAATATGATTTGCTTTTCCCGCAGCCAGAACTGCCTGATAAGCACCCATGGCCATGGCATCGTTTCCGCAAAATACTGCATCGATATTGGGCTGGGCCTGCATGATGGTTTCCATTACATCCATGGCTTTGTTGCGGTCGAAATCGGCGCTTTGTTGGGCCACCATTTTCAAATCCGGAAACTCATCTACCACACTGTGAAAACCGTTTGAGCGGTTCCAGGTATTATTATCACCCACCAAACCAAGGATTTCCACATAGTTTCCCTTTTTATTCAACTGCCTGACAAAATATTGCCCGAGTTTTACACAGCCGGTAAAATTATCGGACAGCAACTGGGTAACAGCAGCATCGCGGGCATTGATTTCACGGTCCATGCAGAAGGTTGGAATACCCGCTTCTTTGGCTCGTTTAACATTGAGAACCGAACCATCGGCATCGGTTGGATTAAAAAGAATTGCATTGTATCCCATGGCGATGACATTGTCGAAATGCTCGGCTTCTTTTGCTGAATTGTTTTGCGAATCGAAAATAGTTGCTTCGTAACCCAACTCCTTTGCACGGTCGGCAGCCGACTCAGCCAAAACAACAAACCATGGATTATTCAATGTTGAAATAATCACTGCCATTTTTTTTGTTGTTTCCTTTTTTGAAGCCTGGTTACAGCCAAAGAATCCTGAAAAAATCATCAGGAACAATAAAGGTCTTAGTAGTTTATTTCGTTTCATTTTAATGGTTTATTGTATCTGTTTTTGCTTCGTGAAACTTCGTGATTTTGTGTCTTCGTGGCGAATTCTTCTTTTGCCACTAAGTCATAAAGGCTCTAAGAATCACAAAGAATTATAAAAGTTTTAAGGCAACTTCAGACAATCCATTGCCCGAAATTCCGTAATGTTCAAAAATTTCTTCCTGCGAACCGGTGAACGTATCTTCATCGGGAATACCAACAATCCTGAAGGGTACAAAAACCCCGTTTTGCATCAACATCGATGCACAGGCTTCCCCAAGTCCCCCGTTTACACTGTGTTCCTCGACAGTTATTAAAGCTTTGCATTTTTTGGCAACTGCCAACACAGCCTTTTCATCCAATGGTTTTACAGTGTGCATGCTTATAACTTCAGCCGAAATTCCTTTCTCATTAAGAATTTGCGATGCTTCATACGCCGGAGCAACGGTTTCTCCACATGCAATAAATGCTACATCAGTTCCTTCACAAATTGTACTTGCTTTGCCAGTTTCGAACGTCGATTCCTTGCGGGGAAGTATCGGCATTGCTTTTTTGCCAAATTTGATAAATAGCGGTTTTGTCGCTTTTGAAGCTGCAATGATTGCCTGTTCGGTTTCAAAATTATCAGCAGGAACCACAATATCGATATTGTTAATAGCGCGTAACACAGCTATATCGTGCAACGAATGATGAGTTGTTCCCAATGCTCCGTAACTTACGCCGGCGCTGATTCCTACCAAAACCACCGGAAAGTCGGAATAAGCCACGTCATTCTTAATTTGTTCCAGGGAACGTGCCGTTAAAAAACATGCCGGCGAAACTGCAAACACTTTTTTACCTGCTGAAGCAAGGCCGGCAGCAACTCCCACCAGGTTTTGTTCGGCAATTCCTACTTCCACAATTTGTTCAGACAGTTGTTCGGCAAAGGGAACCAGTTTTCCTGAGCCCCGGGAATCGCTTGTAACAGCAAGGATATTTCTGTTCTCTTTGGCCAACTTTATTAGCGTTTCTGAAAAAACCTCAAGGTTGGCTTTGCCTTTATTTAATGTATTTGTTGTCATTTTAAAAATCCATTTCTTTCAATTTTGCGCTCTCTGCGTTTACTTTGTGTTCTTTGCGGTAAAAAATTTTTACCACAGAGATTCTCAGAGTAGGCACAGAATTCACTAAGCTTTTATTATTTAGTTAATACATTCAAAGTAACTTCCAGTTCTTTCATTGCAATTTCGTATTGCTCATCAGAGGGTACACCGTGGTGCCATTTTTTCTGGTTTTCCATAAAGCTGACACCCTTGCCTTTTACCGTGTTTGCCATAATAAACGTCGGTACATCTTTCTTCACGGGAATAGCTTTGAACGTTGCACGTAATTCAGAAATGTTATTTCCATCCACTTCCATCACATGCCAGCCAAAAGCCGTGAATTTCTCGTCAATCGGGTAGGGACTGTTTACTTCGCGGTTGGCACCCGTGATCTGCAGAGCATTATGGTCGAGAATTACAACAAGGTTTTCCAATTTGTAATGAGCAGCCATCATGGCAGCTTCCCAGTTGGAACCTTCTGCGAGCTCACCATCGCCAATTAATGTATATACTTTATATGGAGCCTTGTCTTTTTTTGCTGCAAGTGCAATCCCTGCGCTGATAGGCATTCCGTGTCCGAGTGCTCCCGTATTAAATTCAATTCCCTTCACTTTCCGGGTAGGATGCCCAACATATTTCGAACCTCCTTTACACAAAGTTTCAAGTTCCGATTCAGGATAAAAACCCTTGTCGGCAAGCACTACAAATAACGCTTCCACCGAATGGCCTTTGCTTTGAATGTATCTGTCGCGGTTGTTATCCGAAAAATTCTCAGGCGATAACATTTAAAACATCATTATATAAAACATTCAAAATATCGATACATGAAAGGCTACCACCGGTGTGACCGGCATTGGCCATTTTGATGTATTTCAGCAGCGCCATGCGGTAATGTACCGATTTTATTTCAAGTTCTTTATCTGTGAAATTTTTCATCTTATAAATTTTTTAAGTTCAGAATTTCTGCTTTTAAAACTACAAGCCACAAGCTGATAGCCACAAGTAAACTCATTCTGTCTTCTTTGAACTCTGAACTCTGAACTTTGAACTTTGAACTTCTTACTCGTGTTTATATAATTCCCAACCCAGGTAATTTCCTATGGCTTCTTCAAGAATTTCAGAAACATGACCGCGAACCATTCCCACGTGGTGCTCAAATCCGTTTTTCACCATGTAATTCATCAGTTTCTGAAGGTTTGGAATTTCGCAAACGGCAATACCGCCATCCATTCCGTAGGGATCGTCGGTTATCTGGCCTTCTCCCAGATACGATTTTATAATACCGTTGGTATCATCGGTTGAGATGCGGAAATAGGTCATTTTTCCGGGGGCAACTTTCCCTTTAACAGCTCCAAAAGTATCTTCCTGACCGAGCACGGTTCCAAGAATATCGAGACTGCCAATTTCAATTTCGTTTTCAAAAAATGACTTCGGATAGTTACTGCAGTGGGTACAAACCACTTTGTTGCGGTCTTTGCCAAAGTTGTTGTTCCAGTCGAGCAGAGCCGAAGGTTTTTGAGCAGCCAGAGCCAGTGCATACATTCCGATTGTTCCGGCCACATCCACTTCGCAAGCCGAAGGCATCAGTTTTTCACCCATCATACTCATGGTAACACAGGCAGCACAACCATAATTTTTTTCAATGGATTCCCAGCATTGTAAGGCTGAAATATCGATTTCGTTTTCTTCAATCCAGTTTTCCACGGCCATGCCAAAACGTGCCTGCTTAAAAATTTGTCCTTTATGAAGAATATTGCAGGTTCCATAGGTTTGAATGGCTTCCACTTTTTCTTTCACAGCCGGATCATTGTCGCTGATTTTTTCGGCAGCAGCCAGTATTTCCGACATATCCACAGGAACCACAGTAATCCCGTTTTTCTGAAGGATTTTTTCGCTAAAACGCATGGTCTGGAAACCAATCGGACGGGTGCCGATAGCCCCAACACGCAGGCCTTTCATTCCTTTTACAACGCGGCAAATACCGGCAAATTTGTAAATATCTTCTGTGAATTCCTTATCATCGAAACCGTAGGTGTGATATGTGGTATTGGTGAATTTAATACCATACTGATAGAGGTTGTTGCAAACCGAAAGTTTACCGCAAAAAGCATCACGGCGGCTTTTTACATCCACTTTGTCATTGTCGTCGTCGCAGGCCTGAACCAGAACCGGTACATTTAACCTGGCCATTTTTATGGTGTTCACTACGCCTAATTCATCACCAAAATTGGGAAGGACAACAATTATCCCGTCAATTTTATCGGCATTCTTTTTAAAATATGTGGCACATTTTTTTGCATCGTCATATCCTTCAATATTTCCCGTAGGTGTTTCACTTTCAGGAAGAATAACAGTGTCAAAACCCATTTGTGTGAGTTTTTCCAGTACTTTTTTTCTGGCTTCAACTGCCAGTTGAAAATTGAAAATATTTCTTGTGGCGATTATAACGCCAAATGAAATCTTTAAGTTTCTTCATTATTTGAGTTTTAAATGTTATAATCTTGATTTTTTAACGGCTTTTTTCCAGCCTTCAACTAAATTGTTTACTTCGGTTAACCTTTTTTGAGGTTCAAAAATCCTGTCAGTACGTCGTAATGATTTGATTTCATCCAGGTTTTTCCAGAATCCAATTGCCAGCCCGGCTATAAAAGTGGCTCCAAGAGCTGAAATTTCTTCTATATTCGCCCGTTCCACTTTTCCCTGTAACATATCGGCCTGAAATTGCATCAGAAAATTGTTTCTGGTTGGGCCACCGTCAACTCTTAATTCTTTTAACTGAACAGGGCCTCCGGAGCTCATTAAGTCGGTTAAATCCTTTATCTGGTAGGCAATACTTTCCAGCGCCGCCCTTACAACATGTGCTTTTGTAGAGTTTCTCGACATTCCAACAATACAGGCGCGCGCTTCATTGTCCCAGTAAGGTGCACCCAAACCTACAAATGCGGGAACCAGATAAACGCCACCGTTTCCATCCACAGAATTGGCCAAATCTTCAGTTTCAGATGCATTATTAATGAGTTGCAACTCATTTTTCAGCCAGTTGATGGTATCGCCGGTGCAATGAATATTTCCTTCAAAAACATAATCGATACTTTTATTGTATCCAAAACCGATGGAAGTGACCAATCCTTTGGGAGGTTTTAGCGCTTTTTTGCCAATATTCATCATTACCGAAGAGCCCGTTCCGTAAGTGGCTTTTCCGAATCCGGGCGAAAAACAGTTCTGACCGAACAATGCAGCATGGGAATCACCCAGCAAACCACTGATTGGCAGCGAATTTTCAAAAATCAAGCCGGGTGCTGTGTATCCAAATATCTCGTCGCTGTATTTTACTTCAGGAAACATCGACATTTCAAGGCCGCAAAGCTGTGCTAATTCCTTATCCCATTCAAGCGTATTAATATTGAACAGCATGGTGCGGCAGGCATTGGAATAATCCGTTGCATGAACTTTCCCTCCGGTGAGCTTGTAAAGCAGCCAGCTATCCATGGTACCTAAAAGCAGTTCGCCGTTTTCGGCTTTTGCTTTCAGACCTTTGGTATTTTTCATCAGCCAATTCAATTTACTCGCCGAAAAATAGGGGTCGATTATCAAGCCGGTTTTTTGCTGTACTTTTTCTTCAAGTCCTTTTGCTTTTAGTCCGTTGCAAAATCCGATTCCGCGCTGGCATTGCCAAACAGCTGCATTAGCCACCGGAAAACCGGTTTTTTTGTCCCAGATTACTGCCGTTTCACGCTGGTTGGTAATGGCAACTCCTGCGATTTCGCTTTCGTTTATTTTCGTTTCCGAAATCAGTTTTTGAATTCCTGCTTTTACATTTTCGAAAATTTCTGTTGCATCGTGTTCCACAAAACCTGCTTGCGGATAAAATTGCCTGTGTGCAGTACTCACCCGGTGAACCAGTTCAGCCTGTTTATTGAAAAGAATTACTTTTGTAGCCGAAGTGCTTTGGTCGATTGCCAGTATGTATTTTTTTATATCACTCACTAGAATAAATTTTAGTTCCTGATTAATTTACAGCAATAATTGTGTTGGTTATAATTCAGTTTACATATGAAAACGCCTTCCATTTCAGGGTTTGGCGACCAGCTCAAAATATGTGGCCCTTTTTCCATCTGTCCAGAATAAATATTTTCCACCAACCTGCCGTTAACATCAAAAATATCAGCGTTTACTTTTCCGTTTTCGGGGATATCCAATTTTACTCTGGCAGTTTCAGAAAAGGGATTCGGATAGGTTTGCATCTTAAATTGCGAATGGTTTAGTTGAATGTTATTTAACCCGGTTGGATAAGCAGCACTTATAACCACACGGCGATAGCTGTAAAGCGGAGGATTGCCGGAATCACGCATTTCGAGGATAATATGAATTTCCGTGCCGTCGGCATTGGAAGGAATTGAAACTACCGGAGTTTTTGAAGTACTGTTCTGAATAGAAACGCTTCCGGAATACGTTCCTGTTTCCCTGTAAAAGTACCAGTTGAAATAGATAGTATTCCCGTCAGGGTCGGATGAACCGTCAGCGCTTAGTTCAATCTTTGCACCCGGCTCTGCATTTATCCTGAGCACCTGTTTGGTTGAGTCGTCATTAACAACTGCAAAAGGAATATGATTGGCATTTTGGTAATTGTCGGTTACACTCCAAATCATTCGTGCGGCAAAATCGTTGCTGATGGCGGTTCTCCAGCGTCCAATAGAATTTCCGCCTTCCGGGGCATCGCTGAACATGTAATACGGGTCGTATTGCGCTTCATTATAAACTGCACCACCTGTCATTCCCCTGACTCCTAACTTTTTCACAATGTTGCAGCGGCCTCCCCAGCCCCCCCAATCGGCATGTTCCGGATCGCCCAGCCCATTATCATACTGATAAAGAAAAGCGGGAGTATCGCCCTCGATTGCCCATTTTCTGTCGGGATAAACTTCCCCGAGTGGCCCTTTGTTCTGGACATTTGTATCAACCCACGAATCGGATGGTTGCCAGCTGTAAACACTCAGAAACCTGATATAAAATAAATCAGGGAAATTTTTTGTCATCCAGGCACCAGCATCATCCTGTCCCAGAATATCGTATACGCGTAACTTTCCAACAAACTTTTCCACCTCTTCAGGTGTGCGGGTATTTTGAACTTTCCATATTGCCTGAGCCAGGGTATTTCCACCACCCCAGCAATTTACCCAAACTGGCCGGGGGTCTTCGCTGTCAACCACAGAAATAATCAGGTTAGAGCCCGGGCTGTCTTTTCCGTTGCCCACAGCAGCCATTCCAAAACCGGGCTGACCCATTTTCGAAACGGATTTCAGGTATTCTAATGTCGGATAGCCATTGGCATGAACATTTAAATTATTGAGAACCTCACCATAAGCATTTAATATCTTATCGAGCATTGAAGTGTTGCTTTGCGTTTGTTTCCAGCAACTTGTGGTTACAATTAAACCTTCCGTATCGTATTCATTAGCCATTACAAGAAAACGAACCATGGATTGTTCATCATCGGGGTCGGCCCCAAGGTCGGTCATATTTATAACACGCGGTTTACCGCTTTCATTGGAGTTTGAAATATGAAAATCCGTTTGAGCAAACAGACTACTAATAAGTACAATACTAAAGAATATGGTAAATCGAAGCTTTTTCATTTTATTCCTGCAGGTTTTTACTGTGGTAAAATGGTAACAATTATCCTTTTGTACCTTGATAAAGCTGGTGTTCCTTTATCGGTGACCTTTAATATAAAGTGTGCAGTTTCAGGTCTTTCTACCTTTGGAGCTGTAAATCCTACAGCATGTGCATTTTCGGCACCTAGACTAATAAGTTTATGATAAGTACCAGCTTCCGGGTATTGAAACCACAGAAAGCTAAAACTATCGCCATCAGGATCGGTAGTATCAAAAGCATCCAAACCACAGTACTGGCCTGATTTTACTTTAATTTCTTCAGGATGGCTTAAAACCGGAACCGGAGGATGGTTTGCTTCTTCATAATTTTTCGTGCACCAGTCCATGCGGGCAGCAAAATCGTTCTGGAAATCGTCGCGCCACCGCCACAAAGTTTCTTTAAATCCCTTGAACGAATTTTTATCAGGCTTCACGGTTCTTCCATAATCCGAAGGAACATAACGTCCCAGTGAATCGACTGCATTGGTCCAGATTTCTCTTGTTTCCGGAGCAATTTCGACAATTGACCCTCCTTCTTTTGTTTTGGAGAAATCGGGTATATACAATTCATAGCGGCCGCCCCAGCCACCCCATTCGGGATGTTCAGCGTTGTTCAATCCGTTGGGAATTAAAGATAAAAATGCAGGAGTGTCGCCTTCCACACCCCAGGCTACATCAGGGTATGATGCGCCAAGCGGGCCATGTCCCTGCTGAATGTTTTCAGCCAGCCACTGGTTGCTGATGGTAAGATTATCGATGCCATTTACAACCGAATTTATACCGGTCCATGTTGCATCGCCGTAGTTATCACCGGGACTAACGATATAAAACAATTCGGGGAAATTATTCCGAATCCAGATTCCACTGTCGTCCTGATCGGAAATGGTGTACACCCGGAGTTTGGAAATCAGTCTTTTGGCTTCTTTTTTACTTTTATCTTTATCGATGGTATACAACGCCTGGGCAAGCGTATTGGCTCCACCCCAAACCGAAATCCACAAAGGACGATCATCGTTTTCTTCAAGAATTTTAATAATCCAGTCGGAACCTTCTGAATCCATTTTTTTGCCAACGCCGGTCATTCCGTATTTTGGCAATCCCTGTTTTACCAATGAAAGCATTGATTTTTCATCGGGAAATCCGGATTCGTGTTTTAAGAGGTTTGGTTGAACTTTCCCGTAAGCATAAATTACTTTTCTAATCGATTCGGGATTTACCTCATTCTGGTGCCAGCAGGAGGTTGTGGCAATAATTCCTTTAATATCGATTTCGTTGGAATATAAAAGTAGCCTTACCAGCGATTGTGTATCATCGGGGTCTGCTTCGATATCGGTTAGAACAATTAATCTGTTTTTTTCAATCGTTTGGGCATGCAGGAAATGGGGTAAAATAATCAAGATGAAGAGGAATACCATGTATTTCATAAGACAAATCTTTTGAATTTTAAAATAAAAATTTAAAATTAGTCTCGTTTTTACATTAAAACCACCTGTATATGGATTTAAACATATCGAATTCCGAGATTTTAAAATCTTTTAATGATAAAAGGGATGAGTTTAATCCCTATGGATTAACGTTTGAATTATGGTCGCCCGGCATTATGCGAAAACCTGACAGGCACAATGAAATTGAAATCAACTATTGCACAGGTAGCACAATTACCTATCTTTTTCAGGATAAAAAAATAAAAATTCCGCCCAAAAAATTAGCGATATTCTGGGGACTTGTTCCGCATCAGATAATCAAATTTAAGGGAAAATCGCCCTATTTTGTTTGTACCATTCCCTTGTCGCAATTTCTGGAATGGAAACTGCCAGATTTATTTATTGACAGGATTTTAAAAGGGGAGGTGCTTTTTGAAACATCAGATGATTATTCAACTTTAGATGAGTTTTTAATCAATAACTGGCTAAAAGATACCAATGCCAATATTAGCAATAACGAGATGGAAATTTCACTGCTTGAAATGCGAGCCCGTCTGCTTCGAATGGCCGGTAATAATTTATCAAAGATAGAACAGGTACATTCCCCCATCCAGATAAATGAAATAAATAACGTGGAAAGAATAGCCATTTATATTGCGCAAAACTACCAGAAACCTATTAAAGTGGCAGAAATAGGGAAAGCAGTTGGACTTCATCCCGACTACGCAAATTCAATTTTCAGGAAAGCATTCGGCTGCACGTTAAGCGATTATATAATCACCGAAAGAATTTCACATGCTAAACGAAATTTGGTAGCCACCGATAAGAGCATTACAGAAATTGCATTTGAATGTGGTTTTAACTCCATAAGTCGGTTTAATGAAGCTTTTCTTAAGATAAACAAATGCACACCTAGAGAATTTAGAAAGAGGTATCAGTAGAGATTTTCATGGAATAAACACAAATTCAGTAAGACATTATTTAGTTCTTGCATGCATTTCACAAAGGTTTTCAAATCTAAACTTCGGATTGATACATTGCTGGATAGAATATAATCATAAACAAAATCATTTTAATTTATCACATTACTAATTATTGGTACATATTTTAAAGCTAAGTATATTTTACCGATAATGTTCTGTTTTAACAGTTTTGTGCAACTTCCATATTAACTCTAAATCCTTCAAAAATGGTTCGGAAAAAAGGTTTGTTAGGGGTACAAGGAAGGCCTGATAGTCGTTAGATTATCAGGCCTCTTTGTTTTTCGAGATACAAAAATCAGTATTAATTATATTCTATGATTAAATTAAGCAGCGTTGTTAAAAATATTTTAACAACGCTGTATTAACCATTTATTATAAATATTTTTTAAATGAAATTATAGCATTCCGTTGACATTCTAAAGATTTTCCAGGTAGGTCCTACTCCAAATATGGGCAGGATTTATTTTTAAAGCTTCACTAAATTCTTTTCCTGCATTTTCCTTGTCACCCATGCCGGCATAAGCAAGGCCAGCAATATAATGATTGGTAGCATTTGCCAGGTAACTTGATCTTCCTCCTTCAAACTGGGTGAAGAAAGCTCCTCTTCCACCATCGGAATTCAGTGCATTGTCAAGCATTTCGCGGAATAATTTCATGGCTTCATCAGAATTACCCAATTCACGAAACGCCAACCCCTTGTAATAATTATATTCTCGATCGGAATTTCCCCTTCGGCCTTCTGCCATTTCCACATCCAGGGTTTTCTGGAAGTAATCGTTAGCTTTTTCACTATTACCTAACTTCTTGTTTATCTCTCCGGCAAGGTAATAAAGCTGTGCGTACCTCGCTCTTCCGTAAAGCCCGATTGGATAAGCCAAAGCATCATTGATATCTTTTAATGCCTTGTCATATTTTTTACTGTTAATAAACCCAATCGCCCTGAGTGTGTAGCTGTCCAGATAAGCATTTTGCATTACCCTCGAACCTTCTGACTCGTTAATATTGTTTGAAGACAATAACTCAAGTGCCTGATCATATTTCCCGTATTCAATGGAACGGGTTATAAAACGTAGCAACGTTTCCGAACGTTTTACAGCAGTGGAATAATTCTTTTCAAGGAATTCGTATTTCTTCTGAGGAGATACTCTATTCAGTTCATACAAATCATCCAACTCAATTAAAAGCCTTACGTCGCCACTGGTGCAGTTTGCAGCCTTTTCCATACTTACCAAAGCTTTTTCATAATTCTTTTGTACTTCCTGGTAAGCCAAAGCTAAATTCCGGTGAACAATATAAAATGAATCATCTCTTTTTCGGGAATTTTCCCATTCAGCAATTGCTCTTTCCGGCTGATGATCATAAAGAAGATTCCCTAAATAATAAGGAGCCATAGCGTCTTTTGGATTTTTCTGCATTGCATCTTCGAGTATTCCTATTGACTCTGACCTGAACGGGAAACAATATTCATAAGGCATTTTAGCTGCTTTCTGATAGTATGCCAATGATTTAGCCTGATCCCCGAGTTTCGACCAGTAATATCCCAAATAATAATATAACATCGGGAATTGATTTCCTTTCTTTTCAAGACGGGAAAGCAAATCGGCACCTTCCCGGTATAAACCGCAGCTATTGTATTCTGTTGATAATTCTAGATAAGACTGAACTTCGTCCCCTTCATGCATCCAGTTACCCAGCTCTTTAAGATTAACAGAAGCCTGACTGTTGTTCCCGTTTTTGGAGTTTATAATTGACAACTCGTTTACCGCCATATGATTTATTTTGCTCTTTGCAATATTGGCCTGCAATAATTGTTCAGCCGATTGATTATCATTCAATTTCCGCAAAATAATTGCTTTAAGATTTTGTGCGCTCATGTTTTCCGTATTTGTCGATATCGACCGGTTTACATGATCGAGCGCCGTTTCAAAATCACCCCGCTGACAGTCAATTTCGGCAAGCTGGTAATACGATGCCGTATGCCACGCAGAAGACCACGAAGCACGATAAAAACAATCATAAGCTTCTTCCATTTTTCCCTGTGCTCTTAATGCTACACCTAAATAATACAATCCTTCACCATCTTTAGGCCGGGTATAATTCGATGTTATTCTTTCAACCGCCGTTCTCAGGTATTTTTCAGCTTTTACCCAATCGTAATCTTTAAGGCTCAAAATTCCCAACTGAGTATTTACCCTGTAATCCCCGGGATCACGCTTCAGCGCTTCCATGTAGTAAGGCATTGGATCAACCGATGCATTATAAAATTGGTTCAACCTTAATCCGGCCAGATACAGTTCTTCAACAGAACCTATATCCTTAGGATCATCAAGCCCTTTCAGCGGTTCTGGTTTTGGGTAATCCGGCGGATGATGTTCTATTGGCCGGTATGCAAGAATAACCTGTGAATCTGAACCAGACAATGTAAATTCAAGATCATCTTCTTTTACACTTCCGGTTAATTTAATAGCTGTTTTGAATGGTTCAGCAGGACTTATATTCATGGTAATGTTACCAATTTCAGCGCCTTTTGATTTCACTACCAACTTTGCATTCTTATGCGGAGAAGTCGTATTAATTCTAACATCTAATGTATTATTATCTTTAAGCTCATAATTCATTGCCCCGTTCCGATTGGCATATTTCAGCCCTCCGAGTTCTCTCACCGGAAACCAGATCATAGTACCAAGTTTGGTTTCGTATGGCTGCAACCAACTGTAATCGGGTTGATTGTCAGTGTAAAAACCAGCCATTAATTCAATGTACCTGCCATCATTATCGGTAAGTCCTTCATTAATCGCAACTCCTCGTGCGTTATTTCCATCGGCCCAGTATTTCATCCCCGGAGAAACATAATGGTTTCCCACCCAAACAGTTCCGGCATCTTTATTATGATCGTAACCTCCAAAATAGTTTTCACGCGGGTCCCAGGAAAAAAAAGAAGACGGAACATGAGTGTTTTTCCACCAGCTTACATCTTCCCCGGTAAAATCATAATTATTAAATCTGCTGTCGGCAATCGGCCATGCAGTCATATCGCGTTTGCCGTGGTACGTAACATATTGAACCGACGGCGGGAAAATAACTTGATATGAGGAATCGGCATGAACCGCAGGATTAGCCCAGAATAAAAATGAGTTTGATATGTCGGTCCTGTTATCCGGGCGAATCGTCATCTCAAGCAGTGAGGAATTCGGGTAAATAGTATAACCCAACACCACATCCATCCGGTGTCTGCGGTCTGTGTTACTAACCCACACTGTTTTACTGCCGTCAGCATTTTCCTCAATTTTATAGTCCATCGGTTTGACTGTATTCGGTCCGTGATGGTGCGGAAATCCCCAGGCCAGACTCCCGGAAATCCAGTTCCCAAGCATACCGATTAATGACGGTTTTACAACATGATTATGATAGAACCAGTTGTAGTTGTCCGTTTTATCAACGGCATAATAAATACGTCCGCCCAGTTCGGGCATAATTCCCAGGTCGATATACTCATTTTGAACATGAATAAACGGATAATCTTTATCCTGCTTATTTGTAGTCAACCCATCATCATAAGGATATGGGTAAATTCTGCGTTGTACACCCTGATGACTTCTGCCTTCGTAAAACCGCGGCATCGGATTAGGTGCATCGAGCATGTAGGTAGGAATGGTCATGGTCTCCTCCTGTATTTTTACCTGTCCGATAACTTCAGAAACAGGTAAAAAGAGAGACGCTACTAAACATAACAAAATCAAATGAGATTTTTGATGCAAATTTCTTAGGTAAGGTTTCATTGGTTTAAAGTTTAAAAATCATTGACTGTAAAAACATATGCAAGAAATTTTACTTGATTCTTATTCCATAGAGCGATTTTAATGTTGTAACAAACAACGTATTTCCATCTTTTCCTCCAAAAGTAATAGATATTGGACGTTCTATCAGGTTGATCCTTTTTATTTCTTTCATGTTTTTGTCGTAAACAAAAATCTGTCCATCAGCAACATAAAGGTTGCCATCGTTATCAACAGCAGTAGTTGTTTCACCCCTGGGAAGAATTTCTCTCAGGTTAGAGAGTTTCCCTTTTTCTCCGACATCCATTTTTACCGTTCTTTTAGAAATTTCATCGGAAGCATAAATCGGCTTGCCGGGAACAGCGGCAGATAAATCGGCACAACGTCCGATATCGTAAGTTTCCTGGATGTAGGTTAAACCGTCGGGCGCTACAAAAGCTGAATCGGGATAATATACGGCAGCTTCGTCAAAAGTGTAATGCCACCTGCTTGATGGATAGAAAGTTTTGGAAAAGTTACGAATATCAGCTGTTGCTACGCGTGGCATAGGTTTAAAAGTATCATCAGGATTATTTGGATTGATGGAATAACAATAAGCTGCCCATCCACTGTTTCCAAAACTACTGTAAGCCCGGTTATCGTCGGGAAGCCGTTTTACCCTTTCCTGTTCACCATTTACAAGAAAGCCTGGCTGTGGATCGTATGGGCAAACAACCAGCAAATTATCTTTTGAGTCGCATGCTAAAACAAAGGGCTGGAATGGAAAATCAGCCACCAGGGACGCGCTGTTGGTTTCTGCAGACCATTTATAAATTCTTTTTTTCCTTGTTTCGCAAAAATAGATATTACCCTTGCTGTCGCTGGTAATTCCCTGTGCAAATTCAAATCCTGAAACGAGACGGTTCGCCTCGCCAATTTGATTGTCAGCAATTAAATTGCCTTTTTCATTTCCCGTAACGGTAAGTT
>CAVYOB010000069.1:0-11427 GCA_963769925.1 uncultured Prolixibacteraceae bacterium
TGAAGCGTTGAAAGGATAAGAATATTTAAATCAATTTAATGTAAAAAGAACCGTTCTCTTTTTACAGAACGGTTCTTTTTTTATAATATTCGCTGTTAAGATTTTCTTCCCACAATAACCACTTTGGTAGCTGGTTGAAATCCGTGTATTAACACTTGTTTTCTGAATTCGGTAATCTGGCTTTTCATTTCCTCATATTCAGGCCTGCCCTTAATCGTTTCAAGCTTTGCCTGCATAATTTTAACTCTTTTTTCCACCTCGTTAACATCTATTGTTTCCGGTTCATCTTTATGTTCGAAAAAGAATTGGATGGAAATCCCAGCATCCTCTACCATTTGAATAACCTGTTCTTTTTGAAAAGTCTCGTGGTGACTAATACCCAGAATACGATCAACCCGGCTGCGAAAATGATGGTAAATTTTGTGTACTTCCTGAGCAGGATTCAGATTGTCGCTGACCAATTCATTTACGATGATCCAACCACCTTTTTTCACCACACGTTTCATTTCGCGCAATCCTTTGCCCACTCTTGTAAGATGATGCAGTGCCATGGAAATACTGGCAACATCGAATGTCCCGGTTGAAAAAGAAAGATGTTCAGCAACGCCTTGTTCAAACTTCACGTCAGGATAATTGCGGTTGGCTTCTTCCAACGATTCCTGTTCAGGATCTATGCCGGTAATTTGCCCATTAGGAAATGCTTCCCTCAACACTTTTATAAATTTTCCCGGACCAGTCCCTACGTCCAGAATATTCACACAATTTTTATCAAAAAAGAAATTGGTCAGTGCTTCCATAGTTTTATTTCGTGTAAATCGTTTTTCAAATTAACAGTAAAAATGCCGATAATGCCGTGACAATAATCACCGCTGCGCGATAAAATTTGTCAGAAAGTTTTTTAACCAGCCAAATGCCAAGAAAAGCCCCGGCTGCAATTCCCGGCAAAAGTGAAACATCGAGTAATAGCGTATTCCACGAAATGGTTTTCCAGATAAACAGGTGTAACGGAAATTTCGATAAATTGACGATAAGAAAAAACCATGCACCTGTACCAATAAAACTGTTTTTTGGAAGATGCATAGCCAGTAAATAAATGGCAAAAATTGGCCCCGCAACATTTCCTATCATCGTTGCAAACCCTCCAAGAGTGCCCATTGATGCTGCGAACCACCATGAGTCGGGGAAAAAATTACTGCTCTTTTGGCGGTCTTTCCAAAGCATAAGAACTATGCAAACAAATATCAAAATGGCGATGATGTTTTTAAACCATTCGTCATTTACAACTTCGCCCACCCAAAGAGCAATGCCGATGCCTACAAATGCCCATGGTAAAAGTTTCCAGAGGTATTTCCACTCAGCGTGACGATGATAATAACCAACCCCAAAAAGGTCGGCCATCATTAACATGGGAAGTAATATTCCGGTTGATGCTTTTCCTCCAAAAATTATTGCCAGTGTAGGAACGACAATCATTGAAACACCGGGAACCCCAACTTTTGACATTCCAACAAAAATGCCACATAATGCCAACAAAATCCATTGAAGTAGTGTGAAGTCGAGTCCAGTCATAGTTGTTTTTATAAACGGATGAAGCAGAAAAGTAAATTACTCTTTCCACTCAGATGTCTGTTTGACCATTTGAATGGTTCCATCCGGATTATAGAAAAGTTTATCTACGCAAACGGATCTTTGCCAGTCATTAAATTCCCCTTTTTCGCTCGATAATTTACTGTTATGATAAAAAGCATACCACTGTCCTTTATATTCAACGATTGAACCATGATTTGTATAACTGTCTGTGGGTTCCATATAAATTCCTCTATATTCCCAACGGCCATTAATGCTTTTACTGGTAGCATATCTCATCCGATTGTCTCCCTTCACACCTTCTTTATCATTATTTTCATCGTGATTATCAGAATAAGACAAATAATATATTCCGTTTCTTTTATGAACCCAGGAAGCTTCATGAAAATCCTCCAATCCCACAACTGTTTTCAATTCCCCGTCAATTTCCATCATATTATTTTTTAGCTTACCCATCATACATTTCCCACCTCCTCCATAGAACAAGTATGCCTTACCGTCGTCATCCACGAAAACACATGGATCAATCATTGCCGGAATATTCGGAATGTAGCCTTGAACTACAAAATCTTTATCCGGGTATTTACTTGTAGCAACGCCGATTTTCCAGGTATTATTCCAATCTGTTTCACTTGGATGCGGAAAGTAGAAATAATAAGTACCGTTTTTATATGCACAATCAGGCGCCCACATAAAACCACCTTCTTTTCTGCCCCAAGGTACATCTGCGGCACGTAAAATTTCTCCGTGATCTTTCCAATGAATCATATCGTCAGTGGAAAAAACATGATATTGGTCCATCAAATCGCATCCGCGTGGAGGTGAAATATCATGTGACGGATATACATACAAGCGCCCATCAGCCCATACATGTGCTGAAGGATCGGCTGTGTACATACTTGTAATAAAAGGATTTTTCTGAGCCATTAATCCCGACAATATTCCTATTGCGAAGAATATTGTCATCATCGTTTTTTTCAAACTCATGCCATCGAAATTAAAAAATTAAACAAAATATTTTAACTCATTATTACTTACATCAAAGCTACTTTCGATAAGGTTGAACGACCATATTTTCAAAAATCCTATACCGATTTTCAGAAACAAAGATTAATAGTAATTATTGTGGTAATTTGTCTTCGACAAGTTTTCGATAATTAGCTATATGCCAAAGTTAATGAAATATACAAAGTAAACTTTATCCGACCATCTGTGTAAATAAAGGGTTTCCAGCACATACAAAAAATAGCTGGCCGAAGCCAGCTACCCAAACAGTTAAAAGTACTTTAAGTCATTTGTACTTTTTGAAAACAAAAAACATGTTAACGATTAAAACCACTTTCTTATCTTCATTTATCTCGATTTATTAAATCATATATAATTCTCAACATATTTAGATATTCAAAGTAGATGCCAAACAACTACCATTACGGCACATTAACATTTTATTTACATTGTAATAATTGATTTAAGTAACAGATCAAACAGAAATGAAAAAGAAGAATAATAGGGTTGACTTAATCCCTAATTTCCCTCAAATCTTTTCTCCAGTTCAATGAGTTCAGCTTCGTTAACATTTGAAAACCACTCATTTATTTTTGAACGGGCTTTTTCTTTCACTTCAGGGGTAATACTGGAAGCAATTTGTGTTAATGCAAACAGCAAAACACCAAGGTCGTCGGAATAACCAATGATGGGCGTTAAATCGAAAATTGCATCGGTTGGCAGAATAAAATAGCCCAGTGACGCTGCAATCATTAATTTATTTTTGATGCTTACACTTTTGTCGCCCATGGCATAATAAAGCAGCAAAACTGCATAAATTACTTTTTCGCCTGCATCTTTTGAGAATTTTCTGATTTTTTCCCAAAGCGACTTATCGGAATAATATTTTGAATATTTGTTTCCCATTATCGTAAATCTGAAACGGTATGATCGACAGGAATGTTGCCGTAAGTACTAACAATTAAGTTTAAAATCTCATTTACTTCATCGCTGGTTTCTGCACGTAGCAACCTGATTCTCATATTACGGAAATTAGGCACCCCCGGAAAATATTTTGCAAAGTGGCGACGAAGCATTAAAATCCCGGTCCGTTCATCCTCTTTCCATTCCAGGTTCATTTTCATTTGTTCGCGTAGAACTTCAGTTACCTCCGTTACTGTTGGCAATGGTAACTTTTCACCCGTTTTAAGAAAATGCTTTATTTCCCTGAACAACCAAGGTCGCCCGATTGAACCTCTTCCTATCATTAATGCATCAACACCGGTTTCTTCTAATCGTTGTTGTGCAATTTCAGCACTGTTAATATCACCGTTCCCAATTATTGGTATTGTAATTTTAGGATGATTTTTTACTTCGCCAATCAATGTCCAATCAGCCTTTCCGGTATATAGTTGGTCGCGGGTTCGTCCGTGAATTGCCAGTGCAGCTATGCCTGCATCCTGTAACCGCAAGGCTGCTTCAATAATTGGTTTTTCATTTTGTGTCCATCCCAAACGGGTTTTTGCGGTCACTGGTATTTTTACAGCTTTTACTACTTCAGTAGCCATTTGCTGCATTTTAGGCAGATCATTCAAAAGCGCAGCTCCGGCACCGTGCCGGATGATTTTCTTCATTGGGCACCCAAAATTAATGTCGATGAAATCCGGCTCCAACTCCCCGGCAACTTTTGCTGCCTCTGCCATTGCTTCAACGTTGTGACCATAGATTTGAATTGCTACCGGCCGATCAAAATCGTACAACATCATTTTCTGTTTCGTCTTTTTGATGTTACGTACCAACGCTTCCGACGAAACAAATTCAGTGTACATTATATCGGCCCCAAATTTCTTACACATCCACCGAAAAGACTTGTAAGTTACATCTTCCATAGGTGCAAGAAAGAGAGGAACTCCACTTAATTCCAGATTACCTATTCTCATCATAGCTTTTTAACCGTTGCAAATTTAACCATTAACGCAACTTTTTGAAGATTATGTCCATCTATTCATAAATTTGTGCCATGAATAAAACATATATACTCTTTTCCGTATTATTCACTCTTCTTTTAAATTCATGCGAAAAAGATGTAGGATTAAAAGACTTTGAATTTGGAGTTGAAAAAAGTTATAAGATCAACGGGAAATATCAATCAAACGATCGTTCGCTTAAATTTACAATATCGGATATTAATGATTCTCGTTGTCCAATAGATGTTGAATGTATTTGGGCAGGAATGGTGTCGGTAAAAATTAACATTGAAAAACCTCTTTCAGGCACAATCGAATTGAATTCAGTTTTTAATCCTGTTGATACGCTTGGTAATTATTCTTTTGAATTACTGAGCGTTACTCCTTATCCTATTTCAACTGATACAATAAAATTGGAGGATTATGATGTAAAACTTAAAATTGAAGATCTGTAATAATATTATCTGCACTGTTAAAACCACAAATGTTCAACAAGTATTTTTACTCCAATCAGTGCCAGAATTATTCCTCCAATTATGAATGATTGATGGCTACGTTTAGCAGGAATATTCTTCCCGAACAGCATCCCAAGCATTGACGAAATAAAAGTTACCGTGCCGATAACTATAACCGGGAAAAGAATTGGCATATCCAAAAATCCAAAACTTAAACCTACTACCAATGCATCGATGCTGGTGGCTATTGACAATCCAATCAATATTTTAAATTCAAACGGATTAAATCTCTTTAATTTCCCATCCGGTCTTATTCCTTCAATAATCATTCTAACCCCAATAAAAACGAGCAATCCAAAAGCGATCCAGTGATCGACTGTTGCAATAAGATTTTTTACAGAACTGCCTATTAACCAACCAATAACTGGGAATAGTGCCTGAAAAAATGCCAGTAACCCTGCTACCAATATTGCCTGCATAAATTTTATTTCCCGTTTCATTAATCCGCAGGAAACTGAAACGGCGAAAGAATCAAAGCTTAAGCCAACACCGATGAGCAGAAAGATTATTAACTGTTCAAAGTTCATGATAAAAATAAAGCTGCAATATTACTGAATTATGCCCAATTGAACACATCATTCCGCCAATTCAGGCATGATTTCAAATGGTTGCATTCACCTTCTTAAAAATAAATCGGACAGTTTGTTATAATTTTGATCTGGAATCGTCTATGTTATCAAATGACAGCCGAAGAGTTTAAAAATAAAGCGTTGCCATATTCAAGGAAGCTCTACCCGATGTTGTTTCGGATTTTAAAAGATCAGGAAGAAACACGGGACGCGTTACAGGATTTAATGGTAAAACTATGGACTAAAAGGGAGGAGTTGAAAAACTGCACCAACCTTAACAGCTACATTTATACCATGGCAAAAAACCACGGCTTTGATTTATTGAAAAAAAAACGGCCTTCGGTAATCGGGGCACATGAAGAACATAAAATTCTGAACCTGTCTGAAAACGGGGCAGAACAAGAAACGAAGGAAAAATTCGATCATGTGCGCAAGGTTATTGAAGATTTACCCGAAAAAATGCAAACCGTCATCCGCATGCGTGATATCGACGGATTTTCATTCGAGGAAATTAAAGATATAACCGGATTTGAAGTGACTTATATCCGCGTTATTCTGTCGAGGGCCAGGTTAAAAGTTAAACAGGAGGTGGAAAAAATATATGAATATGATGAAACGAAAAGAGTTGCTCGATAAATATTACAGCGGTGAAACCTCACTCGAAGAAGAAAAAGAGTTGAAACAACTGATAGCTGATGACGAAAAGCTTGTTTCAGAACGTGATGTATTTGCCTTTTTTGAAGAAGAAAAAAAGATTCCTGAGAATCTCGATGAAACAGTTTTCCTGAAGCTGGATGAAAAACTGAGGAAAGGCAAAAGAATCCGTATGCAGGTATTACGGGCTCTTTCAGCAGCAGCTGCGATAGTAGTTATTATTTCAGCTTATACAACAATTAAAAATTCAAGAAATAAACAATTAAATAATGAATTTTTTACCATGGAACAGGCACTTTACCAGGTTTCGGAGAGCATTCAGCCCGAAGAACAGGAGGATATGCTTATACTTTGGGTAAATGACAATGTTGAAATTATTATCCATTAAAAACTCAATAATCATGAAAAGAATTATTCTAATGACGCTAGTCATCATAATGACGATGCCAGTGCTGGCTCAGCAAAATCAAACACTGTTTTCGCAGTTGACTGAAAAATATGCTGACAAAGACGGATTCAGTGCCAGTATGTTAACCAGCGACCTTTTTGATCTTTACTTAAAGAAAAAGAATCTCGATGAAGATTCTCCGGTTTACGATGCTCTGAAACAACTGGATAAAATTATAGTGATTTCTCAAAGTAATTTGATGAGAGCAAGCGCTGTTGTCTCAGGCACCGGAAAAAATATTAGTGCCGGGGATGAAGATGCAGACAGCGAAATTCATCAAACGATGCTCAATTATTATAAAAAGGAAAATTATACGTTATTCAAAACAGAAAAAAGAATGGGTGAGGATGTTAAGGTGTTCTTGAAGAAAGATCAGGATAAGATTAAATCTCTGGCATTGGTAACCAATTCTTCCACATCAACAAACCTGGTTGAGCTGGATGGAGATATTGACCTTTCAACCGTGGCAGAACTTAATAAGGCACTCAATTTGAAGGGGTTGGAAAATCTCTATAAAATAGACAACAGTAATCGATACTGGGGCTATTCTACAGGAGTTGGATCTGGCTATTCCCGTGCAAATGTTGAAGAACTGGTAGCACGTCAGCGTGACTTGTATGAAAAACAAAATGATCTTTCTGAAAAACAACGCGAAGAAATGGAAGCTCAGGTCCGTCAAAGGATAGAAAGACAGACCCAAATAGCTGAAAAATATCGCCAACTTGCCGAGACTTATGGAAGACAACCCATTTTTTTAAGCACTCCTGGCGATACAAACACTGTATATTATCTCAACGGAAAAAAAGTTAAAGCAAAAGATATTAAAGAGTTGGACAAAGAAAAAATTGAAAGTGTTGAATTAAAAAAGGGAGAGACAGCTGATGATAAAACAGTGGTAAGAATAAAAACGAAATAGCTACTACATGACTAGTCCTAAAATTAGCGTTACAGATGATAGGACTAGTCAGTTATTAAACTTTGAATACGTTATAATAAGTTTGATCCCCGCTGCACTTGAACTTCCTTTCAGCACCACCCGGTTGGCCCGGTCATTTCGTTTCCCGGTAGTTAAAAAGAATCCGTAATTATTTACTTCTCCCTGGATAATCCGCTGTAAATGTTGGGTAATATTGAAGTGATAAGTGTGATCATCTGTATTTAATGAACCACCATAAAATGAGGAATTAAAATAGTAATCAATTGGCAATCGTTCTACACCCGAACTATCGATAAATGTAAACAACAATTTCGGCGGAGGTGGAAATTTAGATATCTGAGAGGCTAGTGTGTCAATCTCGAAAATGAGTTCTGCCTTATTTATTGCAGTGTTTACTGAATCAGCCCATGAAGTAAGATCATCAATCATAACTTTTGCTTTTAGCCCACCGGTTGATTGAACATAAATTAGTGAATCTTCTGCAACTTCCGAATTCAAATGTTCTTTAAACGGAGTTCCGGAGTAATCATGAACAATACTATTTACGCGTGCGCTGAATGGTGAAATAATATATGGCATAACCATTGAAGTGTCTATTCCACTTCTAAGAACAGAATCGTTTTTATAGTAAAGTGCCAGTGCTGATCCCAGGAACCCACCCGAGGGCACAGCCTCCATTGACAAAATAGCTCCACCTTGTTCTGTAACCGGCTCCGTTTCAATTACTAACCCCTTAAAATATTCCAGAAAAGCATCAATATTTACATTCTGAAGCGAGTCAGTATTAAGAAGTTTTTCTCCCAGTGATATATCAATTGGAATGGTTATCAACTGGTAAAATGTATCTGAAGTAGTGGAATCAAGTCTTACTCTCGGTTTATATTCTGTTTCACCAAGTAACTCGGTAGATGCCATCGATTTCAAATCAACATCCTGAGTATAACTTGCATCAACATCTAAGCCTGTCTCCAATTCATAAACCTTAAATTTCTGATAAGTAACTGTATCACCGTAAATAATTCTGTAATAGAGGTACAATCTTACAGAATCAATTGTCGGGTTACTCCCAAAATCAGGGAATCCATACAACCTGAACTGAGCGGCCAAATCTATGGTAGTAGTTCCAAAAAGTGAATCTTTCAAGCTTCCAAGTAAACTGTGATTAGCCTCATCAGTTCTGATTTTATCTTCTGTAAATGTATAAGCAGAAATATCGTCCTTAATAACTTCACTTCTTATGGAAATTAAATCACCCGATGGTAGCACTTCAACACCAAGACTTGATTCTTTTTTACAGCCGGTAAATAATGCTACAACAAAAATTAATACAGGTAAGATTCCGGAAATGTATTTTCTGATTCTTTTCACAAATTTTCTGATTAATTATTCTCTATGTTTTCTGGTTTTCTTTAAAAACTTCACAAACGTATTAAAAAACAATGATAACAAGGTTGAAATAAATGTAATTTTGATTTTTTAAACTTTAATTTGACTCTTTTAACAAACTTTGTCGTAAAATTCATTATAAGCATCAATGTATGTTTCCTTTGGCTGGTATTCCAGGATTTGTTTGTCGGTCGTTTGAATAAATTTATTGACTTCCGGATTTATCTTCTCAGCTCCTTTGATTACAGCATCGGAATACTGTATTCCCAATTTACTTACATTAACAAAATCAGGGGTTTCCAACATAGAAACATCTTCTTTTGTAATCCCATCCACCAGTAGCTTTTCATTGAAATCAGAATTCAAAGGATTCTTAAAATCATCGTCATAAACCGAATAAACTACTTTAGAATTCCTAAACAACGGATTATTATAATAATACTTTTTAATATAGAGTGGTACCAGCGATGTCAACCATCCATGACAATGAATAATATCCGGCGCCCAACGAAGCTTTATTACGGTCTCCAATACGCCTCGTGCAAAAAACACAGCGCGCTCGTCATTATCTTCAAACTCCTTCCCGTGAGCATCTGTTAATACGAATTTCCGTTGAAAATAATCTTCGTTGTCGATAAAGTAAACCTGCATCCGGGCGGCCTGGATAGAGGCAACTTTTATGATCAACGGGTGATCCGTATCGTTAATTACCAAATTCATTCCGGAAAGACGAATGACTTCGTGCAACTGATTTCGCCTTTCATTTACGCTGCCATATCGGGGCATAAAAGTCCTGATTTCCCGTCCTCTTTCCTGAACTCCCTGAGGCAAATAACGAGATATTTCTGACATCTCAGTTTCGGGTAAATAGGGAGTTATTTCTTGCGAAATATATAGGATCTTTTTCTTTTCCATTGACCAATGAGCGCAGTTATAAACAGGGTGCAAAGGTAATAAAAATATCCTTAATATTCAATTTAAGCCAGTTATACAGATTAAGGTAAGCTTTACACAAAGCCAAAATTTCATGAATTGCCAATTAATTTTATTTACTTTGCACGCGAAAATAATGGGGGATGTTTTTGGTCAAAACCATAAAGGATTTACAAAGCAAAATGCAGGCTTTTCAATCGTTGGGAAGGAGTGTAGGATTTGTACCAACAATGGGAGCTCTCCATGCCGGGCATATTTCTCTTGTAACTCGTGCGGTGAGCGAAAACCCAGTGGTAGTAGTCAGTATATTTGTAAATCCAACACAGTTTAACGACACAAATGATTTGGAACGTTATCCGCGGAACCTTGATGCCGATTTGAAATTGCTGGAAGAAACAGACTGTAATATTGTTTTTGCCCCTAAAGTAAACGAGGTTTATCCTGAACCGGATACCAGAAAGTTTAACTTTAGCGAACTGGAAACAGTTATGGAAGGGAAGCATCGACCCGGACATTTTAATGGAGTAGCACAAGTTGTAAGCAAATTGTTTGAAATGGTTAAACCCGACAAAGCCTATTTCGGGTTAAAGGATTTTCAGCAACTTGCCATCATAAAAAGTCTGGTCAAACAGATGGAAATTCCGGCTGAAATTATTCCTTGCGACATTGTGCGCGAAGAAAGTGGTTTGGCAATGAGTTCACGAAATGAATTGCTTTCAGCAGAAGAACGGAAAAATGCCGCTTTAATTTCTGAAACCTTGTTTAAGGCAAAAGAACTTAAAAGCCAAAAATCCGTACAAGAACTTGCGTATTGGATTGAAGAGAATATCAACAAAAACCCGTATTTAGCTGTTGAATACGCAGAAATTGTTGACGATGAAAAACTTCAGCCTGTTAAAAACTGGGATGAAAAGAATACAAAAGTTGCTTGTGTTGCTGTTTATTGTGGAAAAGTCAGATTGATTGACAATATTGTTTTTAACTGAAAGGAGCAAAGTCATGCAAATTGAAGTTTGTAAATCGAAAATACATAAGGTTACGGTTACCGAAGCCAACTTACAATATGTAGGAAGCGTTACCATTGATGAAGACTTAATGGATGCTGCCAACATTATTGAAAACGAAAAGGTTCAGATTGTAAATATTAACAACGGAGAACGCCTTGAAACTTACGTTATTAAAGGCGAACGCGGTTCCGGCACAATTTGTCTTAACGGGCCGGCAGCACGTAAAGTTGCCGTTGGTGATGTTATAATTATTATTTCATACGCACACATGGATTTTGAAGAGGCGAAAACTTTTAAACCCTGGTTGGTCTTTCCTGATACCGAAACCAATATGCTGACATAAAATCATTCCGACTGTTTAATATCTCCCCTTTCCAGGTCCCGTTTTTTATTTTTACTGAATATGCTGTAAAAGATATTCTGCATTATCAACTTGCCTA
>CAVYOB010000070.1:0-12383 GCA_963769925.1 uncultured Prolixibacteraceae bacterium
TGAGGCGCCGTTACTGTGTATCTTGCCACTACAACTACATTGTCTCCATCAATAACAATTCGCTTCAATTCAACTGAAGATGTAGTGCTAAAAAATCGGGTTGCCGCCTCTACGTAAGCAGCTTTGCCATTTAGAGTTCTGTCGAGGAACGAATTGGCGTAAATAAAATCCTCTGCAATAAAATCTTCCCATCCACCTGCATGGATTGCTGCAAAATATTTTTCTATTGTTTCTTTTGCTTCCCATTTCTACATCGGAATTGGTTGCAAAATACTGCACCGATTTCCCTCTGTATCAATAAAAGAAACGTAGTCTCCAACACCTGGAATTAGCATCGGCTCGCCTAACAGTTTTCCACCTGCATTCTTGATTTTCTCCATCGATTCACGGATGTCGTCGACAGCAATTACAATTGAAGGATAATTCAGACTTGGATCTTCCATCTTCTGGTAGAACCCACCATTAATTGCACCGGGAGTTTGTATCATGCCCTTATCATTAGTTGCTGTGGTTTGGGCAACAATATAATTCCCCATTTCTTCGCCATATTGCTGGGTTTTCCAACCAAATACTTTTGAATAAAATTCAGACATTCTTTTCCGTCTTCGGCGGCCATTTCAAAAAGTACAACCGGGTTCATTCTTGCCATAACTTTCTCTCCTTTTATAATTTATTTTGAAATCTCAATATCTACAATCAATGCTTTTTATTTGATAAAAATAGTTTCGAATCCTTTTTGTTCAACTGCGACTAAAAATTTACGCTTTTTACAAAGTTAAAACCTAAATCGCGCCTTTATGAAATATAAAAACAACAACCTAACAGGGTGATTGTGACAATCAAAATTCACATTATTATATCTTGAAGCATATTAGTGGAGGCTTATTTTTCAGCAAAACTGATATTTTGTAGCTGATCGAAAAACAGGCAGGAGTGTGTCACTTTAATTATAGACAAGTATAAATTATTTAATTTGGAGAACCTTATCTTTAATAAAAAAGACTTTCAAATCACAGTTTCCGCCCAACAATTACAACTTTTGTAGCTGGTTGAAATCCATGAATCAGAACCTGTTTTCTGAATTCGGCAATTTGCCCTTTCATCTCTTCATATTCAGGTCTGTCTTTAATTTTTTCAAGCTTCTTTTGCATGATTTCAACTCTTTTTTCCGACTTCATTTACATCCATGGTTTCTGGCTCATCTTTATGCTCAAAGAAAAACTGAATTGAAATTCCGGCATCTTCAACCATCTGAATAACCTGTTCTTTCTGAAAAGTCTCATGGTGACTGACACCTAAAATCGATCGACCCGACTACGAAAATGATGATAAATTTTGTGTACTTCCTGGGCAGGATTTAAATTATCACTGATGATTTCGTTTACAATAATCCACCCACCTTTTTTCACTACACGTTTCATTTCATGCAAACCTTTACTCACTTTTGTAAGATGGTGTAATGCCATAGAGATGCTGGCAACATCGAATGTTCCTGTCGAAAAAGGAAGACGCTCTGCTATGCCTTGTTCAAAATTCATGTCCGGATAATTACGTTGGCTTCGTCCAACGATTCTTGTTCAGGATCAATACCAGTTATCTTCCCATTGGGAAATGCCTCTCTCAACACATTAATAAATTTTCCAGGGCCAGTCCCCACGTCCAGAATATTCACACAATTTTTATCAAAAAAGAAATTGGTCAGTGCTTCCATCGTTTTATTTCGTGTAAATCGTTTTTCAAATTAACAATAAAAATGCCGATAATGCCGTGACAATAATCACCGCTGTGCGATAAAATTTGTCAGAAAGTTTTTTAACCAGCCAAATACCAAGAAAAGCCCCGGCTGCAATTCCCGGCAAAAGTGAAACATAGAGTAATAGCGTATTCCACGAAATGGTTTTCCAGATAAACAGGTGTAACGGAAATTTCGATAAATTGACAATACAGAAAAAACCATGCACCTGTACCAATAAAACTGTTTTTTGGAGAATGCATTGCCAGTAAATAAAATGGCAAAAATTGGCCCGGCAACATTTCCGATCATTGTGGCAAACCCTCCAAGTGTTCCCATTGATGCGGCGAACCACCATCTGTCAGGGAAAAAATTGCTTCCTTTCTGACGATCCTTCCAAAGCATAAGTGCAATGCATGTCAATTCCGAAATGGCAATGATGTTTTTAAACCCATTCATCAATTACAACTTTGCCCACCCAAAAAGCAATTCCAATTCCGAGAAAAGCCAGGGCAGCAATTTTCCAGAGGTATTTCCACTCAGCGTGACAGTCATAATAACCAACCCAAAAGATCTACCATCGTTGACATGGAAAGTAATATTCCATCAATGCTTTTCCCCCAAAGATAATAGCAGGTACAGGAACAACAATCATTGAAACTCCGGGGAATCCCACTTTCAACATTCCAACAAAAACGCCACATAATGCCAACAAAATCCATTGAAGTAGTGTGAAGTTAAGTAGTCCGGTAATAGTTGTTTTTATAAACGAATAAAGCGCAAAGTAAATTTACTTTTTCCACTAAGTTGTCTGTTTAACCATTTGAATGGTTCCATCGGGATTATAGAAGGATTTGTCCACGCGGATTGATCTCTGCCAGTCGTTGAATTCCCCTTTTTCGCTTGATAATATACTGTTATGATAAAAGCATCCCACTGTCCTTTATATTCAACGATTCGAACCATCATTTGTATAGTATCTGTGCGTTCCATGTAGATTGTTCTGTATTCCCAAGGGCCATTGATGTTTTTACTCGTCACATATCTCATCCAATGTCTCCCTTCACGCCTTCTTTATCATTAGTTTCATCGTGATTGTCAGAATAAGACAAATAATATATTCCATTTCTTTTATGAACCCAGGAAGCTTCATGAAAATATTCCAACCCCATTAACTGCTTTCAATTCCCCGTCAATTTCCATCATATTATCCTTTAGCTTTCCCATCATACAGTTGCCTCCGCCTCCGTAAAACAAATACGCCTGACCATCGTCATCCACAAAAACACATGGGTCAATCATTGACGGAATATTTGGAATGTAGCCTTGAACTACAAAATCTTTATCCGGAGTATTTACTTGTTGCAACGCCGATTTTCCAGGTATTGTTCCAGTCTGTTTCACTAGGATGCGGAAAGTAGAAATAATACGTACCGTTTTTATAGGCACAATCAGGCGCCCACATAAAACCACCTTCTTTTCTACCCCAAGGCACATCTGCGGCACGTAAAATTTCTCCGTGATCTTTCCAATGAATCATATCGTTAGTGGAAAAAACATGATATTGGTCCATCAAATCGCATCCGCGTGGAGGTGAAATATCATGTGACCGATATACATATAAACGACCATCAGCCCAAACATGTGCTGAAGGATCGGCTGTGTACATACTTGTAATAAACGGATTTTTCTGAGCCATTAATCCCGACAATATTCCTATTGCGAAGAATATTGTCAACATCGTTTTTTTCAAACTCATGCCATTAAAATTTAGTAATTCAACAAAACATTTTAACTCATTATTACTCATATCAAGCTATTTCGACAGTATTAAACTAACGGCATATTCAAAATACTTTGCCGATTTTCAGAAACAAAGATTAATAGTAATTATAGCGGTAATTTGTCTTCGACAAGTTTTCGATAATTAACCATATGCCAAAGTTAATGAAATATACAAAGTAAACTTAATCCGACCATCTGTGTAAATAAAGGGTTTCCACACATATAAAAAATAGCTGGCCGAAGCCAGCTACCCAAACAGTTAAAAGTACTTTAAGTCATTTGTACTTTTTGAAAACAAAAAACATGTTAACGATTAAAACCACTTTCTTATCTTCATTTATCTCGATTTATTAAATCATATATAATTCTCGACATATTTAGATATTCAAAGTAAGTGCCAAACAACTACCATTACGGCACATTAACATTTTATTTACATTGTAATAATCGATCTAAGTAACAGATCAAACAGACATGAAAAAGAAGAATAATAGGGTTGACTTAATCCCTAATTTCCCTCAAATCTTTTCTCCAGTTCAATGAGTTCAGCTTCGTTAACATTTGAAAACCACTCATTTATTTTTGAACGGGCTTTTTCTTTCACTTCAGGGGTAATACTGGAAGCTATTTGTGTTAATGCAAACAACAAAACACCCAAAATCATCAGAATAACCAATGATGGGCGTTAAATCGAAAATTGCATCGGTAGGCAGTATGAAATAGCCCAGTGACGCTGCAATCATTAATTTATTTTTGATGCTTACGCTTTTGTCGCCCATGGCATAATAAAGCAGCAAAACTGCATAAATTACTTTTTCGCCTGCATCTTTTGAAAATTTTCTGATTTTTTCCCAAAGCGACTTATCGGAATAATATTTTGAATACTTGTTTCCCATTATCGTAAATCTGAAACGGTATGATCGATAGAATGTTGCCGTAAGTACTAACAATTAAGTTTAAAATCTCATTTATTTCATCGCTCGTTTCTGCGCGCAGTAACCTGATTTTCATGTCACGGAAATTAGGCAACCCGGGAAAATATTTTGCAAAGTGACGACGAAGCATTAAAATCCCGTCCGTTCATCCTCTTTCCATTCCAGGTTCATTTTCATTTGTTCGCGTAGAATTTCAGTTACTTCTGTTACCGTTGGCAATGGTAACTTTTCACCTGTTTTAAGAAAATGCTTGATTTCCCTGAACAACCAAGGTCGTCCGATTGAACCTCTTCCTATCATTAATGCATCAACACCGGTTTCGTCTAAACGATGTTTTGCAGTTTCAGCACTGTTAATATCACCGTTCCCAATTATTGGTATTGTAATTTGAGGATGATTTTTTACTTCACCAATCAATGTCCAATCAGCTTTTCCGGTATATAGTTGGTCGCGAGTTCGTCCGTGAATGGCCAGTGCAGCTATGCCTGCATCTTGCAACCGCAAGGCAGCTTCAATAATTGGTTTTTCATTTTGTGTCCATCCCAAACGGGTTTTTGCGGTCACTGGTATTTTTACAGCTTTTACAACTTCAGCAGCCATTTGCTGCATTTTGGGAAGATCATTCAGAAGTGCCGCTCCGGCTCCGTGCCGAACGATTTTTTTCATCGGGCACCCAAAATTAATATCAATAAAATCCGGCTCCAACTCCCCGGCAACCCTGGCCGCCTCTGCCATTGCGTCAACGTTGTGGCCATAGATTTGAATAGCAACCGGCCGATCAAAATCGTACAATATCATTTTCTGTTTTGTCTTTTTAATGTTGCGTACCAACGCTTCCGACGAAACAAATTCTGTGTACATTACATCGGCCCCAAATTTCTTACACATCCACCGAAAAGACTTGTAAGTTACATCTTCCATAGGTGCAAGAAAGAGAGGAACCCCACTTAATTCCAGATTACCTATTCTCATCTTAGCTTTTTATCCGTTGCAAATTTAACCATTAACGCAACTTTTTGAAGATAATTTTCATCTGTAATTAATTATCTACACCACTAAAACCACAAATGTTCAACAAGTATTTTTACCCCAATCAGTGCCAGAATTATTCCTCCAATTATAAGTGACTGATGGCTGCGTTTAGCCGGAATATTCTTCCCAAACAACATTCCGAGCATTGCCATAATAAAAGTTACCGTGCCGATAACTATGACCGGGAAAAGAATTGGCATATCTAAAAATCCGAAACTTAAACCTACTACCAATGCGTCGATACTGGTGGCTATTGACAATCCAATCAATATTTTAAATTCAAACGGATTAAATCTATTTAATTTCCCATCTGGTCTTATTCCTTCAATGATCATTCTAACCCCAATAAAAACGAGCAACCCAAAAGCGATCCAGTGATCAATTGTTGCAATAAGGTTTTTTACCGAACTGCCTATTAACCAACCAATAACAGGAAATAATGCCTGAAAAAATGCCAGAAGACCCGCCACCAATGTTGCCTGCACAAATTTTATTTCGCGTTTCATTAATCCGCAGGAAACTGAAACGGCAAAAGAATCAAAGCTTAAGCCAACACCGATGAGCAGAAAGATTATTAACTGTTCAAAGTTCATGATAAAAATAAAGCTGCAATATTACTGAATTATGCCCAATTGAACACATCATTCCTTTATTTCAGTGCTATGTTCACAGGATCACATGTGCCTTCTTAAAAATAAATCGGGTAGTTTGTTATAATTTTGATCAGGAATCGTCTATGTTATCAAATGACAGCCGAAGAGTTTAAAAATAAAGCGTTGCCATATTCCAGAAAGCTCTACCCGATGTTGTTTCGGATTTTAAAAGATCAGGAAGAGACACGGGATGCATTACAGGATTTAATGGTAAAACTGTGGACTAAAAGAGAGGAGCTAAAAAACTGCACCAACCTGAACAGCTATATTTATACCATGGCAAAAAACCACGGCTTTGATTTATTGAAAAAGAAACGGCCTTCGGTAATCGGGGTACATGAAGAACATAAAATTCTGAACCTGCCAGAAAACGGGGCAGAACAAGAAACGAAAGAAAAATTTGACCATGTACGCAAGGTTATTGAAGATTTACCAAAAAAAATGCAAACCGTCATCCGCATGCGTGATATTGACGGATTTTCATTCGAGGAAATTAAGGATATAACCGGATTTGAAGTGACTTATATCCGCGTCATCCTGTCGAGGGCCCGGTTAAAAGTTAAACAGGAAGTGGAAAAAATATATGAATACGATGAAACGAAAAGAATTGCTCGATAAATATTACAGTGGCGAAACCTCACTCGAAGAAGAAAACGAGTTGAAGCAACTGATTGCTGATAGCGAAAAACATGTTTCAGAGCGTGATATGTTTGCCTTTTTTGAAGAAGAAATTAAGGTGCCTGAAGATATTGATGAAACAGCTTTTCTGAAACTGGATAAGAAACTGGGAAAAGGCAAAAGGATTAGGATGCAGGTTTTGCGTGCTCTTTCTGCTGCTGCCGTAATTGTGGTCATTCTTTCAGCTTATACAACAATTAAAAATAAAAGAAATAAACAACTGAACAATGAATTTTTTACCATGGAACAGGCACTTTACCAGGTTTCAGAAAGCATTCAGCCCCAGGAACAGGAAGATATGCTTGTACTGTGGGTAAATGACAATGTTGAAATTATTATTCATTAAAAACTCAATAATCATGAAAAGAATTATTCTAATGACGCTTGTCATCATAATGACGATTCCAGTACTGGCTCAGCAAAATCAAACACTGTTTTCGCAGTTGACTGAAAAATATGCTGATAAAGACGGGTTCAGTGCCAGTATGTTAACCAGCGACCTTTTTGATCTTTACTTAAAGAAAAAGAATCTCGATGAAGATTCTCCGGTTTACGATGCTCTGAAACAACTGGATAAAATTATTGTAATCTCTCAAAGTAATTTGATGAGAGCAAGCGCTGTTGTTTCAGGCACCGGAAAAAATATTAGTGCCGGGGATGAAGATACAGACAGCGAAATTCATCAAACGATGCTCAATTACTATAAAAAGGAAAATTATACGTTATTCAAAACAGAAAAAAGAATGGGTGAGGATGTTAAGGTGTTCCTGAAGAAAGATCAGGATAAGATTAAATCTCTGGCATTGGTAACCAATTCTTCCACATCAACAAACCTGGTCGAACTGGATGGCGACATTGACTTGTCCACTGTGGCAGAACTCAATAAGACGCTCAATTTAAAAGGGTTGGAAAATCTTTATAAAATTGATGACAGCAGTCGATTCTGGGGTTACTCTACAGGAGTTGGAACTGGCTATTCCCGGGCAAATGTTGAAGAATTGGTGACCCGTCAGCGTGACCTGTATGAAAAACAAAAAAACCTCTCGGAAAAACAACGCGAAGAAATGGTAGCTCAGACTCGTCAAAGAATGGAAAGGCAGGCCCAAATAGCAGAAAAATATCGTCAGCTCGCTGAAACTTACGGAAGGCAACCCATTTTTCTGAGTACTCCCGGCGATACAAACACTGTATATTATCTTAACGGGAAAAAAGTAAAAGCAAAAGATATTAAAGAGTTGGACAAAGAAAAAATTGAAAGTGTTGAATTAAAAAAGGGAGAGACAGCTGATGATAAAACTGTGGTAAGAATAAAAACGAAATAACTGCAACAAAATCAAAAAGGGGGGCGATTTAATTATCCGTCCCCCTTTTTGTGTGTATATCAATCATTAAACTTTGAATACGTAATAATAAGTTTGATCCCAGTTGCACTGGAACTTCCTTTCAGCACCACCCGGTTGGCTTGGTCATTTCGCTTCCCGGTGGTTAAATAAAACCCACTGTTTATGCGATCACCGTTGATTATTTCCTGTAAATGCTGAGTGATATTAAAATGATAAGTATAATCGGCGTTCAGGGACCCTCCGTAAAAACCAGGGCCGACATTATAATAATCATCCGGCAATTGTTCTGCACCGGAACTATTAATAAATGTAAAAAACAATTGTCGTGGTGGCGGAAATTCATGTACATCTGATGCAACAGTATCAACCTGGAAAATAAGTTCTGCTTTATTTATTGCGGTGTTAACCGAATCGGCCCATGATGTGAGGTCAGCTATTGTAACTTTTGCCTTCAGCCCACCCGTTGATTGAACATAAATAAGTGAATCTTCTGCAGTCTCAGAATTCAAATGTGCTTTAAACGGTGTTCCGGAATAATCATGAACAATGCTATTTACGCGTGCGCTGAATGGTGAAATAACGTATGGCATAACCAATGAAGAGTCTATGCCGCTATGAACAACAGAATCATTCTTATAATAGAGTGCCAATGCAGATCCCTGAAACCCGCCCGACGGCACAAGCTCCATTGACAAAATAGCACCACCTTGTTCTGTAACGGGCTCCGTTTCAATTACCAACCCCTTGAAATATTCCAAAAAAGCATCAATATTTACGTTCTGAAGCGAGTCAGCTTTAAGAAGTTTCTCACCCAATGAAATATCAATTGGTATGGTTATCAACTGGTAAAATGTATCTGCAGTGGTGGAATCGAGTCTTACTCTCGGTTTGTATTCTGTTTCGCCAAGTAATTGAGTTGATGCCATTGATTTCAAATCAACATCCTGATAATAAGGATAACTTGATGTCGATCCAGTTGAATCAGTTTTATCAGCAAAAATACTTTCATTCAATTCATAAATCTTAAACTTCTGGTATGTAAGCGTATCACCGTAGATAATCCTGTAATAAAGATACAATCTTACGGAATCAATTGTCGGGTTGGCCCCAAAATCAGGGAATCCATACAACCTGAACTGGGTAGCCAAATCTATGGTAGTGGCCCCAAAAATCGGATCTTTCAAGCTTCCAAGTAAGCTATGGGCGGCTTCGTCAGTTCTGATATTATCTTCCGAAAAAGTATAAGCCGAGATATCGTCCTTAATAACTTCACTTCTTATGGAAATTAAATCACCCGATGGCAGCACTTCAACACCAATACTAGATTCTTTATTACAGCCAGTAAATAATAACGTAACAAAAATTAATACAGGTAAGATTCCGGAGATGTATAGTCTGATTCTTTTCACAAATTTTCCGATTAATTATTCTCTATGTTTCCTGGTTTTCTTAAAAACTTCACAAACGTATTAAAAAACAATGATAACAAGATTGAAATAAAGGTAATTTTGATTTTTTAAAGTTAATTTGATTCTTTTAACAAACTTTGTTATAAAATTCATTATAAGCATCAATGTATGTTTCTTTTGGCTGGTATTCCAGAACCGGTTTGTCAGTCGAATGAATATAATTATCGACTTTAGGATTGATCTTCTCAGTTCCTTTTATTACTGCATCAGAATATTGTATTCCCATTTTACTCACATTCACAAAATCAGGCGTTTTCAACACAGAAACATCTTCTTTTGTGATCCCGTCTACCAACAACTTTTCATTAAAATCGGGATTTAAAGGATTCTTAAAGTCATCATTATAAACCGAATAAACTACTTTAGAATTTCTAAACAGCGGATTATTATAATAATATTTTTTAATGTAAAGTGGTACAAGCGAAGTCAACCATCCGTGACAATGAATAATATCAGGCGCCCATCGAAGTTTTATTACGGTTTCCAAAACGCCTCGTGCAAAAAACACAGCCCGTTCATCGTTATCTTCAAATTCTTTCCCGTGAGCATCTGTCAATACGAATTTCCGTTGAAAATAATCTTCATTATCAATAAAGTAAACTTGCATCCGGGCTGCCTGAATTGAGGCAACTTTTATTATCAGCGGGTGATCCGTATCATTAATTACCAAATTCATTCCTGAAAGACGAATGACTTCGTGTAACTGGTTTCGCCTTTCGTTTACACTACCATAACGGGGCATAAAAGTTCTGATTTCCCTTCCTCTTTCCTGAACTCCCTGAGGTAAATAACGAGAGATTTCTGACATTTCGGTTTCGGGTAAATAGGGAGTAATTTCTTGCGAAATATATAGGATCTTTTTCTTTTCCATTGACCAATGAGCGCAGTTATAAACAGGCTGCAAAGGTAATAAAAATATCCTTAATATTCAATTTAAGCCAGTTATACAGATTAAGTATGCTTTACACAAAACCAAAATTTCATGATTTGCCAATTTATTTTATTTACTTTGCACCCGAAAATAACGGGGGATGTTTTTGGTTAAAACCATAAAGGATTTACAAAGCAAATTACAGGCTTTTCAATCGTTGGGAAAGAGTGTGGGATTTGTACCAACAATGGGTGCTCTTCATGCCGGACATATTTCTCTTGTAACCCGTGCGGTGAGCGAAAACCCTGTGGTAGTAGTCAGTATATTTGTAAATCCGACACAGTTTAACGACAAGAAGGATTTGGAACATTATCCGCGGAACCTTGGATGCCGATTTGAAATTACTGGAAGAAACAGATTGTCATATTGTTTTTGCCCCTAAAGTAAACGAAGTTTATCCGGAACCGGATACCCGAAAGTTTAATTTTGGCGAACTTGGAAACAGTAATGGAAGGGAAACATCGGCCCGGGCATTTTAATGGAGTAGCACAAGTTGTAAGCAAATTGTTTGAAATGGTTAAACCCAATAAAGCCTATTTCGGGTTAAAGGATTTTCAGCAACTTGCCATCATTAAAAAGCATGGTCAAGCAGATGAAAATTCCGGTTGAAATTGTTCCTTGCCACATTATGCGCGAAGAAAGTGGTTTGGCAATGAGTTCGCGAAATGAATTGCTTTCAGCAGAAGAACGGAAAAATGCAGCATTAATTTCTGAAACATTATTTAAAGCAAAAGAACTTAAAAGACAAAAATCCGTACAAGAACTTGCGAATTGGATTGAGGAGAACATCAACAAAAACCCGTATTTAACTGTTGAATATGTTGAAATTGTTGACGATGAAAAACTTCAGCCTGTTAAAAACTGGAACGAAAAAAATACAAAAGTTGCTTGTGTTGCTGTTTATTGTGGAAAAGTAAGATTAATTGACAATATTGTTTTTAACTGAAAGGAGCAAAGTCATGCAAATTGAAGTTTGTAAATCGAAAATACATAAGGTAACGGTTACCGAAGCCAACCTGCAATATGTGGGAAGCATTACCATTGATGAAGATTTAATGGATGCTGCCAACATGATTGAAAACGAAAAAGTTCAGGTGGTAAATATAAATAATGGCGAACGACTTGAAACTTACGTTATTAAAGGCGAACGTGGTTCGGGAACAATTTGTTTAAATGGACCTGCAGCACGTAAAGTTGCCGTTGGCGATGTTGTAATTATTATTTCTTATGCATTGATGGATTTTGAAGAAGCAAAAACTTTTAAACCATGGATTGTTTTTCCGGATACGGAAACCAACTCAATCGTGTAATTCAAGATTTATCCAACCCCAACCCGTAATATTTAGTGTCAATTTATTTCTCTCAATAGAATAACTACTCACGTGTGAAAGCATTTCTTGTATCTTTTTTGAAAAATCACTATCACAACACAATTTTGTGCAACCTGCAAGAGTTATTTCAATTTCACCTTCACCCGTTAATTTAAACTCTCCCGAACAACCATTCACATCAAGGTCCAGTGTGTAATTTCCTTCTTTATAAAACTGGATGATCGGATTATATTCATTGTTTTTAGGGTATGCTACTGATTCAACCGACATAAAATCTACAATCTCCCAACGATTGTAAATATCTTTTACAATTTTACCGTCTTTATTGCATGAAATAAAAAAGAGAACAAAACCACAAAAAACAAAACCATTAATTTTGAAATATTAAACATACCATGTCATTTTATTTATGATGAGTATTTGTTGAATAAGGTTGCGTTTTCAACTAAACTCTAATTTTGATAAATTAGTTCCAATTATACAAACTTCTATAA